>CAVTGS010000023.1:0-101453 GCA_963734295.1 uncultured beta proteobacterium | reverse complement strand
AGGCGCCGGGCCAATTCAGTTATAGCCGAGCACCACGCTAGAAGCGACTTCGTCGCGCTCACCCGCGGTCTTGCGATCGGTGAGCTGACTGTGGGCTGGGCGGCAGCGCGGTCCGGCGCGTCCGGCGCGGGCTTGCAGCCGAACGGCGCGGATGCGCGCGAACTGCCGCGCTCGGTGAAAATGCGATTCCTGATCTGCGACATTTCTTGAACCTCCATCGTTGTCATAGGGCGTCACCAGCGAGAGCAAGCCCTGTGCCCGTGACAGCCGGCTGTACGCGCAAGCCATTCGTCATGTGTGGGAGGGGCCCTTCCGCTTCGCCCGCGGATGCGCCGCGTCGTAAACCTTGCGCCAGGTACTGAAAATCGAGATGGGTGTATACCTGCGTGGTCGAAATGCTGGCGTGACCGAGCATTTCCTGCACCGCGCGCAGGTCGCCGCTCGACTGCAGCACATGCGAGGCGAACGAGTGGCGCAGCATGTGCGGGTGCACGTCGGCCGGCGAGACCGAGCTTCAGCGCCCAGCTGTTTCATGCGGGTTTGAATCGTGCGCGGCGTAAGCGCCGGCCGGCGGCGGTTGACGAACAGCGCGTCGGCTCCCGCTCCTCGACCAGCGCTGCGCGCTGCTGCAGCCACGCGCGAAGCGCGGCGAGCGCCGGCCGTGCCGACCGGCACCACACGGGTCTTGCCGCCCTTGCCGGTCACGCGCACCGTGCCGTCGCTGAAATCGACGTCGCCGAGGTGCGAGGCCCGTCAGCTCCGACAGACGCAGCCCGGACGAATAAAAGAGCTCGAATATCGCCTTGTCGCGCGTCCGCAGCGTCGTCGACGTGCCATGCCATCAGCGCGCCGCGGCTTCGTCGGGCGACAAGCGCGTGCGGCAGCGATTTCTTCGGCCTTGGGCGCGCGCAGTCCGGCGCAGGGATTGCCTGGTGAACCATGGTCGCGCGCGAGGTAGCGATAAAAACCGCGCCACGCCGACAGCATGCGGGCAAGGCTGCGCCCGTCGAGCCCGCCGCGCAACTGCGCGACGGAACCGCCGCACATGGTGAATTTGCAGCTTCGGCGAGCGGCGCGCCGCGCCGAGCCATCAAGCAGCGAGCGCACGTCGCGGGCGTAGCCTTCAGCGTATGGGCGGACTGAGCCGCCGCTCGTTGGCGAGGTGGGATGCGAAGACCGCGCCAGCAGCTTTGCGGATGCGGTGTCCGGCAGCGACGGGGGTTTGGCCGTTACCGCCTCACCCGTCACGCCTCTCGCCTCACGTCGTCACGCTCGGTAACGCAACAGCGTGGCGGCCGCGACGTCTCGCCGAGGCGTTTCAGATAGAGCGTGCCCATCTGCCGGATAAAAGCGCTGCGGATCCTCGCTCGCCATCGCCAGCAGGCCGTCGACCTCGCTGCCCTCTGAGCGCGACGTATGCGTACGACGCAGATCGGCGCCTGCTCGCCGAACCAGTCGGCGGTAGATCGACCATTGCCTTGGCGCAGCAATAGGGCGCACTCAGGCTGGCCGCGAAATCGCGCGACGCCATGCTGACCGCGCGCGAAATGGGCGTTTGCGGATGGTCCCACTGGGGCCACAGGCGGATCGCCGTGTGCGGCACTGCGAAATCCTCGCGCAGATGGAAATACAGCAACTGGATCACCGATTCCGCATCGCGCGCCGCCACCAGCGCCAGCGTCAGGCGGTGCATCTTTTCGCCGATGGCGTCGTTCTCCTCGCCGAATTCGATCAGTTCCTTCAACTTCGATTCGAGCGCCCGGTTCTTCTCCCGCAGGCTGAGGATCTGGCGCTCGGAGATCGGGATGGCGCGACCGCCGTGCGGATGCGGAAGGTAGATGTTGGCCAGCATGTCCGCATATTCCTCGAAGAACTCGGGGTGCTCCTGGAGATACGCTGCGACCTGTTCTGACTTCATTCGATGCTCTCTGGCGTTTGACTGCGGTTTGGATGGAAATGTAACACAGGAGGGCAAACTGCGACGTAAAACAGCAAATTACACCCTTAACTTGAGAGGCTGCTTGAAGTCTCTCAGAGCGCGATGGTGCCCTCGAACACGGTGCGCGCCGGGCCGGTCATCCGCACCGGCGCGCGCTCGCCCGCCCATTCGACGACGAGCTCGCCGCCCCGCGTGCCGACTCGCACCGGCGAGTCGACCAATCCTCGCGAAATGCCTGCCACCACGGCGGCGCACGCACCGGTGCCGCAAGCGAGTGTTTCCCCCGCGCCCCGCTCGAACACCCGCAAGCGGACGTGGTGGCGGTCCACCACCTGCATGAAGCCCGCGTTCACCCGTTCCGGAAAAAGCGGATGACACTCCAGCAGCGGGCCTTCGATGCCGACCGGCGCGGCATCGACATCCGCCACGACTTGCACCGCGTGCGGGTTGCCCAGGGACAGCACGCTTATCTCCACCTCTCGATCCGGGAGGGCAATCCGGTACGTGAGCGCCTGCTCCGAGGCGAGAAACGGCACGCGCGCGGGCTCGAACACGGGTGCACCCAGGTCGACCGTCACCTGCCCATCGTCCTCGAGGCGGGGCGTGATGATGCCCTCGCGGGTCTCGACGCCGATCTCGCGCTTCGTGGTGAGCCCCTTGTCGCGCACGAAACGCGCGAAGCAGCGGGCGCCGTTCCCGCACTGCCCCACTTCGCCGCCGTCGGCGTTGAAGATGCGGTAGTAGAAGTCCGTGTCGGCGCGGCGCGGCGCTTCCACCTGCAGGATCTGGTCACAGCCGATACCGAAATGCCGGTCTGCCAGCAGACGCAACTGCTCGCGGGTGAGCGCGACCGGCTGCGCCGTGGCATCGATCACCACGAAGTCGTTGCCCAGTCCTTCCATCTTCGTGAACTCGAGTCTCATGGCATCTCCGCGGCGACGCTCCCTACCCGGTGAGCCGGCCATACGCGATCAGGTGCCGGTCGCTCGCCGCCTCCACCCGGATGCGCGGCAACCCCGCCGCCGCGAGCTGCGACCTCACTTCGTCCGGGCGAAAGGCCGCCAGCAGGGAATTGAAGAAATCGCGGCGCAGCACGTCCGGAGAGTCGCCAGCGTGCAGCGCCAACAGCTCCGCCGCTGCTTCCCGGGACGGTGGGCGCAACAAATCCATCACGAACACGGCTCCCTCCTGGCGCTGCCGCCCGGACCGCATCCCAGAGCACGCCGGGGTCGGCGAGATGATGCAGCAGGCTGTTGCTGATCACGGCATCGTAGCGCGATCCGGGAAGCTGCACTGCGGGCAAGCGCACCTGCGTCAATCGTATGCGGCCGCCGAGCCCCGCCGCCGCAACCGCCTGCCCACCGAGCGCCAGCATCGCCGCCGCGCCGTCCACGCCGACCATCGATGCCGCCGGGTAAGAACGCGCAAAGCGGACCGTCACGTCCGCGGATCCGCAGCCGAGATCGAGTACCGCCCCGCCATGAAACTCGGGAAAGCAGCGGCGAAAGCGCGCGACGAACGCCTCGTGCGGCTCGCTGAAGTCGGCCGACGCGTAGGCGAGCGCCTGCGCCGGCTCGCTCATCAGCTCGGGTTCGGGAACGCGCTCCATCATGCGTCCGTGCCGGCGGGTGTTGCTCGCGCATACGGATCCGGTTCGCCGGGCGGGCGTGTCTTGAAGCGCTTGTGCAGCCAGTGGTATTGCTCCGGCATCTCGAGGATGCGCGCCTCGATGAACGCGTTCATGCGGCGCGCGTCGGCCTCGGGATCCGCACTCGGGAAATCCGCGAGCGGCGGCAGCATCCGCGCAACGTAGCCGGCGCTGCCCGGCCGCTGCTCCACGATGAGGGGCAGCACCTGCGCGCGCGTGACGCGGGCGATGACCGAAAGCCCGGTGGTGGTGGCGGCGGCGACACCGAAGAACGGAACGAAGACGGAGTGGGGCGCGCCGAAGTCCATGTCGGGAGAATACAGGAACGGCAAGCCCTCCTTCATCGCCTGCAGCACCGGCAGCAGGCCTTCGCTGCCGCGCGAACAGTACCGCGTTGCCGAAGCGGCTGCGGCCGCGCGCGAGCATCTCGTCGGCGATGCTGTTGCTCTGGCGCGCGTACATGCCGCACGCGCGGTACTCGGTCGCGAGCCGCGCCGCCGCCATGTCGACGCCGACGAAGTGCGGGGCGAAGACGATGAGGGGCTTGCCCTTCAGCGCCTGATAGTGCTCGATGCCTTCGACGCGAACCGTGGCCTGGATGCGCGCCTTCGAACCCCAGAACATCAGGCCGCGCTCGAACACCGATCGGCCGAACGCGCGGAAATGGCGCTTCAGGAGCTGCTCCCGTTCGCGCCCCGGCAGGTCCGGAAAGCAGAGCGCGAGATTGACGCGCCCGATGCGCCGCCGCGACCTCGCGAGGTAATAGCCCACCGTGCCGCCGAAGTTTCCGACCGCGGCGAGCGCGCCGAGGGGCAGGAAATGCAATAGCCAGAGGAGGCCAAAGGCGAGTCGCGTCAACATGGCATCTTCATCGAGGCCCTGCCGGGACCGGGCTCCGGACGCGCGCTTGGGTTCACGCGCTCCCGTGCGTAAAGCCCCGCTTCGACGAGCGCACGAACGCCGCCAGCGTCTTGACTTCGGCGCACGGCGCGGCTTCGACGGCGGCCAGGGCCTCCCGCAGCGACAGGCCGGCGCGAAAGAGGGTGCGAAACGCCTGCTTGAGGGCACCCAGCGTTTCCGCCGTGAAGCCCGCGCGCCGGAGTCCGACGAGGTTGAGCCCGCGGGCGCGCGCTGGCGAGCCCTCGGTGATCATGTACGGCAGGCAGTCCTGGCTGATGCGCGCCAGGCCGCCGACCATCGCCAAGGTCCCCACGCGCGTGAACTGGTGGATGACCACGTTGCCCGAAATGAACGCACGATCCGCCACCGCGACGTGGCCGGCCAGGAGCGCGCCGTTCGCGATGATCACCCGGTCGCCGACCTGGCAATCGTGGGCGATGTGGCAGTTCACCATCAGAAAATTGCCGTTGCCGATGCGCGTGCTGCCGCCGGCGGTGGTGGCACGGTGGATCGTGACCCCTTCGCGGATCAGATTGTCGGCCCCGATCTCGAGATAACTCACTTGGTCGGTGAAGCTCACGTCCTGCGGCTCACCCCCCAGCGTAACGTGCTCCGCGACGCGACACCGGGGACCGAGTGTCGTGTACCGGCGGATAACGGCGTGGGCGCCGATGCGGCAGCCGTCACCGATCGTGACGTCCGGCTCGACGATCGCGAACGGTCCGATGGCAACGTCGCTGCCGAGTACCACCCCCGGATCGACCAGAGCCGTCGGATGAATGAGCGCGGTCAAAGCGCTCAGCTCGCCGCTCCGCGGACGACCTCGCACACGCGGTCCACCTGATCGAGGGTCATCTGCGGAAAGATGGGGAGCGAAACCACCTCCTGCGCCACCGCTTCCGACACCGGCAGGCTCACGCCACGGCAGAGATCCGCGTAGACCTCCTGACGGTGCAGCGGCACCGGATAGTAGATCATCGATCCGATGCCGGCATCGCCGAGCGCTTGCTGGATGGCATCCCGCCGCGGAGTACGGATCGTGTACTGGTGATAAACGTGCACGCAGTCCGGCGCCTCGGCCGGCGTGACCACGCAGTCGGCAAGGCGCTCGTTGTAGGCGTGCGCGATCGCCCGCCGGCGAGCATTAAAAGCCTCCAGATACTTGAGCTTCAGCCGCAGGATCACCGCCTGGATCTCGTCGAGCCGGCTGTTGTAGCCGATCACGTGGTGATGATAGCGCACGCGGCTGCCGTGGTTCCGATACACACGCACCTCGGCGGCGAGCGCCTCGTCGTCGGTGGTCACCATGCCGCCGTCGCCGTATGCGCCGAGATTCTTGCTCGGGTAGAACGAGAAGCACCCGAAGTCACCGAACGCGCCGGTCATGCGCCCGCCGTAACGCGCGCCGCAGGACTGCGCGCAGTCCTCGACCAGCCGCAGGCCGTGGTGCCGGCAGAGCTCGATGATCGCGTCGAGGTCCGCCGCCTGTCCGTAGAGATGCACCGGCATCACCGCCTTGGTCCGGGTCGTGATCGCCTGCTCGATCTGGGCCGGATCGATGTTGAACGTGTCGGCCTGGATGTCCACGAACACCGGTGCCGCGCCGATGTACGAGATCGCCTCGGCCGTACCGATGAAGGTGAACGGTGACGTGATCACCTCGTCACCCGGGCCGATGCCGAGCACGCGCAAAGCGAGATGCAACGCGTCCGTGCCCGACGCGCACCCTACCGCGCAGCCCACGCCGACGTGCGCGGCAACCTCCTTCTCCAGCGCCTGAACATTGGGCCCGAGTATGTACTGCGTCGAGTCGAGCATATCCGCGAGGCGCCGCAGGAGCTCGTCGCGGAAGAGCGCGTACTCGGCCTTGAGATCGAGCATCGGAATGGACATGGACGGGAGCGATCGAATGGAAAAGCGTGAAAGTGTTTGCGAGCGGCCGTGCTCCGTCAAGCCCCTGAGCGCCGCCTGCCGCCGATGGCGCGGCTGATTTCCAGGGCGACCTCCAAGGCCCGGCGGCCGTCGCGGCCAGTTACCGCGGGCGTCGCGCCGGTGCGCACGCAATCGAGGAAGGCGCGGATCTCCGCCAGGATCGCATCCGACTTCTCCGCCGTCTTGCGCGTCTCTAGCGAGATCCGCGGAAATCCCTGCTCGTCGCGCTCCGCCCCGTTGCGCCGCGCGATGTCGATGCTGCTGGTGGGAAAGTCGACCGAGAAGTACGCGTCGTGCTGGAAGATGCGCATCTTCCGCATCGCCTTCTGACTGACCCGGCTCGCGGTGACGTTGGCGACGCAGCCGTCCGCGAACTCGAGCCGCGCGTTCGCGATATCCACCTCGTCCGTCAGGACCGGATAGCCGCTCGCGCGAAGCTCGCGGATGTCCTGCTGGGTAAGGCTCAGGATGATGTCGATGTCGTGAATCATGAGATCTAGCACCACGTTCACGTCGGTGCCGCGCGGTTTGAACACGGAGAGCCGGTGCGATTCGAAGAAGAGCGGCCGGTCGAGCAGGCTCTGCACTTCCACCACCGCCGGATTGAACCGCTCCAGATGCCCGACCTGGAAGACGAGCCGGTGGCGCTCGGCCAGCGCGATCAACTCCTCCGCCTGAGCGAGCGTCTCCGTCACCGGCTTCTCGAGCAGGATGTGCACGCCCGCTTCGAGGCAGTCCTTCGCCACGCGATGGTGGTGCTCGGTCGGGACGACGATCGAGGCCACGTCGATCGCTCCCAAGAGATCCCGATAGTCCGTGTACGGTTTCGTACCGATCGCCGCGGCGACCTCCCGCGCGCGGTCGGCACTCGTATCCACCACGCCGACCAGCTCGGCATCGTCGAGCAGCGCGTATTTCTGCGCGTGGAAAGCACCCAGGTACCCTACACCGATAACCGCCGCAGGGACCTTGCTCACCGCAGCCCCCGCCTGTCGCGCCGGGACGGCAACGTCGCCCGTGGATGACGGCCGACTGCGCCGGGGCAGGCGCGCCCCGCACCCCCTGTGCTATGATCTGCAACCATTTTTTTCGACAGCCACCGAAATAGAAAGCAGATGAGCGAATATCTTTTCACTTCCGAATCCGTCTCCGAAGGCCATCCCGACAAGGTCGCCGACCAGATCTCCGACGCGTGTTCTGGATGCGATTCTAGCCCAGGACCCGCGCGGGCGCGTGGCCTGCGAGACCCTGGTGAGCACCGGCCTCGTGGTGATTTCGGGCGAGATCACCACGAAGGCGCACATCAACTACATGGAGATCGCGCGCGACGTCGTGCGCCAGCATCGGATACGACGACTCCGAGATCGGCTTCGACTACAAGTCCTGCGCGGTCCTGACCGCAATCAACCGGCAGTCGCCGGACATCGCCCAGGGCGTGGACGAAGGCAAGGGGCATCGATCTCGACCAGGGTGCGGGCGACCAGGGCCTGATGTTCGGCTATGCCTGCAACGAAACGCCGCAGCTCATGCCGCTGCCGATCTACTACGCCCACCGCATCATGCAGCGCCAGGCCGAAGTGCGCGCGCGACGGACGCCTGCCGTGGCTGCGCCCCGATGCCAAGTGCCAGCTCACGGTGCGCTACCTCGACGGCAAGCCGGTCGCGATCGACACCGTCGTCGTCTCCACCCAGCATGGCCCCGATGTCTCGCACGCCCAGCTCACGAGGCGGTGATCGAAGAGATCATCAAGCCGGTGATCCCGAAGGAGATGCTGCGCGGCGACATCCGCTACCTCATCAATCCGACCGGCACGCTTCGTGGTCGGCGGTCCGCACGGCGACTGCGGGCTCACCGGCCGCAAGATCATCGTCGACACCTACGGCGGCGCCGCCCGGCACGGCGGCGGCGCGTTCTCCGGCAAGGACCCGTCGAAGGTCGACCGCTCCGGCGCGTACGCGGGCCGCTACGTCGCGAAGAACGTCGTCGCCGCCGGTCTTGCCGACCGCTGCGAGGTGCAGGTGGCCTACGCCATCGGCGTCGCGCGAGCCGGTCTCGCTGATGGTCGAACACCTTCGGCACCGGCAAGGTCAGCGACGAGACGATCGTCGAGCTCGTCGGCAAGCACTTCGACCTGCGTCCGAAGGGCATCATCCAGGCGCTCGACCTGCTGCGGCCGATCTACAGCAAGACCGCGGCCTACGGCCATTTCGGGCGCGACGAACCCGAATTCACTTGGGAAAAGACGGATAAAGCGTCTGGGCTCCGCGCAGACGCAGGGCTTTAGGGCCCGCCTATCCGTCTTTCGGCGCAGGCTAACGCGTCCCGTCGGGGCGGGTTAAGCGCAGCGGACGCAGCCAAGGTCGATAAGGCGTCTGCGGCTGCGCGCCGACGCGGGGCTGTCAGGCTTCGGCTCTGCATCCACGAAGGTTTCATCTGCCCGTCGTCCTGCGACTCGGCGCCGCGCCCCGGCTTGCCTGCCTCGAGGCGGGGCGGCCGCGCCCCACATGCAGCAAGGTGGCACGGCATCCGCTTTCGGCGTGGCGGCTAGCCGTAGTGACCACTCTCTCTCGTCGCGCCCACCCGATGCGGAAACTGTATTCCGCGCTCCAGTATAATCGCGCCTTCCCCGCGCTTCTCACGAGATTTCCCGCAATGAGATTCCTCCTCGCGCTCTTCTCTTTTCTCGTCGTGTCCGCCGCCGTCGCACAGCAGTCACCGCTGCCGCTGCCACCGCCGCCGACGTTGGCCGCCAAGTCGTGGGTGCTGTACGACTTCCTCGCGGCTCAGGTGATCGCGGCGCAGAACCCGAACGAGCGCGTCGAGCCGGCGTCGCTCACCAAGATGATGACCGCCTACCTGACCTACGAGGCCATCAGGCAGAAGCGCATCGCGCTGGATCAGGTGGTACCGGTTTCGCCGAGGGCTTGGAAGGCGCAGGGCTCGCGCATGTTCATCGAGCCGCAAAAGCCGGTGACCGTGGAAGAGTTGATCCACGGCATGGTGATCCAGTCCGGCAACGACGCCTGCATCGCGCTCGCCGAAGCCATCGCCGGCAGCGAGGAGGTGTTCGCGCAGATGATGAACCAACAGGCGCAGAAGCTCGGCATGAAGAACACGAACTTCGTGAACTCGACCGGCCTGCCGGACCCCAAGCACTACACGACGGCCTACGACATGGCGCTCCTCGCCGCGGCGCTCATCCGCAGTTTTCCGGAGCACTACAAGCTGAACGCGCAAAGGGAGTTTCGCTACAACAACATCACGCAGGCGAACCGCAACCGCCTGCTCTGGACTGATCCTTACGTGGACGGCGTCAAGACCGGGCACCACGAGGCCGCCGGCTACTGCCTCGTGGCCTCGGCGAAGCGTGACAGCCGGCGCCTCATTTCGGTCGTGACCGGCACCGCCTCCGAGGCGGCGCGTGCGACCGAGAGTCAGAAGATTCTCAATTACGGCTTTCAGTTCTACGATACGGTCAAGGTGTACGCGAGGGATCAGACCGTGGCGACGCTCCGGGTATGGAAGGGCGCGGAGAACGACGTGAGGATCGGCTTCGATCAGGATTTCTATCTGGCGCTGCCCAAGGGCGACGCCGCGAAGCTCAAGGCCTCGATGGAGACGCGTCAGCCGCTCCTCGCACCGCTCGCAGCCGGCCAGGAGGTCGGCATGCTCAAGCTCTCTCTGGAGGAGAAGCCGCTCGGCGAGTATCCGCTGGTGGCGCTCGCGAGCGTGCCGGTGGCGGGCTTTTTCGGTCGCGGTCTCGATACGCTCCGACTCTGGCTGCCGCAGTGAGCGATCCCACTGTCTATCTGAACGGGGCGTGGCTGCCCCTGGCTGAGGCCCGCGTGCCGGTGCAGGACCGCGGCTTCATCTTCGCGGACGGCGTCTACGAGGTGATCCCGGTATATGCGCGCACGCCATTTCGCCTGCGCCAGCACCTCGCTCGCCTCGAGAGCAGTCTCGGCGCGATCCGCATCGCCAATCCGTACCCCGCGCACGACTGGGAGGCGTTGCTTTGCGGCCTCGTCGAGCGCCAATCGTGGCCGGACCAGTGCGTCTACCTGCAGGTGACGCGCGGCGTCGCCAAACGCGACCACGCCTTCCCGCAGGATGCGACGCCGACCGTGTTCATGATGAGCAGCCCGCTCGCCACTCCATCCCGCGAGGAGATCGAGCGCGGCGTCGCAGCGGTGACCGCGACCGACTACCGCTGGGGCCGGTGCGACATCAAGTCGATCGCGCTGCTGGGCAACGTGCTGCTGCGGCAGTTTGCTGTCGACGCCGGCGCGGTGGAGACGGTGCTGTTCCGCGACGGCTTTCTCACCGAGGGGGCTGCCAGCAACGTCTTCGTCGTCGCTGGCGGTCTTCTTCTCGCCCCGCCGAAGAGCCACCTCATGCTTCCCGGCGTCACCTACGATCTCGTGCTCGAGCTGGCGGCGGCGAGCGGTCTGCCGCATCAGGTGCGCGAGGTTACCGAGCAGGAGACGCTCTCCGCGAACGAGCTCTGGCTCACGTCGTCCACCAAGGAGGTGTTGGCGATCACGACGCTGAACGGCCGGCCGGTGGGGCCCGGCACACCCGGCCCCGTGTTCCGGCGCATGCACGCGCTTTTTCAGGAGTACAAGGCGGCGAGCGCGGCGACCGGCCGCACCCTGCAGCCTGCCGCGGGAGCATGAGCGTAAGCACCGGCGAGGTCACGAGTCTGATCGAGTATCCCTGCGATTTTCCCATCAAGATCATGGGCACCTCGCAAGCGGGCTTCGCCCAGACGGTGGTCGACATCGTGCGGCGACATGCCCCGGACTTCGATCCCGGCACGCTCGAGATGCGGGTGAGCCGGGCAAAAAAATACTTGAGCGTGACCGCGACCATCCGCGTCACTTCCCGTGAACAGCTCGACGCGCTGTACCGGGAGCTGTCCGACCACCCTCTGGTGGTGATGGTGCTGTAGAAGCGGGAAGGGAAAAATGGTCACCAATGGTAGGGGCGCCCGTGGCGCCTGCCCCCTTCTGGCGTCCTGCTCCCCCCGGTGCCGGTGATCCGCAGCCTCGGCCGCGTCGAATACGAGCCCACGTGGCGCGCAATGCAGGCGTTCACGGAGACCCGCGCGCCCGAGACCTCCGACGAGCTCTGGATCGTCGAGCATTTCCCGGTCTTTACGGTCGGCTTGAACGGCACACCCGATCATTTGCTGCGACGCTCGGAGATCCCGGTGGTCCGGGTCGACCGCGGCGGGCAGATCACCTATCACGGTCCGGGGCAGCTCGTGATCTACCTGCTGCTCGATCTCCGCCGCCGCAGCTACGGGGTGCGTGAGCTGGTCCGGCGCATGGAGCGCGCGGTGATCGCGCTGCTCGCGGAAGAAGGGGTCGCGGCCGAGGGTAACGTGGAAGCGCCGGGCGTGTATGTCGGCGATGCAAAAATCGCGGCGCTGGGCCTACGCGTGAAGAACGGGTGCTGTTACCATGGCGTTGCCCTGAACATCGACCTGGATCTGGCGCCGTTCGCCGACATCAATCCCTGCGGGCATGCGGGAATGCCGGTGACCCGCACGTGCGATCTCGGTCTCGACCTCGGCGTGGACGCCGCCGGCGTGCGACTGAGTCGACATCTGTTGGACCTCCTCGATTGACTCGGAGCCTGGCATGAGCTCTCCCCTGGACAAGCAGACCGGCGCCGCGAAAACCGCACGCATCCCCATCAAGATCGTGCCCCACGAGCGCCTGCGAAAGCCGGAGTGGATCCGCGCCAAGGCTCCGAGCAGTGCGACCTTCGGCGAGGTGAAGCGCGCGCTCCGCGCGAGCAACCTGCACACAGTGTGTGAGGAAGCCTCGTGCCCCAACATTGGCGAGTGCTTCAGCAAGGGCACCGCGACGTTCATGATTCTCGGCGATTTGTGCACACGCCGCTGCCCGTTCTGCGACGTGGCCCACGGACGGCCACGGCCACCCGACCCGGACGAGCCCCTGAATCTCGCCAGAACGATTGCGGCAATGCGGCTCAAGTACGTCGTGATCACCAGCGTGGACCGCGACGACCTGCGCGACGGCGGTGCGCAGCATTTCGTAGACTGCATTCGGGCGGTGCGAGAGCATTCGCCTGCCACGAAGATCGAGATCCTCACCCCCGACTTCCGCGGGCGGCTCGACCGCGCGCTCGATCTCCTCGCGCAGTGCCCGCCGGACGTGATGAACCACAACCTCGAGACGGTGCCGCGGCTTTATATGCAAGCGCGCCCCGGCTCCGATTACGCGCACTCGCTCAAGCTCTTGCAGGACTTCAAGGCACGGCTGCCGGGCATTCCGACCAAGTCCGGGTTGATGGTGGGGCTCGGCGAGACCGACGACGAGATCGTCGGCGTGATCCGCGACCTGCGCGCCCACGACGTCGACATGCTCACGGTCGGCCAGTACCTGCAGCCGAGCGAAGGCCATCTGCCGGTGCTGCGCTATGTCGAGCCCGCGGTGTTCGGCCGGTTCGAGCGCGAGGCGCTGGCACTGGGCTTCAGTCACGCGGCCTGCGGGCCGATGGTGCGATCGAGCTACCACGCAGACCGCCAGGCGCACGAGGCCGGCGTGGTCTAGCAGGCTAGGCGGGCTCCTTCAGCTTCGCTTCGAGCAGGGTGTGCAGGCGTGCAAAATCCGGCGCACCCCTGATGCGCTGGACAATCTGCCCGCGCTTGTCGATGACGAAGGTGGTCGGCGTTCCGCTGACGCCGCCAAAAGCGCCTTCGATCTTCCCCATCGGATCGAGCGAAACGGCGAAAGGCAGCGCCGCACCCGCGACATACTCCAGCACACGGTTCGGCGGGTCGTAGCGCATCGCGACCGCGATCAGCGTCACCCCACGATCGCCGAAGCGCCGCTGAAGGTGCGCAAGATCGGGCATTTCCCGAATGCATATCGCGCAGCTTGTGGCCCAGAAGTTAACTACGACGACCTTTCCGTGCAGATCCCGCAGTGCGAGCTCGTTGCCGTTCAAGCTCGTGAAGGTGACATCGGGCGCCGGCCGAGGTCCGCCGCACGCGGTGAGCGCGACGGTCAGCAAAAGCAGCAGGGAAACGCCTGCTCGCCGGGTGGACAGGTTGCCGCCGCGGGGAAGTTTGGGCATATTCGCTCGCACAGACTCATATCGACAGGATCGTAATGCGCAACATTCTGGCCATGCTTGGATTTGTCATCGCCCTCCCGCTCGCGCAGGCCGATGTGGCAAACCTCACCAATTCCGAATCGGTCGCCGGTTTGAAGGAGGCGCTCGAGAAGAGTTCAGCAGCCGCCATCGCCCAGCTCGGAACGGCGAACGGCTTCCTCGGCAATCCGCAAGTCAAGATTCCCCTGCCGGGGGCGCTGAAGACGGCCGAGAGCGGACTGCGCATGATGGGCATGGGCAAGCAGGCGGATGAGCTGGTGGTTGCCATGAACCGCGCAGCCGAGTCGGCCGTGGTGGAGGCCAAGCCGCTGTTCACGAACGCCATCAGGAACATGTCCTTCCAGGACGCGAAGGCCATCGTCACCGGCGGCGATGACGCCGCGACGCAATACTTCAAGCGTACGACTTCCGAGCAGCTCACTGCGAAGTTTCTTCCGATCGTGAGGCAGGCCACCGCAAAGGTTGATCTGGCCGAGAAATACAACGCGGTCGCCGGGCAGGCTTCGAAGTTTGGCGTGCTGGACGCGAAGAGCGCCAACGTCGAGGGCTACGTCACGCAGAAGACGCTCGACGGCCTCTTCCTCGTGATGGCGCAGCAGGAAAAGGCCATCCGCAAGGATCCCATCGGGACCGGCAGCACCCTGCTCAAGAAGGTTTTCGGCGGTATGTGACCACACGCCGCCGCGGGTTGCGTTGCAAAGGGCCGCGATGGCCCGAATGCGACATTCACCCTGCTATCGCCAGACAAAGCTGCGCACGGCCGATGCGCACGGCGAGTGCTGCGACCGACCCTCGACACGTGGAAGAGGAGCGTAAACAATGAGCATCCTGAGCGAGTTCAAGGAATTCGCCCTCAAGGGCAACGTGATGGACCTCGCGGTGGGCGTCATCATCGGCGGCGCGTTCGGGAAGATCGTCGATTCCATCGTGAGCGACCTCATCATGCCGATCGTGGGTCGCATCTTCGGCGGCCTCGACTTTTCGAACTATTACATCGCGCTCAAGGACATCCCGCCGGACGCCCCGCAAACGCTCGACGGACTCAAGAAGGCGGGTGTGCCGGTCTTCGCCTACGGCAACTTCGTCACCATCGCGCTCAACTTCGTGATCCTGGCCTTCATCATCTTCATGATGGTGAAGTGGATCAACAGGCTGCGGGCGCAAACGCCACCGCCGCCGCCTCCGGACGACCCCGCGGACATCGTCCTTCTGCGCGAGATCCGCGACGAGCTGAAGAAGCGGTAGCCCATGAGGGTCGAGCCTTGGAATCCGGACGAAGACGGTCCGCTCACCGAGGCGACGCTGAAGCGCAAGCTGCAATTGCGCGGCTTTCACGTCCTAGGCAAGCTGCGCTGCGCGTGCTCTGCCCTCGGCGTCGAGTTCTCCGAGGTGCGCCACTGTCTGCTGCCGAACCGAGCGCACCAGCTACCAATAGACGTGTGTCTTGCCGTCCTTGCGTCGCGTCGTGTGTCGCAGATACATGGTCTGCATTGTCAGCACAGTCCGACACCACGGCAAGATACTTGGTCGCCACTACACGCGCATTTCCGCGATCACAGCCCAAGTCCGACCCATCGGCGATCCGCCGATCAGGCGCTACAGAATGAAAAGACAGTATTGCCGCCGCGCAACAGCGGCACAATCCACGTCTCTGCCTCCGAACTGTGGAAGTTGGGCTACCTGCTGTTCGGCGGAGTCATCTTCCCGCAGCCGGACGTAAAGTAAGAGAAGGCGCGCGTACCTACGTAGTGACACGGCCGGCACGCCGCTCGTGGTTCCACCGTGGCTGCTATTCAGCGCTGCGCACGGTGGGCGGTAATGCGACGCCGCAAGCCTGAAACACTTTGCCGACGGCGCCTTTCGCCTCGGTGCGCAGGGCATACGCTTTACCACCGACGTTGAGCGCGATCTCCTGCAGATGATCGAGATCATGAACGATGTCGGCCGACTCCAGTTTCCAATCGCGGTGCGCGAGACGTTCTTCGAGCTCCACGCGCAGCAACAAAGCGAGGAATGAGCAGAAGACGTGGCCGCGGATCGTGTCATCGCACTGGTGGAAGATGGGGCGCGTGTCGAGCTGGCTCTTGGCGGTACGAAAGATGGCTTCGACCAGCCACAGCTGCTTGTACTTGAGCGCGAGCTCGCGCGCCGATAGATCGGTGTTGGTCGTCAACACCCACTTGCCGTCGAAGCGCGCTTCGGCGCGGATCTTGTCCTCGTCGATGGCGAATCGGCTGCCGATGGTCTGCACGTACTTGCGGTAGCCGCGGTTGCCGATCAGCTGCTTGTCACCGGCCTTGAGCGCCGCTTGGAGCAATGCGACGATCGCTTCGCGGTCATGTCGATCCTTGGTGGCCTGGTTCTCGTTGAGACAGACGACGTAGCGGCGATCCTCGCCCCGGACCTCCTTGACCTTGAGTGGGGCCGGTGCCTTCGGATCGTCGCGCTTCGGATAGACTTCCTGGTAGCGTCCGGCGCGGGCCAGCACGTCTTCGTTAGGATGCTAGCAACAATCAGTTGAACACTTTCAGGTACGGGGCCACCATGCCCAGGTGGACACTGCGCAAGTAGTTGAAGCCAAGTATCGAGCACTTGCTGGGCGACTGGACGAAGCGACGTTACGCCTGTGGGTGGCTGCAGAGGCGCGTAGTCTGGGGCGTGGCGGCGTGAGTTTGGTGGCCAGGGCAACGGGGGTGTCGCGGACCACGGTATACGCAGGGCTGGCCGAAATCGAAGCAGCGATCAAGCCGTCCAGGGGGGTGTCCTTTGCCGACAGTGGCAAACGGGTGCGCGCGCCCGGAGGCGGCCGCAAGAAGCTGGTCAGCATTGACCCGACACTGCTTCGAGACCTCGATGCGCTGGTGGAGCCGGCCACCCGAGGCGATCCGATGTCGGCGTTGCGCTGGACCTGCAAGAGCACGACGCGGCTGGCCGAGGAGCTCAATGGGCGAGGCCACCGCGTGAGTCAGCGCACCGTGTGCGGGCTGCTGGCGCAACTCAACTACAGCCTGCAGTCGGTACGAAAGACCCGTGAAGGCGCCCAGCATCCGGATCGCGATGCGCAGTTCCAGCACATCTCCGACGATGGTGGCCCGCTACCAACGCCAGCGGCAACCCGTGATCTCGGTGGACACGAAGAAGAAGGAACTGATCGGGGACTTCAAGAACGCCGGGCGCGAGTGGCAGCCTGCGGGGCGACCTGAGCCGGTGCGCGTGCACGACTTTATCGACGAAGAACTGGGCAAGGTTGCGCCCTACGGCGTCTACGACGTGACGGCCAACGAGGGCTGGGTCAGCGTGGGCATCGACCACGACACGGCGGAGTTCGCGGTCCAGAGCATTCGACGTTGGTGGCTCGAGATGGGTCGGCCGCTCTATCCCAAGGCACGGCGCCTGTTGATCACCGCCGACTGCGGCGGCAGCAACGGCTATCGCGTGCGGCTGTGGCGCGTGCAACTGCAGCGCCTGGCAGACGAGCTCGCGTTGACGGTGCAGGTCTGCCACTTCCCGCCGGGCACGAGCAAGTGGAACAAGATCGAGCATCGCATGTTCTGCCACATCACCAACAACTGGCGGGGCCGACCGCTGCTGAGTCGGCAGATCGTAGTCAACTTGATCGGCAGTGTGACCACAGCGCAAGGCCTGCGCGTGCGCGCCGAGCTCGATGAGAAGACCTACGATGCCGGGATCAAAGTGACGGACGAAGAACTGGCAACGGTGTCAATCGAACGCGACGAGTTCCACGGCGAATGGAACTACCGGATCCGCACTCGCCATCCACGTCGCCAGGCGTAAATGTTCAAGTTATTGTTGCTAGCTTTTTTAGCCTCCTTGAAGCGGCGCATGCGCACACCGAGGATGTACTTCCAGCCGCGCTGCTTGATCTCGCCGATTGTCGCTTGGCTGATCATGCCGCGATCGGCGACGATACAGATCTCGTTCATCTTGAAGTAGCCGCGCAGCCGATCGACGATCGGCACCAGGCTCTTGACGTCGGCCGTATTGCCTGGCCACAGCTCACTCATGATCGGCCGGCCCTCGTTATCGACGACCACACCGACCACCATCTGCTTCAAGTCCGGACGGTGATCCTTGCTGTGGCCGTACTGACCAAGCGTGTGCCCGCCTTCACCCTCGAAGTAGATCGACGTGGTATCGAAGAACACGATATCGAGCGCGCTGAACAGATCGCGGCGCCGCTCGAACAGCCGCTCCTCGATCAAGTCCTTGCGGGTGCGCAAGCGCATGCCGCCCGAATCGACCGGCGCGAGCGGTTGTCCGAGCCAACCCATCGCCCGATAGAACTGGTGCAGTTCGAGCAATTCGCCGCCACTGATCGCATACGACGACTTCCACTTTTCCGCCGCGCGATCCGATCCGGGGGCAAACAAGCGATGCAGTGCGTATTCCGGCGAAGATGACCGGTGTTTCCGGCTGAAGGTGACCGCGGATTCCGGAGCAACGTGACCGCGATTTCCGGGTGAACGTGACCGACAGGAACATCGGGTCAGCGCTGTGCTGGGTTTGTACCTTGAGCGGTCACGCTCCGTCAATTTTCTTCTTGCCGGACGCGATTTTGTCGGTGCTGACGGCGGTGCGTTTGCGCATCGATTCTCCTTCGAGATGGAGCTTGTGGGCGCCGTGCACGAGCCGGTCGAGGATGGCGTCGGCGAGGGTCGGATCGCCGAGGTAGTCGTGCCAATGCTCAACCGGAAGCTGGCTGGTGATGAGCGTGGAGCGAGTGCCGACACGATCGTCGAGCAGTTCGAGCAAGTCGGTGCGCTCGCGCGCGCCCATCGGGGCGATGGCGAAGTCGTCGATCAGGACGAGATCGACTTTGGCGATGGCGGCAAGGCGCTTGCGGAAGCTGCCGTCGGCGTGGCAGACGCTGAGTTCGTCGAACAACCGCGGCGCGCGCAGGTAAAGCGCGGACAGACCTTGCCGACACGCCTGCTGGGCGAGCGCGCAGGCGATGAAGGTCTTGCCGCAGCCGGTGGCACCGTGGATCAGGAGATTGTGCGCCTGGCGGATCCAGTCGCAGCTGGCGAGGCTGGTCAGTTGGCTGCGATCCAGCCCGCGGCGGGCGCGGTAATCGATGTCCTCGACGCAGGCGCGTTGCTTGAGCTGCGCCAGTTGCAGCAGCCGCGCCAGGCGGCGATTGTCGCGGTGGACGACTTCGCGGTCGAGCAGCAGCGCGAGGCGCTCGTCGAAGGCGAGGCCCATGGCCGCGCTCTGGGTGAGCTGCTCGGACAGGGCGGCGGCCATGCCATGGAGCTTGAGCCGGTTCAATGTATCGAGGGTGGGTTGGATGAGCATGGGTCAACGTCTCCGGGTGAGGTGGAACGGAAGTAATCCGCCCCGCGCACGTTGCCGTGCGCCGGCGGGATGGCGGCAGGTGGTTGATCGACCGCGGGGAACAACTCGGGGTGAGCGTCGAGTTTCGCCTCCAGGATCGACTTGATGCTCTTGCGGGTGGGCGAGCCGATGGTCAACGCTCGGCGACAGGCCGCTTCCAGGCGCGCCGCGGTGAACTGCTTGGCGAGATTGAGCAGGCCCAGACAGGCGCGGTAGCCCTGCTCGGGATGCGGGCGGTTCTCCAACTGCCACTTGACCACGTCGCCGGTGGCGGGGCCGATGTCCAATGCCCAGTTCAACAATCGCCCAGGCGTCCACTGCATGTGCTTGCGGTGCGCCTCGGGCATGTGTTCGGCCACCGTGGTATGGCGGCCGCGCAGGCTGGAGCGCACATGGACCGCCACCCGGTTGCCTTTGAAGAAACATTCGACCGCGGTGGCGGTGAAGCGAGCCTCGATCTTCTGTCGGACCAGGCTATGCGGGACGCTGTAGTAGTGGCCGGTGACATCGACGTGGTAGTCGATGTTGACGATCGCCTTCTTCCACTCGGCGAATTCGTAGCGCGTTGCCGGCAGCGGCGTCATTGCCGGCCGGTCGATGGTCTCGAAGACGCTGCGGCGACACCCGTCGAGCTTCTGGAACGGGCGGTTGTTCAAGATGACGAGCAGCTCGCCAATGCCCGCGTTGAGGGCTTCGAGCGAGAAGAACTGACGGTGCCGGAGCCGGGCCAGAATCCAACGTTGCACCAGGAGCACGCTCGCTTCGACGGCCGGCTTGTCGCGCGGATGAAACGGCCGCGCCGGCAGAATGGCGGTGCTGTAATGCCGCGCCAAGTCCTCGTAAGTCGAGGTCGCTTCCGGTTCGTAGCGGCAGGCGCGCTTGATCGCGCTCTTGAGATTGTCCGGGACGAGCAGCGCGGCGACGCAGCCCATGAATTCGAAGCAGCGGACGTGCGAGGCGATCCAGTCCGGCAGTTGCTGGCTCCAGGTCGCCTCGGCGTAGGTGTAGGACGACGCGCCCAGCACCGCGACGAAGATCTCGGCGCCGCGGATCTCGCCGGTGCCCGGGTTGATGATCGGCACCGTGTCACCGGAGTAGTCGATGAACAGCTTGTCGCCAGCGCGGTGGACCTGGCGCATCGAGCGCTTCAGGCTCTGCGCGAAGCGGTGATAGTGCAGGCAGAACTGGCTGTAGCGATACGCCTGGCCGGCATGGGCCTCGGCGTACTCCTCCCACAGCAACTGCAAGGTGACGCCCTTACGCTTGAGTTCCTGGTGCAGGTGCGCGAAGTCGGGCGCGGCGTAGCGTTCCACCGCCGGTGCGGCGTGCGGGAACAGCAACGCCTCGAGCCGCGCCTCGTCCACCTCCGGTGGCAGCGGCCAGCCCAGACCGGCATCGCGGGCGCGCTGCACATACTTCGTCACCGCCCCCTTGGATAGCTTGGTGGCGGCGGCGATGCGTTCGTGGCTGAGACCCGTCTCGAACTTCAGACGTAGGACATCGATAATCTTGCGCATGGCTCTCCGACTGGCAGGCATCCCATTTCTCCAAGAAATCGGAGAGGGTAGCCTGCGGCAATGGAAATCCAGCGCCGACCCGGGGTTCGTTCCGCTCGCTCGGGATCACCGACTCCGGATCGTGACCGCCGATCCGCCCGTGGGGCAAAAATCGGTCACGCTCGGCCGGAATCGCCGGTCACGTTGCTCCGGAATCACCGGTCACGTTCGATCGGAAATCGCGGTCACGTTGCTCCGGAATCACCGGTCACGTTCGCCCGGAATCAACGGTCACGTTGGTCCGGAATACGCAATGCAGCACGCTCACGAACACCGCACGCTCCAGCGAGAAGCCAAAGCGCCGTTCGCCGGCCAGCTCAGTGAGCACCCGATCGATGCCCAGTTGTTGCCACAGGCGCTCGAAGATCAGTCCAGGTCCAACGATACGGGCGCCGACCGTGACCGCATCGCCTTCGGCGTGCGCGCCCAACACCGCCAGCTTCTCCGAGAAGCGCCCCAGTGAGGCCAGCAAGCGGTAAGCGGTAACCCTGTGGCGTTCTTCCCTGTGGGTGTGCGATCAGGAGAATTGCTTCCGAGATGACACACCTACGGGAGCGAAGCCAATGGCGGGAAGCAGGAAGGGCAAGTGGGTACAGCGCAGTGAGGGCGAGTGGGGTGCGTTGTTGTCGCGCTTCGCGCGCAGTGGATTGAGTGTTGAGGCGTTCTGCCAGCGCGAATCGATCAGCGCGGCGAGTTTTTATCGTTGGCGTGGTCTGCTGGGCGACGGGCGTCTTGGCGGCGAAGTGGTTCACCCCCAACCGGGCGCGGCTTTCGTCGATCTTGGCGCACTGAATTGCACGTCGTTGCCCAGGCCGCGGCTCGATCTCAAACTCGATCTCGGCGACGGGCTGATTGTGCATCTGGTGCGCAGCTGATGTTCTTTCCGGAAGGCCAGGTGCGGGTGCATGTGTATGGTCGGCCGGTCGACCTGCGCAAATCGTACGATGGTCTGTACGCCCTGACGCGCCAGGAGCTGGGTCAGGATCCCTTGAGCGGGCGACTGTTCGTGTTCATCAACCGCCGTGCGACGCAGATGAAGGTGCTGTACTGGGACCGCACCGGCTTCTGCCTGTGGGCGAAGCGGCTCGAGCAGGGAAGATTCCTGTCCGACTGGCGCTGTGTCACGACGCGTGAAATGGACTGGACCGGGCTCAAGCTGCTGCTCGAAGGCATCGACGCGAAAGTCGTCAGAAAGCGCTATCGACAGTCCCCCAGCGACAATGCCTACGGTATAATGGTGGCATGAATTGGACGACCATCACGCGCGCTCTCAGTCTCGACGAAGCGGCCGCCTTGCGCCCTCAGCAGGTCGTCGATCTGAGCCGCGAACTGGCAGCGGCCAAGCATCAACTCGACTGGTTCAAGCGTCAGCTCTTCGGCCAGAAGAGCGAGCGGCGGATCATCGCCGTGCCGGTTGCGATGAAGATGAGAAGGGAGTCGGACCGACATTCACTCACCCATTTGGGACACCGGTTTGGGACACTGGTCCCCATCCGGGCGAGTGCTTGAGCAGAAGTTATTGCATGCTCAACAAGTTACTGAATTTTGGTGGAGACGAGGAGGATCGAACTCCCGACCTTCGCATTGCGAACGCGACGCTCTCCCAGCTGAGCTACGTCCCCACAGCGCAATTCATAATAATGAGAAAACGCTGCCTCGACAATCGAACTGTCGCGAGTTCGTGATCTGTCCGGGTTTGTAGTACGTGATCTGTCCGGTTGTCATAGGTACCTGAAGGAGGTGCGTGATGACGCGGACGGAACTGCTACAGGAGATCCGAAAGATGAGATTCGAGGAGGCCTATGAACCTAAAAACGGCAAACGGCGATCTTGCCGTTGTGCAACCTTTTGAGTGAGCGAGGGGAAGTTGCTATTGGGGGAGCCACCAAATGGGTGAGGCGAAAAAGCGCGGTGCTGCTGCGGTGCACGAGGCGCTGACGGTGCTGGGGGTCGAGGCGCTCGGAGGCCCAGTGCAGGTGCGCTGGAACCAGCGTGAAGCGGCCACGCCGTTCGGTCAGATGGCGTATTTTGCGGAGTTTCTGAATCTCACGGGGTTGTACCGGCGCTGGGTCGAGAGTTGCCCGTTGCGTTATGCGAGCCCGAACGGATCGCAGATTGGCGACGTGCTGGGGACGCTGTTCTTGTCGGTGCTCGCGGGGCACTGGCGCTATGCGCACATCGCGGCCCTGCGCGCTGACGCGGTCAGTGCGGGGTTGCTGGGGATGAAGGCCATCGTCTCAGAAGACACGGTGCGCCGGGCGCTGAAGGCGCTCGATGAGGACGCAGGGGTGGGCTGGTTGCAGTCTCATCTGGATGCCAGTGTGCTGCCGTTGCTCTCGGCGCCGTGGGTGCTCGACACCGATGTGACGGTCAAGCCGCTGTACGGCAAGCAGGAAGGGGCGCTGATCGGCTACAACCCGCACAAGCCGGGGCGTCCCTCGCACGCCTACCATACCTACCAGATGGCGGGGCTGCGACTGATGCTGTCGGTCACGGTGGCCGCGGGCAATCAAAGCCACGCCAACACCACCCTGCCTGGACTGATCGAGTTGATCGAGCGCTTGCCAAGCGAGAAGCGTCCGGCGCTGGTGCGCGGCGACTGCGGCCAGGGCGGCGAGCCGACGATGGCGGCGCTGGAAGCCCGCGCGGTGCGCTACTTGTTCAAGCTGCGGCTCACGAAGAACGTCAAGCGCTATATCGAGCGCAGCTTCGCCAGCGGACAGTGGTGCGATGCAGGGCAAGGCTGGCAAGCTCAGGAGGGAATGATCCAGCTCATGGGTTGGAGCCGAGCGCGGCGTATCGTGATTCTGCGTCGCCCGCTGCAGGGCGAAGTGCTGCTCAGCGATGAGCAGCAACTGCGCCTGGCCTTGTCGGGGCTAAAGTCGAAAGTGGTGTATGAGCCCGAGTGGCAGGTAGGGGGTTGAAGAGGCGGCGTGCCTCTGCTGAGAATTGATTATCGAGATCGATTTTCAGCAAACAGAGGGGCACGCCGAGATGAAGGATACGAAGAAGGGGATCGCCGAGCAATCGGAGATGGGCTTGTCGCTGGAGGGACTGATTCGGCGCGGGGCGCGGGAACTGATCCAGAAGGCGATCGAGGTCGAGGTTCAGGAATTGCTGGCCGAGTACGGCAACGTAAAGGTGCTGGGTGGGCAGCGGGCGGTGGTGAGGAATGGCTATCTGCCGGCGCGCGAGGTACTCACGGCGATCGGCAATGTCGAAGTACGGGTGCCGAAAGTGCGCGACCGCTCGGGTGGTGGCATCAAGTTCAACTCAGCGCTGGTGCCGCCGTTTGTTCGCCGCTCCCAGCGCGTATCGGCGGCATTGCCGTGGCTGTACCTGAAAGGCATCTCGACCGGCGACATGCGCGAGGCGCTGACGGTGCTGCTTGGCGATGAGGCCAAGGGTTTGAGCCCGAACGTGGTTTCTCGCCTGAAGAGCGAATGGGCGACAGAATACGCCGGCTGGATGAAGCGGGATCTATCGGCCAGCCGCTACGTCTACTGGTGGGTCGACGGTATTCATACCGGGCTGCGGCAGGAAGACGACGTCCGGCAATGCCTGCTGGTCATCATTGGCGTGACGCCCGAGGGAAAGAAAGAACTGGTCACGATCGGCGACGGGCTACGCGAATCCAAGGAATCCTGGCTCGATGTCTTGCGCGACCTTGCCGCGCGCGGCTTGGGCGCCGGCCCTTTGCTTGCCGTGGGCGACGGCGCGCTGGGGTTCTGGGCCGCGCTCGACGAAGTATTTCCTGACACGCGCCGCCAGCGCTGCTGGGTACACAAGACGGCCAACGTCCTCAACGCCCTGCCCAAGTCGCTGCAGGCCAAAGCCAAGGCGGATCTGCATGAGATCTGGATGGCGCCGACGCGGCCACAGGCGATCACCGCTTTCGATCATTTCCTGAAGACCTACGGCGCCAAGTACCCGAAGGCAACCGACAAGCTCGCCAAGGATCGCGAAGCACTGCTCGCCTTCTACGACTTTCCGGCCGAGCACTGGATTCATAGATGGTCGCCCCGGTATGTCAAGCATTCAGTCGATGACGGTAGGAAGGTAAAGATTGCAGCCATAGATCCGGACTCTTGCGAGGCATCGCCTCTGTCCCTGATGGAATACGCTGAATGGCGCCTCATCACTTGCACGCACTCTTTAGTGCTGTGAATCCAGCAGGCTAAGCCATTCACGGTCTGACCTATCTTGCCATCACGTCATGATTGCCTGAACAATCGGTGGAGTTCCTTTCTACGAAACCTAGTACGGTTGCGCTGCTACGCCGCAGGGTTTTCCATGGCGCCGCTCGCCGGCGGTGCCTCTCTCACCAGAGGCGAGCGGCGCTGTGGGAAACCCGTGTTCATGCCGCTGCGGGTGCCGGTTCATAGTCGGCCTGGTAGTCCCGACCATGCGCGAGCAGCGCCCAGACGGTGCGGGCGTTCTTGTTCGCCAGCGCCACCGCCGCCACGTTCTTGTTGCGCCGTCCCATCAGCCGCGCCAGCCAACTGTCCGTGTGTCCCGCCTTGCGTTCGGCCACCCGGATCACCGCCCGCGCGCCGTGAATGAGCAGCGTGCGCAGGTACGTGTCGCCACGCTTGCTGATGCCCAACAGCTGCTGCTTGCCGCCACTGGAGTGCTGCCGCGGCACCAATCCGATCCAGGCCGCGAGCTGCCGTCCATTCTCGAAACTCTTCGCATCCCCGATCGAGGCCACCAGGGCGCTGGCGGTGATCGGACCGATACCTGGAATCTGTGCCAGCTTCTTGCTCGCAGCATGCTCCCGGTGCCAGCTCTGGATCTGCACCTCCAACTCGCCCACTTGGCGGTCCAACTCCTTCAGGTGATCGCCGAGTCGATCCAGCAGCTGGCGAAAGGCACCGGGCAGATCGTTCTCGCCGTCCTCCAGGATCTCGGGCAGGCGCTTGGCAATGTGGCCAATGCCCTGTGGGATGACGATCCCGTACTCCGCCAACAATCCCCGAATCTGGTTGGCCTGGGCAGTGCGTGCCTTCACAAAGCCTTGCCGGGCCCGGTGCAGCGACAGCACCGCCTGTTGTTCGCCGTTCTTCACCGGCACGAATCGCATCGTCGGACGGCTCACCGCCTCGCAGATCGCATCTGCATCAGCCACGTCGTTCTTGTTCGTCTTGACGTAGGGCTTGACGAACTGCGGGGCCATCAGCTTCACGGTGTGCCCAAATGACTGTAGCTTCCTCGCCCAGTGGTGCGCGCTGGCGCACGCTTCGATTCCCACCAGGCACGGCGGCAGGTTGGCGAAGAACGCCACCACCTGGTTGCGCTTCAGCTGCTTCTTCAGCACCGCCTTGCCTCGCTCATCGACCCCATGCACCTGGATCACGTTCTTTGCCAGATCGATCCCAATCGTCGTAACCTTCATCTCGGTCGCCTCTCCTGGTTGGTGGAACATTCGCATTTCCACCTTGGCACATCGATGCCGCTTCGGGAAGGGGCGACCATCCCATTACCTGCGCACCACCAACCCGATCGAATCGACGTTCGCTACCGTGCGGCATCGCACCACGCGAACGAAGAACTGCGTCACGCGCTCAACCTTTCTCGGGCTGGCCTTCAAGCTGGTACAGGAAGCGCAGAGATCATGGCGCCGCATCCGCGCCGTGGAACGTATCGCCGAACTGCTGGCAGGCACTGTTTTCAGGGACGGCGTCCCGGCACCCGTCGATGACCCGCAACAGCAGCGGCTCGCCGCCTAATCAACCCATGCCCAAGGCATCCCATACACCAGATTTGACTTTAACCCCACCTTTGTCGAGAAGCATGTCCCGGCCAAGGGCTACGAGTACGCCGTGCTGGTGACGGACCTTGCCTACGACATGCTCGCCATCGCGCAGCTGTACCGCGACCGCGGCGATGCGGAGAACGCCTTCGATGAGTTGAAGAACCAGTGGGGCTGGGGCGGCTTCACCACGCACGATCTGAAGCGTTGCCGCCTCACCGCCATGACCGTGGCGCTCGCCTACAACTGGTGGAGCCTGTTCGTGCGACTCGCCCACCCCGAGGGGAGAAGTGGTC
Source organism: uncultured beta proteobacterium (assembly GCA_963734295.1). Classification (GTDB taxonomy): domain Bacteria; phylum Pseudomonadota; class Gammaproteobacteria; order Burkholderiales; family JAEUMW01; genus JAEUMW01. Next base: position 74,925 of record CAVTGS010000023.1, on the reverse strand, counting down.
TCACGAATTTGAACAGCGCTATAAGTGGAAACTCCGGGTATAAAGCCGGACCGAAAGCGGTCTGACAAGAAGGAGTTTCTGATGGTCAAGAAGAAAGCATCGGCGCGGCGCACGCGGCGCGCGCACAATCCGGCGTTCAAGGCCCGAGTGGCCCTGGCCGCCTTGCGAGAGGACCGCACGATGGCGGAGCTGTGCGAACAGTTCGAGGTGCATCCGAACCAGATCGCCGACTGGAAGGGGCGGCTGCTCGAGCGCGCAGCCGAAATCTTTGGCTCTGGCGCCCCGCCCGAGCCGGTGAACCTCGCCCCGCTGCACGCGAAGATCGGGGCGTTGACGCTGGAGAATGATTTTTTAGAAAGCGCGCTCACCAAGGCGGGATTGCTGAGCGCAAAGCCATGATTGACCGAGACCACGAGCTTTCCATCACGCGCCAGGCCAAGCTGCTGAACATCAGTCGGGGCACGGTGTATTACTTGCCTTTGCCGGTCAGCCCGGCCGATCTGGCACTCATGCGCAAGATTGACGAACTGCACCTGGAGCACCCCTTCATGGGTGCACGCATGCTGCGTGACCAGTTGGCCCGGCAAGGTATCCATGCGGGACGGCGCCACATCAGAACGCTCATGCTGCGCATGGGCATTGAGGCGCTGGCACCCCAGCCGGGCACCAGCAAAGCCGCGCCGGGCCACACGATCTACCCCTACCTGCTGCGCCAGCTGGCGATCACCCGCGCCAACCAGGTCTGGGCGCTGGACACCACCTACATCCCGATGGCGCGGGGCTTCGTCTACCTCACCGCCGTGGTGGACGTGGCCAGCCGCAAGGTGCTGGCGCACAAGGTGGCGATCACGCTGGAAGCCTGCCACGCCAGAGAGGTGATGGAACAGGCCTTGGCCCGATACGGCACCCCTGAGATCGTCAACACCGACCAGGGCAGCCAGTTCACGGCCGAAGAGTTCACCCGGGTCGTGCTGGAGCAAGGCTGCAAGCTGTCCATGGACGGGCGCGGGGCTTGGCGCGACAACGTCTTCGTCGAGCGCCTGTGGCGCAGCGTGAAGTACGAACGGGTGTACCTGAAAGCCTACGACAGCGTGAGCGCGGCACGCACCGACATTGCCGAGTATCTGTCCTGGTACAACACGCATCGCAGTCATTCGAGCCTGGGGCGCATCACGCCCGACGAGCAGTATCTGGCAGCGCTGCCGCCCATGCGCTTGGCTGCGTAAGATGAAGTCCCGGGTGCGCCCCGAGTTGCCCACCGCGGCTTTGCGTTCGTCGCAAGCGACGCACGCCGCCGTGGACAACTCTGCACCTTCAGCAATCTGCCCGGAGTCCACTTATAAATCGGGGAAAGTTGTTCAAACAAACGGAACCACTTCTGGGCGCCTGGAGGCAATCACCAGCCGCCCGTTCCTGCTCTCGGCGATCGGGCGCATGACCTCCCATGCCGGCAAGACTCACCTGTCGATCACGCCGATGCACGCAAAGGCAACGCACGCCCGAGCGCTGCTCACCGCGGTGAGCCAGCGGTTGCAGGGCTGGAAAAGATCTGCGGAGCAGTTGCCCGTCATATCGGTGTGGCAGCGCGTGTGCGAGTTCATCGCCACTCACGTGATTGGATTCAACTGGCTCGCAGCGCGATCGGAACCCCGCTTGATGCACTGCACATAGAGGCAACTGCGGTTTTTAGGTTAATTGTCGTCACCGGAAAAAGTAATTGACGCCAGACAGGCCCTCGGCCTGACGCACGCCGAGGGCGCCGTGCTGCTCTCGGATGGCTACCGCGCCTACGCCCAATACGCCGAGAAGACCGGGCTCACCCACGCCCAATGCTGGGCTCATACGCGGCGGGCGTTCTTCGAAGCGCAAGGCGCCGAACCGCAGGCTGCCGCACAGGCACTGGATTTGATCGGCGACCTGTATGCGGTGGAAGAGCGCATCCGCAGCCAAAACCTCAGCGCGGCCAGGAAGCTCGACTATCGATTGCTGCACGCCAAGCCGATTGCCGAGCGGTTCTTCGCCTGGGTTAACCCGACTTAGCCCAACTTCCACAGTTCAAGGGTGTGGATCTCTCCAAATCAATAAGTTAAGGTCCGAGGTCGGCACTACATTTGTGGTGTTGCGGGCGGCTTCAGTCGCTGGGGTAATTCCAGGCCGAGGTGCTGCAGCAGGATTTGCTGCTCGCGCTCAGGCCGAACGACACAGCGGATGCGCAGCTCGCGGCTGGATGTATCCGCGAGTGGCAACACGACATCGGCGGCGTGAATGCGCGAGAGTTCGGTGAGGATCGTTCGCGGCGAATGACCGAGACCCGCACGCGCTTGCCACTGCTGGAGCGTCTTCCACAGCGCGTAGCCGATAAAGCAGATCAGGATGTGCGCTTTGATGCGTTCGGCCTTGTGGTGCCAGATCGGGCGCATCGCCAGGTCGGACTTGTGCACGCGGAAGGCGGCTTCGGCCTCAGTGAGTTGGATATAGGTTCGCCACAGCGCTTCGTCGGTCCATTCTGCGATGTTGCTGCGAAGGATGTACACGCCTTCGGTAAGGCGCGCCCAGTCGACCCAGTCGGGACGGTAAGTGCGGCGCAGCCGAATCCCCGATGGATGTGAATCGTCATCGATGACCGAGATCGAGAAGGCGCCGGCAGTGCGGCTGTTTCGCTCCAGCAGCCGCCCGATCTGGCGCTCGATCGCACCCCGGTCGAGCACCTTGGTGCTCTTCGCGATCCGCCGCTCGAGGCTGTCCAGACTCGCCTCAATGCGCGCCTTGAACCGCTCGTGCATGGCGCGCTCCTTGTCGATGCGCGAGGCCGAGCGGCACAGCAGGAAGGTCTCGGTCGTGTCCGGACCGCGGCAGATCTTCACCTCCACATCGTCGCGCAGGTGCCGCCAGTCGGTCGTCTCTTCAATCTGCTTGAGCCAGCGCTTCAACTGCGCCTTCGGGGTGCCGATCACGTAACGCCGGCCGCTCTCATTGAGCCACGCGAGGTTATCCTCGCTCGCCATTCCCCGGTCCATGACCCACACCCGGTTCGCCTTGCCGAAACGCGCCTCCATCGAACCGACGATCTGCTCGACCGTGGTGACATCGACCGTGTTGCCAGGAAAGATCTCGTAGCCCAGCGGCATCCCCTCGCGTGTGACCACCAAGGCGATGTTCACCTGCACGCAGTCGGGACGGTGATCGCGCGAGTAGCCGCGTTTGCACAGGCTCGGATCGGCTACACCCTCGAAGTAGGTGCTCGTCACATCATAGAGCAGCAGGTCGTAGTCGAGATCGAACAACTCCCCGAAGCGCTGCACCAGGTGGGCTTCGATTGCCTGCTTGTGCGGCAGCAATCGATCCAGGCTGCGGTAGAGCCGCTCGTCGTAGATCGCCTCAGAGCCTACCCCGAGCAGATCCTCCAGCGCCGTGGTGCGGTACCAGCGCTCTGCCACGTGCAGTTCGCTGGATGGTTCGCACAGTCGACCAATCACCAGAATCGCAATGACATCGGACCACTGCACCGCTTCACGTCCACGAGGCAACAGGGTCGCAAGCAGCTCATCGAGCTGCAGCGCCTGCCACAGCTTCAGTCCCAGCCATACCGCCCCAAAGCTTCTCGAGCGTTCCAGGCGCACCGCATCGAGGCGAACCTTGACCGGTTCTCGAGATACCTCCGCGTCGAACAGCGAGCGTTGCGCATTTTCGCTCCCTCGCCCTGTCATCTCCCGGGCAAGCAGCCTCGCGCGGGCTCGACCCTCGGCGTCAAGCTCGCCCAACTGCGCCACCGTCTCCTGCACTACCTTGCGCCCGCGACGAACCGAACGCACCAAGCGCCAGTACACGTGGGTCTTGCCGTCTTTGCGTCGCGTGCTCGGGCGTAGGTACATGCCGCTATTGTCATCACGGCTGCCGGCCAACGACAACCCACTTGGTCGGCACTACACGCGCATTCTTCCCAAAACAGCGCTCCAAACGCGCTCGTGAATGTCGCCGCCCTACCAGTCCCCCCAATAAACATGGGGTCTGGTCGATTCACCACACCCCATCGAGGCACTCCAAAACCAAACCAGCTGTGGAAGTTGGGTTAGCGGATTCGCGGGGTGCGAGGGTATCAAGTAATTGATTCAACATGAGGTGACCCCCAAAGGTCTGCACTACACGAGCGTTGCTGCGGCGGCGGCGTGAGCGGCGCTGATCTTCGGCGGTGCCTGGGCGGGCAGGGAGAGTTTGAGTTTGTCCAGCAGCAGGTTCAGTTCAGGCTCGGGCTGGGTGTAGCGCGTGAGGCTCAATTCTCGCCCGTCGGTCGTGGGCACGTAGACGTCGATCATCTGCACGGCGGCGAACTTCTCGAGCACGGCACGGGGCGTGAGGCCGGGCGCGAGCGCTTTGAGTTGCTGGCCGAGGGTGACGTGCAAGCAGTAGGCGAGGAACGCGATAAAGATGTGCGCTTCGATGCGGTGCTCTGCCTGGTGGAAGATGGGGCGGATGGCGAGATCACCTTTGAGTGTTTTGAAGGCTGCTTCGACCTCGACCAACTGCAGGTAGAACTGCCAGAGCTTCTAAGCTCCACCGTGAGGGATCTCACGGACTATCGCCTCGCCGTTCAGGATGCGTGCGTTCACAGGGCGGAAGCGGCGTGCCTCTTGAGCGAGGAAGACTGGGTCAGTGGCTATGACGATACGGTCGAGAAGTGCCGGACGCGGGTAAGGGACGCGAACGGGTTCATGCTCCTCGCGGGATATTGGTATGGGTCGGTTCCGCCGGGCAAGGACCGCTCCATTACGCACATCGAGTTCGACGAGGCGCTCAGGAAGTGGGGCCAGCAGAAGTTCCCACCGATGGCGGTGCTGATGCCCGAACCGGGGAGCACTGCCGCGGATGAGCTCCGCAACGCGGCACAGAACATTCTGGAGAACCCCGAGTCAATTATTGACGCCGCGGCACACGCGAAGGTCCTCGCCGCATTCCATTCCGCTTTGACCGGCTCCTGGCGCACCGTCACGCCCTTCAAGGACAAACCCGACCTACGTGAGCGGGCAATCGCCAGTTGTTGGATGTGGAAGGGAAGAACCCCGCTTGCCGCAGCGCGCGGTGAGGTGACGGTCGTCGACAAGCAGTCCACCTTTTCGCAGGTGACCGAGGAGCAGCTTGGGCAGCTCGGACGATCGACTCACCTCAGTGCAGTGAAGGCTGTGCTTTCCCGGGTCGCTGACCATGCTGACGTACCGGCACTGGGCATCCTCGTCCATGGCGACGACGACGCGGGGCAGCGCGCTTTTCTCCAGGCGGTTAACCCAACTTCCACAGTTGGTTTGGTTTTGGAGTGCCTCGATGGGGTGTGGTGAATCGACCAGACCCCATGTTTATTGGGGGGACTGGTAGGGCGGCGACATTCACGAGCGCGTTTGGAGCGCTGTTTTGGGAAGAATGCGCGTGTAGTGCCGACCAAGTGGGTTGTCGTTGGCCGGCAGCCGTGATGACAATAGCGGCATGTACCTACGCCCGAGCACGCGACGCAAAGACGGCAAGACCCACGTGTACTGGCGCTTGGTGCGTTCGGTTCGTCGCGGGCGCAAGGTAGTGCAGGAGACGGTGGCGCAGTTGGGCGAGCTTGACGCCGAGGGTCGAGCCCGCGCGAGGCTGCTTGCCCGGGAGATGACAGGGCGAGGGAGCGAAAATGCGCAACGCTCGCTGTTCGACGCGGAGGTATCTCGAGAACCGGTCAAGGTTCGCCTCGATGCGGTGCGCCTGGAACGCTCGAGAAGCTTTGGGGCGGTATGGCTGGGACTGAAGCTGTGGCAGGCGCTGCAGCTCGATGAGCTGCTTGCGACCCTGTTGCCTCGTGGACGTGAAGCGGTGCAGTGGTCCGATGTCATTGCGATTCTGGTGATTGGTCGACTGTGCGAACCATCCAGCGAACTGCACGTGGCAGAGCGCTGGTACCGCACCACGGCGCTGGAGGATCTGCTCGGGGTAGGCTCTGAGGCGATCTACGACGAGCGGCTCTACCGCAGCCTGGATCGATTGCTGCCGCACAAGCAGGCAATCGAAGCCCACCTGGTGCAGCGCTTCGGGGAGTTGTTCGATCTCGACTACGACCTGCTGCTCTATGATGTGACGAGCACCTACTTCGAGGGTGTAGCCGATCCGAGCCTGTGCAAACGCGGCTACTCGCGCGATCACCGTCCCGACTGCGTGCAGGTGAACATCGCCTTGGTGGTCACACGCGAGGGGATGCCGCTGGGCTACGAGATCTTTCCTGGCAACACGGTCGATGTCACCACGGTCGAGCAGATCGTCGGTTCGATGGAGGCGCGTTTCGGCAAGGCGAACCGGGTGTGGGTCATGGACCGGGGAATGGCGAGCGAGGATAACCTCGCGTGGCTCAATGAGAGCGGCCGGCGTTACGTGATCGGCACCCCGAAGGCGCAGTTGAAGCGCTGGCTCAAGCAGATTGAAGAGACGACCGACTGGCGGCACCTGCGCGACGATGTGGAGGTGAAGATCTGCCGCGGTCCGGACACGACCGAGACCTTCCTGCTGTGCCGCTCGGCCTCGCGCATCGACAAGGAGCGCGCCATGCACGAGCGGTTCAAGGCGCGCATTGAGGCGAGTCTGGACAGCCTCGAGCGGCGGATCGCGAAGAGCACCAAGGTGCTCGACCGGGGTGCGATCGAGCGCCAGATCGGGCGGCTGCTGGAGCGAAACAGCCGCACTGCCGGCGCCTTCTCGATCTCGGTCATCGATGACGATTCACATCCATCGGGGATTCGGCTGCGCCGCACTTACCGTCCCGACTGGGTCGACTGGGCGCGCCTTACCGAAGGCGTGTACATCCTTCGCAGCAACATCGCAGAATGGACCGACGAAGCGCTGTGGCGAACCTATATCCAACTCACTGAGGCCGAAGCCGCCTTCCGCGTGCACAAGTCCGACCTGGCGATGCGCCCGATCTGGCACCACAAGGCCGAACGCATCAAAGCGCACATCCTGATCTGCTTTATCGGCTACGCGCTGTGGAAGACGCTCCAGCAGTGGCAAGCGCGTGCGGGTCTCGGTCATTCGCCGCGAACGATCCTCACCGAACTCTCGCGCATTCACGCCGCCGATGTCGTGTTGCCACTCGCGGATACATCCAGCCGCGAGCTGCGCATCCGCTGTGTCGTTCGGCCTGAGCGCGAGCAGCAAATCCTGCTGCAGCACCTCGGCCTGGAATTACCCCAGCGACTGAAGCCGCCCGCAACACCACAAATGTAGTGCCGACCTCGGACCTTAACTTATTGATTTGGAGAGATCCACACCCTTGAACTGTGGAAGTTGGGTTAACGGCGTGGCCCTTACGAGGTACTTCCCGAGACAAAGGGTAGCGCGGCTTCCGGTGGGTTACTGCGATCCATCGGTCCTGGCGTCCTGGATTGCGCAACTGCTCGGCGTAGTGGACGGGAGCTCGGTGCAAACGCCGGAACAGCTCGCCGAGCGCGTCGCTCCAGAGCTCAAGCGCCAGCCGATGTATTTCGTTATCGACCGAATCACCGATCTCGCAGGGGGTGTAGCGGCGTTCCGCGACTGCTTCTGGTTGCCTCTTTATGGGAGACTGCATGCTCTGCGCGCCGCGCAGCACTTCAGTCACCGATTGGTGGCTGTCGTCGCCGACTATTCCGATGACGATGCGGCATGGAGCTCCGCCACCTGTGAGGCGAATCCTACCGGTGGCCAACCGGATTACACAGCGTTGCTGCGTATCCCGCGGCTTGGGCCATTCGTGAGGGACGATGTGCTGTCGTGGTTCGCCGATATGGAGATTCCCGACGAACCGGCGGGTCGCCGAGCGCAGCTTGCCACTCGGGCGCTGAAGAACAGCAGGGACGAAGATGATCCGGTGCCGACGCGCGTGTTCGATAGATTGAAAGGAGAGATCCTTTGGCCGGAAGGAGAGGATGAATGAGCGAGCCGAAGTACACGGGCAATGGAACGGATTTCTACCTTGCCTCGAAGAGCGTGGCCAACGTCGTCAACCTCGCGGTCGATCTCAAGAGACCGATTCTGGTGGAGGGGGAGCCGGGCTGCGGCAAGACGAAACTGGCATATTCGATCGCCGCGGAGAAAAAGCTGGGCGAGGTCGTCAAGATCACCGTCAAGAGCACTTCACGCGCCCAGGATCTTCTGTACCGGGTCAATGCGCTGCGGCGTTTGCAGGACGCTCAGAATCCGCAGAACGAACAGGCGCAGTTCGTTTATCCCTACCTGGCGCTGGGGCAGTTGGGCGAAGTGATTCAACGACACGAGCGGAAGGTGGTCCTTCTCGACGAGATCGACAAGGCCGACATCGACTTTCCGAACGATCTTCTGGATGTGCTCGACACCTTCTCGTTCCAGATCGATGATCTGCCGGAAGACGAGGAAGTGGCGTGCCAGAAGAAGAAGGGCTTCGGGCGAACGGTCACCGGCAGCGCCGTGTCACCGCCAATCGTGGTGATCACCAGCAACCGCGAGAAGCGGCTACCAGAGCCATTCCTGCGCCGATGCCTGTATGTGCGGGTCAAGTTCCCGGATTCGGTCGACGAGTTGCGCGACATCGTGCGCAAGAACGCGCAGCTCGACACGAATGAGCTCACAGACATCGTGCTCAATGCCGCGATCGTGGCGTTCCTGCACGTGCGCCAGCTGTCCCTCAACAGTACCCAGAAGCCACCCACCACCAGCGAGCTGATCGATTGGGTGCAGATCCTCCACTGGGACGGTGTCACGCCGGAGTCGCTGCAAGCGAACCCCTACCGTCCACCCAACTGGGGCACGTTGTTCAAGACCATGGCGGACCTGGACGCCTACGATGCGCTTTCCAACTCCAAGCAGCAGGCCGGATGATGGAGCGGGCAGTCCCCCTGGAAGGACTGTATCTGCATCTGGTGCGAAACGGCTTTCCCCTGTCCGTTCGAGACTTCGAGGATGCACTGACAGCATTGCGCCGGGGTCACGGATTGCACCGCCGCGACGATCTGCGCTGGCTGTGCGAGACGCTTTGGGTGCGTACCGACCAGGAGGCAATTCGTCTGGAGCGTCTGTTCCGCGCGTTCCCGTGGCCCAGCCGCGAGGAGATCCGCGCGCTCACTGGAGAGGGCACCCGGACCGGAGAGGCGAGTGCACCGCAGCCGACCGAGCCAAGCGCGCGGACGCCAGGCGAGGCAACTGCCGACAGGGCACAAGAGGGACCCGCGATCGATTTCGGGACACCAACCGAACCTGGTCTCGGGTTGCCGAGGGCGCAAGTCAGTCGCCGGGCCGACGACGTTTTCATATTCACGCCGCGGCCGCTCGTGAGCTTGCGGGCGCTCATCGTCGCGTGGCGCCGCTTCCGTCTTGCCCAGCGATCCGGGCCACCGGTCGAGCTCGATATCGAAGCCACCATTGCCGAGCAATGTCGGCGCGGCACGCTGGTGGAGCCAACGCTGTTGCCGGCGCGCCGCAACCAGGCGCGGCTGGCGGTGCTGGTCGACGCAAGCCCGAGCATGGTTACCTGGCGGCAGATGAACCCACTCATCGCCGACTCGCTGGACGCGAGCCAGCTCGGCCACGCGGCGATCTACTTCTTCGATAACACGCCCGAGGAAGAGCTCCACGAAACCGATGCTCTCAACCGCCCGGTGCCGCTCGCCAAGGCTCTCGAATCCAATCGGCAGTGCGCTTTGCTTATCGTGAGCGACGCAGGCGCCGCCCGTGGTCGTATCGATCGCGGCGCACGGGCGCGCCAGACACGCGCGTTCATCGAAAGGGTACGAGGCGAGTGGACTCCGCTAGCCTGGTTGAACCCAATGCGCCGCCCGCGCTGGAGCGGAACGACCGCTGAACGCATCGCTCGATTGCCTGGCCTTGGCATGTTCGAGCTGAACGACGACGGGCTTATCCACGCGGTCGACTACCTTCGAGGCAAACGCGGGCTCTGACCCACAGTGGACACCGGATACGATACGCTCACCCCGCTCGAGGCCTATCACGAGGTCATGCGCTTCGCAGCGCGACGCGGTGAACAGGTCTTGCGCCTCGCTTTTCATGCAGCCGTGCCGCAGGTCCTGCGGTCGGACCTGCTCCACCTTTTGCGGCTCAACTTCGTTACCGATTCGCTGGAAGATCCCGGCACCGAGGCAGATGTAATGTTCGCACCGTTCTGCGCCGACCTCGGTAACGGCTACTCCCGTTTCCAGCGCAATGCGCGGCTGCAGTTGCTGACGCAACTCGACCCCGCATACGCGGATGAAGCCACTCTCCGCTCGCGCCAGGTTGCGGGCTTCCTGCTCGCATACTGCGATCGAGAAGGTGTCCGCCTCACCGCGTCCAACGACCTCGTCTATGCCGCTCACCTCGAAGTCGAGCGCTGGGTGGCACTGGCTTTCTTCGATCCGGACGCAGCGGCCAGCCAGCTTGCGGCAGCCGTGAAGCAGTCGTGCGAGCAAGGAGCTGTGGCCACGCGCATGCGCATCGGCGGCTTGGCTCCCGCACTGTCGACGCCCTTGGCGCGCCACTCTGAGCTCCTGGCGTACGCGGCCGGCGTCGAAGCGCTGGAAGCCGGCGATATCGACCGAGCTGAAGATCTGCTGCAACCGCTGGGCGAGCGCGAGATACAGGTCGGCGGGGTGACGCTGCGCTCGCCGCGTAGCGTGCTCGAAGAACGCTCACGTAAGCGTGCCGAAGAGGCGTCCGTGCCGCCGGACGAAATCGAAACGCGGACAGAGGCCGGGAAGCCAAGGCCCGAACCAGATCTGATCTATATCAGCTACAGCCGCAGCGACAACTGGTGGGTGCAGGCAGTGCGCTCTCAGCTCGGGCCGCTAGAACGCAGGTATGGCGTAGCCATATGGACCGATGCGCAGATCGCGTCCGGCGGGCAGTGGGAGAGGGAAGTTGCGGATGCGATAGATCGCGCCGAGGTCGCGATAGTGCTGTTGAGCCCGGCCTATCTCGCCTCCGAGATGCGCATGCATGACGAACTTCCGCGGTTGGTCGAGCGGGCACGAAGCGGCACCCTGGATCTGGCCTGGACCTGCGTCGAACGTTGTGACTGGAAGCAGACGCCCCTCGCAGGCATTCGGGCGGCACATGACCCGGACAAACCCCTAACTAACCTCACCCTAAAGGATCAGGGTCGCGCGTTGGCGCGATTAGCAGACCAGGTTGCCGCCTTCCTGCAGCCCCGGCGTGAGGGTGAGTTGGAGAAAGGGGCGACAGCCCTTTCCGGCCGACCACCGCGATTCGTGGTTTCCTATCGACGGAGGGCCGAGGTCGACGCCAAGCTAGCCAGTTTCCTCGTCGAGCGCCTGCGTGCGGCAGGCAATGACGTGTTCATCGATATCGACATGCCGCTCGGTGTCGACTGGGCGGATGAGATCGATCGACGTATTAGGTGGGCCGACTATCTGCTCGTGATTCTGTCGGAGGACTCAGTTTCGTCCGAGATGGTGCTAGCGTACCTTCGCCACGCCCATCAAGTGTTCAAGGACACTCAGCGACCGAAGATCCTGCCGGTGCGGGTGGCCTATACCGGAGCCCTCGGTTACGAGCTCGATAGCTACATCGGAAGGCTCCAATACGCCCCTGCCGGCGATCGGTCCTGGAGTGCGGGAAATCCGCCTCCACGCCGAGAATGCATACCGGGTAATGTACGTGGCGCAGTTCCCAGAAGCGGTGTATGTGCTCCACGCCTTCGTTAAGAAGACCCAGCGCACCCCGAAGGCTGACATTGACTTGGCGACACGGCGGTACCGTGACTTGATCGCAGAAAGGAAAGGTCGTGAGTGAATCGAAGATTGAGAAGGGTAGGGGCAACGTGTTTGCTGATCTGGGCTTCGGTGAAGAGGAAGGACAGAACCTCGCCCTCCGTTCCGTCCTGATGCTTCAGGTTGAAAAAATCGTGACGGAGCGTGGCCTGACACAGCAACGTGCAGCGAGCTTGCTTGGCATCACGCAGCCGCGGTTGAATCAACTGCTCAAGGGTAAGATCGGAGAGTTCAGTCTCGACGCCCTGGTGAACATGCTCGCTCACGCCGGCATGCGGGTGGAGATGAAGGTGAAGCGGGCGCCGGCTCGGAAGGTCGCGTGAACTATCCGCGTGCCATAGATTCCCGCCTTCCCCACGTCGGCACCACCATCTTCACGGTGATGTCGCGCCTGGCGCAGGACACCGGCGCGATCAATCTCTCGCAGGGTTTTCCGGAATTCGCGGCGCCGCAGGCACTCCTCGACGCGGTGACGAAGCACATGAACGCCGGCCACAACCAGTATGCTCCGATGGCCGGTGCGCTGCCGCTGCGCGAGGCGATCGCGGAGAAGGTCGCGATGCTTGTACGGCGCAAGCTACGACGTGGAGAGCGAGATCACGGTGACCGCCGGCGCGACGCAGGCGATCTTCACCGCGATCGCGTGTGCAGTGCGCCCGGGCGACGAGGTGATCGTGTTCGAGCCGGTGTACGACAGCTACGTGCCGTCGATCCTCCTGAACGGCGGCACACCGGTCTACGCGCGGCTCTCGTTTCCCGATTACCGCCCCGACTGGGCCGAGGTGCGCCGGCTCGTGACGCCGCGCACGCGGATGATCGTCATCAACTCGCCGCACAACCCGAGCGGCAGCACGCTCTCGGCGCAGGATCTCGCCGAGCTGGAAGCGATCGTGCGCGACACCGATATCATCGTCGTGAGCGACGAAGTCTACGAGCACATGGTGTTCGACGGCTGCCGTCACGAGAGCGTGGCGCGCTATCCGGGGCTGGCGGAGCGCAGCTTCGTCGTGTCGAGCTTCGGCAAGAGCTATCACGTCACCGGCTGGAAGATCGCGTACTGTCTCGCGCCGCGGGCGCTGATGGCCGAGTTCCGCAAGGCGCACCAGTTCGTCGTATTCTGCGTGCACACGCCGTCGCAGCTCGCGCTCGCCGACTTCATGCAGAACAAGGACTGGTACGCAGACCTTGCGCAGTTCTACCAAGCGAAGCGCGACTTCTTCCGGCGCGCGATCGCCGATTCGCGATTCGAGCTGCTGCCATGCCGCGGCACCTATTTCCAGCTCGCGCGCTACGGGCGCATTTCCGACGAAGGGGACGGGGTGCTCGCGGAGCGCCTGACCCGCGACATCGGCGTCGCCTCGATTCCGGTGTCGGCGTTCTATGCGAAGGGCGAAGACAATCGGGTGCTGCGCTTCTGCTTCGCCAAGTCCGAGGAGACGCTGTCGCGGGCGGCCGAGCGGCTGTGTGCGCTTTAGACCGAAATCAAAAGGAGAGAAAGATGAACATCGCGAACAACGTGACCGACCTCATCGGCAACACGCCGCTCGTGCGGATCAACCGGCTCGCCGAGGGCTGCGTGGCGGAAGTGGTCGCCAAGCTGGAGTTCCAGAACCCGGCCCACAGCGTGAAGGACCGGATCGGCTTGTCGATGATCGAAGCCGCCGAGAGGGCCGGTCTCATCAAGCCCGACACCATCATCCTCGAGCCCACCAGCGGCAACACCGGCATCGGCCTCGCGATGGTGTGCGCGGCGCGCGGCTACCGCTGCACGCTGGTGATGCCGGACACCATGAGCAAGGAGCGGCGCATGCTGCTGCGCGCCTACGGTGCCGAACTGGTGCTGACGCCGGGCCCGAGCGCATGCCCGGCGCGATCCGGAAGGCGGAGGAGATGGCCGCGGCCGATCCCGCGCTACTTCATCCCGCAGCAGTTCCGCAATCCCGCGAATCCCGAAGTGCACCGGCGCACCACGGCCGAGGAGATCTGGCGCGACACCGACGGCAGGGCCGACATCCTGATCTCGGGCATCGGCACCGGCGGCACGATCACCGGCGTGGGGGAAGTGCTGAAGGCGCGCAAGCCGTCGTTTCGCTGTGTCGCCGTGGAACCGGACGCATCGCCCGTGCTCTCCGGCGGGCGCAGCGGGATCGCATCCGATCCAGGGTATCGGCGCGGGCTTCGTCCCGGAGATCCTGAACACCGAAATCTACGACGAGATCATCCGCGTGAAGAACGACGACGCCTTCGACATCGCACGCCGGATGGCCCGCGAGGAAGGGCTGCTCGTGGGCATCTCGTCGGGCGCCGCGATGTGGGCGGCGCTCGAGGTCGCGCGACGCGCGGAAAACGCCGGGAAGCTGATCGTGGTCATCATCCCGTCGTTCGGCGAGCGCTACCTGAGCACGCCGCTATTTGCGAATCTGGCGGACTGAAGACGGGCAAACACGCTACACAGGGTGCCGCCCGCTGAAGCGTTCAGCCCCTCGTCGTTCGTTCGAGCGCAGCGGGAGCGCTCAAATGTCCTCCCACTCCCACGGCGTGTAGCTGCCGTGCACGAGATCGCGGTAGGCATGCCACGTCGCGTGTCCCAGCAGGGGCAGGATGATCACGAGCCCGAGCATGAACGTCGCGAATCCGATCGCCGTGAGCACTGCGATGATCACGGCCCAGAGCGCCATCGCGCCGGGATTGGCGATGACCGCCTTGATGCTCGTCAACATCGCCGTTTTCGTGTCGGCCCAGCCGTCGAAGATCATCGGCGCGGCAACCGCTGCGACTGCGAAGGCCACGATAGCGAACACCGCCCCCGTCGTCATGTACGTGAGGAAAAACCTGCCGTAGTTGCCATCGGAGAGCACCTGGTACGAGCTGTCGGCGATCGACGGCAGACGACCGCCGAAGGCGCGCTCGAACAAGAGCCCCGAGAGCCACACCCAGGCAACCGCGAGCACGGCGAGCACGAGTCCCAGGTACAGAAGCGAACGCCCGTTCCTGAACGCGCCCTCGAGCGACGCGTCGAACGAAACGGGCTCACCGGCACCGCGCAACCGCGACAGCTCGTAGAACGCCGCACCGAAGACGGGTCCCACCAGAAGAAACCCGGACACGGCCGCGGCGACCAGCGCGACGTGGGTGCTGCACACCACCAGGATCACGCTACCTAGCACCACCAGCGTGAGTCCATGCGCGAGGCTCGGGCCCGGGTGGGCAGCCAAGTCGTGGAGGCCCCGCTTGAGCCACACGAGGGGACGCGACGCCTCGACGTGCGCCACGTCGGGAAGCAACGGTCTACGGTCGAATTGGGAAATTGAGGTTTGCATCTCGCTCCTCCTTGTCGATCGCTGACGGCGAACATAGAACAATCGCAAAGCAAGATCGTGCGCTTCCCTTGGCAGGGATTCAAGCGATGGTCGTGCTGCACTGCGGAGGCTGGGGCGTCCCTCAAGCGATCCGCAGCCAGACAAGAGCGCAGCCAGCTCAATGCCGGACCGGGCGCTTCGCCAGCTTGCGTTGGAGGGTGCGGCGGTGCATGCCCAAGAGCGCGTGCGGTGGCCGAGACGTTGCCTCCGTGCTCGGCCAGGACACGATGGATATGCTCCCACGCGAGGCGGCCCACCGACGGCGGCCGCCGAGCCACCTTGGTCTCGGGATCGCCGGTGACCCGCCCGAGCGCGGCGACCACGTCGTCAGCGTCGGCTGGCTTCGCGAGGTAGTGGACGGCGCCGAGCTTGATCGCCTCGACGGCGGTGGCGATGCTCGCGTAGCCGGTCAGCACCACGATCCTCACCCTCGCGTCGAGCCTTCTCAGCGCCGGGATGAGCGCGAGCCCCGAGGCGTCGGGCAGGCTTAAGTCCACGACCGCGAAGCTGGGTGGCGCCTGAGCGGCGCGGGCCAGCGCCTCGGCGAACCCGCTCGCAATCTCGACCGCAAAGCCGCGCCGCTCGAGCGCACGCCCGAGCACGTGCCCGAACGTTTCGTCGTCGTCCACGACCAGCAGGCGCGGCAGGACGGGTCGCCCATCGCTCACTCGATGCGCTCCGTCAGCAGCATTCTCAGGGGTAGCACGATCCGGGTGGCCGCACCGCCGCCATCACGATTGCCGAGCTCGAGCTTGCCGCCCAGCCGCTCGATGGCGGCGCGGGCGAGGAAAACGCCGAGTCCGCATCCCTCGCTGGGCGCTTTGGTGCTGAAAAAAGGTTCGCCCACCCGCCGCGCCGTCGCGGCGTCGATGCCGCTACCGCGATCCCGGATCTCGAGCGTCATGCGCTCTTCAGTCCAGCTTCCATCGAGCTCGATGCCCGAGGGCGACGCGTCGAACGCGTTGTTGAGCAGGCTCACGAAGGCCTGCGCGAGCGTTTTCTCCCCGGCGATTACCGGCGGTGGCGTCGCGCCCTCCAGTCGCAGGCGCAGCAGCGCGCCCGGCCGCATTGCCCGCCATTGCTCGACGATGTGCTGCAAGAAGCAATCGATCGGCTGGGAATGCGCATCCTCGGCGCGCGCCCGTCCGGCAGCGGTGAGCAGATCGCTGATGATGCGCTTGCACTGATCCACCTGCGCACGCAGCACCGCAAGATCTTCGCGCTGGGCAGGCTCGCAGCAATCCGCTTCCAGCTCGCGCGCCAGCACGGCAATGGTGGAAAGCGGGGTGCCGAGCTCATGGGCTGCCCCGGCAGCGAGGGTGCCGAGAGCGACCACTTTCTCGTCCCGCAACACCCGCTCGTGTGCCTCCGCCAAGCGCCGATCCCGGTCGCGGATCGAGACCGCCATCTGCACCACGAACCACGCGATGAGCGTCGCGCTCAGCACGAAGTTGAGCCACATGCCGAAGACGTGCAGAGAGAAATCGTTGCCGTGCTCGTGGGCCATCGGCAACGGAACGTACCAGAAGAGCAGAAACGTGTAGCAGGCGCCGGTCAGCGCTGCGACCGTCCACGTGTAGGTCGGAGGCAGCAGCGTCGCCGCGATGAAGAGCGGCAGCAGGTAGAAGGACACGAAAGGATTGGTCGACCCACCGGAAAAGTACAACACGCCGGACAGCGCTGCGACATCGACGACAATCTGCGTGATCAACTCGCCGTTGCCAGCGTCTCGCGGGTGCGAACGTGCCGCCAGCTCACCGCATTCCACAGCGCGAGCGCAGCGACGACGCGGCGACCGGGCCGAGCGGGAGGGCGCAGGCCGAGGCCGAAATGCACGACGGCGATCGTGAGCGTCTGACCGGCGATCGCGATCCACCGCAGTTGCAGCAGGCGCGCGAGATTCTGCGCGGAGGCGTCCGACGGAATCACGTCCAACCGGCATTCCGGCTGGAGAAAGATCCATGGCCATATCTTACTTGGGCCGGCGCTCCGAAAGACGCTCGACTGGGTCGCGCGCGCACGAGGTGCGGCAAATTGCCGCAGCTGCGTGCGCGCCCGCGCTTCTACAATTACGCTGCAGCCATACGCCAGGAGACCGGCGTACCCGATTTTCGAAAGTAAGATGACCTTCATGCACGCACGACGCCGCCTGGCCGGTGCGGAGCACTGCGCTGCCCTGTTGTGGACGGTCGAACCGGCAGCCGCGAGCTGCGGTTCGGCCTTCTGCACCATCGCCACGACCTACGATGCGCTCGGCATCCGCGTCGAACCCGGATTCCGTCTCGATCTGCGGGGCGACTACGTGGATCAGAACGTCCTGCGGTCAGGCCGCCACAAGGTCGGCCCGTCGGGAATACCGGACACCCACGACGAGATCGGCACGATCAATCGCAATCTCGTCGCGACCCTCGACTATTCGTGGTCTCCGAACTGGGGCGTGTCGGTGCTGGTGCCTTACGTGAGTCGATCGCACCAACACGTCTTCAACGATCCGGTCGAAGGTCAGGTACCCGAAAACTGGAGCTTCGATGGCTTCGGCGACGTGAAGTTGATCGGTCGTTACCAGATCAACCGTCCAGACGGATCCGCGCTCGGCTTCCGGCTCGGCCTTACGCTCCCGACGGGTTCGTTCGATGAGGTCAACCGGGAGGGAGAACGCGCGGAACGCACGCTGGCGCCCGGAACCGGCACCACGCAGTTGATCGCGGGCACCTACTTCAACGGCTGGTTTGGCACATCGATCCTGGGGTACTTCGCTTCGGCGACGGTTCAGACGCCGCTCAACAGCCGCGACGATTTCCGGCCCGGTGCACAGTGCGCCTTGAATGCGGGCCTCTCATACCCGGTTGCATCCGACGTCGCCTTGCTGCTCCAGGTCAACGCGCTCTTCAAGTGGCGGGACAGCGGTCTCCAGGCCGAGCCGGAGGATTCGGGCAGCAGCCAGGTATTCGCGAGCCCAGGTTTGAATATCACCGTGGTCAAGAATCTTTTTATCTACGGTTTCGTGCAGCTGCCGATTTACCAGCGCGTAAACGGCACCCAGCTTACCGCCGATTGGACGGCGGTAGCCGGGATCAGCAAGATCTGGTGAGCTACCCCGGAGCTGACTGGGGCGATGCGCGTCAGACGACCGAAAGCGGCGGCTCGTCCATCAGCGCGATCTGCTCGCGCAGCTCGAGGATGCGGTCCTGCCAGTAGCGCTGGGTGTTGAACCAGGGGAACGCCGCAGGAAAGGCCGGGTCGTCCCAGCGTCGCGCCAGCCAGGCCGAGTAGTGGATGAGCCGCAGCGTGCGCAGCGGCTCGACCAGGTGCAGCTCGCGCGGATCGAAGTCGAAGAAGTCCTCGTAGCCGGCGAGCACATCCAGAAGCTGCCGCGTCATGTCCGGTCGATCGCCGGACAGCAGCATCCAGAGATCCTGCACCGCAGGGCCCGTGCGGCAGTCGTCGAAGTCCACGAAGTGCGGGCCGTCGTCGGTCCAGAGCACGTTGCCGGCGTGGCAGTCGCCGTGCAGGCGCAGCGTCCGGACATCCCCCGCCCGGTCGAAGCCGCGGCGCACGCCATCGAGCGCTTGGGCGACGACGCTCGACCAGGCCGGCATGAGATCGTCGGGAATGAAGCCGTGGGCGAGCAGGTATTCGCGCGGCTCCTCGCCGAAGGTCGCGATGTCGAGCGCGGGACGCTGCGCGAAGGCTCGCGTTGCACCCACCGCGTGGATGCGCCCGATGAAGCGACCCATCCATTCGAGCGTGTCGGGGTCGTCGAGCTCGGGAGCGCGGCCGCCGCGGCGGGGATAGACCGCGAAGCGGAAGCCCGCGAAGGCGTGCAGCGTCGGCGCCGCCTGCCAGCGTCTGCGGCGCCACCACCGGAAGCTCGCGCTCGGCGAGCTCGAGCACGAACGCGTGCTCCTCGAGGATCTGGGCGTCCGACCAGCGCTCCGGCCGATAGAACTTCGCAACGACCGGTGCGCCGTCCTCGACGCCGATCTGATAGACGCGGTTCTCGTAGCTGTTCAGCGCGAGCAGGCGGCCATCGGGTTTGAGACCAATGCTCTCCACTGCGTCGAGGAGAAAGTCGGGGGTGAGCCCGGAGTAGGGCGCGGCGTCGGATCGGTCCATCCGCCCATTGTACGGCGGCGGCCAGCGAGGGGCCGCCGCGTCGGTGGCGCGTCAGCCGGTGTGGCCGCCGGCGGGTGGCGGGGCATGGACCCACATGCAGTCACTTTCCATGCGGAGGACCGGCGATGTCGCGCCGCCTGCCGCAGCCACCCCGCGGCGCACGTGCACCTGGACGATGCGTCCGGACACCGGCGCCCGGACAAGGAGCCTGTCCCGACGCGCGCGCAGAGACTCGACCCGGCCTGCGGCGCTCGCGATGTCGTGGCGCAGCGCCTCGAGCGGCGCTTCGTCCTCCAGCAGGCTGAGCTCGATGCGCGCGGCAGCAAACGACGCCCTCGCCGCGCTATAGGAAGCGGTCGCCTGGTGCAGATCGGCGAGGCCGGCGCGAAGCTCGGCAGCCGCGATGCCATCGTCGATCTCGAAGAGCGGGTCACCGGCGTCTACGGTCATCCCGGTTTTCACCAGAAGTGCCTTCACGATTCCGGGCTGCGGCGCGCCGATGGCGCGGTGTATACCGCAGTCCCGAAGGAACGGCGCCCGGGCGGCGTGGAATCCAATCGCGACGATCAGCCATAGGGCGCCTACGCACATCGCCAGATGGCCAGCGAAAAGGGCCGATTCCCTTCGTGCCACGGCACCTCCGCGTACGCTTCGGGAGGCAGGGGCCGCAATCACTGCACGGGCTTCGCGGGCGGCTTGCCGTAGATCATGGCGGGCGGCGGACCGCTGTCCAGGCAAGGCGGGGGCGGGCGCGGCATGTTGCGGTCCATGATCTGGCGCTGCTCGGCGCTGAGACTCGCGTAGAAGCGGTCGGTGGCGATCCGCACCCCCTCCATCTCGCCGGGTGTCGGCCTGCGGCCCTCGGCGCGGGCAGTCTGCATGGCTTTGTCGCTCTCGCGGATGCTCGCAAGCAACGTGTCCCAGGACTTCTCCTGCTCGGGAGTCAGGTTGAGTTGAGGTTTGACTGCGGCAAGGCGCTGCTCGGCCATGGCGGCGGGGCTCGCGCCCGGCTGTTGCCTCATGGCGACCGGTTCACGGCAGCCGTCGCCGTGGCCATGGGGCGGAGACGCGCAGGCAGCCACGAAGAGCGCGGTGACGAATAATCCCGATGCGAAGCGCTGGGTCATGCAGGGTCTCCTTCTCGTGGTTTGGAGGTTTCGTATTTCAGCACCGTGGTCCCCGCGGGCGATGTCGCACCGTGGTACGTCGGTGACATACCTTTGCACCGGCCCGGCAGGACACACTTCGTTACAAAAATGCGCACGGGTGGACGCGAGCGGACGGTATAAAGGCACCGTGGAAAAGAACCCCTACGTGCTGGTCGTCGACGACGATTCCGAGATCCGCGTGCTGTTGACCGAATACCTGGGCCGGAACGGTTATCGGGTTTCGGCGGTGGGTGACGGACGCGCCATGCGCGAAGTGCTCGCCGCGAACCGCATCGACCTCGTGGTCCTGGACCTGATGCTCCCTGGCGAGGATGGGCTCACGCTCTGCCGCGACATCCGCGCGCGCTCCGACCTGCCGGTCATCATGCTGACCGCCCGCGGCGACGAGACCGACCGCATCGTCGGCATCGAAATGGGGGCTGACGACTACCTGCCGAAGCCCTTCAATCCCCGCGAGCTGCTGGCGCGAATGAAGGGCATCCTGCGGCGTACGCGCTACCGCGGTGAACTGCCGCCCACGGCGTCGGCGCGGCGGCTGCGCTTCGCCGGCTGGACGCTCGACACGAGCACCCGCGATCTGATCGCGCCGGACGGCGTGGTCGTTTCCCTGAGCGGCGCCGAGTACCGCCTGCTCGGCGTGCTCCTCGCGCGCCCCGATCACGTCTTCAGCCGTGACGAACTGATGGAGCTCACGCAGCGCCGCGGCATCGATCCGTTCGACCGCAGCATCGACGTCCAGGTCAGCCGGCTGCGGCGCCGGCTGCGGGACGACGGCAAGGATCCGGCGATCATCAAGACGGTGCGCTCCGAGGGCTACGTGCTCGCGGCGGCGGTCGAGACCGAAGCGTGATGGACCTGCTGCCGCGGTCGCTCTACGGGCGCACAGTGTTGATCCTGCTGGGCGGATTCATTGCCGCTCAAGTGCTGGGCGCGGTGTTCCTCCTCGGCGAAGGCCGAAGGGCCATGCGACCTGGTCCCGCAATGCACCTCGGACAGCACATCGCCGACATCGTGACCTTGGTCGAGGCGGCCCCCGCACAGGACCGCGCCGCGCTGCTCGCGCGCCTTGGCGGTCGCGGCTTTCGCGTGGAGCAGATCCCGGCGGCACCGGTCGGGGCGGAGCCAGCGCCCGTAGGTGCGTTAACGTCGGATATCGCGGCGGAGGTGACGATGCGCCTGCGCGAGCGCCATCCGGTCGTTGCAGTCGCCGATCCCGGAAGGCGGGGTCCGCCGCAGCACGCGGTCGTGGCGGTGCAAATGCCCGATCGCGAGTGGCTCGCGTTCTCCCTCGGACCCGAAACCATCGGTCCACCCGGTCCCCCGGCCGGCATTTTCATCGACCTCGCGTGGCGGCTTCTGGTGGTGGTCGCGATCGCGCTCTACGCGGTGCGTCTGGCCACGCGCCCCCTCGCCGTCCTTGCCGCCGCGGCGGACGAGCTCGGGCAGGACATCCGACGCCCCCCGCTCGCCGAAACCGGGCCGACCGAAGTTCGGCGGGCGGCACACGCGTTCAACCGGATGCAGGCGCGCCTTGCACGCACGATCGAAGACCGCTCCCGGATGCTCGCGGCCGTCTCCCACGACCTGAAGACTCCGATCACGCGACTGCGGCTTCGCACCGAGATGCTCGACGATGGCGAGCTCAAGGACCGATTCGCCCGGGACCTAGACGAGATGGAACAGATGGTCGCTGCGACCACCGACTTCCTGCGGGGCTTCGGGACGACCCAGCCGCGGGAGACGGTGGACGTGCTCGCGCTGCTGGAAAGCATCCAGTCGGACGCCGCGGAGCTCGGCGGGCAGGTCGAGATCTGCGGCGTACCGATCGCGGGCTATCCGGGTTACGCCCAGGGGCTCAAGCGCTGCCTCGCCAATCTGGTCGACAACGCAGTAGCATACGGCGGCGGTGCGCGGATCGTCGTCGAGGACAGCGACGCCATGCTGGTGATTCGCGTGCAGGACCGCGGACCCGGCGTGCCGGAAGCGGAGCTCGAACGCATCGTCGAGCCTTTCTACCGCGTGGAGTCATCACGCAATCGCGGTACTGGCGGCACCGGGCTGGGTCTCGCCATCGCGCGGGACATCGCACGCCTCCACGGTGGCGATCTCACCCTGCGCAATCTGCCGGAAGGTGGCCTGGAGGCGACGCTCAGTCTGCCGCGACCCGCAGCAGCCGACGGGCCGGGAAGCGCGCCCGGAGCGCGCTTCGCCGGGGCCTGACAGCTCGCACGCGATTCACGTACAGAAGTGTTACATTACGCGGCGTGTCGTGCGCGATCGAGCTGGTGCGGTGCAGCGCAGACGACATCGATAACAGCCCCGGCAGCGAGCCGGGCAGTCGCCGGTGACGGCACCGTTTGAAAAGAGATAACTAGAACAGACAGGGCGGAAGAGGCCGGGCAGCGCGAGCACCTTTTGTTCGTCCGGCATTCGAGAATCGTCACGGAGGGGACAGGCATGAACAAGGTCATGCAGGGTTTGCTATGGCCCGCAATTGCCGTACTGGGCGCGTTTTCCTTCGCGGCCATTGCGCTGAACCGCGGTGAACCCGTCAGCGCAGCCTGGCTGGTGACGGCGGCGCTTTGCGTTTTCTTCATCGCGTACCGCTTCTACAGCAAGTTCATCGCGGAAAAGGTCCTGCAGCTCGACGACTCCCGCATGACACCCGCCGTCACGCACCAGGACGGCATCGACTACGTGCCCACGAACAAGTACGTGCTCTACGGGCACCACTTCGCGGCGATTGCGGGTGCAGGCCCGCTGGTGGGACCGGTGCTGGCGGCGCAGTGGGGTTATCTGCCCGGGACGATCTGGTTGCTGGTCGGCGTGGTGGTGGCGGGCGCGGTGCAGGATTTCGTGGTGCTCTTCTGCTCCATGCGGCGCGACGGCCGGTCTCTCGGCGAGATGATCAAGATGGAGATGGGGCCCGTCGCCGGGACCATCGCGCTCATCGGGGCGCTCGCCATCATGATCATCATCCTCGCCGCGCTCGGCCTGATCGTGGTCAAGGCGCTCGGCGAGAGCCCGTGGGGCACCTTCACCGTCGCGGTCACGATTCCGCTCGCGATGGTGATGGGCATCTACATGCGCTTCATCCGCCCCGGCAAGATCATGGAGGCCTCCGCCTTCGGGGTGATCGTGCTGCTGCTCACCATCTGGTACGGGCAGCACGTGTCGGAGAGCGCGACGCTGGGCCCGCTCTTTACCTATTCGGCGCCGCAGCTCGCCTGGGCCGTGATCGTGTACGGGGCGATTGCGTCGATGCTGCCCGTGTGGCTGCTGCTCGCGCCGCGCGACTACCTCTCCACTTTCTTGAAGATCGGGGTCATCGCCGCCCTCGCCATCGGCATCTACATCGTCATGCCCGATCTCAGGATGCCGGCGACGACGCGCTTCATCGACGGCACCGGCCCGGTGGTGGCGGGCTCGCTGTTCCCGTTCCTGTTCATCACCATCGCCTGCGGGGCGGTGTCGGGTTTCCACGCACTGATCTCGTCGGGCACTACGCCGAAGATGATCGAGCGCGAGGGGCACGCGCGCTTCATCGGCTATGGCGGCATGCTGATGGAGTCTTTCGTTGCCGTCATGGCGCTCGTGGCCGCGTCCGTGCTGGACCCGGGCATCTACTTCGCGATGAACGCCCCCGCGGCGGTGCTCGGGCCAACCGTCGAGACCGCTGCCAAGGTCATCAGCGAATGGGGTTGGGTGATCACGCCCGAGCTCATCACGCAGACCGCGAAGGACGTGGGCGAGCACACCATCCTGCACCGGGCGGGCGGCGCGCCGACCCTGGCCGTCGGGATCGCGCAGATCATGTCGCAGGTCTTCGGTGGCAAGGCGATGGAAGCGCTGTGGTACCACTTCGCCATCCTGTTCGAGGCATTGTTCATTCTGACCGCCGTGGATGCGGGCACGCGGGCCGGTCGCTTCATGATCCAGGACCTCCTCGGTCACGTCTACGCGCCGCTCGGCCGCATCGAGTCGGTTCCCGCCAACATCGTCGCGACGGTGCTCTGCGTGTTGGGATGGGGTTATTTCGTGTATCAGGGCACGGTCGACCCGCTCGGCGGCGTGAACACGATCTGGCCGCTCTTCGGCATCGGTAACCAGATGCTGGCCGGCATCGCGCTCCTGCTCGCCACCACTGTGCTGATCAAGATGAAGCGCGAGAAGTACACGTGGGTGACGCTGGTGCCCACCGGCTGGTTGCTCGTCTGCACGCTATCGGCGGCCTGGGAGAAGGTGATGTCGACGAACCCGAAGATCGGCTTCTTCGCCGTCGCCAGCAAGTACAGTGATGCCGCCGCGGCGGGCACCGTGATCGCGCCGGCCAAGACCATCGCCGACATGCAGCGCGTTGCGTTCAACAACTACCTGTGCGGAAGCATCACGATCATGTTCGCCTGCCTCGTGCTCGCGATGGCCTTCTTCGCCGTGAAGATGTCGCTGCAGGCGCTGAAGAATCCGAAACCGACCATTCACGAAACGCCTTACCAGAACGCGCCCGAAGGAGTGTCCTATGCCACCGCTCACTAGCTGGTTGACCGACGACGACAAGCTCGCCGCCGAACTGGGCGGGAGCCCGGATCGCTTGCAGGCGCTCGCCGACAAGGTGGTGCAGTTGCGGCGGGCGTTGAAGCAGGTGATCGGCGTGCCCGATTACGAGATCTATCTGGCGCGGCACAAGGTCATCCATCCCGACGTGCCGCCGATGGGCGAGGCGGAGTTCTTCCGCTTCGCCATCGACCGGCGCTACGGGAAGCCCGGCATCCGCTGCTGCTGAACGGAGCGGGTTCTCGCTTTCAGGCCCGGCGCCCTGCAAGGGGTGTCGGGCTTGGTTTTTTGGTTGGACGCAAACGAGGTGTCTGATGGGACTTCTGGATTGGCTCTTCGGCGGCAACGACGAGGCGACCGGCACGGCGGTCGACCCCGCGATCATCGAGCAGCGCATCGAGCAGGTCGTGACCATGGTCGATCCGCGCTTGAAGCTGGTCCCTGGTTACCATCGCAAGCTTGCCCCGGCGGTCGAGCAGGCGGTGCTCTACTGCCGCGAGCTCGAGGCGCAAATTCCCGCAGTCATCGAAACGAGCGCCGCGGCGTGGTCCGAGAGTCCTGTGCTGCGGGCGCTCTTCGCCACGGCGCAGGACATTCCGGCCGTGTTCAGCCGCAGCACGGACGTGCAGGACTTCTTCGCCGGCGCGCCGGTCGCCGACGAGACGTGGGTCGATGCTCCGTTTCGTGCGGAAGGAGGAGAAGGGTTTCGGGGTGGCGGTGCACGGCGAGGTCGTGCAGCACGATGTGCCGCGGACTTCCGTGTCGTTCGGCGACAAGGCCGCGTTGTTCCCCTGTGCGTGCGAGCACGACGCGCGGATCGGGATCCGCCGGCGGGCCTTCAAGTTTCTGGTGACGCAGGCGCTGGAGGAGATCGCTTCGGTCGATACGCAGCGCACGGACCTCCAGGAACAGCACAGCATGCTGAAGACGCGCCTCGCCATCCTGAAAGGCCAGCGCGCCGGCCTGGAGGCGATGCTCGGCAATGGCGAGGGAACGTCCGACAAGATCGAAGAGGTCGAGCTGAAGCTTGACGAGAACGAGCAGTCACTCGAACGATTTCCGCGCGTCGGCGAGACCCTCGACTACGCCCTGGAGCGCGTGCAGAGCGTCCTCACCCATGGTGCGGACTACTTGCAGGTCAGGGCGGTGAAACTGCGGCTCGACCAGATGAACGTCCTGGTGCCGGAAGGATCGCCAGAGCCAGCCACCGAGATCGCCCTGCCCGAGGTGCTCGTCAAGGGCACGCCGGTGATTAATCTGCTCGCGTGCCGGTTTGCGCGCAGCGAGCTGATCCCGCGCGGACGTTTGATCGACGAAGCGCAACGGCTCCTCGGCTGACGAGGGACTCTGGCCACGCCAGCCCTTCCTGGACGAGGCGTAGTTGCCACGCTCGCTGCCCGAGAGAAACGCGACAACACGGCGAATCGGCAACCGTGTGTCATCTCACATATTCGGATAATTCGGCCCCTCACCACCCTGCGGAACCACCCAGACGATGTTTTGCGTCGGATCCTTGATATCGCAGGTCTTGCAGTGCACGCAGTTTTGCGCGTTGATCTGCAGACGGGGGTTGCTCTCAGGGGCATCGCGCACGATCTCGTAGACGCCCGCCGGACAGTAGCGCTGCTCGGGCGCGTCGTAGAGGTCGAGATTGATCTTCATCGGCACGCTCGCATCCTTGAGCGTCAGGTGTACCGGCTGATTCTCTTCGTGATTGGTATTGGAAATGAATACCGAGGAGAGCCGGTCGAAGGTCAACACGCCATCGGGCTTAGGATATTGGATCGGTGCCACCTCGGTCTTCTTGCGCAGCGTCTCGTGATCGGAGTGACGGTGGTGCAGCGTCCAAGGCGCCTTGCCACCGAAGACGATCTGGTCAATACCCACCATCAAGGTGCCGGTATAGAGGCCCTTCGACATCCACGGCTTGAAGTTGCGCGCTTTGTGCAGTTCCGCGCGCAGCCAGCTGGCCTCGAAGGCTTCCGGATAAGCGACGAGTTCGTCATAGGCGCGACCTGACGCGACGGCCTCGAACGCGGCCTCGGCGGCGAGCATGCCGGACTTGATGGCAGTATGACTGCCCTTGATGCGCGAGGCATTGAGGTAGCCCGCTTCGTCGCCGATCAGCGCGCCACCCGGAAACACGGTCCTGGGCAGCGACTGCAGGCCGCCGGCCGTTATCGCTCGCGCCCCATAGGCCACGCGCTTCCCACCCTCGAAGAAGGTGCGAATGGCAGGATGGGTCTTATAACGCTGGAATTCTTCGAAGGGGCTGAGATAGGGATTGCTGTAGCCTAGGCCAACGACGAAGCCGACGGCGACCAGCGCGTCCTCCATGTGATACAGGAAAGAACCGCCGTAGGTCGAGGTGTCGAGCGGCCACCCGGCGGTGTGGATGACAAGGCCCGGTTGGGATTGCTCCGGTCTGACGGTCCACAACTCCTTCAGGCCGATACCGTATACCTGCGGGTCCCTGCCTTCGCGCAGGTTGAAGCGCTGCTCCAGTTGCTTGCCGAGGTGGCCGCGGCAGCCTTCGCCGAACAGGGTGTACTTCGCGTGCAGTTCCATGCCGCACTGGTAGTGGTCCGTGGGTTGGCCATCCCGCCCAACGCCCATGTCGCCGGTGGCGATGCCCTTGACCGACCCATTCTCGTTGTAGAGCACTTCGGCGGCGGCGAAGCCCGGGTAGATTTCCACACCCAGGGCTTCTGCCTCTGCGCCCAGCCAACGGCATACGTTCGCGAGTGAGACGACGTAGTTGCCATGGTTCCGGAAACAGGCTGGCAGCAGGAACTCGGGTAACTTGCGCGCGGACTTCTCCGAGAGCAACAGGAAGCGGTCTTCGGTAACCGGCGTATTGAGGGGCGCACCCTTTTCCTTCCAGTCGGGGAACAGTTCGTTCATGGCGCACGGGTCCATAACAGCACCGGAGAGGATGTGTGCGCCAATCTCGGAACCCTTTTCGATCACGCACACCGATACCTCGCGGCCCTTCTTCGCGGCCAGCTGCTTGAGGCGAATCGCCGCAGCGAGGCCGGCAGGGCCGCCGCCTACGATCACGACGTCGACCTCCATTGCTTCGCGTTGATGTTCTGGCATGTCAGATCCCATAAGTAGTTACATTCTCGCCGATGCCATGATCATGCGTGCCTTCGTTCGCCTCGCCCCCGCGAAAGTTCGGGCGCACCACCAGCCAGCTCTGATCCTTGATCGCACGGCCAGCCAGTGGCTTGCGCCAAGTCCGGCGACCTGCTCAGCCGCAGTGCTGCGTCAGTTCAGGAAGGATCTCGAACAAGTCGCCGACCAGGCCATAGTCGGAGACCTGAAAGATTGGGGCATCCGGATCCTTGTTGATCGCCACGATCACCTTGGAATCTTTCATTCCCGCCAGATGCTGAATCGCCCCGGAGATACCCACTGCAATGTAGAGCTGCGGGGCGACAATCTTGCCGGTCTGACCGACCTGCCAGTCATTCGGCGCATAGCCGGCGTCGACCGCCGCACGGCTCGCGCCGAGCGCGGCGCCAAGCTTGTCAGCCAGCGGCATGAGCAGCTCGTTGAACTTGGCCGCCGAGCCGAGCGCACGGCCACCGGAGACGACGACTTTCGCCGCGGTCAGCTCGGGCCGGTCGCTCTTCATCACCTCGCGGCCGATGAAGCTGCTCTTGCCGGAATCGCCAACCGCCGCCACGGGTTCGATCGGCGCGCTTCCCCCTTCGGGTGCGGCATCGAACGCCGTAGTGCGCACCGTGATCACCTTCACCTTGTCGACGCTCTGCATGGTGGCGATCGCGTTGCCGGCGTAGATCGGCCGGTCGAAGGTGTCGGGGCTGACGACCTTGACGATGTCGGAGATCTGCTGGACGTCGAGCTTCGCGGCAACGCGCGGCGCAACGTTCTTGCCGTGCGCAGTGGCCGGGAAGAGGATGTGGCTGTAGCCGCCGGCAAGCGCGAGCACTTGCTGAGCGACGGTCTCGCCGAGCTGCTCCTCGAACTGGGGCGCGTCGGCCAGCAGCACCTTCGCGACGCCGGCGATGTTCGCCACCTGCTCGGCCGCGCCCTTGGCGTCGGTGCCCGCGATCAGTACGTGCACGTCGTCGCCGCATTGCTGCGCCGCCGTGATGGTGTTCAGCGTCGCACCTTTGAGTGTGCCGTGTTCGTGTTCCGCTATTACGAGTGCAGTCATTTGATCACCTTCGCTTCGTTCCTGAGTTTCGCAACCAACGTCGGGACGTCGGGCACCATTACGCCGGAGCTGCGCTTCGGCGGCTCGACAACCTTGAGGGTCTTCAGCCGCGGCGCGACGTCGATGCCGAGGTCGGCAGGTTTCAGCGTCTCCAGCGGCTTCTTCTTCGCCTTCATGATGTTCGGCAGCGTTGCGTACCGGGGTTCGTTAAGCCGCAGGTCGGTGGTGACGACCGCCGGCAGCGATAGCTTCACCGTCTCGAGCCCGCCGTCGACCTCGCGGGTGACGGTGACGGCGCTACCTTCGATCACGACCTTGCTCGCAAAGGTGCCCTGGCCCCAATCGAGCAGCGCGGCGAGCATCTGGCCGGTCTGGTTGCAGTCATCGTCGATCGCTTGCTTGCCCAAGATGACGAGCTGCGGTTGTTCCTTGACGACGACCGCTTGGAGCAACTTGGCGACCGCGAGAGGCTGCAGCTCCTCGGTCGTTTCGACCAGGATCGCGCGATCGGCGCCGATTGCCATGGCGCTACGCAACGTCTCCTGGCACTGCGCGACGCCGCAGGTGACGACGACGATCTCGCTGATCGCGCCCTTCTCCTTGAGCCGCACCGCTTCCTCGACGGCGATCTCGTCGAACGGGTTCATGCCCATCTTGACGTTCGCCATGTCGACGCCGCTGGCGTCGGGCTTGACGCGCACCCTGACGTTGTAGTCGATGACGCGCTTGACTGCCACGAGTGCTTTCATGTTTTCCTCGTTGGTAAGTGGTGGAAGATCCTCTTCATCGTCCTGGTTCCGCAATCGATGCGTAGGTAGCGAGACGGGGCGCTGCTGGCGGTCAGGGTTTCTCCGCCATCGACTGCAACAGCTTCTCGGTAATCGCATTAAACGGCGCCGACCCGGCGAGATTCGAGCCGCCGTCGCAGACGACCACACAGCCGGTGATGTACGACGCAAGCGGTGAGGCCAGAAAGGCAGCGGTCTGGCCGATGTCGTCGACCGTTCCCAACCGGCCTATCGGGACGCTCGCGGCAACGGCATCCTTCGCGTCACCCGACAGGCGCCTCAGCCCTTCGGTGCCTTCGATCGGTCCGGGCACGATGCTGTTGGCGCGGACGCCATAGCGGCCCCACTCGAGCGCGAGGTTGCGCATCATCATGTCGATGCCGGCCTTGGCCGCGCCGACGTGGACCTGGTAGGCATGTGGTACGTACGACATTCCAGCCGAGATGTAGAGGATCGTGCCCTGCGTTTCCTTGAGCTGCTCGAATGCGGCGCGCGACGCGTTGAACGAGCCGATGAGGTCGATATCGATGACGGTCCTGAAGCCGTTGGCGGAAAGCTTCTCGGCTGGCACGAGAAAATTACCTGCCGCGCCACAGACCAGCACATCCATCGGTCCGAGCTCTGCGCGGCTGCGGGCAAGAGCGGCTTCGAGTGCACTCAGGTCGCGCACGTCGGCGGCCACCGCGCAAACGCTGGCGCCAAGTGCGCGCAACTCCACGGCGGCCTTGTCGAGCTTCTCCTGCGTCCGGCCGCAGATGGCGATGTTGGCGCCGAGCGCCGCGAAGCTCTTCGCGATGCCGAGGTTGATGCCGCTCCCGCCGCCGGTGACGAAGACGGTCTTTCCCTGGAACAGATCCTTCGCGAAGCACTTGCTGATCAGCATGGCTTTTCCTGTGGCGTCCATGTCGTGGCAACAGCGTGAGCTTGACTGGTCATAACATCTCGTCCGTTACCGCTGCCAGGGCTGCGTTGCCGGCCCGCACGTTCTCGCCGTATGCGGCGGCCAGGGGCAGTAGTTGATCCGCGTAAAAACGCGCGGTGGCGATCTTGGCGGCACAGAAGCGGGCATCGCCTTCCCCGGAGGCCAGCTTCCTCGCCGCCGCCAAGGCTCCGCGACCCATCTGCCAGCCGCCGCAGACCGTGACGGCGAGATGCAGGTAGGGTACGGCTGCGGTCAGGGTGCCGGCGAGGTTGGTCTCGGCGTTGGCCGCCAGCCATTCGGTGGCTTTCACCCAGGCGTCGAGCCCTGCGGTGAGGCGCTGGGCGATCGCGTGCAGCTCCGGCCGCTCGCTGGCGGCCAGGGCCTTGGCGGTGCCGGCGATTTCGCCGAAGACGATCTTGGCCGTGGCCCCGCCGTCACGCATGAGCTTGCGGAATACGAGGTCGTTGGCCTGAATACCGGTGGTGCCTTCGTAAATCGTGGTGATGCGGGAGTCGCGCCAGTGCTGGGCCGCTCCCGTTTCCTCGATGAAGCCCATGCCGCCGTGGATCTGGATGCCGAGAGAGGTGACGTCAATACCCATTTCGGTGCCGCCGCCCTTGACCAGCGGGATCATCAACTCGGCCAGCATCAGGTTGCGCTGGCGCTCCTCCGGGTCGGGGTGGGCGTGGGCCCGGTCCAGCATCCCGGCGGTGACGTAGGCCAGCGCGCGGCAGGCTTCGACGCGGCTCTTCATGAGCATGAGCATGCGGCGCACGTCCGGGTGCTTGTTTATGGTCACCAGGGCTTCGCCGGTGACGGCGTCCCGCCCCTGCTTGCGCTCCCGGGCGAAGGCCAGGGCCTGTTGGTAGGCGCGCTCGCCCAGCGCGATGCCTTGCAGGCCGACGCCCAAGCGGGCCTCATTCATCATGATGAACATGTATGCGAGACCTTGGTTGGCTTCGCCCAGCAGATAGCCCACGGCACCACCGTGGTCGCCGAAGGCAAGCACGGAGGTCGGGCTGGCGTGGATGCCGAGCTTGTGCTCGATGGAGACGCAACGGACATCGTTGCGCTCGCCGAGGGAACCATCGGCATTCACCAGGAACTTGGGCACCAGGAACAGCGAAATCCCCCTAACCCCCGCCGGTGCATCGGGTAGGCGGGCCAGGACGAGATGGACGATGTTGTCGGTCAAGTCGTGATCGCCGTAGGTGATGAAAATCTTCTGGCCGAAAATGCGATAGGTACCATCCGCCTGCGGCTCCGCCCGGCTGCGGATGAGGGCGAGGTCCGAGCCGGCCTGGGGCTCAGTCAGATTCATCGTCCCCGTCCATTCGCCGGTGATCATCTTTTCCAGGAAGACAGACTTCAGCTCATCGCTGGCACAGATCCGCAGCGCCTCGACAGCGCCAGCGGTGAGAAGCGGGCAAAGGGAGAACGATATATTGGCCGAGCTCATCATCTCCTTGACGGCGAGGCCGAGGGTGTCCGGCTGACCATGGCCCGAATATTCGGCTGGGCCGGTGATGCCGTTCCAACCGCCTTCGCAGAAGGCCTTGTAGGCTTCCTTCCAGCCCGGTGGCGTGGTGACGCCGTCCGGGGTCAGCTTGCACCCCTCCTTGTCGCCGACGCGATTGAGCGGAGCCAGGACTTCGCTGGCCAGCTTGCCAGCCTCCTCGAGGATGGCATCAGCCATCTCCGGCGTCGATTCGGAAAACTCCGGAAACTTTGCGCTCAGTTCCGGGAAACCTGCAAGTTCGTCCATGACGAAGCGCATCTCGGCAATGGGGGCGGTGTAGTCGCTCATGGGTGCTTTCTCCTCGGGTTCTAGAATCCGTTGATTTGAAGGGCGGCCTCGGCCGCTCCCTGAGTGGTCTTCCGCTTGTAATGGCTTTTCTCGGCCACATACACGGTCCGTTCAACCACCGTATGGACAACGCCGTCGTTGTCCTTGAGCTCGACCTGGTAGGTCCTGTCGACCTCGGGTGTTACCGCCAGGGCCGCACGGATGGCCTCGACCTCCGCCTCGTCGATGGTGAAATCGGCATAGAGCGTGGAACGGCCCGGCTTCCGGTAGCGGATGCTGGCCGCCTTGTCCCAGACCACGAAGTCCCTGCCCAGCGCCGCCATCAGCAGCATCGGGTGTATACCGTCGGTGACGGCGAAGAGCGAGCCGCCGTAGAGCGAGCCGACGAGATTCCTGGTTCGCCAACTGAGCGGCAGGCTGACGCGGATGTGGGAGAGGTCGGGCGCGACGTGGAGGACGCGCCCGCCGGTGCCACGGTAGGCGGGATGGAGGTTGAACGTCAGCCGTACCATCCGCGCCCGCCACTTCGGCGTCAGCTTGGCCAGCCAGGCGGGCTTCACCGTCCTACACCCGCTCGAAGATGCCGGCCGCACCCATGCCGGTGCCGATACACATGGTCACCATGCCGTAGCGGCCGCCGGTGCGCTGCAGGCCGTGGGTCACGGTCGCCGTGCGGATGGCGCCGGTGGCGCCCAGCGGATGGCCCAGCGCGATGGCCCCGCCCAGGGGATTGATCTTCTCCGGGTTGAGACCCAGGTCGCGGATCACCGCCAAGGCCTGGGCCGCGAAGGCTTCGTTGAGCTCGATCCAGTCGAGGTCGTCCTGGTTGATCCCGGTCTGCTTCAGAACCTTGGGGATGGCCACGATCGGGCCGATACCCATGACCTCCGCGGGGACGCCCCCGACCGCAAAGCCGGCAAAGCGGGCGAGCGGCTTCAGGTTGTGCTCCTTGAGGATCCTTTCGGACACCAGCATGACCGCGCCGGCGCCGTCGGACATCTGTGAGGAATTACCGGCGGTGACCGAGCCCCTGGCATGGAAGACCGGCCTCAGCTTTGCCAGCCTCTCCATGCTGGAATCCGGGCGCGGGCCCTCGTCGGTGTCGACCGTCCGTTCCCTGACCTTGATCTCGCCACTCTTCAGGTCCGGCAGATGCTCGCGGATCGTGAAGGGGGAGGTCTCGGCAGCGAAATGGCCGGCAGCGATGGCCGCGCAGGCCTTCTTGTGCGATTGCACGGCAAAGGCGTCCTGCTCCTCGCGGCTGATCTTCCAGCGATTGGCGACCTGCTCGGCGGTGAGTCCCATGCCGTAGGCGATGCCGACATGCTCCTCGTGCGCAAAGACCGCCGGGTTTATGGCGACCTTGTTACCCGTCATCTGGGGCATGACCGACATGGATTCGGTGCCGGCGGCGATCATCACATCCGCCTGGCCCAGGCGGATCTGGTTTGCGGCATCGGATACCGCTTGCACGCCCGACGAGCAGAAGCGGTTGATCGTCAGGCCGGACACGGTATTCGGCAGGCCGGCCAGCAGCAGCCCGATGCGGGCGACGTTCATGCCCTGCTCCGCTTCGGGCAAAGCGCAGCCGACGATGACATCCTCGATCAGCGCCGGGTCGACGCTCGGTACCTGGGCCACGACGGACTTGAGGGCATGGGCCAGCATGTCGTCCGGCCGCACGTTCCTGAACATGCCACTGCGCTTGCCGACCGGCAGGCGGGTTGCGGCGACGATGTAGGCGTCTTGAATCTGTTTGCTCATTGCATGTCTCCTCGGCCGGATCAGTTGCGCAGCGGCTTGCCGGTTTCCAGCATGTGCTTGATCCGGGCCTGGGTTTCGGGGGTTTTCAGGAGCTCGACGAAGAGGCGGCGCTCGGTGCGGATCAGCCAATCCTCATCCACCAGACTCCCGGCCTCGACCTCGCCACCGCAGAGCGCGATGGCGGCGGCCTTGGCGACCTTGTAGTCATGGGCGGAGATCATGGCGCCGTCCTTCATGTTCACCAGCATCATCTCCAGGGTGGCGATGCCGGTACGGCCGGCCACCGGGATGCCGCGCGCCTTCGTGGGCGGCGCGTAACCGGCGTCCGCCATGGCGCGGGCTTCGCGGATGGCGACGTAGAGGAGCTCCTGGGGATTGAAGACGATGCTGTCGGTATCGCGGGCGAAGCCCATCTCCACGGCTTCCTGGGCGCTGGCGGACACCTTGGCCATGGCGACCGACTGGAACACCGGCTCCAGAAAGCCCATGACCGAGGTAGGCGTGGCCGAGCGTGCAGCCCACTGCGCCGCGCGAATGGCGAACTCCTTGCAACCGCCACCCGCCGGGATGAGGCCGACACCGGCTTCGACCAAGCCGACATAGCTCTCCAGCGCCATCACCCGCTTGGCGGCATGCATGACAAACTCGCAGCCGCCCCCCAGCGCCATGCCCTGCACCGCGGCGACGGTGGGCACCTGGGCGTACTTCAGCGCCTGCGAGGCACGCTGGAATTTCTCGACCGTCGCTTCGAGCAGATCGAAGCGGCCGGCCGCGCAGCCCACGCTCACCTGCTGCAGGTTGGCGCCGGCCGCGAACGGGGCTTCGTGCCAGACGACGATGCCGTCCAGCTCCTGCTCGGCAAAGGAGATGGCGGCCAACAGGCCATCCAGCACTTCATCGCCGATGGTATGCATCTTGGACTTGAAGGAAACGATGCCGATGCGGGCATCCACCGCCGGCAGGCGCCACAGACGCACGCCGTCGTTCTCGAACAGGGTCTCGCCGGACTGCTCTGGAGTGCTTGCGCCCTCGCCCAGCACGCGCTCGGGAAAAAGCTGGCGCTCGTAGACCGGAAGCGCGGAGCGGGGAACATAGGTCTTGCGACGGGGAGACCAGGAGCCTTCGGGTGTATGAACACCGCTCTGAGCGGTCACCCAGGCTGGCAGCGGAACGGTGCTCATGGCCTTGCCGGCTGCGATGTCGGCGGCGACCGCCTGGGCAATGTCTGCCCAGCCAGCGGCCTGCCAGATTTCGAAGGGACCCTGTGCCCAGCCATAGCCCCATCGGAGCGCCAGATCGAGGTCGCGGGCATTGTCGGCAACGTTCTCGAGCTGCACCGCGCAGTAGTGGAACAGGTCCCGGAAGATGGCCCACAGGAACTGGGCCTGCGGATGGCGCTGAAGCGCGAAGGGCGGCGAACTTCTCGGCCGGACTCTTGATCTTGAGAATGGCAGCCACCTCGTCAGCCACCGCACCGGCGGAAGCGCGGTAATCCTGCGCGGAAAGATCCAGGACCTGGATCTCCTTGCCGACCTTCCGGAAGATGCCGGCTTTCGATTTTTGGCCCAGTGCGCCCTTTTCGATGAGGGCTGCGAGCCAGGCGGGCGCCTTGAAGTAATCGTGCCACGGATCGGCGGGCAGGGTGTCCTGCATGGTCTTGATCACGTGGGCCACGGTGTCCAGACCGACGACGTCGATAGTGCGATAGGTGGCGCTCGTGGGGCGGCCGATCTTCGGGCCCGTCAAGGCGTCGACCTCGTCGAATCCCAACCCGAATCTCTGGGTGTGGTGCGCGACCGAGAGGATGGAGAAGACGCCGATGCGGTTGCCCACAAAGTTGGGCGTATCCAGCGCTCGCACGACGTTCTTGCCGAGCCGCGAGGTCACCCAGGTTTCCAGGGCATCCAGCGTCACGGCGTCGGTCGACGCCGTGGCGATGAGTTCCACCAGGGACATGTAGCGCGGCGGATTGAAGAAGTGGATCCCGCAGAACCGTGGCCGCACCGAGGCGGGGAGGCCTTCGGCCAGGGCATTGATGGACAGGCCCGAAGTATTGGAGGCGACGATCGCATTGGGGGACAAATGGGGAGCGATTCTGGCGTACAGATCATGCTTCCAGTCCATGCGCTCGGCGATGGCCTCGATGACCAGGTCGCACTCGCCAAGCACGGCAAGGTGTTCCTCGTAGTTGGCTGCGTCGACATACTTCAGCTTGTCCTTGCTGGCGAGCGGGGCTGGCTTGAGTTTCTTCAGGCCATCCAGGGCCTTCTTTGCAACGCCGCTCTTGTCCCCTTCCTTGGCAGGAAGATCAAACAGCACGACGGGAACATCGGCATTGGCCAGGTGAGCCGCGATCTGCGCCCCCATGACTCCCGCGCCCAAGACCGCGGCCTTACGCACAATGAACTTGCTCATTGGTTCTCCTGAGATTTCGCACCAAAATGATTACGCGACCGCAAAGCTACGCGAGAAAGTCTGCCGATAGCGGTGGTCCCCACATCGCGAGGAGCTTGCCGGGATCGGCCGGGTCGAAGCGGCTGTTGGAGCCTTGATAGTCGTCGTTGACGAGGTCTCCATCCGTGTAGTGCTCCAGTTTGTTGCCGAACGGGTCGCGCCAGTAGTCGAAGACGTTGCTGCCGTCGTAGTGCCGGCCGACGCCCCAGCTGTGCTTGTATTTCCCGGTCCTGCGCAGGTGATCGTGGCCGATCATCAGGTCGTCCCAGTCGAGGACTTCGAAGGAGGCGTGGTCGAAGCCGGCCTTCGGAAGCTGCGCGAGCGCCACCGTGTGATGATCGGTCAAGCGGCTGCCGAGGCCGCAGCGCAGGAACGCCGCGATCCGGTTGTCCTCCGTGCCGACGTAGTACGTGTCGGCGACCTTCATGCCGAGCACATCGCAATAGAACGCGACCGACTTGGCGACGATCCGGGACGTAGAGCGCGATGTGGCCGAGTCGCGCGACATGTGCCGGCTCGCTCGCCAGCCGCACCGGCCGGTTGAGACGCGTGTGCCGGCCGCTCGCATTGCTGCTGATCGGCTCGCGCACCGGTATTGCCTCGACGGCTTCGATGCCGTGGACGACGTCGACGCGGTTACCCGCAGGGTCGACCAGCGTGACCCTACGGCCTCCTCCGGGCTCACCCGTCGCCTCGACGCGCGTGCCGGTTTCTGCGGCAAGCCGCGCAAGATCGTCGTCGCTTTGGGCGAGCAGCCCGAAGCCCGTACCGCGTGACTCGGTGCCCGCTTCCGCGATGTAGATGTGATGAGTCGGCCCCGTGCCGCGCATGTAAAGTGCCGAATCGGTGCGAGCGGCGCGCCGCAGCCCGAAATCCGTCATGAACGCCTCGGCGGCGGTGAGGTCGGGAACCACGTAGCGTACGTAGGCGATGTCTTCAACAGCGATCATGATGACCCTCCTCTGATATGTCGTGGGCGCGGTTCAGTGTCAGAAAACCTATGCAACCCGAACGCGCTGCTCGCCGAGATCGATGACCCGGTCCGCGCTCGCGATCGTCGCCGTCATCACGTCGCCGGGCTTGAGGTATTTCGGCCGTTTGCCCTGCATCTTGCGGAACGTCGCCCAGAACTTCTGCTCGGGCATCACGAGCTGCATCACCTTGCGCACGAGCGGCGGCGGAATACTGAGCGCGCATCCGGACGGGGTGCCCGTCAACAGCACGTCGCCCGGCGAGACGTCGCTGAACGTGGAGAGCTCGGTGATCGTCTCCGCCGGCTTGTAGACGAGATTCTTGGTCTCATCGTGCTGGCGCACCTCGCCGTTGACCGCGAGCGTCAGCGTCAGCTGCTCGAGGTACGCGAACTCCTCGCGCGCGAGTACCGCGAGGTACGGCCCGAGCGGGCAGAAGCCGCGGTAGCTCTTGCCCTTGAAGAACTGCATCTGCGGGATCTGCACGTCGCGCGCCGAGACGTCGTTCGCGATCGTGATGCCGAACACGTATTCATGCATGTTGCCGGCGGTGATCGTGACCGGTCCCGTGATCGGCTTGCGGAACACGAGCGCGAGCTCGATCTCGTAGTCGAGCAGCGCGACGTGCGCGGGCCGCGTGACGCTGCCGCGAGGCGGGCTGACCGAGCAGTCGGCCTTCTCGAAGAACATGTTGAAGACCTTCTCGTCCGGGTTCATCCCCGACTCGATCATGTGCTGGCGGTAATTCGCGCCCTGGCACAGCAGACGGCAAGGCGCAGTTACCGGCGAGAGCAGCTCGACGTCCTGGATGAGGAGCACGGGTGGGCCCTTCGCCGCGCTTCGCCAGTCGGCTTCGCCGCGCGCGATCAGGTCGGCCGTCGTGGAGTAGTTGCCGGTGAGCGGCGCGATGCCGTCACCGATTGCAACGCCCCAGTGGATTTCGCCGTTGTGGCGGTAGCGGGTCAGATTGGTTGCCATGTCGTTCCTTCAGGTAGCTCGTGGTCTGTGGATGCGCTTGCCGCTCCACGGGCGCGCTTTCGCCGAGAACACGCGCTTGGCCGCGAGAAGGCGCTTCAGCGTGAACTCCTCCCGCGCACGCAGTCCGTGGACGACCTCCGCGGCGCGCTTCGGAGTCATGGTCATGTCGACGAAGTGATCGGGAAGGTCCGGTCCCCAGAGATACAGGCCGGCCTTCGACGCCTCGTGCCAGCCTGTCGGATAGTGCGCGTCGAACACGTCTCCGTCCGCGTAGTGCTCGAGCGTGAAGCCGCTCGGATCGTACTGGTACGAGAAGAGCTGCGATCCGAGCAGGTGCCGTCCGATTCCCCACGCCTTCACCCAGCCCTGGCGCTGCATCCACTCGGCACCGGCGCCCAGCGCGTCGATGTCGAGCACCTCGAACGCCGCGTGCTCGTAGCCGTTCTCGGGACCGAGCGCGATGACGACGGTGTGATGGTCCGCGAGCTCGTCGCCGCGGTCGCACCGCAGGAACGCGAGCACCGGCTCGCGCGTGCCCGGCATCAGGAGCACGTCGCTCGCGATCAGGCCGAAGTTCTGCACGTACCAGTTCGCGTTGCGCGCGAACTCCTGCCGCTGCATCACCGCGTGCCCGAGGCGGAACACTTCGGTCGGCCCGACGAGCGCGGGCTGCGGCGCGTTCGCGCGGAGCTTCTGCTCGGGAAGGTTCATCACGCGCGGCGCCCGCGAAGGCAGCCGCGGCAAGTCCTCCATCCCGTGAACGACCTCGACGCGAAAGTCGGCCGGGTCGGACAAGCGCACGATCTCGCCGCCTCCGGGCTCGCCGGTCGGCTCGACCTGGGCCGAATGCGCCGCGGCGAGCGTGCGCAAATCGGCCGCGCTCGCGGCGCGCAGCCCCAGCGCGAGGAACGTATCGTGCCGGCCTGCCTCGAGGATCACACAGTGGTGCTGCGGCAGCACGCCGCGGAAGTAGATCGCGTTCTCGGTACGCGCCGAGACCTTGAGGCCGAAGTCGATGAAGTAGCGCTCGGCGCGCGCGAGATCGCGCCGGGCGAACCGAAGGTACGCGATATCGGCGACTCTGATCGTCGGCGCTTCGGCGCGCGGGGTGAACGTCGTCATGGCTGAAACTCCTTCCACGTGATTTCGTAGCGGACACTGAAGCGGTCGAGCGCCTCGCGGACGGCGGCGTCGAGCGCGCGCGCGTCGGCACTCCGGGGCGTCGCGATCACGCAGGCGAGCGTACCGTGCCGCGCATCGGCGCCGACCGATACCTCGAACGTCGCGGCCGTCGCCGACGTCGCGCAAGCGCGGCCTTCGAGCACGCGCTTCGCGGCGTCGAAGCGAAGCTCCTGCTTGAAGATCTTCCCTACTGCGGTGACCGGAATCGCCTCGCAGACGATCACCTCGCTCGGGACCGCCGCCCGCTCG
Organism: uncultured beta proteobacterium; assembly: GCA_963734295.1. GTDB lineage: Bacteria > Pseudomonadota > Gammaproteobacteria > Burkholderiales > JAEUMW01 > JAEUMW01. The sequence continues at coordinate 34,673 of CAVTGS010000023.1, read as the reverse complement.
GGAATCGTCGCCTTCGCGTGCTGCAACAGGTCTTCCGCGGTTGCGCTCTGGCCCGGCGCGCAGGATCACGTAGACCACCGGGAGCTCGCCGGCGTAGGCATCGGGCTTGCCGACGGCGGCCGCCATCTCCACCGCCGGATGGCGCATCATCGCTTCCTCGATCATCGACGGGTCGAGGTTGTGGCCGCCGCGGATGATCAGGTCCTTCTGGCGGCCGGTCAGCCAGAAGCGGCCGTCGGCGTCCTGCCGCGCGAGGTCGCCGGTGCTCGAGCCAGCCGTCGCCGATCCAGATGCCGCGGTTGGCGTTCTCGTCCCTGTAGCCGGGAAACACGTTCGGCCCCTTGATCACGAGGTGTCCGATCTCGTCGACCGCGCAGTCGCGCGCGTAGCGGCCCTCGGCTGTCGAGCACGACGGCCTTCATCTGCTGGTACGGGATGCGGAAGCCGATCGAGCCGACCGGACGCACGCCGTCGCGCGGATTGACGGAGCTCACGCACGTTCCCTCGGTGAGCCCGTAGCCCTCGAGGATCTTCACGCCCGTCGCGTCCTCGAACTTGCGGATCAGCTCCGGCGGCATCGGCGGCCGCGCCGCAGATCGCATAGCGCAGCGACGACATGTCGGCGCCGTCGATGGGGACGCCGAGCAGCGTCGAGTAGATCGTCGGCACCGCCGAGAAGAAGCTCGCGCGGAAGCGCTCGACGTTGCGCCAGAAGTGCGCGATCGCCGTCTTCGACCGATAGCCCTCGGCGCCCAGCAGCACGACCTTCGCGCCGACCATGAACGGCATTACGCCGGTGACGACGACGCCGTTGACGTGGAACAGCGGCAGGCCGCAGAGCAGCGTGTCGCGGGCGCTCAGATCGAGCATCACGGAGGCCGACCAGGCGTCGGCGAGCTCGTTCAGATGCGTGTGCTGCGCGACCTTCGGCAGTCCCGTCGTGCCGCCGGTGTGGAAGCACGACGCGATCTCGTGGCGCTCGATGCGGCGGCCGCTGACCAGCCGGTCGCCCGGCTGCCGGTCCAGCTCGGCGGCGAACGGCAGCACGCCGGGCGCGAGCGGCTGCGTCCTCGCCGACGACCAGCACCGCGCGCAGGCTCGGCACACGCTTGCGAATGGCATCGACCTTCTCCCAGAGCGGGGCGCCGAGCGTCGGGCCGACCGTCACCAGCACCTTCGTCTGCACTTCGTTCAGGATGTGCGCGATGTGATCGGGATCGAGCAGCGGATTGACCGCGTTGACGATGCCGGCCGCCTCGCCGCCCCAGATCGTGTAATGCGTCTCGAGCAGGTTCGGCAGCACGTACGAGACGACATCGCGCGGCCCGACGCCGAGCGCATGGAACGCGTTGGCCGCCTGCGTCACCTTGCGCAGCAGCTCGCGGTAGGTCACCTCGTGCGCGGGCGCCGTCGAATCGCCGTTCGGCACGTACACGAGCGCGACGGCGTCGGGTGAACGCCGTGCGGCGCGCGCGATCGCGTCGTACGTGCTGTGGATGCCCTCGAGCCGCTGCTCGATCGGCACCGCCTCGATGGCCTCGATGTCGGCCAGCGTGCGTATCTCGAATGTCTCCATGGAAGTTCCCCTGAATGGCTGCTGGCCGGCGCGTCAGGCCGCCTTGGCCGCGCTCGAGTGTCGAGCGATCTGTTCGTCCGCGCTTGCCGCAGGTGCCGTTACGGAAAGCCTCAGCGTGCCGAGATAGACGCTTTCGCCGAGCGTGCAGACCGCAGACGCCGTTCCGAGTCGCGGATGCGTGACCTCGATCGTGTACGCGCCGCTGTCGCGCTCGAAACCGTCGCACTTGAAGTCGCCGAAGGTGTCCGTTACGGCACGCGCGACCTCTCCCCCGGCTGCGCGCACGACGGCTGTCGCTCCGGCGACGCACTCCGTCACGCCGTCGATCTCGGCGACCACGGTGCCGCCGATGAAGCACTTGGTGAAGCGGTGCAGGTTGCGGTAGTAGACGCGCGGCTTCGTGCCGAGCTCGGGCCGCAGGACCTCGAGCGATTCAGCCCGAACCTGCGCCCGCAGTCGCCTCGTCGTCCTGCTTGACCGCACGCAGCGCGCCGGTCGGGCACGCCTGCGCGCAGCGCGGCTCCTTCCAGCCCGCGTCGAGCAGATGCGCGTCGAAGATCCAGGCCTGCGGAAGCTCGCAGCTCCTCGTTCCAGACGATCGCGCCGTACGGGCAGGCGTCGACGAGATCGCGGCGCCCGCGGCTCTTCTCGGGATCGATGATCACGATGCCGTCGTCGCGCTTGCGCACGGCACCGCGGCCCGCCTTCACGCACGGCGCGTCGTCGCAGTGGTTGCACATCGCCGGCAGGTACGCCGCATCGACCATGTGCGCGCTTCCGCGCGCCTTGCGCGTGATGTCGGATCCAGTCGTGTCCGCGCGCGGGCTGCGGCGCGGCGTACCCCGGAAAATCGTTGCCGGCGTGCTCGTCCTTCGCCGCGAGCGTGCAGTTGCGGCAGTTCTCGCACAGGGCGACATCGACGATCAGGTTCCATTTCTTCATCGCTGTCCTCCTGCGGCTTGCCGGCGTTCACCTGTGGCTTGCCAGCGCTCGACCTCGACCAGGCAGGAGTTCGCCCCCATGGCCTCCGTCCCTTTGATCTGCGGACGGCGCGGCGTCAGCAGGTTCAGGCAGCCGCCCCGATCGGTAACCCGGTCGCCGTCCTCGACCGGATCGAACTGCGCCGACGCCTGGTACGCTTTCACGACACCGGAGGCGATCAGCGGCGAAACGTCGGCCGCGCAGATCACCGCGCCGCGATCGTTATGGACCCGGATCAGATCGTGGTGCCCGATGCCGCGCTTGGCCGCGTCGTCGGCGCTCATGCGCAGCACCCAGTAGTCGTAGCCGTCGATGCGCACCCGGTGCTCGTCGATGTCGTTGATGGCGCTGTCCTTGCCGTCGCAATACGTGTGGAAGCTGTAGCGCGAGTGGGCGAGCGTGAGCTGCAGCGGGAAGCGCGCGGCGAGCTCGGCGTTGCGGGGACCTTCCCACGACGGAATGTAGCGATTGAGCGCGGGGCGCTCGGGGTTGCCCGGGTCGCCGCGTTCGATCGTCGTGGCGACGAACTCGATCTTCCCCGAGGGCGTCTGCAGCCCCTTTCCGAACTCCTCCGTGTACTGCGACGGCAGCGGATGCGGCTCCGGCACGTCCTTGGCCCGATCCTCGGCGTACCAGCGGAAGTAGACCGGGTCGCGCGTGGCCTCGGGCTCCGCGGGCACGACGTAGTAGCCCTTCTTCAGGAACTCGCGCCAGCTCACGTGCTGCGCCAGGTCGGACGACTCGAACACGCGCTTCACCCAGTCGATCTCGCTGCAGCCCTCCGAGTAGAGCGCGGCCAGCCCCATCCGCTGCAGGATCTCGAGGAAGATCTGGTAGTCGGACTTCGATTCGCCGAGCGGTTCGATGCACTTGTGCTGCATCACGACCATCCGGTGGTTGAGCTGGCCCTGCGAATGATGGCCGTAGGCGCCCGCGTTCGCCCATTCGCCGATGTCCCAGCGCTCGAAGGACGTGCAGGCGGGCAGGATCACGTCGGCGAACTTCGCCTCGCCCTCGAACCAGATCGACTGGTTGACGACGAACTCGAGCGACGGGTGCCGATACGCCTCGATGAAGCGGCGCGAGTTGGCGATCGTCCCGAACGACGAGCCGCCGTAGCGATACAGCATGTGCACCCGCGAGTATCCGGGCATCGGATACTCGAAAGGCGCGAACTGCGCTTCGAGCGACGAGCCGTCGAACAGATAGCCCTTGCACTGGCCGTCGATGATCGCGTCGGGGAAGCGCTGCCGCGGGATCATCTGCTTCACCGGATTCATCGTCAGCACGTGCGGCATGCGCTCGTAGTTGTTGATCGCGGACGCCGTCCAGACCAGGTCACCCGAGATGCCGCCCTCGGCGTAGCCGGGGAAGTAGAACGTGAAGTCGAGTGGCGCGCTGCCCTGCAGATTGCCGAAGTTGACACCGGGCTTGCCCCAGCCCTGCATCGCCATCATCAGGATCATGCTGCGCGCCCACTGCGCGCCCGTCGCCGTGCGGCACGCGCCGCCCAGCCCGGCGCCCGCCCCACCAGCCGCCAGGTAGGTCTTCTTCTTTCCCCAGGCGCGGGCGAGCGCGCGCACGACGTGAGCGGGGATGCCCGTTTCCGGTTCCTGCCATTCCGGCGTTTTCGGAATGCCGTCTCCAATGCCTAGGAGGTAGTCGCGCCAGGCGTCGAACCCCGTGGTGCGCTTCTCGACGTAATCGTGGTCGTAGAGGCCCTCGCGCACCCAGACATTCATGATCGCAAGCGCTAGCGCCGCGTCCGTGCCCGGGCGGATGGGAACCCAGCGGCCGCCGAGCAGCTGGGCGGTCGGTGTGCAGTGCGGGTCGATGTGCACGAACTCGATGCCGAGTTCCTTGGCCCAAAGCCGGCGTTGCGTTCCCTCGGCGCCGGCGTAGGCGCCACTCGTGGACTCCGGGTCACTCGACCAGAAGACCACCATCTCGGCCTCCTTGAGGCAATCTTCCACCGTACCATAGCTCCCCGGGACACCGACCCGCAGGCTGTTGCCGTAGTGGTGCTGCGCGCCCCAGTACCAGCCTTCCCAGCTGTCCGGGTTCAGGTGAACGCGCGTGAAGCCGACGAGGTTGCCGAAGCGCGCGAGCGCGCTCAGGTAGTAGCCGACGTTGCCCCACTGGTGGTGCGAGCTGTGGTAGATCGCCATCGCGGCGGGGCCGTGTTCGCGCCGCTGCCGCTTGATCTCGTTGGCGACGATGTCGAGCGCCTCGTCCCAGCTGATCCGCTCGTAGCCGGAGATGCCGCGATTCTGCGGATTGCGCTCGCCGTTCGGGTCGAAGTCGACGCGCTTCATGGGGTAGAGCAGGCGCTTGTCGGAATAGACCATCGACTTCAGCGTCAGCGCGTGCGGATTGACCGTCGCGCGCCGCCAGGGAGTGAACGATCGGCCGCGTGCGCGGATCGTCCAGCTCGGCGCGTCGCTCTCGTCGAAATCGATCGGCGTCATGCGCACGATGTGGCCATCCTTCACGAAGACGTACAGCGGCCCGCCGTTGGTGCAGGTCGTGTAGCGCGTCGTCCCGTCCGGCATCGGTGTGCCATAGCGCATCCGGACGCGCGGGATCGTGTTGAGGAGCTGCATGAACCAGACGACGAGCGCGCTCTTGCCGTCGACGATCACGCGGAATTGCTTCGCGGCGTGCACGATCTCCGACTGGTCGGGCGGCGGCACGAGGAAGGTGAGCGCGGTCGCCACGTCGCGAAACGAGATCGTGACGTCCGGCTTGGCATGGAGCCCGGCGCGCGAGCGAACCCGGCCGTTCTCGAGCGCGTACCAGCGCGCGATGCTTCCGTCCTTCAAGCGGATCTGGGCGACGATGTCGTGCCGCCGCATGTTGCGGCGAAACTCGGGATCGACGCGCGCACACACGCGCAGAACGTGCGACAGCCCGAATAGAATCGTCTTGAGACCTGCCCGCTTCATCGTGAGAACAGTGCGCCGTATGTAATCTGTGGAGCGCACTGTATGCGGTTGCGGGCAACGCCGCCCCCACCAACTGGGAGGGGTTTGAGCCCGCCGATTGGCAGACTTCCGGTTCTCCGCGCAATCTTCGTTTCCGCCGTTGCTTCGCCCAGACCCTATCGCAGGATCACGTGCGTCGAGCACTGGTTGCACAGCGAGGTGCGGCCGCTGTGCAAGCTGGTACGCGGGACGGTCAACTGTATGTTCGAGTCGCTCTGCGTCGGGCTGCTAAGTTCCGCGCCCTACTGGCGCCGCTCGAATCCGGGCGGTTGCGCTCACCGGTAGCCGTGATCGGCGCGCGGCACGATCTCGCCTCTGCGCCGTTTCCACCTGCGGGGAGAATCCCGGGAACCCGGGAACCAAAGCCTTGCTGTTTCATTTGGGAGACCCCTCCGTTCTGGGGGGCGTGGCATTCCTCGACCGAGCCTAGGCTGAGTCTCAAGGAGCATTCGAATTGCTCCGGCGAGGAGTCAACAAAATGAATCAGGCAGTTCTCAGGCAAGAAAACTGTGTCTTTCGCGGAACCGGCGGTATCAGCCAGGAAAACCAGAACGTGGGTTTCCGGCCGGCGTTTCTCGATGCGGATACCGGTATCGTCTACCCGTCCCGCTTCGCGAACGGTCAGCCGGCCCCCGTCCATCTTCTGGATGGATTGCCGGAGGAACTCGTTCTGGCGCGCCATGCCAGCGGCCGAGTTGCAGCCGTCAAACAATCTGTCGTCTCCGGCTTCGTGCTTCGTGATTCCTTCTACACACGGGAGCAGGCAGCGCAGGCGGTCATGCCGAGGCATTGATGCAGGCTTCGGCGAAGGGCACGCGTCCAAGGAGCGCGCCACTTCGAGCAACTGCAAATCTGAGCTCTTCCTTCGCATGGGGGCGTTTGCTGTCGATCTCGCTCCCGGGCGGGCGTGTTCGCCTGGCCGCCGAACGCTGCCCGGGAATGACGTTCAAGTAGGTCTCCCCTGAGGGTCTGCCGGGGCGCCACTCGCCGCCAAGCCGTACCACCCGGCCGCCGCGAAAATCCGCGAGGACAGTCACGTCGGTTCGCCTTCCAGCGTGGCCGAAGGGTGTTGAATGGCGAGCACGACCGCATCGTGGTGTTCACGCTGGAAGGAGAACCGGGATTGCTGGAGAGCATGTAAATCCGAGGCACGCACCGTAGGCGGTTGGGGCAACGCCGCCCGCGCCAACTGGGAGGGGGTTCGCCCGCCGAGCCGCTGCCTTACATCCAGCTCAGGATTTGGCCGCCGTCCACCGGCAACGCCACGCCGGTGATGTAACGTCCGGCATCGGAAACCAGGAGCAGGGTCGCCCCATCCAGGTCTTCTGGCTGGCCGTAACGCCGCTGCGGGATGCGCTTGAGTACCGTCTGGTCGATGCCGGCATCCTCGAATGACTGCTTCATGTCGGTCTCGATATTGCCGGGACAGAGCGCATTCACGCGCACGCCTCTTCCGGCCAGTTCCAGTGCCATCACATGGGTCAAGTGCACCAAGCCTGCCTTGCTCGCGCAATAGCTCGACAGCAATCCGCCGGCACGAAGGCCTGCCGAAGATGCCATGTTGATGATGGAGCCGCGACCTGCCGCCCGCATCCGCCGCGCGGCTTCCTGGGCCACGAGAAAGGCTCCCTTCAGGTTGGTATCGAACAGCCGCTCGACTTCCGCCAGTTCCTGATCGACGAACTTCTGCACGTAGATGATCCCGGAGTTGTTGATCAGGATCTCGACCCGGTCGCCAAAGGCCTGTTCCAGTTGGTCGAATGCGCAGGGGATCGTCTCCGGCCGGGTGACGTCCAGCGCGATGGCAAGTCGCCTGACCGCCTGCTCCCTCGATTTCGCCAACGGCTGCCTGCAATTTATCGACGCGCCTGGCGGCCAATCCGACCTGCGCTCCATTGGCGGCCAGCAGCTTGGCCAGGTGCAAGCCGATACCGCTCGACGCCCCGGTCACCAGAGCAAGCTTGCCGGCGACGGAAAACTTGTCTTTCATTGGTATGCTTCCTTCTGAAGGTGCAATGAGTGCACGTCCCGCAGCGCTCTACCGATACTCGGGCGGAGGAGGTAGGGCGCACTGGACCCGAGGCGCTGCGTGCCTGCCTTGACTTCGTGCCGTGCCACCGAATCCAGGTGTACCTCGTCCGGGCCGTGGCGATGCGCAAGGCCCGCCCCCGGCGAGCGGCACGACAGACGGGCCTGATCGATTTCGATGAGCGATCTGGCGATGCTCTCGCGCATGCCGTGCTGGCTGAGTTGCTTGCCGAACGCCTTTCGCTCGATCGATCGCTCCACCGTCATTTCCAGAGCCATCGCGGCCGCCCCGATCGACCGCATGCACCGTATGCGCTTGCGCGAAGCGCCGCCCCCGCCAAATGGGAGGGGTTTCGGCCCATCGAACTCCTGCACCATTCCGCCGCTACCCCGCCCTGGCGGAGGGTGCGAACAATTGGGCGGACTGGGTATCGTCACCTCCGTCCAACCTAGGAGACGATGATGATCTCGCAGACGCAAAGCCATTCCGCGCCCTCCGGCGCCAAGAACCTCGAAGTACCCGTGCTGATCGTCGGCGGCGGCGGCGCCGGCCTCACCGCGTCGATGCTGCTGTCGCAGCTCGGCGTCGAGCATCTGCTCGTGAGCGCGCTGCCGACGACGTCGATCCTCCCGAAGGCGCACGTGCTGAACCAGAAGACGATGGAGATCCTCACCGACGTCGGTGTCGCCGAGGAGATCTACGAGAAGAGCACGCCCGCCGAGAACATGCGCGCGATGGGCTGGTACGCGGGGCTCGCCGGCCCCGATCCGGACTTCGGGCGGCGCATCGCGCAGATCGAGTCCTGGGGCGACGGCTATACCAACCTCAACTGGGTGGCGGCGAGCCCGTGCCGTTCGTCCAACCTTCCGCAGATCCGTCTGGAGCCGATCTTCAAGGCGCGTGCCGAAGCGTTGAATCCGGGAGGCGTGCGCTTCCACCACGAGCTGATCGAGCTCGCGCAGGATGCCGACGGCGTGACCTCGCGCATCCGCAATCTCGACGACGGAGCCGAGTACACGGTGCGCTCGAAGTACCTCATCGGCTGCGACGGCGGCCGGACGATCGCGAAGCAGGTCGGCATCGAGCACGGCGGCCTGGGCGTGGTCGCGCAGTCGGGCACGGTGCACATCAGCGCGGACCTGTCGCACATCGCGCGCGATCCGCACGTGCTGATCCGCTGGATCTGGTGCCCGGCGATCGGCCGCATGGCGGTGCTCGTGCCGATGGGCCCGACGCGCTGGGGCCCCGACAGCGAAGAGTGGGTCTTCCACCTCGCCTACCAGGGCGACGAGCTACGCGGCCTCAGCGACGAGAAGGTGGAGGCCGACATGCGACTCGCCCTCGGTCTCGAGAACGTCCCGCTCACCATCCACAAGCTCACCCGGTGGACCCTCGAAGGCGTGCTCGCCGACAAGTTCCGCGTCGGCCGCGTGTTCATCGCCGGCGACGCCGCGCATCGCCATCCGCCCACCGGCGGCTTGGGCCTCACCAGCGCGGTCCAGGACGTGCACAACCTCTGCTGGAAGCTCGCCGCCGTGCTCGCCGGCCAGGCGGGGGAGAGCCTGCTCGACACCTACGAGCCCGAGCGCCGGCCGACCGATGCCCGCAACATCCAGCGCTCGCTCGAGAACTCCAAGGCGCACATGGAGACCGGCCCGGCCTTCGGCCTGGATCCGAAGCGCAGGGATCGAAGCCAACTGGGCGCAGATGAAGCGCATCTGGAGCGGCAAGCCCGAGGACGCCGAGCACCGCAGCACGGCATTGCGCGCGATCCGGCGCCTGACGATGGAGAGCAACGAGCTCAACGTCGAGTACGGCTACCGGTACGACTCCGCGGCGGTCGTTCCCGACGGTTCGCCCGAGCCGCAGCCGATCGACGCCATCCATCTTTACGAGCCGAGCACGCGTCCGGGCAGTCCGCTGCCGCATGCGTGGATCGACGACGAGGATGGAGTGCGCCGGCCGCTCAAGGATCTCGTCGAGCCGGGGCGTTTCCTGTTGATCGCCGGAGAGGACGGCGCCGACTGGTGCGCTGCTACAAAGCAGATCGCCGCCGCCAATCAGTTGGCGCTCGACTGTGTGCGCATCGGCGAGCTCGACGGCGACCTCTTCGATCCACGGCTCGCCTGGGCGCAGTACCGGGGCATCAGCCGCAACGGCGCGGTACTCGTGCGCCCCGACCGCTTCGTCGGCTGGCGCTCGCACGGCGCCGCCGACAATCCTGCCGGCGCCCTGGCGGCTGCCTTGCAGCAGATCCTGGGCAAGAAGATCGCCGAATTTTGACGCGTCGGCGGTGTAGGCCGCCCGAGGCCACTGACACGCCCCTCGGGGGCAGCGAGCGAAGCCAGCGGGGGGCCGATCATGCATCGCTCGCGGCTCTGCGCCAAGCGCCTTCGGGGGGCACCAGTCCTGGTTCGAACGTGCTAATCTTGGAGTTAGCGGATGGGGATCCCTAGCCGACACAAAGGCGATGTCGAAAAAAGAGGGGGAGGCAGCGCTGCTCGCGATCAAGATCGCGCCGCCGCGCAGCCGACGGTGGGTCGTGAGCCGGGAGCGGCTGGTGCGCAAGTTCCAGTCGGTGCGCGAGTGCGCGCTCATCTGCGTGCAGGCGCCAGCAGGGTACGGCAAGACTTCGCTGCTCGCGCGTCTGCGACGCGAGTGGCTCGCCGCGGGTGCTTGCGCGACGTGGCTCTCGCTGGGCGAGGACGATGATGCCGGCCGCTTCGTCGAGGCACTGCTGCTCAGCACGTACACCGCGCTGGGGCGGCCCGCTCCGGCCCACGCCGTTGCGCAGACACTTCGCAGCGCCACGAGCCTCGCGAAGCGATCGCCGCGCTGCTGGGCGAAGTGGCCGAAGCCGCGTCTCCGACTGCGCTCGTGCTCGACGACGTGCACGCGTTGCCCGAGGCGGTCGGCGCCGAGCTCGTACCCTATCTCGCCTTCAATCTTCCGCCGAACGCTCATCTGATCGTCGGCACGCGCCGGCGGCTGCCGTTCACCACGTCGGATCTCGCCGCTCACGGCCAGTTCGCGTTGTTCGACGCCGCGGACCTCACCTTCCGTCTCGAGGAGACGCGCGCGCTGCTGCAAGCACGCTGCGGCGAGCGCGTCGACGCCGACACGGCCACACGTGTGCATGAGCGCGTCGAAGGTTGGCCCATGGGACTACAGCTCCTGCTCATCGATGTCGAAAAGAACCCTGACCCTGTCGCAGCGCTGCGCCGCGTCGCGGCGAGCGAGTCGGGACTGGACACCCTGTTCGCCGAAGCGATCCTGCCGCGGCTCGATCGCGAGGAGGTCGCGTTCCTCACTGCGGTCGCGCCGCTCGAGCAACTGCAGCCGCACCTCTGTGCGGCGATTACCGGGCGGCTCGACTGTGCCGCGCTGATCGAGCGACTGCGCAACGACACGCCGGTGCTGCAGGCGGTCGAGGGAAGCGAATGGCTCCATCTGCACGCGACATGCCGCGAGGCGCTGCTGCACCGATTCGATGCGCTTCCGAAAGCCGATCGCTTGGCGATCCACTGGCGAGCCGCGCAATGGCTGCACGCGGCCGGAATGCTGGAACGGGCCGCGTATCACGCGCTCGCTGCGGAACGCAACGAAACGGCTTACGGGTGGATCGCACAGGCGCTCTACGGGCTGGCGACCTCGGGCCGCGTCGTTACCGCGCGCGGCTGGCTGGAGCGGCTCCCCGAGGCGATCGTGCTCGGCAACGACCGCGCTTCGCCTCGTCGCTGCATGGATTCGCGCGATGTCGCACGAGGCGCGCGAGGCGCTTCCCCTGACCGACCTGCTGATCGGCCCGCACGCCGATCCCGCGCTGCGCTACGAGGCGCTTCAGGTGCGCGGTGCGGCGGCGCACCATATGGACGATCTTGTTGCCGCGGCAGAGGTGAGCAGACTCGTCGGCGAGGACAACCCGTTCGGGACGCTCATCTTGCGCGAAGCGAACGCCGTGCTGCGCGCGATTCTCGCGCTGTCGCGCGGCGACAGCGTCGGCGCTCGGATGGAGCTGGCCAAGTTGGGCCTGCCGGCGACCGACAGCCGCGAGGATTACGCCAACGATCACGCCGTGTTCTTCGTGGGCCTGAGCTATCTGCTCGATGCTCGACCGATCACCGCCGCGCGCTGCCTCGAGCCTGCGCTTGCGCACGCGAGCAGCGCTTTCGGCCGCAGAAGCCCGTCGGCGTGCCTCGCTCGCGGCCGCGTTGGCGGCTGCGTTGTGGGAGCAGGACCAGGGCGGAGGCCGCCGAGGCCATGCTCGCCGATCGGCTGGACGTGATCGAGCGAACCGCCGTTCCCGAGGCGATCGCGCTCGCGTATGTGACGCTCGCCCGCGTCGCACTCGACCGCCGGGAGGTGGGCCACGCTTACGATCTGCTGGAGGGTCTGTACGCGCTCGGCGTGCAGCGCCGGCAGCCGCGGATGATCGCGAGGAGCCTCGCCGAGCGGGTGCGCGCGGAAGCCTCGCTGCAGCACGCCGACGCTTGCGCGCGGGCGATCGCGCGGCTGCGCGAGCAGCGCGACGCGTGGCGCGAAGCCGAGCGCGGGGTGAGCGGCATCATCGACTGGACATGCGGAGTTGCCGAGATTCGCGCGGCACTGTGCGCGCGCGACGCAGACGCTGCGAGCGAGCTCGCGGCGGGACTGCTTCGCTCCCAGAGCATCGGATGGACGCGTGGCCGCCTCGACGTGATGGTGCTGCAGTGCCTTGCCGAGCGCATGCGCGGCCAACCGGCCGAGCAGCTGCTCCGCGAGCTCGAGGATACGGTGGCAACAAACGGCCTCGCGCGGCTGCTGCGCGATCTGCGGCCGCTTGCCGCCGAGCACGTGCGCGAGGCCGTGCGGGTGGCGCAGCCAGCCATCGCTCCGAAGCCCGCCCTGGCCCGCCCGACGGAGGCGCACGCGTATGTTATGCAGAGCGGACTGCTGACGGCCAAAGAGCGCGAAGTGCTGGTGCTCCTTACCCGCAACTATTCGAACAAGGAGATCGCCCGCGCGCTCGATGTCGGAGCGACGACGGTCAAGTGGCACTTGCGCAATCTCTTCGGCAAGCTGAACGTAGGCGGCCGCCGCCACGCGGTGCAGCGTGCGCGAATGCTCCAGCTCGTCGCGCCCGAAGAGATCGTGCAGTAACCCCGGCGGGCAACCCGCCGACCCCGATCGCCCCCTCCTTCTCGGCGGGGGCGCGCAAGCTCATCCGCCGCTACCTTGGCCTCGATTCGGTTAGATCGAGAGGCTCTTGCCTCCGCCGCCGGCGCACATCGAGGATTACGGAACACATGACAGAGCGGGTAGTCGTTTCCGGCGTGGGCATGGTGCCGTTCATGGCCACCGGCTCGAACGCAAGCGGCATGGCGGAACGCGCCATCCGCAACGCGCTCGCCGACGCGGGCATCGACGTCGAGCTCGTCGATCAGGCCGTTGCAAGCCACCTCCACGGCGATTCGGCCACGGGCGAACGCGCGTTCGCCCGCTCGGGCCTTACCGGCATCCCAGTCTCGAACGTCAGCAACGGCTCCGCTTCGGGCTCAGCCGCACTGTTCCACGCGCGGCAGGCGCTGCTTTCCGGCGAAGCGCAGTGCGTGCTCGCCGTCGGATTCGAGGAAACGAGCGAATCCGCCAGTCTGGCGCCCGAGCTCCTGCGGCTTTGCGGCGAGCAGCTCGATTGGTTGGCCGAGCGGATGGGAATCGGCGACGAGACGTTCGCGCGCGTCGCGGTCAAGGCTCGCGCGCACGGGGCGCGCAATCCGCACGCTCTCCATCGCGATCCGCTGTCGCTCGAGGAAGCACTCGGGGCGCCGCTTCTCGCGGGGCGCGTTCGCCGATCCTATGTGAGCGGGGCGAGCTGCGGCGCTGCGGGGGTCGTCCTTTGCACGCAGCGCTTCGCAGCGTTGCACAGATTGCGGGACGACGTGCTGCTCGCGGCGCAGGCGCTAGAGAACGACGATTCCGCCAACGCGGACAGCCGCAACGCGCGCGACGGTCTCGCCGGCAGCACGACGCGGCGTCTCGCGGAACGGGCCTACCAGAGCGCCGGGGTCGATCCGGGGGACATCGACGTTGCCGAAGTCCAAGACTGCTGCGTCGGCGACGAATTGATCTCGTGCGTGGCGCTCGGGCTTTGCGCCGAGGACGCCATCGAGCGGTTCGTCCGATCGGGCGCGAACACTTACGGCGGCGCCGTCGTCGTCTCGCCGTCGGGCGGGCAGCTCTCGACGGGCAATGCGCCCGGCGCAACAGGGCTCGCACAGGTCTGCGAGCTCGCTTGGCAGCTTCGCGGCGAGGCGGGCCCTCGCCAGGTCCACGGCGCGCGCATCGGCCTGCAGCACAACGGCGAACCGGGCGCAGCGGTGGCCGTGGCAATTCTGCGGCGCAGCGACTAGCGCATTCCTGCGAGACCCCTTCCTTCTGCCGGGGGCGCAGCAGTGTGGGGTTCGCTAAGGTGCACGCCGTGGGGACTGTAACGACGGACAGGTAATGCAAGCCCATCCAGGGGAGGACCGGAGCGTGGAGCGACATCAGGAGAGGACGAGCAACCGTTGGCGCCGGCGCGCGTTGAGCGCGGCGCTCGCTTCGATAAGCGCGATCGCCGGAGACGCTGCGGCGTTCGAGATCGACACCGGCAACCCGGACATCGAGATGCGGTGGGACAACACGATCCGCTACAGCCTCGGCCGGCGCGTGCAGGGCCAGGATTCGGCGATTCTCGGCAACCCCAACGCCGACGACGGCGACCGCAACTTCAGCAACGACTCGATCGTCACCACCCGCTTCGACCTGCTGACCGAGCTCGACCTGGTCTGGCAGAAGAACTTCGGCGGGCGCGTGAGCGCCGCGGCGTGGTGGGATCCCGCCTACAACAGCCTCGACGACACGAGCACCGCGACGGCGAACACGCTGGTGAGCGGCGTGCCCGTCGCCGGGCAGCTGAGTCCGTACACTTCGCGCTATGCCAAGGGTGTATCGAGCGAATGGCTCGACGCGTTCGCGTTCGCCAACTTCGACGTTGGTGGCGTGCCGGTCAAGATCAGGGCCGGACAGCACACCGTGTACTGGGGCGAAAGCCTGTTTCTGGGCGGCCTCGTCCACGGCATCGCGTACTCGCAAAATTCGGTCGACCTGGCGAAGGGCCTCGCCACGCCGGGAACCGAAGCGAAGGAGTTCTTCCGTCCGCGCGGCGGCCTGACGATCCAGGCACAACCGGCGCAGGACCTCGTGCTCGCCGGGCAGTGGTTCTACAACTGGCAGGCGGTGCGACTGCCCGAATCGGGCAGCTATCTCTCGAGCACCGATTTTCTCAACTTCGGCGGCGATTCGCTCATCGTGGGCCCCGATCAGCGGCTTTGGAACACGCAGGGGATCCCCCCGTCGCGTTACAGCGCGAGCATCGGCGATTTCGGTTTGGCCGCGCGCTGGAGCCCCGAGGCGCTCGACGGCACGTTGGGCTTCTACTACCGCAACGCGACAGACATCCTGCCGCAACTCATCGTGACGCCGGGCGTGCAGACACTTCCGTCGCCGCAAGCGTGCCAGTCGGTCGGCGGGCAACCGCTCGCGCCGACCTCGCCCACGCCGTGCCTCATCAACCGGGCCGCGACTAACGTCGGCGAACTGCAAAACTTCGGCAAGGTCGGGACGTACCAGACCGCATACGGCAAAGACATCCACATCTACGGCGTGAGCCTCGCGAAGCAGATCGCCGGCGTCTCCATGGGCGCCGAAGTGTCCTATCGGCAGAACATGCCGCTGTTGAGCGACCCGGTCGCGGCGCTGCCGGCGCCGCTGGCCGCCGTCGTACCGGGCGCAATCGCAACCACGGCCATACCGGCCGACGGCGACACGCCCGGTGCGCTGGGCAGCACCTGGCACGGGGTCCTCAACGCTATCGCCGTCGTTCCGAAGACCGCGCTGTTCGACACGGCCGACCTGCTCACGGAGCTCACCTGGATGCACGTCTCGAGCGTCACGCAGAACGAAGCGGTGTACAGGGGCCGCGCCGGCTACGTCGGAGTCGACAAGCCGACTTCGTGGTACGCCGGCCTCGCGATCAACTTCACGCCGACTTGGTTCCAGGTGTTTCCCGGCGTCGACCTCAAGCTGCCGCTGACGTGGGCGGCGGGCCTGGGCGGCACCGCGGCGACGCTCTTTGGCGGCAACAAGAACGCTGGCACCTGGAGCGCCGGGCTTGGCGCGGAGATCTACCACAAGTATTTCGTTAACCTTTCCTACATCGGTTATTACGGCAAAAACGATACCGCAGCGAACGGCGCCGCGACCACCTTCGCCGGACCCTTTGCCGGCCTCGCAGATCGCGGTTGGGTCTCGCTCACATTGAAGACAACTTTTTAAGGAGGAGTCAATCATGTTCCGGAAGACATTGATAGCGCTCGCCGCCGCTTCGCTCTGCTCGGGCGCGTGGGCAGCGGTCTCGGCCGACGAAGCGAAGCAACTCGGCAACACCCTCACACCGATCGGCGCGGAGAAGGCCGGCAACAAGGACGGCACGATTCCCGCCTACAGCGGCGGACTCACGACGCCGCCTGCCGGATTCAAGAAGGGCGACGGCATTCGACCGGATCCGTTCGCGTCCGAGAAGCCGCTGTACTCGGTCGACGCGAAGAACATGGACAAGTACGCGGACAGGCTCACCGAAGGCACCAAGGAGTTGCTGAAGCGCTATCCGACGTTCCGCGTCGACGTCTATCCGACGCATCGCAGCGCGGCGATTCCGAAGTTCGTCGCCGACAACACGCTGAAGAACGCGACGCAGGCCAAGACCACGGACGGCGGCATCGGCCTCGAGAACGCATACGGCGGCGTGCCGTTCCCGATCCCGAAGGACGGCTACGAGGTGATGTGGAACCACCTCACGCGCTACGTCGGCTTCACTTACCAGTTCAGGGGCAAATCCTTCACGGTCGACGCGAGCGGCAAGCCGGCGCTGTCCACCGAAACGGTGAACACCCAGCAGTTTCCCTACTACGATCCGAAGAAGACGTCGACCGACATCTACTACATGGTGCGCCTGGACTATAAAGGTCCCGCGCGGCGCGCCGGCGAAGCCCTGCTCGTGCACGACCCGCTCAACTTCGTGAACGGCAACCGCCGCGCGTGGCAGTACCTGCCGGGTCAGCGCCGCGTCAAGCTCGCGCCGGACATCGCGTACGACACGCCGAACCCGGTCACCTCCGGCATGACGACGTACGACGACGCGTTCATGTACAACGGCAAGATGGACCGGTACGACTTCAAGCTCGTCGGCAAGAAGGAGATGATCGTCCCGTACAACGACTATCGGCTGGTCTACAACACCAAGATGGACGATGTGTTCCTGCCGCAATTCGTCAACCCTGACGTCGTCCGCTGGGAGCTGTCATCGGGTGTGGATCGTCGAGGCCACGCTCAAGCCCGACAGCCGCCACATCTACGCGAAGCGCCGCTTCTACATCGACGAGGACACGTGGATCGCCGTCGCGTCGGACACGTACGACGCCCGCGGCAACTACTTCCGCGCCGGCTTCAACTTCCTGACGCCGTCCTACGACGAGGCGGCCGTGTTCGGCGACACCAACGTGTTCTACGACCTGATCGCCGGCACGTACACGGTGCTCGGGCTCGTCGTCGGAGACCGGCGGCGTTCGCTACATCGATCCGCCAGCAGAAAAGGAATGGACGGCCGACTCGCTCGCGGGCGCGGGCATTCGTTGATCCCATTCGTTGAACCCGCGCTCGATCGACGTGAAGGAACACGTATGAGCAAACTCGCACCGCTGCTCGCGACGCTTGCCCTGCTCGTCGCACCGGGCGCGTGGAGCGCCGGCTACTTGGACGTGCTCGACGCGCCTGCGCAGGCGAGCCCGCTCGCCTCGCAGCGGATTTTGAACGGCGCCGCCGTCGCGGGCAATCGCGTCGTAGTCGTCGGGCAGCGCGGGCACATCCTGTACTCCGACGATCAGGGCAGAACGTGGACGCAGGCGAGCGTGCCGGTGAGCGTGGACCTCGTCGCCGTGCACTTCCCGACTGCCGAGAAGGGATGGGCGGTCGGGCACAGCGGCGTCGTCCTGGCGACGAGCGACGGCGGTGCAACCTGGGTGAAGCAGCTCGACGGCCGCGCGGCCGCGCAGGCGATGGTCGATCACTACCAAAGCCAAGGCGCAGCAGGACCGGACGCGGACGCGCTGCTCGACGAGGCGAAACGCTTCGCAGAGGAAGGCCCGGACAAGGCGTTCCTCGACGTGTGGTTCGACGACGAGAACGTCGGCTATGTCGTCGGCGTGTTCAACCTCGTCTTCCGCACCGACGACGGCGGCAAGCGCTGGGTGCCGTGGTTCGACCGGACCGACAATCCGAAGCGCTACCACCTATATGCCGTGCGCCGCGTCGGCGACGATCTCTATGCCGCGGGCGAGCAAGGCATCGTGCTGAAGCTCGATCCCAAGGCGCAGCGTTTCCGCGCCGTGCCGACGCCCTACCAGGGGACCTACTTCGGCATCACCGGCAAACCGGGCAGCGTGCTGGTGTTCGGGTTGCGGGGCAATGCTTACCGCACGACGGATGGTGGTGCGTCCTGGCAGAAGGTCGATACGCGAGTTCCGGTGGGCTTGACGGGCAGTGCGCTGATGCCCGATGGCCGCATCCTGCTCGTGAGCCAGGCGGGGCACGTCCTCGTGTCGTCCGACTCGGGCGCGACGTTCGCGCCCGTCGCGACCGACCATCCCGCGCCTGCCGCAGGAGTCGTCGCTCTCGATGCGAAGAGCATCGTCGTCGCCGGGCCTCGCGGCGTGCAGGCGTCGCAACTGCCCGCAGAAGATCAGACGACAGTGGTGGCGCGATGAGTTCGGCCCAACGGCTCGCATGCCTGTCTCCCGGCGAACCGCCGGCGTTTTCGATCGAGCCGATGCCCTTGCCTCGCCCAAAGAAGGGCGAAGTGGTCGTACGTGTCGAGGCCACTTCGGTGAACCCGATCGACCTCATGCGCGCCCGCGGCTACGGGCAGCGCTTGCTGACGCTCAAGGGTGCTGGAAAATTCCCCTTGGTCTTGGGGAACGATGTGGCCGGGGTCGTCGAGTCCGTCGGGGAAGGCGTCACGGCATGGCGCCCGGGGGATCGCGTCATCGGCCTGGTCCCGACGGGGAAGGGTGGCGCCCATGCGACCCATGTGGCGGTCGAGTCCCGCTGGCTTCGCCCCTTCGTCGAAGGCCATGACGCCGCCTCGCTGGCGGCTTTCCCCTACAACTTCACGACCTTGTGGCAGTCCCTGCGCAAGGCGGGAATCGGCGAGCACAACGCGAAGGGTCTCGAAGTGCTCGTGCATGGAGCCTCCGGCGGACTCGGCCAGATGGCGATCCAGCTCTTGAGGCGTTGGGGCGCTGCCGTGACGGCCGTATGCAGCACGCCCAATGTGGATATCTGCCGAATTGCCGGCGCAAGCACGGTGTGGGACCGCAAGCGCCAGCCCTTGTCCGATTTGCCGCAACGCTACGACGCGGCGCTCAATTTCGGCGTCTGGCAGGACGAGGAGAACCTGATCGGCGCTCTCAAGCAGGGCTCGCTCGGCTATGCCACGGCCGTACATCCGTTGCTACCGAATTTCGATACCTACGGCTGGCTGGCCGGGGCATGGCGCACCCGCCAGGACTGGCGCCGCGGCGCAGGATTGGCAGCCACCAAGGGAGCGCACTACGGCTGGGCCCTTTTCAAGCCCGAGAGCGAAGCACTCGATGTGCTGTACCGCTTTCTCAGCGAAGACGCCCTGGTGCTGCCGGTCGGAATCGCCGTGCCGCTGTCCGCGGCCCGGCAGGTCTTCGACCACGTGGCGCAGCAGCGGCCCGGCCGGGCGATTCTGCTGCCCGGGCGCCATGATCGTGTCCGAGCCATGACAAACCAGGAAGTTCTCGAAGATGCCTCCCGCTCGCTCGCGCGCTGCGCAGGTCCTAACCAGGCAGCCGTAAGGCACTAACCACCACGGGGAAATCGGAATGGCCAACGTCGACCACAATCTGGACGCGATGCCCGTCGTGAAAGACGCGAGGGACTTCGACCCGCAGTCCGGAAGCGTCCTCGAGCGCGGTATCTTCAACAACCGGCTCGCCGTGGTGATCGCATGCGCGCTCGTCACCATCATCCTCGCCTATGTCGCGGTCACACAACTCGTGCTGAACGCGAGCTTCGAGAAGATGATCCCGCAGAGCCAGCCGTACATCAAAAACTACCTCGAGCACAAGAACGATCTGCGCGGTCTCGGCAACTCGATCCGCGTCGTCGTCGAGAGCACCACTGGCGACATCTTCGACAAGCAGTACCTCGAGGCGCTGAAGCAGATCAACGACGAGATCTTCCTCACGCCCGGGGTGGATCGCGCATGGGTCAAGTCGCTGTGGACGCCGGCGATCCGCTGGACCGAGGTGACCGAGGAAGGCTTCCAGGGCGGCCCCGTCATGCCGGACCGTTACGACGGATCACCCCGCGCCACCGAGCAACTGCGCGCGAACATCGCGCGCTCGCCGTCGGCCGGAAGTCTCATCGCAAACGACCTGAAGTCGAGCATGATCTTCGTGCCGCTCGCCGATCGCGATCCGCGCACCGGCACGCGGCTCGATTACCGCGGGTTCTCGCGGCTGCTGGAGGACAACGTCCGCGCCAAGTACGAGCTATCGAAGAACCTCGAGAAGAACGTACGTGGCATGGAGACCGGCCAGGTCAAGGTGCGCATCATCGGCTTCGCCAAGCTGATCGGCGAGCTGATCGAAGGTCTCGCGCTGGTGATGGTGTACTTCGTCGTCGCAGCGCTCATCGCAGCCGCCATCATCTACGCGTACACGCGTTGCATCCGCAGCACGCTGCTCGTGATCGGATGCTCGTTGATAGCCGTCATCTGGCAGCTCGGACTCGTGTCGGCGTTCGGCTTCGAGCTCGACCCGTTCTCGATCCTCGTGCCTTTCCTGGTGTTCGCGATCGGCGTGTCGCACGGCGCGCAGAAGATGAACGGCATCATGCAGGACATCGGCCGCGGCACGCACAAGCTGGTCGCCGCGCGCTACACCTTCCGGCGCCTCTTCCTGGCCGGCATAACGGCGCTGCTGGCCGACGCGGTCGGCTTCGGGGTGCTGATGGTGATCGACATCCCGGTGATCCAGGATCTCGCCGTCACCGCGAGCGTGGGCGTGGCGGTGCTGATCTTCACCAACCTGATCCTGCTGCCGGTGCTGCTGTCGTATACGGGTGTCAGCGCGTCGGCGGCGCAGCGCAGTCTCATCGAAGAGCGCGACGAGACGCATGGCAAGGGTCTCGGCCGGCTGTGGAATTTCCTCGATCGCTTCACGGAGCGGCGCTACGCGGTCGGCGCGATCGCCTGCGCGGCCGCGCTCGCCGTCGCAGGCTTCGCGGTCAGCCTCAACCTCAGGATCGGCGACCTCGATCCGGGCGCGCCGGAGTTGCGCGCCTCGTCGCGCTACAACGTCGACAACGCGTACATCACCGACCACTATGCATTGTCGAGCGATCAGTTCGCCGTCATCGTCAAGACGGGACCCGAAGGCTGCCTCACGGAGCAGTCGCTGGTGGAAGCGGACCGGCTCGCGTGGACGCTGCAGCAGATCCCGGGCGTGCAGGCGACGGTGTCGCTACCCGATGCGGTTCGGCTGATCACTTCCGGCGCGTACGAAGGCAGCCCCAAGTGGCTCACGCTCGCGCGCAACCAGGAGACGCTGAACTACGCGGCGCAGCAGGCAAGCGTGAACAACCCCGATCTGTTCAACGGCGATTGCTCGGTGATGCCCGTCATCGCCTATCTCACCGACCACAAGTCCGAGACGCTCGACCGCGTCGTCAAGGTCGCCGAGCAGTTCGCGCAGGAGCATAGCACCCCCGATCGCCAGTTCCTGCTGGCCGCGGGAAGCGCCGGCATCGAGGCGGCGACGAACATCGTCGTCGGCCAGGCGAATCGCACGATGCTGCTCTATGTGTACGGCGCGGTCATCCTGCTCTGCTTCATCACATTCCGCAGCTGGCGCGCGGTCGTCGTCGCCGTCGTGCCGCTCGCGATCACCTCGATCCTGTGCGAAGCGCTGATGGTCTTGCTCGGCATGGGCGTGAAGGTCGCGACCCTGCCGGTGATCGCACTCGGTGTGGGCATCGGCGTCGATTACGCACTCTACCTGCTGTCCGTGCAGCTCGCGCAGCAGCGTGCCGGAGTTCCCCTGAAGTTGGCCTACAAGCGCGCAGTGCAGTTCACGGGCAAAGTCGTCGCGCTGGTCGGGATCACGCTCGCCGCTGGGGTAATCACGTGGGCGTTCTCGCCGATCAAGTTCCAGGCCGACATGGGCATCCTGCTCACGTTCATGTTCCTGTGGAACATGCTCGGCGCGCTCGTGCTGATCCCGGCGCTCTCGCACTTCCTACTACCGGACAGGAAGCCGAGCCACGCTGCGAGCGACGCGGCGGCGATGGCGCTCGGCAACCTGACGTCGGCTTCGCGCTAGGGGGCCACAAGTCCAAGGACGCTCCAATGTACCGACATCTTCTCGTCCCAACCGATTCGACCCAGATTTCGACCGGGAACGTCACCGCGGCCGTCGATTTCGCGCGCGGCATCGGCGCGCGCATCACCTTCTTCCATGCCAGCGCGGACTACGGCGCGACCGGGGAAGGCGCGCTCATGCACGCGCTGTCGCCGGCCATGTTCGATGAGCTCACCGGCGGCGAGGCCCACGCAATCCTCGCGAAGGCGGAAGCCGTGGCGCGCATCGCAGGGGTTTCGTGCCGCAGCGTGTCGAGCATCAGCGACCAGCCGGCAGAGGCGATCCTGCGGGCCGCCGAGCAGGAAGGATGCGACCTGATCTTCATGGCTTCGCGCGGCGCGACCTCAATTGGCGGCATCATGCTCGGCTCGCAAACGCTGAAGGTGCTTTCCGGCACGAAAGTAGCGGTGCTCGTGTCGCAGATTGCCCGCAATGCGCAACACGCCGCGCGCGACTCCGCCCTCGCCACCATCCAGGACGAGCATCGCTCGATCGCCGCGGTGCTCCATGCACTGCAGCACCTCGTAGGCGCAGTGCTGCGCGGCGAGTCGACGCTCGACAGCCGCCTCGTGCGCAGCGCCATCCATTACCTGCGAGCCTTCCCCGAAGCGCTTCATCATCCTAAGGAGGAGCGGTACATCTTCACGCGGCTTCGCGGCCGTTCGCCTGAACTCGACGGCGCGCTCGACGAGCTGCAGCGTCAGCATGGCGAGGGCGCGACACTGCTTGATGGGCTCGAGGATGCGGTCGAAGGCTACGAGCGGGAGCAGCCGGAGTCGCCTGCGCGGCTGAGCGAGGCGCTCGAGAAGTTGGCCGTCGCGCAGTGGCAGCACATGAAGACAGAGGAAGTGGTCATCCTACCCGCGGCACGCGAGCACCTAAGCGAAAGCGACTGGAAAGAAATCGCGGAAGCATTCGGCCGCAACGGTGATCCGTGCTTCGACGCGGAGGACGATGCGGACTTCAGGAAGCTGTTCACGCGGCTGATGAACCTGGCCGCGGGCGGTGCGGCGAGTACAGAGACACGTTGAGCCAGACATCTGTGCTCCGCAACTATTCGAATCGCGTCAAATTCAGCGGATTCCCAGCCTCGATCAGTCGACGCTCGGCGTGGCGATCGAATATTCATGATGCGGTCCGCACAACAGTGAGAATGCTTGGGCCAGTTTTTCCTGGGTGGCCTGGCCTTACAGCGATGGACCGGTCGGGGCTGACGTCGGCCTGGGTGGTCTGACCCACACTCTGATCGACCGCGAGCCGTGTCTTTCCCCGGACGTGTCGGTTATCCGAAAGGCGCGTGAACCTGTGGCTTGAAGTGGCCGGCGTCGAGCGCCAGTAGGCATGGAGGCTCAGGCGGGCGGGGTTGTCTGCTTCCGCACGTGGGCGAGGATGACCGCCACCGCGCAGGAGGCCATGCGCGCGTGCAGGTTGTCCGCGCGGCTGGTCAGAATGATGGGCACGCGCGCGCCGAGCACGATGCCGGCTGCGTCGGCGTTGGCCATGAACGTGAGCTGCTTGGCGAGGATGTTCCCCGCCTCCAGATCCGGCACCAGCAGAATGTCGGCGTCGCCCGCCACGGCGGACTTTATGTTCTTGATCTCTGGCGGCTTCCTTGCTGATCGCGTTGTCCATGGCGAGCGGCCCGTCCAGGAGCGCGCCGGTGATCTGACCGCGATCTGCCATCTTGCACAGCGCGGCCGCCTCGAGCGTGGACAGAATCTTCGGTGTCACCGTTTCCACTGCCGACAGGATGGCCACCTTGGGACACGGGATGCGCAGCGCGTGGGCGAGGTCGATCGCGTTCTGCACGATGTCGACCTTCTGCTCGAGCGTCGGGTAGATGTTGATTGCGGCATCGGTCACGAAGAGCGGCTTCGGGTACGTCGGCACGTCCATCACGAAGACGTGCGAGATGTGTCGCCCCGTGCGCAGCCCCGTGGTCGAGTTCACCACGGCGCTCATGAGCTCGTCGGTGTGCAGGCTGCCCTTCATCAGCACCTCGGCCTCCCCCTCGCGCACGAGCTCCACCGCGCGCGCCGCAGACGCGTGGCTGTGCGGGGTATTCTCGATGCGAAAGCGCGAGATGTCGAAGCCCGCCTCCTTCGCCACCTTCCTGATCCGTTCCACCGGGCCGACGAGAATCGGCACGATCAGGTTCGCCTCCGCCGCGTCCATTACCGCCGTGAGCGAAGACTCGTCGCAGGGATGGGCTACGGCGGTGACGACGGCAGGCAGCGTCTTGCACGCCTTCAGGATGGCTTCGTAGCTGTCGTGCTCCTGCACCGAGATGGTGGCGGGTTCCATGCGCGGGACGCTTACCTTCTGCGTGAGCACCGACACCTCGATCGTGCCCGCGAGCATCGGGTCGCCGTGCTGATTCGTCGCCGCGCAGTCGAGTATCACGATGTTGCCCGGCGCGCGCTTCTCCCGCACCGTCACGGTTACCGTCACGCTGTCGCCGACGCTGACCGCATGCTGGTAGCGCATCGATTCCGCGAGGATCGAGGTGCCGGGGCCGGGCAGCTCGGTGCCGATCAGGCGCGAGACGAGCGTGCTGCTCAGGGCAGCGTGGGCCGGCCGCTTGCCGAGCGCGGCAGTGGGTGTCACGCCCTCCGCCAGTCCCGCCAGAACCGGGTCGCCGCTTGCCACCGCGAACAGCTTGACGTCGTCGTGGGTGAGCTTGTGCGTGAGCCGCGCGGACATGCCGACCGCGAGCTCGTCGAAGGTGTGGTTCTGGATCGTGCCGTTCGCCATGGGGTGGACTGGGGTTGAGGTAAGGTCGGGGCGCGCGGAAACCGGGGCGTTGCCCCGTTATCCCGTGGTCGCGGTCAGTCGTTGGCCGCCTTGCGCTTGGTTGCGTCCAGGCCGAGGATCTGCTCGACGTGCTGGAAGCGTGCCTCCTGGCTCGCGGAGAGCGGCCCCTTGGCGGAGGCGATCCGGCGCGCGAGCGCAACCGCCTTCGCTCGGTCCTTGTGATCGGGCATGAGCTTGGGCAGCGCGGCGATCGCACGCTCTTCGTCGAGCAGCAGGACGAACATCTGCTGCCTGATCGCTTCCTTCAGTTCGGAGAGGGTTCTGAGCGGACCCGGCGGCTGCTCCTTGCCGAGGCGGCGGATCAGGTTGAACGGTCGCTCGTCGATGACCTTGTCTTCCATGCCCTGCCAGATCAGCACCCGCACCCACCCGTCGAACGGCGTGCCGGCTTCGAAGTGCGTGCTGATCTCGCCGATTTTCAGGCGTGCGAACTCCTCGCGCAAAGCGGCGGCGGCGCGGGGCGAGTGGTGCGGATCGGCGTTACCGGAGAGCCCCACCGCGGCGGCCACCCACGGCGACTCGTAGATCAGCTTGAAGACGCTCTCGAACCACGCGTCGCGGCGGTCGCGATAGGCGTCGAGCGTACGCGACACACGGTCCGACACCCTGCGCTCGAGCCGCGCGAGCGGATTGTCGGGCGCGGCCGGCATGCGCTGGGCGCGAACCAACCGTGCCAGCGACTTGACCGTCCACATCGCGGGATTCAGATCCGACAGCAGGTAACGGCGCATGCGGTCTGGGTTCGCGAGGCGCAGCAGCTCGGCCGTCGCCTCGTTCGACATGGCCTGCACCCACGGCGACACGAACACGTCGTACAGGCTCTGATTGATCTCGGCGACGCGCTTCACGACGTGAAACGCCTGTTCGTCCTGGCGGCCGTCGTCGAGCGCGAGGATATCCGCGATCCGGCGCGGCTCGAACCGGATCAGGTAGCGGCCCTCGACGAGATCGAGATGCGTCGTGTCCGGGCGCGTGTCCTCGATGATGGCTTCGTACAGGCCCGGCGGCAGCGTGTCGATGAGATCGAGGGCGGACATGAGCTCCGAGGTCTCGCGGCTCGCGATCTTGGTGGAGACGAAGATGCCGAGATGGCCGACCTTCTCGTGCAGGCAGTAGACGATCACCTGTTCGTGCGCGAGCAGCTCCTCGTCGGTCTCGTAGAGATCCGGAATCCAGTTGAGCGCCTGCTGCGGCGGCGTGATGTTGTCGCCCCACGACGCGAACACCACGATCGGCGAACGGATGTTGCGCGGGTCGATCGTCATCGCGCCGTCGGCGGTGCGCAGCTCGCCGGAAGAGAGCTTGTTGCCGATGAAGAGGTTCTGGACGATCCAGTCCATCTCCTCGCGGTTGAGCAGGAAATGGCCGCCCCACCAGCGCTCGAAATCGAGGAACCGCGGACCCTCGGTGTCGACCTGGGCATACAGATTGTAGAGCTTGGTCCAGTACGTGTGGGCGGGATTCAGGCGCTCGAAGTTGGAGACGAGGTGAGCACCGTCGAACTTGCCGTTGCCGAGGTCGCCCGCGAGCGATGCGAGCCATGAGCCCCCCATCAGTCCGCCCGAATAGCGCATGGGGTTCTGGCCCTCGACCCCCGCCCAGTAGGAGATGGGAGAACCGGCCAGGAGGACGGGGCCGACCAGGTCCGGCGCTGCGGCCGCGATCAGCATCAGCGCCCAGCCACCCTGGCAGTTGCCGATCACGAACGGCTTGCCCTCCGCGTTCGAGTGCAGCGCGTTCACGCGCCGCAAGAACGCGGCCTCCGCCCGCGCGACCGACTCGATGGTCTGCCCCGGCACCGGTTCCGGGAAGAACATTACGAAGTAACACGGGTGACCGGCACGCAGCGCGATGCCGATCTCGCTGTCGATCTTCGAGCCACCGATGCCCGGACCGTGACCGGCACGCGGGTCGATCACCACGAACGGGCGCTTGTCCGGGTCGGTAGGGTGCTCGGCGGGAGGTGTGATCCGCGCGAGTGCATAGTTGGCGGGCAGCTCGAACTCGCGCGCATCGGCGACGATCTCGTAGTTGAAGACGAGAACCGGCGGCTTGCCTTGCTTCTCGTGCTCGAGGTAGATGTTGCCGCGCTCGCGCAGGATGTCCCAGAACAACACCGTGCGCTGCCAGGAGTCGACCCAGTAGCTCATGGCGTGGGAGGCGAGGCGGGGCATCGGGAGCGCGCTCGCCGTCGCGGCGGCACGCGGATTCGAACCTTCGGGAGTTTCGGGCTGCTCGGCCATCTTGGTCTCCTGCGCGCGAAAGGACGCGGATCTGCTCGGACTCGTGCCTCTTCTACAGGGCTTACACGCGAATGCGGATCCAATAACCATTCTCGCTCATTGACCGGCGCGGGAACAACCGAAAGTGTTGCGAATCCTTTGCCTGTCCGACGGACTGCGTCAGCGTGCCGTGACAACCGGTTTGCGGGCGATCTGAACTCCGCCGGTCAGCCGTTGCCCCAAGTTGGACGTTAACGGATTTTGGAACGCGGAGTTCGGGAGTCGGGCGCATGTCTGCTCGTTGGGTCGTTCGCTTTGCGGTCGTGATCGGGTTCCTCCTGCCCTTGGTTGCGAGTGCCCTGGAGGTCGCGCCGGGGCCGTCCTGCCGGCCGACTTCAAGCCGTGGCCGCGCGAAGTGAAAAACGGTGACGTCACCTATCTCATCTACGAGCCGCAGGCCGAGAGCTGGAACGCCTCCGATCTCAAGTTCCGGGTGGCAGTCGCTGTCACGGCGGATGGCGCAACGCGCTACGGCATCGCCCAAGGACACGCGCGCACCTGGATCGAGGCCGGCACCGGGCTCGTCAAGCTCGAGAGCATCAGCATCGAGCGCGTGAATTTCCCCACCGCGCCGGACGGCGGCGAAGCGTATCTGCGCGATCTCCAGCGCGGCGCGGCGGGCACCTGGCTGGTGCGGCGCGAGCAGCTCGATCCGGCGCAGGCGGTGGAGCGGCGCGTGCCGGTGCGCAACGATCCGCCGCGCATCTTCGTCAGCTATTCGCCCGCGCTGCTCGTGCTGATCGACGGGCAGCCGGTGCTGCGCAAGCTGCCCGACACCCCGTTCGAACGCGTGATCAACACGCCGACGTTGCTGCTCAAGGATCCCCGCGACGGCCGTTTCTATCTGCATGTCTTCGACGGCTGGCTCACGGCGCGCGAGGTGATCGGGCCGTGGCAGACGGTGACGGGAGACACCTCCCGGCTGGACGAAGTGAAGGTTCGCAGCGTCGGCGGCGAGGTCGAGCTCCTCGAGGGCGGCGCGGGTCGGCCCAGCCTGAAGAGCGGTGCGCCCGTCATTTACTTGAGCACGCACCCCCGCCGAGTTGATCGTGCTGACCGGCGAGCCGCAGCTCGAGCCGATCACGGGCACCCAGTTGCTGTGGGTCAAGAACACGGCGGCGCCGCTCCTCCTCGACACCGGCAGCGATCATTACTTTGCGGTGATCTCAGGGCGCTGGTTCCGCGCGCCGACGCTGAACGGGCCGTGGGGCTTCGCGCCGCCCGATCAGCTCCCCGGCGATATCGCGCTCATTCCCGACCAGCACGCGCTCGCGCCCGTGCGCGCGGCCGTACCCGGTACGCCTCAGGCGCGGGAAGCGGTGATCGCCAACTCCGTGCCGCAGACCGCCACCGTCCGGCGCACCGAGGCCCGCTTCGAGCCGACGATCGACGGCGAACCGCAGCTGCGCTCGATCGAAGGCACGTCGCTCTTGCACGTGGCCAACTCGCCTACCCCGATCATCCGTGTGGCCGCCGACAGCTGGTACGCCGTCGACCGGGGGGTCTGGTTCACGGCGCGAGCCCTCGACGGCCCGTGGGAGATCGCCACCTGGGTGCCGCAGGTGATCTACGACATTCCCGCGACCTCGCCGCTGCATTACGTCACCTACGTCAAGGTCTATGGGGCTACACCGGACGAGGTGTTCACGGGCTACACGCCGGGTTACCTAGGCACCGTCGTGGCACCGGCGGGAACCGTGGTGCAGGGCACGGGCGCGTTCGTCTCGCCCTGGATCGGCAACGTCTGGTTCGGCACACCCTGGACCTATGGTTTCGGCTGGAGCGTCGGCGTCGGCACCTTCTGGCCCACCTGGAATCCCTGGTGTTGCTCACCTTGGTGGGGACCCGCCTGGGGCGGGTGGTGGCGACCGCCGGTGTGGGCCTGGGGTCCGCGCCCGGGCTGGGGCTGGGGTCCGCGCCCAGGCTGGGGACACCGCCCCCGGCGTGGGGTTGGAGCCATCGTCCGGGTTGGGGACCACCGCCCCCGGCGTCGGGCTGGGGTCCGCGCCCGGGTTGGGCCGGATGGCGTCCGCCCGTTTACCATCCACCGTTACTGCGTCCGCCCGTCGCGTTTCCTCCGGGCGGGCGTCCGCCGGGCGGTTTC
This sequence comes from uncultured beta proteobacterium, assembly GCA_963734295.1. Taxonomy (GTDB): domain Bacteria; phylum Pseudomonadota; class Gammaproteobacteria; order Burkholderiales; family JAEUMW01; genus JAEUMW01. The sequence continues at coordinate 5,378 of CAVTGS010000023.1, read as the reverse complement.
CCACCGCCAGGCGCGCGTCCGCCGGTGGCGCTCCCGCCCCCGGGTCGTCCGCAACCGGAGTCGCCGAACGGGCCGGGCTGGGGGCAGCCAGCGGGCGGCAGAGGGCCCGGCTGGGGTCAGGCAGGGGGTAACCGGGGACCTGGCTGGAACGTTAGCCCGACGGTGCCAGGTGCAGGGTTGGTGCGGCCCGCGCCGGTGACACCGGCGGTTGCGTCGCCCGCGCTGCCGCAGACTTTCCGGGGGGTGCCGCAGACGAGCGCGCCTCGTGTCGGGGGGATGGCGACTCCGGTGCGCCCCTTTGGCGCGCCCATGATCGCCCCCGGAGCCGGGCAGAGCTTCCGCAGCGGCGGACAGCCGATCGCGCCGCCGCCGGCCGTTTTCCCTCAACGCGGACCCACGGGGGGGTTTCCTGCGCCGGGCGCTGCGGTCCCGAGGGGCTATGGGGGAATGCCGGCGCCTGCCGCGCCCGCAAGGGCGCCCAGCTTCGGCGGACCACCGACTGGCGTGGGCGGTTACCAGGTAGCGCCGATGCCGCCGCGTGGACCCGGCTGGGGCGGGAAGCCCTAGCAGCGTTCGCGGGTGAGGATGGATCGCCGCCCCGGCGGGGCGGGGGGAAAGAGGCGGGGCGGGGGGAAAGAGGCGGGGCGTCTGGCGCCCCCGCCGCGTCAGCTCACTTCGGAACCACGCGCGCGCTCTGGCCCTGGCCCTCGATGTAAACAGACTGTCCGACCTGCAGGTAAGGCCCGACCGGCTGCGTGACGACCACCAGCACACCGCTGTTCAGGCGCACCACGATCTGCTGTCCTTCCTTCTTCGGTTCGTATTTGTTCTGCACGTACTGTCCCGCAAACGCGCCGCCGATCGCACCGACCGCGATCGCCACGTCTTTGCCGGTCCCCGCACCAATCAGGCTCCCGATCGCCGCGCCGGTGCCACCGCCCAGAAGGGCCCCCAAGCCGAGCTGGTGATCGCCCTCGAGCTTCACCGGGGTGATCTGCTCGATCTTGCCGCTGCGAATCTCGATCGGGGCAGATTGCTGCGAGCCGCCCATGCCGGCACACCCGGTGAGCAGAAGGCTGAGAATGAGAGCGAGGCTTGCCGAAGGGCCTCGAATCATGGTGGTTGTCATGAAGAATCGAGAGGTGAGTTGCAGAGGGGAGAGAGCGAGCACCGAATTCTACGTTGCGCTCTGAACGCAGAACAAGCGGCCCCTTAATTTACGTTTCAGTCTGCGGTCCCGCCGCGGCGTCGCGTTGCCGGGTTTCGTTGGTTCTTTGGCGTCGCGCGCGATGTCGGCGCGTCATCCACGTTCGCGGTTTCGTTGGTAGCACCCGGCTGCCGTGATCGATACAATCGCGTCACTGGAGGAATCTGCGAGACAGGGAGGTATCGAGTTGCGTTCGAGAATCATTGGGCTGCTATCAACGGCGGGACTACTTGCCGCGGGAGGTTGCGCGGCGATTCAGGAAACGAACGCCATGGAAGAGGAACGCATGCTGGCGGCGGCGGGCTTTCAGATGAAGCTCGCGAACACGCCAGAGCGGATGAAAAAGGCAGAGGCGCTTGCGCAGCGAAAGTTCACCAAGGTGCCCTATGGCGACGGTTCCGTCCGCTACCTCTACGCCGATGCGAAGTATTGCAAATGCATCTACGCGGGCAGCGAGCAGGCATACGGCCGATATTGGCAAATGGCGATGCGAACGGCCATCGCCACGGACGAGGCCGACGCTGCGATGGCACAGGATCTCTACGGAGACTCCTCGGGCTGGGGTCCATGGGGACCGTGGCAGTGAGGATCATCCACGACGCCGGTCGCGTGCCTTCATAGACCTGTCGAAGCAGGACAAACGGATGCAGACGACGGTTCTCCCCATTCGCCCGACAATTCGGCCGTCTTCGGTGCCGCGGCGATCTGGGACGGCCGGCCCGACAAACCAGGTATCGCGCGCCGCCCGCGACAGGCTGCGGCGCGAGCTTGTCGGCTTCGTTCATCCAATCCGTCGCAGACACCCCTGAACCCTTTGCTGGCGGTTTGCCGAAGCCGGCAAGAAGCGCGTCGGTCGGGGAACATATTGCCCTGGCGTCGACCTGAGCGAGGTAGTCCTTGCCGGACGTCTGATGTGCGAGCAGGCTCACACTTCATGGCAAGGGAATTCGCCTCATGGTGCTGATCGCCGCGTTCATCGGCCTCGTCTTTCTCTACAGCCTGGTCTCTCGACGGCTGGAGCAGACGATCCTCACCGCCCCCATCCTGTTCACCGCCGCCGGCGCCCTCATGGCGTTTTCGCCCGAGGCATTGAGTGAGTTGGGGCTCGACCGCAAGGGCTTCATGCTGGTTGCAGAACTGGGCCTGGTAATGACGCTCTTCACTGACGCGTCGCGCATCGCGCTGCGGATGCTGACTGGCCAGGCCAATCTGCCCATTCGCCTGCTCAGCACGGGCATGCTGCTGACGATTGCGCTCGGAGCGCTGTGCGCCATGGTGGTTCTCGGTAACCTCTCCTGGTGGGAAGCGGGCATCCTCGCCGCCATTCTCGCCCCGACCGATGCCGGTCTCGGGCAGGTGATCGTGTCGAGCCCGCGCGTACCACAACGAATTCGTCAGGCGCTGAACGTGGAGGCTGGCCTGAACGACGGACTCGCAGTCCCGTTTCTGATGTTCTTCATCGCTCTGGCGGTGGCCGAGGAAGAAAACATCCTAGGCAGCGGCGTGCTTGTCCGATTCCTCATCGAGCAGCTCGGCTATGGAACCGCCATCGGGCTCGGCGTCGGCCTCGGGGGCGGCTGGCTGCTCGGGGTGGCGCGCCGCAAAGGGTGGATGGCGGAGCCGCTCACGCAACTGGGCGTCGTGGCGCTGCCCCTTGCCTGTGTGCTGGCTTCGGAAGCGAGCGGCGCGAGCATGTTCATCGCGGTATTCGTTGCCGGCCTGGCGACGCAGGTCGGCTTCCGCGAGGTCGGCAAGCACAGCGTCGAGCTTGCCGAGGAGTGGGGACAGCTCTTCGACTTCTTCGTCTTCTTCCTTTTCGGGTTGCTCGTCGCCCGGGTCTGGACGCAATTCAGCTTTGCCGTCGTGCTTTACGGCGTGCTGAGCCTGACGGTGATCCGCATGATGCCGGTGGCAATCGCGCTGAGGGGCACCGGGCTCAGCCGGTCGACCGTGCTCTTCATAGGCTGGTTCGGGCCGCGGGGTCTTGCGTCCATCGTGCTGGGCCTGGTCTATCTCGAGAGCGAACTGGACCTGCCGGGGGAATCGACCGTGCGGCTCGCGGTCATGGCAACGGTGCTGTTGAGTATCCTCGCCCACGGCTTCAGCGCCGTACCCGGGATCGCGGGCTATGCGAGATCAATCGAGGGGCTGGACAAGAGCGCGCCCGAACACGAGGCGCCAGCTCGCGGTGACGAAAATGCCGAGAGCGGCTGAGCCTCCCGCGGAATCCTGGACTGGCTCGGAATGTTGTTAACCCGAGACCCGGTTCCGGCTAGCTTGAAGATGTATCCTGAGAAAGCAGGGCGCCTGGGCGGCATCTGAACGATGCGGTTCGAGACGCTCAACGCGAGAGGTTCAACACGCGGAGCCCCCTGACATGAGCACCCCTGTTGTTCTCATCACCGGCGCACTTGCCGGCATCGGCCGCGCCACTGCGCTGGCTTTCGCCCGGGAAGGCGCCCGCGTCGTCGTTTCCGGCCGCCGTGACGAAGCCGGCCAAGCGCTCGCCGCCGAACTGCGCGGTCTCGGCGCTCAGGCCGAATTTGTTCGCGCCGACGTGCGCTTCGAGGCCGAGGTGCGCGGCTTGATCGGACAGACCGTCGAGCGTTTCGGCCGGCTGGACGTGGCGGTCAACAATGCCGGCACCGAAGGCCAGACCGGCCCCCTCATCGACCAGAGCACGGACAACTACACCGCCATCTTCGAGACCAACGTGTTGGGCATGCTGCTATCGCTCAAGCACGAGATGCGGGCGATGCTCGCCCAAGGCAGCGGCTCGATCATCAACCTGTCTTCGATCGCCGGGCAGGTGGGCTTTCCCGGGGCAGCGGTCTATGTCGCGAGCAAGCATGCGGTGGAAGGTCTGACGAAAACCGCCGCGCTCGAAGGGGCGGCTGCTGGCGTGCGCGTGAATGAGGTCGCGCCGGGCCCGGTGGTCACGGAATTGTTCGAATGCTTCACCGGCGGCAGCGAAGAGGCCAAGGCCGGATTGCTTTCGATGATTCCCGCCAAGCGCGCCGGCACGCCCGAAGAGATCGCGCAGACCATCGTCTTTCTCGCCAGTGACAAGGCGCGCTTCCTGACCGGGCAGACCATCGCGGTAGACGGCGGCTTCACCGCGCAGTGACGTGGTGCATTGAGAGCCCGAGCCGTCTGGCACGTCGTTGCTTGCGAGCGCGCTTTCACGGGCGGTTCGGGGGCGCGGCGCCTGGCCCCACTTCGCTCCAGACGCGAATGCGCCGCGAGAAGTCCGTCGCCGAATCTGCTGCCTTCGCCCGTGCGTTGACATGGGCGCGGCGCTGCAGTTCGGGTAACGAAAGACCCATGGTCTCCAGCCGCCCTTGCTCGTAGAGATACTCCGGCACGTAACCGCTCGCGAGAATCTTCCAGGTCAACGGCACGCGCTCCGGGTTGACGTGGCTGTTCGTCCAAATGTTGGTGGTGCAGTTGGTCGTCAGCGTGTTGTAGAACTCGGGCTGCGTCTGCAACGCGTTGATCCTATGCATGTACTCCAGAAACAGTCGCCGCCTGGCCTCGCTCGAGCTCCTGGTCCGATAGACGTAGACGTCCTCGGGCGGATCGTCGCGGTAGTTGGTGCGCAGCCCGATGACATCGCGTTCGTCCGCTACCACATAGAAGAGCTCGTACTGCCGGAAGAAGCCCTTGAGCGTCGAATAGCCTTCCCCTTTCGGCTTGCGTACCTCGATCGAAACGGCCAGATAGTCGTCGCCGGCAAAGCCGAAACTCAGGAAAACATGGGCAATGGCCGGGCCCGTCCAGTAGGACGACACGATGTCCACCGATTGCAGTTCCCGTAAGTCGAAGCGCTTGTCGTAATAGGCGGGAGTGAAGTCGTTCTCGCTCCGATAGTCGAAGTTGCGAATGTTGTGGACGGTCACAAAATCGCCCGACATGGTGGCGTAGGGCAGGACCGCCACCTCCGGCTGCCAGTCGCGTTGGTTGGTCGGCTCGATGCTCGACCACAGGACCAGAAGGGCCGAGCACAGCAGAGCGTAAGCGCCGATGGCGCGCCAACGCCAGCGGCGCACGAAGAGTGCGACGATCGTTCCGAGGGAAGCCAAGGCGACGCCGACCGCCAGCGCCGTTCGGATCAGGTCGTTGCGGGGCCCCGCATACTCGAGCAGGAGCGCGCCCCAGACGCCCAGCCCCT
>CAVTGS010000022.1:0-70794 GCA_963734295.1 uncultured beta proteobacterium | reverse complement strand
ACGCACATCAAACGACCCTGCCTTATTCCCCCTATCAGAATGCCAAACAGGAGGCCTTCTGGGGCCGCGTCGAGGGACGCCTGATGGCCATGCTCGAAGGGGAAGTATCCCTCACCCTGGACCTCCTCAATCAAGCCACGCAAGCCTGGATCGAGCAGGAATACCACCGCACGCATCATTCCGAGATCGATGCCACACCGTTGGATCGCTATCTCGCCGGCCCCAATGTCCGGCGCGAATGCCCGGATACGGCGACCCTCTCCGCCGCCTTCCGCATCGAGGCGGCACGTCGGCAGCGCCGTTCCGATGGCACGGTGAGCCTGGCCGGGCAACGCTTCGAGATTCCGGCGCGATATCGCCACCTCACCGTGGTTCACCTGCGTTACGCCCGCTGGGACCTGACCCAAGTCGATCTGGTGGATCCGCGGACCGCGGCCATCCTCTGCCCGGTCAAACCACTGGATAAATCCGCCAACGCCGATGGCCAGCGTCGGCGCCTGAGCCCGGTGACAACCGATCTGTCGCCGCTGCCGCCTTCAGGCATCGCACCACTGCTGCGCCAGTTGCTCGCCGACTATGCCGCCACCGGCTTGCCACCCGCCTATCTGCCGCGCACTGACAAGGATCACCCATGAACCAGAAACTGCTCGCCCTCTACGGGCTGAAATGGAATCCCTTCTCCCCCGAATTGCCGACCGAGGCAATCTACGTTGCGCCCCGGATCGAGAATTTCTGCTGGCGCATCGAACATGCCCAGATCCGTGAGGGCGGCTTTGCGATGATCCACGGCGATCCGGGCACCGGTAAGAGCGTCGCCTTGCGCCTGCTCGCGCAGCGACTCTCGCGAGTGCCGGACATCACGGTCGGTGCCCTCAATCATCCGCAGAGCAATCTGGCCGATTTCTATCGCGAACTGGGCGACATCTTTGCCGTAGCCCTGCGCCCGCATAACCGCTGGGGCGGCTTCAAGGCGTTGCGTGAGCTTTGGTTTGCCCACATGGAAACGACGCACCGCCGACCGGTGCTGTTAATCGACGAGGCCCAGGAGATGAGTCCGGCTGCGCTCAGTGAACTGCGCCTTCTGGCCAGCGCGCGTTTCGATTCGCAGCCGCTGCTGTGCGTGGTACTGGCCGGCGATGCGCGTTTGATCGACAAGCTACGCCGCGAGGAACTGGTGCCGCTTGGCTCCCGCATTCGTACCCGGCTCGCCACCGAACATGCCAGCCGCGACGAACTGCTCGCCTGCCTCAACCATCTGCTCGCCGGTGCCGGTAACGCCAGTCTGATGACGCCCCAGCTACGGCACACGCTGTGCGATCACGCGGCCGGCAATTACCGCATCCTGACCACGCTCGCTGCCGAGCTTCTGGCGGCCGCGGCACAGCGCGACTTGCCCGTGCTCGATGAGAAGCTTTATCTGGATGTGTTCGCTCAGCCCGAGCTCACGAGCGCCCGTCGCGCCCAGTCCAGCCGCTGATTCGGCATTGATCGCCATGCGTCCCGATTCCCGCCCCGCCAACATCACGATCAATCTGCCGCCGCTCGCCGATGAGGCCGTCGTCGAGATCCATGACTTCCTCTACGACATCCTCCATCTCTTCGAGACTCACTACGGCCAACAGATCCATCGCTTCTACGAAGATCGTTCCCACCACAACCTCGTTCATCCCGATCCGCACAAATCCACCGACGATCCACCATTCTGATTCCCGCACGCTTCAATGAAAAACGCCGTCAGCCCAAAATACTGACGGCGTTTCACCTCCAGTTCGCCAAATCCCACCATCGGCATACGTGAACATCAGAACATCAAATCCGGCGTACACACTCACCTGGATCCCGTGGACGAACTTGCGGTCGCCAAGGCGATGACGTCCGTGGAAGGACGCGGCGTCGGGACACGCCTGGAGTGGCACCTCCTCGATCTTTTGCGGCCGAAGGTCGCGTTCGGGGACTGGCCGACCTACCTCAAGATGATTGCCCGGCAAGGGACGCTTGATCTCTACGGCAAGCTTCACGAGCTTCGTGCGTGCAAGGACGCTTGGTCCGGGGCATCGCATGCTCTCGCGACTGCACTGCGCGAGTGCGCCGAGATCCTTGTGCGCGACAACGCGTTTGAATTCATTGCTTTCGACTGTCTGTCGGCATCGCAGCTCAATGACCTGTCCGCGCTCTCCGGTCTGGATCGCCAAACCATAGTCATGGGTTTGGTCCGGGAGTTCTCTCGACCCAACGCGTCGATTCCCGCGTCCGTGTGGTTGAGCCTCGCCGCTGAGTTCAATCTAAAGGCGGCTCCCGGGGTGGGCCAGCAAGCGCTGACGCGGCTGCTCAGCAGCGGCCCCGCCAAGCTGGCGTCGTCAGCGGCTTGGCAGCCTGAGCTCTACCCTTCGGGGGAGCCCGTCGATGCCGCAGCCGGGCTTATCTGGTTTGCCTAGGGTCGCCCGATGCTTCCCGCCGTTGGATGGCCGCCCACAGCCTCCGGACGGCGGTGAGGCTGGGCAGGTCCGATGTCCTCGATCAAGTCGCGGCGCGGTTCGACTGGACTCATGCGGGTGCGTTCCAGGCGAAGGAGCTGCGGTTCCTCCACCTTCATGCACAACTCTGGCTCTTGATTGCTCTTGCGCGGATTGCTATTGATGACCCGGATAGCGTCGCCGGACAACAGGCGTTGCTCGAGAAGATCGTCGTCGACACAACGGACCGCCATGTCCTGCGAAAGCATTTCGCCGCACAGGCCCTGCTGGCGTGCGCTCGCCATGGCCGGATCACGCTTGGACCTGCTGCGTTGAAGGCGATCGAAGAGGTCAATCGTTCGCAGTATCCGATGAAGACGTCGAATGACTACGCCGGTAATTCGTTCTACCAGTCGCGGCCCGAGGAGTTCCCGGCGCCGGAGAAGGAACTCCACCTGGAGTACGACTTCGACAAGTACGAGGTCACCGGGTTGAGCAATGTGTTTGGTCGATCGCGGTGGGAAACGGCGGATGCCATCAACGCCTGGGTGCGCCGGCGCGATGCGGAGATCACGCACATGTCGGACTTCGGGGGTCGCGCCGGCCACCGGCGCGAGGGCCTTCGTGGCATCAGTGACGAGCACCACTCGTACGGCGAGCATTTGTGCTGGCATGCCTTGCACTGCGTCGCCGGCGAGTTCCTGGTCAAGTACCCCGTAGTTCGCCACCCCTACGAGGACAGCCCGTGGGCCCAGTGGATCCGCCGCCGCGTGCTGACGCACCCCGAGGGCCTCTGGCTGGCCGACGGCACGGACTGGAGGCCCGTGGATACCCGGATCAACCTGCGCGAGGCAGGCGAGAGAGGAGTGGTGTTGACAGGCGCCCCGGACAAACTCCTCTCGCTTCTCGGCATCGGGTCCTCGATAGGCGATTGGTTGGTCGTGGACGGTGACTGGAACGCCAAGGACGGCGTTGGCGTGCACGTGCAGTCGGCTTTGGTGCCGAGCCGCAAAAGCGCGGGGCTGGCCAGAAAGCTGGCCAGAACGGATCCCTTCCAGGCCTATCTGCCGCGGCTGGATGTGTATGAGGATGCCGACGGTGATTCCGGGCGTTCGCACGAGCCCTACCTTCCCTGGGTGGTGACCCCGGAACGGGACGCTCGGCTCGACGTCGCCGACGCGCTAGGCGTCGTCGGGGCTGCGCACAGAGCCAGGCTTACCAGCGCCGTGAATGCGTTTGGGCAGCTCGCCTCGACCGACCCATTCCACAGAACGTGGAGCAATCCCGCGGGCGACGTCGTCGTGCACTCGGAGGCGTGGGCTCACCGCGCCGATGGCCGCGACGGTGAGCGCAGTAGCGGCTCACGATTGCAGTGTCGCACGACACTCGTCCGGGATCTTCTTTCCGCTAACGCGTCTCACCTGTTGCTTCTGGTGCTTCTGCGGCGCTACGAGTCCGGCTCTGGCAGCCGAGCGTCACGGTATTGGCACACGACGGCGGTAGTGCGGGTGACCGAGTCGCTCGAAGTCACCCTTTATCCCGGTCGAGTGAACGAGCTGCACGAGTCGAGGTTGTGAATCGCGTTGCACGCTAGTGGAGGCTGCCGTGTCATTCACCTGAAGGACGCTGCGACTCAAGTCGAACAGTTGCGAGTTGGCCGCTTTTGGCGTCCCATGCCGGCCAGCGACTCTTGCCCACGGACATCTGCACCTCGCATTGCAGTCGGTCACACCTCGCTGCCGCCTTGGGGTCGATTCGGCCGGTCACCGCTCTCCGTACATAGTCTGTAAGCGTGCAGCCCACCCACGTATGCTTACGAAGTCGTGTGGTGTAGAGGTGCGGTGCTGAGCGGTAACAGTGAATCGATGTGGCTGTTGCGGCAGGTAGGCAGTTTGTCCAGCGTGTCACGCAGCCACGCAGCCGGATCGAGGCCGTTGAGTTTTGCGGTGGCCAGTAGAGTCTGAATTGCCGCCGCCCGTTTGCCGGCACGCTCGGACCCGGCGAAGAGCCAGTTCTTCTTCCCGATGGCGATCGGCCGAATGGTGTTCTCCACCGGATTGTTGTCGATTGGCAATCGTCCGTCGGTGGCATAGCGACTCAAGGCTTGCCAGCGCTTCAGGCTGTAGTCGATGGCCTTCGCCGTGCCGCCGCCATTGGCCACATTCACACGCGTTCGCAGCAACCAGTCGTGCATGGCTTGAAGTTGCGGATGCGCCTGGTCCTGACGCAACTCAGTTCGCGCCACGATATCCATGTCCCGGCCCTGCGCCTCGATGCATACAAGGCCGCGATCCGGTTAAGCGCTTCCCGTGCAATCGGGTTCGCTTGTGATTCATTCAGGTCGAAGAACTTCCTGCGAGCATGGGCCATGCAGCCAAGCTCGGTCACCGCGTCGGCAAACAAGGCCTTGTAGCCAGCGAAATCATCGACCATCAGATGGCCTCGCCATCCCGAGAGAAACGCCTGGGCATGGGTGCCGGCGCGACTGGGTTGGTAATCGAACACCACGATCGGCGGTCCCGTTTCCAGCACGTTGCTGCGGTACGCCCACAGATAGGCGCGCTTGGTCTTGCCACGGCCCGGATCAAGCTGCGCCACCGGTGTTTCATCGGCATGCAGCACGCTACGTTCGAGCAACATCATCGCCAGGCGATCGACCAGCGGCTGCAGTGCCACGCCAAGCCGTCCCACCCATTCGGCCATCGTGGTACGCGAGAGCATCACCTTATCGCGCGCCGCGATTTGCTCCAGCCGGTACAGCGGCAGGTGATCGAGGAACTTGCTGAGGGTCACCCCGCTCAGCAGGCCCGTGGCTGCCATCCCGCCGTCGATCACGGCCGCAGGGATCGGTGCGGCAGACACCGTCTCGCAGGCACGGCAGGCGTACTGCGGGCGGATGTGCCGATGCACGAAGAAGCGGGCCGGCTCAACATCCAACTGTTCGCTGATGTCCTCACCGATCTTGACCAGCGCCATGCCACAGAGCCCACAGGTGCACGACTCCGGTTCATGCAGGTGTTCGATACGCGGCAGATGATCTGGCAGCGGCTGACGACCGGCGCGCGAACGCGGGATGCGCGGCGGGGCCGGCTCGGCACTCGCTGCGGCCTCGGCCTGCTTCTTGGCCAGTTCGGCTTGGGCCGCGGCCAGATCGCTGGCCAGCGTCTCCTGGAACAGATCGCGCTCCTCGGGCGAGAAGGCTTCGCTGCTCGCGCCATAGCGCATCCGGCGCAGGTGTGCCAACTCCAGCGTGAGGGCCTGGATCTGGATCTTGGCGGCGTGAAGCTCGGTGTCGCGGCGGCTGACTTGCTCGCTCAACCGAGTGGATTCGGCGGCTTGTTCTTGTGCCTGATCGATGAATTTCTGAACGGTGCCGAGAACCAACTCCGCAAGTTCGGGCGCGGCATTCAAGCGGGCCAGTTCAGCGTGCAAATCCATGCCATTATTATACTCGATAACAGGCCGCAAAGCCTCATGAACAGGGGCTTTCGGCGATAATTACTGAGGTTCTTGTGGGCGATTGCGCGCTGCTGTTCAGACCCGCCAGTGCGCCGGCGCTGCTGCCTCGAGTCGCTGCCAATCGACCCCGCTGATCAGCCATTGCCACTGCGCAGCAGTGAGGGTGAACACCGCAGTGTCGGCGCCGGGCCAAGTAAAGTGACCCTGATGCAGGCGTCGATGACACAGCCACACGCCGGTGCCATCCCACACCAGGAGCTTGAGCCGATTCAGACGTCGGTTGCGAAAGGCATACGCACTGCCATCGCAGGGACTACGTCCCAGCGTGTTCTGGATTCGCTGCGACAAACCGTCGATGCCGGCACGCATGTCGATCGGTTCGACAACCAGCCAGACTTGGTTCAGTGCCGGCATCATGGCAGTTGCCTCAGCAACTCGGCCAGCCAAGAAACATTGCCTCCCGGCAACTCGACTCGCCAGCCGCCGGGACTGTGTAACCGTACGACGCTGCTGGTTGCCGGCGTACCAACGCTGATCGGTACCAGCGTCAGCGATGAACTTGCCGCCGCAATGGTTTCCTTCTCCTTGCTGCGCCAACGATAAAACGACTTCTCGCTCAGTTCGTGTTTCGCGCAGTATTCCCGCTGCGTCAGATCACTTCGATGCCACGCCTCAACATGCGCTCGCCAGTATTGCGCACCGTGCCGCTTCCCCATTTCCCGCACCTTCGCAAAAGCACCAAGCGTGCATGGGCTCACCGCAAAATTCCAGGTGGATCGGTTGGTCGCTTACACTGTTTCTACTGGGTGCGCGGAAGGGTTATCCATAGGCGGCCGGCAGCGCGCCTCTCACGCTGGCGGTCGGCCGCCTGTGGGTAACCCGTGTCACGGCGCTACCGGTTGATACTCACTGTCATAATCTCGGCCATGCGCCAGGATCGCCCAGGCGATGCGCGCGTTCTTGGCTGCCACGGCAACCGTCGCCACATTCTTGCTGCGTCGTGCGAGCAGTCTCTTGAGCCAGCTGTCAGCCTCGTTTCTGCGCTCGGTCTGCTGGATGAGCGCACGCGCGCCATGGATCAGAAGCGTGCGCACGTAACAGTCCCCGCGTTTGCTGATCCCCATGAGGATCTCCTTTCCGCCGCTCGAATGTTGTCGAGGAACCAGTCCGAGCCATGCCGCCAGTTGCCGGCCGTTGGCAAACGCCTTGGCATCTCCCACCGTTGCCGCCAAGGCACTGGCGCTGAGGAAACCGATACCGGGAATCTCGGCCAGACGCCGGCTTGCTTCGTCCTCGCGCTGCAGGCGGCGGATGTCCCGGTCAAGTTCTCCCACCTGTCGGTCCAGTTCCTGGAAGTGCTCCCACAGCCGTTGCACCAGCCCGCGCATGAGTCCGGGTAGGCCGTTGTCGGCATCTTCGACGATGTCCGGCACATGTGTGGAGAGCTGGCGGATGCCTTGAGGTATCGCAATGCCAAATTCCCCCAGCAGGCCCCGCAACTGGTTGGCTTGTGCGCTACGCGCCTTGATGAATCCCTGCCGCGCTCGGTGCAGCGACAGCACTGCCTGCTGCGCCGGCGTCTTGACCGGCACGAAGCGCATGTGCGGCCGGCTCACCGCCTCGCAGATCGCTTCGGCGTCCCGGGCGTCGTTCTTGTTTGACTTGACGTACGGCTTCACGAACTGCGGCGCCATCAACTTCGCGTCATGGCCCAGAGTGACCAATTTCCGCGCCCAGTGGTGCGCAGCCGCGCACGCCTCCATGCCGATCAGGCACGGCGCCAAGTTGGCAAAGAAGGGCAGTACCTGGCTGCGCTTGAGTTGCTTCTTCAACACCGTCTTGCCCTGCTCGTTCACCCCGTGCACCTGAAATACGTTCTTTGCCAAGTCCAGCCCAATCGTCGTAATGTTCATCTCGGTCGCCTCCTATCCAGTCAGTGGAACGTCCCGATTTCCACTTTGGCACTTTGATGCCGCATAGGGGAAGGGGGCGACCATTCCATTACGGCGGCGTGCGTCGCTTGCGACGGACGCAAAGCCGCGGTGGCAACTCGGGGCGCACCCGGGACTTCATCTTACGCAACCAAGCGCATGGGCGGCAGCGCTGCCAGATACTGCTCGTCGGGCGTGATGCGCCCCAGGCTCGAATGACTGCGATGCGTGTTGTACCAGGACAGATACTCGGCAATGTCGGTGCGTGCCGCGCTCACGCTGTCGTAGGCTTTCAGGTACACCCGTTCGTACTTCACGCTGCGCCACAGGCGCTCGACGAAGACGTTGTCGCGCCAGGCCCCGCGCCCGTCCATGGACAGCTTGCAGCCCTGGTCCAGCACGACTCGGGTGAACTCCTCGGCCGTGATAGGTAGCCTCACAGCGAGAGCCCGCGCTGAGAACGTTCCGACCTTCACGCACTGTCTGGATCTGCCTATATGTTGTTCTGATCGTCAGCCTGGGTGCGCCCAGGCCGGAGAGCTGGACGATGTTCCTCGTGGGGTCATTGCTTGCGCTGGCAGTCGCCCCGGCTGTGACGATCGTCATTCCTCGCCTCTACACGTGGTCGGAGCCGCAGTGAGGCGGCCATGAGCGCCGCGGTCATTCAGGTTTTCAGAGAGACTCGAAACATTCTTCCAGGTTTCGACAACTATCGGCCTCATCATCCTGTCCATCGCACTGTCGTGCAATTCAACGAATGATGAGAGGAGGCCGCAATGATCCAGGTCCGCAAGTCCTGCGAACGGGGCCACGCCAATCACGGCTGGCTCGACACCTATCACACGTTTTCCTTCGCCGACTACCACGACCCGGCGCACATGGGGTTCGGCCCGCTGCGCGTGATCAACGAGGATCGGGTCGAGCCGGGGAAGGGGTTCGGCACCCACGGCCACCGCGACATGGAGATCATCACCTGCGTGCTCGACGGCGGACTGCAACACCGGGACAGCCTCGGCAACGGATCGGTGATCCGGCCCGGCGACGTGCAGCGGATGAGCGCGGGCACCGGCGTGATGCACAGCGAATTCAACGCGTCGGACCGGGACCCCGTGCATTTTCTGCAAATCTGGATCGAGCCGAACGCTCGCGGCGTGCGTCCGGGCTACGAGCAGAGGCATTTCGCAGCCGAGGGCGAGCGCGGACGCCTGCGGCTCCTGGCTTCTCCCGACGGACATGACGATTCCGTGACTATTCACCAGGATGCCCGCTTGTACGCAGCCGACCTCGCGGCCGGCGATGCGGTCGTCCACTGCCTCGAACCTGGCCGGCGCGCCTACGTGCACGTGGCGCGGGGCGCGGTTACGCTGAACGGCACGCCGCTCGAGGCCGGGGACGGTGCGCGCCTGGTCGACGAGACGACGGTGAATCTCTCCGGCCTGCAAGAGTCCCAGGTGCTGCTGTTCGATCTTCCCTGAGCTTGCCTCAGGTGCTCACGACCCGAAGAGGAGGTGTGTGATGGCAACGAAGATTCAGGTGGTGTTCTACAGCATGTACAGTCATGTCTACCGGCTCGCCGAAGCCGTGGCGGCAGGGGCGCGCGAGGTGGCGGGCACCGAGGTTTCGCTGTATCAAGTGCCTGAGCTGGTGCCGGACGAGATCCTCGAGAAGAGCGGCGCGAAAGCGGCGCGGGCGGCGTTCGCGCACGTGCCCGTGGCCCGTCCGGACCAGTTGGCCGATGCCGATGCGATCATCTTCGGCACGCCGACCCGGTTCGGTAACATGTGCGCGCAGATGCGCAACTTCCTCGATCAGACCGGCGGGCTCTGGATGAAGGGATCGCTGATCGGCAAGGTCGGCAGCGTGTTCACCAGCACGGCGACGCAGCACGGCGGGCAGGAGACGACGATCACGAGCTTCCACACGACGCTTCTGCACCAGGGGATGGTGATCGTGGGCGTGCCGTACTCGGAGCAGCGGCTGGTCGTGATGAACGAGGTGACCGGCGGCACGCCCTACGGTGCCTCGACGCTCGCGGCGCCCGACGGCTCGCGTCAGCCCAGCGACAACGAGCTCGCGATCGCCCGCTTCCAGGGCCGGCATGTTGCCGGCATCGCCGCCAAGCTCGCGGCCAAATAGGTTCAGTGGCGCGGACGCGGAACTCCGCGCCCGCGTCCGCTGCCGCAGCACCTTGGAGATCCCGCATATGGACCTGCAGCTCGACGGCAAGACGGCCCTTGTCACCGGCTCCACCCTCGGCATCGGGTACGCCATCGCCCGCGCCCTGTCGCGCGAAGGCGCTCGGGTGGTGGTGAACGGGCGCTCGGACGCCCGCGTGACGGAAGCCGTCGCGAAGCTTCGCGCCGAAGTAGCCGGCGGTGAGGTGACGGGTGTCGCGGCGGATCTCGGCACGGCCGAAGGCGTCGCGCGACTCGTGGCGTCGCAGCGGGAGGTGGACATTCTGGTGAACAACCTCGGCATCTTCGAGCCCAGGGCGTTCGAGGAGATCACGGACGCCGACTGGATGCGCTTTTTCGAAGTGAATGTGATGAGCGGCGTGCGCTTGTCGCGGCACTACCTGCCCGGCATGAAGCGCCGCAACTGGGGTCGCGTCGTGTTCATCTCCAGCGAGTCGGCGATCAATATTCCGGCGGAGATGATTCACTACGGCATGACCAAGTCGGCGCAAATCTCGGTGGCGCGCGGGCTCGCCGAAACAACGGCCGGCACCGCGGTGACCGTGAATTCGGTGCTGCCGGGGCCGACCGCATCCGAGGGTGTCGCGGGCTTCGTCGACCAGCTCGCGAAGGATCAGGGCGTCTCGGTCGAGGACGTGGAGCGTGAGTTCTTCCAGAGCACGCGGCCGTCGTCACTGCTGAAGCGCTTCATCCGGCCGGACGAGGTGGCAAGCCTGGTCGCCTACGTGTGCAGCCCGCTCGCCTCCGCCACCAACGGCGCGGCGCTGC
This sequence comes from uncultured beta proteobacterium, assembly GCA_963734295.1. GTDB lineage: Bacteria > Pseudomonadota > Gammaproteobacteria > Burkholderiales > JAEUMW01 > JAEUMW01. The sequence continues at coordinate 59,988 of CAVTGS010000022.1, read as the reverse complement.
GGGTGGAAGGCGGCTGTGTGCGGTCCATGATCTGAGGGGCGCGGGCCGTGGCGGAACACGTACTCGAATCACACGGATCGCGCGGCGGACGCCGCGTTGCGAGCCACCGCTACACCGCTGTCGCGATCGTGCTGCACTGGCTGGTAGCCCTGCTGATTCTGGGGAGCTTCGTCGTCGGGACCTACATGGTGAATCTCGACCTCTCGCCGTGGAAGCTCAAGGTGTATTCGTGGCACAAGTGGACGGGTGTCACGCATCTTCCTGCTGGTCGCGATACGCCTCGCATGGCGGGTCACGCACCGACCGCCCGCGCTGCCGGCGGAAACTCCCGAATGGCAGCGGCATGCTGCGGCGATCGCCCACGCAATGCTTTACCTCTTGATGCTCGCGGTGCCCCTATCGGGCTGGGTGATGAGCTCGGCCGGCGGATTTCCGGTCGTCTATTTCGGTGTGTTCCAGTTGCCGGATCTGGTGGCGAAGGACAAGGAACTCTTCGAGCTGATGAAGTCCGTGCACTTCGGGCTCAACAAGGCGCTGCTCGCTCTCGTGGTGCTGCACGTCGCTGCCGCGATCAAGCATCACTACGTCGATCGCGACGACGTGCTCGCGCGCATGGTGCCGTACCTGAAACCCCGGAGATGAAGTCGATGACGCTCGCGCGCCTGACCCTGCTGCTCTTTGCCGTTTTATTCGCGATCGGCCTACGCCGGCACCGTCGACTACAAGAAGAGCCGTATCGGCTTCACGTTCAAGCAGATGAACGTGCCGGTGGAGGGCGGTTTCCCGAAATTTACGGCGAACGTCGTGTTCGATACGGCAAACCCCGAGGCGGGCAAGGTGGAAATCGAGGTCGACCTCGGCAGCATCGACACCGGCAGCACCGACGGCGATACCGAGGCAAAGCGCAAGCCGTGGTTCTACGTCGAGAATTTTCCGAAGGCGAAGTTCGTCTCGACCTCGGTGAAAAGCGCCGGCCCCGATCGCCTGCTGGTAAGCGGCACCCTCACGATCAAGGGCCGCAGTCGCGACGTGACGGTGCCGGTCACGATGAAGCGCGACGCCGGCGGCACCATCTTCGAAGGCACGTTTGCGCTGCTGCGTCTCCAGTATGCCATCGGCGAAGGGCCATGGGCCGACACCGAGACCGTGGCGGACGAGGTGCAGGTGCGCTTCAGGATCTTCGTCGCAGGTGCGTGACGCGGGTCAACACCCCCGATACCCTCATTGCTGTACCCCTCACCGCAAAAGGAGCGTCATGATGCAGAAGGTAGCCCTCCTCACGATCGCCGCGGCGATCGCCACCCCCGCCCTCGCGGCGCCCGAAGCTTTCACCGTCGACCCGAAGCACACGTTCCCAAGCTTCGAGGTGAGCCACCTCGGATTCTCGACCCAGCGCGGTCGCTTCAATGCGAGCTCGGGAAAGATCGTGCTCGACCGTGCGGCGCAGAAAGGCTCGATCGATGTCGTGATCGAAACGAAGTCCGTGGACACGGGGCTCGACAAACTCGAAGAGCACCTGCGCGGCGAGGACTTCTTCAATGTCGCCAAGTACCCCACCATCACGTTCAAGTCGAACGCGGTCAAGTTCAACGGTGACGTCCCGGTGGCCGCGGAAGGGGAGCTCACGATGCTCGGCGTGACGAAGCCGGTGACGCTCACGATCACGGCGTTCAAGTGCGGCGTCCACCCAGTCAGCAAGAAGGACACGTGTGGCGCGGACGCGACGACCTCGATCGTGCGCTCGGAATTCGGCTTGAAGTACGCGCTCCCCGCCGTCGGCGACCAGGTGAAGCTCAACATCCAGGTCGAAGCGACGCGCGACTGACGCGTCCCGCCTGCAGGGCGGCGTTTCGGATCACGAGGATGGACAGTCTGTCGGAGCTCTTCCGCGAATACGGGCTCGCGTCCGTGTTCGTGGTGGTGCTGCTCGAACAGATCGGCGCGCCGATCCCGGCACTCCCGGTGTTGCTGCTCGCGGGCGCGGCGGCGACGCAGGATCCGCTCTATGGCCTCTACGCGCTCGTCCTCGCCATGGTCGCGTCGACGCTCGGCGACCTCGCCTGGTACGCGGCGGGGCGGCGCTACGGCCATCGCGTGCTGAAGACGCTCTGCCGCGTTTCCCTGTCGCCCGACTCCTGCGTGCGGCAGACCGAGAACACGTTCGAGCGGCGCGGCGCGGCCACGCTCATCGTCGCCAAGTTCCTGCCGGGTCTTTCCACCGTCGCCCCGCCGGTCGCCGGCGCGCTCGGGTTGCGGCCCGGCACGTTCCTGATCTTCAATGGCGCGGGCGCGGCGCTGTGGGCGGGGGTGGGCATCCTCGCCGGCCTGCTCTTCCATGGTCAGATCGACTGGCTGTTGGAACGGACCAGCGAGCTGGGCGGCCCGGCCCTGGCGATCGTGGCCGCGCTGCTCGCCGCCTACATCGGCTGGAAATGGTGGGAGCGCCATCGCTTCTTGAAGTCTCTGGAGGCCGCACGGATCTCGGTGGACGAGCTCTACGCCATGATGGGGCGCGGCGAGAAGCTCGTCATCCTGGACGTGCGCTCGAAGACCCACCGCGATCTGCACGGGCTGCGCATTCCCGGCGCGCTGCCGTTCGATCTCGACGCGATCGACCACGTCGCGTCCGGCATCTCGCCCGACCACGAGGTGATCGTCTACTGCGCGTGCCCGAACGACGCGTCCGCGGTGAACGTCGCAGGCATATTGCGGCGGCGCGGGTTCAAACGTGTGCGTCCGTTGGCCGGCGGCATCGATGCCTGGACGGCAGCCGGGCTCGGGCTGGAGCAGATCAAGTGACGTCGTGTCGCGGGCAAGCGATCGTCTCGAAGCGCATCCTGTTGGTCCTACAGTGAACGACCCGCCCCGGGACCGAGCACCGGCACTGTCCCCGCCGGCGTCGCTGTGGTCGCCGCTGCGGACGCCTTTGTTCCGGAGCCTCTGGATCGCTGGCATCGTCGCCATGTCCGGTCTCTGGATGCGTGATGTCGCTGCCGGGTGGCTCATGACGAGTCTCGCGCCCGCGCCTTCGATGGTTGCACTGGTGCAGGCCGCCACGACACTGCCGGCGTTCCTACTCTCGTTTCCCGCTGGAGCGCTTGCCGACATCGTCGACCGGCGACGCTTGTTGCTCGTGACGCAGATCTGGATGCTCGCGGTCACCGCCCTGCTCGCCGCGGTCACCGCCGCAGGCGCGATGACGCCGTGGCTCCTGCTCGCCTTTACTTTCGCCCTCGGGCTGGGTCTGGCGCTCATGATGCCGGCCTGGGTTGCGACGACGCCCGAGCTCGTGCCGAAGGAGGAACTCCGCTCGGCAGTCGCGCTCAACAGCATGGGCATGAACGTCGCGCGCGCGGTCGGGCCTGGGCTCGCGGGTGTCATGACGGCAGCGGCCGGCCCAGCGGCGGTCTTCGCGCTCTCCGCGTTGTCGGTGGGCGCCACGATCGTCGCGCTCTACCGCTGGCGTCGCGAACCCAGGACCAGCACGCTGCCGGCGGAGCAGTTCACGGGGGCGCTGCGCACCGGGATCCGCTATGCCCGGCATTCGCCGCCGCTCAAGCGGGTGCTGGTGCGAGGTGGCGCCTTCTTCTTCTTCGCAGTGGCCAGTTGGGCCTTTCTGCCGTTGATCGTGCGCGACGCGCTGCGGGGCGGCGCCGGGTTGTTCGGCTGGATGCTCGCCTGTGTCGGCATCGGTGCCGTGGCGGGCGCGCTGTTGCTGCCGAAGATGCACGCGCGCGTGTCGGGCGACGGGACCGTCGCGGCGGGATCGGCGATCACCGCTGCCGTAGCGCTCGCCCTGGCGTTCGTGCACGATGTGCGACTGCTCAGCGTCGCGATATTCGTCATGGGCGCCGCGTGGTTGAGTGTCATGTCATCGCTGCAGGTGGCAGCGCAGATGGCGCTGCCGGCGTGGGTGCGGGCGCGCGGGCTCGCGCTGTTTCTGACCGTGTTCCAGGGTGCGATGGCCGTCGGTAGCGTGGTGTGGGGTCAGGTTGCGGACCGCGCGGGCATTCCGGTAGCGCTTGCGGTCGCCGCCGCGGGAGCGCTGGCAGGCATCGCAGCCACCTAGCGCTTGCGCATCGGTGGCCACGAGCACGCGGACCTCTCCCCGTCGGGCCACTGGCCGACACCCCACGGCAGCGAAGATCTGGAACATGACGCAGGTCCGGTGGTGGTGAGCCTGGAGTACCAGATCGATCCGGCTGAGATCGATTCCTTCCGGGTCGCCATGGAATCCCTGCACCGCATCCGCAAGCGCGACGGCGCGTTCTTCTTGCGTATTCCGGACCAACGTGACCGTTGATTCCGGGCGAACGTGACCGGTGATTCCGGAGCAACGTGACCGCGATTTCCGATCGAACGTGACCGGTGATTCCGGAGCAACGTGACCGGCGATTCCGGCCGAGCGTGACCGATTTTTGCCCCACGGGCGGATCGGCGGTCACGATCCGGAGTCGGTGATCCCGAGCGAGCGGAACGAACCCCGGGTCGGCGCTGGATTTCCATTGCCGCAGGCTACCCTCTCCGATTTCTTGGAGAAATGGGATGCCTGCCAGTCGGAGAGCCATGCGCAAGATTATCGATGTCCTACGTCTGAAGTTCGAGACGGGTCTCAGCCACGAACGCATCGCCGCCGCCACCAAGCTATCCAAGGGGGCGGTGACGAAGTATGTGCAGCGCGCCCGCGATGCCGGTCTGGGCTGGCCGCTGCCACCGGAGGTGGACGAGGCGCGGCTCGAGGCGTTGCTGTTCCCGCACGCCGCACCGGCGGTGGAACGCTACGCCGCGCCCGACTTCGCGCACCTGCACCAGGAACTCAAGCGTAAGGGCGTCACCTTGCAGTTGCTGTGGGAGGAGTACGCCGAGGCCCATGCCGGCCAGGCGTATCGCTACAGCCAGTTCTGCCTGCACTATCACCGCTTCGCGCAGAGCCTGAAGCGCTCGATGCGCCAGGTCCACCGCGCTGGCGACAAGCTGTTCATCGACTACTCCGGTGACACGGTGCCGATCATCAACCCGGGCACCGGCGAGATCCGCGGCGCCGAGATCTTCGTCGCGGTGCTGGGCGCGTCGTCCTACACCTACGCCGAGGCGACCTGGAGCCAGCAACTGCCGGACTGGATCGCCTCGCACGTCCGCTGCTTCGAATTCATGGGCTGCGTCGCCGCGCTGCTGGTCCCGGACAATCTCAAGAGCGCGATCAAGCGCGCCTGCCGCTACGAACCGGAAGCGACCTCGACTTACGAGGACTTGGCGCGGCATTACAGCACCGCCATTCTGCCGGCGCGGCCGTTTCATCCGCGCGACAAGCCGGCCGTCGAAGCGAGCGTGCTCCTGGTGCAACGTTGGATTCTGGCCCGGCTCCGGCACCGTCAGTTCTTCTCGCTCGAAGCCCTCAACGCGGGCATTGGCGAGCTGCTCGTCATCTTGAACAACCGCCCGTTCCAGAAGCTCGACGGGTGTCGCCGCAGCGTCTTCGAGACCATCGACCGGCCGGCGATGACGCCGCTGCCGGCAACGCGCTACGAATTCGCCGAGTGGAAGAAGGTGATCGTCAACATCGACTACCACGTCGATGTCACCGGCCACTACTACAGCGTCCCGCATAGCCTGGTCCGACAGAAGATCGAGGCTCGCTTCACCGCCACCGCGGTCGAATGTTTCTTCAAAGGCAACCGGGTGGCGGTCCATGTGCGCTCCAGCCTGCGCGGCCGCCATACCACGGTGGCCGAACACATGCCCGAGGCGCACCGCAAGCACATGCAGTGGACGCCTGGGCGATTGTTGAACTGGGCATTGGACATCGGCCCCGCCACCGGCGACGTGGTCAAGTGGCAGTTGGAGAACCGCCCGCATCCCGAGCAGGGCTACCGCGCCTGTCTGGGCCTGCTCAATCTCGCCAAGCAGTTCACCGCGGCGCGCCTGGAAGCGGCCTGTCGCCGAGCGTTGACCATCGGCTCGCCCACCCGCAAGAGCATCAAGTCGATCCTGGAGGCGAAACTCGACGCTCACCCCGAGTTGTTCCCCGCGGTCGATCAACCACCTGCCGCCATCCCGCCGGCGCACGGCAACGTGCGCGGGGCGGATTACTTCCGTTCCACCTCACCCGGAGACGTTGACCCATGCTCATCCAACCCACCCTCGATACATTGAACCGGCTCAAGCTCCATGGCATGGCCGCCGCCCTGTCCGAGCAGCTCACCCAGAGCGCGGCCATGGGCCTCGCCTTCGACGAGCGCCTCGCGCTGCTGCTCGACCGCGAAGTCGTCCACCGCGACAATCGCCGCCTGGCGCGGCTGCTGCAACTGGCGCAGCTCAAGCAACGCGCCTGCGTCGAGGACATCGATTACCGCGCCCGCCGCGGGCTGGATCGCAGCCAACTGACCAGCCTCGCCAGCTGCGACTGGATCCGCCAGGCGCACAATCTCCTGATCCACGGTGCCACCGGCTGCGGCAAGACCTTCATCGCCTGCGCGCTCGCCCAGCAGGCGTGTCGGCAAGGTCTGTCCGCGCTTTACCTGCGCGCGCCGCGGTTGTTCGACGAACTCAGCGTCTGCCACGCCGACGGCAGCTTCCGCAAGCGCCTTGCCGCCATCGCCAAAGTCGATCTCGTCCTGATCGACGACTTCGCCATCGCCCCGATGGGCGCGCGCGAGCGCACCGACTTGCTCGAACTGCTCGACGATCGTGTCGGCACTCGCTCCACGCTCATCACCAGCCAGCTTCCGGTTGAGCATTGGCACGACTACCTCGGCGATCCGACCCTCGCCGACGCCATCCTCGACCGGCTCGTGCACGGCGCCCACAAGCTCCATCTCGAAGGAGAATCGATGCGCAAACGCACCGCCGTCAGCACCGACAAAATCGCGTCCGGCAAGAAGAAAATTGACGGAGCGTGACCGCTCAAGGTACAAACCCAGCACAGCGCTGACCCGATGTTCCTGTCGGTCACGTTCACCCGGAAATCGCGGTCACGTTGCTCCGGAATCCGCGGTCACCTTCAGCCGGAAACACCGGTCATCTTCGCCGGAATACGCATCTTCTGGGGGTTGTTCCACGACGCCGCCGACCGTAGGCGCTATATTGAATACTTCATGGTCGAGTCCTGGGTCGAGCATCTGCGCCAGCACGAGCGCACGACCGTTGCCGACCTTGCGGTCGAAGCGCGCGCGAAGGCCTTCCACGTCGGGTCCGAGCCGATCGTGGTGACACACTGGATCGCCGCCACCGACGAGCGTGATGGAGCCGCGCACCAGGACATTCCGCTGATCGTGACGTGAATTACCCTGTCGAGGAACGACCATGAGCACGATGCCCGCGATCTTCGTTTCCCATGGGGCCCCGACGCTCCCCTTCGAAGACGTGCCGGCGCGGGAATTCCTGCGCGGGTTGGGAGGATCGATCCCCGCGCCGCTCGCCATCCTGGCGGTATCGGCTCACTGGGAGACCGCCGCGCCGACCGTGAGCGCAGCCGAACGCCCCGAGACCATCCACGATTTTTACGGCTTTCCGCGGGAGCTCTACCGCTTGCGCTATCCGGCCCCCGGGGCGCCTGCGCTGGCCCAACGGGTCGTCGCGCTGCTCGAGCGAGCCGGGCATGCGGTGGAAGTCTCCGCGGACCGTGGTCTCGACCACGGGGCCTGGGTGCCGTTGATGCTCGCCTATCCCGATGCGGACATTCCGGTGACCCAGCTCTCTATACAAAGCGCTCGGGGACCCGCGTGGCACTGTGCGCTCGGGGAAGCGCTGCGGCCGTTGCGGGAGGAGGGCGTGCTGATTCTTGCGTCGGGGTCCGCCACCCACAACCTGCGCGAGTTCGGTCGCCACGCGCGTGACGCCGCGCCGCTCGGTTACGTGGTCGCGTTCAACGAGTGGCTCGCCGCGGCGGTGGCCGACGGTCGTCGCGACGATCTCGTCGAGTATAGTTCGCGGGCACCCGACGCCGAGCGCAATCACCCCACCGAGGAGCATCTGCTGCCGCTCTTCGTCGCTGCCGGCGCGGGCAGCACGGGGCGCGGCGAACGGCTCCATGCGAGCTACACTTACGGCGCGCTGGCCATGGACGCGTACCGGTTCGACTGACACGGTCGGGCTCAGCGCCAGCTAAACGGAGGCAAAATGCGAGACAGAAGAAATGGGAAGGGAGACGATCGCCGCACTCGCACGATTGCATCGTCGGCCTCGCGCCGCCTGGGAGTCGCCGGTGCGGTCGCGCTCCTTACCACCGGTTGCACCGGCGTCGATGTCGAACGCACGGTCTACCCTGCCCAGCTCGCTTTCGACTGTGCCGATGGCAAGACCATGCGGATCGCAAGGGCGCCGGATGGTCGCTCCGCGACGGTGCAGGTCGAGGGTAAGGGCGTTACGCTGGCGCGCGTCGACAGCGCGGCCGAGGAAAAGTACAGCGATGGTGCCTTCACCCTCTATCTCGACCGCGAGCGGGCATTCTTGGAGCGGGATGGCAAGGTCTCGTTCGGTCCTTGCCGATCCCAGGCTGCGCTCCCGACGGCGCCGCGCCGCAATTACTGAAGCGACCTCGGCGGGAGAGCGGAAAACATGAACCAGGCCTTTGCGCTGCTGCTGGCGATTGCGGTGGGGGCACTGCTGCCGATCCAGGTGGCGATGAACATGACCCTGCGTCCGTGGTTTCGCGACCCGGTGGTGGCTGCGCTGCCCAATTTCCTGGTCGGCACGGCTTTGCTCGGGGTGTACATGCTGATCGTGCGCTCAAGGCTGCCGAGCTTGGCGAACCTCGCAGACGTGCCGCCCTGGGCATGGCTGGGTGGGCTCATCGGCGCGTCGTACATCATCGCCACGCTGGAGCTCGGGCCGAAGCTCGGTGCCGCACTATTGCTCGCGCTGATTCTCGCGGGGCAGATGACGGCGTCCCTTGTCGTCGACCACTTCGGGTTGCTCGGCTTTCCCCATCACCCGGTGAATCTGCCGCGGCTCGCGGGCGCCTTGCTGCTCGTGGTTGGTGCGATACTGATCGTGAAAAACTAGGGAGACAAACTTGAACGCTTGCGAACTTGCGCAACGCTACTTCCCCGTCGTCGGCCGATTTCTGCTGGCGCTGATCTTCGTGTTGTCAGGCTGGGGAAAGATTGCGGGCTTCGAGGGATCCGTGGCCTACATGGCATCGAAAGGGATGCCGTTCCCACAGTTTCTATTGCCCGGCGCCATCCTGATCGAGCTCGGCGGCGGACTCGTGCTGATGATCGGCTGGAATGCGCGGTGGGCAGCGCTCGCGATCTTCCTGTTCTGCATCCCGACCACGCTCATCTTCCACAACTACTGGGCGGTTCCGCCGGAGCAGGCACAGAACCAGATGATCCACTTCCTGAAAAATCTCGCGGTCATGGGTGGCCTGCTGTACGTGGTCGCCTTCGGCCCCGGCCCTTTCAGCGTGGGCGGGTCGAGGCGATGGCGCTGACGGGATAACGCCGGAGTCGGCGCCGCAGCGCCGCGCGACCGTCCCCGGGTTTAACCGTCAGGGACGGCCGTGCTCCAACGACCGCGCCTTCAGCGCGGCTGTTGCTGCTGCGCCTGCTGCTTGCCCGTCTGCACGCCCTGGTCGAAGGCGCGCTGTTGTGCGGCTTGCTGATTCCGACTCTGCTGGTCGACCAGGTAACCGCCCGCGGCGCCGGCGGCTGCGCCCGCCGCCGCCCAACCCCATTCACCGGTTAATGCTCCCACCGCGAGGCCGCCGATCGCGGCGCCCGTCCCCACGCGCTGCTGCGTGTCGCTCATTCCGGCGCAGCCCGCTAGCGTGAGCGCAACCGCCAGCGTCGAGGCGACGATCGTGTTTCTGGTCATGGCTCTTCTCCTTGAGTCAGTTGGCACCTATCACCGCTTGCACGGATAGGTTTGGGCGGCGTAGCGAAAGAGGGTGTCGATGCCGCCGTCGTTCATGTACTGCGGGTTTTTCTTGGCCCAGGCCACGAAGCCTTGCGCAACCTGAGAGCGCGTCGGCGACGGCTCGGGCGCGCAGACGAACCGCTCGGAAACGGGCGTCGAGCTTACGTAGAAGCCGTAGGCGCCGGCGAGTATGCCGTGGCAGAAGGCGACCGCGATGTCGTGGTCGGGCTCCGACGCCGGCGTACTGCAGATGCGCACGAGCTCTGCGGTGGAGTGAGATCGGTAGTGGTCTGTCGAGGCGGCGTGAGCAGACGCTGCCAAGACGACTGTTGCGGCCAGAACTGCGATTCGCATAGGGGCAGGCTCCATTGGTCGACCAGGAAAACGTGACGAACATATCCATACATGTGGCGCGGGTAGGTCCCGGCCGGCACGATCGAATGGATATGCCGGATGGCCCTAGTCCCGGGTTGCACTTTCGAGCTTAACGCATCGGCCCCGGCTTTGTACATGCCCGCGGAGCGCGGATAGAGCCATTATCGCCGACCTCATGCGTCGGGTGGTCGAAGAGGCGGAGCGGGGGTTCTCGCGGGTTTGAAGTGGGGTTCGATGCGAGCGCGATCGTCAGATCCTGCCAACGACCCCACACCATCGCTGCTGAGGTGGTGACCCAGAGAAAAGTCCGGCGAGTCGGCGGAAGGACAGCGGACAATGAATCTCGTGGGTGCGGCAGCCTTCGATTAAGAGGAACTGCCAATTTCGCCCTGAAACGGGGAGAGACGGTCAATCATGCGCAAAGCTCATCCTCGCGGTCTGCTGGACATCCCTCGGTCGAATCGCCGGCTTGCGGTCAATCTGGTGTCCCGCCGTTTCGCACGGGCCGGGCTGCTGAAACCATGCGTCCCAGGCCCAGTCCGACTGAGCGTTTGGTGTCCGCGACAGTTCCGAGAAATCTCCAGCCCTCGTCAAGTACGTATGCAAAGACGTAGCCGGTTGGACCGTCGACGATGACGTCGTTCTGGAGCGTTTCCTCCCGCAAAGCTTGGATCGCTCCTACCGGCACCAGCTGGGAATTTGCGCTGGCGAGCCTAGGGCCGGACTGATCGGTGAAGCCCCAGCCGTTGTTGGCTGTGTGGATCAGGCGGAATGTAGTCCCGTTCTGACCGCGCCCGTCCAGAAGATGGACGCGGCGGTCTGGTCGGCGGCGGTGCGGGTGGTGTCGACCGAGAGTCTTTACCTCGTTGCTGTCGCAGGCGAACTCGGCACCGGTGATCGTCGGCATGCTATGGTGCACGGCGGCTCCGCTCACGAGCGGCAGGCTCACGCCGAGGTGGCTTCGCACGATTACGAGCATCGAGTCGCCGGGCTCGCCGCGGGCGAACACGACTTCGCCGACACCGACCTCCACCGGCTCGAGTAGAGCGAGCAGCCGGTCGAGCAGGCGGGAAGTGCTGCGAGCAGCGCTCCCGCGTCCGGGCGGTCGCCGATCGGCCGTTCGCCTCGAGGATGCGCTCCTCGGTCCACTCGAGCGCATGGTCAATGTCCGGGAAGTTAATAGCTCCTTGGGTGTATCCATCTCTATCTTCAGTCATTCTCAACCCTGAGAGGTATCGCATTCCCGGATTGATTCGAACGACTTGACTCAAGCGAGTCGTGCGAATACAGGCTCGATACCTACTTCCTGGAGGTGCAGTCCCCGCGCCGCCCGCTCGGCGGAGCGGACCGTGTTGGCGACCAACATGGTGATGGTCATGGGACCAACACCGCCCGGCACAGGGGTGATGTAGGACGCGCGCTCCTTGACACCGTCGAAATCCACGTCACCCACCAGTCTTCCATCGGGCAGGCGATTGATGCCTACGTCGATTACTACGGCTCCCTTCTTGACCATGGGCGCGGTGATCATCTGCGGCTTGCCGGTGGCCACCACCAGGATATCGGCGAGGATCGTGTACTGCGCGAGGTCCCTCGTCTTGGAAGTGCAGATGCTCACCGTGGCGTCTTTCTGCAGCAGCATGAGCGCCATGGGCTTGCCCACGATATTGCTTCTTCCGACGACTACGGCGTTTTGTTCCGCGACCGGGATATGCAGGTGTTCGAGCACGCACTGCACGCCGTACGGAGTACAGGGAGGAAAGACCGTGCCACCGGCGACCAGGGCGCCCAGATTGTGCACATGAAAGCCATCCACGTCCTTGTTCACGTGAATGGTCTCCAAAACCTTGTTGTGGTCGATGTGCCTGGGCAGTGGTAGCTGCACGAGAATGCCGTGAATCGCCGGGTCGGCGTTGAGCGCCGCGATGCGCGCGAGCAGCGTTTCCTCGGGGGTATCTCCAGGCAGCTCGATCTTCTCGGAATACAGCCCGGCTTCCGCGCAGGCCCTGATTTTGTTCCGCACATAGACCTGGGATGCGGGGTTGTCACCGACGATGATGGCAGCAAGCCCGGGTGTCACACCGCGCGCTTTCAATTTCTCCGCACGCTCCTTCCATTGCGCCCGCACGACCTTGGCAATAGCGTTTCCATCGATGATCTTGGCTGTCACGGTCAGATCCTCAAAACAATGGGTCCGCGGGGTGCGGGCTCTGTACCGGTCGAGGTGGTCTCTGTCTGCACAGTCGTACCGAGTTACACGTGATCTGAAGAGGAATTCTGTGCGCTATTTTGGCGCTCAACAGCTTTCGACTGCCATCGCATGCGCATCAGTGGGTCACGCGCTCCAGCGGTGCTCCGCGCGTTCCGACACGGAAGACCTCGGGCTTGAGTGCCACCAGGTCTGCGGTGAGATAGGGCAGTCGGCAGAAGTTGCTCTCGGCAGATCGAAACTTGATCGCGGGGTTTTCACCTTCCACATACCCGACCTCACGCAACCCCTCCAGAAAGGCTTGGTAGGCTGGGAATGTCCGCCATGTGTCGGATGGGGCGGCTACCGCGAGGACCGCAATCCGGTAGACCTTCGCCGGCGATTGCGCCAGGCTGAGATGGGTACGGCGAGCAAACCGAGGACGAGGAAACCAATCGACCAGATACGTGAAGCTCCGACCCGCAGTTACGAACTGCTTCATGATCGGTCCTCCTTCGGCTCAGGATAGCTGGCCTTGCAAGGCGGTCAGGCTTCCTTCCTGGCCGGAGGTACGAATCGGCTCCGGGTTCTTGCGCAGCTCGTGTGCCGGCGTTAGGGCTCGTCATTCAACCATCCGCGAACTTTTGGATGGGCAGGCTGCTTCATGTCCGTCGAACACCATCGCCCTGCCGTCATAGACAAGAAGGCGGCGAGCACCGCGCCCCGAGGTCGTGGTGTTGGTCCCGCCAATACGATGTGGCATCGTGCCGCGGAAAGAACTCGGTCACCGCCGCAAACCGGCCTTTGCCATCAAGACAGCCGAGCAACAGAACCGCCGGGCGGCGGAGGGCGTTGCGCAGTGGCTCGTATTCTTCTTCCGTGAGCACCCACCCCTCCAGATAGAAGGCGTCCAATATGCGCGTTGCGGCGTCCTTCGCCGAGGCGTTAGCGGGATCACTAACGGGTTTCATGCTTGCCTCTCGGACTATTGGCGTTCGGCGCTTCGATTCAAGTGCGGTATCGCCGGATTACGGGCACGATCAAAACGGCTCGACGTAAGGTTCGACCTCGGTTGCCCGATTGACGAACTGCGCCGGAAAGTAGCTCGGCTCCTCTTGGCGAGGCGAATCGCTGGAGGCGGCGCTAGCTCGGCCGACTGCCGGAGCGTCCTGTGCCGATGGCTCGTAATGCAAGAGCGGGGTCATCATCAGCAACACGACTGCGATGCACAGCAGGATCAGACTCGTCAGAGCAGCACATATCGTGAATCTCCAGGGATTGCGGGGGTTGTCGTGTTTTTCGGATTCGCAAACCATGATCGTGTCCTTAATACGGCGCGGACATAGGGTGTGTCCCATGCGGACGAGTATGCGGGTGCGCCCGGAGCATTTCTGTGAAGCATTGCGGCGCAATTGTGTGACCTATTCACACAAGCCTGAGCCGGCCGGCGCGTTCACGGTAATGCTTAGGGGCGAGGGTTCGTGATTCTTCACCGTGGACATGACCGAATTCGCGGCATACCCGACGCCAATGGATGTGAGAAAGAGTAAAGTGACAGCGGTCTTTTTCATGGCGGCGGTCCTTTCCGACGTGAACTGAACATGTGATGCCGGTTCGTCGGATGACCGAGAGAACTGCTAGGGGCGTGTCCTGTGATCAGACTCCCGCCGGATTCGCTGGGTCGGTTGTCGTCCGCACGAGATAAGACACTACGGCGGAAAGTGCCGCGAGCGCATCGGGACCATGCCCTGCTTTTGGCGTGGGGGAAACGGCGAATTGGTGAACGACGTGGCGTCGAGAGCAGGCCCGAGGCCCACCGATGTGTTTGGCTTAGCTCACGAGTGTTCTCCTCGGAATGATGGCTAGCCTGCGCATCGGCGAGTTCTCCGTGTCGTTCGGGGCGCTTCAGTGGGTTGCCAACGCGAGGACCTGAGGCAGCACCTGGAAGCGGCTCGAGCTCGCCACGGTCGTCACCCCTCGCCGGCCCGCACGGCGAGCAGCGGGTTCCCAGCGTCGTAGCCGGGGTTGCTCACGAAGGCGTTAACCCAGCCGCCGCGGTCCAGCACCTGGCGGGTGTAGATGCGTAGCGTGGCGGTGAGGATCTCGTCGGCGGAGGCGGCCGAATAGCGTCCGGTGCCGTGGGACATGTAGCGATTCGTCCACTCGCCCCGATCTGGGGGCACCGTGCGCAGTTCGGCGACCGCGCCCTCGAGGGTGGCGTTGCCCTCTGCAGCGAAACTCGGCGTGCCGATCGCGAACAGGCTTGCGCACACCGCGATGCATACTATGGGGGTCTTCGGGATGTTCATGGTTGTTTCCTTCTCACTCGGAATATGTCGGCAGCTTGAACTCATCGCGGGGCAAGCTTCGGGTGACGGTTCTGATCGCTCGGTTTCTCGATTCAGCGTTTGGTGTCCGCGACAGTTCCGAGAAATCTCCAGCCCTCGTCAAGTACGTATGCAAAGACGTAGCCGGTTGGACCGTCGACGATGACGTTCTGGAGCGGTTCGGCCGGTAAAGCTTGGATCGCTCCGGCTACCTCTTGTTGAGGATTTGCGCTGGCGAGCTTGGGGCCGGACCGATCGGCGAAGCCCCAGCCGTTGTTGGCTGTGTGGATCAGGCGGAATGTAGTTCCGTTCTGACCGTTCACGGTAATGCTTAGGGGCGAGGGTTCGTGACTCTTCACCGTGGACATGACCGAATTCGCGGCATACCCGACGCCAATGGATGTGAGAAAGAGTAAAGTGACAGCGGTCTTTTTCATGGCGGCCTTCCTTTCCGACGTGAACTGAACATGTGATGCCGGTTCGTCGGACGACCGAGTGAACTGCTAGGGCGTGTCTTGTGATCAGACTCCCGCCGGATTCGCTGGGTCACTCGTCGTCCGCACGAGATAAGACACTACGGCGGAAGTGCCGCGAGCGCATCGGGGAAATGCCCTGTTAATGGCATGGGGGAAAACCCTATGCCGCGGCCAGGACGCGATGGGCTTTAGATGCCGTGGCGGAAATTTCGGAGCCGCACCGACACTGTCGGATGATGCCGTCAGCTTGTCCGGCCACCTTCGACCCAAAGGGTGGCGCGCCGGACCAGCTCCGCACCGGACTCGAGCGCCAGCTTTTGCTTGATGTGCTCCCGATAGGATTCAATCGTCTTGACGCTCAGATGAAGTTGCTGCGAGATCTCGCGGGTGCACAGGCCCTGGCCGATCAAGCGAAACACCTCGAGCTCGCGATCGGTTAGCACGGCCAGGGGCGAATCCTTTTCGAGCGTTGCGCCACCGAGGAATTTTGCGGCGAACCGTGCTCCCGTCTTTTCGCTCAGGTACATCTCGCCGTTGAGCACACGGCGGATCGCAACCAGCAACGTGTCGTCGAGTTGTTGTTTGTTGACGTAGCCCCGGGCGCCAGCCCGCAGAGCGCGCTCGGCATATAGGGCTTCGTCGTACATCGAGAGCACCAGCGCCGGGATCTCCGGGTGGCGCGCCTTCATGGCCTTGATCAGGTCCAGGCCGTCAGCCCCATCGAGCGCGATATCGACGATCACCAGGTCAGGCGTGTGCTCTCGGATGGCCTCGAGTGCGGCCGCGCAGGTGGCGGCCTCTCCGCAGACTTCGAGTTCCGGCACCGATTTGATCAGCGCCGCCAGCCCGTGCCGCAGCAAGGGGTGGTCGTCGACGATAAGAATCGTCCTCCTGGCCGGTAGCCCCGGTTCAGTCGTCCGAGCGAGCATGGTCCAGCGTGTCGGGTGCCTCGGGCAGCGGAAAGGCACAGATGATTGCTGTGCCACGCGGGGCAAGTCGTAGCACGTCGAGGGATCCACCGATCAGGCGCGCACGGTATGTCATAGTGTGTAGGCCCATCCCGCCGCCCTTGCGCGCCTCGTCGGGCAGACCCACACCATTGTCCCGGACGCTCAGGAGGCCTTCCACGTCCGTGCCGCTGAGGCTGATCTCGATTCGATCCGCTCGTCCGTGGGTCACAGCGTTACTCACGGCTTCCTGCGCGATGCGATACAGGTGCGTCGCGACCTCGTTGCGAAGCCTGGGCAAGTGGCCCTCAGGCTCGAATGTACAGGAGACGCGAAACAGCTGCCGGACGTTCAGCGCCAGGCCGTGGAGCGCTGCCGCGAGATTCCCCCCCTGCAGGCCAATCGGGCCGAGACCGTGCGACAGGTTACGCGCTTCATTCATAGCCTCGCTCAGGAGCCTGGCGATCCGGGCAGCTGCCGCCGACCCGTCGAAATCAGAGGTCGCGACGAGCCTTCTCGAAAGCGTCGCGCTCAGGGCCGCAATACCGGCCAGCGTCTGGCACAACCCGTCGTGCAGTTCCCGCCCAAGTCGCTCTTTCTCTCGATCGGCGACCTCGATGATCTCCCGCTCCAACTGCTTTTGCCGGCTGACGTTCCGTGCCGTGGCATAGATCAATTGACGCCCTGGCACAGGCCGCGCATTCCATTGCAGCCAATGGTACGAGCCGTTCTGGTGCCGATACCGGTTCTCGAAGCAGACGGTGTTGCCACCCTCCACGAGCTTTGCAACCTCCGCCTGCGTGGGCTTGCGGTCGTCCGGGTGCACAAACTCGAGAAATGGCTTGGCCCGCATTTCCTCCAGTGACCATCCCAAGTCTGTTGTCCACGCCGGGTTCACGCGCTTGAAGTATCCGTCGAAACCGGCAATGCACAGCAGGTCGAGCGACTGCATGAAGAAACCACCTAGCATCGACGAGGCACCTTGCCATCTCGCGTCAGCGGCCGGCCGGTGACGTTGAGACCCTCGCCGGCGGAGCAGGTGCAACGGTCGTGGTCGGCGTCGAAGTTGGTTCCCGACGTAACCCAATGTCTTTCTCACCTGTCGACACCTTTCGTGGAACGCGCACCGGGTTGGGCCGAAGGATCGGCGCTGCGGAGTAACGCGCGATGCGTGCAACGGCAGTACTCAAAGGTTCATGCTAGACGAATCCTGGGCGAAGCACAATCGACAGATCGAGGCGATAGCCGCGGGCATTCTAACGAGGCACTCGGCGGATCGGCGGCGCGGGAGTTCTCGCGCGCGTGAAATGCGGGTTAGCAGCCTGTTAGAGACCGGGTTCGGACCCGAACCAGCCACTCGCGGTACCCAGTTTTATGGGTAACGATCATTGCGTTTCTCCGAAATGTTTGCTGATGGGAACGCCAGGACCGCACCGCCATGGGGCCGGCTGATGTCACCCGCGCGCCGTGGCCTTGGAATTACGTACTGCAGCCAGGACGGGCGAAGAAACCCGGATGCGATGTTTCTTCGCCGCACAGAGGCCCGGGTCCTTACTTGAGCATACTCTTGAGATTGTCCAGGCCGGCGGTGTAGATCCCGGAGATCACCTTTTTTGCCTCGTCGCCGGAGGTGCCCTCTTTGGCCTTGAAGCTCGAGCTCCACACCACCTCGGAACCGCCCTTGGACTTCATCACTTTGATTGTCGAAACGTAGTTCGTTACCGGCAGCGGCGAGTCGATAATCCGATACTTGTAGCTCATCGACTTGTCGCTGTGCGCTAGCAGCTCCTCCTTGATCTTTGCACCGTCCTTCGTGGTTAGCACGCGCACCGTACCCTTGGTATTTGCTTTGCCCTTGGAAATTTCCGTACCGGCGATCGCGGGATGCCAGTTCTGCCAGCCGTCGTAATCCTTTAGCGCCTCCCAGACCTTGGCAGGCGGCACAGGTAAATCAGCCTTCTCTGTCACCGACAGAGTCCTGCCAGCAGCGAACGCGCTTGTGGCGAGCGCACCAACTACAAAACCGAATCCGATGGAACGAACGAGTGCAATGGCCATGCTTTTCTCCGGTGTGGTGTGATTGAAACAGCATTTTTCGGCACGGGCGTGCACTTATGCGCGCCACGCAGCAGAAACAATACTGCACTGTGACGCCCGCAGAAAGGATTCCACGGACTGACACGAGTCGCGGCCCGGTGGGTTGCGGTTGCCGGGCCTTTCCTGCCTGGCGGTTCCGCGTCGCGCTACACGGTCGCTCATGCGAGTGACGTCGCCGATGACGTAGTCGATGCATGCGCCACTTGCCAGCACGTCGCGCGGGTGCCGGCAGCAACTCGCCGAGCAGCGCCTGCGCCATCACGAAGGAGGGTGCCTCCTACAGTGCCAACACACTGCATGTCGGCGCCGATGCGCCAGCACTGGAACGCGGCGAGTGCGCGTTCGTATGCTTGCAGCGCGGCGGGCCCGGCGCCGGTAATGCTGCATCCGCGTGCGTCGATGCTGCTCATGGCGAAGGCTCATGCTGTGGCGCGGCGGCCGGCGCGATGTTCAGATTCATGCGGAACAGGTTGCCGGGGTCGAAGCGCTGCTTCACGGTTTGGAGGCGCGCGTAGTTCGCGCCGTAGCTCGCAGCGACGCGCTCGGCTTCGTCCTCGGTCAGAAAATTGACGTAGCCATTGCCGGTGGCGTGCGGCGCCGCATCCTCAAAAGCTCGGCGCGCCCATGCGCGCACCGGCTCATCGTCGCGCGCATCGGACCAGCGACCGTGCACGTTCATGATGTAGCGCGCATCGCGGCCGACAAAGGCAGTGGCGGCCGGCTCTACGCGCGACATCGCGCCCCCGAGCTGAGCCAGGAAGATCTCGCACTCCGGTCCCGGCAGGCAATCCGCGGATGCGATCGCGACGTCGAGCGCCGCGTCGGTCAGCGTGCTGAAGTTGTTCGACTTCCAGTAGTTGCGGCTGCCCGGCGTGAGCAACGGATCGAAAGCGGACTGGAACGCCGTGTAGGGCGTGGGCGCCAGCGCAGTCCCGATAGGATCGCCGAATTGCAGCACGGGAGTCGCGGCGCGCTGGCCCGCTTCGACATCGCCGCTGTAGACCACGGGGAAGATCACCACCTCGCTGCCGTGAGCCGATGCGGGAAGGAATGGCAGAGGAGGCGCCTTGCGCAGCACTGCCCACACGCTGAGCTCGTCGGGGGTGTCGCCGGTGAAGTCGCGCCACGCGCGCAGGACCTCGCGGGCCTGCGCGAACGGGTAGACGACCAGGCCGGCGTAGACCTCGGGGCCCACCGGATGCAACTGGAACTCGAACGAGGTCACCACGCCGAAGTTGCCGCCGCCGCCGCGCAGGGCCCAGAAGAGGTCGGGCGCGGAAGTGGGCGACGCGACGCGCACTTCGCCGTCGGCCGTCACGACCGTGGCGGCGAGCAGGTTATCGATGGTCAGGCCGTGGTGGCGCGTTAACCAGCCGAAGCCGCCGCCAAGCGTGAGTCCGGCGACGCCGGTGGTGGAATTGATGCCGAGTGGCGTGGCGAGGCCATGGGCCTGGGTTGCGCGATCGAAGTCGGCGAGGAGCGCGCCCGGACCGACACGGGCGGTACGCTTCCTTGCATCGACGCTGACCGCGCGCATGCCGGACAGGTCGATCATCAGCCCGCCTTCGGCGACCGCGTTGCCGGCGATGTGATGACCGCCGCCGCGCACGCTGACCAGCAGGCGGTGCGCGCTGGCGAAGCGCACGGCGGACTGAACGTCGGCATCGTTCAGGCAGCGAGCGATCAGCGCGGGGCGCCGATCGACCATGCCATTCCAGACCTTGCGCGCTTCCTCGTACCCGCTATCCGCTGCACCGAGCAAGCCGCCGCCGATACGCGCGGCGAACGCGTCGACGTCACTCTGGTGTAGCTGCCGGACGTTCTTGTCCAGCGTCAGGTAGGTGAGCGTTTGCATGTGATCCTCCGGTCAAGGAAAGCGTGGGTGAGCGACTTGCTGCGGTTTCGTCGCAGCGCGTGTGGTCGAATCTTGCGCGACCGCGCGACTCGGTACTTGACTCGGCGTCGTTCGTTCTTGATCGCGCGTCCGGCGTCGCCAGGACGTACACTGAAGGCTTGATCCATCGTCCGCGCGTCTTGATCGAGACGCCTGACAAGAACATCGAAATGAGTCAGGACACCCTGTCGGATGTGCTGCGCGGCGTTCGCCTGCGCGGCGCAGTCTTCTTCTACATAAGCGGTTGCAGCGCGTGGGCCGCTGAGGCGCCGTCGGCCAAGGAGATTGCGCCCCTGCTGATGCGCGGCGTCGAACACGTGATGGAGTACCACGCCGTTGCGCAGGGCAGTTGTTGGGCGGCGATACCGGACGGGCCCGCGGTGCGTTTGTCGACCGGCGACGTGGTGATGTTTCCACACGGTGACGCGCATGTCGTCTCGAGTGCCCCGGGGATGCGGGGCGATCCGCCGGACCTGCGCTGGTTCAACGAATCGGCCATGGACCAGCTGCCGCTGCGGCTCGCCTATAACGGCGCCAACCTTCCCTCGACTGCACCCTCCGAGCTCGCCGGGGATACGACGATCGTGTGCGGCTTCCTCGGCTGTGATCTGCAGCCATTCAATCCATTGATCGCGACCCTGCCGCGCCTGCTGCATCTGCGTGCACCTGACGACGGCGGCTGGATTGCGCAGTTCATGCACCAGGCCGTGGCCGAGTCGCAGGCCAAGCGCCCGGGCGGCGAAGCGATGCTGGCGCGAATGAGTGAGATGATGTTCGTCGACGCGGTGCGGCGCTACTCGGCCAGTCTTCCGCTCGACAGCGCCGGTTGGCTGGCCGGCCTGCGCGATCGCTTGATCGGGCGCGCGCTGGCGCTGCTGCACGAACAGCCGGGGCAAGACTGGACGATCGATGAACTCGGACGGCGCATCGGCCTGTCGCGCTCGGCGTTGCACGAACGCTTCGTTCAATTGATCGGCGTGCCACCGATGCAGTATCTCGCCCAGTGGCGCATGCAAGCCGCGGCGCGCATGCTGCTCGACACGCGCGCCACGGTGGCGACGATCGCCCTCGAAGTGGGCTATGACTCCGAGGCCGCGTTCGCGCGCGCGTTCAAGCGCCTGGTGGGCAAGCCGCCGGCAGCGTGGCGGCGAGAGCGCAGCGCGGTGGTTGCATGACGTGTGATATAAACCGGCGATCACAGGCTTCGGGCTTACCGCCGTGCTTCGTCTCCTCCTCTTCCTTCTGCTCTCCCTCCCGCATCCGCTCCGCGCCGAGGAACCGCCCGCCATCGCCGCCGCGGCCGACCTCAAGTTCGCGCTGACCGAGATCGCCGAACGATTCGCCGCCGAAACGGGACGACAGGTCAAGATGAGCTTCGGCTCGTCCGGCAACTTCGCGCGCCAGATCGAGCAGGGCGCGCCGTTCCAGCTCTTTCTCTCCGCCGACGAGGCGTATGTCGTCGCGGCTCGCCGGCCAGGGACTGACGGTGGACGAGGGCACGCTCTACGCGATCGGGCGCATCGTCATCTTCGCGCCGACGGGCTCGCCAGTGCGGGCGGACGCGAAGCTCGAGGACCTGGGCGCGGCACTCGCGGACGGCCGTCTCAAGCGGCTCGCGATCGCCAATCCGGACCACGCGCCGTACGGTCGCGCGGCCCGCGAGGCGCTCGAGCGGGCAGGCATCTGGGAGCAGGCGGTGCCGCGGCTGGTGCTCGGCGAGAACGCTTCGCAGGCCGCGCAGTTCGCGACGTCGGGCTCGGCGCAGGCGGGCATCATTCCCTATTCGCTTGCGCTCGCGCCGGCGGTCGCCACGCGCGGCACGTATGCGCTGCTCCCCGAAGACTGGCACCGCCCGCTGCGCCAGCGCATGGTGCTGCTCAAAGGCGCCGGCGAGACGGCGCATCGCTTCCGCGATTTCCTGCGAGAGCCGGAGGCACGCAAGATCTTCGAGCGCTACGGGTTCGTTCTGCCGTCCCGCTGACGGGCGCGCGATGGACTGGACAGCGCTTACCCTCTCATTGCGGCTCGCGGCGTGGACGGTCGTGCTGCTGCTGCCGCTCGGCGTGGTCGTCGCTCGCTCGCTCGCGTGGCGACGCTTTCCCGGCAAGGGATTCGTCGAGGGACTGATCGCGCTGCCGCTCGTGCTGCCGCCGACCGTGCTCGGCTTCTACCTGCTCGTCATGTTCGGCGGTGGGTCGCCGATCGGCCGCGCCTTCGAGTCCGTGTTCGGCGGCTCGCTCGTGTTCACGTTCGCGGGACTTCTGCTCGCGTCGATCGTGTTCAACCTGCCGTTCGCGATCCAGCCGATCCAGCGCGCCTTCGAGAGCATCCCCGCGGACCTGCGCGAGGCGGCGTGGGTAAGCGGGCTCTCGCGCTGGGAAACGTTCTGGCGCATCGAGCTGCCGCTCGCGTGGCCGGGCGTGCTGTCCGCGCTGGTGCTGACCTTCGCCCACACTTTGGGCGAGTTCGGCGTCGTGCTCATGGTGGGCGGCAACATCCCCGGCGAGACGCGCACCATCGCGATCTCGATCTACGACCGCGTGCAGGCGTTCGACGACCGATCCGCTGCGACCATGTCGGCCTTCCTGCTCGCGTTTTCCTTCATCGGCATTGGGCTCGTGAGCCACCTCACGCGGCGCATCGGGTCGCGCCATGGCTGAAGCGCGCGGTGCCGGTCTCGACGTGCGTCTCGCGCAGGCGGCGCCGATCCCGCTCGATGCGGCGCTCGCGTGTGAGCCGGGCGAGCTGCTCGCGTTGGTGGGACCTTCGGGCAGCGGCAAGTCGACCATCCTGCGTGTGATCGCCGGACTGTTCCGGCCGCGGGAGGGCGTCGTGCGCTGCAATGGCGATACGTGGCTCGACACCCAGCGCGGGATCGATCTTCCCCCGCAGCGGCGGGCCGTGGGCCTCGTGTTCCAGCACTACGCCCTGTTCCCGCACTTGACTGCGCTCGAGAACATCACGCTGGCGCTGCGCTCGCTGCCGCGGGCGGCACGAGACGAGCGTGCCCGGGCGCTGCTCGAGCTCGTCAACCTCACGGGGTTCGAGGCGCGACGTCCCGCGGAGCTCTCGGGAGGGCAGCAGCAGCGTATCGCCGTCGCGCGGGCGCTTGCGCGCGAGCCGAGAGTCCTGCTGATGGACGAGCCGTTCTCGGCAGTGGATCAGGTCACCCGGCGCAAGCTTCAGCGCGAGCTCGTGGAACTGCGGCGCACACTGCGCATCCCCCTCGTGCTCGTCACCCACGACCTCGAGGAGGCGCGCATGCTCGCTGATCAGATGTCCATTCTCCACCGCGGCCAGACGCTGCGGCGCGGTCCGCCCGTGGACGTGATGAGCCGCCCCGGCGACGCGCTGGTCGCACGCATGATCGGACTCACCAACCTGTTCGACGGGGTCGTATGCGAACAGCGGCCGGATGCGGGGCATACCCTGCTCGAGTGGCGCGGTCGCTTGCTCGAAGCACGCCATGATCCCGCGTTCGCGTCCGGGACGCGCGTGACCTGGGTGGTGCCGCCGGAGAGCGTGATCCTGCATCGGCGCGACCGGCCCTCGCGCGGCGAGCGCGAGAATCCGGTGTCCGGCGTGGTCGACGAATTCGTACCGCTGGGCGAGCTCGCGAGCGTAACGCTGCTCCTGGACGGTGCCGACGCGCTGCCGCTTTCGTTCGTGGTTCCGACGCACGTCGCGCGGCGAAACGGCGTCGTCCCCGGGGTGAACGTCACGGTGTCGTTGCTCGCCGAGGGCATCCACTTGATGCCCGTCGAGGGCCGCAGCGGGCAAACGCGGGCGTAGCGAGGCGGCGTCGGGTGTTTTGCCGGTTTGCGGGAGAACCGATATCCTTGCTTCCGAAGGGGGGTAGCGCTTGGGTTGGAGCGGGTTCCTGGCGGTCGGGGTGGGGGGGATGCTGGGCGCCTGGCTGCGCTGGGGACTCGGCGTCGCGCTGAATCCTGTCTTTCCGACGCTCCCGCTCGGCACGCTGACCGCGAATCTCGTGGGTGGATTCATCATCGGCGTGGCAATCGAGTACTTCGGACGCCACGCCTCGTTGCCAGCGGAGGTGCGCCTCCTCGTCATCACCGGGTTTCTGGGGGCGCTCACCACCTTCTCGACCTTTTCGGCGGAAGCGGTAACGCTGCTCGCCCACAAGCAGTACGGCTGGGCGTTGACCCACGTCGGTGGCCACCTGCTGGGCTCGCTGGCGGCGACCGTTGCCGGCATCGAGGTGGTCCGGTGGCTGCATGCATAGAGGGAGCTTATGAGGGGAGCGTATCTTCGCGTCTACGTCACCGAGCGGGAAAAGCACCGCGGTGAGCTTTTGTACGAGTGGATCCTGGAGCAGGCGCGTGGCCTCGGCATACGCGGCGGTTCCGCATTTCGGGCCATTGCCGGCTACGGACGTCACGGGATGAAGGAGGAGGGCTTCTTCGAGCTGGCTGGCGACGTGCCCGTGGTGCTGGAATTCATCGTCACCGAGGTCCAGGCCGAGCGCCTGCTCGGGCTGCTAAAGGACGAAAAACTCTCGCTATTTCACGTCAAGTCGACCGCGGTATTCGGCTCGACTTGAGGCGCCCGCTTCCGGACGGTTGAATAGCTCCCGCGCGGCATCCGTCACTTCGGTCGCGGTAAGACCGGCCGGGCCGACGCCCCGCGCCACGCACAGATCGGCGGCGGCGCCGTGGAGATAGACGCCGCACAGCGTCGCACGGCGCAGATCGGCCCCTTGAGCGAGCAGGCCGCCAATCAGTCCCGACAGCACGTCTCCCATTCCTGCCGCGGCCATGCCGGGATTGCCGCTGGGATTCACGTACCACGCGCCGTCGGAAAACGCGCAGACGGTGCCCGCACCCTTCAGCACGCATGCGCAGCGCAAGCGGCTCGCGATCGCGCCTGCTGCCGCGACGCGGTCCGCCTGGACATCTGCGGTGCTGCACCCGAGCAGCCGCGCGGCTTCGGCCGGGTGCGGGGTGAGCACGGTCGATGCACTGCGGGTGGACACAGCACCCTGCAGCTCGACGCTGTGGGCGATCGAGTTCAAGGCATCCGCGTCGAGGAGTAGCGGAAGAGGCGACTCCAGCGCGCGCTTCACGAGATCGGCGGCGCTCGACGAGGTCCCGAGGCCCGGCCCGGCGACCAGAACACTCGCGTGACCAGGCTCCAGAGGGAACTCGGGATTCCGCAACATGAGCTCCGGCTGCGCAAAATCGACGCGCGGCGCATCGGCGGCGAGCAGCCCGCAGTAGACGCGGCCGGCGCCGATCCTGAGCGCCGCGCGACCGGCGAGCAGGGCGGCGCCCACCATGCCCTCGGCGCCGCCGACGATGCCCACGTCGCCGAAGAGACCCTTGTGGCTGTTGCGGGGCCGCGGCGGCAGCGTCGACCGCAGGATGCCGTCGTCCACCAGCCACGCCGACGGCGGTCGCATCGCTGCGGTGTCGAGACCGAGGCGACGCACGTGCACCGTGCCGCAGCAGTCCGGGCCGTCGTGGGTGAGGAGGCCCGGCTTGAGACCGATGAAGGTGACGGTGTGGGACGCCCGCACCGCTGCGCCGAGCACACGGCCGGTATCGGACTCGAGGCCGCTCGGGATGTCCACCGCCAGCACGGGCGCGGACTGCGCGTTCATGAACCGTACCGTTTCGAGGTACGCGCCGCCGATCTCACGCTGCAAACCGATGCCGAAGAGACCGTCGATCACGAGGTCCCACCGCCTGCCTCGCGGCACGTCCGTCTGCGTGGCGCCGCCGGCATCGCGCCACGCGCCGAATGTGCGGGCGGCGTCGGCGGTGAGCTTCGCCGCGTCGCCCATGAACACGACCGTCACGTCGAACCACCAGGACTTCAGGTGACGCGCGATGACGAACGCATCGCCGCCGTTATTGCCGGGTCCGGCGAGCACGAGCACCGACACACCGGCACCTGGGATCAGCTCGCGCGCGAGCTCGGCGGCGGCGAGCCCGGCGCGCTCCATGAGCGCGGGCGGGTCGGGCAGAGCCGCCGCAGCCTGCTCGATCTCGCGAATCTCGCGGGTGAGATGGACGGGCGTGAAGTCCTGGTCAGGTTTCGGGGCCATGATGTCCGGTTCTTCGCGACGCTCTCGCATGCTGTGGACGAATACACCGCGCAGGCACGGGGCGGTTGAGCTCGCGTGAGGCGCTTACTGCGCCGCGCGCTACTCGCTTCTCGGCGGACGCCATTCGGGCGCAGGGGCGCGCCGCTCCCAGCGCGACTGCCAATAGGCGATGTTCCTGAACCAGAGTGCTTCTCGATAATGAGCTTCCCAATAGGGAACGACCGAGAACTCGAGTTCCGGCAGACCGGTTCGTGGGCCGCGGTCCAGGATCGTCGCCTTGCCGCCGTCGAAGGAAAGTGTGAGATAGCGGGCGTAGATCCAGCCGCGATGGCGGTCCACGACGACGTCGCACCAGCGAAAGCTTGCCACGCATCCGAGCACGGTTACCGGCTTGTTTCCCATTACGAAGGTGACACTCGGAAAGTTGCGATCGGGGCCGGCGCGGACGTTCGCGGCGCGGTTGGTGAACGCCTGGGCCGTTCCCGGCTCCGCGGCGGGTGTCGTCGTTTGTGCGACTGCCGCCGGCAAGCAGGCAAGTGCCACGACGGCAATCGATAACCAACCACCAATGCTCATCCGTCAACCTCTCGAGACGCTCGAAACGTATCGCCGCGATGCACCCGCCCAGGGCCGCGCGGCACGTTGCACCAGGTGCGCCGATGACTAACCGCGCCTCAGCTTAAGGTCGGCGTTGCTGACCCTGACACGGTCACCGATGCGCAAGCCTGCTAAGGGTAGGAATTCCAACGGCACTTCGACGATTGTCTCTTCGCCGTCCGCCGTGGTCAATGAGGGGTTTTGGTGTCGAGCGCTCCTGAGAAGTGACCGGAAGCGCCCTCCGAGGAATGGCTAGGGTCACACGAGCAGCCGCATAAGGTCGGCCTGATGGCCCAGGACACGAGCAGTCGTTGACGCGCAAGATCGGATCCCAGTCGAGCCGCAAGGCCGGCGCTTCGGCGATGAACGCACCGAGTGTCTCGATCGGCACGCGCGAGCCACATCGGATGCCGAGTGTCGGGCGCTGATCCACCGGTGACTGAGGTTCGGGCGATGGGTTTGGACACAGAAGGCGCGGCTGGCCGACGGGCTGTGCCGTGCTCAGCCGCATGTGCTGGCCTAGTTCCTGGTCCACAACAAGCTCGGTGTTTGCCTGGACAAGATGGAGTTCCTGCTCGAGCCGTGCAGAAGCTCGTCGATGACCGCTGCTGAGTATCGAGCACCTACGTTCGTCCGTCTTCGACTCTCGCGAGGCTATGCATGCGTACAGTTTACGGTCCAGCTGCAATGCCCGGCGGATGGTGGAGACCGCAGCGCACCTCACCGAGCACGTCATGCCGCGGCTCCCGGTGCGCCAATGGGTGCTGTCGGTGCCGAAACGGCTACGCTATTTCCTGCAAAACGATGCGGCCGTGCAAACCCTGGCGCTGCACCTCTTCCTGAGCACGGTGGAGCGGGCTCTGCACCGGTGCAGCCCGGGGGCGGGTCCGGCGGCCCGGATCGGCGCGGTGGCCTTCATCCATCGCTTCGGCGCCCTGCTCAATGCCCACGTCCATTTTAGTTACGGCATCACGCCGCTCGCGCGGCATGAGCCTGCACTGAAACTTCGCTGTCGCTTCGTTTTCACTGCGTCGTGGTCGAGGGGGTTTTAGTTACGGCCGCTGCGCTTAACGCCGATGAAGCCGGCGTTAGCCTCCACTGAAATTTCATTTTCGAGGCCGATGGCGGGCGATTCCGATCATTTCTCAGGAGCGCTCGACACCAAATCCCCCATTGACCACGGCTGACGGCGAAGAGACAATCCTCGAAGTGCCGTTGGAATTCCTATCCTTTATCCTTGCGCGCTCTACGACCCGCTCGATGCGGAACTCTGCACCGACCGGCGTCGCGCGCGGCTCCTTTTTCAAGCCTTGAACCAAACTCGCGACGGCGAGGTCGAGACGCGTGCACGCCTGATCCGGGAACTGATCCCGGCGTCGGTCAAGGGTGTCTGGATCGTGGCGCCGGTGCTTCAATGCGCGCAGCGAGGAGATCGCGGACAAGCCGATGTGGCGCGCGAGCTACCGCCATGCCCGCTGTCTCATGCCAGCCTTCGGCTGGTACGAGTGGCAGGCGCTGGAGCCCGTGCCGGGCAGGCGACGCAGCGCCAAGCAGCCGTACTACATTTGCAGCGAGACGTCTCCCGTCGTTGCCTTCGCCGGGCTGATGGCGCGCTGGCCCACTCCCGATGGGGAGCGTCTGCTCTGCTGCGCTGTGCTGACGACCCACGCGGCGCCGGCGCTCGTGCACATTCACGAGCGCATGCCCGTGGTGCTCGCGCCGCATTCCTTCGCGGCGTGGCTGGTGGCAGACACGGATGGCGAGCAACTGGCGACCATCGTCTAGGCCGCGCAACAGGATTTCAACACCCGGCCCGTGAGTGCAAGTGCAACCATCGCGAACAGCCGCGCCGAAATTCCGTAATGAGCGCGACGGGCGAACCGATTCATGCCATCCAATTCCCCAGCAAGGAGCCATCTGCCATGTCCAGCAAACATCCCATCATTGCCGTGACGGGCTCGTCCGGTGCCGGTACCACCACGGTCAGGCAGGCCCTGGCCCATATCGTCCACCGCGTCGGCGCCAAGGCGGTGTTCGTCGAAGGTGACAGCTTTCACCGCTTCGATCGGGCGGAAATGAAGCGGGAGGTGGAGCAGGCCAATCGGGAGAATCGGAATCTCAGTCACTTCGGGCCGGAAGGGAATCTGTTCGAGCGGCAGATGCAACTGTTCGAGAGCTATGGCGAGACCGGCACCGGAGAGATCCGCCGCTACCTCCACGATGAGGCAGAGGCCGCCCCATATGGGCAGGAGCCCGGGACTTTCACACCCTGGCAGCCGATCCCGCCGGACACCGACCTCCTGTTCTACGAAGGCCTGCATGGTGGGGTGGTGACGGGTGGCATCGACATGGCGCAGCACGTCGATCTGCTCATCGGTGTCGCCCCCACCATCAATCTCGAGTGGATCCAGAAGATCAACCGCGACACGCGGGAGCGCGGCTACCAGACCGAAGAGGTGATGCGCACGATTCACCGCCGCATGTGGGACTACATGCATTACATCGTTCCGCAGTTCTCGCGCACCCACATCAACTTCCAGCGCATCCCAATTGTCGACACCTCCAATCCATTCGTTGCGCGGGACGTGCCGACGCTCGACCAGAGTCTCGTGCTCATTCACTTCCTTACGCCGAAGCCTTCGGTGGAGTACAAGCTCCACCTGAGGGGTCTGATCGAGGGATCGACGATCACCGGCTTCAATACACTGGTGATCCCGGGCGGGAAGATGATGTACGCGATGGAACTGATACTGACGCGGCGGATTCTGGAGCTCATGGAGGGGAGAAAGCGTGGCTGAGCGTCGCCGTCGCTCTTGCTTCGCGACCCGCTTAGTTCGATTGGCGTCGCCGGTGGGGTGAACGCTGCGCAAGCAGGTGTCGGCAAAACGGCCGAGCTTCGCCACCAAGCCACTACCTTGCGAGCCAAAGGCGAAGAAGCCTTCTTCTGCCGCCTTGAACTGCTGGCCACGCGGGCATTCGACAAGTCGCTCGAGATTGGCACCGCAGCAGAGTTGAGGGAGCGGCAGCGTGGTGAGTGCCGGGGATACTTCTTCCTCGACTCCGTCGACGAGGCGAGACTGGTAACCGCGAAAGATTTCGAGCTTGCTGTCCTGCATTTCGTCGAAGCTATCGAGCAGCACAGGGACCGATCGACCATCGCCCCTTCAACACGGCCCCATGCATGGCAGGCCTACGCGGATCGCGACATGCTGGCGCGCCGCTTGAGGCCCGCGCCACCCTCGGAGCCTTTGGCTCTGCTATTCCAGTCCGCTACAGAGGCCGGCGAAGTGGTGCTATCCGGTGACACGGAATTAGAGACAGCGAAAGGAGACGAGGACACCCAGCCCGCCCCGCACGGCGCGGTATAATCGCGGCCTCCCATGCGTTCCGACATGTCATCGTTGCTCCCGCTTCCCGGCCGCAAGGCGCTCTCCGACTTCCGTCTCGACAAGCTTCTCGCAAACGTCCGCGCTGCCGTGCCCGCGGTGGCGGAGATCGACGCCCGCTTCCGGCATTTCGTGCAGCTGACGCGGTCGCTCTCGTTCGAGGAAGAGCAGGTTATCGAGCGCATCCTGACCTACGGACCGCACACGCACGACGCCGCGCGGGCGGGCGATGTGCTGCTGGTGGTCCCGCGTCTCGGCACCCTCTCGCCGTGGTCCTCGAAGGCGACCGACATCGCGCATCACTGTGGGCTCGATGCCGTGAAGCGCATCGAGCGGGGCATCGCGTTCACGCTGCGCACCGCCGACGGCGCGCCAATCGATGTCGAACAACGCGGCGCTGTCGTCCCGCTCGTGCATGACCGCATGACGGAAACCGTTCTCTACCAGGACGAGGAGGTCGCTCGGCTCTTCCACGAGGTCGCCCCGGCCCCGCTCGCGTTCATCGACGTGATGTCGGGCGGCCGCGCGGCCCTGGTCCAAGCGAACCGCGACATGGGGCTCGCGCTCTCCGAGGACGAAATCGACTATCTGCTCGAGGCCTTCTTGGGAATCGGCCGCAGCCCGACCGATGCCGAGCTCATGATGTTCGCGCAGGCGAACTCCGAGCATTGCCGGCACAAGATCTTCAATGCGAACTGGATCGTCGACGGCGAGCCGCAGGAGCGCTCGCTCTTCGGGATGATCCGCGAGACCCATCGTCTGCATCCCCAAGGCACGGTGATCGCCTATGCTGACAACGCAGCGGTCATGGATGGCGCGACGATCGACCGCTTCTATGCGCGCGCCGACGGCCGCTACACCTACGGCGCGGAGCGTACCCACATCCTCATGAAGGTGGAGACGCACAATCACCCGACGGCGATCTCGCCTTTTCCTGGTGCGGCGACCGGCGCGGGGGGCGAGATCCGCGACGAAGGGGCGACCGGGCGCGGTGCCAAGCCGAAGGCGGGGCTCACCGGGTTCTCGGTCTCGAATCTGCGCATCCCGGGCTTCATCCAGCCGTGGGAAGGCAGCGAGGCGCATGGGTACGGCCGGCCGCACCGTATCTCCTCCGCGCTGCAGATCATGCTCGACGGTCCCCTGGGCGGCGCCGCGTTCAACAACGAGTTCGGCCGTCCCAACCTCGCGGGTTACTTCCGCACTTTCGAGGAGGACGTCGCGGGCGAGATGCGCGGCTACCACAAGCCGATCATGCTTGCAGGCGGTATCGGCAACATCGCCGCGATTCATGCGCACAAGTGCGATATTCCGGCGCGCGCCCTGATGCTCCACCTGGGCGGCCCGGGGCTCCTCATCGGCATGGGCGGGGGTGCCGCATCGAGCATGGGCGCGGGGTCCAACAAGGAGGACCTCGACTTCGACTCGGTGCAGCGGAGCAACGCCGAGATCCAGCGTCGCGCCCAGGAGGTGATCGATCGCTGCTGGGCGTTGGGCGAGGCGAATCCGATCCTGTCGATCCACGATGTCGGCGCCGGGGGGCTCTCGAACGCGCTGCCGGAGCTCGCCCATGGCGCGGGCCGCGGTGCGCGCCTCGATCTGCGCGAGGTGCCGTCCGAGGAGCCGGGCATGAGCCCGGTGCAGATCTGGTGCAACGAGGCGCAGGAGCGCTACGTGCTGGCGATTGCGCCGGAGAGTCTGCCCCTCTTCGACGACCTGTGCGCGCGCGAGCGCTGCCCGTACGCGGTGGTGGGCGAAGCGACCGACGACGGGCGGCTGGTCGTCGCCGATCCGCTCCTCGGCAATCGCCCCGTCGACATGGCGCTCGAAGTCCTGCTCGGAAAGCCGCCGCGCATGACGCGCGACGTGAGCCGGCTCGTGCGCACGCTGCCGCCGTTCGACTGTTCGGAGCTGGACCTGAGGGACGCGGCGCACCGCGTGCTGCGTCTGCCGGGCGTGGCGGACAAGACCTTCCTCATCAGCATCGGCGATCGCACCGTCGGAGGACTCACGGCGCGCGACCAGATGGTCGGTCCGTGGCAGGTGCCGGTCGCCGACGTCGCCGTTACGCTGATGGGATATCGCTCCCATCGCGGCGAGGCCATGGCCATCGGCGAGAAGGCGCCGCTCGCGCTGGTGGACGCGCCGTCGTCGGGGCGCATGGCGGTGGGCGAGGCGATCACCAACATCGCAGCGGCGGCGATCCGCGACATCGGCGACGTCAAGCTCTCCGCGAACTGGATGGCAGCCGCCGGGCACCCGGGCGAGGACGCCGCGCTGTTCGACACCGTCGCGGCGGTGGCGATCGAATTCTGCCCGCAGCTCGGCCTGAGCATTCCGGTCGGCAAGGACTCGATGTCGATGCGCACGGCTTGGCGGGACGGCGACGTGGAGAAGGCGGTGACGGCCCCGCTCTCGCTCGTCGTGTCGGCCTTTGCGCCGGTGGAAGACGCCCGCCTGACGCTGACGCCGTGCCTGCGGCTGGACCGGGGACCCACGCGCCTGCTCCTGGTGGATCTCGGTTTCGGGCGCAACCGCCTCGGCGGCTCGGCGCTCGCGCAGGTCTACCGGCAGGTCGGCGATAGCGCACCCGACGTGGACCAGCCCACCGCCCTGGCTGCGTTTTTCGCCGTGATTCAGCAGTTGAATCGCGGGAGCCGCCTGCTCGCGTATCACGACCGCTCCGATGGCGGTCTCTTCGCCACCGTGTGCGAGATGGTGTTCGCCGGCCACTGCGGCGCCGTGATCGATCTCGAGTCGATTGCCCGCTCGCGCCAGCAGGCGACCGCTGCGCTCTTCGCCGAAGAGCTGGGTGCAGTGCTCCAGGTGCGTGTGGATGACGTGCAGCCGGTGCGCGAAGCCTTCGCGAAGGCGCGGCCTTGGTGGGGCCGTGCACGAGATCGGTGAGGCGAAGGCGGGCGGAATGCTCGAGATCAGGCTCGCCGGCAAGCCGCTGCTTGGGGAGCGACGGCGCGATCTGCAAAGGATCTGGTCGTCCACGACCTATCATCTGCAGCGGCTTCGCGACAACCCTGCCTGCGCGCAGGAGGAGCACGACCGCATCCTCGACGAGGAGGATTCGGGGATCCAGCCGCAACTCAGCTTCGACCCCCGCGAGGATGTCGCGGCACCCTTCATCGCCTCCGGTGCGCAGGCCCCGCGTCGCGATCCTGCGCGAGCAGGGTGTGAACGGGCAGGTCGAGATGGCGGCGGCATTCGACCGCGCGGGTTTTGCGGCGGTGGATGTGCACATGACCGACATCATCGCGAGTCGCGTATCGCTCGCGGATTTCGTCGGGTTCGTGGCGTGCGGCGGCTTTTCGTACGGCGACGTGCTCGGGGCAGGGGAGGGCTGGGCGAAGTCGATCCTGTTCAACCGCCGCGCGCGGGACGAGTTCGAAGCGTTCTTCAGGCGCCACGACACCTTCGCGCTCGGCGTGTGCAACGGGTGCCAGATGATGAGCAATCTGCACGAGATCATTCCCGGCGCGGCCGGGTGGCCGCACTTCGTGCGCAACCGCTCGGAACAGTTCGAGGCGCGGTTCGTCACCGTCGAGGTGCAGGACTCGCCGTCGCTCTTCTTCGCGGGGATGGCGGGCAGTCGCCTGCCGATACCGGTCGCCCACGGCGAGGGGTACGCGGAGTTCAAGAGCGCGGAGCAGATGGCGCAGGCGCTGGTGTCCCTGCGCTTTGTCGACAACCGCGGCGTGCCGACCGAGACCTATCCGCTGAATCCGAACGGCTCGCCGCAGGGGATCACCGGACTCACCACTGCGGACGGACGCTTCACCATCCTGATGCCCCACCCCGAGCGTGTATTCCTGACGGTTCAGCACTCCTGGCACCCGGACGGCTGGGGCGAGGACGGCCCCTGGCTCAGGATGTTCCGGAATGCGCGGCGGTGGGTGGGGTGAAGTCGGGCGCGTCGACTACGAGCTTCTGCCGTCAGCAAGGTCCGCCAGCGTTGCGGGGCCGCTCCAGCGCGAGTCCTTGGTCTTGCTCGAGAACTTCTAAGGGACTATATTCAGTCCTCCACAACAGATCCGGAACGATCATGCGCTTCTCCTCCCAAGTCAAACCGATCAGCTACCTCAAAGCGAACGCCGCGGAGGTGCTCCAGCAGTTGACTGAAAAGCGCCAACCAATGGTGATTACACAGAACGGCGAAGCGAAGGCTGTCCTTCAGGACGTTGCTTCTTACGAAGAGACTCAGGAAACGCTCGCTCTGTTGAAGATACTGGCGCTAGGTAACCGTGAGATCGAGGAGGGCAAGCTCAAGCCTGTCGCCAAGGTTGTAAGCCGACTACGCGCGAAGAAGCCGACTGCCTAATGCGCTACGAGGTGCTTCTCACCGAGGGCGCCGAACGCGATCTCGAAGAGATCTACGGCTATATCGAGAAGTTCGACTCTGCGAAGAGCGCGGACTATGTCCTCGACAAGTTGATGGAAGCCGCGGAGCGTCTCACCAGTTTTCCAGAGCGCGGGCCTTACCCGCGAGAACTGCTCGCCCTCGGTATCCGGGAGTATCGCCAGACCTACTTCAAACCCTATCGGCTCATTTACCGAGTCATCGACAAGCGAGTGATCGTCTATTTGATCGCCGACGGCAGGCGCGACATGCAATCGCTGCTGTTGCGCCGTCTGCTCGGCCCGTAGCCCTTCTGCGGCCGGCCTTCGCCGGAGAGGTGCGGCGTTCGCTGAACATACGGTTTGTGCGC
The DNA here is from genome assembly GCA_963734295.1 of uncultured beta proteobacterium. Classification (GTDB taxonomy): domain Bacteria; phylum Pseudomonadota; class Gammaproteobacteria; order Burkholderiales; family JAEUMW01; genus JAEUMW01. Next base: position 25,058 of record CAVTGS010000022.1, on the reverse strand, counting down.
CTTGATCGCGTGCCGACTCGAGACTACCCTTGCGCTTGACCAGAAGAGCGCCGCTCCCTGAATTCAGGAAGCAACGCTGCCCCTCAGTCGACCCCTTGGTCCGTTCCTGATTGTTTGTGAGGTACCGCCGTGACTGACCTGTCAGACTCCTCCTTCTCCGGCTACTGGCGCGTGATCGCGCCGGACGTCGACCCCACCGAGACTCGCGAGTGGCTCGACGCGTTCGATGCGCTCGTGGCGTCGGAAGGCGCCGAGCGTGCGAGCTTCATCCTGCGTAAGCTGCTCGACCGTGCGCGGGCGAAGCGGGTGCGGATGCCGCCGGTGCTGAACACGCCCTACTGCAACACGATCGCACTGGCCGACCAGCCGCAGTTCCCGGGCAACCTCGAAGTCGAGCAGCGCCTCGCCGCGATCATCCGCTGGAACGCGCTTGCGATGGTGGTCCGAGCGAACCGCGCGCACGCCGAGCTGGGCGGGCACATCGCGAGCTACGCTTCGGCGGCCGACCTGTTCGAGGTGGGCTTCAACCATTTCTTCCGAGCCGGGCAGTCGGGTGATCTCGTCTACTTCCAGCCGCATTCGGCGCCCGGGGTCTACTCGCGCGCCTATCTCGAAGGGCGCATCGCCGAGGAACAACTGGACAACTATCGGCGCGAGGTGGGCGGGCGCGGACTGTCGTCGTACTGCCACCCGTGGCTGATGGCTTCGTTCTGGCAGTTTCCCACCGGCTCGATGGGTCTCGGACCGATCAACGCGATCTATCAAGCGCGCTTCATGCGCTACCTCGAGGACCGCAGTGTGCTCGAAACCGACGGCCGCAAGGTGTGGTGCTTCGTCGGCGACGGCGAGATGGACGAGCCCGAGGCACTGGCGGGCCTGTCGCTCGCGGCGCGCGAGGGGCTCGACAATCTCATCTTCGTCGTCAACTGCAACCTGCAACGGCTCGACGGCCCGGTGCGCGGCAACGGCTCGATCGTACAGGAGCTGGAGGGCCTCTTCGCCGGCGCGGGCTGGAACGTGATCAAAGTGCTGTGGGGTTCGGACTGGGATCCGCTCTTCGCGCGCGATGAGGAGGCGGTGCTGTTGAAGCGGCTGCACGAGACGGTCGACGGCGAGTTCCAGACCTACGCGGCGACCGACGGGCGCTTCAACCGCGAGCACTTCTTCAACAAGTATCCGGAGCTGCAGGCGCTCGCCGCCCACATGACCGACGAGGACATCGACCGGTTGCGCCGCGGCGGGCACGATCCAGTGAAGATCTACGCTGCGTACCACACCGCCGCGCGGCACCGCGGGCAGCCGACGGTGATCCTGGCCCAGACCAAGAAGGGCTACGGCATGGGGCACTGGGGGCAGGGCAAGATGGGTACGCACCAGCAGAAGAAGCTGGACGAAGAGGCGCTGCGCGCGTTCCGTGACCGCTTTGCGCTGCCGCTTTCGGACGACGACGTCGAGCAGCTGCGCTTCCACAAGCCGACCGGCGATTCGCCGGAGATGAAGTACCTGCACGCCCGCCGGCAGGCGCTCGGCGGTTACCTTCCGGCCCGGTCTGCGACCGCGCCGCGCCTTGCAGTGCCCGGCCTCGACGTGTTCGCGCCGTTCCTGGCCGGGTCGAAGGATCGCGAGCGCTCGACGACGGTGGCGTTCGTGGACCTGCTTTCGCACCTGCTGCGCGAACCGGAGATCGGCGGGCGCATCGTTCCCATCGTCGCCGACGAGGCACGCACCTTCGGTATGCAGAGCCTGTTCCGCCAGGTCGGCATCTACTCGTCGGTCGGTCAGCTCTACGAACCCGAGGACCGCGACGAGCTGCTCTACTACAAGGAGGCAAAGGACGGACAGATCCTGGAGGAGGGCATCACCGAAGCGGGTGCGATCTCCTCGTGGCTCGCGGCCGCGACGAGCTACTGCGCGCACGGCACGCCGATGCTGCCCTTCTATATCTTCTATTCGTCATTCGGCTTCCAGCGCGTGGGAGACCTTATCTGGGCCGCAGCCGACTCGCGGGCGCGCGGCTTCCTGCTGGGTGCGACTTCGGGCCGCACCACGCTCTCGGGCGAAGGGTTGCAGCACCAGGACGGCACGAGCCAGCTGGCAGCGTCGACGATTCCCACTTGCCGTGCGTACGACCCGTGCTACATGCACGAGTTGGCCGTGATCGTGGGGGATGGCATGCGCCGCATGCTCGATGTGCAGCAGGACGTCTTCTATTACGTCACGGTGACGAACGAGAACTACGTGCACCCGGCGATGCCCACCGGGGTGGAAGAAGGGATCGTGCGCGGCATGTATCGACTGCGCGAGTCGCCTCTCGCGGATCGCGAACGGCGGGTTCAGCTTCTCGGCTCGGGAACCATTCTTCGGGAGATGCTCGCCGCCGCGGAGATCCTGGAGAACGATCACGGCATCGCCGCGGACGTGTGGAGCGTCACGAGCTGGACCGAGCTGCGGTGGGACGGTCTGCTCGCAGCTGGCGCATCGCCGGCCGTGCGCGAGGCTCGCAATGCGACGAACCGGGAGCGAAGCTGGGTCACGGAGTGCCTCGCACCGACAATGGGTCCGATCGTCGCCGCCAGCGACTACGTGAGCGCTGTCGCGGATCTCATCCGGCCATGGGTTCCGACGGGCCGCCGCTACGTCGCCCTGGGGACCGATGGCTTCGGCCGCAGCGACACGCGGAAGAACCTGCGCAGGTTTTTCGGGGTCGATGCGGCCAGCATCGTCGCCGCTGCGCGAAAGAGCCTCCGGGAGTCGGCTCATTAGAAATCCCCGTGGCGGCCGAGACTGTGCTTGACGCGCGCGGCGCTGGCTCGCGACAGAGCGCGGCGTGACCTTGAAATCCGTGCTCAAGCGCGGCGAGTCGCTGCGGGATCTGGCGCACGTCGGTCATCGCCACTGATGGCCTTTGTACTCGATAGTTCGGTCGCGCTCGCCTGGCTGCTCCCGGATGAGAACAACGACGCGGCGGACGCGCTTGCCGATCGGCTCGAAAACGAAGCCGCGGTCGTCCCGTCAATCTGGCGTCTCGAGGTGGGCAACGCGCTGCTCATGGCGCGGCGGCGTGAGCGACTAGCCGACAAGGATGTCGAGCGGCTACTCGCCGTGCTGATCGACTTGCCCGTTGAGCAGGAGCCGGCGCCGGACGATGCGGCACTTGCCAAGTTGATGCGCATCGCGCGCGAGCATGGATTCATGTCCTACGACGCCGCGTATGTGGAAGTTGCTCACCGGCGCGGGATCCCGCTGGCGACTCTCGATCAGAAACTAAGCGCGGCGTGTGCGGGAGCGAGCGTCGAAGTGTTGCCGGGCGGCAGAACGCAAGCTTTACTGGGCTGGTTGGCACGCCGCTTTGCTTACGGCTGCTTCATTCAAGTCGTCGCGCGCTGGAAGGCTCATCTTGATCGTCATCGTTGCGTACCGCGAAGGCCTCGCCACTTTCGCGAATTGGGGAAAGAAGCACGACGACATCCGCCTCAAACATCGACGCCGAGCCGTGAGCGCGTGCAGCGTCGACAGTAGGCTTGCAGGAGCTCATCGGGTGGTCGACGTGCCCGGTGAACCGTGCGACGTTTGCGTCAGCGTTGGCGTGCCAACCATCAGCGCAGCGCGAATAGCTGCTTGATCTCGACCGTGAGCGCCTTGCCGCCGAAGCTCGCGGCCGCTGGCGGCGCCGGATACTTGCTGCTGCAGTCGTTCAGCGCTTTCTCGAGCTTCTCCTTCGCTTTGTTGAGATCGCCCACGGCGTCGTTGTATGCCTTCATCGCCGCGTCGTAGAGATCCCTCGCGGGTCCGGGAGGCGGGCGCGGCCCCGGCGGAGCGGAGGGCACGGCGGGAAGCTTGATGTCACTGCGCGCGGTCTTTTCGCAGGCGCTGCGAAGATCCTTGAGCGGATCGGTACCTGGGCTCAATGCGGGGAGTGGGAGGGCGAGCTTGCCGTCCAGGCCGACCTGAAGGTCTCCGAGGGACCTGTCTAGGCTTGCCCACGGCTTGTCGTCGTCGGGGCGACGTGCCACCGTTTCGATCCGCAGCCGTGCGCCGGTGAGCGTGATGCCGGTGATCGTGGAGGCCGCTCCCAGGCTGAGCTCGATCCGCAGCGACGGTTGCGTCACGCGGTAGCGCACGCCGGCCACACCGGTTTGCCACTCGCCGTCCTCGCCTGCCATCTGCACCGTTGCCTTGCCGGGCGTTGCCGTCGCGCCAGACCATTTGCATTGGATCGCGGGCGTGTTGGCAGCGCCCGCGGCCCACTGGGCCGAATCCGTCTCGAGCTTGCCCGCCGCCAGCGAAAGCGTGCCATTCTGGGTGGCGAGATCGAGCGAAACGCTGCCGGAGGGCGTCACGAGCGCGAACGGCGGAAGCGGGATCGTTGCCGAACTCCAGCTCGCGGTGAGTGGCGCGTTCATGCGCAGCGTGCGGTCCACTTTCGCGAGCGCGACGCCGAAGAAACGAACGCGCAGCGGCTTGAGCGCGAGGTAGAAGCCGCTTGCGTCGCGTCCGAATCCGACATTCGCAGTGAGCTCCAAAGCGCCGCTCGAGAAGAGCGGCGTGGCCGTGGCAAAGGCGTTCGTCTCGAAGTGTTCGGCGTCGAGCTGCACGCTCATCGCCGCGTCCACCACCCATGCTCCAGCCTTTCGCAGTACGCGCAAGCGGCCTTCGATCGCGATGGAAGCCGAGGCGTCGCCGCTCAATGCGATGCGTTGAATGCCGAGCTCCAGAAGCCCGGGCATCAGGGGCGCGGCGCCGGTGGCCTGCAACTGCGCCGAAAGGGTCCCGTTGGAGGCGAGGGCGATCGCGCATGCAGCGCTTCCCGGAAGCGTCAGCGGTGAGTCGATCGAGCTGCAGCAGCGGCTTCTCATCCCCCCACCGATAGGACAACCGCGCCATCGCCTGACCGCGGACCTCATCGCCCTCCACGCCGGTGAGGACGTAAAGAGGCAGGCACACGCCGATTCCGCCCACGACCTCGAGCTGGAGCGCATCGCCTGCCTCCGACAGGATCAACCCTCTTTCAGTTACCGCGGCGTCCGGCTCGGCTGCGAGAAAGAAGCGAACGCCGGCCTGCTCAAAGAGCGTGAGCTCGTGCTTCTGTGCCTGTGGATTCAGCCATTCCAGGGCCCACGCCTGCGCATCGATGGTGACGATGGGTGCGTGCTCGATCGGGATCTCGATCCGGATCGACGGCGACCCCGGTTCTGGGAACGGCAGCCAGTTGCCGCCGACGAGCCGCAGCCCCGTGTGGTCGAGTTGGATACGCATCCCGTCGAGATCGCGTCCCCGCGTGCCGAGATAGAGCGCACGGAACCGGCTTTCGAGCACGTCGCGCAGCGCATCGCGGAGCTCTGCGACATCGCCCGGCTGTTTCTGCGCGACCTCACTCAGAATGCCGAAGAGCGGATTGAGCGCCGTGGTCAAGAGCTCGCGCGGCCGCAACATGGCGCGCTCGACCGGATACCGCAGTAGAATTCGCGCGTTGCCCTCCGCGTAGATCGGCGCGGCGCGTTCGCGCACCACGAGGCCTGCCAGACGTGCAATGCCGTAGGCAGTGGGCGCCCGGCGCGCAACATAGAGCGTGAGGAGGTGCGCGGCGAGATCGTCGGTGAAAGCCTGCACTGCCGCGTCGCTGACAGGCGCTGGGGAAGCGGCGCACAGCAGCGGGTACATCGCTTCCGCGCGCGACAGCGTGCCGCGAGCAAGCGTGGTCGCCGCCTGCGCCACTTGTGACTCGGTGCCGTGCTGCATGGCGTCGGTCAGACGTTCCAGATCCGCGCGGATTTCGTCGAGCTTTTCGCCCACAGCAGTCAGGTCTGCGCCCAGCGCAGCTTCGAGACACCAGCCGAACTTGGTGCAGAAGCGAAAGAGCGACGCCTGACTGCGGCTTACCTTGAAGAGCGGATCGGCGAAGGTGCGAAGCTCCACCAAAGCGTCGCGCAGCAGAGCCCTCGCGAACGCTTCCATGATGCGTCAGGGCCCTACGCGCAGCTCTGCTTCATGCTGCGTCTCGAAGGTGCGCAGCAACGTTCTGCCGCGCCGGTCGTGGGCGTACCAGTACAGGTAGTGCGCAACGCTTGTCTTCCCGCCCCCGGTCTTGAAGGTGACCTTAGCGAGATTGTTGTGGCCGACAATGTCGCGGCACTGATCGCCAACGAACGCCGCGGTGTATTCCGGAAGGTCTGATGTGCCTGCGGGTTGGCCGTTTGCCCCGCGTTCGTGGCCATCCCTTGCGTCGCGAAGGTGCTTTACAGTGAATCGCCAGTTGCCCGGCAGGCCCACGCCGAAGTCGCGCGCGAAGTCGTACAGGCCGGAGCCGAGAGCGGCGCCGAATACCAGCTCGTTGGGCAGCGCGAAAGCACCGGGCACCGACAGTGCGTTGCCGTCGCGCAGTTTCATGGCCACGTTGAGGGGATCGAACGGGTCGGAAAGGAAAGCTGTCTTGCCCCACTCGTCGAATTCGACAGGCGCGGTGATCTCGTCGTGGAATCGTTGTGCCATTTCATTGACCAAGGCAGTAAACCCCCCGAGCGGCAACTCCTCCCACGTCACTTTGAGACGATGCGCCTCCAAGCTCACTTCAATATTATGAGGGTCCAACGCCTCAAGACGAGGGTGCCCGATCGTTCCGATGGTGTGCGTCATCATCGCTTCGTTCCTGAGCGATGAGGCACAGAGCTGCACGACGCGCTGCGGGAGGTTGCTCGCCCCGCCCGGGGCCGGAAAGGCGATTTCGTTCGAGAACGCGTAGTGCACGTCGCCCGAGAGCAGCACCACCCCGTTCTCGAAGCGCGAGAGAAATTCGAACAGGCGTCGGAACGCGCCGTGGTGGCCGTTCCACGCTTCGTTGTCGTGGGCCTCGGGGTTGTCCTTCAACACCATCAATCGCTGGATCACGTCCTCCACGATCGGTACCCCGAACACCGGCGCGGGGGACACGACCAGGTTGACGCGCGCGGGGTGCAGTTGCCCTACGAGTTGCTCGGTGAAGGCCGTGTCGGACAGCAGTGCGGCGTTCAGCACCAAACCAGCGCTGGGGTTCGAGTCGTCTCCGAGTAGGTGCTTGAGGGCAGACGCGGCCTCGTCGATCAGAGTCTGGTCCGGAAAGCCGCGACAGGTCCGAGTGTCCAAAACCGTGATCGCGTATTCGGCAGGCTGTTCGGCAGGCTGCCCGGGATAACTCGGCGCGATGGCGTAGTGCCATCTCTTGCTGGGCTTTGGGGTTGCCGCAGGGTCGCGCAGCTTGAACAGCTCAAGCAGAGCCTGTCCCGACTGGAATGCATCCGGCGCCGCATTGGCGCCGGACCACGTAAGGGCGTCCAGAATCTCTGCGCCCGGTCGGCCAGCGGCGTAGTCCTCGGGCTGGTTGCCCCAGTCCTGGAAGATCGCGTAGGCGGCGAGTGCATTGCGGATCAGGTGCGGTCCCATGGGGCTGGCGTTGACGCGCTTGACCCAGTCGTGGTTCAAGTTCCAGTCGTCGGTGACCTCGTGATCGTCGAAGATCATCCAGGTCGGGATGTTGGCGAGCGCGCGCCGCACCTTGCGCAAGGTTCCCGCGAATTCGAGCGCTCGGGCGCGCTCCTCCTCGAGCGCAGGCTTCGAAAGCCGCCCCACGGGCGAGAAAGCCGGTACGGCCTGGTCGTACTCCGGCAGGCTCGGCTCGCCTTTGTCGTCGCGTGGCCAGAGCACGTTCGACCAGGCGAAGAGATACATCAGGTAGAACTCGCCGGCGAACATCAGGTGCGCGTCCATGGCATTGCTGTCAAATCTGGCGTTGGCTCGGATCTCCTTGCTTCGTAGCGGGGGCGCGAGACGGGTGAAGAACGATTTCGCGCTGACGGGATCGGGGTGATCCACGGTATGGCCCCACTCGCCGATGCTGCTGAGGGCATCGGGCACGAAATCGAGATCTCCCAGCGCCGCGATCGATTCGAGTTCGAGCGAGTAGGGGGCGGGGACGATCTCCTCCCACCCGAGCAATCGCTTCGCGGTTTCGAACAAACTGAGCAGCAGCGTTGCAGCCACGTCGTCTGCGTAGATCTGGTCGCCGGTGAGGAGCAACATCTGCGGCCGGTCGTCGAGCTTGTCATAGGTGGCGCGCAACAGGTCGTCCAGCACCGCCAGGGCGTCGCGACCTTCGCCGTGGGGTTTGCGGCAGGAGCCGTGGACGAGGCGCAGGTTGCTCAGGGCTATGGGCGGCAGAACGAAGCTCGGCAGCGCACCTGGCGAGTACCCGAGCGCGAACTCACCGGCGAGCAAACCTTCGCTGCCCGCTGTTTCCGCGGCTTCCTGTCTTAGCCAGGTGCAGTTGGCACCGCTGTCATCGGCACAGAAGCGAAGGTCGTATCCGTAGATCTGACCGGGCTTGAGCTCTGCCCCGGACTCGATACTCGCGGTGATGACCAGGACGTGGAGATGCTGACCGAGCGCGACCGTTTCTGCGGGAGGCGAAATATGCAATGGCAGGTCTGCCGCATCGGTGCCCTCGTAAATGGCCAGTTCGACGAACCGCCGCTCCTTCAGCGCCACGAGGACGCTGACCGGGTCGCACGCAACCTGGCGCAGGATCGGACCGCAAAGGATCAGAGGAAGATCGTTCAGCTCGCGATGGATCGGCATCGTGGTGCAGCGCGCCTCGAAAGTCGGGTCGGCCGAGCCGACGTTTCATCTGGGTGGAGTTTCCATGCAAGAATTCCCTACGGCGCTTGCGTTGTCCAGCGCTGCGGTTGGCTGCTTTGACGCCGCATCATTATTTCGGAGCCGCCGCTTGCGATTGCAAACTTCGGCGGACTATCCTTGCCGCTCGAGCACTCGCTACCGGAGCCACGAGCCATAATCGATCCGCGCCATTTCGCCGTCACCGACACCCTTCGGGACGGCACCCCGACCCTGGTCCGTGCGGTCCGGGCGGACGACCGCGGACGGTTGATCGCGGCGTTCCGGAAGCTCGAACCGGAAACCATCTACACGCGATTCTTCGAGTACAAGAACGAGCTCACCGATGCGGACTTGAAGCGCGCCTCGGAAGTCGACTTCGAAAAGCGCGTCGTGCTGCTGGTGACCACGGGAAGCGGTGCCGACGAGATCGTGATCGGGGGTGGAAGCTACGCTTCTTATGGCAGGCCGGACGGAGGGCGCAGCGCCGAGGTCGCCTTCATCGTCGAAGAGGAGTACCAGGGATTCGGTCTCGCGAGTCGGCTGCTGCGCCACCTTGCGGCAATCGCGCGGGAGAGGGGCATCGACCGCTTCGAAGCGGAGGTGCTTCCGCAGAACCACACCATGCTCGCAGTGTTCGCGCGCAGCGGGCTTCCGATGCAGGATCGCAGGGACGACGGCGTCATCCGGGTGACGCTGGAGCTTAACGGTGCTGCGCATTAGACGCGCGCAACGGCTCCTCGCTTTCCCACACAAGCTCTCCTCTGAGGGGCTCGGCGTCAGCGCAACGACTTAGGCCGAAAGGCCGATTGTGCTTGGTGCTGTTCGCGCCCTATCGTACGTGCCCGCAGCGAACCAGGAGCAGTGTCGAGCTGCTCGTGCCGGCTCACAACCCGAAGCCCCGGCTTCGTCGGGGCACTCACCGCAGAAGGAGGATCACATGGGACTGTTCCAACGAAAGACCGACGCCGAGAAAGCGCTCGAAGCGGAAATCAAGGAAGTGAAGCAAGACGCCCGCGAGGAAAGGAAAGACGCCCGCAAGGACGCTCGCGAGGAGAAGAAGGAAGCACGCAAGGACGCGCGCGACGAGAAGAAGGATGCCCGCGAGGAAGCGCGGGAAGAGAAGAAGGATGCGCGCGAGGAAAAGCGCGACGAGATGAAGGACGTCCGCCAATCCGACCTCAAGGGCGAGGAAAAGCGCGATGCGAAGTCGGAGGTTCGCGACGAGAAGCACGATACCATCCGCGACGCGAAAGACGACAAGCGCGACAGCATCGATCACGCAGTCGACACGAAGAAGGATCGCATCGACGAGGTCCAGGGCGAGAAGAAGGCCACGCTCAACGCTATCCGCAAGGAGGAGATCGAAGCTCTCTCGGCGGCGAACGCGGCGAACGCCCCGATGCTCGATGTGAAGCTTGCGCTGGAGCTCCTGGCACTGACGCACGTGGCGCAGTTCTCGGACGCGGAGACGCTCGGCGCCGAGTCCGAGGTCAAGAACACGATGCTCGGCGATGGTTCTGCGTGTCTGTTGGATGGAGCAATCGTGCGCGACGCCGTCGCCATCGCCCGCAAGAACTTCAAGAGCGACACCGAGTGTTTCGTGGCGCGCAGCGACAAGAACGATGTGGTCGTCGCCTTTCGTGGTTCCGAAACCGCGTTCTTCGATCAGGAAGGCGCGTTCAGAGATTGGGTGCTGACCGACTTTCGGGCCAATCGCATCGCCTACCCACCGGCGCCGAAATCATGGCCCGACCAGCGCTGGGTGCATGCGGGCTTCTGGCAGGCGTACAACCTGGTCCGCAACGAGTTGCTGGCAGAAGTCACCCGCCAGGTGACAAAGGAGCCGGTCACGTTTCGGATCTATGTCACCGGCTTCTCGCTCGGCGGTGCCCTGGCATTGCTCGCGGCGCTGGACATCGCCGAAGCCCTGCCCGATGAGGACGTGGAGCTGTTCACTTTCGCCGCACCTCGGGCGGGCGATGAAAGCCTGAACAAGCTGCTCGCCGAACGCGTGCACAGCTCGACTCTGATCGCCTTTCGCGGGGACCCAGTGGTCCACCTGCCGCCGTTCGGGCCGAATTTCCCGGTCACGCTGAAGAACCCCATCAGCCTCGACCTCGGCGGGATTCATATCGGGCTCGGAACACCGCTCCCGCAGGTGGGTCAGCAGTATCGCACAGCGGACGATCTGTTCTACATTGACAAGGACGGTGCGGTGAAGCGCGGGTTTCCTCCGGCGCAGGTGGCGCTCAACTTCCGCGACCACAACTGGGATCGCTACAGCGCGGCGCTGAGTGGCATCGCCAACCCGCAGGCAGTGGCTGCATGATTCTCACTCCATCGGGCTGGCGCCGAGCGTCTGGCCCGATGGCTCATGGCTTCTCAGAGGGATCTTGATCAAGCTCCACTTTGCACCGCGCACGCGCTCCGTGCACATTCTCTGGTTGCTGGAGAAGCTCGGTCTGCCATACGAGCAAGTTGCGCGTCATCGAAGACGGCGATGTCTTGATGTGCGAGTCGGGTGCCATCGTCGAGTACGTTCTGGAGCGCTATGGTGGCGGCCGGCTCGAGCCGCCGGCGTCATGCGCGCAGCAACGCCAGTCCCGGTACGAGATGCTCAGTAGATCTTCGCGAAATCCCCGTGGCGGCCCAGGCCGTCCTTGAACCGCGAGGCGCCGGCGACGCCGTCCTTCACGAGCGCTTCGCGGCCGTTGTACCACTCCTGGATCATGGCATCGCGCACCGGCATGCCGGCGCTCCTGATCGCGGAACGCCGGTCCGCTCGAACACACACGGGCGGAAACGCGGCGATGTCCTGCGCGAGTGCTTCGGCTCTCGCGCGCACTTCACCATTGCCGACCAGATACTCGCAGAGCCCGATGAGCAGGCACTCCTTGGCCGGGACCTTGCGCCCGGTGAGGATGATCTCGAGCGCGCGGCCCTGCCCGACGATGCGCGGCAGCCGCACCGTGCCGCCATCGATCAGGGGCACGCCCCAGCGCCGACAGTAGACGCCGAAGTAGGCGTCCTCCTGCATCACGCGGAAATCGCACCACAGCGCGAGCTCCATGCCGCCTGCGACCGCAGGACCGGCCACCGCGGCGATCACGGGCTTGTCGATCTCTAGCCGGGTCGGCCCGAGCGGACCACGCGGGATCTCGCTGCCGTTGCCGCGGGCGCGGGCGGTGGGGATGTCGAGCTCCCCGAGGGGATAAACTTCGTCGAGGGTGCTCACGTACTTCAGATCCCAGCCCGCGCAGAACGCGCCGCCTGCGCCATAGAGCACGGCGACCCGCGCTTCGCTGTCGGCGTCGAACTCGAGCATGGTGCGGGTGAGGGCATCGGCGCTCTCGGGGTCCATGGCGTTGCGGGCCTCGGGACGGTTCATGATCACGGTCCACACGTGCCCGTTCTTTGCCACTTCGATTGTCATGACTGATCCTCTCGTCGAGTCTGCCTATGCGAGCGTCGATCCCGCAGCCTGCGACAGGACATAGTCCTGTCCGAAATCGTTGTCCCAGTACATGACGCCCCAATCCGTTACTTCGTAGAACACCGCGAAGCGGTAGATGTCCGAAGCGGGCCCGATGTTGAGCTGCGGCGTCTTGAACTTCCAGACTTCGACGCCCGCGACGCTGGCAGCAACGGCGGTGACGGGGCCGAGGTAGGTACCGTCGACCGTGTTCCACGTCGTGCCGCCATCGCGGGTGTAGGCCACGCCGACGCGTTTGCCGAATGCGAGGTTATCGACGAGGACCTCGCCCTCGAACCATCCCGTGTCGAAGGTGAAGCCGCCGCCGGCCTCGGTTTTTCTGAACGCAGCGGCGCTGCGGAGCGAAACGTGTCCGCCTACCTTGCCGGAGAAGGCCGGTCCGATGGTGTAATCGGCGCCGAAGTTGTTGTCCCAGTACTCACTGCCCGTGACGCGATAGCGCAACGCGAAAGTCTCGACGTTCGACAGTGCGACCGCATCCGACCCGAACACGTCGTAGTTGCCGTGGTGACTCACGAAAGCCAACGGCCGCTCGAACCACGCGCTCGAACCGAAGGGGCTGTAGACGAGATCGACCTGCTTGTCGAAGGCGATATTGCGGACCTTGGCGAAGAGCGTGGTCCAGTCGAACGTCATGCCGGACACGGCGTAGTTCTGGTTGAAGGCGATCTTCAGGCGTACCGGCATCGTTGTTTCCTCCTGGCGATGGACAGCGGCATCGGCCCGGGTTTGGCAACTGCGGCGCGCGCTTGCGCCGATTCCGCCAGCGCGCGCAGTGGCAGTGCTACGCAGGCTGTGGAACCGGGAAAACGAAGGTCTCCTCGATGCCGAGCTGATCGGCGACATAGCGGGCGAGGGTCTGGTTGAGCCAGTTGGGCTGGTGCGCGTCCGAGCTCAAGACGAAGCGAAAGCGGTTCACGTGCGGCGCATAGTAGGCGCGCCAGTCACCGCGCCAGATGTAGCGGTTGTTCACCTCGACCCGGCAGTCGGTGGCAACGCGCGCGAGTCGGGTGCCGATGGCGTGGGGATGCGCAATGATGACGGGGCGGCCGGTTGCGAGCAGGCGTTCGAGGGCCGCGTAGTCCGCATCGGTGTCGTAGCAATGGACGACATAGTAGTCGACCGGCGCGTCGAGGGCGGCGGACACCCATTCTGCGCCGTTCACCTCGGTGCCCACCCACAGGCCGGCGCGGCGCACTGCGTCGGCATAGGCGTCGACATCGCTGTCGACCAGGTGTTCGAAGTGATCGCTGATGCCGAGGACCCGCGCGTGGTGGACCTGCGCGACGAGCTCGACGGTTTGCTCGCGGACGACGGCGCCGTCGGCGTACGACCACGTGGTGTGAACGTGCAGGTCCTGGAGAAGCATCGGCGGGGTCCGGTCGGACAACCCTGCCATTTTCTCACGCGCCGCCGACCGCGGGATGATCAATCCAGGGCGGACGCGACGGGGTCGGCCCCGCCGCGCTCGACCGCTCACATGCGGAAGTAACGGCTGCGTCTGGCTGAGCGCAGGCGCCTTTGGCGGTCGAGCTCGTCCAGAGCGTGGGAAGCCGCGGACTGCTCTTCGTCCTCCCGCGCCTCACGCCGCGCGAACCATTCGCCCATGGCTGCGAAGGCGCGATTGATTCGCGCGTAAGCGCCCAACCGCTCCGCGCTCGCGCGATCGGCCGAGTCGAGGAGGACATCGGGCGCACCGGGAACCATGCTGCGGCGCATTATTTCAAATTCCGTTTCGGCGTTCTCCGGTTGTACCCCGGGCTTCCACAAGGCCGACCAGAAACGCTTCGGCGGGCTGATGCTGGTATCGAACGGTACGATGAGTTTCATGATAGGCTCCACAAAGCAATTGAAATCAATGTTGTTTAAGCTTGTGCCTACCAATGTAGGCGCATCACGCCGCGAAAGCTAATTGCATGTTTGGATCCGTACGATCGATATTGCTGATGCCGGAATTGATCGTGCCGCGCCGCACAACGAATGCCTCCGCGCAGCGGCTTCGACCCCGCATCTGACGAGGACACATGGAGCTCTATCAGCTTCGTACTTTCGCCGCCGTCGCGGACCTCGGTCACCTGACCCGTGCCGCGGAGAAGCTGCACGTCAGCCAGCCTGCCGTGAGCGCGCAGATCAAGGCGCTCGAGGACGAGCTCGGCGTCCCGCTCTTCGAGCGCACGCCGACCGGCATGGTCCTCACGGCCCCGGGCAAGCGCCTGCTGGCCCAGGCGGAGAGAGTGCTGGCTGCGGCGCAGGAACTGCGAGCCGAAGCCCGGTCTCTCGCCGGCGCGGTCGCGGGCCGGCTGCGGGTTGGAAGCGTGTCGGATCCGGAGTCGATCCGGCTCGGCGAGTTTCTGAGTCGTGCAGTAGAACTCCATCCACTTCTCGAGCTCGACGTACAGCACCAGGTATCGGGTGCCGCCTTCGAGTCGGTCCGCAATGGAGAGCTCGACGCAAGCTTTTATTTCGGGACACTCACTCATCCCACGGTGGCCAGTCTGCCGCTGCGCGAGGTCGCGTATCGCGTCGCCGCCCCTGTGTCGTGGAAGGACAAGGTCGAGCGGGCCACGTGGGGCGAGCTCGCGGCTCTGCCCTGGATCCTCACACCCCCTATCAGCAGCCATCACGGGCTGGTGAGCGAGCTGTTCCTGCAACACGGGGTCGAACCGACCAGCGTGGTCCAGGCAGATCACGAGACCGTGATGGAGAATCTGATCGTCTCGGGACTCGGACTTTCGCTGCTGCGCGAAGATCTGGCCCGGGCGCGTGAGGCGACGGGGGAAGTGGTGGTGCTGAAAAACGCCCGTCTGACGACGATGCTTCAGTTCATTTATCTGGCTGGGCGCGAGCACGAACCGGCGATTGCGGCACTGCTCTTTGCGGTGCGGGAGGTTTGGAACCTGAAGAGCAAGGTGGCACCAAGAGCGCGACCACGGAAGCCGCGCCGGGCCGCGAACGGCGCGCGGCCGGCCTGACGGCGACCGTTGCCCGAACGCTCCGCGGCCCTACTTGGCGCGCAACTGCGCGACCGAGGAGATCAGATCGGCGAAACGCTCGCCTTGAACAGTCACATGTTGCCGCAACAGTTCTGCAGTACGCTCGCCATCCCCTTCGACGATGGCAGCCACGATTCCCGTGTGTTCCGAGAAAGAGTTACGCATTCTGTCGCGGACCCTTAGCTGAAGGCGACGGTAGGGGCGCAGGCGTCGACGCAGCAGGGCCGCCTGTTCCGCCAGGAATCCATTGTGACTGGCCTCGCAGATGATCTGGTGGAAGGTCTCGTTCAGGTAGTAGTACTGGTCCGGATCGCCCGCATTGAGCGCCCCTTCACCCGCCGCATGGGCCTCCTTGAGCGCCACCTCCTCCTCGGGCGAAATCCGTCGCGCCGCCAAGCGTCCGCACATCGCCTCCAGCTCCGCCATCACCTCGAACATCTCCACTAGCCGCTGCGGGGAGATCTCCGTGACGATCGCGCCGCGGCGTGGCCGCATTTCGATCAGGCCCTCCGAGCTCAACTGAATCAACGCCTCCCGGATCGGTGTGCGCGAAACGCCGAACTCGCTGGCGAGCTCGGTCTCGTCGAGCCGCGTGCCGGGCAGGTAGATGCCCGTTGCGATGCGCTCCTCGATCGACTCCCGGAGCTGTTCCGACCGGCGTGTGGCTAGCGACTCTTCGACAGGCTGGTTCATGCGGCGCTTCCGTATTGTATGGCAAGAGAAGATTATATCGTACAAAAAGTCTTGACACGTACTCATAAGATGATATCGTGTATACACGATCACTTAGTCACGATACAAATGAAGCCGTTCAGTATTTAGGTACCGGCCGGATTTTGTGATCAGGGAGTTTCAAGATCACCCACTCTGGAGGAGATTTCCATGCGCAGAAGCATCACACGCCGCGCCCTGTTTTCGGCGCTGCTCGCCACGCTCGTCGGACTCGCCGCACCGGTGGCATTGGCCCAGACACCCAAGGTCATCAAGATCTCGCATCAATTTCCGGCGGCAACCAACGAGGAAGGGGATTTCCGGGATCGTCTGGTACGCCGCTTTGCTGCCGACGTGGAAAAGCAGACCAAAGGAGCGGTCAAGTTCGAGATCTATCCCGGCAGTTCGCTCATGAAGACCAACAGCCAAATCGGTGCGCTGCGCAAGGGGGCGCTCGACATGACCCTGGTTCCGCTCGCCTACGGTGGTGGCGAGATCCCGGAGGTGAACCTGACCCTGATGCCGACGTTGATCACCGGCTACGAGCAGGGGATGAACTGGAAGACGGCGCCGATCGGTAAGGAGCTCGACCGGGTCCTCGCAGACAAGAACATCAAGATCGTGACCTGGATCTGGCAGGCAGGCGGCATTGCCTCGACCAAAAGGACCGTGGTCAAGCCCGAGGACGCGAAGGGCCTCAAGTTCCGCGGCGGCAGCAAGGAGATGGATCTCATGCTCAAGGGCGCCGGGGCCGCCGTCACCGGCATGCCGTCTTCGGAAATCTACAGCGCGATGCAGTCCGGGGTGCTCGATGCTGCCCTGACCTCCAGCACCTCGCTCATCTCCTTCCGTTTGCAGGAATTTTCCAAGTTCGCCACGTCAGCCGAGAACAAGAGCTTCTGGTTCATGTTCGAGCCCTTGCTCATTTCCAAGAGCCTTTTCGATTCCCTCACGCCGGAGCAGCAGAAAATCGTCATGGAAGTCGGTGCGAGTCTCGAGAAATTCGGGGTAGAGGAAGCGAAGAAGGACGATCGACGGATGGTGGAGGTTTATACCAAGGCCGGCGCCAAGGTGGTCGATATGGATGAGGCTTCCTTCAATGCCTGGCGCGCAGTGGCGAAGGAGACGGCGTTCAAGGACTTTGCGGCCAACGTCAAGAACGGTCAGGCCCTTCTCGACATGGCGCTGGCAGTCAAGTAACTCCGTCCCATCGGACTGCCGGGTCTTCACGCCCGGCGGTCCTCACCCCTTGAGGTGACTTATGAGCCCCGGATTTCTCTTGAGCCGGACGATCAAGCAGTTCAACGTCGCGACGGGATACCTGTCGGCGTTCATGATCGTCGTGGCAACTTGCGTGCTCGTCTTCGAGGTCGTCGTCCGCTATGCGTTTGCATGGGCGACCGACTGGGAGATCGAGTTCTGCGTGATGCTTCTCATCGCATCGACTTTCATGGCGGCCGCACAGACGCAGTTGAATCGCGGCCACGTCACCATCGAAGTCCTCGACGAGGTGATGCCCGCCTCCTGGACGCAGTGGCGTCTGGCCCTTTCCGATCTGTTTTCACTCCTGTTCTGCGCCTTCATCGCTTGGAACTGCTGGGAGCTGTTCCACGAGGCATGGAGCGAGGGGCGTGTCAGCGACACGTCGTGGGCACCGAAGATGTGGCCGGTCTTCGGCTTCATGGCGGTGGGGATGACGTCCCTGACCTTGCAGATACTGGTCCAACTGATCGAAGACTCGCTGCCCGAGGCGATGCGTTCCTATCATCCGCCTGCTGAGCACGACGCCGATCTGCAGCTGGCAATGGAGACCATCCACCACGACAAGGAAGGAGCGGACAAATGAGCGTCGGACAACTGGGCCTGATGTACGCGGGTGCCACTTTCCTGTTCCTGTTCTCGGGCATGCCGATCGCCTTCGCCGTCGGTGCGGTGGCCCTGATCTTCATGTACTTCTTCATGCCGCCCGCGCAGCTGTCGATCGTTGCCGAGACCATTTTTTCCGAACTGAACAGCTTCACGCTGCTCACGATTCCACTTTTCATCATGATGGGCGCGGCGATCGGCAAGTCACGCGCCGGCGCGGACCTCTACAACTCGCTCAATCGCTGGTTGTACAAGGTGCCGGGTGGTCTCGGACTGGCCAACACCCTGGCCTGCTCGGTGTTCGCGGCGATGTGCGGCTCGAGCCCCGCGACGTGCTCCGCGATTGGGTCCTCGGGCATTCCGGAAATGCGGAAGCGCGGCTACTCGGATGCACTCGCCACCGGCCTGATCGCCGCCGGCGGCACACTCGGGATCCTGATCCCGCCCTCGCTCACCCTCATCCTGTACGGCCTCGCCACCGAGCAATCAATCGGAAAACTGTTCATGGCAGGCGTCGGGCCGGGTCTGCTGCTTACTATGCTGTTCGCAGTCTGGGTGATGTACAAGTCGACGCGAGAGAAGCGTGCGGCGCGGGCCGATGTTCAGTCCGCTGGAACCAACGCGCTGCTCGCTTTCGAGAATTACAGCTGGAAGGATCGCCTGGAGACGCTGCCGCGGCTGACGCCCTTCCTCGGGCTCATCGTCATCGTCATGGTCGCGCTCTACGGCGGCTGGGCGACGCCCTCCGAGGTCGCCGGCATCGGTGCCTTTGGCGCGCTGGTGATGGTGATGGCGATCTATGGCTGCTGGCGCTGGGGTGACCTCAGGGTCATTCTCTCGGGCACCGCTCGCGAATCCTCGATGATCATGCTCATCATCGCGATGTCGTTTCTCTACACCTACGTGATGAGCTATCTGCACATCACCCAATCGGCTGCTGGCTGGCTGATCTCCCTGGAGATGGGCAAGTGGGAGTTCTTCTTCTGGGTGAACATCCTGCTCATCGTGCTCGGTTTCTTCCTGCCGCCAGTGGCCATCATCCTCATGGTGACGCCCATTCTCCTGCCGGCTTTGAAGGCGTTGGGTATCGATCTGATCTGGTTCGGCGTGATCATGACCATTCTCATGGAGATGGGGCTCATCCATCCCCCGGTCGGACTCAACCTGTTTGTCATCAGCGGCATCGCACCCGACGTCAAGCTGAAGGACATTATCTGGGGCGTCGTGCCCTTCCTGCTGCTCATGGTGCTGGGTATCGTGCTCCTCTGCATCTTCCCGGAGATCGCCACTTGGTTGCCCTCGCAATATCACGGCGCCTGAGCAAAGGATAAGAACGATGGAAGCATCCTCCAATGAGCGCTGGCGCCGCGGCGCTCGCTCGAAGGCCGAGCGTGTCAAATCTGTGGCCGACATCGCCCCTCGGGGGCGGGTCGGCGCCAAGGACGCGACGGCCCTGCTTGAACGGTTGCTGCAGCCGGGCGATCGTGTCTGCCTCGAAGGGAACAACCAGAAGCAGGCCGATTTTCTTGCGCGGGCTCTCGCGGCGGTCGATCCGGGCAGGGTTCACGGACTGCACATGGTGCAGTCGGTGGTCGCCTTGCCGGAGCACACGGAGCTCTTCGAAACTGGCATTGCCAGTGAGATCGATTTTTCGTTCTCAGGTCCACAGGGAACGCGCCTCGCTTCGCTGGTCGCCGACGGCAGGATCCGCATCAATGCGATTCACACCTATCTCGAGCTCTTTGCCCGCTATTTCGTCGACCTCACGCCGAACGTCGCTCTGATCGCGGCGGAGGCCGTCGATGACGCGGGCAACCTTTACACGGGACCGAACACCGAAGACACGCCCGCTATCGTCGAGGCCACGGCCTTCCGCAACGGCATCGTCGTGGCGCAGGTGAACGCGCGCCGTGCGACCTTGCCGCGTGTGGACATTCCTGCCGATTGGATCGACTTCGTGGTCGTCGCGCCGAAACCCAATCACATCGAGCCGCTCTTCACCCGTGACCCGGGGCAGATCTCCGAGATTCAGATATTGATGGCGATGATGGTGATCAAGGGTATCTACGCCGAGTACGGCGTGAAGCGGCTCAACCACGGCATCGGTTTCGACACCGCCGCGATCGAGCTGCTGCTGCCGACCTATGGCGACTCGCTGGGGCTCAAGGGGAAGATCTGCACGCACTGGGCGCTCAACCCGCACCCGGCGCTGATCCCGGCGATCGAGGCGGGTTTCGTCGAATCGGTCCACAGCTTCGGCTCCGAGCTCGGCATGGAGCGCTATATCGAAGCGCGCCCGGACGTATTCTTCACCGGCGCCGACGGCTCGATGCGTTCCAACCGTGCGTTCTGTCAGGCGGCGGGGCATTACGCGTGCGACCTCTTCATCGGTTCCACGCTGCAGATCGATCTGCACGGCAACAGCTCGACCGCCACCAAAGGGCGCATCGCGGGCTTCGGCGGCGCGCCGAACATGGGAGCGGACGCACGCGGCCGGCGCCACGAGAGTCCGGCCTGGGTGAAGGCGGGGGAGGAGGCGCGTCAGGGGCGCGCAACCATTCCGCGCGGGCGCAAGCTCGTCGTGCAAATGGTCGAGACGTTCCGCGAGCATATGGAGCCCGCCTTCGTGGAGCGGCTCGATGCCTGGGATCTGGCGGACTCGATGAGCTTGGCGAATCCGCCGGTGATGATCTACGGCGACGACGTCACCCACATCGTCACCGAGGAAGGCATCGCCAATCTTCTGCTTTGCCGCGATCTCACTGAGCGTGAGCAGGCCATTCGGGGTGTTGCCGGCTACACCGCCGTCGGCCTCGCGCGCGACCGGGACAAGGTGGAAGAACTGCGCCGGCGGGGCGTCATCAAGCGGGCAGGGGATCTTGGCATTTCGCGCCGCCTGGCCACCCGCGATCTGCTGGCAGCTCGTTCGATCAAGGATCTGGTGCTGGCCTCCGGTGGTCTTTACAGTCCACCGAGCCGGTTCCGCAATTGGTAAGCGCCGAAGGAGATACGACGATGGAACAGCTCGAGTATGGGCTTCCCAGCGAAACGCAGCCGCGCCGTCGCGAGCCCGTGTTGGTCGGTGTCGTCGGTTCCGGCAACTGCGAGGTGTTGGTCGAGGGCGAGGGCGAGGACGGTCGCTGCGCCGTGACCGTTAAGACCTCGGCGCTCGGTTTTGCGCCGATCTGGGAGGCGGTGCTCCGCGACTTTGCGGCGCGCTGCAAGGCCGGGCGACTGAAGATTGAAATCAACGACGTCGGTGCTACCCCGGCCGTCGTCAGCCTGCGCCTCGATCAGGCGATCGAGGCGTGGGACGAGGGGGTCTGATGCGCAAGAGCTACTTTGAGGCCTCGGCACGCGAACGTCTGCTCGGCGTGGTGGATGCCGGCAGCTTCCGCGAATTCATTCCCCCGGTGGCGCGCGTCACCAGCCCCCATCTCGCCCAACTCGATCAGCCGGTCGCCTTCGACGACGGCGCGATCGTCGGTGCCGCGACACTCGCTGGCAATCCGGTCTTGCTGGCGGCGCAGGAGGGGGCGTTCCTGGGCGGGGCGATCGGCGAGGTACACGGCGCCAAACTCATGGGGCTCATCCATCGTGCCCGGGACGAAAAGCCGGCCGCCGTGCTGCTGCTGTTCGACTCGGGCGGTGTGCGCCTGCACGAGGCGAATGCCGGCTTGATTGCAGTGTCCGAATTGATCCGCGCGGTGCTGCGCGCGCGTCTCGATGGCGTGAAATTCATTGGTCTCATCGGCGGCGCCGGCGGTTGCTTCGGCGGCACCGGTCTCATCGCCCGCTGCTGCGATGTGCTCGTCATGTCGGAGGAGGGGCGGCTCGGGATGTCCGGCCCCGAGGTGATCGAAACCGCGCGCGGCGTCGACGAATTCGATTCGCGCGACCGGGCACTGATCTGGCGCGTGACGGGCGGCAAACATCGCTACCTGCTCGGCGAGGTCGACCGGCTGGTCGAAGACGATGTGACGTGCTTCCGCAAGGCGGCAATCGATGCCCTCGGCGTGGCGGGCGGTTTGTCGCTGGCCGAAGTCGAACGCGAGCACGTGCAGCTGCAACGACGTTGGGAGCGCTTCGGCCGTTGCGACGATGCACCGGAAATCTGGGAACAGCTCGGGGTACGGGAGCCGGAGAGCGTTTCGCTCCTGCCGATCGAGAAATTCGTCGCGATGGCGGATCCCCTCAGGAGCGCGTCATGAAGCGAAGCGAACTGCTGCAGGCGCTGTTCGGCGACACCTGGAAGGCAGAGGTCGACACCGAGAATTTCTTTACCGGCACCGGCCGAGCAGGGGACGACACCATACAGGTGATCGGCACCGACAACGCGACCGAGGTCGGTGTCGAGCTGGCCCTGGCAATGGCGGGCGCCGTCCTCGGCACGGTGCGCTCGCAACCGAGGCGCCCCATCCTCTTCCTGCTCGATACGCAGGGCCAGCGACTGCGGCGGCGTGACGAGCTGCTCGGCCTGAACGGCTACATGGCGCATCTCGCCAAGTGTGTCGAGATCGCGCGCAGCCGTGGCCACTGCATCCTGAGCCTGGTGTATGGACAGGCCGTAAGCGGCGGTTACCTGACCACGGGCATGATGGCCGATGCCTGCTACGCGCTGGCCGATGCCGAGATCAAGGTGATGAACCTGCCGGCCATGTCGAGAATCACGAAGATTCCGCAGGAGCGACTGGAAGCGTTGGCGGCACAGTCGCCGGTGTTCTCTCCGGGGGTGCAAAACTACTACCGCATGGGACACCTCTCCGAGATCTGGCGGGACGATCTATCCGGGTGCCTGCGACAGGCGCTGGCGGAGCAGGAGGCGATACCCTCTGCTGACTCCGCAGACCTACGCATGGTCCGGGGGCTCGAACGCGGCGGGCGGACGAGTGCGCAGCTCGTCGCGGAGCGGGTGCGCAGCCATGCGTAGGCACGACCTCGCCTGGCTCTGGCCTGATGCCGCGGCTGCCGTGCGGCTCGCCGGTGCGTCATGCACCCCGGAACATGCTGCCCGCGGTCTGCTCGGCGCCTGGATCGAGCGCGGTCACCCGCTGATCGTCACGCGACAGCCCCCTGGATTGGGTGACGAGATCTCGCTCGGACTCGCGTTGCCGCCGGCGCAGGGCAAGGTACGTCTCGCGTTTCGCTTTCCCCGGGGTTGCGTGCGTGAGACGAGTTCGCCACCGACTCTCGCCTCTGCCTGGCAATACCTCCCTCGGTCCTGGCGGCCGAAGCTTCGCGCGCTGCTCGCTTCCCGCGAGATCGAGGCTGCCTCGCCCCGGGTATATGGCTCGGCGGCGATGGAGGTCGTGACCCGCGAGTCCTGTCTGGGTCCGACCTCAGATCTCGATCTGCGCCTGACGCCACGTACCTGGGCGGCCGCCGTCGCCGTCGCCGCGGCGCTGGCGGCCATCGACGAATGGATCCCTGGCCCACGGCTCGACGGCGAGATCTGGAATCCTGGCGGCGTCGCCGTCGCCTGGCGCGAGCTCGCGAAAGATCCAGAGCGCGTCTTGACGAAGAGCAGCACGCGCGTCGATCTGATCGCCTCAGCGTCGTTCGCCAGAAGCTTTGCATCGCTTGAACGGGTCGTGGGCTAATGGGCGCGGCCGTACGTCCCGTGCCGAATCTGGGCGACCTCGCGTGCGAGGCGCTCGAGATCGAGCTCGCGCTCGATCCGAAACCGGGCCTGGTAACGCCGACCGATCGTGGCAGTCATAGGGACATGGATCACCACACGCTTCGAGCGAGCATCGCGGCACTGCGACCGTACTTCGCCGACTGTGCCCGTCTCGGTGCGGACGGCGCCGCGTTCCCCGTCTTGCAGGCACGTGGCATCGTCGCCGAACGCGAAATGTTTGCGGCGACCCAGGGCGTCAACACTCACAAAGGCTCGATCTTCACCTTGGGCTTGCTCGTCGCAGCCGCGGGGTGGCAGTTGGCGCACCTCGGCCGCGTTGACGTTCCCTCGCTCGGGCACGGGGTCCGCCGCCGCTGGTCCGCCGCGCTGTCGAGAAGACCGGATGCCGCCTCGAAGACGAACGGCGCCCGGGTGCTGTACCTGCATGGCATTCCCGGTGCACGCGAACACGCCGCCGCCGGCTTTCCGGTGCTGTTCGACGTGACCTTGCCGGCGCTGCGTCGCGCGCTATGGCTCGGGGTGGATCGGCGCAGGGCCTGTGTGCACGCCCTGATGTCGACTGTAGCCGTGCTGCCGGATACCAATCTCGTTCACCGCGGTGGACCGGAAGGGTTGGCGTGGGCGCAAGCGGCGGGCGAGCGCTTCGTCGGCGCGGGCAGCGTGTTCGTCGCGGACTGGGAGGGGCGCCTGCAATGCCTCGCGAGCGACTTCGTCGCGCGCTGGCTGAGTCCAGGCGGCGCGGCGGATCTGCTGGCGGCCGGGTGGCTGTTGCACCGGCTCGGCGAATGGTTTCCCGTCGGGTTGGTAGTGCTGCCTTCCGGTGCTGTGCGCGCAGCCGCCGAGATCGATGCCTGAGGATCGATGGCACTTTGTCTCCTCTGTCCCGGACAGGGCAGCCAGTCGCCGGAGATGTTCCTGCCGCTATTCGCCGATGCGCCGCTCGCGGTACACGCAGCGCGCTTGAGTCAGGACCTGGAGTGGAATGCAATCGACATCGCCAGTGATCCGCTCAAGTGTTTCAGCAACCGTCATGCGCAGCCACTCGTTTGTCTCTACGCGTTGATCGTCGGCGAGGCGCTGCGCGAGCAGCAGATCAGTCCCGCTCTGGTGGCGGGCTACAGTGTGGGCGAACTTGCGGCCTATGGGATTGCCGGAGCGCTGTCGGCCCGCGACGTGATCGAGGCGGCTTCGGCACGCGCGAAGGCGATGGATGATTGCGCGCCGGCGGACTCGGGAATGCTGGCGGTACGGGGCGTGCGCCGGGTCGAGCTCGAAGCGCGCGCGGCAGCGAAGGGTCTCGATGTTGCGATTCGCAACGGCGACGACCACGCAGTTCTTGCGGGCCCGCGTGATCGCCTCGCGGCGCTCGCTGCCGAGCTGGGCAAGCAGGGCAGTGTCCATGTCGTGAGCCTTCCGATCAGCGTGCCGGCTCACAGCCCCATCCTGCAGGCCGGCGGTCGAGACGTTCGGCGCGACACTTCGCAAATTGCACTGGCAGCGGACTTCGGTCGCGGTGATTGCCGGCATCAATGCGAACATCGTACGAGATGTGTCGCGTGCCATCGACACTCTGAGCCGGCAGGTCGCCTCGACCATCGAATGGGCGCGCGTAATGGACGTCGCGGTCGAGATGGGCGCCGGCGTGTTTTTCGAGGTCGGGCCGGGGAGCGCCTTGAGCCGGATGGTATTCGATCGGCATCCCGAGGTG
>CAVTGS010000021.1:0-70914 GCA_963734295.1 uncultured beta proteobacterium | reverse complement strand
TCGCGCCGCCGCTCGAACAGCCGCTCCTCGATCAAGTCCTTGCGGGTGCGCAAGCGCATGCCGCCCGAATCGACCGGCGCGAGCGGTTGTCCGAGCCAACCCATCGCCCGATAGAACTGGTGCAGTTCGAGCAATTCGCCGCCACTGATCGCATACAACGACTTCCACTTTTCCGCCGCGCGATCCGATCCGGGGGCAAACAAGCGATGCAGCACGCTCACGAACACCGCACGCTCCAGCGAGAAGCCAAAGCGCCGTTCGCCGGCCAGCTCAGTGAGCACCCGATCGATGCCCAGTTGTTGCCACAGGCGCTCGAAGATCAGTCCAGGTCCAACGATACGGGCGCCGACCGTGACCGCATCGCCTTCGGCGTGCGCGCCCAACACCGCCAGCTTCTCCGAGAAGCGCCCCAGTGAGGCCAGCAAGCGGTCGAGCTCGCCAGAGGTGCGCAGCTCATCGAGTCGGCCAAGCCGAGCCAGCACCCGTTGCTGAATGCGGCCCTGGGCGCGCTGATTCTCCACCAGCAGCAGGTAGGTTCGGTTCGCATTGGTCTGCGTGCGGATACCGGCTTTTTGTGTCATCACGTGCGACACCGAGCTCATTTAATGATGGCAGCAAGTCGAGCTGTTTCCCACACAGCGTGACACTCTTACGTTCTGGAGCCAGATCGCCGCAAGACCCATAACGACGCGGCGTCGCCTTCAAAAAGCCGCCAAAAGTGTCGAAGACGGGTTCGACTTTGGCAAGTCCAAGGTCGAGAGAAACTGATTGCGCAACTGGCCACCGGCGCGACCTTGGAGTACTCATTAATAAGCGCCACGGTCAGCCGACCGTGCCTGTGGTCATTGCCGCAACGCCGCGAAGCGCTCGACCAGTTTGAGCATGGTCCTCCGCGATGCGATCGATGAGGTAGTCGGCGATTGCCAGGGAGGCGGTAGCGCCGGGACTCGGGGCATTGATGAGGTGCAGCGCGTTCGCTGCTCGCACGACCTCGAAGTCCTGGATCAGCGTGCCGTCAGGTGCCAGCGCCTGCGCCCGAACGCCTGTCCCACCCGGCGCGAGATGCCGCTCTTCGAGTGCTGGCACCAGACGTTGCAATGACCGACAGAATTCTGACCGGCTCAACGAGCGCTTGAGCTCGTACAGAGTCATCGACGGATAGCGTGCCATGAAGCGCCAGAAGCCGCCGTAGCTGAATGTGTCGAAGACGTCCCGTAGCGAGAAATCGGAGTAGCGGTAGCCCTCCCGGGCGGTGGCGAGCACGGCGTTCGGACCGGCTTCCACGCCGCCGTGGATCATGCGTGTGAAGTGAACGCCCAGGAAGGGGAAACGCGGATCCGGAACCGGGTAGATGAGATTCCTGACGAGCTGGCGTCCTTCCTCGTTCAGCTGGTAATACTCGCCCCGGAAGGGCACGATCCGAATGGTTCGTCGCAACCCGGAGAGGGCGAGCACGCGATCGCAGTGCAAACCGGCGGTGTTGATCAGGAAATCCACCTCACGGCCGTTGACCGCCCAGCCGCGCCGATTTCGATTGACTTCCGTTACCTCGGTACCCGTCAGTACGTTTCCACCGCCCTCGACGATGAGGTGGTGCAGCGTGCGGCACACAGCGGGATAATCGACGATCCCCTCTTCGGGCACGCGTACTGCGGCGACGCCGGCTACGTGCGGCTCGATCTCCCGCATTTGATCGGGATCGAGCCACGTCAGGCCGCGCAAGCCGTTGCGCTGACCCCGATCGTAAAGATCGCTAAGCCGCGGAATCTCCTCTTGAGAGCATGCGACCACAAGCTTGCCGCAGACATCGTGAGCGATCGCGTGACGCTCGCAGAATGCACGCATCTGCCGAATGCCTGTCACCGCAAGCTTGGCCTTAAGCGATCCCGGTTTGTAGTAGAGCCCAGCGTGAAGGACGCCGCTGTTGTGACCGCTCTGGTGCTTGCCGACTTCGTGCTCCTTCTCGAAGAGCGACACCTTCGCTTCGGGGAAGCGCTGAGTGAGACGATAGGCCAAGGCGAGGCCGATGATGCCGCCGCCAACGACCGCGTACGTAGTTAACTTGGACATATCATGCACTATCCGGTCCTCTCGCCGTTCGCCATTCACGCTCTGGTGGTGCCCTGAAAGCTCGGCCACCCATCAGCAATATGTTGGCCATGATTTCCCATGGTGGCTATCGGATGGCACCGTTTGCCTGAGCTATACTCGGGAGAACGAATCAGCGGAACAATCGAACTCCGAGTCGACCACATGTGTCACGGTCCTTGTGCTTACATTATCTCGCTTCTGATGGCAGAAAAGCCGCGTTTGACGCTGCAGCGAGATTTTCGACGAACCGCGAATGGCGATGACGCATACCGGTAAGCTGCGCGTCGGTGTGATTGGGGCGGGTTCGTTCGCCGAAGTGGGACATATCCCCGGCCTGCAATCGCATCCGAACGCCGAGGTGGTCGCTGTTTGCGGTCGGAGGCGCGAACCAACCCGCGCGCTCGCGAGCCGTCTCGGTGTGCCTGAAGTTCATACGGATTATCGCGAGCTTTGTGCGCGGCCCGACATCGACGCCGTCACCATCGTCACACCCAATGCAGTTCACTGTGAACAAGCGCTGGCGGCCTGTGGTCAACGCAAACACGTCTTCTGCGAGAAGCCGCTCGGAATGAATGTCGATGAAGCGCGTGCGATGCTTGCGGCCGCCGAGCGTGCCGGAATCGTGCATCAGGTCGGCTTCATATTCCGATACGGCTTTGCCGTCCCGGAGCTTCGCCGTCGCCTTCGAGCTGGAGACATCGGCGAACCGTACTACGCGCGCATCCAGTACGACGGCTGGGAGGGCCTGGACGCGAACCGTAAGGTCTTCTGGCAGGACAAGAAGGCCACGGCCGGCAGCGGTGTTCTGTTCAATCTTGGCTCACACCTCTTCGACATGGTTCGCTTCGCACTGGGGCCTATCGATGCGGTCAGCGGCTTTCTGCACCACCTTCCCCGCCAAGGAATAGATGCTGTCAGCGGTGAGTCCAGCGCCATCGAAACCGAAGAGATCGCGGCGGCTTGGTTTAGGCATATCAGCGGGGTCCGAGGCCAATGGTTCATCGGCCGCATCACGCCCCCTTTTGCGGAGAAGGGCTACCTCGAAGTTATCGGTCCTGAAGGTGCGCTCAAAGCGGGTCTTAGCCGAGGCACCGTCGACCGGCTCAAAGTCTCGCGCCCTAGTGCTCCGGAGTGGCAAGAGTTAGCGCTGCCGGCAGAGGCTCACGACGGTCAGCCCCACTCAGTGGGGCGCATGATGCGAAGCTTCGTCGATGCGTGCTTGCGCGGTCGGCTTGACTCGGAGAGCGACGCCTCCTTTTACGATGGGCTTGCCGCACAGGCGGCCATGGAGGCAGTGATCGAGGCGGAGCGGGGACTCTCCTGGGTACGTCTCTCCGAAGCAGGCCTCAGGTAGATCACTATCGCGCGCCGTCAGATGCATACGGCTCGAGGAGTCCGCACGCGCGCAGAGCATCTGCGGCCGCCGCAATCTCGCGGAAGCGTATCCCTGACCGCTCTGCAATCGCCAACAGATCATGCTGGCCGTCTGAGAGGTTGAGCACCCATAACAGGGCTAACTCCCCGAACTCGCCCCGTCTGGTGCCACCCAGACCGCCGTAGAGCCCGCGTTTGCCCAGCCGTGGTTCGCACTTAGGCTTTTGATTCAAGTAGACCCGGTTCTGCTCGAGGACCTGGACGATTTCGAGCACTTTCGCGAACGACTGCCCGAGGGCGGACGGCTGAATGAACGCGAGGTTGTCCGCGCTCGTATGGTATTCGGGAAACGTTCCGTGCTGCGAGCGCATCAGGCAACCCACCGCGAGGTTGAACCCCGGCGAGCAGTACTGTCGCTCGTCGTAGCCATAGGGGAAAAACTCGATCACGCGATGCGGCACGTCATCGGCCTTCAACACGTGGAGCACCGCGCGGTCGATCTCGGCGTCGCCCCGGCGCGATTTCTTGTACGAGAATCCCCCTGCATCGCCTACACAAGACAACACCAGACCATGTCGGATGCGGTCTGTTTTCGCTTCGTTCAACGCGAGCCAAGTGATTGAACCGATGGTGCCGGGAACAAACAGGAATCGATAGGAGTACCGATGTGAGACCTCGGAAAGTCGCTTTGCAAGCGCCACCGCGAGCGCAATACCGGACAAATTGTCGTTCGCAAGGGATGGGTGGCAGCAGTGGCAGGAGAAGAGAACCTCATCCTCGATCTCGCCCGCTAGGTAGCACTCCCCGAGTGTCAAGCTCCCCGGTGTCAGTATCGAGTCTATGCATACCTCATACTGACCGTCCTGCAGCCGCTCGAATTCACGGTGCGAAAGACAGAAACCCCAGGTCTCTTTGTAGTAGCTCGTGCGATATGGAATCCATTCCGGCTGGTCGGGAAGCGTAAAGAGGTGAGGCGTCAATTCCTCAAGTGACATCCTCCTATTCACCGGTTCACTGTAGCTCACCACGTGCAGATTATGCTTACGGAAATCTACCAGACGCTCGCCTTGCGCATTCTTGATGTACGCATCGCGTATGTTCCACTCGTTGGGCACCGTCCAGTCGAAGACTTCCGATCCGCTCGGCACCTCGTGCAGGTTGAGCGGAATGTGCTGGCGAACGGTATCGAGCGTTTGCCGCAGACCGTTTCCGGTAATGCTTCGACAAAGTGGATACATTTCGGCCGCGAGTCTGTGCATCTCACTGCCCACAGCTTCCGGGTCGACGGACTTGATGAGTTCGGTGAGCTTCATCGGAGTCGACGAGTGCTCCACAAAGAGGTGTCTTGGATCAGCTCAGCGCGGGGAGTCCGCGCAATTCCTGTCGCGGTCGTTCATTGTCGGGTCGGTCCGCCAGCGCCCAGGCAAGGGTGTAGGCTGGGCCGTTCCAGTGAGTACCAGACGTCTGGAAACCATTCGCAAAGCCTTCTGGTATGTACAGCATGCCCTGTTGTCCGCCGACTGCTCGTCCGCAAGGTGCTGGAGCCGTGTGGGTGATCCGTGGCGCAGCCCCACCATTCGTCCTCCTTCCGCTCCAGATCTATGAGGAATGCCCGACGGAGGTCCGTTTCCGAAGGCACGCTCTGGAGGCGAGTGTACACTCCTTGGCCATGCTGGACAGTGGGACAGATCATCGCTTCGCACTCGCGGCTGCGTAATGCAAGTCGTTGTCGGAATGCAGCGAGACTCCAGTCGCCTTCTGAACAGGGCGGGAAGCTTTCAATCATGGAGACTCGCCAAAGAAACCCGCACCGTTTCGACCGGACCTTCCGGAAGCGGCTAGAGCCAGTAGGTCTTACCGATCCCGCAGGCCAGAATTCTGGCGTTGAGCGCAGGGCGCTGCAAGCCGTCGTGATCAATGGCGACGCGGTCCAATCGGAAAGGGCCTGATCCGGGGTCGGGTTGCATCGGTGCGTCGCTCACGGGGCAAATCCTCTCGCCAATCCCTGGGCGCCTTTTCGGAACGCCGCTCATCCGGGGGTGAATGGTCATGTGTACGGCACGGCGATATAATCCCCGCTCATTTCCACCTGCTGTCGAGATCATGCCTACCAAGTCAACCCCTTGCCGCTTCTGCGAAGCGCCGCTCGTGCACACTTTTGTCGATCTCGGGACTTCGCCACTATGCCAAAAGCACGTGGAGCCAGAAGACGTGAGCAGGATGGAGCCATTCTATCCGCTGCATGCGTATGTCTGCGATAAATGCTTCCTGGTTCAGCTCGACGAATTCGTCTCTCCTGAGGTTATCTTCGGCGATGGTGCGTACGCATATTTTTCGTCATATTCGGACAGCTGGCTCGATCACGTGAGAGCTTATGCAAAATTGGTCACCGAGCGCTTTGGACTTGGCACCCACAGTCGCGTGGTGGAGCTGGCGAGCAACGATGGTTACCTGCTGCAGTGGTTCGTAAAGCAGGGAATACCGGTGCTAGGCGTCGAGCCAGCGGCTAACACGGCAAAGGTGGCGGAGGAGCGAGGAATTCGTACCGTCGTGCGGTTCTTCGGGACGGAGACCGCTAGAGATTTGGCTGCCCAAGGGATGCACGCGGACCTGCTGCTCGGTAACAACGTTCTGGCACACGTTCCGAATCTGAACGATTTCGTGGGCGGAATGAAGATCCTTCTCAAGCCTGCGGGCGTCATCACGATGGAATTTCCGCACCTGCAGCGCCTGATGGAGGAGAACCAGTTCGACACCATTTACCACGAGCACTTCTCGTACTTCTCCTTCGTGACGGTCGAGCGCGTTTTCGCCGCACACGGCCTTACCCTCTTCGATGTGGAAGAGGTGCCGACTCACGGCGGATCCCTGCGCATCTTTGCGCGCCATGCAGCGGACGCTACGAAACCTGTCAGCCAGCGAGTCGCGTCCCTTCGCGCAAGGGAGAAGGCGCTGGGGTACGAGAATGTGGCGACGTATGCGGGGTTCGGTGAGCGAGTGAAGGAAACCAAGCGGAAGCTCCTCACGTTTCTCATCGAGGCCAAGCGGGCAGGCAAGCATGTCGTCGGCTACGGTGCTCCCGGCAAGGGAAATACGCTGCTCAATTACTGCGGAATTCGGACGGACTTTCTCGACTACACGGTCGATCGAAGCCCGCACAAACAGGGGCGATTCCTGCCTGGAACCCGCATCCCTATCTGCCATCCGGGCCGGATCGCGGAAACCAAGCCGGACTTCGTCGTGATTCTTCCATGGAACCTGAAGAGCGAGATCGCCGACCAGATGTCGCATATTCGCTCCTGGGGAGGACGCTTCGTGGTGCCCATCCCTGAAGTGACGGTGCTGCCCTGAGCGCCCGCAGACGAGAGCCTCGATGAAAGTCGTCCTCTTCTGTGGCGGTCTGGGATTGCGGCTGCGGGAGTTTTCCGAAGCCCTGCCCAAGCCGATGGTCCCGATCGGACATCGCCCGATCGTATGGCACCTGATGAAATATTACGCACATTACGGGCATCGAGACTTCATCTTGTGTCTGGGCCACAAGGCGGATGTCGTCAAGAGCTATTTCCGGAACTACGATGAAACCGTCTCGAACGACTTCGTCCTTCGAGAAGGCGGCCGCAAGGTGGAACTCCTCAACACCGATATACAGGACTGGTCCATCACCTTCGTCGACACCGGCATGCACTCGAATATCGGGCAGCGCCTGCGGGCTGTGCAGCACCATCTGCAAGGCGAGCCCTGGTTCCTCGCCAACTACAGTGACAATCTGTCCGATGTGCCGCTCCCCGCGCTCATCGATTTCTTTCAGCAGCAAGACAAGGTCGCAGGTTTTCTCTCCGTGCGTCCGCCACATTCTTTCCACGTCGTCAAGACCGACACCGCGAGCCGTGTACTGAGCATCGATGCGGTAACTGAATCCGACTTGTGGATTAATGGCGGTTTTTTTTGCTTGAAGCAGCAGATCTTCGACTACCTCGACGAGGGCGACGAGCTGGTGGTCGAAGCCTTTCAGAGGCTTATGCCGACTGGCGATCTGATCGCGTACAGGCATTCGGGCTTCTGGGCCTGCATGGACACCTTCAAGGAACGGCAGATGTTGGACGATCTTTGCACGCGAGGCGAGGCGCCTTGGGAGGTCTGGCGCAAGGCGCGCGGGTAAGGTGGCGGGCACGCTACTTCGCGCTGAGCTTGTGCCCGAGATGGACTGACAGCGATGATCCGTTTCGTACCGGGAAGACTAGATCACCTGCTCTGCCTTGGCGCTCATGCTGATGACATAGAGATCGGAGCTGGCGGGACGATTCTCCGCCTTCTCTGTGAGCACCCGCAAGCGACCGTCCACTGGGTGGTCTTCAGCGCGGTTGGTGAACGCGCGCTTGAGGCGGAGCGAAGCGCCGCGCGCTTTCTCGAGCGGACCCCGGCACGCAAGGTTGTCATACGGGACTTTCGGGACGGTTACTTTCCCTACCAGGGTGATGCGATCAAGCAAGCTTTCGAGCTGCTCAAGGGCGAGATCGAGCCCGACCTCATTCTGACCCACAGTGCGCTCGACGCCCATCAGGATCATCGCCTCATCCACGAGCTGACCTGGAACACTTTCCGGCGGCACGCGATTTTGGAGTTCGAGATCCCCAAATACGACGGCGACCTCGGCCGCCCCAACCTGTTCGTCCCGATACCTGAAGAGCTCTGCGAGCGCAAGATTAAGTATGTGATGTCGGCCTTCCCAACGCAGGCGGGAAAGCACTGGTTCTCCGAAGAGACCTTCAGGGCCATGATGCGTCTGCGTGGGGTCGAATGTGGTGAAAAGTACGCCGAAGCATACTTCGCCCGCAAACTGGTCATCTGAAGCGGCATGTCTCGCGCGAGTCTCGTCAACCCCATTCGAGCTGCCGCTCCTGAAGTCCTGTCCCCGCAAAATCGATCTGCCAGCTTCGTCGCCGTTCGGCCACTTGACCCGTGATCGCGCTGCTTGAAATTCTCCGAGATCTGCGAATAGCTGATTTGCCCGCTGTCCGATTTCAAGGTTTCGCATGATTCTCCGACTGCTCTGGCTTCTGCGCTCCGCTACCGGGCGCCGTGCAGATATTCTAAAGTCTGGACGGTCTGGCCTGCCGGGGCTCATGCTCATGGCTTGTTTGACAGGGTGCGGCGTGGGTGACTTGCCATCCGCTCCACGGTCGTTGTCTGTGAGTCCAAAGCGTGCCGCGTTGACTGTCTCTCAGACTCAGCAGTTTCGTGCGGCGCAAAGCATTGATGCTCCTGTTCTCTGGGAGGTAGACGGAATCCCAGGAGGTAACGCCAAGGTCGGCACCATCAGCGATAGCGGGCTCTATTCGCCACCGCGTTCCGGCGGGACACATGCCATCACGGCCCGTAGCGGTGCGCATGCGACGGCGACCGCGGAGGTCGCCGTCACGGATCTCGATGGTGTCTTCACCGGGCGCTACGACCGCCAGCGCACCGGGCAGAATCGTCAGGAGTATGCGTTAACTCCGGCAACGGTCAACACGTCCAGCTTCGGCAAGCTGTTCTCTTGTGCCGTCGACGGCGAGGTGTATGCACAGCCGCTGTATGTCGCCAACCTCGCCATTGCCGACGGCGTGCATAACGTCGTCTTCGTCGCCACGCAAAACAACAGCGTATATGCTTTCGACGCCGACAGGAACCCGTGCCACACGTATTGGCACAGGAGTTTCGTCGACAAGACCTACCTGACTCTGCCGAGAGAGGTCATTCCCGTCCCCGCGGAAAGAACAGGCAACACGTGGGACATCAAGGACCAGATCGGCATTACCGGCACCCCGGTTATTGATCCGGCGACTGGTACCCTTTACGTCGTGACAAGGACGAGAGAGAAAGGCCCCCTCAGACGCGCGCTCGGGTTCGTACGGAAAGACAGGGACGGATCACAATACCACCAGCGCCTGCATGCGTTGAGCATCGTGGATGGCAGCGAGAAGCAGAACGGACCTGCGGAGATCTCCAGCGCGCTCACGGTTGCGGGGAGCGACGAGCCGAAGGATGAATTGTGCCCGAGCCCGGAAGGACGGATCGCGTTCTGCCCGCTGCACCAGAACCAGCGACCCGCTCTGCTCTTGATTAACGGCAAGGTCTATATCGCGTGGGGGTCCCACGGGGATGTCAGGCCCCACTATCACGGTTGGGTCATCGGGTACAACGCATCGAACCTCGCCGAGCCGCCGGCCCTTTTCAATACGTCTCCCAATAGCTCTGCTGCGGGAATATGGCACATCGCTGCGGACGACGAGGGATACATCTATGTGATAACGGGGAACGGGACCTTCGACACGACCTCGCCCCGCACGAACTATGGAAGCACCTTCATCAAACTGAGCACGCAAGGCGGGAGCCTGGCGGTGGCGGGTTTCTTCACCCCATTCAATCAGGAGGAGCTGAACCCTCTCGATCTCGATCTGGGATCGGGCGGCCCCCTCGTACTTCCGGCCTCCGTCGGATCGAAGGCACACCCTCACCTGCTGGTCGCCGGAGACAAGTCGGGACAGCTCTATCTGGTGGACCGCAGCGACATGGGGGGATACTGCGACGGCTGCCCGAGCAACTCGAATATCGTTCAGCAGCTCGCCCTCGACGGCATCGACGAGCCTTGCGTGGTCTGCGGCATCTTTACCACGCCGGCCGTGTGGGAGGGCCGCCTCTACGTTCAGGCTGTTCGGGACGTATTGAAGTCATACGCTATTAGCGAAGCCCGCATCTCGCTGCAGCCTACGTCCGTATCCAGCCACAAGATAGGATATCCCGGAGCCGGTCCAGCGGTCTCCTCGCGCGGTGCAACGAACGGGATCGTGTGGGTCATCGATTCGTTCATGCACGGCACGCCCACCGGTGGTTATTGGCAGAATGGCAAGCCTTCCCCTTGGCCGGCAAGCCGAAGCGGGCCTGCCGTTCTCCATGCCTATGATGCAACGAATCTGGCGCACGAACTATGGAACAGCGGGCAGGCAGACAGCAACCGCGATCAAGCCGGCCACGCAGTGAAGTTTACGGTTCCGACCGTGGCCAACGGCAAGGTGTATGTCGGAACACAGACGGAGCTTACCGTCTACGGGTTGCTGCCGAATTGATTGCGCCGCTCTGAACCTGCGGACGCCGGGGAATCAGCCCAGAAGCACACGAGCCTCCGTCACGATGTCTCCCACCGTCTGGAAGGATTCCACGTCCGCTACGCCGAACTTGATCCCGAGCTCCATCTCGGCGGAAACGATGAAGGTAACGTACTTGAACGAATCCCAGTCCGGGACATCGCTGCGCGTCGTGTCCATGTCGAGCACGATGGAGTCGTCGGCGAGCAGATCGCGCAGGATCCGAGTGAATACCGCAAGGAGTTCTTGATCGGTCACGTTACTGTGTCCTTCGATTGATGAAAGTTGGGCGCGGGACGTACTCAGAGACATCAAGGAGCCAGCGACTCGCGCCTTCTCCGAGAGCGGGTTCGGGGCGGCTCGAGAACCCAAACCTTCCGTACAGATCGCTGACGATGCCATTCTTCGCTGTCGGGATATAGGCGGCGCGCAACTGGCGCACCCCTCTGCTGCGCGCGGCTTCCACGGCGATGTTCATCGCTTCGACTTCGAGATCGCGACCGAACACCCGGCAGCTCATCACCCAGATATCAATCTCGAGAACGTCCTGATCATCGAGAACTGGTCGCAGGACCATGACACTCACCAACCCATTTTCGCCGAATCGGTCCGAGAGTCGAAACTGGAGAACCAGATTCTCAGGCGAGCTCGCAAGTCTTGCCACCTCTTCCGCCCCATAGCGGCGAGTCGTCGTATTAAACTGATTCGTCTTGTTGATGAGCTGGGTTACCCGGGCGAGGTCGACCAGCGTCACGGGGCCGAACTCGACCGTCATGTCCAGCCCTTGCAGAAAAGGCGCCATGCCCGGGGATGCGCTGCGGAGCGCCTCTCGCTCGGCGTTCGCAGCATATTGACCGGCGCGGTCGCGATCCTCTTCAGTGAAGCTGACCGCTTCGAAATAACCCGCGTCGGCGATACAGCGCACGTAATGGGCTGCGTCCGCGGGTAGTTCCGGGACCGCCACCATCGGCAGGCTCTCGCGGACCCGGGCTCGTTCGACCGGGTTGTCGTCGACGAATACCAGGCTATCGAGTCCTATATTGAGTTGCAGCGCAATCGCTCTGAGATTGTCTGCCTTGTCGTTCCAGTTTGCTACGAACGCTGAGATGTCCGATCGCCTGAGTGCCATTTCCGGGTGATCCCGAAAGACGGACTCCGCAATCGCCAGCTCGTTCTTGGAGCACACGGCGAGGATGATGCCTCGCTCCTTGAGCTGCCTCGCGAAACGCTGCAAGGCCAGGTGTGCTTCGCCGAGAGCGCTGCCCTCGCCGAGGACTATTCCCTCCAGTCCATCGTCTCCGATCACGCCGCCCCAAAGCGTGTTGTCGAGATCCAGCACCAAGCATTTTCTCGACTGACCACGCTGTGCCGCGACCACCCGGGCAACCAATTCGCCGTAGTTTGGCGCCGACTGCGGCGCTATCTCGATCTTGCCCTGGAGCCAACGCGCGACGTCGAACCACGCGTCGATGCCGTCACGCGCACTCGCGCGCGCCACGTCGAGGAGCAGTACCCGGTTGTGCGAGGCGGCGTCCGCCACACGGTCGTTGAGACGGGCGACCAGACGCGTCGGCGTGCCGGGCACGAGCCGGTCGTAGCTGCCAAAGAGTGGTTCGGAGGCATCGAGAAACGACTGTTGGATGACCAAAGCATTAAAGTTCTCCCGTGCGCTGCTCCAAAGCCGACAAAGCTCCTCCGTGGTGCGTGCCACCGCCTCCTCCGCATCCTCGGCGGTCGCCCCGAGCGGCACCCCCGCGATCGTCTCGCGGGCAGTGAGCGACAACAGGATCACCTCCGGCTCGAAGGCTCGGAGCGGCGGGGCGGGATCAAGAAGCTCCTGTCGAAACTGG
Organism: uncultured beta proteobacterium; assembly: GCA_963734295.1. Lineage (GTDB taxonomy): Bacteria > Pseudomonadota > Gammaproteobacteria > Burkholderiales > JAEUMW01 > JAEUMW01. Next base: position 58,475 of record CAVTGS010000021.1, on the reverse strand, counting down.
CCGTAAGCGCCCCTGTGAAGATCAAAGAGAATTCGTCTCCGTAGCCCGGCGACACGGATCGCAGGGAGCAGGTGGTCTACCGTGGCAGAGGAAAGAACGGCAAGGCGGATTCGAGAAAAGCCCGCAAAATCTCCTCCAGGAATCTGCCGTAGCGCGTTGTCGAGCTGAATTGTTTCGAGAAAACCCAGGCGAAACTCAGCGAGTTCGGCAAGTCGCGTGAGGCGCTCCGGTGCTGTGGCAGTTGCTATCGCTGAGCGAAGGCTCTGGCGAAAATCCTGCGGGATCGGCAACCAGTTCATTTCAACGAGCTTGTATTGCAAAACTGTGGACCAAAACCGAGCGTGTGCCGTTATCGAGAACCGAGTGCAGTGTTGTCGAGGCACTTTCGGATGCGCGGACCGGCCGCGTCGAAGAATGCTTGTGACCAGCGCTCCGCACTCTGGCGATCGAGGTGCGAGCCATCGAACGTCTTGAGGCCGTCCGGATTGGGCGCTACTAGGTCGAGCCCCAGCGCCTTGGCGATAGCCTGTGCCTCTGCTCTTTTGGTCCCCTCGTATGGAGCAAGGGTCAAGAATACGCAGTCTCGGTCGGTCCCTAGCCCTGACAGAAACTTCTGTCCCAGCGCGGAGAAGTGGTCCCAGCGCTCGACTTCGCTGGCCGGCCCATCCGAGGTCGTCTTGGGAGCAGCATTCCAAACTGCTGTTGAACCCTCCAATTCCCACGCCCCGTTATCCCGGGATCGAAAGAATGCGGGCTTTGTCCCGCAGACAGCTGGAACCGTCGTGCAGATGCTCCTGTGAAGAGATTGCCAGAACTGCTTGTCCTTGTATCTGGAGCGCGCGTCGGTATCACGAAGGATCTGGTTCGCTGGAGGGGTCAGTCTGGAGTCATCAAAGAATCGGTCCGCATTAATCACGTATACCTTTGCGCGAGGGCGCAAAGCCGCGAGAAGCGGCTCTGCGAACAAAACGTTTTCGGTATAGCTGAAGCCCAAGAGATAGTATGGCGCAGCGAGCGCCGCAAACCAGTTACTGGTTGCGTCCGTCGAGAACGCGAACTGCATTCTGCTGCTGCCCAGAAATAGAACTTCAGCATTTGCCGCAGAGCCTCGGGCTTCCGGCTCCAGATCGAACCAAAGCGCGCCATGATCGTAGTCGGCGTATCCGGTAGTTTCGCAGTGCGCCAGATAATGGTTGGACCGATAACCACTGGCGGGACAGGCAAAAACCCCTTCACCGCGCATCTTGTAAGTGAATGCTCCGAGCACGCTGCAGACAAGGATCAGAACGTAGAGTCCGGGCCGCGCGGAAAGCAGCGCAACGGAAGTCCCCTTGTTCTTGGCAGTGCTTTCAGAGCTCGCGAGCGTCGGAGAATGCATGAAGTGATGAGCCAGGTTGTAGTGATATGGTAAGAGCATTACGCTCCCGCAGGCACGCCGGCGAAAAACAGCAAGCCGTGTGCCGGCGGTTCCGGATCGATTGACGAATCGTGCCCACGCTAGCCTTGCCCTGCCGAGTTTCCGGTCGCTAGAACTGCCAGTACAGGAACTCGCTCTTGCCGCCGAGTTTTATTACAGAGGTCACGGCAAGGGCCGACATCAGGAAGGCCCATGGCAGCGTAGGTCTCCAATCTAGTATCCAGGCCCATCTGCCGAGATCTGCGGGGCGGCATTTCACCCCGATCGCGGGCTCGTAGCGCGACATGATCTGCAACGAGTTCGGGAACGCCAAAGCGATTGCAAGCAATGCCACGATCCACATGACTGTCGCGGTGAACTCCGCGCCGCTGCCCGCAGCTGTACCGGAGGCCGAAACGATCGGACGCAGCAGAGGTGTCAGGGGACCTAGCCGTTCGAAGATCTGCTGCGGCAGGCTGATGCCATTGAGTCCTGCCATGCCCTGCAGCAACTCACTGGCGGTAGTTACCGTCGGCGAGCGGAACAGAACCATGGCGACCACTACGGCGAGAAACGTCAACACGAACCCGACGGGCCGCATGGAGCGGGTATAGCTCGCCTTGTTCGGCCAGAATCGCGGGCCGACCATGCGCCAAGCATGGTTGATGGCGAGATAGAGCCCGTGCAGCAGGCCCCACAGAATGAAGACATAGCCTGCGCCATGCCAGAGTCCGGACACGAACATCGTGAGCAGTGTCGGGCCGGCCAGCAGGTGAAAGTAGGCGCCGCCGATGCCTGCGTCGCGCCCCCCGAGCACGGTTTTGCCGGCAGCGAGTCTGCGCCGCGTCAGCCAAAGAACCAGCGGGTTGTACAGATAGGCTGTAAGGAAGCGCGTCAAAGTCATGTGCCAACGCAGCCAGAAATCAATGATGCTCGATGCCTTCAAGGGGGAGTCGAAGTTGGGGGGAAGTCGGACTCCGAAGCAGCGTGCCAGTCCGAGGGCCATGTCGGTATAGCCGGAGAAATCGAAGTATATCTGCAGCGTGAAGCCGACTGCCGCCATCCAGGCGGGAAAGAGCGAGGCGTCCCCGCCTGCGGCCGCAGCCTCGTAGATGGGCGAGACGTGAGCCGCTATCCCGTCGGCGAGAACGACCTTCTTGAACAGCCCCATAAGAAACAGCGTCAGGCCGACCGAGATGTTCTCCTTGTCGAAGCGGCATGAGGCCTTGTGAAACTGCGGCATCATCTCGCGATAGTGCACGATCGGCCCGGCGATCAATTGGGGAAAGAACAACACGAAGAGGCAGTAGTCTCCCAGCGTGAACGATTCGACGCGTCGTGCATGGACGTCGATGAGGAACGCGATCTTCTGGAACGTAATAAACGAAATCCCGAGCGGCAGCACGACCTGCGTCAGAAAGAAATGCGTGCCGGCGACGTCGTTCACCACGGTGCTGAAGAAGTTCACGTACTTGAAGTAGCCCAGGAACGCGATATTGAACACGATCCCGAGCGCGAGTACGAGTCGCGCGGTGCGGGCGCGTCTCGGGTCCGAGCGGAGCCGCAGCAGCAGTCGCGCGAGGACGAAGTTGACGAGTATGGACGGCGCGATGATCAGGACGTTTAGGGGCCGCCACCAGGCGTAGAAAAGCAGCGACGCGACGACGAGCCAACCCAGCGCCCAAACGCGGGACGTCCTGCCGAGGAGAAAGAAACCCGCCAGCGTCGCCGGCAGGAACAGGAAGATGAACTCGAAGGAATTGAAGAGCATGAGTCGTGGAAATTCAGGAAGATCGAGGATCGAGCGGTAGCGCGTGGGTGTCCGATGACACAGTTGTTCGTAAATGTATCGCGACGCGCCCCCCGGTCCCAGGCCGTGCGATCGACGGCCGCCTTGCGCGGACCATCCTGCGCGCGCGGCGGGGGACGAGCAGCCTACTCGCTTCACACTCCTTTTGCTGGCCCCCGATCATATTGTTCTTGCACACAACGCGCCAGAGGGTGCATTGCCCGCGGAGAGGCGACCGCTCGGGAGCGACTGTCGATGGCACCGCTCTACGCCGACATTTCGTAGACTACTGTGCTGCGTTCCGCACACCGATCGTCTGCCGCGCCGGGGCCAGTTGCGATATCGCCCGGTTCCGGCTGGCCGCGCGGGTGGGCACTGCTCGCTGTGCGCGGACTGGTTCCGGAGCATCGATGTGGCACGTTTCTTGATCCGAGCGCCCGGTCCACTGCGCCGGCCTATCCGCCTTGCCGATCGTTTATACGCCGATCGCGGTCGGGCGCTGGTAGCCTCTGCTCGAGGAGGAACCCATGGTGCGGGCCACTGGATCGAGACCCTTCGGGTCGATGCGCGTCCGGTTGAACGCCGAAGCGCTCAGCCGCTAAGCTTGGGCCCATCACTTCCGTCGTTCGGGCTTCCAAAGGTGAAAAATTCGTGATCGATTACATGCGACTGATCGGGCAGTTCGTGTTGAGTGCCGGCGAGAACCGGGCGCCGCCGGGCTGGGTATCCGACCGGATCGGGGATTGGTGCCTGGGTCGACACCCGGCATTGCCGGCCATGCGACTGTCAGGCGGGGACGGCCGCACCCAGGGCTGGATGCTGGGCTATCCGATCAGTGTGGCCGGCACGCTTCTGAGCGACGGGGACGTGGTACCGGTATCCGCTCAAGCGCTCGCGTCGAACGACGCGCTGGAGGCATTCATCTACGGCTTCGGCGGGCGATTTGCGGCGGTCGTGCTTGATCCACACCCGCGCTGCTACCTGGACCCGTGCGGCTCGCTGTCGGCCGTTTACTGCGCCCACCAGCGCATGGTCGCGTCGACCCTGAGTCTGATCCCTTATGATGCACACACCCGCGATCGGGTGGAGCTGGCTTTCGCCATCGGCATTCCCTATACGGAAGGAATGTATCCCCTGGACATGACGCCGCGGTACCGGGTGGAACGCATTCTGCCGAATCATTATCTGGACCTGTGCACCTGGCGGACGGTTCGACACTGGCCGACGCAGCCGCTGGCAACGGCCGCATCGGTGGATGAAGCAGTCGCGGATATCGCCACCCTGGTCAAGCGGAACATCGGGGCCCTCATCGCGGCGACGCCGACTTACCTCAAGCTCACCGCCGGCTGGGACTCGCGGATGCTCCTCGCGTGCGCGCGCGCGTGGGCACGCAGTCTTGAGCTTTTCACCGCCGAGATCGGGGATGAAGGCGCAGCCACCGACTGCGACACGGCGCGCCGGATCGCGAAACGCTTCGGGCTCAGGCACCGCGTGCTGCCGAGGGAACAGGCACGCGACGAGGACCTCGAGGAGTGGATGTTCCGCATCGGTTACTCCACCAGCGAGCGCCGCGGCTGGCAGGCCGTGACGATGTACAAGCGCCTGCCCGGGGGGCACGCCGTGCTGGCAGGCAATGCCGGCGAAGTGGCGCGGGCATACTACTGGAGCGCAGCCGATACCGAAGCGACGACAATTACGCCCGAACGGCTGGTCGCGCACTGCGAATGCCCGCTCGAGGAAGAGCCGCTGGCCCGCGCACGAGCCTGGCTCGAATCGGTTCCGACTGCAAATGCTCTCGATACCCTCGATCTCTTCATGATCGAACAGGACATGGGTGGATGGGCTTCGGTGATCCAGTATGCCGAGTGCGATCCCGGGTTCGCGATCTTCCCCCTGTGTCACCGTGAAATCGTCGAGCGCATGCTCTCGCTGCCTGCTTCCTACCGCCGCTCGGGACGGCTGCCGCACGACATCATCGCGCGGGAATGGCCGGCACTGCTCGACTGGCCGATCAATCGTCCGATCGGCGCGACGCGGCTCTTGTTCAAAATGAAAAAGGCGATCCGGAAGGCGGCGCTGGTGTGGCGCGAACCGGCGTCGGCACTCGGCAGGCTCCGCGGCGCCGCGCTCCGGTCGGTTCAATAGAGCGTCCACCTCACCCCGACGCATGGGGTAGGGTGAAGTGCAGCGACGAGGTCGGACGAAGGCCCGGTTCCGGGCCGTGATCGAGCGGGCGAAGGGGAGCAGGTGATGCGCAGTCGAGCGGTTTCGAACGCCCGTTGGATCGCGGTTTCGCGGGTAGTGTCGGTAGGGATCCAGCTACTCAGCGTGATGTGGCTGGCACGGCTTCTGACCCCGACCGACTACGGTGTGGTGGCGATGGCGCTGGTGGTGACCAATCTCGCAACTCTGGTGCGCGACATGGGCACCGGGCTCGCGCTGATCCAGAAGGAGGATCTCAACGAAGACACGATCCTGACCGCCTTCTGGTTCACCCTGGGTCTGGGGGCCGTGCTCGGGATCGTGGTGGCGGGGCTCGCGCCGCTGATGGCGTTGGCATTCGATGCACCCGCGGTGACAGGCGTCTTGTGGGTGCTGGCGGTGACGTTTCCGCTGCTGGGTTCGACCACCGTGCATCAGGCGCTGCTGGAGCGGAACTCCCGTTTTCCGCTGCTGGCCCGGATCGAGGCGGTGTCCGCCGTGTCCGGTCTGTCGGCGGCGGTGAGCGCCGCATATCTGGGCGCAGGACCCTACAGTCTCGCCCTCTCCTCCCTGACGTACGCAGTAGTTTCTTCGATCCAGCTCTGGCTCGCCTCGCCGCTGCGGCCCCGCTGGCTGTGGAGCCGGGACGAGCTCCGGGGCATCCGGCGCTTCAGCGACTATCTCGTCGGCTTCAACATCATCAACTATTTCTCCCGCAATGCGGACAGCATGATCATCGGCCGCATGCTCGGGGCGGATAGCCTGGGGCTGTACTCCCTCGCCTACAAGATCATGCTGTTTCCCCTGCGCAACCTCACGTTCGTTGCCGCGCGCGCGCTGTATCCGGTGATGAGCCGGCAGCAAGCGGCGCCGCAGGAGATGGCGGAGCTGTATTTGCGGACGCTCGCGGTGATCGCCTTCGTCACCGCGCCGATGATGGCGGGACTCTTCGTGCTGCGGGACTTGTTCATCGCCGTGCTGTTGGGCAGCAAGTGGCTGGCCATGAGCGGCGTCCTCGCCTGGCTCGCCCCTATCGGCTTCATTCAATCGCTGACGAGTACCACCGGGTCCGTGCTGATGGCCCGAGGAAGAACGGACGTGCTGTTCTATCTCGGCGTCATCGGTACCATCATGGTCGTCACCGCTTTCCTGATCGGGGCTCAGTGGGGTGTGGTGGGTGTGGCGGCCGGGTATTGTATCCAGAACGTGGTGGAGTTCATTCCGGTCTTCTATATCGTGTTTCGGGAACTGGGACAGGGCTTGCCGCGGTTCTTCCGCACCATCCTGGTGCCGATGGCGCTCACTGGCGTGATGGTGCTCGTCGTCCTCGCCGGCAAGGCGCTGCTGCCTCTGGGCGGGCTTCCTGCCGCTGCACAATTGGTGGTGCTCGCGCTCGTCGGCGCTGCGACTTATGCCGCGCTCGGGTTTGCGTTCGCGCGGCAGTCCTTTCAGGACGTGTTCCGTTTCTTCCGGCGACGGCGCGAAGCGAGGCCTCCTTCCTGAAACCATGCCGGGCGCCGATCGCTTTACACGCGGTGAGCGCGCCCCGTAAGCTTCGCCGCCATGAACGAATTCACCCTTCCCGTTCTGCGCGTCCTGTCGCATGCCGAGTTTTGCTCGGGCGAGGTGCTCGCCCGCGCCTTCGGCGTGAGCCGTGGCACCATCCACAACGCCCTCAAGGGGCTCGACGGACTGGGGGTCCACGTCGTGCGCTCGCGCGGCCTCGGTTACCGGCTCGACGAAGCGCCGTCGTGGCTCGACGCCGACCAGATTCGCGCCGCCGCTCGCGATGCCGCGAGCACGCTCATCCTGCGCGTGGAGGCGAGCTGCGATTCGACGAACACCGTCCTGGTGGATCTCGCCCGCGCGGGCGCAGCCCACGCCACCGTGGTCGCAGCGGAACTGCAGACTCGAGGCCGCGGCCGGCGCGGGCGTGGCTGGTCGTCGGCGCTCGGTGCGGCGCTCACCTTCTCCCTGCTCTGGCGCTTCGAACGAGGCGTCGCCGCCTTGACCGGCTTGAGCCTCGCCGTGGGTGTCGCACTCGTCCGCGCACTGCGTGGGCTCGGCGCGCGAGAAGTCATGCTCAAGTGGCCGAACGATCTCGTCCTGCCTGCGGGCAAGCTGGGCGGCATCCTGATCGAGGTCGAGGGCGACGCGCTCGGGCCGAGCGCGGCCGTCATCGGGATCGGCGTGAACGTCCGACTTTCGCCGGCGCTGCGCAGCCGCATCGATCAGCCGGCGGTCGATCTGGTGCAGGCGGGGGTCGACAGCGCAAACCGGAACGCCATCCTCGGTGCCCTCCTGTGGCAGCTTTCCATCGCTCTGTCCGCGTTCGAGCAAGACGGCTTCGCCCCGTTCCGGGCCGAGTGGGAACGCAGCCACGTGCATCAGGACCGCCCCGTTGCGCTCTTGCGGCCCGATGGTGTGCGGGAGACCGGGATTGCGCGCGGGGTGAACGACGAGGGCGCGCTGCTGCTCGAACAAGGCGGGACGACGCGGGCCTTCCTCGCCGGTGACGTCAGCCTGCGCGGGTAGGGGGCGAGTTTTCACGATCATGGTGGTGCTCGCGATCGATGTCGGCAACAGCCGGATCAAGTGGGGCCTCCACGACGGCTTGCGCTGGATCGACGCGGGTGCCGTCGACCATGCGCAGCACGCCGCCCTGCTGCCTGCCTGGACGGGTTTGCCGACTGCGTGTCAGGCGATCGGGTCGAACGTCTCGGAGCCTGCCATCGCGGGGAGAATCGACGCGATGCTCGGGGTGCAGCGTATCGGAGTGCGTTGGATCGAGAGTCGGACGGCGCAGTGCGGGGTTCGCAACCTTTATGACGATCCGTCGCAGCTCGGCACCGACCGCTGGGCCGCCCTGATCGGGGCCCGCGCGATGCACGCCGGTGCGTGCCTGGTGGTGAGCGCCGGCACCGCAGTGACGGTCGACGCGCTAACCGCGGAGGGCGATTTCCTGGGCGGTCTCATCCTGCCGGGCTTGTGGCTGATGCTGGACGCCCTGGCTCGTGACACCGCCCGACTCGCGCGCGCAACCGGTGCCTATGCCGATTTTCCGCGGACGACCGCCGATGCGATCGCGAGCGGCGCGATCGATGCCGTTGCCGGCGCCGTCGAGCGTTGCGGCCGCCGGCTGAGCGCGCAGGTCGGCGGCCCGGTGAGACTCGTAGCAACGGGTGGAGCGATCGGGGCATTGCGGCCGCATCTCGCGCCGGACGCTCGCGTGGTGGACAATCTGGTGCTCGAGGGATTGCTCGTCATCGCAGCGGAATCATCATGAGACTCGTCCCCATCGTCCTGCTCGTGGCGAACCTCCTGGTTGCCGCCTCGCTCCTGATGGAGGGTGGGAGCGACTCGACCCACAGCGAACCCGCGCGGCGGCAGATCCATCCCGAGGCGATTCGTATCGTAGGCACCGACCGCGATGCGCGCGCGGCCTCCGCGACGATCACCGAGGAAGTTCGGGAGCCGCTTGCCTGCGCTGCTTGGGGCAGCTTTCCCGAGAGCCAGATCGCCGCGGCGGAAACGCGGCTCGCGCCGCTCGACCTCGGTGCCCGAATGTCTCGCGCCGACACGCCGGGCGCGAGCAGCTACCTTGTCATCATCCCGCCGATCGCGCGCCGGGCCGACCTCAACGCGCGCGTGGAGGAGCTCAAGCGGGGCGGTGTCACGGATCAGTTCGTGATCAACGATGGCGAGCTGCGCAGCGGGATCTCTCTCGGTTTCTTCAAGAGCGAAGAGGCCGCGAATCGCCACCTCGCCTATCTCAAGGCCAAGGGCGTGGGCGATGCGGTCGTGCAGCCGAAACCCTCCGGCAATCGAACCGTCACGCTGCAGATCAGGGACCTGACCGTCGCGGAGCGAGCGCAGCTGGAAGCGATCGCGAGCGGATCTCCGGGCATCGAGCTCAAGTTTCACGTGTGCCCGACCCCCGCGGGACGAGGCTGATTACGGGAAGAGCTTGCCCGGATTCAGGATGCCGGCCGGATCGAAGACCTGCTTCACCTTCCGCATGAGCCCGATGGTCGCCGCATCGAGCTCCTTGCCGATGAACGCGCGCTTCTCGCTGCCGACGCCATGCTCTCCCGACAGCGTTCCGCCCAGCGCCACCACGAGATCGAACACCTCTTCGAGACAGGCCTCGGCGCGTTGCAGCTCGTCGCCGCGGCCGGGGTCCACCAGCAGATTGACGTGAATGTTGCCGTTGCCGCCGTGGCCGAAGTTGACGTTCGCCACGCGATGCTTCGCCGCCAGTCTGGCGAGCCCGTCCAGGAGCGCCGGCAGCCGGGACACCGGCACGGCGACATCCTCGTTGATCTTCTTCGGTGCAATGTCGCGCAAGAGCGGCGACAGCGCCTTGCGCGCGGCCCACAGTTGCCCGCTGTCATGGCTCGGCTCGGCGGCGACCAGCCCGGCGTTGCGGCAGGCCTCGAGGATCGCGGCGGCGGAGTCCTGTACCTCCTGTGCCGAACCGTCCACTTCGATCATGAGCGTCGCCTGCGCTTGGTCGGGCACCAGCCCGGGATGGTGGGCGCGCAGCAGCGACAACGATCCCGCATCGAGAAACTCCAGCGCGCTCGGCGTGCGCGGCTGGCCCATGACCGCGACGATGGCTTGGGCGCAGCTCGCCGCGTCGCGGTAGTGCGCGGTGAGGCCGCCCACCGACGCCGGCTTCGGCGTGAGCTTCAGGGTGGCCTCCACGATCACCGCGAGCGTGCCCTCGGAGCCGATGATGAGCCGGGTAAGGTCGTAGCCGACCACGCCCTTGGTGGTGTAGCAGCCGGTTCGAATCAGCTCGCCCGACCCCGTGACGGCTTTCAGACCGAGCACGTGGTCGCGGGTGGTGCCGTACTTGACCGCGTGGGGGCCGGCGGCACAGGTGGCGAGATTGCCGCCCACGCTGCAGTACGAGGCGCTCGATGGATCGGGCGGCCAGAAGTAGCCATGTTCGGCTGCGGCATCCTGGACTTCCTGGTTCAGAACCCCCGGCTCCACCACCATGACGCGGTTCGCGGGATCCATGCACACGATGCGGCGCATGCGCTCGAGCGAGAGCACGATGCCGCCGCGCTCGGGCAGACTGCCGCCGGCGGTGCCGGTACCGCGGCCGCGCGCCACCAGCGGCACGCCGAACTCGTTGCATGCGGCCACGATCGCCCGCACTTCCTCCGCCGATTCGGGAAAGACGACCGCATCGGGCGGAAAGATCTTGCGCGTGTTGTCGTAGGCGTAGGCGTAGCAGTCCACGGCATCGGTGAAGAGCCGTCCCCGGTCGAGCAACGACCCGAGGCGTGCCGCGAGCGCGGTGTCGAGCATGGCGGCAATCCTACGAGTGAGCCCGTATGCGCGCCACCACCGCGGTCGTGGAGCGCTCGTGCAGAAAGGGAATCGCGTGCACCGTGCCGCCCCAGCCGCGGACCTCCGCCGCGCCGACGATGCGCTCCGGCGGCCAGTCGCCGCCCTTCACGAGCACGTCGGGGCGGCAGCGCAGGATGAGATCGAGCGGCGTGTCCTCATCGAAAGAGGTGACGAGCGTCACGGCCTCCAGCGCGGCGAGCACGGCCATACGGTCCTCGAGCCGGTTGATCGGGCGGTCTTCGCCCTTGTTCTGGTGCCTGACCGAGGCGTCGGTGTTGACCGCGACCAGCAGGCTCGCGCCGAGCGCGCGGGCTTGAGCGAGATAGGTGACGTGGCCGCGGTGCAGGATATCGAAGCAGCCGTTGGTGAAAACCAGGGGTCGCGCCAGCGCCGAGAGCGCTGTGTGCAGTCCCGCCGGGTCGCAGATCTTGACGTCGAAACCCGGTGGTGGATAGGCAGTCACCGTTACATTGCCAGCGCTCGCCCGGTCAGGCGGGGGCAGCGAGGCCCTTGCGGAAACGGTTCAACTCCTGCACGGACGTGAACGTCTGCCCGAACAGGGACGACAGGTTGCGGAGAATGCCGCCCACGACGCGCGACTCCCATTCCCGGTCGAAGCCGATCTGTTCGGTCAACCAGCGATCGAGCCAGTCCGGGTCGGGCAGGCGGCTTTGCACCGTGTCCCTGGGGTAGTGACGCTTGCTCACGTGCAGATTGGTCGGGTGGAGCGGCTTGCCGCTGCGCGCGCTCGAGGCCATCAGCACACCTACCTTCGCGAAGGCGCGTCGCGCCGTATCACCGCAGCGCTCGATCGCCTTCTTCATGTACCGCAAGTACGCGCCGCCGTGCCGTGCCTCGTCCTTGGAGATCAATTCGTAGATATGCTTGATCACGGGCTCGGTGTGCCACTGCGCAGCGCACCGATACCACTGGGTCAGGCGCAGCTCGCCGCAGAAATGCAGCATCAGCGTCTCGAGCGGCGGGGCGGGGTCGAAATCGAACCGCACGGCGTGCAGCTCATCCTCGGTCGGCGCCAGCTCGGGCCGGAATCGGCGCAGATACTCCATGAGCACCAGGGCGTGTTTCTGCTCTTCGTAGAACCACACCGACATGAATGCGGAAAAATCGCTGTCCCCGTGATTGTCACGCAGGAACATCTCGGTGGCGGGCAGGGCGGACCACTCCGTGATCGCATTCATCTTGACGGTGCGGGCGTGCTCGTCGGAGAGCTTGTCCGCTTCGAACCGATCCCAGGGCACATCGGCGGCCATGTTCCAGCGAGATTTCTCGAGGACGCGAAAAAGTTCGGGGTAGAGCATGACGGACACCTTTCACAATGGTAGAGGGAGGCAGATCCCGCCTGGAGATTGCCCGGGTCCGCCAGCATCCGGTCGGCGCGAGTGCGGATCGTCGAGCGCTCCGACGCGTCGAGGCGTGTGAGGCTGCGCACCATCAGAGGTCCGCGGGCTCGCCGCGAGCGACGTCCCCGGTCGCTCCAGAAACGCCCAGTATAGTACCGTAAGTGGGCAGGCCGAGGGACCGACCTGCAGCGCCGCCAGCACGCTATTCTCGCCGGGTCCGTGACCACCACCGCCCCGGGTTGGTGACGCTCTTCCTAGCTAGCACGCAACGATCGCGGCGAAATCGTCCACGGCCACATCCGGATCGTCGAGACGCGCGTAGGGGAGAGGGAAGGGCTACCGGGCGAGCAACCCGGCGAAATGGCGCATGGCCGTGAGGCGGCGGCACCACCGCTTGCGCCGAAAACATGGATGCATTACAGGGTCGGATGCGAATCGCGCCAAGCAGTGAGCGCCTCCAGCACCTCCTCGAGGCTGCGCATGACGGTGATGCCCGGGACGGGTCTGCGCACGCGCTCCATGCCGCTGCCGCCCACCCAGATCGACACGCTGCGAGGCAGCCCGTTGCGCAATTCCTTCAGTCCCGCCACCGCGGCATGGACCTGGAAGGCACCGCTGAAAGACAGGCCAACGACATCGGCGCGATGGGCGAACGCCGCCTCCACGATCTCGACGAGGGGGATCTCGTTGCCGAGGCCGATACAGGTCGCACCTTCCACGGTGAGTAGCGCTTCGACCATGAGGAGCCCGAGCCGATGCTCCTCGTTCGGGAACGAAGTCAGCAAGACCCGCGGCGGTTGGGATGGCTGATGCAGATTCAGGATCGCAGAGCGCAGCGCCCCCTGGATCTGCTCGCTGTACAGGTGCTCTTCGAAGACGGCGAGCTCGCCGCGCATCCACGCGTCGCCGATGAGCTGGTTGAGGGGTGCGACCGTATCGAGCACGAACCGTTGCAGTCCCTGCTTCATCAACATCTGCGCGAGCTGCTGCCGGAGCGCGGGGATCTGATGCGTCTGCACCAGGCGCAGGACAGTGCCAAGTTCGTGCGCCGACTCAATCCCTGCGCCCGATTCGGACGTGAGCGCCGAGAGCTCCTCCAGGCTGCAGCTCATGATTCGGCCCGGTCGGTGGCCCCGGTCCATCAGCCGCTTCACGAGCCGCAGCTTGTCGACTTGACTGCGCGGATAGAGGCGCTCGCCATTTGCGTCCCGCAGCGGCGAGGGAAACCGATAGCGCCGCTCCCACATTCGTAGCGTGTCCTTGGACAGCCCGGTATCGCGCTCCACTGCCGCAATGCTGACCGCTGGCCCTTCTTCAGGAACCCTTCGAATGATCGAAGCCATTTTTCACTGTTTGTCCTAGCCAAACTGTTGACAAATCTTCACGCCGACCGTAGTGTAGCGACACTTCCTTCAGTTGACTAGGACAAAAGCGATGAACACAAGCGAATTTGAGTCGTGGATTAAGCGCGCCTGCGTCCTGATCATGATCCTCCTATTCGCGGCGATGTCGGCGCAGGCGGCCGGCACGTGCGAAAACGCAGGCGGCAAGATGGAGCGGGTAGCAGCGCGGTCGCCGAGCGCGGGCGTCGATTCCAGCCTCGTCACGCCGTCGGCTTCTGTCCCAGACAACAAGGTGCCGGCGTTGTCCGCCGACGAGGTCCCGATCAGTTCATTCCTCGCCCTGCACTGTGAAGCCGTGTCCCACTTGACGCTGGGTCAAGCCATTCGCGCGTACCACGGTCCCGCCTGCGGCGAATCCGGGCAGGGGAGCGCAGTGCCATGAGAGCCGCCGTGGTTGCGCTCGCGCTTATGATTGGGGGCATAGCGAACGCTGCGAACGACTCGGGTTGTGCACCCCTGCTGCGGCACAAGCTGCCAACGCTACAGGGCTCGACTCAAGATCTCTGCGCGTATCGTGGCAAGGTGCTGCTCATCGTCAACACCGCGAGCTTTTGCGGTTTTACGGGGCAGTATCAGGGGTTGGAAGCGCTGTATCGAAAATACAGGGATCGCGGGCTCGTGGTGCTCGGCTTTCCCTCCAACGATTTCGGCCATCAGGAGCCCGGCAGCAGCAAAGATATCGCGGCTTTCTGCGAACGCGCCTTCCAAGTGCAGTTCCCGATGTTTGAAAAGTCTTCGGTGGCTGGTTCGGGTGCCAATCCGGTCTTCCGGGAGCTCACCGCCGCGAGTCGCGAGGCACCGCAATGGAACTTCCACAAGTATCTGGTGGACAGAACCGGCACCATGGTCGTTTCGTTTCCGAGCCAGGTCGCGCCCGAGAGCGTGGCGCTTACCTCCCGGATCGAATCGATGCTGTCCGCCACGGTAAGGTAACGCTTCGAGTCGACATGACTTCCATTCACCACGTTGCCCTGCATGTCAACGACGTAGCTTCGGCGGTGTCGTGGTATCGTGGCGCCTTCAATTGCAGCGTTTCGTACCAGGATGCGACGTGGGCCATGCTCGAGTTCGAAAATGTCTCGCTCGCGCTCGTGTCCCACCAGCAGCATCCGCCTCACATCGCCGTGACGCATCCTCACGCCGAGCGTTTCGGACGCCTCGAGACGCATCGTGACGGCACGCGCTCGGTTTACGTTCAAGATATTTCCGGCAACGCTGTCGAAATCCTCGACGCCGCGTCGACGCGGCCCCGTCCAGTCTGAGCGTGCGGGGTGCGACGGGGCCCCGCGCCCGCCGGGGTCTCGATCCCATTACAGGAGCTTTGAATGAACGCGCCCGAAAGGATACTTCCCGATATCCAGTCCGAGGTCGACCACCGCCGCATCGCGATCGATCGCGTGGGCGTGAAGTCGATGCTTCATCCGATCCGGGTCGCCGCTGCGGCAGGCGAACTCGTGCCGACCGTGGCGCACGTGGACATGTACGTGGGCTTGCCGCCGCATCAGAAAGGCACCCACATGTCGCGCTTCGTGGAAATTCTCCAGGGCTTCGACGGCGCCATCGATTATCACGGCATGCATCGCCTGATGCTCGCCATGCTGGACCGGCTCGAAGCCGAGACCGGGTGGATCGAGCTGCGTTTTCCGTACTTCATCTCCAAGAAAGCGCCCGTGTCCGGTGTTGCGAGCCTCCTCGACCATCACGTGGCGCTGCGCGCGGAAATGGCGCGGGGCATCTCGGATCTCGGCTTTCTTAATCGCGCGCCCTCCTGGGACGGCTTCCGCCTCAGCATGAAGGTGCAGGTGCCCGTCACCAGTTTGTGCCCCTGCTCGAAGGAAATTTCGGATTATGGTGCTCACAACCAGCGCTCCCACGTGACTATCACCGTGGAGCTCGGGCAGCCGATGACCATCGAAGAACTGGTCGGTGTAGCCGAAGAAGAGGCCTCCTGCGAGGTCTACGGTCTGCTCAAGCGGCCAGACGAAAAGTACGTTACCGAGCGCGCTTACGACAATCCCAAGTTCGTGGAGGACATGGTGCGGGACGTGGCCGGTCGCCTCGATCGCGATGACCGGGTGCGGGCGTACGTGGTGGAGTCGGAAAACTTCGAGTCCATCCACAACCACTCTGCGTATGCGCTGATCGAAAACCGCAAGGGCTGACCGTCATGGCCGATTCCCGCATCGCCGTCGTCGGGTCTGGCATTGCTGGGCTCTCGGCGGCGTGGCTCTTGTCACGCCGCTACGGCGTAACGCTCTTCGAGGCAAACGACTACCTCGGCGGCCACACCAACACCGTGGATGTCACCCTCGACGGCATCACGCACCCGGTCGACACCGGCTTCCTCGTCTTCAACGATCGAACGTATCCGAATCTCATCGCACTCTTCCGGCATCTGGGGGTCCGCGAGGCAGCAAGCGAGATGTCCTTTTCGGTCCGCCTCGACCACGAAGGCATCGAGTGGGCGGGCGCGTCCCTGGCGACGGTGTTCGCGCAGAAGCGGAACCTCGTGCGGCCGGAGTTCTGGTCCATGCTGGGCGACATTCTCCGCTTCAACCGGGAGGCTTCGAACCTCGCGCAGGCGACGCTGGATCCCGCGTACACGGTCGCGCGCTTCCTCGACGAGCGTCGCTACGGCCGTCCCTTTCGCGACTGGTACCTGCTGCCCATGGCAGCGGCGATCTGGTCCTGCCCCACCGACCAGATGTTGGCCTACCCGGCGCGGACTTTTTTCCGCTTCTGCCAGAATCACGGCCTGCTCCAGATCGTCGACCGCCCCCAGTGGCGCACGGTTCTGGGAGGTGGACGCGAGTACGTGCGCCGGCTCGCGGCCTGCCTCGACGACATCCGGATCGCAACGCCGGTATCCCGGGTGCGCCGCCGTGACACGTTCGTGGAAGTCGAAACGGCGACGGGTGAGTGCGAGCGCTACGACCAGGTCGTGCTCGCCTGCCACAGCGACCAGTCGCTGCGATTGCTCGGCGACGCCTCCGCCGCGGAGTCCGATCTGCTCGGGCGCATTCGTTATGAGCCCAACGTCGCGTTGCTGCATACCGATGCCGACTTCCTGCCGCGCTCGCGCGAGGCTTGGTCGGCCTGGAACTACCACGCCGCGCGCGGCAGCCCCGCCAGGCGCCCCGTGAGCGTGAGTTACCTCATCAACAAGCTGCAGCCGCTCCCCTTCTCGACCCCGGTCATCGTCACGTTGAATCCCACCGCGGCGCCGCGTCCGGAGTCGGTGCTCGCGCGTTTCGATTACGCGCACCCCGCGTTCGATGGACCCGCGATCGAAGCGCAGGGCAGGCTGCAAGCGGTCCAGGGGCGGCGCCGCACCTGGTTTTGCGGGGCCTGGACCCGCTATGGTTTCCACGAGGACGGCCTCAGGGCCGGCTTGGCCGTCGCGAACGCGCTCGGATGCTTCGCACCGTGGCAGGCGGAGGAGGTGGCGGCATGAGCTACCCGGCGCGGGGTCCTGCGCGAAGCGCGGGGATCGACGGCAAAGTGAGTGCGCCCGGCTGCCGACACTGCGGTTCCCGGGATAACGCGGGCGGATCGGAGGCGGCCGCGTGAGCGCGCTGCTTTTCTCCGGCCGCGTCATGCACTACCGGGTGCGTCCGGCCCCGCATCGGTTCAGCTACCGGGTGTTCTTCATCCGGTTCCCGCTCGAGCGCATGGAGTCGCTGCGCGGCCCGCTCTTTGCGCTGAACGGCCGCAACCTGTTCAGCCTTCGTGTTGCCGACTATGGCCCTCGCGACGGTTCGGATCTTCGGCCATGGATCCGCGCCTTGCTGACTCGCGAGGGCCTCCCCTTTGCCGACGGCGAGGTCTGGCTGCAGACCTTTCCGCGCGTACTCGGCTACGCCTTCAATCCGGTGAGCTTCTGGCTCTGTCATGACCTTGCCGGGGCGCTGCGCGCGGTGCTCGCCGAGGTCAACAACACCTTCGGCGAATACCACCATTACCTGCTGTCGCATCCGGACGGACGTGCGATCACCGCGGGCGACGAGTTCACCGCCCGCAAGGTCTTTCACGTCTCGCCCTTTTTCGACGTGCGGGGCACCTACCGCTTCCGTTTCCGCGCCGATCCCGCGGACAGCCTGTTTCGCATCGACTACGAAGACGCGACCGGCAAGCTGCTCTACACCACCATCTCGGGCCGGGCCGAATCGCTGTCGAGCCGTGCCCTGGCATTCGCGTTCGCCCGCCGCCCGCTGATGACGCTCTCCGTCATCGCGCGCATCCACTACCAGGCCCTGCGGCTCTGGCTCAAACGAGTGGAATTTTTCCGCAAACCCGCACCCCCGTCCCGCGATCTCACGCGCTCCGACGTGGACCCCGCTGTCCCCCTGCACCCGATGACCGATGAAGCCATTCGAAGCTGAACTCGTTCCCGCCGCCGTACCGATGCCGCGCGCATCGCGGCTGCTCTTGTCGCTCTTGTCGCGGCTGCGCTACGGCAGCCTGAGATTGAACACGCCGGAAGGGGTGGGCGTTTCCTTGCAGGGCGAATTGCCGGGTCCTGCCGCCTGCTTCGACGTGCTCGACTGGCAGGCGTGCGGCGAGATGCTTCGGCGCGGCGACGTGGGTTTCGCCGAAGGCTATATCGACCATCTCTGGGAGACCGACGATCTCGTGAACCTGATCACGCTCGCCGCGCTCAACCGGGACGCGGTCGAGAAAGCGATCTACGGGCACTGGTGGGGACAGATCCTCTATCGCGTGCGGCATTTCCTGCGCGCCAACACCCGCACCGGCAGCCGCCGCAACATCGCGGCCCATTACGACCTCGGCAACGAGTTCTATCGGCTGTGGCTCGACGATTCGATGACCTACTCGGCCGGGATTTACGCGGGCGATGCGTCGCGCTCGCTGGAGGCCGCTCAGCGCGCCAAGTACGACCGCGTGCTCGATCGCCTCGACGTACGGCCGGGGGACCGCATCCTCGAGATCGGTTGCGGCTGGGGCGCCTTCGCCGTGCACGCGGCGGCCACCCGCGGCTGCTTCGTCCACGGCCTCACGCTGTCCGAGGAGCAGCTGCGCTGGGCACGGTCGCGCGCGCTGCGCGAGGGCCTGCAGGACCACACCCGTTTCGAGCTGCTGGATTACCGCGACAGCGCCGGCAGGTACGACCACGTGGTCTCGCTCGAGATGTACGAGGCCGTGGGGGAGCGCTATTGGCCGGTCTACTTCTGCACGGTCCGCGACCGTCTCAAACCCGGCGGCAGGGCGCTCGTTCAGGCAATCACCATCGACGACGAGCTGTTCGATCGCTACCGCCGCGGCACCGACTTCATCCAGCAGTACGTGTTTCCGGGGGGCATGCTGGCATCGCCCCAGGTCCTGCGCCGCGAGGTGGAGCGCGCGGGTCTCGCCATCACCGATGCGTTCGGTTTCGGCGGGGATTACGCCGAGACGCTGCGTCGCTGGCGCGTCCGCTTCAACCGGGCGATCGCCGAGGTGCGGGCGCTCGGTTTCGACGAGCGCTTCGTGCGACTGTGGAATTTTTATCTGGCCTACTGCGAAGCCGGCTTCCGCGCCCGCTCGACGGACGTCTTTCAAGTGGAGCTCTGCCGTGCGTAACTCACTCGTCATCGCGATCCTCTCGCTCCTGATCTCCAGTCACGCGCTCGCGGCCAAACAGCTGCCCGCCCCTCTGTTGCGCGAAGCACCGGAGCTTCGCTTCCTCGGCAAAGGAGAGATGCGCTGGTTCGGGCTGCACCTCTACGATGCGAGCCTGTGGTCGAGCGGCGCGACCTGGAGCCCGCGGCAGCCTTACGCGCTTGCCATCGAGTATGCCCGGGAGATTCCCGGCAAGCGGCTGGTCGAGAGCAGCATCGCCGAGATGCGCCGCCTCGGCGTGCAGGACGAGGACAAGCTTGCGCGCTGGGCGGACGCGCTGGCCGCTGTCTTCCCGGACGTGAAGAAGGGCGATCGCATCGTCGGCGCCCACCTGCCGGGGAAGGGTGCCACCTTCTTCTACCGGGGGCAGCCGGCGGGATCGATCGAGGATAGCGAGTTCGCAGAGACCTTTTTCGCGATCTGGCTCGATCCCCGTACCCGCGAGCCGTCGCTGCGCAAGGCGCTGCTCGGCGAACGGTGACCGCGGCGTCAGCGGCGGCCGGCCGGTCTCTCATCGGTCGTCGGGCACTCCTCGCCTACGGCTGCCTGGGGCTGCCGCTCAGCATGGCGGCGCTCCCGATCTACGTGCATGTCCCGAAGTTCTATGCCGATACCCTCGGCATGCCGATCACCGTCATCGGCTTCATCCTGCTCGCGGTACGCAGCGTCGACGCGGTGCAGGATCCCCTGCTCGGCTACTGGAGCGACCGGGGCTTCGTGAACCAGGGCGGCCGCCTCTTCTTCATCGCAGCGGCCACCCCCCTGCTCGCGCTCGGCATGGTCGCGCTTTTCCATCCCGAATGGCGCGGGCCGCTCGCGCCAGCCACGTGGCTCGCGGCGGCTCTCGTGCTCGTCTATCTCGGTTTCAGTGTCGCGAGCATCAGCTACCAGGCGCTCGGTGCCGAGATCAGCGCGGACTATGTCGAGCGCACGCGCATCACCGCGACGCGCGAGGGTCTGTCGCTGGCGGGCGTGGTGCTCGCCGCGGCCGCGCCGGATCTGCTCGCGCGCGTCTTCGGCGAGCGCGCGGGGCTGCCCGTCTTCAGCCTGCTCTTCGTGCCGCTGCTCGCGCTCTGCGTGTGGCTCACGCTGCGCTACGCGCCGCGTGCACCGCGGGCAGTGGCACCGCAGCGCGGCGGCGTCTTCGCCGGCATGGTCGAGCCGCTCGCGAACCCGCGCTTCCGGGCGCTGCTCGTCGTCTTCGTCCTGAACGGCATCGCCGCGTCGATCCCCGCGACGCTGGTGCTCTTCTACGTGGACGACGTGCTGCAACGCCCCGATCTCCAGGGCGCGTTCCTGGCCCTGTACTTCGTCTGCGGCGCGTTCGGGATGCCGGTGTGGGTGCGCCTGGCCGCGGTGATCGGCAAGAAGCGGGCGTGGCTCGTGGGCATGGTCGTTTCCGTAGTCGGGTTCTTCTGGGCCTTTGCGCTCGGACCGGGCGATGCCACCGCCTTCGCCGCGGTGTGCGCGCTGTCGGGCTTCGCGCTGGGGGCCGATCTCGCCCTGCCGCCCTCGATCCTGGCCGACGTCATCGACTGCGACCGGCGCGGCGCGGGAATCCGTGCGCAAGGCGCCTACTTCGGGCTCTGGAACCTGGTCACCAAGCTGAATCTCGCGCTCGCCGCGGGCATTGCGTTGCCAGCGCTCGCGCTTCTGGGCTACGAGCCCGCTGCCGCAGGGCGCTCCGTGCTCGCGCTCGGCATCATGTACGCCCTGGTACCGAGCGCCCTCAAGCTCGCCGCCGCGGCCACACTGTGGTTCGCGCCCGTCGATAACGGCGCCGGGCAGGTGCCCGGGCCCGCGCCACAAGGAGGACACTCATGACACCCGTTATCCGTTGCGGCCTGGTCGCACTCCTCGCCGTCGTTCTCGCGCTTGCCGGCTGTTCCAGCGCCCCGGTGGAGAGCTACAGGGACGAGCAGCCGGTGCTCGACCTGGAGCGGTTCTTCAACGGCACGGTGGACGGCTGGGGCATGTTCCAGGACCGCAGCGGCAAGGTGCTGAAGCGTTTCCACGTGCGCATCGATGCGAGTTGGCAGGGAAACGTCGGCACCCTCGACGAACACTTCGCGTGGTCCGACGGCAAGAAGACGCGCCGTGTGTGGACCGTCACCCGGGTGGACGAGCACCGCTATACCGGCACCGCGTCGGACGTGATCGGCACCGCCCAGGGCGAAGCCCATGGCAACGCGCTGCGTTGGCGCTACGTCCTCAACCTCGCGACCGACGACGGGAAAACCTACGAGGTCGACTTCGACGACTGGATGTATCTGATCGATGATCGCACCCTGCTCAACCGGTCGTTCATGAGCAAGTTCGGCGTCGAGCTCGGACAGGTGACGCTCTCCTTTACCCGGCGCGGCGGCTGACCATGTGCCTCAATCCACCGATCCGCGATTGGAGCGGCCGGCGCGTCTGGATCATCGGCGCGAGCAGCGGTATCGGCGAAGCCACCGCGCGCTCGCTGCTCGCCCGCGGCGCGCGCGTGGCGCTCTCTGCCCGCAGTCGCGCGCCCCTCGAGGCGCTGGCGCGCGCGCACGCCGACCGCGCGCTCGTGCTCCCGCTCGACATCACGTCGATCGACACGGTGAGGTCGGCGCGCGCGGAGATCGAATCAGTCTGGCAGGGGATCGATCTCGCCGTCATCATGGCGGGCACCCACAAGCCGGTGCGGGCGTGGGAGCTCGATGCCGGGGCCGCGCGCGAGATCTTCGAGGTCAACATGATGGGCGTGCTCGGGGCGACGGCGGAGATCGTGCCGACGTTGCTCCGGCAGGGTGCGGGCGGCATCGCCATCGTGTCGAGCGTGGCGGGCTATGGCGGATTGCCGACCAGCCTGCTGTACGGGGCGACCAAGGCAGCGCTCATCAACTTCGCCGAGACGCTCTACCTCGACCTGCAGCCGAAAGGGATCGCCGTGTACCTCGTCAATCCCGGCTTCGTGAAGACGCCGCTCACCGACCGGAACGAATTCGAGATGCCGGCGCTCATTACCGCCGACGAGGCGGCGCGGGAGATCGTCGCGGGGCTCGAGCGCGGCGCCTTCGAGATCCACTTTCCGAAGCGCTTCACGCGGGCACTCAAGCTCCTGCAACTGCTGCCGTATCGCCTCTACTTCGCGGCGGTCCATCGGTTGACGGGGCTGTGACGGACGTCAGGTCTCTCGCGGCGCTGGTGCGCTCATACGAGTCGCTCACCCCGCAAATCTCCGCGCCGCGGCCGACGCGCTGCGCGACGATCAGTCGCGGCGGCTTACGAGCATGCCGATCAGAAGACCCACCAGGATGCCGGCGCCGGCCACCGTCCAGGGGTTGTCGTGGGCATAAGCGTCCACTTCGCGGGCGGCATGCTTGGCCTTGCGCTCGAGGTCGTACTCGAGATCGAGGAGCTGGCCCTTGATCCGGCGCAGCTTGGGCTCGAGCTTCGCGCGCGCCGCGTCGGCATGTTCGCCCACGTCGCTCGCGGTGGCCTTCAGCAGATCTTCCGTGTTCGAGACCAGTCGGCGCGTTTCGTCCAGCAGATGCTCGGTGATGTTTGCCATGGGATGTTTCCTTAAAGAGTGCTTGCTGCGCGATTATACGGGGAACGGCGCGCGAAATCGACGGTCATCCGTGCCGGGAAAGCCCGTGCACGCGAACCGCCGATGACGATTGCAACTGCACGAAGTGCGCTCCATCACGTTCCAACCCAGCCCACGGAGGACCCGTCATGACCCCCCAAGAGCAGCAGTCCATCACCAAACTGTGCCTCCTCGCCGCCCTCGTAGACGGCGGCAAGGACGAGCGCGAGCGCGCGGAGCTCGAGCGCATCGTGCAGACCTTTCCGGGCGGATCCAGCCTCGACCTGCGGCAGCTCGAAGAAGAGGTGACCGCTCGCAGTCCCGCGCTCTCCGAGATCGTGGCGGGCCTCTCCCCCGCAGTGCGCCAGCCGGCATTCGAGCTCGCCGTATGCGTCTGCAATGCCGACGGTGCCGAGAATGCAGCAGAGGCCGCGTTCCTCGCCGACCTGCGGCGCGCGCTCGACCTGGACGCGGGCCGCGCGGAGGCGTTCGAACGCGAGGCGACGGCGGTGACGTCCATGGCGCTGGAGCCGGTGGCGCCCGCGCGAGCCCAGCCGAACGCGGCGGAGCAGGACAAGATGATCCTCAACTACGCGATGCTGAACGGTGCACTCGAGCTCCTGCCCCAGACGCTCGCATCGATGGCGATCATTCCGCTGCAGATGAAGATGGTGTACCGCATCGGCCAGTCCTACGGCTTCGAGCTCGACCAGCACAGCATCAAGGACTTCGCGGCAACCGCCGGGGTGGGCCTCACGTCGCAGGTGGTCGAGAATCTCGGACGCCGGATCATCGGCGGCATTCTGGGCAGCTTCGGCGGGCTCATCGGTGCGGCCGGCCGCCAGGCCACGGGGTCGGCATTTTCGTTCGTGACCACCTACGCGCTCGGCAAGGTCGCGCGCGAGTACTACGCGGGCGGGCGCACACTCGATGCGGCGCGGTTGAAGCAGGTGTTCGCCGCGATGGCCGAGGAAGCGAAAACCCTGCAGGCCAGGCTCGCGACCCAGATTCAGGAGCAGGCAAAGACCCTCGACACCGCGAACATCGCCAAGCTGGTGCGCGACGCCTGAGGGTTGCTCCCGCGGTCAGCGCGGCGGCTTCACCACCCGCTGCTCGATCACCTGGTCGAGCACCCAGCGCCTGGACGAGCCATCCGCCGGCGGCTTCGGCACGGTCTCCTCGAAAATGCGCAGACGATACTCGATGCCGGGCTGCGGCTCGAAACCGGCGATTTCGCCGTGGAAAAGTGTCCACGGCTCCGTCTTCTGCTGCCGCACCTGCAGGCATTGCATCGGCGCGACACCTGCGCAGTCCTTGCGCTCGGCCGCGACGTAGACGAGCTTCGTCTCGGCGGTGGCACCGGGGGCCGGCATCCGTCTGAAGGTGAACGTGCTGCCCGCCGCGGAGAGCGTCAGCATGCCGCCCTCGAGTCGATAGGCGGGTCGCTGCTGGAGCATGTCGAAGTAGCGCGCCTCGAGCTTGGCCACCGCGGGCGGGCACGCCATCATGGTGGCCGCGAGGAGGCCGATCTCGAGGCGGCCGCCTCGTTCCTTGATGCTTCCGCCCGCAAGGTTGCAGCCGGTGCTCGCGCTGAGGCTGTCGCCCTTGATCTCGAGCGTGATGTCCGGTCCGCGGTCGCCCTTGGCACCGCCCAGTGCAGTCCGGTCCACCAGGGTCCAGCGGCCCTCGAGCGCAGGCGCCGCAGCGTGCGCCAGCGCAGCGACGAAAAGCGCGACCGCTGCAGCGCACCGGGCGCTGCGGGCGAACTGCGTGGACGATCCGGATCTGCGCACGGGCGCGCTTCTTACCCCGTGTACTCGAACACCTTCACCACCCGCTTCACACCGCTCGTGGTGCTCGCGGCTTGGGCCGCCGCCTCGCCTTCCTTCCGCGTGACCAGCCCCATCAGATAGACGACGCCGCCTTCGGTGACGACCTTGACGTGGTACTGGTTGACGTCCTTGTTGCCGAGCAGGTTCGCCATGACCTTGCTCGTGAGGTACGAGTCGTCCGTCCAGTTCTCGAGGGTTGTCGGTTTGCCCACCGCGATCTCGTTTCTCACGTCGCGTACGCTCTCCGTGCGCGCGATCTTCTGAATTTCCTGCCTCATCTCCTCGGTCGGAGCCTCGCCGGTAAGCAGCACGATCCGGTTGAAGCTGGTGACATTGACGTGCACCTTCTCACCGAACTTCTCGCGAATGGCGAGGGATGTCTTCCACTCGATGGTCTCGTCGTCGGTGTACGCGCCGGTGGACCTGCGGTCGAAACCGACGGCCGCCGCCGCGGCTCCGCCTCCGACCACTGCCGCGGCGACGCAGCCGCCGAGTACCGGGACCAGCATCACCAGCAAGAGAACCGAGCAAAGTCTCATCATTCCACTCCCAGCAATAGACAATCGATGGCATCGCACAGGCAGTGCAGGGTGAGGATGTGCACTTCCTGGATGCGGGCGGTATTGGTGGCGGGCACGCAGACGTGGATGTCGCCGGGTTCGAGCATGGCGGCGATCTGGCCACCGGTCTGGCCGGTGAGCGCGACCACCCCGAGATTGCGCTCGTGGGCGGCCACGATCGCCTCCATCACGTTGCGCGAGTTGCCGCTGGTGGAGATCGCGAGCAGCACGTCGTGGGTCTGCCCCAGGGCGCGCACCTGCTTCGAGAACACCTGGTTGTAGTCGTAGTCGTTGGCGATCGAGGTGAGCGTCGACGAGTCCGTGGTGAGCGCGATCGCCGCGAGCCCCGGACGCTCGATCTCGAAGCGGTTCAGCATTTCGGCCGCGAAGTGCTGGGCGTCGGCGGCGGAACCGCCGTTGCCGCAACTCATGATCTTGCCGTCGTTCACCAGACACTGGACCATGCGCTCGGCAGCCGCGGCGATCGGCGCCGCGAGCGCGCCGACAGCCTGCAGCTTGAGCTCGGCGCTGTCGGTGAAGTGGTTGCTTATCCGGGTGATCAGGTCCATCGGTCCGTGGGTGCGGGAGCGCAACGGCCGCGATTATCGCATGAAGGGGCAACCCGGGCGCTCGTCGAGCCTATTCGCCGAAGGCGTCGCGAATCCATTCGATGCGGCCTTCGGCACCGGACACGAGCACGGCGTCGAAGCGGCAGCGCGGCGTCCGGCGCTGTGCCGAGAGGTAGAAGCCTGCGGCTTTCAGGAGCCGCGCGCGCTTGCGGCTCGTGATGCTCTCGGCCGCGCCGCCGAAGTCAGCGCGGCCGCGCATGCGCACTTCGACGAACACCACGGCGTCGCCGTCGCGGGCGATGAGATCGATCTCGCCGAATCGGCAGCGAAAGTTCCGGTGCAGGATCGCGAGCCCCTGACCGCTCAGGAACTCCGCGGCGATGGCCTCCGCCGCCTGTCCGCGATCGCTCATGCGGCGCTGCGACCGGCCCGGACCGCCCGCCCGGCGCTCACGGACGAAACAGCACCTTCGGCTGGTCCGGGCCGAATTCCGCCGGCGTGAGACTGCGCTCGAGGGTCTGCCCCGCCGTGAGATCGATACGTCCGGTCACGCCGTCCAGGCTCGCGGCCGAAGGTGGGGGCCCGTCGAGCAGGGTCTGGCTTACGCGATAAGCGTCGATGCCGAGGGCGTAGAACCGCTCCTGCTCGTTGCTCGCCGACGCGGCAGCCGGCCGCGGATAGATCATCACCGCCGGGTGATCGGGCTGCACCATCCAGGGCATGTCGAGGAAGCGCGCGCCCTCGAGATCGCTGTTCGTCATCGCGTCGCCGCGCGTGGCGAAGAGCTGCGAAGTCCCGTAGAACGGCGTGCTCCGGTCGGCGAAGGCGCGCAGAAAACGGGCGCGCTGGGCGTCGCAGGCGACGAAGATCATGTCGGCGCCGCTCGCCTCGTAGGTGCCGCGCAATTTACCGAGGGCCTTGGCGTCGGACGGCAGCGTCACGACAGCGGCAATGCGCCCGCCCCGCGCTTCGAAGGCTTCGGTGAAGGCGTCCTGAATGCGCTTTGCGAGCGGGCTGTCGGCGGTGACCACGAGGGCCGCCCGGCGTCCCTCGTCGAGGGCGAAGGCGGCAACCTGGCGCGCTTCGGGTTCGGCCTGCAGCCCCAGGACGTACAGATAGGGAGATGTCGGCAGGCTTGCATCCGGTGGATTCAGTGCCAGGGTGGGTACCGCGACCGAATTATGGGCGACGATGGCGTTCACACCGGGCCGCGTGAGGGGGCCAATCACCACCCGCGCGCCCTGGGCGACCGCGAGGTCGTAGTTCGCGACCGCGTCCTTGGCTTCGTCGACCATCCCGTACACCGTCACCGGCAGCGCGCCCTTCCCCTGCACCTTGGCGGCGGCGAGCACGCCCTGGCGCACGCTGTCGGCGTACCGGCCGAAGCCGGGTGACTGCGTGGGCAGCAGGACCGCGATGTGGGGCGTCGGTGCGCCCGCGGTGGCGGCGCCCGAGGCGGGTCCGTATAGTGACGCGACGATGACGGCGAGGAAGGTGAACCAGCCTTGCATGGCGGCGGAAAGCGAAGGGGAGGACCCGAGATTATATGTAGTCGCGACCCCCCTGGGAAACCTGGGTGACTTGACTCTGCGCGCACTGGCGGTGCTGGGGGCGGTCGACGTGATCGCCGCCGAGGACACGCGGGTGACGCGAAAGCTTCTGCAGCACCACGGCATCCACACGAAGCTCATGGCCGCGCACGAGCACAACGAGCGCCGCGCCGCCGCGCGCATCGTGGCCCTGCTGCACGGTGGCAAGAGCGTTGCGCTCGTCTCCGATGCCGGAACGCCCGGGTTCTCCGATCCCGGTGCCGAGATCGTGGCAGCGGTGCGTGCTGCGGGCTTCGAGGCGACACCCGTTCCCGGGCCCAACGCGGCCATTGCCGCGCTCTCGGCGTCGGGGCGCACGGCCGATCGCGTCCTCTTCTGCGGCTTCCTGCCGCCCCGCGCGGCAGCGCGTCGGAGAGCGCTCGCGGCGTTGCGGCCGCTGCCCTTTCTGCTCGTCTTCTACGAGGCGCCCCATCGGCTGCGCGAGACGCTCGCCGATCTGCGCGACACGCTCGGGACGGCGCGCACCGTCACGCTGGCGCGCGAGATGACCAAGCGCTTCGAGTCGTTTCACACCTGCGCCCTCGCCGAGGCCGAGCAGTGGGTGGCAACGGATCCTAACCGGGAGAAAGGCGAGCTCGTGCTGCTGGTCGACGGCGCCGTCGCCGAGACGGAGTCGGAAGATGCCGACGCCGAGCGCGTGCTGCGGGTGCTGCTCGCCGAACTGCCGTTGAAGCAGGCCGTCGCGCTTGCCGCCGCGATCTCGGGCGCGAGCCGCAACCGCCTCTACGAGCGCGCGCTGGCGCTCAAAGCCGGGCCGGACTGAGGCGCGCAGCATCTGCACGAGGAGGCGCAGACATGTTCAGCTATTGGGCAGGTCAGGTCGGCATCGCCGTGTTCGCGGTGACGGGCGTGCTGGCTGCCGGCCACCGCAACCTGGATTTGTTCGCCGTGGTGGTGATTGGCGTGGTGACCGCGGTGGGGGGCGGGACGGTGCGCGACATGGTGCTCGGCGTGCCCGTGTTCTGGCTGCAGGACTTCACCTACGTCACCGTCGCGCTCGCTGCGACGGTGGTGGCTTTCGCGCTCGACCGGCACCTGCGCGACACCTACACCCTGCTGCTTTACCTCGACGGCCTGGCGTGCGCGCTCTTCACGGTGCTCGCCATCGACAAGACGCTGGGACTCGCGCACAACGCCCCGGTCGCGGTCGTGATGGGCATCGTGACGGGGATCGGCGGCGGATTGATACGAGACGTGCTCATCGGCGAGCCGACGCTGCTCACGCGGAAGGAGCTCTACGCGACGCCGATCCTTCTGGGCGGGCTCCTTTATGCCGGCTTGATTCTGGTCCTGCCGCACGCGAGCGAGCTTGCCGCTCTCTCCTCGGCGCTCGCCATCTTCGTCATGCGGGCTGCCGCGATCCGGTTCGGGCTGGCTTATCCGGCATGGCTAACGGTGCGGCCGAGAACGTAAAATGCTTGAGAGCGGCGGCTTCCTGCCGGTGACAAGTCCCGCCCCCCGCCCGATCTGGAGATGATTCGATGACCCGTTTGACGATCACGCGCCCGGACGACTGGCATCTGCATCTGCGCGACGGCGATGCGCTGCAGGCCGTGCTGCCCTTCACCGCGGCCCGCTTCGGCCGGGCGATCGTCATGCCGAACCTCGCGCCGCCGGTCACGACGACCGACATGGCTTTGGCGTACCGGCGCCGCATCCTGGCGGCGCTGCCGCCCGCGAGCCGGTTCATGCCCCTGATGACCCTCTATCTGACCGACAACACGACGGCGGAGGAAGTGATCCGGGCGAAGAAGAGCGGTGTCGTGCACGGTGTGAAGTACTACCCGGCGGGCGCGACCACGAACTCCGATTCCGGCGTGACCGACCTCGCGCGCTGCCAGGCGGCGCTGGAGGCGATGGAGGAGGTGAACCTGCCGTTGCTCGTGCACGGCGAGGTCACCTTCGCGGAGGTCGACATCTTCGATCGCGAGAAGATCTTCCTCGACCGCACCCTGGCGCCCCTGCTCGGCCGCCATCCGCGCCTGCGGGTCGTGCTGGAGCACATCACGACGCGGGAGGCGGTGCGCTTCGTGCGCGGCACGCCGGCGCGGGTCGCCGCCACCATCACCGCGCATCACCTGCTGCTTAGCCGGAACGCGATGTTCTCCGGCGGCATCCGTCCGCACCATTACTGCCGGCCGATCCTGAAGCGCGAAGAGCATCGGCTGGCGCTGATCGACGCCGCGACCAGCGGGAGCCCGAAGTTCTTCCTGGGCACCGACAGCGCACCCCACGCGCGAAGCGAGAAGGAAGCGGCTTGCGGCTGCGCGGGCATCTTCACCGCGCACGCCGGCATCGAGCTGTACGCCGAGGTATTCGCCGCGGCCGGGGCACTCGATCGCCTCGAAGGCTTCGCGAGCATCCACGGACCGCTCTTCTACGGGCTGCCCAAGAACGAGGACACCGTCACCCTGGTGCGGGAAACCTGGCCGGTGCCGGCCGAGTTCGCGTTCGGAACCGGCACGCTGGTGCCGCTCCGCGGCGGCGGCACCGTGAGCTGGCGGGTGCTATAGGGGGCTACGCCGGATCGCGCTCCGCCGCTGCCGCTTCGGCCACGGTCAAGAACACCGCTTCGAGCTCGCCGACTACCCGGTCCCAGTCCAGTTTCAGCGCGGTCGCGCGGGCGCGCGCGCCGTAGCGTTTTATCCGCTCGGGATCCTCGGCCAGCTCCGCGGCACAGCGCACGAGTTCCTCGACGTCGTCGTACTCGGCCAGAAGTCCGCTCCGGGCGTGCTCTATGTGCTCGGCGGCGGCAGCGTAGTCGTAAGCTACGACCGCAAGGCCGCTCGCCATGGCTTCGATGGTGACGTTGCCGTAAGTCTCCGTGAGACTCGGAAATAGAAAGATGTCGCCGGACGCGTAATGGGCGGCGAGATCCTCGCCCACGCGCAATCCGGCGAAAATGAAATCGGGATGCCGCGCCGCGAATGTTGCGCTCTCCGGGCCGTCGCCCACCAGGACGAGCCGGGCCCGCGGCGTGCGCACCCGTATGGCATCGAACGCGGCGATGAGCGCCGGCAGATTCTTCTCCGGCGCGAGCCGGCCGACGTAGAGCGACGACGGGGTCGTCCGGTCCCGCTCCCCAGCGCTCGCGCAAGACCTCGCTGCGCCGCGCCGGATCGAAAAGGCCGGTATCCACGCCGCGGGCGACCACCCGCAGGTTGCGAAAGCCCATCTCCGACAAGCTCGTCGCGCATCGCCGTCGGTCGGCACCATGGTGCAGCGGGTCCGGTTGTGGAACTTCCGCAGATAGGCTGCGATCGGCGTCTTGAGCCAGCCGATGCCGTAATGGCGGCTGTACGCGTGGAAGTTGGTATGGAAATCGGAGCACACCGGCAGCCGCAGCTTCAGTGCGACCTGCAGCGCGGACCAGCCGAGCGGACCTTCCGTCACGATGTGGACGAGGTCGGGCCGCTGCACGCGACCAAAGGCGCGTCAGCGCCTGCTTTGCCGGCAGCCCCATCTTGAGGGCGGGATACCGCGGTATCGGCACGCCGCGCTTGCAGCACCTCCTGAAAGCGCTCGCCGCTGCCCGGCCCGGTCGCCGCTCGTCCTGCCGCGGTCGGATCAGTTGCACCTCGTGCTGCGCGCCGGTGCAGCCCGGACACGAAGTGCCCCAGGGTCATCGCCACGCCGTTGACCTCGGGCGGATAGGTTTCCGTGACGACCGCGATCCGCAGTGACTTCCGCGCCGACCGGAAGCTGCTCGAACAGGATCGAGTCGTCTCGCATGCCGCCAGTCTCGCGGGCGGCCCGCGAAACTACGATGACCGAAGCATGATCATTTGTGTGACGGATGCGGAGCCGACTCTGCGCGAACGGCGGTCAGAGCCGGCGGGACCGAAAGGCCGGTCAGCCCCAGAGCACGAGGACCCAGACGACCAGCACGTTCACGAGACTCACGAAGACCGCCGCGCTGCCGATGTCCTTCGCGCGCTTGGCGAGACGGTGGTTTTCGAGGGAGATGCGGTCCACCGCGGCTTCCACGGCGGAATTGAGGAGCTCGACGACGATGACGAGCAGGACGGCGGCGATCATGACCGCTTTGCCGACGCCGCTCACCGGCAGCAAGAGCGCGGTCGGAATGAGCAGCGCGGCCAGGATCGCTTCCTGGCGGAACGCATCCTCGTGCACGAACGCCGCCTTGAGGCCGGCCATCGAGTAGAAGAGCGCATTCCACAGGCGGCGCACACCGGTCTTGCCCTTGTGCGGCGATTCGCCAGCGCCGCGGGCGCTGGGCGTCGGCATCGCTGCGCGCAGCGGCTGCGCGGGTCTCGAGCGGCTCCTGTCGCAGGGTCACGGCTTGACCGGCAGCCAGGTCAATGTCCCCGCCTTCATGTCGGGCACGATGAGAAAGCGCTCGGAGGCGTCGAGCGTGATGTCCGCGGCCGCCTCGAAGTGCTGGTCGTACTTCACCGGGTCTGGGACTGCGGTCGCGCAAGGACAGTCGCCAGACATGCCCGTTCTTCCAGTCGCTCACGTAGAGCTGCCGCCTGCGGTCGAGCGCGAGGCCGTCGCCGCCGCCGAAGCCCGTCGCGAGCTTCTCGCTCTTGCCGGTCTTGAGCGAGATGCGGTACAGGTCGCCCGTTGCGAAATCGACCACCAGCAGGCGGTTCGGTCCATCGATCACGAGGCCGTTCGGGACTTTTCACCAGCGGGTCGAGGGCGGAGTTGCTGACGAGATCGACCTTGCCGCGGGCGCGTGATTCTGAAGATCGCGCCGCCCACGCCCTTGGCGCCGCTGTCGGAGACGTAGAGATGGCCGGCGCCGTCGTGGACGATGTCGTTCAGGAACTTCGGCACCATCGGGAACGCGGCCCGGTTCACGAACACGGTGGCGATTGCCCTTGCGGATCGATCCGCCAGATCTGGTCGCGATCGGTCACGTACAGGTTGATGCCGTCGTGGGTGAGCCCTTTCGGGTCGTTCAGGCCGGACGCGAACGGCTGGATGGTGCCATCCGGCTTCACCCGCACCACGCTGCCGTCGCCGTCCTTCGCGAACTCGCCGATCTGGGAGACGTAGATCTCGCCGCGCGGCCCGATCAGCACCGACTCCGGATTGCGAAGCCCTTGACGACCCGCTCGGGCGCGCCATGGACGACCGAGACCACAGTCGCGAGCAGCAGCGCCGCGAGCGCGTCGGGTCGCCGAACGCCCGCTGGCGAGCCGGCCGGCGCATCACTTCAGCGCCGCGAGCGCCGCAGCGTAGTCGGGCTCCTCCTTGATCTCGGGCACGAGCTGGGAATAGAGGACCTTGTTGTTCTCGTCCAGCACCACGACTGCCCGCGCGGTCACGCCCCGCAATGCGCCGTCGGTGATGTCGACGCCGTATTTGCCGTGGAAGTCGCGGCCGCGGAAGGTCGAGAGCGTGACGCACGTTGTTGAGTCCTTCGGTGCTGCAGAAGCGGTTCATGGCGAAAGGCAGGTCGGCGGACATCACGAGCACCACCGTGTTCGCCATGTTGCCCGCCTGCTCGTTGAACACGCGGGTGCTCTTCGCGCACACCGGCGTGTCCAGGCTGGGCACGATGTTCAGCACCTTGCGCTTGCCCGCATACTCGGCGAGCCCGACGTCCTTCAAGATCCTTCGTCGCGAGACTGAAGTCCGGCGCCTGGCTCGCCGGGCTTGGGAAACGTGCCTGCGACACTGATCGGATTGCCTCCGAGAGTGACTTGAGCCATGGTCTTCTCCTCTTTGGGTGGTTGGGGATGGACGGCGGTTGCCGGAACGCGGGATTGTAGCGCGCCTCACCCGACGCTCCCGTGAAAGTTAGTCGGCCGCAGCGCGGTCTACGGGTAGAACAGGAACAAGCGATAGCCCTCTGCCCGCAACGTGCCGGTATCGAGCGCGAGCCGAGGTTCACGTCGCCTTGCGCGGCGATACCGTGCGCCACGTCGCTGCCGGCCTCCAGATAGTCGGCCGGACCGAGAACCCGCCGCGCCAGGATTTCCTCGCTGCGCATTCTGCAGCGAAAGCTCGAGGGACGGGTACGCCACCGGGAACGCAGCGCTGTTTCGCAGCGTGGCGACGAGCAGCGACGCGGCTCGGGTCTTTCGGATCCGCGGCGATCATTTCGTCTCCCTCGATCGACAGGCGGTCCACCGCGCGCGGGAGATCGACCTCGCAGCCCAGAATGCCGCACAGGCCGACCAGAATCGGGCGCAGGCCCGGATGTTCGGCCGCCAGCATGTCCCGCTGCCGGAGTCCGATCTGCACCGCGAGGAGCGCCAGCAGCAGCGCGGACACCGCGACCGGTCGCCACTGCCGGCGCAGCCAGTCGGTCGAATCGGGGCGGCGGCCGTGACCGGAAGGCGTTCCACCGACGTGCCGGCGCTCGTCGCGGCGGCCGCGCTCTTGCGCCACGCGCCCGGTCCCGCCCGCAAAATCGAGCGATGCGATCGCGGAAAGCGGCGCGTCGACCGTCTCCGGTTTCGCCTCGTCCTGCGGCGGCGCAGCGTTCCGGACTCCGGAACCAGATGCGCGAGACCGTCGAACACGGCGTTGCAGCGCCCGCAGCGGACTTGTCCGGCGCGCGCCCGCAACTGGTCCGGCGTCACCCGGAACAACGCCTCGCAAACCGGGCAGCGGGTCGCGAGGCTCATGTGGCGAGGCTCGCGGGCCGCGTGCCCGTGAGCAGCACCCAGCCGTCGAGCACGGCAGCGGGCGCGAGGTGGAGCATCGCTTGCATAGCTCGCCGCCACGTGCTGCGCCTGCGGTTCGAGAATGCCGGAGAGGACGAGGCACCCGCCGCGTCGGACGCGGGCGGCGAGCAGCGGCGCGAGGGCCTGGAGCGGATTCGAGAGGATGTTCGCGACCACGATGTCGTACTCGCCGCCGCGCTCGGCATCCGGACCAACGAACCGCGCGGCGATGCGATTCTCATCTGCGTTGCGGGCGGCCGCAACCACCGCCTGCGGGTCGATGTCCACGCCGACCGCCTCCCTCGCACCGAGCTTCATGGCCGCGATCGCGAGAATGCCCGAACCGCAGCCGTAGTCGAGCACGCGCTCACCGCCCGCGATCTTGCGCGCCAGCCATGCCAGGCAGAGCCGGGTGGTCGGGATGACTGCCGGTGCCGAAGGCGACGCCCGGATCGAGCACGACGTTCACCGCGGCCGGATCGGGCGCCGTGTGCCAAGTGGGCACGACCCAGAGCCGATCCGAGATCCGGATCGGCTGGAACTGGTCCTGGGTCAGACGCACCCAGTCGGCGTCGTCCACTCGCCCGGCGTGCAGCTCGACCTCGGCCGTCGATGCCACACGCGGCGAGCGCGCGTCGCACGAGCATCGTGGCGTCCGCGCCGGCCGGGAAGAGTGCCGTCAAGCGCGTCGCCGGCCACGGCGAGACGGTCGCGCCGGGTTCTCCGAAGATGGGCGTTTCGGCCGCGGTGTCCGCATGGCCGTCGGCGGCGTCCACCGACAGCGCCCCGCCTTCGAGCAGGGCGTCGGACACCCGTTCGACGCGGTCGCCCGGCACGACGAAGTGGATGGCGATCCAGGCCATGGATCTTCCTGCGATCAGCCGCCCTTGTTGGCGGCGAGCTTCTGTTCGAGGTAATGGATGCTGGTGCCGCCGCGCAGGAAGTTCGCGTCCGTGAGCAGTTGCTGGTGCAGCGGGATGTTGGTGCTGGATTCCCTCCACGATCATCTCCGAGAGTGCGATGCGCATCCGGGCGATCGCCTGGTCGCGGTTCTCGCCGTAAGCGATCACTTTGCCGATCAGCGAGTCGTAGTGGGAGCGGTACGACGTAGTTGGCGTAGATGTGGGTGTCGACGCGGATGCCGGGACCGCCGGGCGGGTGATAGGAGACGATGCGCCCGGGGCAGGGCGTGAACTTGTAGGGATCCTCGGCGTTGATGCGGCACTCGAGCGCATGGCCGCGAAAGCTGATGTCGCGCTGCCTGAATCCGCAGCCGCTCGCCCGCAGCGATGCGGATCTGCTCCTGCACGATGTCGATGCCGGTGATCATCTCGGTCACCGGGTGCTCGACCTGCACCCGCGTGTTCATCTCGATGAAGTAGAACTCGCCGTCCTGGTACAGGAACTCGAAGGTGCCGGCGCCGCGATAGCTGATCTTGCGGCACGCCTCCGCGCAGCGCTCGCCGATGCGGGCGCGCTCGCGGGCGCTCACGTGGGGGGCGGGCGCTTCCTCGATGATCTTCTGGTGCCGGCGCTGCATGGAGCAGTCGCGGTCGCCCAGGTACACCGCATTGCGGTGCTCGTCGGCCAGCACCTGGATCTCGATGTGCCGCGGCCGCTCCAGGAACTTCTCCAGATAGAGCATGGGGTTGCCGAAGGCAGCCTGGGCCTCGGCGCGCGTGGTCGCCACGGCGTTGAGCAGTGCGGCTTCGGTGTGGACGACGCGCATCCCGCGCCCGCCGCCGCCGCCCGCGGCCTTGACGAGGACCGGATAGCCGATGGCGCGCGCGATCTTGACGATCTCCGCCGGCGCTTCGGGCAGCGCGCCCTTCGCTGCCGGGCACGCACGGCACGCCGGTGCGCTTCATCGACTGCTTCGCGCTCACCTTGTCGCCCATGAGGCGGATGGTTTCGGGCCGCGGACCGATGAACACGAAACCGCTCCGCTCGACCTTGTCGGCGAAGTCCGCGTTCTCGGACAGGAAGCCGTAGCCGGGGTGGATGGCCTCGGCGTCCGTGACCTCGGCCGCGCTGATGATGGCCGGGATGTTGAGGTAGCTCTCGCCGAGGACGGCGGTGGACCGATGCAAACCGACTCGTCGGCCAGGCGCACGTACTTGGCCTCGCGGTCCGCCTCGGAGTGCACCACGACCGTCTTGATGCCGAGCTCGCGGCAGGCGCGCTGGACGCGCAGCGCGATCTCCCCGCGGTTGGCGATCAGGATCTTCTCGAACATGGGAGCGTCAGCAGGCGGCGCAGTATCAGGATCGGCCGGCCGTTCTACCCACGGCGCGGCGAGCGGCGTACCGGGGCCACCGGAACGTTAGCCGATCACGAACAAAGGTTCACCGAACTCGACCGGCTGGCCGTTTTCGACGAGGATCGCCTTCACGACCCCGGTCTTGTCCGACTCGATCTCGTTCAGGAGCTTCATCGCCTCGATGATGCAGAGGGTCTCCCCCTCCTTGATCTGGGAACCCACCTCCACGAAGGTGGGCGCGCCGGGCGAGGGGGCGCGGTAGAAGGTGCCCACCATCGGCGACTTCACCACGTGCCCCTCTGGCTCTGCGGCGGCGGCCGCAGCCACCGGCTGCCCGCCGGCTGCGACCGGAGCCGCGGCCTGGGGTCCGTTGCCGACGATTTGTGCCGGGCCTTGCGGCGCCCACGCGGGCGATGCGGACCCGCTCCTCACCTTCAGTGATCTCGAGCTCGGCGATCCCGGACTGCTCTACGAGGTCGATCAGCTTCTTCAGCTTGCGCAGATCCATGCTCAGCCTCCTGAGGGGATAATCGAGCGCGAACTCGAGGGCGAGCTCGTAGCCGCGAGCGCCGAGCCCGCAGATCACGCCGACCGCGATATCGCTGAAATAGGAGTGATGGCGGAAGGCCTCGCGGGCAAAGACATTGGACAGGTGAACCTCGACGAAGGGAAGAGCCACCGACGCCAGGGCGTCACGCAGCGCAACACTCGTGTGCGTGAGCGCAGCCGGATTGACGATCGCGAAGTCGACTCCGGAACGTGATCCTGCGTGCACCCGGTCGACCAGCTCGCCTTCGGAATTGCTCTGATACGCTGCGAGCCGCACCCCCGCTGCTGCTGCACGGCGGTCGAGCCGCTCGTCGATTTCCGCCAGTGTGACGCGCCCGTAATGTTCCGGCTCGCGCGTCCCCAGAAGATTCAGATTGGGGCCGTGCAGGACGAGAATATGCTGCGGGGCGGCGGCTGACATCCTCGCAGTTTGACGCAGTTCGGCACAGTTCGTCCAGTCCGCGCTGCGCCTGCCGGAAGCACGCGGCGCGCCGAAAATCTCACAATATGCCGCGAACGTCACAGAAGTGGTTCGATAAGCCGCGATAACTTCGGCTCGTCGAACGCTCCCAGCTCCGTTGCGACGATGGCACCGCTCCTGTCGAACACCACCGTGAACGGCAGGCCGCCGTGCTGATTGCCGAGCGCGCGCAGGAGCTCCACCGCTTCGAGGGCGCCTATCAGCACGGGGTAGTTGAAACGCATCTCGTCGGCGAACGCCGCCACTCTGTCCGGCTGGTCGATGGCTATGCCGACGAACTGGAGCCCCTGCTCGCGATACCGGTTCTGCATCCGGATGAACTCGGGAATCTCCTTGAGGCAGGGCGGGCACCAGGTCGCCCAGAAATTCACGACCAGCACCTTCCCGCGCCATTGGTCGAGGCGCTGCGGCGTTCCCGCGAGGTCGGCGAAGGCTGCCTCGAGCATGTCGCCGGACGCGGCTGCGGCTGCGGGGGGCTTCACGTCGTCGAGCAAGAGGCTGCGGACGGCAACCCCGGCGACGGCGGCGACGATCGCCACCGCCGCGGCGAGCGCGGCCCACCGCAGCTTGCTCATCAGCCGCTGACCTGCTTCAGGATGTCCAGGAAGATGTCGGCGGGCTTGAAGCCGGTCACGCGTAGCCCCGAGATCTCGTTCCCCGCCGCCGAGAAGAAGATGTACCCGGGAGGGCCGAACAGGCTGAAGCGCTGCATGAGCGCACGGTCCTCCGCGGTGTTGTCGGTCACGTCCGCCTGCAGCAGGACGAACTTGTCGAGCCGGGCGCGGATGCGGTCGTCCGTGAACGTGAAGCGCTCCATTTCCTTGCAGGCGACGCACCAGTCGGCGTAGAAGTCGAGCATCACGGGCGTGCCACGCGACTGCGCGAGACGCGCTTCCAGTTCTCCCACGTTGCGTACCCGCTGGAACTGGAGCGCCTGCTCCGGGCCGCCTCCCGCGGCGCGCAGTCCGGCGAGCGGCTGCAGCACGTCCCGACCGCCGGACAGGGCGCCCACGAGCAAGGCCACGCCGACCATGAGGGCAATCACGCCCATGCCCTTCCAGAGCTTGCGAAAGCCGGAGGCCCCGTGCGGCAGCGGGTCGATGGCGTGCAGGAAAATCGCCGAGCAGATGAAAAGCGCTGCCCAGGCGAGCATGACCACCACCGCGGGCAGTAGCGGCGAGACGAGCCAGATCGCGACGCCGAGCATTACCACCCCGAACACCTGCTTGACTGCTTCCATCCAGGGCCCCGACCGCGGCAATACCGCGCCGCCCGTGGCCCCGATGAGGAGCAGTGGCACACCCATGCCGAGGCCCATGGCAAAGAGCGCGGCGCCGCCTTGCAACGCCTCGCGCGTCTGCGAGATGTAGAGCAGCGCACCCGCCAGGGGCGGGGCCACGCAGGGGCCGACGATCAGGGCCGACACCGACCCCATGCCGAACACCCCCGCGAAGTGGCCGCCATGCAGCCGGTTGGCCTCTGCGGCGAGCTTGCTCTGGAGCACGGTCGGCAGCTGCAGGTCGTAGAGGCCGAACATGGAGCAGGCGAGCAGCACGAAGATCGCCGCGAAGGTGACCAGCACCCAGGGACTCTGGAGGACGGCCGACAGCATGGTACCGGAGAGCCCGGCCGCGACCCCGGCCGCGGCGTAGGTCAGCGCCATGCCGAGCACATACGCCAGCGCGAGTATGAAACCGCGGGTATGCGAGAGCCCCGCATGCGCCTGCCCGGCAATGATGCCGGACAGGATCGGGATCATGGGAAACACGCAGGGCGTCAGCGCCAGCAGCAGCCCGAACCCGAAGAAGGCTGCGACCGATGCCCACAGGCTGCCGTCGCGCAGGGTCACGGCGATGCGGCTGTCCTCGGCGACGGTGCCGTCCGTGCACCGCCGCCGGCAGCGGCGTCGCCGAACGACCCGCAAAATCCAGCGCGAAGGTCTTCGTCATGGGTGCATAGCAGAGCCCCTGCTCGGCGCAGCCCTGATAATCGACCGCAAGAGTGGTGCGGGCCGCCGCCGCCGCCGCTCAACTCGATCACGGCTTCGAAGGGCTCGTGGTAGACGTAGGTAGAGCCGAAGGTAGGATCCTGCTTCACCTCCGCGGCGGGGAGGGCGACGCCGGCGACCGCTGCCCCGCCCGAGCCGTCCGCACGGAACGCGAGCTTTTCCTTGTACAGGTAATAGCCCGGAGCCGGCGCGAAACGCACGACGGCGGAACTCGCGTCGCGCATCGTCGCCTCGACCCCGAAACGCCTTTTCGGGCGGAAGGAAGTCAGGTTCCGATTGGCCACTACCGAAAGCTTTGAGGGCGTCACCCGCGCCGCCCGCCGCGTTGGCCGCGACGACAAAGGTCGCGAACCACAGAAGGACGAGAAGCCGGATGCCGATCACGCTAATCCGCGCCAGCTATGCGGTCCGAGGCAGGAGGCAGGGTCGCCGTCTCCACCCATTCGAGATAAGACGGCAGCCCCTGCGACACGGGCACCGCGATGATCTCGGGAACGTCGTACGGATGCCGCGCCCGAATCGCCTGCTCCACCGCACCGTAAAGGGCCGACCGGGTCTTGATGAGCACCGGGACCTCTTCCGCCGTCTCGATCTCGCCCTGCCAGCGGTAGACCGATGTGCAACCGCCGAGCACGTTCACGCAGGCGGCACAACGCGCCTCGACCAGATCCCGCGCCAGGCCAAGCG
Source organism: uncultured beta proteobacterium (assembly GCA_963734295.1). GTDB lineage: Bacteria > Pseudomonadota > Gammaproteobacteria > Burkholderiales > JAEUMW01 > JAEUMW01. Next base: position 18,582 of record CAVTGS010000021.1, on the reverse strand, counting down.
CGCTCGCGCGGTCGGGTAGATTGGTGAAGATGAGAAGGATGTCCACGGCGGTCATCGACGATCACGCTCGATTCTAACGGGTTTCCCCGGTCAGCTCTGCGAGCGCGCTCGCAACCGTGGGATAGCGCAGCCGCACGCCGAGTTCCTGGTGCAGCCGAGCGCCGGAAAGCCGGCGGGATTCACCCATGAAGGAGAGCAGCTCCGGCGAAAGGGTTGCCTGCGCCACCTCCCAGGTCACGCGCGGCGGCCGTGGAAGGTGGAACGCATCGGCCACGGCATCGAAATAGTCGCCCATGCGCAGCTCGCTCTCGTCCACCGCGTGATAGACGCGCCCCGGCCGCCCTTTCCGCAAGGCCGCGGCACAGATGCGTGCGAGATCATCGGCGTGAACGTGGTTCGAGAACGCGTCTTCGTCGCGCACGAGCGCGGCGGTACCGGCCCGCAGGCGCGGCAGCGGGCAGTCGATCCGCCGCATAGATGCCGGGCACGCGCAGGACCGAGACCGGGACCCCGGTGCGGCGCTGGAACGCGCGCAGCCTGCGCTCCGCATCGACCCGACGGCGTGCGCGATCGGTGCCGGGGGCGACCCGACGGGTCTCCGGGACCAGCGCGCCGCGGCAGTCGCCATAGACCCCGGAGGTACTGATGTACAGGAATCGCCGTGGTAGACTTCCGCGGCCGCAAAGAGCCGCCAGGAGTCGCGCGGTGCGTTCGTCTTTGCGCCCGCGCGGGGGCGGCGGTGCGAGGTGCAGGACATCGTGCGCCACACCGGCAAGGCGCCGCAGCCGGCGGCGGTCGTCGAGATCGCCGGCGATGGGCGTGATGCCGCGCTCGCGCAGGGCGGCACGGTGCTCCGGCCGATGCGACAGGCCATACAGGCGATAGCGCCGGGCGAGCAGCGGCGCGGCGCGGAGCGCCACGTCGCCGCAGCCTACGATCAACAATCTTCGCATCGTCGCAACGTGAAGGAATTCGGCCGGCCGCCGGCCCACCCGCCCCGGGCGGACTCGAAAGGACCACCATGACCCGCCGCGTCACCATCAAACCGAGCGACCACGTGTTCGACGTGGAGGCCGACGAAACCGTTCTCGCGGCGGCGCTGCGCCAGGGCTACCCGCTGCCTTACGGCTGCCGTGACGGCGCGTGCGGCACGTGCAAGGGGATGATCGTGGCAGGCACGGTCGACTACGGCCGCTACCAGCCCACGGCGCTGCCCGACGCCGACCGCGAAGCGGGCTTCGCCCTCTTCTGCCAGGCGCGCCCGCTCTCGGATCTGGTGATCGAATCGCGCGAGATCAGCGCCGTGCGGGACATCCCGATCAAGACCCTGCCATGTCGAGTGCAGAAGATGGAACGGCTTGCCCCCGACGTCATGGCGCTCCATCTGCGGCTGCCCGCCAACGAGCGTCTGCAGTTCCTGGCCGGGCAGTACATCGAGATCCTGACCAAGGACGGCAAGCGGCGCGCCTTCTCGATGGCGAATGCGCCCCACGACGACGAGTTGCTGCAGCTGCACCTGCGCCACTACCCCGGCGGCACCTTCACCGAACACGTCTTCACCCGCATGAAGGAGCGCGAGATCCTGCGCTTCGAGGGACCCTTCGGCACCTTCTTCCTGCGCGAAGACAGCGACAAGCCGATCATCTTCCTCGCGAGCGGCACCGGCTTCGCGCCGATCAAGGGTATGGTCGAGCACGCCTTTCACCGCGGCATCGAGCGTCCCATGGTGCTGTACTGGGGCGCACGCACGCGTCCCGATCTGTACCTCGATGGGCTGGCCAGTGGGTGGGTGGAGACGCACCCGAACTTTCGCTACGTGCCCGTGCTGTCGGAGGCACGGCCCGAGGACGAGTGGAGCGGCCGTATCGGGCTTCGTGCATCGCGCGGTCATGGAAGATCACCCCGATCTCTCCGGTTACCAGGTCTACGCCTGCGGCGCGCCGGTCATGGTGGAAGCGGCGCACCGCGATTTCACGACGCACTGCCGTCTGCCCGAGGACGCTTTTTTCTCCGACGCCTTCACTACGGCGACCGACGCCCGCAAGAAGACCGCAGTGTAAGAACTTACACCACGGTGCGGCGCCGCCCGCCCGTGTTCGAACTCACCTGAGAGAGCGCGAGCTCGAGCCCCTTCCGATAGTGCTCCGCGGCTGCCTGGAGCATGCCGCGCCGCTCCTTCAGATGTGCCAGTGCCAGGTGCGCGGAATAGCTCGGCTCGACCGACAGGCTCGCTTCCAGGTAGCTCTCCGCCTTGCCCCAGAGTTCCTGCCGCGCGCAGAGGCGGCCCAGCGTAAGCAGCAGGATGGCGTCGTCGGGGTGATCGGGCAGCCATTTCTCGGCAAGCTCGATCTGCCGCCGCACGTCGTGTCCGAGACACTCGCCGTACAGCGCGACGAGCCCGCTGTCCCACGCGACCGCGAGGCTCTCCTCGATGATCCTGTGCGCTTCCGTGCAACCGCCGAGCGCGATGAAGGCTTGCGCTGCGACTGCGGCGATCTTGTTGTCGGTGCGCTCCTCGCCCGGCATCTTCTGCCAGTATTCCTTCAGGCCGGCGGCGTCCAGGGTGCGGCGGCGCAGGTTCTCGATGTGCGCATTGCGGCTGATCTGATGCACGCGCAGCGCGTCGTACACGCCGCGCTTGCCGAGGCTCGCTGCGAGCTGGAGCACCCGGTCCCAGTTGCCGAGCCGCTGCTGCAGCTTGAGCTCGAGCCGCATCACCGCCGGGTGCTGGTGCTGCACGCCCTCGAGCGACGCGAGCGCTTCGTCGAAGCGCTGCTGCTCGGCGAGCAACTCCGCCCGCGCCACGTGCGCGAGATCGGTGTCGGGCGAGTCTTCGCGGGTGGCCTGCGCCAGATACTGATCGCGCTTCTCGAACGCCTTGAGCTCGTGTGCGGCGCGCGCTGCGACCACCGCCGCCAGCGTCGGCGACTCGCCGAGCTCGAAGGCCTCGACCGCGGACTTCTCGGCCCGCGCGAAGCGACCCACGAAGAGCGCGCCGATCGCATCGTTCAGAGCCCGCCGACCGCGCTCCCGCCGGCGCGACTCGCGGAACTTGCGCACCTGCTCGGGCATCCGGATCGCGTTTGCGATGAACCGCGTCAACAGATAGAAGAGAAAATAGCCCGCGATCACGATGAGGACGAGCAGGTTGACCGAGAGCTCGGCCCGGTAGGGCGGCAGCACCACCAGCACGTAGCCGCTCGAATAGCGGGACGCCACGGTCAGGCCGACCGCCAGCGCGGCCAGCGCCAGCAGCCAGAGGAGCGCTCTCATCGCGCCCGTGCCCCCTTGGGCGGAGGTTTCGCGGGCGCGACGGACTCCGGCATGTCCGCCTTGGCGTCGCGCGCGATCTTGTAGTTGCGCACCGCCTCGAGACTGCCCACGATGTCGGGGACTTCGATGCTCACCGGGCTCTCGCCGAGCTCGCGCAGGGTGGCGAGTGCGCTCGTCACCGCCTTGTTCTGGGTGTCGAAGTAGCGGTTGAGCCACTCGCGGGCGGCCCGGATGTCGGCGCGGTAGGCCACCGGGTCCCGTTGTAGCAGCGCGATGCGCGCCGAGAGCAGGCGCAGCTTCAGGTTCTCGCGCGCGAAGTAGGCCTGCTCGGGGGCGAGCAGCGGCACCTCGGTCTTGTCGAGCTTCTGCAGACGCACCATCTGCTTGAAGTCGGTCAACGCCTCCCGCATCACCCGCTGCCAGGCGCTTTCCTCCGCGGGGGTAGGCGCGGCGGCTTCGCGTTCGGTGATCGGTCGCACTTCCATGGCGAGCGGCAGGCCGTCGACCTGGCCGAGCAGAGTGTCGAGCCGCACCGCGATCCCCACGGTGTCGACATGGGGCAGAGACTTCAGCCGTTCGATGTCCTTGGCGATGACCTTCCGCAGCGGGATGAGCTGTGGCTTGTCGAGGCGCTGCAGGCGGCTGTCCGCGGTCTGGAGGGCGAGCAGCGCCGCGCGCAGGTCGCCGGCGAGCTGCAACTGTTGCGAGGCGATCGCTACGATCTGCTCGATCTCCGAGAGCGACCAGTCGTCGCGGTTGCGCGAGAGCTCCTGGTACAGCGTCTCCAACGCCACCTGCTGATTCTGTGACTGGGCGAGCTTGTCCTCGAGCACGCCCACCTTGACCTGAACGTCGCGCGCCGCCTCCTGCGCCTGTTGGGCGATGACGCGCCCCTCCTTGTTCTGAGCGTCGATCTCGGCCAGCCGCCGCGCGAGCTCCTGGCGGATCGCCTGCCGTTCGCTGCGGGCGTCGAGCCACTGCCAGGCAAGGAGCACGAGCGCGAGCGCCGCGAGGACGAGCGCGATCGTGCTGGGCGACAGCGGTCGTCTCATCGGCGCCTCGCGCGGGGCAGGCTCGGGCGCGGGGGCGACCGCGGGGGAGGATGGCGGCGCGTGATCGTCCATCTGCGGATCAGGCCGGCGTTCGCGGGGCGTGGCCAACGCTCCACCAGTCGATCATGCCGGCGACGACGCCTTCGTCGTTCGGCCCGGTGAGCACCAGCCGGGTCGAGCCGAGCGTGCGGGCGGTCTCGGCGATGCGCTCGTGCGGCACGAAGAGCAGCGTCTGCGCGAGCCACCCGCGCCCGGCCGGACCGACCATCTCGAACAGGTTGCGGACCCCTTCGCTGCTCGTGATGGCGATTCCCGACAGCGCGTCGCGCGCCCAGAGCTCGAAGAGCGGCGTCGGATCGGCGTCGGGTTTCGCGCGGCGGTAGCACTCGGCGTATTCGACCGTGGCGCCGCGCGCAGCGAGCGTGTCGCCGAGCAGCTCGCGCCCACCTTGGCCGCGGAAGATGACGATGCGCTTGGCGGCGACTGCTTGCATCTGCGGCAGCTCGAGCAGCGCCTCGCTGTCGAAGCGCTCCGACGGTGCGATGACGCCGGCAACACCGTGGCGCCGCAGCTCCGCGGCCGATCCTTTCCCGACCGTTGCCGCGAGCAGGCCAGGCGGAAACCCACCGCGCGCCGAGATCGAGCTCATGGCCTTCTGCACCGCGTTCGGACTGATGAAGACGGCGAGGTCGAACTGCGCAAGACGGCCGACGAGGGCGGCCAAGGGACCGGGATCGTCGACATCGCGGATCTCGAGCACGGGAAACACGACGGGGGTTCCACCCGCCTCGCGAATCAGATCGGCGAGCGCGCCCGCCTGCCGTTCGGGCCGCGTCACCACGATGGTGCGTCCGGCCAGCGCGCCTGGCGGCACCGGGCGCGAACGTGCGGATTCCGCCATCACGTCGCGGCGAGGCTGGCGAGGATCGCGGCCGCACCGCGCCGATACAGCTCGCGTGCGAGCGCCTCGCCCAGCCGCTCCGGATCGTCGACCCCGCCGTCGGCCCGCGCGGTGAGATGGCGGGAACCGTCCGGGCTCGCGACGAATCCGGCCATGTGGATGCGTCCGTTCTCGATACGCGCGTAGCCGCCGAGCGGTACGTTGCAGCTGCCGGCCAAGGCGCGGCTCATGGCGCGTTCGGCGCGCACGCAGCGCGCTGTCGGATCGTCGTTAAGGGGCGCGACCGCGGCGATCATGTCCGCCCGGTCCTCGCGGCACTCGATGCCGAGCGCGCCCTGGCCGACCGCGGGCACGCTCTCCTCGGTCGGAATGAGGGCGGCGATGCGCGCCTCGAGTCCGAGCCGCTTCAAGCCCAGCCGCCGCGAGGATGATCGCGTCGAACTGGCCTTCGTCGAGCTTGCGCAGCCGCGTCTGCACGTTGCCGCGCAAGGGCGCGACGGCGAGCGCGGGATAGCGTGCCCGGATCTGGCTCTCGCGCCGCAGGCTCGACGTACCGACGACGGCGCCCGCAGCCAGCTCCGATAAGCTCGTGCAGCGGGCCGACACGAGCGCGTCACGCGGATCCTCGCGCGGGCCGATGGCGGCGATGGTAAAGCCCTGTGGCAGCGTCATGGGCACGTCCTTCATCGAGTGCACCGCGATGTCCGCGTCGCCCGCTTCGAGCGCCGCCTCCAGCTCCTTCACGAAGAGCCCCTTGCCGCCGATCTTGGCGAGCGATGCGCCCAGGCGGCGATCGCCCTCCGTGGTCATGCCGAGCAGCCGGATTTCGCTTTCGGGATATAAAGCCGCGAGCTGCGTCTCGACATGGCGCGCCTGCCACAGCGCCAGCGCGCTTTCCCGGGTGGCGATGACGATGCGCGCCGGCGCGCGCCGGACTCCGGATGCACTGCTGTTCAAACCGCTCCTCTCGATTGTCGGCACCGCGAATCTCACCGTCGCCGCGCGCCGCTTGCCTGGGCCGCGATTCTAGCATGCACCCCCTGGACGGGGTGGCGACCGGGTCCGTAGAATCGGTCGGTCCCCACCGCGCGGAGGATCTCTGTCATGAACGATCGTATGGGAAACGGCGCCTCGCGCGAAACACCCGCGCCGGAGGTGGAGGCCGACAAGGACGCACCGCTGCGCGATGACATTCGGCTTCTCGGGCGCGTGCTCGGCGACACCCTGCGCGAGCAGCACGGCGAGGCGGCGTTCGCCCTGATCGAAAGCACGCGGCAGATGGCGCTGCGCTTTCGCCGCGATCGCGACCCGGCCGCGAAGCGCGAGCTCGAAAGCATGCTGGGCGGTCTGCCCTACGAGGAAGTCGTCGCGGTCGCGCGGGCGTTCACGTTCTTCTCGCAGCTCGCGAACATCGCGGAGGATCTGCACCACAACCGCCGGCGCCGCTTTCATCAACGCGAAGACCCGCAGCACCAGGAAGGCAGCTTCGCCCTGGCGCTCGCGCGCGTGCGGGAGGCGGGCTTCGGCGCGGAGGATGTCGAGCGGCTGTTCGCGCAAGGGGTGGTGACGCCGGTGCTCACCGCGCATCCCACCGAGGTGCAGCGACGCGCCGTGCTCAACCGCCAGCGCGAGCTCACGCGGCTCCTGCTCGAGCGCGACCGCGTGCAGCTCACGCCTGCCGAGCTCAAGGCTAACGAGGAAGAGATCCGGCGCGACGTGCTGGCGCTGTGGCAGACGCGCATCCTGCGGTCGGTTCGGCTCACCGTTGCGGACGAGATCGAGAACGGGCTCGCCTATTACGAGTACACGTTCCTGCGCGAGCTGCCCAAGCTCTACGCGGACATCGAGGACCAGCTCGCAGCGGTGTGGCCGGAGCGCGCGCCGCGGGTGTCGCCGCTCTTGCGCATGGGGAGCTGGATCGGCGGCGATCGCGACGGCAACCCCTACGTAACCCACGAGGTAACACGCCACGCGATGCAGCGCCACGCGACGGTCGCTTTCGAACATTACCTCAAGGAGATTCATGCCCTCGCGGCCGAGCTCAGCATGTCGCGCCGGCTGGTGGGCGCGCCCGCCCGAGCTGGAGGCGCTCGCGCTCGACCCCGCCGTGCACCGCGATCATCGCCCGGACGAGCCCTACCGGAACGCGCTCGCGAACATCTATGCGCGTCTGGCGGCAACCGCGCGCGACCTGGTCGGGCTCACCGCCGAGCTGCCGCCCGTTGCTGCTGCGCCGCCCTATCCAACGCCGCAGGATTTTCTCCGGGATCTCGATGTCATCGACCAGTCGCTCCGCAGCCACGGCTCGGCGCGGATCGCAGACGGCAGGCTGCGCGGCCTGCGGCGCGCCGTGCAGGTCTTCGGGTTCCACCTCGCCACCCTCGACATGCGCCAGCATTCGGGGGTGCACGAAGCGGTGGTCGCCGAGCTGTTCGAGCGTGGGGCGAACGCGAGCAACTATTCCCAGCGCAGCGAGGACGAACGGCTCGAGTGGCTGCTGCGCGAGATCGAGACGCCGCGGCCGCTGCGCTCGCCTTTCATCGACTACAGCGAGGCGACCCGCAAGGAGCTCGCGATCTTCGACGTGGCGGCCGAGATCCACCGGCGCTACGGGAGCGCCGCGCTGCCCAACTACGTGATCTCGAAGACCGACGGCGTGAGCGATCTCATCGAGCTCGCACTTCTGCTGAAGGAAGTGGGATTGCTCGAGGTCCAGCCCGAGCCGCGGCTCGCCGTCAACATCGTGCCGCTGTTCGAGACCATCGCCGACCTGCGCGGCTGCGGGCCGATCATGGACCGCGTGCTCGGCCTCGCAGCGTACCGGCGCCTGCTCGCGACGCGCGGCAACTGCCAGGAGGTGATGCTCGGTTATTCCGACAGCAACAAGGACGGCGGTTATCTCACCGCCAACTGGGAGCTGCACAAGGCCGAAGTCGAACTGGTCGAGGTCTTCCGCAGGCACGGCGTGGGACTGCGCCTATTTCACGGCCGCGGTGGTAGTGTGGGCCGCGGCGGCGGACCGAGCTATCAGGGCATCCGCGCGCAGCCGCCCGGCAGCGTCGACGGCCAGATCCGGATCACCGAGCAAGGCGAGGTGATCGCGAGCAAGTACGCGGACCCGGACATCGGCCGGCGCAACCTGGAGACGCTCGTCGCCGGCACGCTCGAGGCGACGCTGGTGCCGCACGGCCATCCCGATCAGGATCTCGAGGCGCACTACCGGATCATGGACGGTCTCTCGGAGACGGCTTACCGCGCGTATCGCCGGCTCGTGTACGAAACCCCGGGGTTCGTCACCTTTTTCCGTCAGGCCACGCCGATCACGGAGATCGCGGATCTGCACATCGGCAGCCGGCCGGCGTCGCGCAAGCGGTCGGACCGGATCGAGGACCTGCGTGCGATCCCGTGGGTGTTCAGCTGGTCGCAGGCGCGCATCATGCTGCCGGGCTGGTACGGCTTCGGCACCGCCGTCGAAGACTACGTCAAGCGCGAGGGGCAGGCGGGACTCGCCACGCTGCAGGAGATGCACCGCGTCTGGCCGTTCTTCCAGGCGCTGCTCTCGAACATGGACATGGTGCTCGCGAAAAGCGAGATGAGCATCGCCTCCCGCTACGCCGATCTCGTGGCGGACGACGTGCTCTCCGAGCGCATCTTCACCGACATCTACAACGAATGGAAGCGCACGGTGGAGCAGATGTGCGCCATCACCGGTCAGCGCCACTTCCTGCAGTCGAACCCGTCGCTCGCCCGCAGCTTCCGCAATCGCCAGCCCTACATCGATCCGTTGAATCATCTGCAGCTCGGGCTGCTGCGCCGCTTCCGTTCCGGCGACCAGGACGACAAGGTGAAGCGCGCGATCCTGCTCACCATCAACGGGATCGCGTCGGGACTGCGGAATAGCGGGTGAGCGGCGCCAGCAGTGAGGGCGGTTTTCGCGCACGGGCTGGAGCCAATCCCTCTCGACGACGCAGGCCATAGGCCTACGAGTGCCAGTGTTCAATGCCGAATCGAATCTGCTTCAGTCACACTGGCGGCCTCGATTTGCGTCGGTTCCAGTTATCGCCGCCCTGAAACGGCTGGACCCGACCCGTTCCGGCCGTTCGCCTTCCCAAAGCAGCCACTCGGCTATCGATCGTGCAGGCCCAATCCGAGTTGGAGACTCGGGGTTCCGAAGTTCTAGCCCTAACAGCCACGACTGATGGGATTGACCACTTACTCGTCCGGCGATACAGTTCGCGCCGATCAGAAGGGCAGTTTGATTTTCCGAGTCTCGGCCTCCAGCCGTAACCAAAACCCACTTCGTCGCCAATGCAAAGAAGGCGCGCTGGAATAATCTATCCCCTGCCAATTGCTCGAGGAGCGGGTTTTTCAAATCGAGGGGATGATGTCGTGAGCAATACGGTCAGCGAGATGGCCGAGGGCGTTCAACAGCGCATTCGGGATCTCGCGTATCTGATGTGGGAGTCTGCCGGTCGCCCGCACGGATTGGCGCTGCCGTATTGGCTGGCTGCCGAAAAGGAGGTCTTGGCAGGCAGCTACGAAGACGGTCGCGGCCAAACGACCGGCGAGCGGACCTGTGGCAGAGAAGCAAGCTGAAAGGCCAGCCCCAAAGAAGTCCGCGTAGCGGCGCGGCAATCAAGCTCCAGCGCCACAGGCTGCTCCCGACCCAGGAGAGCCATTCGGGCTCCGGACGAACGAATGGCTGCTTCTTGAGGGTCAGCTGCCGCGTCGTCCTGCCTTGAGCAATGGGAAGTCGGCCTATCCGGACATCCGGAGAGTTGGGCAATCAGCCGGTGGCTCAACGCCTCGGCGCGCCAGGCAGGATGAAAGTGGGCACTGGAAGGAGACCGTATTCATACGTTAGGCAGTTCTTCTCGACCAAGGTCGGCTGATTGCTGGGGATAGCTCCAATCAGTCGAGCCGGGCGGCGAGGTAAACGAGCGGTTCGGAACATACGCCATTGCGATTCGCTGTTGGACGGCGTCGACATACAGAATACGCACCCAAATGGGCTCGCCCGCCATAAATCTATCATCAGATTCATGGCGAGCGGGAAGTTTGCTCTTATGGATCAGCCCAGAGATACCGGGGGCGAGCTCTACAAACACGCCAAACTCCTTGTTGTTGACGACGACGCCCTCGAACTCGCTACCCGCTGGAAAGAGAGTTTCCGCGCGCTGCCACGGCCCGCTCAACATTGCTTGGTGCTGCTTCGTAATGGCTTCGTTCGCCAAGGTAAGATCCGTAAGTCCTTCATGTGCGCTTTTCTCCAAGAAAATGCGTGGACCGCTTGCGTCCCGCTCTCTCGCCTGATGTAGAAATTGGAGGAGTTCGCGAGCATTGGCTACCATAGTCTGAGGCTGATACTGCTTGTCGAGTTGCGCGATTCGCTGGGCAATTCTTTGAGCAATGCGCTCATCACTGATCCAGGTGTCTTCTGCCACCGCGGCCAAGTAGTCAACGTTTCCGAGTACCTCAAGATTTACGAACCCAGCCGGTGCAAGTCGAATGAGTGTCTCGTCGTCCAGGGAGTCCGTCCGCAAGTCCTCGACCAGAACACATTGGGCCTTTACTAGATACTCAAGCTCCCTCGCGATCACCTTCTCTTCGACGCCGTAAAGGTTGAGATCGGACTTGAGTTGCTGGATGGAAAAGAAGCCTTTCAGGTGAGATGGGCCAACCTGCGAGAATCGCTCTAGAAGCCACCTTAAAATCATTAGCCGCGAAAAGTAGTTGACGCGTGAATCGCGTCGATCCACGCCAAACAAGTTCTTAAGATACGAGTAGTCACTATCATAGTAGCGCCTGTTCATACGGAGCAGTACGCGTGTCACCAAGGGAAGGGGCAATGTGTACTGCCCTTCCGCTTGCCTGATGCGAAATATTTGGTCTTCTCCGATGTGACCACTTTTGCAGAAATCAAGAAAGATTTCTAGTGCTCGGCGAATGTTTCTCCCTGACAGACCAACGATCATTCTTCTAATGTATTTGTCGTAGTCAAAAATGGATCGGAGAATGCAGGTAAGGTAAAACGCTTGGTCGGAAGCTGCGTACTCAACGTGGAAACCGTTTGGCAGGTCATACCGTAAGTGCTTCGAGTCGGCAGTACCTATCTCGTTGAGCGCTAACTGGACTCGCCGAACTAGAACGTGCTGAAACAGAGGTGGCTCAATCCGAAAGACGAAATCCTTAAGCGCGGTGTCAAGGGGTGGTTGATCTCTGTGATTGTCATAGGTTTCTTCAGGAAGGGGGAGAATGACGAGCGCGCGGAATTCCTTCTGAACCCATTGAGCCGCTTGGAACATTAAGAGTTGTTCGTCGCGTGAGCGCTTGTCGCAATTATCCAGAACCATGACCACAGCTTTCCGCGCTCTGTCGCACAATACCTAGTGAGAGCGATTGCTTTCGCATGAAGATCACTAGTCAGCTTTTCGAGCAGTTCGGCGAGCTTTACGGCAAAGACCTTCTCCTCAGCTTGATACAGCTTGCCGACCCCCTTATTAAAGCGGTTCACCTCGACCGAAAATACCCCCTTAAGAACCGACAGGTCGTCGAAATCAACCTCGGGATAGCCCGCAATACACCCCTTAGCGATCTCCTCTCTGAGCCAACCATAGATCTCATTGGCTGATACGGGTGCCGCATTCATGTTGAGACGCACCCAAAGAGTGGTACTGATGAGATCGGCGGGCAATGCCACTTCCTGTAGGTGATCAATAAATGTCGACTTGCCGGCGCCAACGCTGCCTACGAGCAGAAGCACCTAGAAGTGGTCTCACGAATTTGAACAGCGCTATAAGTGGAAACTCCGGGTATAAAGCCGGACCGAAAGCGGTCTGACAAGAAGGAGTTTCTGATGGTCAAGAAGAAAGCATCGGCGCGGCGCACGCGGCGCGCGCACAATCCGGCGTTCAAGGCCCGAGTGGCCCTGGCCGCCTTGCGAGAGGACCGCACGATGGCGGAGCTGTGCGAACAGTTCGAGGTGCATCCGAACCAGATCGCCGACTGGAAGGGGCGGCTGCTCGAGCGCGCAGCCGAAATCTTTGGCTCTGGCGCCCCGCCCGAGCCGGTGAACCTCGCCCCGCTGCACGCGAAGATCGGGGCGTTGACGCTGGAGAATGATTTTTTAGAAAGCGCGCTCACCAAGGCGGGATTGCTGAGCGCAAAGCCATGATTGACCGAGACCACGAGCTTTCCATCACGCGCCAAGCCAGGCTGCTGAACATCAGTCGGGGCACGGTGTATTACTTGCCTTTGCCGGTCAGCCCGGCCGATCTGGCACTCATGCGCAAGATCGACGAACTGCACCTGGAGCACCCCTTCATGGGTGCACGCATGCTGCGTGACCACCTGGCCCGGCAAGGTATCCATGCGGGACGACGCCACATCAGAACGCTGATGCTACGCATGGGCATTGAAGCGCTGGCACCCCAGCCGGGCACCAGCAAAACCACACCGGGCCACACCATCTACCCCTACCTGCTGCGCCAGCTGGCGATCACCCGCGCCAACCAGGTCTGGGCGCTGGACACCACCTACATCCCGATGGCGCGGGGCTTCGTGTACCTCACTGCCGTGGTCGATGTGGTCAGCCGCAAGGTGCTGGCGCACAAGGTGGCGATCACGCTGGAAGCCTGCCACGCCAGAGAGGTGATGGAACAGGCCTTGGCCCGATACGGCACCCCTGAGATCGTCAACACCGACCAGGGCAGCCAGTTCACGGCCGAAGAGTTCACCCGGGTCGTGCTGGAGCAAGGCTGCAAGCTGTCCATGGACGGGCGCGGGGCTTGGCGCGACAACGTCTTCGTCGAGCGCCTGTGGCGCAGCGTGAAGTACGAACGGGTGTACCTGAAAGCCTACGACAGCGTGAGCGCGGCACGCACCGACATTGCCGAGTATCTGTCCTGGTACAACACGCATCGCAGTCATTCGAGCCTGGGGCGCATCACGCCCGACGAGCAGTATCTGGCAGCGCTGCCGCCCATGCGCTTGGCTGCGTAAGATGAAGTCCCGGGTGCGCCCCGAGTTGCCCACCGCGGCTTTGCGTTCGTCGCAAGCGACGCACGCCGCCGTGGACAACTCTGCACCTTCAGCAATCTGCCCGGAGTCCACTTATAAATCGGGGAAAGTTGTTCAAACAAACGGAACCACTTCTGAAAGACATCGCGAAGGGGGATTACACGTTAGTGACGTCAGTGTCCGACGGGAAGCAGACGAAGACGGTGAGGAACCCGTTGAGGGTCGTGTGAAACCTATGATGACAGCTTTGGCCGCAGAGTTCTAAGTGCAATAACTAGTAACGACGATTACGAACCAGACGAGCGGTGCGACGGTGAGGAATACACTTACCGCCTAATGAGCGAAAGCGTTCGCGTGAAAAGGAGGAGAAATGGCGTCGTATATCGAAACCACCCTGACCAAGGGCGAGAATATTCGCTACTCGGCAAAGGTCAGCGTGTTCATTCTTATTCCGTCTTTTCTGATTGGTCTAGTTTTTATGCTTTTCTTTGCTCCGCTTGGCTTGATCGTTTGGGCGATTGGCCTAATGCATTTCGTCATTGTGTTTTTCACAACCGAGCTGGGTATTACGAATAAGCGCTTGATTGCAAAATTCGGAGCAATCAGGCGCGAAACGGTCGAGCTAAATCTATCGAAGATTGAAAGCGTTCAGGTCAAGCAGGGCATCGTCGGACGCGTGCTCAACTACGGTGACATAATCATCTCTGGCACTGGCAGCACCAAAGCTCCGATCCCCCATATCTCGGATCCAATCGCATTTCGGAAGGCATTTTCGGACCTCAATGACCAGGCAACTTCAAGCCACAACAGCGATATTGCGAAGGGGGTCGCGGAGAATCTGACTAGGTCTCGGGAGCAGAGTGCAGTTAGACCGGAGCCAAGCCAGATAGGTGACACTCTCTTTTGCACTGAGTGTGGCGCTAGGAACACGGTAATTGCCTCCTTCTGTTCCGAATGCGGACATCGAATTGAGCATGCAACGTAACCAATCGGGTGCCCGACGCGCCATAGGCGGAGTTGCCTGCTCCTCCCGTACCAATGCCGGCCGCCGCACCAACACAGCTCAAAGGTCATCATGACGCGCCAATTTGATGTGGTTATCGAGAAAGACTCGGCGGGCTATTTCGTCGCCTCGGTTCCCGCGTTGCCGGGCTGCCATACTCAGGCGAAGTCGCTCGATGAACTGATGGAACGTACTCGCGAGGCGATTGAACTTTGCCTCGAGGTGCAGGGCGAACCGCCGGACCCCCTTCATTTTGTCGGCGTTCAGCGCATATCGATCGCCGCATGAGTTTGCTGCCGCGGCTCACCGGCAAAGAGTTGGTCGCCGTTTGAGGAGAGCTGGGTTCGAGCGCATCACAGTGCAATCCTGAAAGGAGAAGACATGAAGCCTTTTGCAGTCATCCTCATCGCCCTCTGCACTGCACTCGCAACGCCGCTGCTCGCGCAGGACAAACCGGCCGACAACAATCAGCTTGTGCTCGAAAAGGTCAAGGCGGACAAGAAGCTCCTCGTCGCGGAGAACATGCAGCTCACGGAAAGCGAGGCGAAGGCGTTCTGGCCTGTGTACGAAAGCTACCAACGCGATCTCGGCAACATCAACGATCGCCTGATCAAGCTCGTCGATAACTATGCCGCGAGCTATCAAACGATGACGGATGCGGCCGCGAACAAGCTGGTCGACGAGGCGGTGGCGATAGAATCCGACCGGACGAAGCTCGCACAGTCCTACCTCCCGAAATTCAAGAAGGTGTTGCCCCCGACGAAGGTCGCACGTTACTACCAGATTGAGAACAAGGTCAGGGCAGTAGTCAACTATGAGCTGGCTGCCGGAATTCCGCTCGTTAAGTAGGCCTGCTATGTGGGGCGTTGGCGTTTTCGCGGCGAAGCGATTGGGCAGGCGCTTGTGCGCGATGTGGGATTGTCGATCAACGAAGGGAAGTCAGGCAAATGAGTAAACGAAAAGTATGGATGTGGATGCTTGTATTGACCGTTGCGCTCACTGGCGAAGTGAGCGCGCAACAGTACGTATACCCGGCCAAGGGCCAGTCGCCGCAACAGCAGAAGAACGACGAGGCGGCCTGCTATTCATGGGCGGTTCAGCAAACCGGCTTCGATCCGGCGAAGCCACCCACGGCGGCTGCGCCGGCCGCGCCACCGACCACGGCAACAGGTACGGCCCCGGGTGCGGGGGCTCGGGGTGCCGCGCGCGGCGCGATTGTCGGTGAAGTCGTCGGCGGCGATGCAGGAGCGGGTGCGGCCGCCGGTGCTGTTGCTGCACGGGGACAGAGCCGTCGTCAGAACATGGCTGCCGGACAGCAGGCCCAGCAGCAGCAGCAAGCCGCCACACAGCAACAGCAGGCGACCTTCGCCAAGGCTCGCGCGGCCTGTCTCGAAGGACGCGGTTACACCGTAAAGTGAGACGCTCCTCGGGTGCAGCAGCGCGTTGCTCGCCGCCGTAGCAAGAGCATAGAATCGGACATCCATTCGCATCTGTAGACCAGTGCGAGGGCAGATCTACTTTCTACCTGGGTATGAGTTACAGAATATGAGCCACCGAACATTGATTATTCTTGCAGGGGTTGTGGTAGCGCTAGTCCTGGCGGGGTGTGCATCACCTCCGGAGCGAGTGCTCTCAGAAAAGGCTCCGTCATATGCCGCGCTGCCAAATGGACACGATCCGCTGAATCCTGATCGGGTTTCGCCCGTCTATGCGGCGCTTGCGTCGGGTAGTGGCGGGAATCTCATACGTGGCCTAGAGCGCAAGCGCGGGCACGCGCTCAATGTGCTGTCCCTCTCAGGCGGCGGTCAGAACGGTGCCTTCGGTGCCGGCTTTCTCATTGGTTGGCGCGAGAGCGGTCAACGGCCCGAGTTCGATGTCGTCGGCGGTGTGAGCACCGGCGCTTTACTGGCGACCCACGCTCTGCTCGGCACCCCGGCCGACGATGCGCAGCTCGAAGCGATGTACACGCAAGTCACCAAGAAAGACATCTATCGGGAACTAGGGGTCTTTGGTCTCGTGTCCGGCGCTGATTCGCTTTCGGACACGGCACCGCTCCGAGCACTCATTGCCAAACACATCACCGCGGAGACCTTGGAACGCGTGGCTGCCGCTTACGACGACAACAGGCTCCTGGTGGTGGGCACGACCAACGTCGATTACGGCCAGACCTGGGTCTGGAATATGTCGATGATCGCGAAGGACGGAAACCTCGAGCTTTATCGTCAGGTGTTGCTCGCCTCTGCATCGTTCCCCATCGTCTTTCCGCCGGTCGAAATCGATGGTCATCTGTTCGTCGACGGGGCTGCCCGTTCGAATGTTGTCATCGCAGGGATGGCGGGGACCGAGCGACCCAAGCCTCCGTTGTATGGACCAGGTACCGTGTACCTGATTGACAACGGCAGGCTTAAGAACCCTCCCGAGGCCTTGCGCAGGGCCATCGGCGACGTGGCAGCCACGACGGTCAGCGTGATGATGGACCAGTCTATGTCAACAGCTTTGACGCGGTCTTATATCGGGGCTCGGGTTCTAGGCTACAACTTCAAAATGGTTGCGATCCCCGAGGGTGTAAAGATCGGAAAGGACCCACTCGCCTTCGACCCGAAACAGATGCGTGCAGCATTTGACGCGGGGCGTGCACTCGGAAAGCAGCCCGATCCTTGGTCGACCGTTCCGCCCAACCTCGGCGACATTCCCACTTGGGCGTTGGAGGCGATAAAGGAGCGTTACTGAGACGGACATTCCTTATGTCGCGATTTGGCTGGGGTCCGCCGCACGAGCGATTTCTTCGGCCACAGCTGTTTCACGTCGAATTCCAGGGCAAGCGCTGCCTCATCTTCGATGCAGACCGCCGACACCGGTTCAAGGTGCCCTCAGATGACGACTGGATCGAAGCGGCTGCGGGACCTGATTCCCGTTCTTGCGGGGTTCGTTCTGGCCGGGTGCGCGACCACGCATCCGATGATGCCGACGCCGGCTCTGTACACCGGCCCACAGGCCAAGCCGCTGTTCACCGAAATGCACGCCGCGGACCAAACGCCGTCGCTCGATCTGCTGTTCATCACCGACCGCGCTCCGGCGCAGAGCGCTGACGCGCCCGAGCCGTACACGGCGGACCGGTCACGCTCGATAGCCTTCGGCTCCACGACGATTCTGTTCGGCGAAGGCGTAACGTGGGGCACCCTGGTCAAGCAGAGCCTGGCTACCGAGCGGACGACCTCGCTGGAACTCAAGCTCGGGCCGACGCAGGAACTTGGCCGCTTCCCGCGCATCCCGTACGCGGTCACCGAGGCCGCGGGCGGTTTCACGCGTACACCCGCCGTAATCGATGCGCACGAGGCGGCCTCGCAGGCCCTGCAGGCCGAGGTCGCGCGTCGCCTTGCCTTGAGCCCGCGCAAGGAGGTGGTGCTGTACGTGCACGGCTACAACAATACCTTCGAGGATGCCGCGGTAACGATGGGCGAGTTGTGCCAGTTCCTGGGCCGGGAATTCGTGTGCGCCATCTACACCTGGCCCGCGGGCGGAAGTCGCGGCATTCTGTTCGGTTACGACGTCGACTACGAATCGAGCGTGTACGCCACCGAGCACTTGCGAAAAACGATCCGCACGATTGCCCAGACCCCGGGGCTCGAGAGGATCCACCTGCTCGCCCACAGCCGTGGCACTGATGTGCTCGTCACCGCGCTGGCCGATTTGAATTATGAGGCGTACATGCAGCAAAGCACTTTCGCCCAGCGCTACAAGGTCGGCAACATCGTGCTGATGGCTCCCGACATCGATATCGATGTGTTCGGCGCCAAGCTCTTCAAGGCCCTCTCCGATCCCGACACGCCCTACGGCCCGGCGCCGAACCCACGCATGATGATCGAGCGCCCGCCTGGTTTCCATATCACCATCTATGTTTCGCCCGACGACAGGGCGCTCGCCGCGTCGAGCTGGATGTTTGGAAGCTTCGCCCGGCTCGGGCGCCTCAATGTGGCGATGGTGACCCCGGAGCAGATCGAGCAGCTTCGCACGGTGGGCGTCTTCGACGTGATCCAGGTCCGCGGCACAGGCGATTTCCTCGGCCACAGCTACTTCACGTCGAATCCCAGGGCGAGCGCCGACCTCATCGCGATGCTGCGGTACGGACTCCGACCCAACGAACCGGGCCGGCCGCTGGAAGAGATCGAGCGGCCGTTCTGGCGGCTGCCGACGGAAGCCGGGACGGGTGGCGCGGAATAGCGCGGGCGGCCCTCGAGAGGATTCGATTGACGGAAAGGTATACCAAGCCACATCTGCTCGCCCGGATCGCCGCGGGTGCGGTGCTCGCGGCGCTGGCGCTCCTGGTGGTGGGG
>CAVTGS010000020.1:0-40592 GCA_963734295.1 uncultured beta proteobacterium | reverse complement strand
ATGGGGCTGGAAGATGTTCGCGTGGAAGGTCTCCGTTCCCTACAACCCGGACTGGGTGGTATACAGCTTCGTGATCAGCGAAACGCCGAACGACGCATCGGCGGCGGGCGTTACGCCGAAGACCGCGTTCTTGGTGGACCGCTTCGGTCAGACCACGCTCAAGGACTTCCCAGATAAGGTCAAGGACGAGACTGAGCTTAGGTCCGACGCGACCGCGGAAGCCGCCTACTGGGCAACCTACAAGCCCCTTGCCGTCGACAAGTGGGGTGGACTGCCAGGTAGTAAGGAGAGGATGGGGCTGCGGGCGACCGGCTTCTTCCGGGTCGAGAAAAAGGGCGACCGTTGGCTACTCTCAACCCCGGATGGCAACGTGACTTTCCACCTCGGCATCTGCGTCTTTGATTACAACCCCGGGGATGAGACGACTTACATCGAGGGCCGCCGGGAGATCTACGAGTGGCTTCCGTCCCCCGACGGCGAGTTCTGCGGCTCGCATTCCACCCCGACAAGTGGTGGCACGACAAGGCGTTTTCTTTCTATACCGCGAATGTGATTCGCAAGTACGGCAGAGACACGAGCAAGGATGAGCAGCTTGGGCGCCTGATCGACCGAGTACGTGCCGTCGGCTTCAATGCCGCCGGTGCCTTTTCCGGCACCAGTCCAGCCTTTGTCGACAAACACTTCCCGCGCATGCAGACCATCACGTTCACCCCTGAACTGCCTGGCATTCGCGGGGTCCCCGATCCTTTCGATGAAGAAGGGAAGCAGAAGACCGAGCAGAGCTGGGCGAAGATATTGCCGAAGTCTGCGGACGACCCCCTCATCATCGGCTACTTCTTCGGCAACGAGCAGGCATTCGAGGACATTCCGCGGGGCGTGCCACAACTGCCCAGTAAGTACGCCGCCAAGCGCAAACTGGTCGAGATGTTGCAACAGAAGTATCCGACGATCGCGGAGTTCAACGCTGCGTGGAACCTGCAGATGGCCGATTTCGGCGCGCTCGCGGACAAGGGGTTGCCGGTGACCACGCGGGCCGCTTTCGCCGACATGCAGGCCTACACCGAGGTGTTCCTCGATGCGTACTTCCGGTTCCTCGCGGAGACTTTTCGCAAGTACGACAAGAACCACCTGATGGTCTCTAACCGCTGGCAGCCCGGCACCGCCAACAACGAGACGCTATGCCGAATCGCTGGCAAGTACATGGACGTCATCAGCATCAATTACTACACGTGGGGCGTCGACCGGAGCTTCGTCGAGCGCCTCCACAAGTGGACCGGCGGCAAACCGCAGATGTGGAGCGAGTTCTTCTACTCGAGCGGCGCCGAGAGCAACGCCGCGTCTTACAACCTCGATCTGGCCACGCAGACTTTGCGCGGCCAGGCCTACCGCAACTACGTCGAGCAGGCCGCCGCGCTTGGCTTCGTGGTTGGCATCGAGTGGTTCAGTCTGGTCGACCAGGCCGTTACTGGACGCTGGTTTTCCAAGCTGAACGGCGAGCGCGCCAACAACGGACTTTTTAACGTCTGCGACCGGCCCTATGACCCGATGCTGCGCGAGATGGCCAAGTCGCACGAGGTGATCTACGAGGTGCTGCTGAATGGGAAGAAGCCGTTCGCGCTAGACGATCCGCCTTTCGGGAGCGGCGACGCCAAGGCGCGCCGACAGGCGCAAGCGGGGCGCGTCCAGACCGGAAGTCTCAAGATCGACGGCCTTGCAGACGGCTGGCCCGGCCGACCTCCTGAGCGCGTAAGCGGCAACGACCGCCTCGTTCTCGGCAAGGACAGCGCGGGGCTCGAGGCGACCTTCAAGCTCGCGTGGGATGCAGAATATCTCTACGTGATCGTCAACATCACCGACTCGACACCGCTTAGCAGCAAGAGCGTGGGTGCGGAGCTTTGGCAAGGCGACGGTGTGGAGCTCTTCCTCGGCAGCGAGAATCTTGGCCAGCCTGGCACATTGCTTTTCACTGACCACCAAGTACTTCTGGGCGGACACGCGCAGGTGAAACGCGGCAGTACCCACGTCGTAAACGCCGCCAAGCAGCCTGAGATCCCACTCGTCAACGTGCCGTCCGTCGACGGCAGCGGCTACACGCTCGAGGCGGCGATCCCATGGAGCGCGCTAGACGTTAGGCCAGTGGAGAACATCGAGCTTCTGTTCGATCTAGCGATCGACGACGCGCCGGCTGGCGGTAACCGCACGCGCCAGATCATGTGGAACGGGAGCGGCAGGAACAGCACCGACCGGTCGAATTGGGGGCGGCTGACGCTGGTGCCGTGACACGTGTGGTCGGGTGGGTCACTTCGGCCTACCTGGATGTGACTGGATGGCCGCCGGGCAAACCTGGCCAGGAAGGGCTTCCCCCTGTACCACCCGCTACTGCACTGGAATCTCGGCAACGACCCGCTCTTTCCGGTTCAGGTCTGGGCACTGGCCCAGAGTTAACGCGCGCCCGGCTCAAGCGTGAATCAGCCGGCCGCCCCCGAACGACCAGTTCTCCCATGCTGTCTCCTTGAAGCACACCATCACGTTCTCGGGATTCAAACCCGCGGCTGACAGGTCCTTCATCAGCCCCTCGAGCAACTTCTTCTTGATCCTGACGCTGCGCCCCACCGACCAGAGGATCTCGATGAGCGCGAAGTCGTCATTGCGCGCCGACCCGAGATCGGGGTAGCTCGGGTCGAAACGGAAGTCTTCGGCGTCGAGCTCGATGACGCGCTGGAACTTGTCCGTCGCGGGTACCCCGGCCGCGACGAGGGCCGCGTGCACCGCGTCGAGGACGGCACTCTTGAACGTGCTTGACTTGGGTTTGCGAACCGTGAGGGTGACGAGCGGCATGTTCTCTCTCCTTGGGTTGGCCTTGCATCCGGCGCATCGGCGAACGAGTGCGCCGCTTATGGCTTACAGCAGCACTCTTTCAATACCGCCGCTGTTGGCTTTGGTCACGTACTCACCCATCCAGTTCTCCCCCAGCAGGTGTTTCGCCATCTCGACCACGATGTAGTCGGCCTCGCGTTCCGGCGTCGTTGTCGTACCGCGACAGCCCCTGCAGGCATGACGGGCAGGAGGTGAGGATCTTCACCGGGCCCGGTGAAACCGTCCTCGCGCAATGCCGCGGCACCCTTTTCCATCTCCTCCTGCTTGCGGAAGCGCACCTGTGTCGAGATGTCTGGCCGCGTGACGGCGAGGGTGCCGGACTCGCCGCAGCAGCGGTCGTTCAGCGCGACGTCCTGTCCCATCAGCCTGTTCACCACCTTGATCGGTTGATAGGTCTTCATGGGCGAGTGACAGGGATCGTGGTACATGTAGCGCACGCCGTTCACGCCTTCGAGCTTCACGCCCTTCTCCAGCAGGTATTCGTGGATGTCGAGCAGGCGGCAGCCGGGGAAGATGCGGTCGAATTCGTACTTGAGCAACTGGTCCATGCACGTGCCGCACGACACGATCACCGTCTTGATGTCGAGGTAGTTGAGCGTGTTCGCCACGCGATGAAAGAGCACGCGGTTCGCCGTCGTGATGGCCTGTCCCTTGACGGCCTGGCCCGCTGAGGTCTGCGGATACCCGCAGCACAGATAGCCGGGGGGCAGCACCGTCACCGCGCCGATGTGGAAAAGCATCGCCTGGGTCGCGAGGCCGACCTGCCCGAAGAGCCGCTCCGAGCCGCACCCCGGAAAGTAGAACACGGCGTCGGAGTCCTCGTTCGCCTTGTGCGGATCGCGGATCACGGGGACGACGGTCTTGTCCTCGATGTCGAGCAGGGCGCGCGCCGTGCGCTTCGGCAGGCCGCTGGGCATCGGTTTGTTGATGAAGTGGATGACCTGCGCCTTGAGCGGCGGGCGTCCCACCGTCGCCGGCGGGTGTCGCGTCTGGCCGATCACGATCCCGAAGCGACGCCCGAGCGCGTGGCCGATGCGCTGGGCGCGGTAGCCCCAGTCGATCATCACCTTCTTCACGAGCTTGATGGTGGTCGGGTCGGTCGCGTTCAGGAAGAACATGGACGCGCGGGTACCCAGGTTCCGTGGCCGCTTGCCATGGCGGCGCAGGAAGTTGCGCATCGCGATCGACACGTCGCCGAAGTCGATGTCCACTGGGCACGGCGTCACGCACTTGTGGCAGACGGTGCAATGGTCGGCCACGTCGCCGAACTCCGCGAAGTGTGCGAGCGAAACGCCACGCCGGGTCTGCTCCTCGTACAGGAATGCCTCGATCAGTAGCGAGGTCGCGAGCACCTTATTGCGCGGGCTGTACAAGAGGTTCGCGCGCGGCACGTGGGTCGAGCAAACGGGCTTGCACTTGCCGCAACGCAGGCAGTCCTTGATCGAGTCGGAGATGTCGCCGATCTCGGACTGCTCGAGGATCAGCGACTCGGCGCCGAGCAGATTGAAGGACGGCGTGTACGCGTTGCGCAGATCCGCCGTCGGCAGCAGCTTGCCGCGGTTGAAACGTCCCTCCGGGTCCACCTTGTTCTTGTATGCGACGAAGTCGTCGATCTCGACGGGTTCGAGATACTCGAGCTTCGTGATACCGATTCCGTGTTCACCAGAGATCACTCCGTCCAGGCGCCGCGCGAGCTGCATGATGCGCGCCACGGCGGCGTTCGCTTCCTGCAGCATCCCGTAGTCATCGGAGTTGACCGGGATGTTCGTATGGACGTTGCCGTCGCCCGCGTGCATATGCAAGGCGATGAAGACGCGGCTCTTCAGGACGCGCCGGTGGATGGCATCGCAGGCTTCGAGGGTCGGAGCAAACGCGCGTCCCATGAAGATATCCAGCAGCGGCGCCCGCACCTCCTGCTTCCACGACACGCGCAGCGTGCGATCCTGCACGATCGAGAAGACCGTTCCGGGGTGGTGCGCAAAGGTCGCCGCAGCCGACCCGAACTCCTCTGCGTACTCGGCGAAGAAGCGCTCGCAGGGCACGTCGAGGCCATCGAGCAGCGCCTGCCAGCGAACGTGTGTCGCCAACAGCAGCTCGTTCGCCTGTTCGACGCGACGCTCCAACAGCTCCGGGGCCGCGATTCGCTCGTCGTCCTGCGTGAGCGGCAGCTCGCCCGCAAAGAATCCCGCCAGCGCCTCGAGGAGCTTGAGCTTGTTGCGGATCGAGAGCTCGATGTTGATGCGCTCGATGCCGTCGGTGTAGTCGCCCATGCGCGCGAGCGGAATCACCACGTCCTCGTTGATCTTGAATGCGTTGGTGTGCTTCGCGATGGCCGCGGTGCGGGCGCGGTCGAGCCAGAACTTCTTCCGCGCCTCTGCGTTTACCGCGATGAAGCCCTCGCCGCTGCGGGCGTTCGCGATGCGTACCACGTGGGAGGCTGCTTCGCCGACGGCGATGTCGTCTTCGCCGACGACATCCGCTACCAGCACCATCTTCGGCAGTCCCGCGCGCCGCGACTTGGTGGCGTAGCCGACTGCTTTCAGATAGCGGTCGTCGAGGTGTTCGAGACCGGCGAGGATGGCACCGCGGGGACGCTGGTCGAGGTAATCCTTGATCTCGACGATGGCGGGCACGGCGTCGCGCGCCTGGCCGAAGAACTCGAGGCATACGGTGCGCACGTGCTTCGGCATGCGGTGCAGAACGAACCGCGCGGAGGTGACGATGCCGTCGCAGCCTTCCTTCTGGATGCCGGGCAGCCCCGCCAGAAACTTGTCGGTGACGTCCTTGCCGAGCCCCGTCTTGCGGAATCGGGTACCGGAGATCTCGAGGATCTCGGGCGGCCCGCGCAGCGTCTTGCCGTCCGGCGCGAAGCGCTCGATGCGAAATCGTGCCGTGGCGACATCGTGGATCTTGCCGAGGTTGTGGTCCAGACGCGTGACTTCGAGCCAGTCCGCGTCCGGCGTGACCATGCGCCAGGACGCGAGGTTGTCGAGCGCCGTGCCCCACAGCACCGCCTTCTTGCCGCCCGCGTTCATCGCGACGTTGCCGCCGATGCAGGACGCGTCGGCAGAGGTCGGATCCACGGCGAACACGAGCCCCGCAGCCTCCGCCTGCTCCATCACCCGCCGGGTCACGACGCCGGCGCCGCACAAGATGGTCGCCACTGGCTGCTCGACGCCTGGCAGATGCACCGTCTCGACGTCGCCGAGGCGATCGAGTTTCTCGGTATTGATGACGGCGGAGAGCTTGGTGAGCGGAATGGCGCCGCCAGTGTAGCCGGTGCCGCCGCCACGCGGGATGATCGTGAGGCCGAGCTTGATGCACGCGCGTACGATGGGCGCCACCTCTGCCTCGGTGTCGGGATGGATCACGACGAAGGGATATTCGACGCGCCAGTCGGTGGCATCGGTGACGTGGGAGACGCGCGCGAGACCGTCGAACTGGATGTTGTCGCGGCGGGTGACGCGCGCGAGCCGGCGTACCACCTCGCGCCGCTTCTTCGCGACCTCGTCGAACCCGCTTTCGAATGCGTCCACCGCGCGGCGGGTGGCCTCGAGCAGCCGTTCCACGCGCGGGTCGTTGACGTCGCGCCGTTTTTCGATCTCCCGCAGGCGATGACGCAACGCCTCCACGAGCATCGCGCGCCGCCGCGGGTTGTCGAGCAGGTCGTCTTCGAGGTAGGGATTGCGTGAGACGACCCAGATGTCGCCCAACACCTCGTATAGCATGCGCGCCGAGCGGCCGGTGCGACGGCTCTCGCGCAGCGCGTCGAGCAGGTCCCAGATCTCGTGCCCGAGCAGGCGGATCACGATCTCGCGATCCGAGAACGAGGTGTAGTTGTAGGGAATCTCCCTCAAACGCGCGGTCATGGCGTTCCCGCCCCGCGTTGCGCCGCGGTCGGGCCGTAGCAACTGAAACGCGCAGTCTACCGCGCTGCAGCAATGATTACGAAGCCGCGGTGCGGGTGCAGTGGACGGCGGCGGCGTCGCGCGCGCCGTTTCGGAGACGCGCGCTTAGTGGATCACCCACTGCGCATCCGACACGAGACACACCCCGCCGAAGCGCTTCAGTATCGGCCGCATCGCCTCGATGATGCGCGTGGATTCGGCCTCCGAGCAGGCGACGAGAATCAGGCTGTTGGTGAACTCGCCGGAGAAACCGTCGCCTGCGCGCTCCCCGCGATCGCCGGTGCCCGAGGCATCGCGGATGACCGTGTAGCCCTTGATGCCGAGATCGCGCAGCTTTTCGACCACCTTGGGCAGGTCCAGGTAGTCGATGATGATTTCGATCTTCTTGACAGGGGTCGTCATGGCAGCTTCACCAGAGATGGCGCACCAGTTGATAGTACAAGGGAATGCCGAGCAGGATGTTGAACGGGAAGGTCACGCCCAGGGCCATGCCGAAGTAGAGACTCGGGCTCGCCTCGGGAATCGCGTATCGCACCACCGCCGGCACCACGATGTAGGACGCACTGGCGGCGAGCACGGCGAGCAATACCGCATCGCCCGGCGGCAGACCGAAGGCACGCGCGAGGAGCGCCGCGATGCTGCCGTTCACGATCGGGGCGACAATGCCGAACGCGACCGGGAACCAGCCCCCTTCGCGCAGCTCGCGGAAGCGGCGGCCAACCAGCAGTCCCATGTCGAGCAGGAAGAAGGCGAGCACCCCCTTGAAAATGCCGCCGATGAAGGGGTCCATGGTCTTCTTGCCGGCCTCGCCGGTGAGGGCGCCGATCGCGAGACTGCCCAGCAGGAGCAGGTGCGCACCGTCCGTGAAGGCCTCCTTGAGCACGTGGCCCGGCCTGAGGTCGCCTGCGGCCGCGTCCGGCACGGCCTGACCCAGGTTACGGCGCACCATGTTGCCGATTGCCACTGCCATGATGATTGCGGGCGACTCCATCACCACGAGCGCGACGGTCATGTGGCCGCCGAACTCCATGCCTACGCGGTTGAGAAACGCGCCCGCCGCGATGAAGGTCACCGCGGACACCGAACCATAGGTGGCGGCAACCGCGGCCGCGTCGAAGGGCTTGAGCTTGAGTCGCAGCAGGGCGTAGCTCCAGATCGGCACCGCGAGCGACATGATCGCGGCTGCCAGGAGCGAGAACACGACGACCTGAGTGATACCCGTCGCGGCCAGGGCAACCCCGCCCTTGAAGCCGATCGCCATCAGGAGATAGAGCGACAGGAACTTGGTGATCTGCTGCGGGATTTCGAGGTTCGAGCCGACGAGAACCGCGAAGAGCCCGAATACAAAGAACAGGATGGGCGGATCGAGGAGGCTGGCAAAGAGACTCAAGTCCATGATGTCGTTCGTCTTCTTCGGGTATCGATGTCACGGTGCGGCGGTGTGCGGCGAAAAAATTCCCGATCGCGCCACGAAGAACCGCAGCGCTGCCAGTTCACGAATCGGAAAAAACCGCCGCCTGAGTGGCGGCCAGGGTTCAGGCGTCGGCGCGGAAGGACTCTTCCAGCGACTCACGGTAACCGGGCGCATTCACGAACGGGCTCCCGTCGCGGATCCATTCGTCCCGCTCGTTCGGCGAGGTGAAGGCAATCCGCCGCACGAACGGTGGGCGTGACAGTCTGGAACTCTTTCCCCAAACGTATTCAATAGCTTGGAACATGGTCGGTCTCCTCTGAAGGGTCGTTGCTGGTGCCTCGGGAAGCTTGGCGAAGCACGATGAGTGCATCCTAACGGCGACCAACAATTTACAAAAATGATTTATTCGGATAATTTACATAGCAATACGTCTATGTATTAGGAAAGCGCCCATGCACGTCACCCTCCGGCAGCTCCGCGTTTTCGAAACCGTCGCCCGACGCGGGGGGTTCACGCGCGCGGCCGAGGAGCTGCACCTCGCGCAACCGACCGTCTCGGTGCAGGTGAAGCAGCTCGCCGACGCCGTGGGGTTGCCGCTCTTCGAACAGGTAGGCAGGAAGATCTTCCTGACCGATGCCGGCCGGCAGCTCTACGCGACCTGCCGGCAGCTCTTCGAAGTGTGGTCCCGGTTCGAGATGTCGCTCGCCGATCTCAAGGGCATGAAGCAGGGGCGTCTCAGACTCGCGGTGGTCACGACCGCGAAGTACTTCGTGCCGCGGCTCCTGGGCCCGTTCCTCAAGTGCTATCCGGGCATCGAAGTCGCGCTCGAAGTCGCGAACCGCGACAGCGTGGTGGAACGCCTCGTGGCCAACGACGACGATCTCTACATCATGGGCGTGCCGCCGCAGAATCTCGACGTCGAGGCGCATCCCTTCCTCGATAATCCGCTGGTGGTGCTGGCGCCCGCGGACCACGCGCTCGCCGGCGAGAAGCACATCGAGTTCTCGCGATTGGCGGCTGAGCCGCTCATACTGCGTGAGCGCGGGTCGGGCACACGCACGGTGGTGGAACGCTACTTTGCCGACCGGGGGCACACTGTCCGCGCCCGCATGGAGCTCGGCAGCAACGAGGCGATCAAGCAGGCCGTGGCCGGCGGGCTCGGGATTACGATCATGTCGCAGCACGCCCTCACCCTCGAGCCGATGCACGGACAGCTCGTCACGCTCGACGTGGAGGGTTTCCCGATCGAACGCTCGTGGTTCGTCGTGTATCCGCGCGGCAAGCAGTTCTCCGTGGTGGCGCGGACCTTCTTCGACTACCTGAAGACGGAAGGGTCGCAGCTCGCCGCGAGCGCGCTCGCGGAGGGCGCCCGCGGGACCGCCGCCGGCGCAACACCGGCAGCGGCGGCCGCAAGTGACGGGGCGGCGCGCCCGGGCTCCAACCCCTGACCCGCCGCGGAATCTTTTTCCGAGGCGACTGTCGGAGTTCTTCGTCGAATTGTCGTCCTATGCACTGTGCATGAATGACACGGCGGTCCGCTCGCGATCGCATTCGTCAAGCCCGAACCCAATGGAATCACCCATGCCTTCTCCCGACCGAGCGGCGACCGGCGCCGCGGTGCGCCGGCGGTGTAGCCGCGCGCTGCTTGGTCTCGTGACCGCGCTGTGCGCCGCAGCCA
This sequence comes from uncultured beta proteobacterium, assembly GCA_963734295.1. Lineage (GTDB taxonomy): Bacteria > Pseudomonadota > Gammaproteobacteria > Burkholderiales > JAEUMW01 > JAEUMW01. The sequence continues at coordinate 30,715 of CAVTGS010000020.1, read as the reverse complement.
TCGTGCCGGCTGCCCGCGCGGAGCGTGTCATCACGATCGACGACGCGATTGCGCTCGCGGAAGAGTTCAATCCCGGTGTGGCCGCCAACCTCGGCCGCGAAGAGGCTGCGCGCGCCGGCATCGTCACCGCGCGTCAGTTTCCGAACCCGTCGGTCGACGCGAACGCCGGGCCCCAGCGGCCGCGCGGCGGGTCCGGAGTGCCCTCGGGCACCGCATGGGGGGTCGGCGTCGCGCAGCCGATCGAGTATCCCTCGGTGCGGGATTCGCGGCGGCGCACGGCGGAAGCCAACCTCGGATCGATCGAGGCCGGCTCGCTCGCCTTTCGCGCACAGTTGCTCGCGCAGGTTCGCAGCAATTTCTACGAGGTGCTGCAGCGTCAGGAGCAACTCGGCATCGCCGAGGAGGACCTCAAGCTCCTGGCCGAGATCCGCGACCGTGTCGGGCTCCGCGCGACGCTGGGCGAATCGCCGCGGCTCGATCTCGTGCGCACCGAGACCGAGGTGCTGAACGCGCAGCGGGCGCGCGACTCCGCCGCGGTGCGGGTCACCCAGGCGAAGCTCGCGCTCGCGAATCTCATCGGCATTCCGCCGGGAGACGTCTATGCGTTGCGCGGCGGCATCGGCGGGGAGCCCGCACTGCCCACGCTCGAGAGCCTGCGCGACGAGATCACGCGCGACAATCCGCAGATCCAGCAGGCGCTCGCGGAGCAGGAACGGGCGCGCAGCCGTTTGCAGCTCGAGCGCGATCTGCGGGTGCCTGCGCCCACGCTGCAAGCGGGCTACCTGCAGGAGCCGGACAAGGAGGTGACGCGCTTCGGCCTGGCGCTGCCGCTTCCGCTCTTCAACCGGCGCGAGGGGCAGATCGCGGAGGCGTTGGCGGAGGCGAAAGTGGCCGATGCCCAGTTGCGGGCACGCGAGCTCGCGCTCACCCGCGAGCTGGATGCCGTCTATGGCCGTTTTCTCGTTGCGCGCCAGCAGGTCGAAACCTTCGAAGGCGGTCTGCTCGAGCGGGCGCAGCGCACGCTCGAAGCCGCCGAGGCGGCCTATCGGTTCGGGGAGCGCGGCATCATCGAATATCTCGACGCCCAGCGCACCTTCCGCGCGGTGCGGCAGGACTATGTCAACGCCCGCTACGAGCTCGCCTACTCGATCATCGAGATCGAGCGGCTCGTGGGTCGCAGCTTTCTCAATACCGGGAACTCTCGATGAAGCGCATTTCTACCCTTGTTCCGATGCTGATCCTCGCCGCGACGTTGGCAGCCTGCGGCGAGAAAAAGGCAGCGCAAGCACCCGCCGCCGCAGTGGCAGTCGACCCCAATGTCATCGTCGCGGACGCCTCTCTTGCCGCAGCGTTTGAAGGTCGGCATGGTCGCCGAGGGCGAGGTGAGCGAGGAGCTGCGCGTGCCGGGCAGCGTGGGCCTCGACGAGCGCCGCGTGGCGCGCATCGGTTCCTCGGTCACCGGGCGCATCACCAAGGTGCTGGCGTTTCGCGGCGACGAGGTCAAGGAACGGTCAGACGCTGGCGACGCTGAACAGCACGGAGCTCGCCAATGGTCAGATGCAGCTTCTCACCGCGATCGCGGACGTCGACCTCAAGACGCGCGCCGTGGACCGTGCCAGGCAGTTGCTCGCGGCGGACGTGATCGGCAGCGCGGAGTTGCAGCGGCGCGAGAACGAGCTCTTCGTCGCGCAGGTGACGATGAAGGCGGCGCGCGACCAGCTGCGGCTGATGGGCATGGCGCCGAGCTCGATCGACGCCGTCGCCCGCACGCGCGAGATCAATTCCGTCGCCAGCGTGAACGCGACCATGTCCGGCACCGTCATCGACCGCCAGATCAACCAGGGTCAGGTGGTGCAGCCCGCCGATGCGCTGTTCACCGTGGCCGATCTCGAGCATGTCTGGATCGAGGGCGAGGTGCCGGAGCAGCAGGCTTATCTGGTGGAGGTGGGCGAAGAGGTGCGCATCGAGCTGCCCGCGCTGCCCGGGCGCCGGGTCACGGGCAAGATCATCTACATCAGCTCCACCGTGAACCCGGAGACGCGCACGGTCCAGGTGCGCACCGACGTGCTGAATTCGGACCGCGCGATCAAGCCGGAGATGCTCGCCAATCTGCTCATTAGCGGCCTGCCGCAGAAGAAGCTGGTGGTCCCGATCACCGCGGTGGTGCGCGAGTCGAACCGGGATCACGTCTTCGCGCGCACCGGCGAGAACGAGTTCCGGCTGGTGCAGGTCGGGCTCGGCCAGGAGAGCGGCAAGGTGGTCGTCGTCAGGGAGGGCCTCAAGGCAGGCGATGCGATCGTCCTCGATGGCGCCTTCCATCTCAACAACGAGCGCAAGCGACGAATCCTGGGCTGAGCCATGATCGAAGCGCTCATCCGCGCCGCCCTCAAGCAGCGCGTCGTGGTCCTCGTCGTCGCCGTCGCCCTCACGCTGTTTGGCGCCGTGTCGCTGCGGCAGGTATCGGTCGACGCTTTTCCGGACGTCACCAACATCCAGGTCCAGATCGCCACCGAAGCACCGGGGCGCTCTCCGGAAGAGGTCGAACGGTTCGTCACCGTCCCGCTCGAGATCGCGATGACCGGTCTGCCGGGCTTGACCGAGATGCGTGCGCTCAACCGCAGCGCGCTGTCCGTCATCACCCTCGTGTTCACGGACGACACCGATGTCTACTTCGCGCGGCAACTGGTGATGGAGCGGCTGATCGAGGTGGCCGCGCGCATGCCGGAAGGTGTCACGCCCGTTCTCGGCGCGGTGTCGAGCGGCCTCGGCGAGATCTACCAGTACACGCTCGACAAGCCGGGGGACGGCGATCGCGCGCTTACCGAGCAGGAGCTCACCGAGCGCAGGACGATCCAGGACTGGGTGGTGCGGCCGATGCTGCGCGGCGTGCGCGGCGTGGCCGAGATCAACTCGCAGGGCGGCTTCGTCAAGCAGTATCAGGCGCTGGCGAATCCCGACCGCCTGATCCACTACGGTCTGACCGTGCAGGACCTGTACACGGCTCTCGCGCGCAATAACGCAAACAGCGGGGGCGGTATCCTGCCGCACTATTCCGAGCAGTACCTGATTCGCGGCGTGGGCCTGATCCGCAGCCTGCAGGACATCGAGCGCATCGTCCTGAAGGAGGTCGACGGCACGCCCGTTTTCGTGCGCGACGTGGCGAAGGTCACGTTCGGCACCGAGGTGCGCCAGGGGGCGCTGATCAAGAACGGCTACACCGAGTCCGCGGGCGGCATCGTCATGATGCTTCGCGGCGGCAACGCGAAAGACGTCGTGAGCCGCGTCAAGGCCAAGGTGAACGAGATCAACAGGAGCGGCATGCTGCCCGACGGTCTGCAGATCGCGCCGTTCTACGATCGCTCCGAACTGGTCGACGCGGCCTTGTGGACCGTGACGAAGGTGCTGCTGGAAGGCATCGCGCTCGTGGTGGTCGTGCTCGTCCTCTTTCTCGGTGACATCAGATCGAGCCTCATCGTGGTGGCGACGCTGATCATCACGCCGCTCGTCACCTTCATGGTCATGAATCAGTTCGGCATCTCCGCCAACCTCATGTCTCTCGGCGGGCTCGCCATCGCCATCGGCATCATGGTCGACGGCTCGGTGGTGGTGGTGGAGAATGCGTTTCGCCACCTGAGCGAGTCCGGGGATTCGGGCGAGAGCCGCAGCGTCGTCGTAATGCGCGCGGCCGCGGAGGTGGGCACGCCGGTGCTCTTCGGCGTGGGCATCATCGTGCTCGTGTTCCTGCCGCTCATGACCCTGCAGGGCATGGAAGGGAAGATGTTCGCGCCGCTCGCCTATACCATCGCCATCGCGCTTCTGATCTCGCTCGTGGTTTCGCTCACCGTGTCGCCGGTGCTGTGCTCCTATCTGCTGCGCGGTGGCGCCGAGCACGACACGAAAATCGTCCGACTGGTGAAGAAGCCCTATCTCAAGCTCCTCGACGCGGCACTCGAGCATCCCAGGACGACCGTGCTCGCCGGGGTGGCGCTGCTCGGCGCGAGCATCGCAGCCTTTCCGCTACTCGGCACCGCCTTCATTCCGACCTTGAAGGAAGGGTCGATCACGCCTGCGATGATCCGCGTGCCGAACATCTCGCTCGACGAATCGATCGCCCTGGAGAAGGAAGCGATGCGGCGGGTGATGGAGGTGCCGGGCGTGAAGATGGCGGTATCGAAGCTCGGCCGCGGCGACACGCCGGCGGACCCCGCCATGCCGAACGAATCGGACCCCGTGGTGAGTCTCGTCGATCGGGCAGACTGGCCGGATGGCTGGAGACAGGAGGACTTCGAGGACGCGATCCGTGAAAAGCTGCAGACGCTGCCCGGCGTCGAGCTGGTGATGAGTCAGCCGATCGCGCAGCGGGTGGACGAGATGGTGACCGGCGTGCGCTCGCAGGTGGCGATCAAGCTGTTCGGCGACGACATCGAGACCCTGCGCGAAACCGGCGACGCGATTGCGAAGGTGCTCGGCACCGTTCCCGGAACGGTCGATCTGCGGGTGGAGAAGGTGACGGGACAGCAGTACCTCATCATCGAGGTCGACCGGGTCGCGATGGCTCGCTACGGCATCAACGCCGCCGACGTCCACGACGTGATCGAAACGGCCGTCGCGGGGCGGGTGAGCACGGAGATATTCGAGGGCGAGCGTCGATTCGCTGCCGTGGTGCGGTTTCCGGAACAGTTCCGCAACAGTGCGGAGGCGATCGGTGGAATATCTGCTGAAGACCGCAAGCGGCGCGCGGGTGCCGCTGCGGGACGTGGCGAAGATCGAGGTGCGCGAGGGACCGGCGCAGGTGAGCCGCGACGCCGGCAAGCGTCGCATCGTGATCGGCTCCAACGTGCAGGGACGCGATCTCGGCGGTTACGTCGCCGAAGCGCAGCAGAGGATCGCGGAGCAGGTGCAGCTGCCCCAGGGGTACTACCTCGAATGGGGGGGGCAGTTCGAGAACATGGAGCGCGCGATGAAGCGGCTCATGATCATCGTTCCGATCACGATCCTGGCGATCTTCTTCCTGCTCTTCGTGCTGTTCAACTCTGCGCGGTACGCGGGCCTCATCATCCTGGTGCTGCCCTTCGCATCGATCGGCGGCATCTTCGCGCTGCTCTTGACGGGTGAGTTCCTGTCGGTGCCGGCGTCGGTGGGCTTCATCACCCTGTGGGGCATTGCGGTGCTGAACGGCGTGGTGCTGGTGTCGTATATCCGCAGCCTGCGCGAGGAGGGCATGGCGCAGCGCGCGGCGCTCGTGCACGGCTGCACGCAGCGGCTGCGGCCGGTGCTGATGACGGCCACCGTGGCGATGCTGGGGCTGATCCCGTTCCTGTTCGCGACGGGGCCGGGGTCGGAAGTGCAGCGGCCGCTGGCGGTGGTGGTGATCGGGGGGCTGATCACCTCCACCCTGCTGACGCTGGTCGTGCTCCCTGCCCTCTACGGCTGGTTCGAGGAAGAGAAGATCGAAGCATGACCGACACGCGCGCGGCGGCGGTGCGGGGTGCGTTTGGGGACCCTGTGCATCATGACGTATCCTTCGGTGCATGATCGAAGCCGTCATCCGCACCGCGCTCAAGCAGCGGATCGTCGTGGTCGTGATCGCTCTCGGGCTGATCGTCGCGGGCATCGATGGGCTGCGGCGGATCGCGGTCGACGCCTTTCCCGACGTGACCAACATCCAGGTGCAGATCGCGGCCGAGGCGCCGGGCCGCTCGCCGGTGGAGGTGGAGCGCTTCGTTACGGTGCCGCTCGAGATTGCGATGACCGGGCTGCCGGGGCTCACCGAGATGCGCTCGGTCAACCGAAGCGCCCTCTCGCAGATCACGCTCGTCTTCACGGACGAGACCGACGTGTACTTCGCGCGGCAGCTCGTGATGGAACGCCTGCTCGAGGTCGGTGACCGCCTGCCGCCGGGGGTCAAGCCGGTGCTGGGACCGGTCTCGACCGGGCTCGGCGAGGTGTATCAGTACACGCTCGAGCGGCCCGACGACGGCAAGGGCGCGCTCACCGAACGCGAGCTCACCGAGCGTCGCACGATCCAGGACTGGGTCGTGCGTCCGCTGCTGCGTGGCATTCCAGGCGTCGCGGACATCAACTCCATCGGCGGGCTCGAGAAGCAATATCAAGTGCTCGTCGACCCGGATCGGTTGCGGCACTATGGCGTTACGCTCAAGGACGTCTACACCGCGCTCGCCAACAACAACGCGAATGCGGGCGGCGGCGTGCTGCGCCGGGACGCGGAGCAGTACCTCGTCCGCGGCATCGGGCTCATCGGTTCCCTCGACGACATCGCCAGCATCGTCCTGAAAGAGAAGGACGGCACGCCCGTTTTCGTGCGCGACGTGGCGCAGGTGTCGTTCGGCCACGCCGTGCGCTTCGGCGCGGTCATCAAGAACGGCGACACCGAGTCGGTCGGCGGCATCGTGCTGATGATCCGCGGCGGCAACGCGAAAGAGATCGTCGGGCGCGTCAAGCAGCGGGTCAAGGAGATCAACGACAAGGGGATGCTCCCGAGCGGGCTCAAGATCGTTCCCTACTACGACCGGACCGACCTCGTGAACGCCGCGATCTGGACCGTCACCAAGGTCCTGATCGAGGGCATCGTGCTGGTCGTGATCGTGCTCTTCCTCTTTCTCGGCGACCTGCGTTCGAGTCTGATCGTCGTCGCCACCCTCATCGTGACCCCGCTCGTCACCTTTCTGGTCATGAGCGAATACGACCTCTCGGCGAACCTGATGTCGCTCGGCGGCCTCGCGATCGCCATCGGCATGATGGTCGACGGGTCGGTGGTGGTGGTGGAGAACACGTTCCGCCATCTCGGCGAGGCGAAGGACAGCGGGGAGAGCCGCAACTTCGTGGTGCTGCGCGCGGCGGTCGAGGTCGGAACCCCGGTGCTGTTCGGCGTCGGCATCATCTGTCTCGTCTTTCTGCCGCTGATGACGCTGCAGGGCATGGAAGGCAAGATGTTCGCACCGCTCGCCTACGTAATCGCGATTGCGATGTTCGTCTCGCTCGTGCTGTCGCTCACGCTGTCGCCCGTCTTGTGCTCCTACTTCCTGAAGGGCGGCGCGGAGCACGACACGCGGCTCGTCCGGCTCGTCAAGGGACCGTATCTGCGCCTGCTGGATTGGGCACTGGAGAACCCGGCCACCGTCGTATTCGGCGGCGTGATGCTGCTCGTCGCGAGCGTCGGCGCGTTTCCGCTGCTCGGCACGTCGTTCATCCCCGAGATGAAGGAAGGGGCAATCGTCCCCGGGGTCAATCGCGTGACCAACATGTCGCTCGAGGAGTCGATCGAGCTCGAGACCGAAGCGATGCGCCTCGTGATGGAGGTGCCGGGAGTCGCGATGGTCGTCTCGCAGCTCGGCCGCAGCGAGAACCCGACCGATCCGCAGCCGGAAAACGAGTCGACGCCGATCGCGACGGTGAAGCCCGCCTCGGAGCTGCCGCCGGGCTGGGACCAGAACGACGTCGCGGCCGCCATCCGCGAGAAACTTCAGGCGCTGCCCGGCGTCCAGATCGTCATGGCGCAGCCGATCTCCGACCGGGTCGACGAGCTGGTCACGGGGGTCCGGTCCGACATCGCGATCAAGATCTTCGGCGACGACATCGAGGTGCTGAAGGAGAAAGCGGACGAAGTGGTGCAGCTGCTCGGCACGATCCGGGGGGCCTCCGACATCCGCCTCGAGCGGGTGAGCGGCCAGCAATATCTGACCATCGAGATCGACCGCAAGGCGATCGCCCGCCACGGCATCAACGTCGCCGACATCAACGACATCATCGAGACCGCGATCCGGGGGCGCGTCGCGACCGAGGTCTACGAGGGCGAGCGGCGTTTCTCGGCCGCGGTCCGCTTCCCGCCGGAGTTTCGCAACAACGCCGACAAGATCGCGCAGATCCTGGTGCGATCGCCCAACGGCGCGCTCATCCCGCTCAAGGATCTCGCCACGATCCAGGTGCGCGAAGGACCGGCCCAGGTCAGCCGCGAAACGGCGAAGCGCCGCATCGTCGTGGGCGCCAACGTGCAGGGACGCGACCTGGGCGGCTTCGTGGCGGAGTTGCAGGCGGGCGCGGCGAGGCAAATCGAGCTCCCCGAGGGCTATTACTTCTCGTGGGGCGGGCAGTTCGAGAATCTCCAGCGTGCCACCCGGCGCCTCGCGATCATCATCCCGATCACCATCGGAGCGATCTTCTTCCTGCTGTTTCTGCTGTTCAACTCGGTGCGCTACGCCGCGATCATCATCCTGGTCTTGCCGTTCGCTTCGATCGGGGGCATCTTCGCTTTGCTCGGCACGGGCGAGTACCTGTCGGTGCCGGCCTCGGTGGGGTTCATCACGCTGTGGGGCATCGCGGTGCTGAACGGTGTGGTGCTGGTGTCCTACATCCGCAGTCTGCGCGAGGAGGGCATGGCGCAGCGCGCGGCGATCGTGCAGGGGTGCACGCAGCGGCTGCGGCCGGTGCTGATGACGGCCACCGTGGCAATGCTCGGGCTGATCCCGTTTCTGTTCGCGACCGGGCCGGGGTCGGAGGTGCAGCGTCCGCTTGCGATCGTGGTGATCGGTGGCTTGATCACGTCCACGCTGCTGACCCTGGTGGTGCTGCCGGCCGTCTACGGGTGGTTCGAAGAGAAAAAAATAGAGGCGTAAGGAACCTCTGAACAGGTCGCGCCCACCGTGGACCTGTTCAGAGGTTCCTAAGGGAGCCAGGAGTCAAGGAGAAGCGTTCATGAAGGAGATCAAGGCCGTTGTGCAGCCGTCCAGGCTGCCTAAGATCCGCAGCGCGTTTCGTCACGTGAAGGATTTCCCGGGCATGACGATCACCAAGGTGGACGGGTGCAGCCGCGACAACCCGCAGGGGCGCAGGAGCATCCGCGAGGAGCTAACCGAGTTCAGCCCGAAGATACGCATCGAGATCGTGGCACCGGACGACATGGTCGAGGGGATCTTGCAGGTGCTGGTCGAGGTGGCGTCCACTGGCCAGCGCGGCGATGGCATCGTCTGGGTGACGGACGCGGAGCGGATGATCCGCATCGCCGAGCAGATCACCGTCCACGAGTAATGCGCTAGAAACCTCCCAGCGCGCCCACCAGTTCCTGCTCGAGGTCCGCGTCGAGCGAGAGGAGCGAGACCCGCACCCGCTCGACGTCGTCGGTGCGTCCGAGACGGGCGTACAGCAGGCCGAGCTCCAGCCACGCGCGACCGAACTCGGGGTTCAGGCTCACGGCGCGCTGGAACGCGGGTACGGCTTCGTCCGCTCGGTTCAGCTTCGCGTCGGCACGTGCGAGGAAGTACCACGCATCGGCGTCACGGGGATCGTCCCGCGACCACTGCCCGGCGACCCGCCGCAGCCCTTCCCAGTCTTCCTCCGATTCGAGCGGCGCCGCCTGCAGGAAGTAGGGCTGGCGCGCCCGGCTCTCGCCCCAGAACGGCTTGAGCACCGCGTCGAGCGGCGCCACGGCCTGCGCGCGGCTGCCGGCGCAGGTCTTCCAGCCAATCCGATGGAATCGCGTAGAAGTGGCTGTCCCGGCTCCCGCGGGCGCGAAACGTCGTGAGGCCGAGCAATCGACCTTGGTCGTCGAAGAGCGCGCCGCCGCTCGCGCCCAGGTTGAAGCCCGTGGTCGTTTCGATCACCTTGGCTCCGTCGAAGCTGTGCAGACCGTGGATCCTGCCGTTGGCGAACATGGAGCCGGCGCCGCCGGGAAAGCCGACCGAGTACACCGTCTGCCCGGGCGCGACATCGGCGACGCTGCGCAGCGGTGCGGCGGGGGGAGCGGCGGCCGCGGACACGTTGAGGAGGCACAGGTCGCGGCCCATGTTCGCGCGCTGCGACTGCACCGTGAGCCAGATGCCGCCTTTTCGCACCACGATCGAATCTGCGTTGCGGGTGACGTGACAGTTGGTCGCCACTTCGCCGGGGCCGACCATCACGCCGGAGCCGAGCGCAGTCTTCCCGTCCGCGGAATGCGCGTGCACCTTCACCACGAAGACCGAGATCTGCGCGATGTAGTTCGGGTCATGGTTATCGGCGCCCGCGTGCAACGTGACCGGCATCATCGCGAAGAGCGTGCTCCATCCGAGTCGACCCATGATTACCTCCGTGGCAGGAGCACTTGCGACCGGCGCGCGCGACGAAAAGTTCGGGCGCGGTGCACGGCAGCCCGCGCGTATCGCGGACCGCGGTTACTCCCTGACCTGGCCGTCTCCGATCACCACGAACTTGAGCGACGTGAGGCCCTCGAGCCCCACCGGCCCGCGCGCGTGAATCTTGTCGGTGGAAATCCCGATCTCCGCGCCGAGGCCGTACTCGAAGCCGTCGGCGAAGCGGGTGGAGGCGTTCACCATCACCGAGCTCGAGTCGACCTCGCGCAGAAAGCGGCGGGCGCGCGAGAGGTCTTCGGTGACGATGGCGTCGGTGTGCCGGGAGCCATAGACGGTGATGTGATCGATCGCCTGTTCGAGCCCGTCCACCACCCGCACGGCGAGGATCGGCGCCAGGTACTCGGTGTACCAGTCTTCCTCGGTCGCCGCGTTCATTGCCGGTACGAGCTCGCGCGAGGCCTCGCAGCCGCGCAGCTCGACCCCCTTGGCGAGGTAGATCGCCGCCAGCCGCGGCAGGACGACGGCCGCGATGCGCCGATGGACGAGCAAGGTTTCCATGGTGTTGCACGTGCCGTAGCGCTGGGTCTTGGCGTTGTCGGCGATGCGCACCGCCTTCTCGATATCGGCGTGCTCGTCGACATAGACGTGGCACACCCCGTCGAGGTGCTTGATCATGGGGATGCGCGACTCGGCGATGACGCGCTCGACCAGAGCCTTGCCGCCGCGCGGCACGATCACGTCGACGTACTGGTCCATGCGCAGGAGCTCGCCCACCGCCGCCCGGTCCGTCGTCTCGATCACCTGCACCGCTGCCTCGGGAAGATCCGCCGCCCGCAGGCCCGCGTGGACGCATGCGGCGATCGCCTGGTTCGAGCGGATCGCCTCCGAGCCGCCGCGCAGGATGGTTGCGTTGCCCGCCTTGAGGCAGAGGCCCGCCGCATCCGCGGTCACGTTCGGGCGCGCCTCGTAGATGATGCCGATCACGCCGAGCGGCACGCGCATGCGCCCGACCTGGATGCCGGACGGGCGAAAGTTCAGGTGCGTGATCTCACCCACCGGGTCGGGCAGAGCGGCGATCTGGCGCAGCCCGTCGGCCATGCTTCGCACGCCCTTCGCGGTGAGCGTCAGGCGGTCGATCAGCGCGGGCTCAAGCGCCTGCCCACGGGCCGCCGCCACATCCTCCGCGTTTGCCGCCAGCAGCCTCTGCTCGTCGTGCTCGATCGCGTCCGCCATCTCGATGAGGGCAAGGTTCTTCGCGTGCGTATCCGCCTTCGCAATCTCGCGCGCGGCCGCCCGTGCCGCCTTGCCGACGCCCTGCATGTAGGTCTGCACGTCCATGTCAGTTCCTCGATGGGGATCGACGGTCATTCTAGCCCGAGCGCCGGGTGCGGGTTCGATCCGCTGCGCCGGCCGCGTTGATCGACAGGGCGAGCCGGCCGAGCTCCCGCCACGGGTCGCCGCGCTTGAGTCCTTTCACGACGAGGTCGATGTCCGCCGCTGTGATGAGCGCCTCTTCGAGCCGGGCCAAGGGGACGCGCCGGGCAGCGCGTGCGACTCTGGCCTGTCGCGGTCCCCATACCTTCGCGGACTTGAGCGCGGCCGGCTCGCTCGCGCCCGCGGCGAGGGCCGCCGCGACGCGCGCCACTGTCCGCACCTCTTCCGCCACCGCCCACAGGGCCATCGGCGCCGCGACGCCTTCGCCTTCCAGCCCGCGCAGCATGCGCGCGAGGAAGGCCGGGTCCCCCGCGAAGAGGGCTTCGCCCAGCGCGAAGGGATCGTAACGGGCAACGTCGAGGACGGCTTGCTCCACGTCGGCGAACGCGAGGGGTCCGGGTGGGCACAGCAGGGCGAGCTTTTCCACCTCCTGGCGCGCTGCGAGCAGGTTGCCTTCGACGCGATCGGCGATGAATCGGAGCGTGGTGTCGTCGGCGCTCTGTCCCTGGCTGGCGAGCCGGCCCGCGATCCAGTGCGGCAGCTCGCCGCGCGACACGAGATTCGCCGCGACCAGAACGCCTGCCGCTTCGAGCGCCGCAAACCACGCCGCCTTCAATGCCCGCCAGTCCATCTCGGGCAGCGCGACGAGCGTCACGGTATCCGGTGGCAGGTTGCGGACGTAGGTCTCGATCGCCGCGGCGCCCTCCGTTCCCGGCTTGCCGCTCGGGATGCGCAGCTCGAGCAGCCGCCGGCTGCCGAAGAGCGAGAGGCTCTGCCCGGCGCGCTTGAGGTCGGACCAGTCGAACCCCGCTTCGACCGTGAGCACTTCCCGCTCGACATACCCAGCGCCGCGCGCAGCAGCGCGGACGCGGTCGGCGGCCTCCAGCGCGAGCAGCATTTCCGGGCCGTAAACGGTGTAGAGCGGTCGCACGCCGCGTTCGAGCTCGCGCGGCAGCTGCTCGGTGGTGAGGCGCACGAACAGGCCGCCGCTCAGATGTTCAGTCGCTCGACGAGCTCTCGGATCCGGTCGGGATCCTCGGCGCGCAACATCTTGTTGGCGATCGGCGTGCACACCTCGAGGTCGGTCTTCAGCACCTGCTGTTTCACGGCGAGGAGATGCGCCGGGTGCATCGAGAAGATGCGCAGACCAAACCCCAGCAGCACCCGGGTCAGCTTGACGTCGCCCGCCATCTCGCCGCAGACGGCGACCGGCACCCCGGCCTTGCTGGCGGTGCGGATGATGCCGGCAAGCAGCATCAGCACCGCGGGGTGGAGCGGATCGTAGAGGTGCGCCACCCGGTCGTCGGCACGGTCGATGGCGAGCGTGTACTGGATCAGGTCGTTGGTTCCGATCGAGAGGAAATCGAGCTTCCGGGTGAAGAGATTGAGCGCGAGCGCGGCCGCGGGGATCTCGATCATGCCCCCGACCTGGATCGCGCGATCGTACGGAATGCCGTCGGCGTCCAGGCTTATCTTCGCTTCGTCGATCAAGTGCAGAGTCTGCTCCAGCTCGGCCGCGCCCGAGAGCATCGGGATCAGAAGCCGTACGTTGCCGTAGTGGGAAGCCCGCAAAATCGCCCGCAGCTGGACCTGGAACATGTTCGGCTCGGCCAGGCACCAGCGGATCGCGCGAAGCCCCATGGCGGGATTGGCCGTGATGCGGATGGCGCCGTCCATGCGCTTGTCGGCGCCCAGGTCGAGGGTGCGGATCGTCACCGGCAGTCCGCGCATCTCGCGGGCGACGCGGCGGTAGGCCTCGAACTGCTCGTCCTCGTCCGGCAGGGTGGCCCGGTTCATGAACAGGAACTCGGAGCGGAAGAGCCCGATCCCCATGGCGCCGTACTCCTTCACCTCCTCCACGTCGTCGGGGATCTCGATGTTCGCATGCAGCTCGATCGGCGTGCCGTCCAGGGTGGTGGCGAACGTGGTGCGCAGTCGCTTCAGCTTGAGGCGCTCGAGCTCCCACTGGTTCTGCCGCAGCCGGTACTCCGAGAGGATCTGCTTGTCCGGATTGACGATCACGACGCCCTGCGTGCCGTCGACCACGAGGTGCTCGGCTTCGTGAATCAGCACGCGGGCGTGCTGCAGCGCCGCCACGCACGGAATCCCGAGGCTCCGCGCGACGATGGCGGTGTGCGACGTGGCGCCGCCCACGTCGGTGATGAAGCCCGCGAACTGATGCTGCTTGAAGATCAGCATGTCGGCCGGCGACAGGTCGTGGGCCACCAGAATCGAGCTTTGCTCACCGCCGCCGAGCGTGGTGGGACCGTAGCCCGGATGGCCGAGGAGCGCCTTCATCACGCGCTCGACCACTTGCAGGACATCGTCCTTGCGCTCGCGCAGATAGGCGTCGTCCATCTTGCCGAACTGGTTGATGAGCGCCTCGGCCTTGAGCTTGAGCGCCCATTCGGCGTTGCACTGCTGGGTCTCGATCAGCCGCCGCGGCTCTTCGGAGATGGTCGCATCCTCGAGAATCATCTGATGCACGTTGATGAAGGCATCCAACTCGGGGGGCGAACTCGCGGGGATGTGTCCGCGCAGGGTGGAGAGCTCGTCGCGGGCTTGCGCGATCGCGCTCTCGAAGCGCGCCACTTCGTCCTGCAGGCGCGACTTCGGCACCACGTAATGGGCGACTTCCAGCCGGGCGTGGGAGACCAAGTGCGCGTAGCCGATCGCGATGCCGCCGGAGACGCCGATGCCGTGGACGGTGAAGCTCATGGGCGAAGCGTAATCGGTGCAGCGGGCAGGGGGAAGAGGGACGAGCGCGCGCACCTCCGATCTCGCCGGCACGCGCCCGTTCTCGCGATTGCGCGAGGGGGAGGGGCTGCTCAAAGCCGGAGCGCGCCGGCTTTCCTTGCGGCCCGGACCCGCGTCGTTTTCATTCGCCCTCGCCGAATCTGCTCGCGATCAGTTGCATGAGCGCGGTCATCGCCTGTTCCTCGTCGGGACCGTCGGTCTCGATGCCGACGGTCGAACCCTTGGCTGCGGCCAGCATCATCACTCCCATGATGCTCTTGGCGTTCACGCGCCGGCCATTGCGCGAAAGCCAGATCTCGCTCTTGAACTGCCCGGCGAGCTGGGTAATCTTGGCGGAGGCCCGGGCGTGCAGCCCGAGCTTGTTCAGGATTTCGGTTTCTCGATTCTGCATTTTTCCGCTTCGGGACAGGGCATGCGCGTGACACCGGCGCGGCCGCCGGAGACGGCCCGCGCCACGAGCGCTTCGAGTGGCTCGTTGCGGTAGGTGAGCGCCCGCATCAGCATGGGCAGGTTTGCCCCGGCCACACCCTCTACGCGCCCCGGCACGAGCAACTGGCACGCGATGTTGCAGGGCGTCGCACCGTAGATGTCGGTCAGCACGAGCACCCCCGCGCCGAGGTCCAGGTCTGCCACGAGACGCCTGGCCTCGGGGACGATCGCCTGCGGGTCGTCTCGTACGGTGATGCCGATGTGCATGAGATGCGGCGGCGGGCTGCCCAGTACGTGCGTCGCACAACGGATCAGACACTCGCCCAGCGTTTCGTGCGCAACGATCAGGATTCCAATCATCGTGGCTGTGCGTCGCCTCCCTGCGATCCACGCCAAAGACCGGGGATTGTACTACCGACGCTGCCCGCCACACAGGGCCGTTGCGCGCTCGACCGCGTCGATCATCATCGCGGCCGCGTCGAAGCCGGTCTGCTCCCGGATCTCCTGCATGCAGGTCGGGCTGGTGACGTTCACCTCGGTGAGATGGTCACCGATGACGTCCAGGCCGACGAGCAGAAGGCCCTCCGCCCACAACGCCGGACCGAGGCTCTCGGCGATCTGGCGGTCGCGGGGGGACAGCGGTTGCGCGACGCCGGTGCCGCCCGCGGCGAGGTTGCCGCGGGTCTCCCCGGGCTTCGGGATGCGCGCCAGGGCGAAGGGCACGGGCGCGCCGGCGATGAGCAGGATGCGCTTGTCGCCCTGCGCGATCTCCGGAATGAAGCGCTGGGCCATGATGGTCCGGCGTCCGAAGTGGGTGAGGGTCTCGATGACGACGCCGATGTTCGGGTCCTGCGCGTGCAGGCGGAAGACCGAGGCGCCGCCCATGCCGTCGAGCGGCTTCAGGATGATGTCGCCGTGCCCGGCCAGGAAGGCGCGGACGAGAGACTCCTTGCGGGTGACGATCGTGGGCGGCGCGAACTCGGGAAAGCGCGCGATCGCGAGCTTCTCGTTGAAATCGCGGATCGCGCCGGGACGGTTGAAAACGCGCGCGCCCTCCCGCTCGGCGAGCTCGAGCAGGTACGTGGAGTAGATGTACTCCATGTCGAACGGCGGGTCTTTGCGCATCAGCACGGCGTCGAAGTCCGCGAGGGGCGTGTCGACGGCCTCGCCTGTGCGGTACCAGTCGTGCGCGTCGCCTGTCAGCGTGAGCGCCCGCGCGTGCCCGACCACCCGACCACTCTGCCAGGCAAGATCCTCCTGGTGCAGGACGAAGAGGGCGTGCGCGCGGGCCACCGCTTCGCGCATCATCGCGTAGGTGGAATCCTTGTACGTCTTGATGGACTCGAGGGGGTCGAGGATGAACGCGAGCTTCATCGGGCAATCCGGAGGGTGCGACGGCGCAAACCAGGATTCTAGCCGACCCTCGGTGGGCTCCGGCTCGCGTCTTGGAGGGTTTCACCAAAGGCAACAATAGTTCGTGTAAGTTGACGTTGCGCGGGCGTCACTTCATCATGGCGGTGTTTCAGTCGCCGCCTCGGATCGTCCGCTTCATGCCCCTTCGCCTGCTGCGCTTCGCCGTCGCCAAGAAGTATCCGGAACCCCGCATGTTCCGGCGCCACGACGCGCTCAAGCCGGCCTACGACGCCGTGATCGTCGGCGGCGGCGGGCACGGGCTCGCCGCCGCGTACTACCTGGCGCGCGACCACGGCATGAAGAACGTGGCGGTGCTGGAGCGCGGGCTACATCGGCGGCGGCAACACCGGCCGCAACACGACGATCATCCGCTCCAACTATCTCACGCCCGAGGGTGTTGCCTTCTACGACCAGAGCGTGAAGCTCTGGCAGGATCTCGCGGTCGACTTCGATCTCAACCTCTTCTATTCCACGCGCGGGCACTTCACCCTCGCACACACGGACGCGGCGGTGCGCACCATGCGGCTGAGGGCCGAGGTCAACAAGCACTACGGCGTGGAGAGCGAGCTCATCGGTCCGGACGAAATCCGGGCGGCGTGCCCTGCAATGGATCTCGCCTGTGGCCACACGCCGGTGGTGGCGGCGCTCTACCACAAGCCCGGGGCGATCGCCCGGCACGACGCCGTCGCCTGGGGGTACGGCCGCGGCGCAGACCAGCGCGGCGTCGAGATCCATCAGCAGACCGAAGTGCTCGGCATCGACGTGGAGGGGGGCAAGGTCAAGGGCGTCACGACCAATCGCGGCTACGTTTGCGCGCCCAAGGTGCTGTGCGCAGTAGCGGGGTTCACGCCGCGCGTGCTCGACATGGTCGGGCTGCGCTCGCCGATCTACGTGCATCCGTTGCAGGCGATGGTGACCGAGCCGATGAAGCCGTGGCTCGATCCGATCATCGTGTCCGGGAGCCTGCACGTTTACGTGAGCCAGTCTGCGCGCGGCGAGCTCGTGATGGGCGCGTCGCTCGACCCTTACGAGCTGCACGCCACCCGCTCCACGCTCGACTTCGTCGAAGGCCTCGCGCTTCACATGCTGGAGCTCTTCCCCTTCCTGTCCGAGGTGAAAGTGAATCGGCAGTGGGCGGGGATGGCGGACATGACGCCCGACTTCGCGCCGATCATGGGCAGGACGCCGGTCGAGGGCTTCTACCTCGACGCCGGCTGGGGGACGTGGGGCTTCAAGGCGACACCCATCGCCGGCAAGACCATGGCGTACACGGTGGCGAACGATCGCGATCACGAGCTCATCACGTCGTTCAACCTCGGGCGGTTCGAGAAATACGAGCTGACTGGGGAAAAGGGCGCGGCGTCTGTGGGGCACTGATCGGACGAAAAGCGAATGAAGCTCATGCCCTGCCCCGTAAACGGCCTGCGTCCCGTGTCCGAGTTCCAGTACGGAGGCGAGTTCCGGGAGCTGCCCGACCCCGCCGCCTGCACGGATGCACAGTGGGCGGACTACGTCTTCAACCGCAACGTATCGCCCGGCGTGAAGCGCGAGTGGTGGTGCCATGTTCCTAGCAACACGTGGTTCATCGCGGAACGCGACACCGCGGCCGACCACGTGCTGCGGACCTGGCTTCACGGCGAGGCGCCCGAGTGAGCGCTCGGCTGCCTCCCGCGCCGCACGAGTGGATCGATCGAACGAAACCGATCCGCTTCACGTTCGAGCGGCAGAGCTACGAGGGACTCGCCGGCGATTGCGTCACGAGCGCGCTGTGGGCGGCCGGCGAGCGGCTGATTGGCCGCAGCTTCAAGTATCACCGCCCGCGCGGCGTGCTGTCGCTCGCCAACCACGATGTCAACGCGATGTTCCAGTGGGGCGCGCGGCTCAATCTCCGCGGCGACGTGGAGCCGCTCGGCGAGGGCATGGCGCTCACGGCGGTCAACACCTACGGCGGTCTCGCGGACGACCGCGCTCGGTGGCTCGACAAGCTGGGCGCCTTGCTGCCGGTCGGTTTTTACTACAAGGCCTTTCACAAGCCGGCGTCGCTGTTACCGCGCTGGGAGCGCCTCATCCGGGCGACCACCGGGCTCGGTCGCGTCGACGTCGACACGCCCCGTCGCCCGACGCCGAAGCGTTATCTGCACACGGACGTGCTCGTGGTCGGGGCGGGCGCGGCGGGACTCTCCGCCGCCATCACCGCCGCGCAGTCCGGCGCGCGGGTGGTACTGGTGGACGAGAACGCGGCACCCGCGGGGAGCCTCGGTTACCAGCGCGCCGGGCGGGTCACCGACACGAAGCTCCTGGACGATCTGCTGGCGCGGGCGGCGACGCTACGCAACCTCGACCTGCGCTGTGGCACCTGTGCGGCCGGCTACTACGCGGATTTCTGGGTGCCGCTCGTGAGCGCTGCCGGGCTCACCAAGGCTCGCAGCCGAGCGTTCATCGTCGCCACCGGTGCGCAGGAGCAACCCGCCGTCTTCCGCAACAACGACCTGCCCGGCGTCATGCTCGCCTCGGCGGCGCAGCGTCTCGTCTACCGCTACCGCGTGCAGCCGATGCAGCGCGCCCTGGTGCTGGCGGCGAATCGCGATGGCTACCTCGCGGCACTCGACCTCCAGGCAAGTGGCGTGGAGGTGCCGGCGATCGTCGACCTGCGGCCGGAGGGCGAAGCGTCCGAGGCCGGGGCGGCCGTCGCGGGCGCCGGCATCGAGGTGCTGAAGGGGCACTGCGTGTACGAGGCGATCGGCACGGACGAACGTGTGCAATCGGCGGTCGTCTGCGAGCTGGGCGCCGACGCGCGGCAGCTCATCGCCTGCGACGGCCTCGTGATGAGTGTCGGCTGGGCACCCGCCGCGGCGCTGCTCTATCAGGCGGGTGCCGCGATGCGCTTCGACGACGCCCTGCAACAGTTTGTCCCTGAGCGGTTGCCGGAGGGCGTCTTCGCCGCGGGCCGGGTGAACGGCGTCTATTCGGTGGCGCAGAAGATCGAGGACGGGCGTTTCGCGGCGCTCGAAGCGCTGGCCTATCTCGGGCTCACATCGGGCGGGACGGCTCGTCCGGTCCTGCGCGAAGGTTCACGGCCGAGTCACCCGTACCCGATCGTCGAGCATCCAAGGGGCAAGAACTTCGTCGACTTCGACGAGGACCTGCAGGTGCAGGACTTCTTCAACGCGGCGCAGGAAGGGTTCGACAACATCGAGCTCCTGAAGCGCTATTCCACCGTCGGCATGGGTCCGTCGCAGGGCAAGCACTCGAACATGAACGCGATTCGCATCCTGGCGCGGAACCGAGGCGAGCCGTGCGGCGCCGTCGGCAGCACCACGGTGCGGCCGTTCTACCATCCGGTCGCACTGGGCGTGCTCGCAGGGCGCGGCTTCAGCCCGATCCGCCGTACGCCGCTGCATCCCCGCCACGAAGCGCTCGGCGCGGTGTTCACGATGGCCGGGAACTGGCTGCGTCCCGAGTACTACCCGCAGCCCGGGAAATCCCGCGCCGAGCTGATCCAGGAAGAAGCGCGGGCGGTGCGGACCGCGGTCGGTCTCATCGACGTCGGCACGCTCGGCAAGCTGGAGGTGCGCGGTCCGGATGCCGCCGAGTTCCTCGAGCGGGTCTACACCGGCCGGTTCGCCGACATGAAGATCGGCTCGACGCGCTACGCGCTCATGGTCGACGAGTCGGGTGTCATCGTGGACGACGGCGTCGTCGCGCGCCTCGGTACCGAGCTCTTCTACTTCACGACCACGACCGGCAACTCCGCGACCCTGTACCGCGAGCTCACGCGATGGAACACGCTGTGGCGGCTCGACTGCGGGCTCGTCAATCTCACCGGGGCGCTCGCCGCGATCAACGTCGCGGGGCCGAGAGCGCGCGCGGTGCTGAGGGCGGTGAGCGATCTCGATGTGTCCGAATCTGTGTTCCCGTTTCTCGCTGCCAGAGAGGGTAGGGTGGCCGGCGTCGAGGCCCGCGTGATGCGCGTGGGCTTCGTGGGCGAGGTCGGATTCGAGGTGCATGTCGCGGCCGACCACGCGCTCGCGGTTTGGGATGCGCTCGCTCAGGCGGGTCGCGTCCATGGCATCCGGCCGTTCGGGGTCGAAGCCCAACGCGTGTTGCGCCTGGAGAAGGGGCACGTCATCGTCGGCCAGGATACGGACGGTCTCACGCATCCGTTCGAAGCCGGTCTCGGGTGGGCGGTCCGCATGCAGAAGTCCTTTTTTGTCGGGCAGCGCAGCCTCGCGATCCTCAAAGAGAAGCCGGCGAAACAGGTGCTCGTCGGGTTCGTGCGCACGACGCGCGAGCCAATGCCGAAGGAGGGGCACCTCGTTATCGACGGGGGCGCGATCGCGGGCCGCGTCACGAGCGTGGCGTGGTCGGAGACGCTCGGTCGCGGGGTGGGGCTCGCCTATGTGGCGCCACACCTCGCGCAGCCCGGCCGGGAGATTCAGGTGCGCGCCAATGGCGGCGTGCTGCTCACGGCGCGAATCGCCAAGACGCCCTTCTACGATCCCGACGGGAGCTGCCAGAAGGAAGGTGGAGAGCTCGATCCCTCCGCAAGCGAGTTCAATCGTGACGCAATTGTCGAAGCGCGTGTTTGAGATGCCGCCGCTCGCGGATGGGGTCACTGCAGCCGACGGCGGGCCGCCGCTGGCGACGGTGGCCATCGTCGATCTCTCCCCTCTCCCGCGCTTTGGCGTGAAGGGGCCAGGCGCGGAGGGGGCTTTGCGGGCACTCGGATTCGCGTTGCCAACCGAGCCGAACCGCTGGGCCGCACTCGATGGCGGCGGGCTCGTCGCGCGGCTCGGCCGCAGCGAGTTTCTGATCGAGGAAGACATCGCCGGGGGACAGGTCGGCCGGGTGCGCGAAGCGTTGGCCGATGGTGCACCCGGAGTCTATCCCGTGCCGCGTTTCGACCTCGCGCTCGCGCTGGTGGGGCCGAACGTGCAGGCGCTGTGGGATCAGACGTGCAGCTTCGATGCGCGCGAGCTCGCAGCGACGCCCGGTCTCGTCGTGCTGACCACGATGATCGGTGTCTCCGTCACGGTGATGCGCGCCGAGTTCCAAGGCGCAAGGGACTGCGAATCTGGTGCGACGGGACCTTCGGTCGCTATTTCTTCGAGACGCTCACCGAGATCGCGCGGGAGCTCGGCGGCGGCATCGCCGGCATCGGCGACCTGTTCCCGGACGCTCCGCGGCTCGCCACCGCATGACCAGCACTCATCGACAGGAGAGAACATGACCCCGGACGCGGCCCGCCAGTGGCTCAAGGACCAGAACATCAAGTTCATCCTCGCGCAGTTCGTCGATATCCACGGCTCGGCGAAGGCGAAGGCGGTGCCGGTCTCGCACCTGGACGACGTGCTGACGACCGGCGCGGGGTTCGCCGGCTTCGCGATCTGGGGCCTCGGCATGGGACCGCACGGCCCCGATTACATGGCGGTGGGCGACCTCGCCACGCTGATGCCGATCCCGTGGATGCCGGGTTACGCGCGCATGGCGTGCTACGGCCACGTGCACGGCAAGCCGTACGCGTACGACTCGCGCGTGGCGCTCAAGAACCAGGTCGACAAGCTGAAGGCGCTGGGCATGACCCTGTACACGGGCATCGAGCCGGAGTTCATGCTGCTGCAGCGTCGGGCCGATGGCACGGTGGCACCTTACGATCAGACCGACACGCTGGAGAAGCCGTGCTACGACTACAAGGGCCTCTCGCGTAGCGCGGCTTACCTGGAGCGGCTGGTCGAATCGCTGCAGGCGGTGGGCATCGATGTCTATCAGATCGATCACGAGGACGCGAACGGGCAGTTCGAGATCAACTACACGTTCAGCGACTGCCTCACCTCCGCCGACCGCCTGATCTTCTTCAAGATGGCAGCCTCGGAGATCGCGAATCAGATGGGCATGGTGTGCAGCTTCATGCCGAAGCCGTTCTCGAACCGCACCGGCACCGGCGCCCATTTCCATATTTCGCTCGGCAGCGAAGAATCGCCGAATCTGTTCCACGACGAGCGCGACGTGCGCGGACTCGGTCTGTCGCAGACGGGCTACCACTTCCTCGGCGGCCTGCTCTACCACGCACGCGGCCTGACAGCGGTATGCGCGCCGACCGTGAACAGCTACAAGCGACTCGTCGTCGGACGCGCGCTGTCGGGTGCGACCTGGGCGCCGGCGTACATCACCTACGGCGACAACAACCGCACGTGCATGGTCCGCATCCCGCACGGACGCCTCGAGATGCGCCTGCCCGACGGATCGTGCAATCCGTATCTCGCCACGCTCGCGATCCTGGCGGCGGGACTCGACGGCATGGAAAAGGAGATGGAGCCGGGCGAGCCGAACAACACCGACCTGTACGAGTGGAGCGCGGCGGATCTGCGCCAGGCCGGCATCGGCATCCTGCCGCAGAACCTGAACGAGGCGCTCGATGCGCTCGAGGCCGACGCCGTGCTGTGCGAGGGCATCGGCCCCGATCTCGCGAGGGAATTCATCCGCCTGAAACGCATGGAGTGGGTCGAGTATCAGCGCCACGTGTCGCCGTGGGAAGTCGAGCGCTATCTGGAGTTTTTCTGACGGAGCAGAACGATGTGCGGAATCGTGGGGTTGCTGGTGAAGGACGCGGCACTGCGCGCGCAGCTCGGCGAGCTGATGGTGCCGATGCTGGTCGGCATGACCGAGCGCGGGCCGGACTCGGCGGGGCTCGCGGTCTTTACGGAGCCGCTGTCCGAGAACGAGCGCAAGCTCAGTCTCTACGCGGGCCTCGCCGACTTCGACTGGCCGGGGTTCGCGCACGAGCTGAAGGCCCAGCTCGGCATCGAAGTGAAGGTCGAGGCGATCGGTAATCACGCAGTGCTCTCGTTCGCCGTCGCGCCGGACATGGTGAAGCGCTGGATTCGCGACCAGCACCCGAAACTTCACATCCTGTCGACCGGGCGCTCGATCGACCTCTACAAGGACACGGGCAAGCCGGGCGAAGTGGCGAACCGCTACGACTTCCGCTCGCTCGCCGGCACCCATCTCGTCGGGCATACGCGGATGGCGACCGAGTCGGCGGTCACCCCCGACCGTGCGCATCCGTTCACCGCCGGCGAGGACTTCTGCCTCGTCCACAACGGGTCGCTGTCGAATCCGAATTCGATCCGCCGGCAGCTCGAGCCGCTCGGCATCGCGTTCGACACCGACAACGACACGGAGGCCGCCTGCCGCTTTCTCGAGTGGCGCATGCGCGAGGGCGACGATCTCGAAGCCGCGCTGCAGAAGGGCTTCGACGCGCTCGACGGCTTCTACACGTTTCTCATGGGTACGAAGGATGAGCTCGCGCTCGTCCGCGACGCCTTCGCGTGCAAACCGGCCGTCGTCGCGGAAACCGACGACTACGTGGCCATCGCGTCTGAGTTCCGATCGCTCGCGAAGCTGCCGGACGTGAAGCACGCGACGATCTTCGAGCCCAAGCCCGAGGAGATGTACGTATGGCGAGTCTGACGACCGAGCGCCGCGCGACGATGCAGGCGCCGACCAGGCATCACCTTCGACCTTGCCCGGCAGTCGCTGCGCGAGCTGAACCGGTTCCTGCACCGCGAGCTCGCCGCCGCGGACGTGCGGCACATCACGGTGTTGAACCCGGACGGTGCGCACAGCATCGCCGTCGGCGTCGATGCGCCGATCGACATCGACGTCGAGGGCCACGTCGGCTACTACGCCGCCGGGATGAACAAGCAGGCGCGCGTCACCGATGCACGGCAATGCCGGTCCCGGCGTCGCGGAGAACATGATGTCGGGCCGCGTGCACGTGAAAGGCTTCGCGTCCGTCGCCGCCGGGGCGTCGGGTCACGGCGGGCTGCTCGTGATCGACGGCGACGCGTCGCTTCGCTGCGGCATTTCCATGAAGGGCATCGACATCGTGGTCGGCGGCTCCGTCGGCGACTACTCCGCCTTCATGGCGCAGGCCGGGCGCATGGTCGTCTGCGGCGATGCCGGCGACGGCCTCGGCGACTCGATCTACGAAGCCGTGCTCTACGTGCGCGGCCGCGTGAAGTCCCTCGGTGCCGACGCTCACGAGGAGCCGATGACGGAGGCCGACCTGCGCGACGGTGAAGGATCTGCTCGAGCAGGCGGGGCTTGACTCACGACCCGCGCGAGTTCAAGCGCATCGCCTCCATGCGCAGCCTCTACCACTGGAACGCGGACGCGAATCAGGAATATTGAGACCGGGAAGAGGGAGGCGGGAGGAGGCGAGATAACGGAATGAACCAAGTCCACAAACGCATCCAGCGCGAAGAGAGCGCGAGCTTCGATCGCAGCGATCATCGACTACATCCAGAACGCGGCGGCGCACGGCCTGTACGAGATCCGCGGGCTCGGCGCCAAGCGGAAGCTGCCGCACTTCGACGATCTCGTGTTTCTCGGCGCGTCGCTGTCGCGCTATCCGCTCGAGGGTTACCGCGAGCGCTGCGACACGAAGACCGTGCTCGGGACGCGCTTTGCCAGCAAGCCGATCGAGCTCGCCATCCCGATCACCATCGCCGGCATGAGCTTCGGCGCGCTCTCCGCCAACGTGAAGGAAGCGCTCGGCCGTGCGGCGACCGAGATGGGCACGTCGACCACCACCGGCGACGGCGGCATGACGCAGGAGGAGCGACTGTCGTCGAAGACGCTCGTCTACCAGTGCCTGCCGTCGCGCTACGGATTCAATCCCGACGACGTGCGCCGCGCGGATGCGATCGAGGTCGTGATCGGGCAGGGCGCGAAGCCCGGCGGCGGCGGCATGCTGCTCGGGCAGAAGATCAATCCGCGGGTCGCGGGGATGCGCACCCTGCCGGAAGGCATCGACCAGCGCTCGGCGTGCCGTCACCCGGACTGGACCGGCCCGGACGACCTCGCCATCAAGATCCAGGAACTGCGCGAGCTCACCGACTGGGAGAAGCCGATCTACGTGAAGATCGGCGCGACGCGCACGTTCCACGACGTGAAGCTCGCGGTCCACTCCGGGGCCGACGTCGATCGTCGTCGACGGCATGCAGGGCGGCACCGCCGCCACCCAGACCGTCTTCATCGAGCACGTCGGCATTCCGACGCTGGCCGCCGTGCAGCAGGCCGTCGCGGCGCTGGAAGAGCTGAACATGAAGGGCAAGGTCCAGCTCATCGTGTCCGGCGGCATCCGCACCGGCGCCGACGTGGCGAAAGCGCTGGCGATGGGCGCGGACGCCGTGGCGATCGGCCAGGGCGTGATGTTCGCGCTGGGCTGCAACCACGATGCGTATATCCAGAACGGGCAGCACTACTCGGCGGTGGAGGACTACGAACGGCTGGGCACCGCGCCCGGCTTCTGCCATCACTGCCACACCGGGCTAGTGCCCGGTCGGCATCACCACCCAGGACGAGGTGCTGGAACAACGGCTGGAACCCGCCGTCGGCGCGAAGCACGTCAAGAACTATCTGAAGACGCTCAACATGGAGCTCACCACCATCGCGCGCGCCTGCGGCAAGCAGAACGTGCATCACCTCGAGCGCGAAGATCTGGTCGCGCTGACGGTCGAGGCCGCCGCGATGGCGCGCGTGCCGCTGGCCGGAACGGACTGGATTCCGGGGTGGGAGGGGCGGTGAGGTAACGTTCGAGCCGAGGGCGGCTAGGCAACGCTCTTGGTGTTGGCCGGAGCTGCATGCAACTTCAGGCCAAGGGCAGCGATGACCTTCATGACCGTGGCGAACTCAGGGTTGCCCGTCGCAGAAAGAGCCTTGTAGAGGCTTTCTCGCCCCAGGCCCGTGTCGCGGGCAACTTGGGTCATGCCCTTCGCGCGAGCGATGTCACCCAGCGCTGCTGCCACCAAGGCGGGGTCGCCTTCTGCAAGGGCAGCCTCGAGGTAGGCGGCCATGTCGGCGTCCGTTTGGAGGTGCTCGGCGGGATCCCAGGGGGTCGTAACGGTCTTGGCCATAGGGCGGTTCCTATAGTTCACTTGCCAACTGCTTGGCGATGCGTATGTCGCGGTCCTGTGTCGACTTGTCGCCTCCGGCGAGCAGGACGATGACCACAGCGCCCCGCTGGACGAAGTAAACGCGGTAGCCCGGACCGTAATCGATGCGAAGCTCCGAAACGCCCTCTCCAACGGGCTTGACGTCACCCGGGTTACCGAGGGAGAGTCGACGAATTCTGATGTCGATCCGAGTCTTTGCTTGGCGGTCGCGTAGGTCTGCGAACCACTGCGCGTACTCGGCAGTCTGGCGAACCTCGATCACGTGCAGAGTGTATCAGATGGGATACGACTGGGCCAGGGAGAGCGTGTGGCGCGGTCGAACGTTCAAATTGGGCGGACTGGATTCCGGGGCAGGAGGGGCGGTGAGGCGTCGTAGGCCAGATTCGGCCTGACGGAGGTTGTCAGATGGGTTCGACCCTAGCGCTTGCTGCGCGACTGCATTCGACCCATTGCGGCTCTTCAGGCGCTGAAGTTGTCGCCCTCACAGCGGACACTCAGCCGCCGCGCCCGTGGCGCCAGGAAGTTGACCGGTTACGCGGCGCTATTACCGGTATCGCTCAGCGAGCGCTGTCTCGCGCGTAACACCTCGTAGGTCTCCTTTAGCAGCGTTGAGCCGCGGTCCGCATACGCATTGCAAATCCACTCGGCTTCTTCGACCTCACCCGCCTCTGCCAGCCGATTGACGCATCCAATCACGTCCTCCTTGCGGTAGTCAGGCAAGAAGCCGGAAATCGCCGCTCGGAAGATAGCGGCCACCTCTTTCGGATACTGGCTCGCAAGCCGCGCAAGGTTCTGAATCAGCATGTAGCCATGATGCCTAACCTGCGCGTGAGGCGCCGCGTCGACCAATGCCTCGACGGCGACCGGCGTAAGCTCGTGAATGAAGACTGCCAGTTGGCTGAGGGCCGACTGCAGTTCGGCACTTCGGCTCGGCTCGCCCGAACCTGCTCTGCCACCTTCATCCAGAACGTCAGTATCTTGGACGTGCGGGCGGAAGGCTCGGCCTTCCCTCTAAGCGTCCAAAAGAACCAGCACAACTGCGATAGCTCCTTGACCTTCAGCCCCGCAACGAGTTCGCTGAGCAGCCCGCCTCCATCGAGGCTCTCCATGCCCTCAAGATAGGCAAGCCCCAAGAACTGCAGAGCCCTCTCCGCCACCTGGTCTGGCAGGCCTTCCGAGTAAACCATCCTCCTGAGGTGCCCGCCTGTCACAAGGCACCTGAATAGCCAGTCATACAGGTGGTGTTGATACGCGAAGCCGTGCGCCGCACACCTCCAAGCTGCTTCGCTGGTGGACGAGAAGAGCCTATCGAAGTTGGTTTCCGTCCACTCTGCGCTTAGGTAGTGGAAGTTCGCGCAGTACATCCCAGCCATCGCCGCAAAGTCAGCATTTAGCCCAGACTCGCTAGTTGCCAGTTCAGCGTCAAACACCGGTCCGACGGCGAGCCAGGTCTCACCTGAACTCCCGTGTGCCGCAACCTCCTCGCGCCGCATTGCTAACGCGAGGTGAATGAAGGACTCCAGAGCCCGCC
The DNA here is from genome assembly GCA_963734295.1 of uncultured beta proteobacterium. Classification (GTDB taxonomy): domain Bacteria; phylum Pseudomonadota; class Gammaproteobacteria; order Burkholderiales; family JAEUMW01; genus JAEUMW01. The sequence continues at coordinate 3,107 of CAVTGS010000020.1, read as the reverse complement.
CTCTGGGGGAGTTGATTGCATGCGAAACAGCATCATTCGACTCTCCGGCATCTGTCGGAGTGGCGTCCAGAACTTGACGCAGAACTTGAAGGCACGACTTGTGAAGCTCGGATGGCAGGTGGCGCTCTGTTCCGGTTGCGCCCTTCAAGAGGTCAGCAATGTCGCACACAACCCAATGCACGGAGGGCTCCCACCGTTCAGCCTGTTCGGCAGCCAAGTCTGCCCGGAAGGCCGGTGCGGAAACGATGGCCTGCACGAGCGACAGCGTGGCCGGCCAATTGATGTCTCGCTTGTCGTCGGACCACCGCTCCTTGAGTCCCCGAAGCAGCCCATGCTGGTATGGACGCGCCAAGTCAGCAAAGAGACCGATTCGGCCCGCGAAGCTGTCCTCGCTGGCCCTCACCGCTGCAGAGATGGATGAGGCGAGCCCTCGATAGGTCGGGCCATCCCAACTCCTGCTATCAGGCACAAAGCCCTTGAGGAAGGCCACCAACTCGTCATCAGACATGCCCAGGAGTGCATCGGATGCGACGGGGCTTCGGTCGCCCACCCATCCGCCAGTGGAATACGTGTGGAAGTCCGGGTGGTCTCGTACCGGCCCCCAGCGTTCCACCAGCTTCTGATACTTCTCATCCACTTCCGAATCGCCAAGCCCGAAGGCCGGATGCAAGAGGTCACGCCTATGCGTCTCGTCCCACTCCACTTGTCGCGACTCGTCTGACGAATCGCCTTTTAGCTGCTCTACGAATCCCAAGAACTTGGCCCTTTGGGCCACGGAAAATCTGGAGAAAGCCTTGTTGATGAACCAATAGAGCTCATGCCAGTAGGGAACTTCGAGAAACCAACTACCCGTTGCGCATTCCCAGAAGGCTGCCCCGACGGTTCCGTAGTGCTCACCACATACGTAGATTCCCACGCGAGTGAGCGTCGGATAGGGGGATTGAAGGAGCGACTTGACAATGGCCAACGCCGCAGCAGAGCCGGTGCTCGTAGCACCTAGAGCGGCATCACGGACGGCATCAACAAGTACGGCGCGTGCGTCTTCCCTGTGGGCATCCTGCTCGTGGTCTTCAATCGCCGAGCGCCATATGTATGAGTACTTGTCGTCTTCGGCGGAGCCAATGTAGTCGGTCAAGCGGCGAGCCAACATGTCAACGGCGGCAGCGCCACAGCGCTCGCCGAGCTTCCTCGCTGACGGCTTCAGCACTTCGCCCAGGTGGTAACTGTCCAACACCCCAGCTTTGTCGCTCATGATGATTCCCCGGTGCGCCGAACCATCGACAGTGCATCGACCAGCAGCATTGCCCTATGCCAGTTCGCTGGCTCTGAACTGTCCAGAAGTCGCGGCAGGAGCTTCTCGCCTAGCTCTTGACCCACCATGTTTGATTCGAATCGACCCGCCAGCCAAGAGCGAATCATGTCAACGTCCAGGTCCGTCAATACGTCAAGTGGCAACTGCGACAGCACGGTGGCAAGGGACCACCAAGTCCTCCAATTATCCAAACCTCGCTGCTGAGCGTCCGAACTGATAGCCCGAACAATGCCGGCAATGCGAATAGCCTGGTCGCCCTGTGCTGACGCGGCAATCTGCTCGAGATAGCGCAGTGCGGGCCACCCCTCAGCCTGATACATGGTGCCACGTTCGCTCTCGACGACCTTCACTTTGGGGCTGTGTTCCGCATTGAAGAAGCCGGCGCTGTCAAGATCGCTGAACCAAACCGCGTCCTTCAGGGAATTGACAAAGTACGAGACAAGCTCGGGCCGATTCCTAACAAGACGAAGCGCCGCTTCTCGATTGACTGCAGTGGGTGAAGCGATACACCTATCGAGGTGCGATTGAAGGTCCAACGTCGTCGGGTCTCGTACATCCAACCCCGATTTCCAACCCTTGAAGACCTCAACTACTTCCTGATGGCCTTTGGCGTCGATGCAGTACGGAACAACGCAAACCCCACACTGGTCGCGAAAGAAGTGTTCGATGAACCGAGTCTGGACCGACTCGGTTGACCGATGGGCATACAACAAGAAGTGTCGTGGCTCAGCCGTCCCAGTTCGCAGCGACTCGTTGGAACGGATGATGTGGTCCAAGACCTCCAGTTCCGCAAGCCCATAGCCCACGAACAGCACCGTATGGTTCTTGAACATTGCCGAGAGGAACGCTTGAACTCTCAGGTCCGCGTAGTGCTCGATGTAGTCCTTCAGCGAGACCACCAACGAACTCGGGTCCGTATAGGAACCATGGAGATGGATTACAGCTCCGCGTTCGGTGAGCAGCGCGGGGGACAAGTGCTCGCGCAGGTAGTACTTTGGCCTTCTGCTTGGCCCTTTCGCTGGTTCCGCCTCGCCGCCCACCTTGACCTCTGTTGAGAGCTCCTCCGGCCCAGCATCGTCGAGCCACTTGTCGTAGTTGGTCGTGACGAAGACGGGTCGCAAGCTCGACAGCAACTCATAAAGCTCAGAGCCAAGCGCCGCAGGCTTGGCCGGGTGCAAGATATTGTCGAAATCTATTGCTATGCGCTTCTCCTTGGCGAGCGCCATCGCAATCGAGAGGGTTCGCCGCGAGTCGCCAAGTCCACGCAACTGTTCCGCTTCCAAGAAGCTGAGCACGCCGCCCTTCTCGAGTGCGCCAACGACTTGGCTTGCGAATCCACGCCAATCGGGGCTACCGCAAAGCATCGACGCGCCTGCGCCGACGAAGACGACCAGCTCGCCGTGCTTCGCAGCGTCCTCGACTATTCTATCAGGTATGTGTCGGGGCCGCCGGCACGCCAACCCATCAGTTGGCGGCAAGTGATGGAACTGCGGGTGAGCGCACTGGCTTGCCGTTGCAGTCTCCGGCGAAATTATTGCGATGCTTTCGGGCGTGCAGAGCTTCCTGCATGACTTCTTCATTGCCAAACCTGCAGAGACGAACGTCGGCTATGTGGCCCAGCGCACAGGCTGGTAGTCCGAAGGACTGCCTGGCGGCTGGCCGTCTGTCATCTGCTCACTTTCGGTGATGGATCTCGTCATCGACCAGCTGCCCAGATCGCGAGGAATCTCCAGCCGGAGCCTTGTGGGCAGCCACCTGTGGTGAAACCCGGCCGCAACGAACCCTGCCCCTCGTG
>CAVTGS010000019.1:0-118545 GCA_963734295.1 uncultured beta proteobacterium | reverse complement strand
GAGCAGGGAGAAGACGCCAAATACGATGATGCTCGCACCAACGAGGAGCTCGATTACGAGCGCGTAGTTGAGGCGATATCGGCCCGAGGCGGGATCGTAGACGGTGCACAGGATGCGCACACGCTCCGCGAAGGCCGCGAGGTTATCGATGGGGTAGGCGTTCCGGTGACGAGATCCTTCATCGGGACCACCAGCATCGGCAGCTCGAACGAATCACCGTAGATCTGCCGGTACACGCGACCCTGCGCATCGAGCAGGGTCACCTGGATCAGATGGTCGTAGCCCTTCGGCGTGGGCTCGTATAGAAAGCCGAAGTCCCGTGTGAGGTCTTCGAGCGTCGCTGGGTCCGGGCTCAGGAATTCCCAGTTCTTCGCCGTGACCCCCTGCTGCTTCGCGAACGTCCGCATGGCGGAAGGCGTGTCGAACGGCAGGTTGAAGCCGATGCTCACGCGACCGTTGAAGCTGCCCTCGCCGAGCGCGTCGTCTGCGGCTGCGACCGCTTTGGCCAGGAACTTCGTGGTGGTCGGGCAGATCTGGAAGCAGCCGGTGTAGATGAAGCTCACCAGCAGCGGCTTGCCGCGGTAGCGCGAGAGCCGCGACCGGCTGCCCATCGCGATCGACGAGCGTGTAATCGCCGACTGGTTTGCCGATAACACTCTGGCTGAAAGCGAGCGCCTTGCGCTCATCGAGGGGCGACCCGCCAGCGGCGGCCCCATCTGCGGCGTGCACCGGGGTCGAGAGCGCCGCGAGCAGCCCGAGGACGGCAGCGACCACCGCGGTGCGCACGTTCACCTCACGGCGGCGTCGACCATCACCGCGACGAGCAGCACGGAGAGATGCACCAGCGAGGCCCCGAACGTCTGCCCTGCCGTCGCGCGACTCGGCGCGCGCGCGAGTCGCAGGCTCTTACCCAGAAAGTATCCGCCGGCGAGCACCGCGCCGACGAGGTAGATCCAGCCCATGCCGTAGAAGAAGGGCACAACGGAAGCCGCTACCAGCAGGACCGTGTTCACGAAGATGATGCGCGCGCTGCGCTCGGGTCCGAAGACCACCGGCAGCATTGGCACGCCCGCGGCTGCGTAGTCCTTCTCGTGGATCATGGCGAGGCTCCAGAAGTGCGGCGGCGTCCAGAGGAACAACACCACCGCGAGCCAGATCGCCTCCGGGCTCAACGACGGCGTCACCGCTGCCGCCCCTGCGAGCACGGCGAAGCTGCCGGCCAGCCCCCCGATCACGATGTTCCACCACGTGCGGCGCTTCAGCCACACGGTGTAGACCACGGCGTAGAAGAACGCGCCGAGAAACACGTATAGCGCGGAGACCGCATTCACGACCAGCGCGGCTGCGGCGACCGAGCCCATCGTCATCAGTCCGATGAGCCACAGCCAGACCGGACCGTGGGTGAGCTGGCCAGTCACGAAAGGGCGCCTGCGGGTGCGCGTCATCTGCACGTCAAGGTCGCGCTCGACGTACTGGTTGAACGCACCAGCCGCAGCGGAGGAGATAACCGTCGCCAGGATCAGCACGAACACCTTCGCCGCGCCCGGCGAAGGCCCCGGCGTGACGGCGAACCCCGCGAGCGCGGTGACGCCGATCAGGAGTCCGATCCGGAGCTTGAAGACCTTGTAAAGCAGCTTCGCTGCCGCGGCGAGATCCAGCCTTCCCGACGGTGGAAGCGGCGCGGTGACAGAGCGGGCGACATCCATCTCGCTTCTCCTCCTGATCAGCTGAGCGGCCAGACCGTGGACAGGTACTTCCAGTTGACGAAGTAATACAGCACGAACGACACGAGGAAGATGATCGCCAGCACGAACGTTCCAGGTGCGATGAACCCCGCCACGCTCCCGCCGACGGCGTGCGCTTCCGGCTCGGGCGAAAACGCCGCTGGCAGCGGTGCGATGCCCTCGTGCGCCGGCACGTGCTTGAAGCCCGGTGTTTCGATGCGCTTACCGAGGAATACCGAGCACACGGTGATCAAGAGGTAGATCGCACCGCCGACGAACGCCACGACCGCGCTGATGCCCATGAGCGCCATCATAAGCCAGGCGGTGCCGGGAAACTCCCAGGGCAGGAGGGCGTTGGCGAAGCCCATGTCCCAGTGGCGGCGAGGCACGCCGAGCGTCCCGGCGCCCATCATGAAGAGCGCGAACGAGCTCATGCCGAGGCCGAACAAATACACCTGGTACTTCGCCAGTCCCTCGAACATCATCTTGCGACGGAACAGCACCGGGATCAGGAAGTACGTCATCGCCATGAACGCGAGCGTGGTGCCGACGACCACGGTGGCGTGGAAGTGGCCCGGGACGTAGATGGTGTTGTGGATGATCAGGTTGAGCTGCTCGGTGCCCATCATGACGCCCGAAATGCCGCCCAGGAAACCGAACCCTATCAGAGAGATGAACATCCCCGCAAAAATCGGATTCCCCCAGGGCGCCTTCCGCAGCCACTCGAACAAGCCCTTGGTGAACCCCTTCTTCCGCTGCGCAACCTCGATCGCCCCCGGCACGGTCAGGCCGTGCACCATGGACGCGAGCACTGCGAGGTACATGGCGTAGCTCGTGTTGAAGATCTTCCAGTTCGAGGTGAGACCCGGGTCGGCGAGCAGGTGGTGGGCGCTCGCGAGCTGCAGGAACAGGATGTAGAGGAAGAACGCGCCGCGGCTTACCTTTTCGGACAGCGGCTTCGCCCCGAACACGATGGCCGCGATGGCATACCAGATCGACACGTGAGCCGCCACGTTGATCTGCTGCGACGAGTGGCCGAATGCCCACCACACTGTCCGGTACATGAGCGAGTCGACGTGATTGATCAGCCCGAGCGACCACAGGAAGGTCGGGATCAGGATGATCGCGCCCGAGGCGATGGTGAACACCGCAATGATCGCCGCGGTGATGGCACCGAACGTCACGAGCGGGACCGAGCCGACGTAGGTTTTTTCGTTGCGCGCCACCACCAGCGTGCCGAAGAACACGAAGCACGCGATGAGCGCGCCGACCGCGAACACGATGAGCCCCAGGTAGAACAGCGGGTGCGCGCCCATCGGCGCATAGGAGGTGAACATCACGCTCGAATCACCGCGGAACACCGCGTAATTGTTGACGAGCGCGCCCACCACCATGAGCCCGAAAGCCGCCCAGGCGATGCGCGGCGTGGCAAGCCGGCAGCCGAGCAGCGTCGACGAGGCGAAGTAGAGCACCGCGATCTCGAAGAAGATGATCCAGAACACGAGCATGTTGAGCCCGTGCGCGGTGAGGAACAGGTAGAACCACTCCGGGTTCAGGAGATGCACGGCCTGCCAGCGCGTCAACGTGACACCGATGGCGAGGATGCCGCCGACGAGCAGCGCCACCACCGCCGCGACGGCGTTCACCTTCATCAACGCCTCCGCCGGCTCGTGAAACCTGAGCCCGGAGGTCGGGCAGACCCGGAACATTCGATTGACCGCCATGATCGTCTCCCCTCGCCTCTTACGGTACGACGTAGATCTTGCTCACCATGTTGTGGTGATTGATGCCGCAATACTCGTTGCACACGACCCCGAAGGTGCCTGCGCTGGTCGGCGTGAGCGTCACGATGTGGGCGTAGCCGGGATGCACCTCGATGTTGATGTTCTCGGGTTGCAGCGAGAAGCCGTGCAGCCAGTCCATAGACATGAGATGCAGGCGGTAGGTCTTGCCCTGCTCGAGCTCGATCAGCGGCCACCATTGCCACAGACGTGCGATCAGGTAAACGTCGCTGCCCGCGGCGGATGCACGACCGGGATCTTCTGGTCGGTCTCGGTGCGCACCGTGTACCTGTCGACCATCTCTTGCGCCCGCTTCTGATACGCCTCGGGCGTGGTGCGGAACGCCTCGTTGGCGAGGTTCTGCTTACCGAAGATGTGCCAGTACGGCATCATGAAGAACATGATGAGGCACCAGACGAGCGCGATTGCGATCCAGGTGCCTTCGACGCGGTCCAGCGGCTGCTTCCACCAGTAGCGACTGGTGGGCGGTTGTATGGCGCTCATTCTCGTTTCTCCCTGATATGCAGCCGGCGCGCTACTTCATGACCGGCACGCTGAGAATCTCCATCACGCCCCATACGACATAGAGCACCGTGGGGATCGTCACCCCGAGAAAGAGCAACAGGAAGGGGTTGTCGAGGATCTGCTGCATGGCCGGAATCGGCTCTTCGAGCACCTCGTCCTCGGGGCGCACCGCGGCGGTTTTGGTGATGTCGGCCATTTTCTTCCTCCCGTGTTCGCGCTGACGCGCCGCGGGGCGGCGCAAAGGGGCCAGCGGTTTCCAGGAGGCGTTTATACGCCGCGCGTGACCGCACCTAACTTGATTCGCATCAAGCTTTTTCGAATGCACGGCCGCCGGCGTGGCCGGGCATGGCGTCTTCTCGATTAAAATGGGCGTCACTGGCGAATCAGGATGCGTCACATGAGCGTGATGGAGCAGCGAGGCTGGGGGTCCTACACCGGCGCCGTCCCGGCGCGCAATGCGCTAGCGCGCCGGCAGGTCGCCGCGTGGCTGCTCGTGTGCTGTGCGCTCGTCTTTGCGATGGTGGTGGTGGGCGGTGTCACGCGCCTCACGCATTCGGGACTCTCGATCACCGAGTGGCAGCCGATCGTAGGCACCGTGCCGCCGCTTTCGGATGCGGCGTGGCAGGATGCGTTCGCCAAGTACCGGGAGACGCCGGAGTTCCAGCAAGTGAACCGGCACATGTCGCTCGCCGAGTTCAAGCCGATCTTCTGGATGGAATGGGCGCACCGGCTGCTCGGCCGCCTCATCGGTCTCGTGTTTCTCGTCCCGTTCGCCTACTTCCTGCTGCGACGACAGCTGGACTGGGGTTTGGGCTGGAAGCTCGCCGGCATCTTCGTCCTGGGCGGGCTGCAGGGCGCCATGGGGTGGTACATGGTCAAGAGCGGGCTCGTGGACGATCCGCGCGTGAGTCAATTCCGCCTCACCGCCCACCTCGGGCTCGCGTTCCTGATCTTCGGCCTCATGTTCTGGGTCGCGCTCGACCTGCTCGGTCCGCGCGACGCGTATCCGAACCCGCGGCTCGCGGGGCTGCGCCGTTTCTCGACGTGGCTCGTCGGGCTCGTCTTCGTGATGGTGCTGACAGGGGGTTTCGTGGCGGGCATCCGTGCGGGTTTCGCGTACAACACGTTCCCGCTCATGAACGGGCACGTGGCGCCGCCCGAGCTCTTCATGCTCGAGCCATGGTGGCTCAATTTCTTCAGCAACATGGCCACCGTGCAGTTCGATCACCGCTTGCTCGCGTGGATGCTCGCGTTTCTCGTGCCGTGGTTCTGGCTGCGCAGTCTCCGCGCGCCGTTGTCCGTTCCGGCACGGCTCGCGTGCCATGCGCTGCTGGTAGCGCTCGTCCTCCAGGCCGCCATGGGTGTCGCGACGCTGCTCCTGGTGGTGCCGATCGGGCCAGCGGCGGCGCATCAGGCGGGCGCCGTGGTGCTGTTCTCGGCTGCGGTCTGGGTGGCGCACGAGCTGCGCCGCGGCTGACGCGATGACCCGCACGGCGGAGCGCGGCGCCCTCGTACGCCGGATCGCCACCTTCGCCGCGCTCGGCACTTTCGTGATCCTGATCGCGAGCGCCTTTCTCAGGTTGTCGGCGCCGCACCAGGATTGCCCCGACTGGCCGGCCTGCTACGGCAAGGTGACGCAGGCCGCCGACGGCACCGAAGCGAGCCCGCTCCGTCGCTTCGCGCGCCTGGCGCACCGGATCGCCGCCACTGCGGTGGCGGGCGCGATACTCGCCCTGGCGGGGCTTTGCTTCATGCGCCGCCCCAAGTCCCGTCCCGACCGCATGCTCGCTGTCGCGCTCGTCGCGCTGACCGTCTTTCTGGCGCTGCTCGGGCGGTGGACGCCCATCGGCGCCCTGCTGCCGGCCGTCACGGTGGGCAATCTGGCGGGCGGTTTCGGGCTCTTCGCACTGCTGTGGTGGTTGCGGCTGCGCCATGCCGAGGCAGACCCGGGCGACCGCGCCGTTTTCCCGGCGTGGCTGGCGGCCGGCGCGATCGTGCTGGTGGGTGCGACGGCGCTGCTCGGCGCCCTCGTGAGTGCGAACTATGCGGCGCTCTCCTGCACGACGCTGCCGGACTGCAATGGGCACTGGTGGCCCGCCGCGACGCTCGCGGCATTCGACATGTTCCGTCCGCTCGCAGTCGACGGTGCACAGCGCGTGCAGCTCGCGGATTACGCGCCGTTCCTGCACATGCTGCATCGCTATCTCGCTGCGGCGTCGGCGCTGGCGGCTGCGGTGCTCGGGGCGTGGCTGATCGCGCGCGGGCAGAGCGGGCGCGGTCTGGGAGCAGGGGTGCTCGTACTACTGGTGCTGCAGGTCGCGCTCGGCGTCGCAGCCATCACGCTCTCGCTGCCACTGCCGGTGGTCGTGTTGCACAACGGCATCGGCGCGCTGCTGCTGATCGCTCTGGTGACCGCGGGATACCGGTTCGCGGCGCAGCGGGCGCAGGGGTGGCGCCGGTGAATCTTGCGGCCCTGATTCGGGAGGTGGGACGCGGACCGCACGGGTCGCGCGATCTGTCGGAGGCCACTGCCTGCGAGCTCTACGGCGCGATGCTGGACGGGCGCGTGCCCGAGATGGAGCTCGGCGCGATCCAGATCGCGCTCCGGGTGAAGGGCGAGGGACCGGAGGAGCTGCGCGGGTTTTACGGGGCTTTGCAGGCGCGCCTTGCGACGCTGGAACTCGACGATGCGTCCGCGCGGCCGGTGGTGCTGCCGAGCTACAACGGCGCGCGCCACCAGGCCAACCTCACCCCGCTGCTCGCGTTGCTGCTCGGGCGGCTGGGCCTGCCCGTGCTGATCCACGGGGCGCCCGACGCGCATGGTCGCATCACCACCCAGTCGGTGCTGGAGGCCCTGGATATCCGGCCGTGTCGCGACCTGGCCGAAGCAAGAGCGCGCCTCGGCAAGGGCGAGATCGGCTATGCGCCGGTCGAGCTCCTCGTGCCCGGTCTTGCCGCACTGCTCGCGACCCGCAACCGCCTCGGGTTGCGGTCGAGCTCTCATAGCCTGGCCAAGCTCATCGACCCCTTCGGCGGACGGGCACTGCGTGTGGTTTCGGTCTCGCACCCGGACTATCTCGAGCGCATGGGGCGGTTTCTGCGCGAGACCGCGGCGCGGGCGCTGCTCCTGCGCGGCACCGAGGGCGAGCCCTTCGCGAACCCGAAACGCCGGCCGCGGATGGAGCTCTTCCGCGACGGCGAGACGGAGGTGCTCTCCGAGGCCGAGACGGGGCGGATCGCGGTGCTGCCCGAGCTGCCGTCCGCCATCGATCCGAGCACCACCGCCGACTGGACGAAGCAGGTGCTGAGCGGGCGGGTACCGGTGCCGTCGTCCCTGGTCGATCAACTCGGCTGCTGCCTCTACGGCGCCGGTCGCGCCGCATCGCTCGCTGAAGCCAGAGCGCAGGCGCTACGGCTCGTCGGGTGACGGCGGAACGGGTTTTCGCTGCCAGATCACGACGCGAAACGAGCCGTCGGGGTCGGATTCGCAGCGGGCGTCGTAACCGTTGCGGTCCAGCACGCGCAGGAGGGCGCGAGGCTCGCGATGGATGATCAGCAGCATCCGCTTGCCGAATGGCAGCAGATCGAGGCTTTCCAGCACGCGGACCATGGGTTCCGGCGGCTCCAGACCGCGCGCGTCCACGACCAGATGGAACTCGGGGTATGCGCCCGGAGTGCTCACAGGATCTCGTCCAGGCAGACGATGAGCGGATGGCCGCACACGACCGGCCCGTGCGAGTAGAGGACCGTCTCCGCGCGGCCGATATGACGTCTGAGCAGCGGAATCAGGCGCTCGCACGTGGTGATGAACACCTCCACATCCTGCGCGCCGAGCGCGGCCTGCATCTCCCGCAACGCTGCGGCCAGTTGGCCATGGCGGCGGCGCATCGCGTGAATCGTCCTCGCCGCGTGTACCCCGCTTTGCACGAGCAACGGAAAGAACGCCCGCTCCTCGCTCACGATGCGTTGCCACAGCGCTTCCAGGAAACGTGCGGCCATGCCGCTGCACCGCGACCAATCGCCTGCTGCCGCCGCCCGCTCCGCTTCAGCCAGGAAGGCCTCCCAGCGGCGACGCTTGTCGATCATTGTTGAAGATGCCGGCACAACGGCATGTGCTCCGAGCAAACCATGGGCATAACCAGGATAGACGCCCCATCGACGGCGCGGCCTTGATGCGTATCAAGGAAATCCCGCTGCCATGGGACAGGAGCCGGGATCGAGCGTCAGTCATCGATGGCAGCGAGCCGCGCGCTTTCCCGCCAAAGCCTCGCGGCAGCCGTGTCGTCCCGACCCTCGCGCGTGGGGGTCGCCGGCCTGCACCGATAGAAGTAGCGGCCGCTCACGTCGACCACGTCTTCGGAAGCGGCAAGATAGACGATGGTTTCGGCGCCCTTCTCCGGCGTGATCGCCAGGACCTTCGCCAAGCGGACGACGTGCGCTCCGAGACCACCACTCTGATCGCCGAAGCGGGTCGCGACAAAGCCGGGATGCAGGCAGTTGGCGGTGACCCCGGTGCCGGCGAGGCGGCGCGCAAGTTCATGCGTGAACAGGATGTTGCAGAGCTTGGAGCGCCCGTAGACCTTGAGGCCGCTGTAGCCACGGGTCGATTGCAGATCACTGAAGTCGAGCCTTGCACCCCTGTGGGCAGCGGATGCGGTGTTGATGACCCGGGCGGGTGCCGAAGCAATCAGGCGCTCGCGCAGGCCGTGGGTCAACACGAAATAGGCCATGTGGTTGGTGGCGAAAGTAAGCTCCAGCCCGTCCTCGGTAACGCTGCGCGAGTTGAAGAGGGCGCCGGCGTTGTTGATCAGCACGTCGATCCGGGGCTCCGCCGCCGCGATCGCCTGCGCCACCCGCTTCGCTTCGGCCAGACGCGAGAGATCCGCGTAGTGGATGGCGTGCGCGAGGCGGGGTGCCCTTTCACGTAACCGCGCCAGCATGGTCTCTCCGCGCACCTTGTCACGCGCTACCAGCACGATGCGCGCACCCTTCTCCGCAAGCCTCTCCGCCGCGACCCGGCCTATGCCCGACGTTGCGCCAGTGATGACGACGACCTTCCCCTGCACGAGTCCTCCTGCTTGGTAGCCATCACCGCCGTCGCACGGCGGGCATGGCCTCGAGCTGCCTGGCCGATTGCGCCAGTCCGTTCAGGATCCCCTCGAGCACCCCTTTGCCTCAGGACACCAGGTGTTCGAGGTGTTGGCGAACGCGCTCTCACGCGTGACGATGGACCTCCGCCCCAGATGGGAATTGATGGGAATTCCTTTCTGGGCGAGGTGGCCGCTGTGGCTGGCAGGCCTAGAGCGCGATCCGATCAGCAGTTCCACGGTTGCCGCTATCGCGATGTGAAGCAGCATGGCGGCAACTATTTTCTTGCCGCCGTCAAGGCTGCAGAGGCTGTACTTCTCTGCCGGGGCGACGGCTGAGTGAGGATGGTGGTGGCCAAGGGCGGAATCGAACCACCGACACAAGGATTTTCAGTCCTCTGCTCTACCAACTGAGCTACTTGGCCCTATCTGATCGCTACTTCTTGATGGGAAGGCTGCGTGGCCGTGCCTCACCGAAGGGTGCGGATATTAGCATCGCCCCCGACCCCGAACAAGCCGACTATGGTGGCGTGCCGCCATTGCGCTCGTACGCCTCCACGATTTGCTTGCACAGCGGATCGGTCCGGTGCTCGCCGAGACACATGCCGAGCTTGGCATTGCCCGATACGAACCACACGACGAGCACGAGCAGCGCCGCCACGAAGCCGATGTGCCGGTCAATCACGACCTTGGGCATGATCAGACGCGCGAGCTTCATCACGGGTAGGGTCAAGCCCTGGAAGAGCTTATAGACGAAGTTCTGGTTGCGTCGCGCACCCATCAGCAGATACAGAATCCCCTGGCCGACGAGCGACAGGCCGGCGATCTCGGCCAGCGCCTTGAGGATGGAAGCGAGAAGGAGCATGCAGTGGTACCGGAAAAACCTCAGACCAGGCGCCGCACCGCCGGGCGCCGAAAAAAGAAAAAGGCCCCCGGAAACATCCCGGGGGCCTCGACTGTTGCGCGTCGAGCGTCAGTGGGCGACCGCGCCTTCGGCCGCGATGCCCGTGTTCTGCCGCACGTAGAGCTCGTCCCACATCTCTTCCGCGCGCCGGTCACGATAGAGGATCGAGCCGAGAAACACGCAGAAGAAGCCGAGCGGGATCGAGATGAGGCCCGGATTCTTCAGGTTGAAGAGGGGCTTCTCGAGACCCACCATGCTGGTGCGATCGTCGCCCAACTTGGCGATCGTATCCTGCGCGATCGACTTCGCCTTGTCCTGCGCGGCGATGGCTTTCTTGAGCTTTTCCTGGGTCGCGGGATCCGTCGCGGCTGCGAGATCCGCGTTGGCTTTGGCGATTTTCTCCTCCGCCACCTTGATCGCCTTCTCGTTGGTCGCCTTGACCGCGAGCGGATAGGTCATGTTCGGCGAGACGAGCACGAGCGCGATGGCAGAGAGCGCGCCGACGATCATGCCGAGCACGATGCCGCCCGTGTTGCACTTTTTCCAGTAGAGCGTGAGCAGCACGCACGGCAGGTTGCTCGACGCCGCGACCGCGAACGCCAGCGCCACCAGGTGCGCCACGTTCTGGCCTTTGGCCGCAATGCCGATGATGATTGCCACGACGCCGACGATGATCGAAGAAATGCGCGCTGCGCGTACTTCCTCTTCCTGCGTTGCGTGCTCGCCCTTGATCACGCCCACCCAGATGTCGTGGGACATGGCCGACGCGGACGCAAGTACGAGCCCCGCTACCACCGCGACGATCGTCGCGAAAGCGACCGCCGCCACGAACGCGAGGAAGAAGTTGCCGAGCATCGATTCCGCGCCGCCGCCCAGGTACTGCGCGAGGAGCGGACCCGCCATGTTGCCGCCCTTGTCCATGGCGATGATGTTGGACGCACCGATGTTGATCGCCGCGCCGTTGCCGAGGAAGAGCGTCAGGACGTAGAAGCCGCCAATGATGGCCATGGCCCAGATCACCGAAACGCGCGCGTCCTTGGCCGTGGGCACGGTGAAGAAGCGCATCAGAATGTGCGGCATGCCGGCGGTGCCGAGCACGAGCGCCATGCCGAGCGAGATCTGGTCGATCGGATCCTTGAGCAGGAGCCCCGGCTCGAGGAAGCGCTGGCCGAGCTGCTCGGGGGTCATGTTCGTCGCCTGCATCGCCGATCAGCGACGCCACGCGTGCCTGGACCTTCGGATCGCCGACGACCGCCTCGAGGAATCCCGGGAGGCTGAAACCGTAGGGCGCCCAGGTGAGGATGACCAGCAGGATGGACGCTGTCACGAGCAGCACCGCCTTGATGATCTGCACCCAAGTTGTCGCGACCATACCGCCAAACAGCACGTAGGCAAGCATGAGGACGCCCACGGCGATCACCGAGATCTCGTAGTCGATGCCGACCAGAGTCTTCACCAGCACGCCACCGCCCACCATCTGCGCCGTCAGGTAGAAGATGGAAACCACGATGGTCGACACCGCGGCCATGGTCTTCGCCGTCTTCGGATTGTTGCGGAAGGCGAGAATGTCGCCGAGGGTGTACTTGCCGATGTTCCGGCAGGGCTCGGCGATCACCAGCAACACCGTGATGTAGGCGACAAGCCAGCCGACGGAGTACATGAAACCGTCGTAGCCGTAGAGTGAGATGAGCCCCGCGATGCCCAGGAAGGACGCCGCGGACAGGTAGTCACCGGCGATTGCCCACCCGTTCTGTATGCCCGACACCGAGCGGCCCGCGGCGTAGAACTGCGACGCGCTTTTCACGCGCTTTGCGGCGAGGTAGGTGACGAACATCGTGAGCGAGATAATGGCGCCGAATACTGCAAACGTGATCCACTTGAACCTGTCGGCCACGGCACCCTCGGCCGCGAAGGCGGCCGCACTGAACAGGGCCAGCGCGAGGCCGGCCGGCAAACCGAACTTGAGTGCCTTCGTCATTTGGCGGCTCCTATCAGGCCAGAGCGTTTGACCAGGTCGACCGTCATTGCATCGAACTCGTTGTTCGCACGCCGCGCATAGATCCAGGCAATACCCCACGCGACGATGAACTGCGAAAGCGCGAACAGGAGCCCGAAGTTGATGGGACCCCAGATCTTCTTGGCGTAAAGCCCGGGAAAGTAGCCCGCACCGATCGGCAACAAGAAATAGTAGACCACCGAGATGATCATCAGGCTCCAGAGAAACGTCGATTTCTTCTTGTGCAGATCCTGGAACCTTGGGTCCGCGTCGATCGCGGCCCAGTTGATGGCTGGCTTGGACATGGCACCTTTCTCCTCCTAAAGGACTAAACACGTGACGCCGGAGCCTGGCCGAGGATTTCTGATTCGGATCACGACCGTCAAGCTTGCAGCGTACCCCCCTCCAACGACCCCTTCGTCTACGTGACCGTAAACCGTCACGGTGCGCAGTATAACTCGCACCCGAAACTAAAAACTATAAGGGTTTCCCACAGGTGGAGGGGATCTCCGTGCCCGCTGGGAGCCACGGGTGCACGACGCGATCATCAAAACCGGTAATACTTCTCGAGGAACCCCTGCACGTCCTTCGCCTGTTTCAGCGCCTCTTTCAGGAACCGGCGGTCGAGGTGATTGAGGCTGTACGGGTTGAGGCGGTTCGAGTTCGGCACGTCGAGCAGGATCTGCTTGCGGTGCTGGCGCAGCCGCAGTTGCTGGATGAAGTGGAGCGCATCCGTCCAGCCCTCGATCCGCGCCGCGGCGAGCCCCATTCTGCCGGCAGCCTTGGCGAACCGGCGCACCGTGCTCGTCTCGTGGACGAAGGCGGAGAGGCCGAAGATGCGCGCGGCGTCGACGAAAATGGCCACGCCGTTCACCTTGAGGTCGATGCTGGGAGGCTCGTCGCCGTCGACACTCTGGACCGTGAAGTCGCGGAAGAAGCCGAGCGGCGGGCGGTTGCCGAGCGCGTTCTCGGCCATCTTCTTGAGAAAGTGCCGGTTGGCCTTCACGAGCGCGTCGAGGGAGTCGCGCAGCTCCTCCACCAGATGCGTCGGCACCGTGCAGCGCGCGGAAGTCGAAGAAGATGGTGGCGTTGAGCAATTCCGGCGCGGAGCCGCGATGGATCCACGTGGCGAAGCGATTCTTCCACTCCGCGAGCGACAGGCACCAGAGCGGGTTGCCGGCCATGATCTCGCCCTTGCACAGCGTAAATCCGCACTGTGCGAGGTGCTGATTGATGCGCTGCGCGACGGGCAGGAACTGCTGCCGGACATCCTCCGCCGCGGTGCCTTCCGGATGAGAAAAAATGATCCCGTTGTCCTGATCCGTGTAGAGGGTCTGCTCGAAGCGACCTTCGCTGCCCATCGCCATCCAGCACCACGCGACGCCGTCGCGCGCGACGTGCTCGAGCTCGAGGTCGATGATGCGGGCGGTGAGCATGTCGTTCAGGGTGGAGATGAAGCGCGTGATCTGCTCGGCGCCGATGCCCTGGTCGACCATCCCCTGGGCGAGCTGCCTGATGTCGCCGGCGACGCGCACCAGCTCGTCGACCGTCAAGGCATGGCGGATGTTGCTGCCGATGGCGCGCAGGCCGATCTGCTGGAGCGTGAACAGATCTCGCTCGGAGACGACACCGACGAGCTTCCCATCCTCGACCAGGGCCACGTGGCGAATGCGGTTCTGCTCCATGGCGAGCGCCGCTTCGAACGCGGGCGCATCCGGAGAGAGACCGATCACGCCGGGGCGCATCACCGACCCCACCGGCCGCCCGAGCGCGCTCGTCTCCAGCGGCACGTTCTGCAGCAGATCGTGCAGCGTGAAGATGCCGAGCGGCCGATCCTGCGCATCGCACACGAGCATCGAGCCGACGTCCTGCGTCTTCATGAGATCGACGACCTGGGCGAGCGGCGTATCCGGAGCACAGCGCACGGGTGGCCTCCTGGCCAACGTCGAGAGCGGGCTGCCGAGCGGCTGTTGCGAGAGTGCGCCTGGAACGGCCGGCGTTACGTCCATGATGGCCCGGCGCTTTCCAGTCTGACGTTGCGTGGCATCGACAATGTCCGTGAGAGCGTCCGTTGGGCGAGGCCAAGCGAGGAATGCCCATCCTGAGGATGAAGCTGGCGCGCCCGACACGATTCGAACGTGCGACCCCTGCCTTCGGAGGGCAGTACTCTATCCAACTGAGCTACGGGCGCGTAACTAATTCTAAGTTTAGTGTTTTTTGCTGCGCCCGTCCACGGATTGCGGTTTTCCGGCACCGGCGTTGCCGCTATAATCCGCGCTCACGCTTGCGCGTTGCAACCTGTGCGCGCTTCACCAAGGACCCGCCCATGAGCGAGATTCACATCGAAGAACACGCGAGCCCCATCCGGACGCCGCAGCAACTCATCGCTGCGGTGGCTCTTGGTTTTCTCGTCCCGATTGCCGCCATCGTGCTGCTGACACAGCTTCTCACCATGGGGATAAAGATCGACCCGAACAGCACGGTGACGATGGAGGAGTATGTCGCCGAGCGCATTCGGCCGGTGGGGCATGTGGTGGTCGCGGAAGCGAAGGGCGGCGCGCAAGCCGCGAAGAGCGGCGAAGAGGTGGTCAAGGCGGTGTGCGCCGCCTGCCACGCGACCGGTGCGCTCGAAGCTCCCAAGATCGGCGACAGCGCGGCGTGGGGCAAGGTCTCTGCGCAGGGCCTGGAGAAGATGACCGAGCATGCGGTGAAGGGTATCCGTCAGATGCCGGCGCGGGGCGGAAATCCTTCGCTCTCCGACCTCGAGATCGCACGTGCCATCGTCTACATGGCGAATCAGTCCGGCCAGAAGCTGAAGGAACCGGCGACGCCGGCGGAGAGCAAGAAGGACGATGCGAAAGCCGCCGCGCCCGCCGCAGTCGCTGCGGCACCTGCCGCTGCGGCCGCCGCCGACGGCAAGGCCATCTACGAGAAGAACTGCGCCGCATGCCACATGACTGGTGCCGCCAACGCGCCGAAGGCGGGCGACAAGGCAGCCTGGGAGCCGCGCCTGAAGGAGGGCAAGGATCACCTCTACGAGCACGCCATCAAGGGCAAGGGCGCCATGCCCCCGAAAGGCGGCAATGCGAGTCTGTCGGACGCGGAGGTGAAGGCCGCCGTGGATTATCTGGTCAGTCTGGCGAAGTAGCGTGCCGGATCGCAGGCGCAAGGCGCAGATGCGGCTCTGCGCCTTTTTTCTTGCGGTGTGAGGCGAGGCGCCCGCGCCTCCGCGTACAACCGTGTCCACCTACGCGATCGGCGACATTCAAGGCTGCGACGTGGCCTGCGGGCGCATGCTCGACGCCATCGCGTTCGAGCCCGCCCGCGACCGGCTCTGGCTGGTCGGCGATCTCGTGAATCGCGGTCCGTCGTCGCTGGCGGTGCTCCGGCGCGTGATGGCGCTGGGCGACGCCGCGGTGACGGTACTGGGGAATCACGATCTGCATCTGCTCGCGGTGGCGGAAGGCCTTCGCAGGCCGCACCGCAGCGACACGCTCGACGGCGTGCTCGCGGCCCCTGACCGGCACGACATTCTGAGCTGGCTGCGCAGCCGCAACCTGATGCACGTGGACGACGGGTACGCCCTCGTGCACGCGGGGCTGCTGCCCGCGTGGACGACCATGCAGGCGCTCGAGCTAGCCCGCGAAGTGGAGGCGGCACTGCGCGGACCGGATTACCACGATTTGTTGCGTCACATGTACGGCAATCACCCGGACCGCTGGGACGACGCGCTCGCCGGTCCCGAGCGGCTGCGGGTGGTGGTGAACGCGATGACACGCATGCGGGTGTGCACCGCGGACGGCCGAATGGAGTTCGGCTTCAAGGGCAAGCCCGAGGAGGCTCCGGCCGGCTTCATGCCGTGGTTCGCGGTGCCGGGACGCGCGAGCCTCGACCGCACGGTCATCTGCGGGCACTGGTCGGCGTTGGGTCTGCGGCGCGAGGATCGGCTGGTCGCGCTCGATAGCGGGTGCCTGTGGGGGGGAACTCTGTCGGCGGTGCGCCTGGAAGACCGCCGCTTGTACCAGGTGTCCTGTGCACGACTTCGAGGGCCAGCGCGGCCGCGATAGCCCGCTCCGCTTCGCGCGCGAGCTCGCGCCGCTTGCGCTGCACCGTCTCGATCGGCGGGGCGAAGATCACTCGTGCGCGCACCTCGCGCTGCGCGATGAGCAGCAGGATCGACTGCAGCAGCGACATGTCGCCGCAATAGGCGGCATCGACGTTCACGGTGCCGTCCGCCTTCACGTAGCGCACCGCCGTTGGATAAAGCGGTGCGCCGAGGGTGACCGCGGGCTGCAGCAGCGACGCGTGAAAATGATGGATGAATCGGCCGTCGCTGGTGGTGCCCTCGGGAAACACTGCCACCCGGTCTCCCGCCATGAGCGCCGCGCGCATGATCTCGTTCAGGCGCCCGGTGTCGCGACGGCGGGTGCGCTCGATGAAGAGCGTCCCCGCCCGCTCGCAGAGAATGCCCATGAGCGGCCAGCCTCGAATCTCCGATTTCGCGACGAACCGTGCCGGACACACGACGTTGATCACGAAGATGTCGAGCCAGGAGACGTGGTTGGCGACGAGCAGCGCCGGACGCGCGCGGTCGAGCGGGGGGGTGCCCTCTGCGTCGACCCGCAGGCCGAAGATGGCGAGGACGCGGGCGCACCAGCGCTGCATCATCGCGAGCCGGGCGAAATGCGACAGGAATGGATAGACGAAGAGCACCCGCACGAGCCCGTCCAGCAGCAGGAACGCGAGCCGCGCGAGGCGCCAACCCCGGACCGGAAGCGGCGTCCTGCCGGTGCTCATTCCTTCAGAAAGTGCTTCCGGTAGCGCGGCGTCAGCCGCGACAGCGGCAGCAGGATCAGGAGATCGGCGGTGTTGAAATCGGGATCCCAAGCCGGCTCGCCGCAGACGTAGGCTCCGAGTCGAAGGTAGCCTTTGATGAGCGTCGGAGTCGGAGCGGCGAGCGCACTGTTCAGGGCTGCGAGCGGCAGCGGGCAGCGTGGGAAGACCCGGTACTCGACCGGGCAGAGATAGTGATGCTTGATGCGGTTGTAGACGCTCGCGGCGACGTGGCCACCGTCGGCCATGCTGATGCTCGCGCACCCGATCAGGTAATCGTAGCCGTACTGGACCATGTACTCACCGAGCCCGGACCAGAGCAGCGCGATGGTCGCGCCTTTGCGATAGTCCGGATGTACGCAGGAACGACCCACCTCGACCGTGCGGTCGCGCAGATGCGCCAGCCGGGCGAGATCGAATTCCTGGTCGGAGTAAAGGCCGCCGATGCGTTTCGCCTGGGCGCTGGAGAGTACCCGGTAGGTGCCGACCACCTCGTTGGTCGCGGTATCCCGCACCAGCAGATGGTCGCAGTACGGGTCGAACGAATCGCAGTCGATCCCTGGTTGCCGGGACGGCAGGCGCGCCTGCATCTCCTCCGCGAAGACCTTGTACCGGAGGCGCTGTGCCTCGCGCACCTCGGCCGCAGAGGAAGCGAACTTGAGCGAAAGGCGCTGGCGGAAACTCTCGTGGAGTCCGCTCTCCCTGAGCAGCATGTCGGGTGGGGTGCGATCCATGCACGCCAAGGTACGGGCGCACAATGACCGCAAAGTTACCGGAGCGTTAAGAGTATGTGTTTCTACGGTAACTCAACCGGGAGCGGCTCGCAACTGTCGGACGTGGTCGAAGGCGCCACACGTGCGTCGCCCGACTCGTGTCGCCGCGCGGCGCGCGGCCGCTCAATAAACCTCCTCGACTTTGACGCTTTCGTGACGAGCGCATTAGGATGCGCTCTTCACGGAGAAACGCACGAGGCAGATGGCCAACGACGAGCGCGGGGCTTTGACCGCAGACCCGCTCCGCACGACACACCTGCCGCCGACGCGCCAGCTCCGCGGGCGGGCGAGCGTCGCCTGATCCGCACGATGCTGCGGCCTTACCGCAGCTGGATCCTGCTGGTCGTCGCGATGATGCCAGACGGCTACCAGACGATGGTCGGCGAGCGTGGCTCGACGCTGTCCGGCGGTCAGCGGCAGCGGATCGGCATCGCACGCGCGATCGTGCGCAACGCACCGATCCTGATCCTCGACGAGCCCACCGCGGCGCTCGACACCGAGACCGAGAAGCTCGTGATGGACGCGCTCGAGAAGCTGATGCAGGGGCGCACGGTGATCACGATCGCGCACCGGCTGTCGACCATCCGCGACGCCGATGTCATCCTGGTGCTGAAGGAGGGCGTCGTCGCCGAGCAGGGCACGCACGACGCGCTGCTCGCGCGCGGCGGCATCTACGCGGATCTGTACCGCACCCAGGCGGGGTCGGCCGCACCGCCGCATGATCCTGCTCCGCATTGACGGTCCGGAGGTTCCTGCCATGTCTCGTTCGCTCATCGTTCTGCCCGACGACACGGCGCAGCCGATCCTCGACGCCATTACCGGCGCGACGCGGTCGCTGCGGGTCAAGATGTTCGTCTTTTCCGATCCGGGGCTGCTCGCTGCGGTGATCGACGCACGCCGGCGCGGCGTGCAGGTTCGGGTGATGCTGAACCCGGCGCGGCGCAGCGGCGAGGCGGACAACGCCGCCACGCGCACGGCGCTCGAGCAGGCGGGAGTGGAGGTGGCGGACAGCAATCCCGCGTTCGATCTCACGCACGAGAAGTCGATGGTGGTCGACGACGCGACCGCCTGCGTGAAGTCGCTCAACTGGGATCCGAAGAATCTGACCGCGACGCGCGACTACGCGGTCACGACGGCACACCAGCACGAGGTCGGCGAAATCATCGAGGGCTTCGATGCCGACTGGTCACGGCAGCCGTTCGAACCGGACGAGCGCGCGCACCTCATCTGGTGCAACAGCAACGGGCGCGATCGCATCGCCCGCTTTATCGACCGCGCTCAGCATCAACTCTTTGTTCAGAACGAGCGCTACCAGGATCAGGTGATCATCGAACGGCTGGTGCGAGCGGTGCGACGCGGCGTGCGTGTCCACGTGATGGCGCGCCCTCCGCATACGCTCAAGCGGGACAAGCTCGTCGAAGGTGTCGGCGGACTGCGCATCCTCGACGACGTGGGGGCCAAGGTGCACACGCTCAAGCACCTGAAGCTGCACGCCAAGATGATGCTGGCCGACGGGAAGCGAGCCATCGTCGGCTCGATCAACCTGGCCCCGGGCAGCTTCGACAGCCGGCGCGAGCTCGCGATCGAGGTGGACGACGAGCACGTGATCAAGCGCCTGCAACACGTTGCCGAGCATGACTGGCAGCATTCTCATCCGCTCGATCTGAGCGACGAGGGCCTACTCGCGGATCTCGAAAAGCGCTCCATCGATGCAACGGCCGAGCTGGGGTTGCATCCGCAGAAGAAAGAACGCTGACTTGAAGGTTCCCGCCGCGAGCCGAAGCTCAGCGGCTGACGCGGGTGACGCCCTGGCCCGATAGCACGCGGACGCGGTCGCCGGGCTGAAAGGTCGTATCGGCATCCGCCGCCTGCACGACGGCGATGGTCTGGCCATTGTCGAGCTTGACGACGATCTCGCGTCCCGAGCTCTTCGTGAGGCCCTCTTCTGCCGCCGAGCCGACGAGCCCGCCGGCGATGGCGCCGACGGCCGCCGCGACGGCACTGCCCGTACCATGCCCGATGGTGCTCGCCGCGATACCGCCCGTGACCCCGCCGGCCACTGTGCCGATGCCGCTCTTGGTACCTTCGATCTGCACCTCGCGCACGGCTTCGATGGTGCCCATGCGAACGCTCTGTTCGGTGCGGGCCAGATCGCGCGAATAGACGTCGCCTGCCTTGCTGCCGACGCACCCGGAGAGCATCGACGCCAGCAGCAGCAAGATGGCCGCCGCCCCGCTGTGCAGTGGATCTCGTATCGCTACCATGGCGTAGTCCCGAACGTTTCCTTGAACATGTCACTTATTTGACTGCGGCTGGCGAAATGGTTCTGCCCGCCCCTCCGCGCGATCTTCAGGGCCCCGAGCAGCGCGGCGAGCCGCCCGGTCACTGGCCAATCGAAACCGTTGGCGATGCCATAGAGAAGAGCGGCGCGGTAGGCGTCGCCGCACCCCGTAGGATCCACCACGGCCTCGGCTTTGACGCTCGGAATCGGATACCGCCGGCCGTGGGCGAGGATCAGGGAACCCTCGGCACCCAGGGTCACGATCAGCGCCTTCACCCGGCGGGCGAGTAAATCCAGCGACTCGCCGGTGCGCTCCTGCAAGAGTTGCGCTTCGTAGTCGTTGAGGGCGACAAAGTCGGCAAGATCGAGAAAGTGGAGCAGTTCCTCGCCGTTGAACATCGGCATGCCCTGCCCCGGGTCGAACAGGAAAGGAATGCCCGCTTCCGCGAACTCCCGAGCGTGCTGGAGCATGCCGTCGCGACCATCCGGGGCGACGATCCCGAGCGCGATTTCGGAGGCGTCCTGCACGTGATTCAGTCCGGAGTGGTTCATTGCGCCGGGATGGAACGCGGTAATCTGGTTGTCGTCGAGATCGGTCGTGATGAACGCCTGCGCCGTATACGCGTCGGCGACGCGCCGCACGTGGGTCTGCTCGATCTGCATGCGCTCGAAGCGCTTGGCGTAGGGCTCGAAGTCCTCGCCCACCGTGGCCATGATCACCGGTTCGCCGCCGAGCATGTCGAGGCTGTAGGCGATGTTGCCGGCGCACCCGCCGAACTCGCGGCGCATTTGCGGCACCAGGAACGAGACGTTCAGGATGTGGATCTTGTCGGGGAGGATGTGGTTCTCGAACCGATCCTGAAACACCATGATCGTGTCGTATGCGAGGGAGCCGCAGATCAGCGTGCGCATGGCCGAAACCCGGTGGAAACAGGGGTGGGGAGTATAGCACCGGGGCCGCCGCGGCTCGTTCCGCCTGGCCGACGAACGCGCGCGGACAGATGCCGCGTGCCGGGGCGGAACGCCCGCGTCGAGCCGCGATCTGCTAGGCTCTCGTTCGAAGCTGGCCAGACAGTCGCTGCGGATCTTCGAGTCCGCAGAGGAAAGTCCGGGCTCCGCAGAGCAGGATGCCGGCTAACGGCCGGACGCCGCGAGGCGATGGAAAGTGCAACAGAGAAGAGACCGCCGATGGCTGCCGGGCTCGACGTCACGGCCTTGGTCGTGAAGCGTCGCTCCCGCGGATCAGGCAAGGGTGAAACGGTGCGGTAAGAGCGCACCGCGGACGTGGCAACACGGACGGCACGGCAAACCCCATCCGGAGCAAGACCGAATAAGCAAGCGACGACGCTGCTCGCCGAGCTTGCGGGTAGGTTGCTAGAGCCTCGGGGTAACTCGAGGCCCAGATGAATGACTGTCCACGACAGAACCCGGCTTATCGGCCAGCTTCCCTCCCCCCTGTAGTCACTCGATTTTCGCTGCGCATCGTGCCGCCCCGAACCCGGGGCATTCGTTCTCCTTCCGTTTTCTCGTGAAGAGCCATCCGTCGGCTTGCCATCTCACGTCCAACCTTTAGTTTTTTCGATAACTAACTCTTTCTCAATGAGAATAGTTCGACCATGATTCCGCTCTGTCGAGGGGCGATAAGTCATTGTCGGGAAAAAGAAAAAAGCCTCTGTGTCACTTGACCTGGACCATACCTTGCTCTAGAGTGGAGAAAAGTGGGTTCAAGTGGGAAAAAAGGTCAACTTTGGACCGGAAAGGAGTGGATGAGTGTTCCAGGGTGCGGCAGCGCTCAACATGGACGCGAAGGGGCGAATTGCCGTCCCGACGCGTCATCGCGAGGCGCTCACGCGGGAAGCGGACGGCAAGTTGGTACTCACGGCACACCCGGAAGGCTGTCTGCTCCTCTACCCGGGGCCGGCGTGGGAGCCGGTTCGCACCAAGGTCATGGGCTTCTCCAGCTTCAACACGCTCGCGAGCAAGTGGAAGCGCCTGCTCGTCGGTTTCGCCGAGGAAGTCGAGCTCGACAACGCGGGACGGATGCTCGTGTCGCCGGAGCTGCGCGACTTCGCCCGTCTCGACAAGCGCGTGATGATGGTCGGCCAGGGCAGCCACTTCGAAATCTGGGCGGTCGAGGCGTGGGCGCAGCAACTGGCCGACATCACCGCCGAGCCGGGGCAGTCGCTGCCGCCGGGGATGGAGGACTTCGCGCTGTGACGGCGCCGCGCGATCTCCACGCCACCGGGTCGCGCGGGGCAACGCCGTGAGCCATGTCCGCCGCCAACCACGCTGCGGTGCTGCGAGACGAGACGGTCGCTGCGCTGCGCGTGCGTCCGGACGGCTGTTACGTGGACTGCACCTTCGGTCGGGGCGGCCACAGCCGGGCGATCCTCGAGCGCCTCGGACCGGCCGGTCGCCTGTACGGGTTCGACCGGGATCCGGAGGCGATCGCAGCCGGACGCGCGCTCGACGACCCACGCCTCACGCTCGTCCACAGTGCGTTCTCCCGGATGTCCGAAACGCTGGCGGCTCGGGGAGTGACCGCGGTGGAAGGCGTGCTGCTCGACCTCGGTGTGTCGTCGCCGCAGCTCGACGCGCCGGAGCGCGGATTCAGCTTTCGGGCCGACGGGCCGCTCGACATGCGGATGGATCCCACGGCGGGCGAGAGCGCGGCGCAGTTTTTGGCCCATGCATCGGAGCGCGAGATCGGAGAGGTGATCAAGGACTATGGCGAAGAACGGTTTGCTAAACAGATTGCAAGAGCGGTTGTTGCGGCTCGAGCGCGGGGACCTCTTCGCACAACCAGCGAGTTGGCCGCGCTCGTCGCAGCGGCCATCCGGACGCGTGAACCTCACCAAAATCCGGCGACGCGTACGTTCCAGGCTCTCCGGATCCGCGTCAATCAGGAGCTCGAGGAGCTGTCGCTAGTGCTTCCGCGCAGCGTCGAACTGCTCGCGACCGGCGGCCGCCTCGTGGTGGTGAGTTTCCATTCCCTGGAAGACCGGATCGTGAAGCGCTTCATCCGCGAGCAGTCGCACCCTGGCGCGATTCCGGATCGTCTGCCGCTGCGTGCGGCCGAGCTGCCGCGGCCGCGTCTCGTCGCCATCGGCAAGCCAGTGCGGGCATCGGCGCAGGAAGTGGCGGTCAACCCGCGCGCCCGCAGCGCCATCATGCGCGTTGCCGAGCGGACTTCGGCGCCGTGAGCCGCTTCAACCTGCTGCTCGCGGCCGTAGCGGTGCTCTGCGCGCTCGGCGTAGTGACGAGCCAGCACCGTGCCCGCAAGCTCTTCGTCGAGTTCGAGCGCGAGCAGGAGGTCACCCGCAACCTCGAGATCGAATGGGGGCAGCTCCAGCTCGAGCAGAGCACGTGGGCGAAGCATGCTCGCGTCGAGAAGCTCGCGGCCGACCGGTTGCAGATGCGTCCGCCGCATCCGTCGAAGGTGCAGGTGGTACCCATAGATACGACCGTCGCGCGTGCCGCGCCATGAATCCCGCTGCCAATCCTGCGCTGCGCCTGATGCTCCCGGCGTGGCGCTCGCGACTGATGCTCATGCTGCTGCTCGCCGGGTTCGCCGTGCTCCTGGCGCGCGCGGTCTATCTGCAGGGGCTCAACAACGATTTCCTGCGCGAACGGGGCGAGGCGCGCTACGGCAGGGTACTGGAGATCACCGCCCACCGCGGGATCATCACCGACCGCCACGGCGAGCCGCTCGCCGTCAGCACGCCGGTGGAGTCGGTGTGGGCGAGCCCGGACGACGTGCGCACGACGCCCGAGCAGGAGCGCCAGCTCGCGAAGCTGCTCGGCTTGAGCGTGACCGAGCTGCGCAAGCGTATCGAGGACCAGCGCCGCGGCTTCGTCTACCTGCGGCGGCAGTTGCCGCCGGACGAGGCAGGGAAGGTGATGGGCCTCCATCTGCCGGGCATCTTCCTGCAGCGCGAGTATCGCCGCTACTACCCGGCGGGAGAGGTCGCCTCGCACCTTCTCGGCTTTACCAGCGTCGACGAGACCGGGCAGGAGGGTCTCGAGCTCGCATTGCAGGATTGGCTGGCAGGCAAGCCCGGTAGCCGGCGGGTGATCAAAGACCGCCGCGGCCACATCGTGGAGGACGTGGAGGGAATCCGCGCGCCGCAGGAAGGGCGCGATCTGCGCCTGTCCATCGACAGCAAGATCCAGTACCTCGCGTTCCGTGAGCTCAAGAACGCGGTCCTCGCGCACAAGGCGCGCGCCGGTGGCATCGTCGTGCTCGACGCCACGAACGGTGAGCTACTCGCGCTCGCCAACTACCCCAGCTACAACCCGAACAATCGCGAGACGCGGGATCCGGCGCGTTACCGCAACCGCGCCGTCACCGACCTCTTCGAGCCGGGTTCCACGCTGAAACCTTTCACCGCCGCCGCGGCGCTCGCGACTGGCCTTTACACCCCGGACACGGTCATCCAGACCGCCCCCGGCAGGCTCGAAGTGGGGCGGCACACCGTACACGACGCACATCCCAACGGCGCGCTCACGGTGGCGCAGGTGATCCAGAAATCGTCCAACGTCGGCGCCGCGAAGATGGCGCTCGCGCTGCCCAAGGAGAAGCTCTGGGCGGTGCTCTCCGGGGTGGGCTTCGGCACCCTGCCGCAGAGCGGGTTGCCGGGCGAGGTTGCCGGCCGGCTCCGGGGCTACTCGACCTGGAAACCGATCGAACAGGCGACGATGTCCTACGGACATGGCATCTCGGTCAGCCTGCTGCAACTCGCGCGCGCCTACACGATCTTCACCAGCGACGGCGAACTGATGCCCGTCACCGTGCTCCACACCGACACGCCGCCGACACCCGAGCGCGTGGTGAAGCCGGCCGCAGCGCTCGCGGTGCGCCGCATGCTCGAGATGGCGACTCAGCCGGGGGGCACGGCGCCGAAAGCGCAAGTCACCGGGTATCGCGTCGCGGGCAAGACCGGGACCGCGCACAAGCTCGAAAACGGCGGCTATGCCTCCGACAAGTACGTCTCCTCCTTCGTCGGCTTCGCGCCGGCGTCCGATCCGCGGCTCATCGTCGCGGTGATGATCGACGATCCGCGCAACGGCGCCTACTACGGGGGAACGGTTGCTGCGCCGGTATTCAGCAGCGTCATGGCCGGATCGCTGCGGCTGCTCGCCGTTCCGCCCGATGCCCCGGGGGCTCTCGGTTCACCCCTCGACGCCCCGGAAATCCGGGAGGAAGTATGAGCCTCGCCGGCGCGCCGACTGCCCCGCGCCGGCTCGACCCCGCCGCCCTGGCTGCGCTCGGCGTCGGCGTGACGCGCCTGCAGGCCGACAGCCGGCGGGTGCAGCCGGGCGACACCTTCGTCGCCTATCCGGGCGAGAACCACGACGGTCGCGATTTCATCCCGCAGGCGATCGCAGCCGGTGCCGGCTCGGTGCTGTGGGACGCGGAGGGCTTTCGTTGGCGGCGCGACTGGCGCGTCCCCCATCTCGCGGTCTCCCACCTGAAGACACGCGTCGGCGAGCTCGCTTCGGCGCTCCACGGCCACCCTTCGCGAGGGCTCTGGCTGGTCGGGGTGACCGGAACCAACGGCAAGACCTCCTGCAGCCACTGGCTCGCGCAGTCCTTGACCCGCTCTGGCCGCCGGACCGGGGTGATCGGCACCCTCGGCAACGGTTTTCCCGGCGCCCTCGACGAAGGGACGCACACCACGCCCGACGCCATCGCGCTGCAGGCACTGCTCGCGGACTTCGTCGCGCGCGGTGCGAACGGCGTCGCGATGGAGGTGTCGTCGCACGGGCTCGAGCAGGGACGCGTGAACGGCACCGAGTTCGACGTCGCGATGCTCACCAACCTGACGCGCGACCACCTCGACTACCACGCGACGCTGCGTCGCTATCGGGCGGCGAAGGCGAAGCTCTTCCGCTTTCCGGGCCTCAAGCATGCGGTGCTCAACCTCGACGACGATTTCGGCGTCGAACTCGCCCGGCGGCTCGCCGACAGCAAGGTGGGGGTGATCGGCTACGGCTTTCGGCGTGCGGTCGACGTGCCGCGCACGGTGTGGCGGGTGCGCGGCAGCAAGCTGCGTGTCACCGCGGCCGGCATCGGCTTCGACGTGACGAGCTCCTGGGGCCGTGCCCGACTCGAGAGTCCCCACTTGGGGCGCTTCAACGCGGCGAACCTGCTGGGCTGCCTCGCCGCGCTGCTGGCGTCGGACATCCCGCTCGCGGCGGCGGTCACTGCGCTCGCCAGGGTCGGGCAGATTCCCGGCCGGGTGCAGCGTCTGGGCGGCGCGGGGCAGCCGCTCGTGGTGGTCGACTACGCGCACACGCCCGACGCGCTCGAAAAGGTGCTGTGCGCGCTGCGCGAGCTCCTGCCGCGGCCGCGGCGCGGCGTGCCCGGCGCGCGCCTCGTCTGCATCTTCGGCTGCGGCGGTAATCGCGATGCCGGCAAACGGCCGTTGATGGGGGACGTCGCCACGCGGCTCGCCGACGAGGTGATCGTCACCAGCGACAATCCGCGCCGCGAAGATCCGTGGGAGATCATCAACCAGATCATCGCCGGGGCCCGCGCCAACTACCACGTGATCGAGGACCGCGCGACCGCCATCGCGGAGGGTATCGAGCGTGCCCGCGCGGGCGACATCGTGCTCGTCGCGGGCAAGGGACACGAGCGCTACCAGGAGATCGGCACGACGCGGCTGCCCTTCAGCGACGCGGAGGTCGCCCAGGTTGCGCTCGACGACGGCGCGGCGCGGCCATGAGCGGAACCGCCATGACCCTCTCCGAAGCGGCGCGCACCATGCAGGCCGAGTATGCGGGACCGGACGCGGCGTTCGCCAGCGTCTCCACCGACACCCGCACGGTCGCGCGCGGTGAGCTCTTCTTCGCGCTGCGCGGGGAGCGCTTCGACGGCGCCGACTTTGCGGACGATGCGCTGGCGCACGGCGCGGCTGCGGTGGTGGTCGCCCGCGGCGCGCGCGACCGGCTCGACCGCGTACCGCCCGAGCGCCTCATGCTGGTCGACGACGCACGGCTCGCGCTCGGTCGCCTCGGCGCCTGCTGGCGCGGCCGCTACGAGAATCCGCTGCTGGCGTTGACCGGCAGCAACGGCAAGACGACCGTGAAGGAGATGGCCGCCGCGATCTTGAGCGTCGCGGCCGGCGGCCCGGGGCACGTGCTCGCGACCGCCGGCAACCTCAACAATGACATCGGTGTGCCGCTCACCCTGCTGCGCCTCGCTCGGGAGCATCGCTACGCGGTGGTGGAAATGGGCATGAACCACGCGGGCGAGATCCGCTATCTCTCGACGCTTGCGAGTCCCGACGTGGCGCTCGTCAACAACGCCGGGACCGCGCACCTCGAGAACCTGGGCTCGCGCGAGGCGATCGCCCGGGCGAAGGGCGAGATTTTCGCGGGGCTTGAGCCGGGCGGCACTGCGGTGATCAACGCGGACGACCATTTCGCGCCGCTGTGGCAGAAGTCCGCGGGGGCGCGCCGTCAGATCGCCTTCGCACTCGACCGGCCGGCGGACGTGCGCGGCAGGTGCACGCTTCGCGCCGACGGCAGCACGCTTGCGCTCGACACGCCGCGCGGCCACGGCAGCGTCGAAATCGCGGTGGCGGGCGAGCACAACGCACGCAACGCGCTCGCGGCGGCGGCGGCAGCGGTCGCCCTCGGGGTCGGGATCGACGCCATCGTCGCCGGGCTCGCCGGTTACCGCGGCGTGAAGGGCCGGCTGCAGCCGAAGGCGGGCGCGGCGGGGGCGCACCTGATCGACGATACCTACAACGCCAACCCCGATTCGGTGGCGGCTGCGATCTCGGTGCTCGCGGCGGCGCCGGGGCGGCGCCTGCTCGTCCTGGGCGACATGGGCGAGCTCGGACCGGACGCGCCCGCCCTGCATGCCGAGGTCGGCGACTTCGCCAAGGCCGCGGGCATCGACGCGCTCGTCGCGCTCGGCGAGCTGTCGGCGCACGCGGTCGCGGCCTTCGGCGCCGGGGGCCGTCACTGCGCAAGCCTCGAAGAGCTCCTCGAGGTCGTCCGCCCCGAGCTCGGCCCGCACGCGACGGTGCTCGTCAAGGGCTCGCGCTTCATGCAGATGGAGCGCGTGGTGACTGCCCTCGCCGCGCCCTCCCGTGCGGCCCACGGCGCGGAGTCCTAGCGATGCTGCTGCTCCTGGCGGAATGGATCGGACAGGAAGTGCGGGTCTTCAACGTCTTCTCCTACATCACGCTGCGGGCGGTGCTGGCCGCGCTCACGGCGCTCGGCATCTCGTTCATCGTCGGGCCGGCGATGATCCGCAAGCTGACGGTCTACAAGATCGGCCAGTCGGTGCGCGACGACGGGCCCAAGACCCACCTCGCCAAGGCCGGCACGCCGACCATGGGCGGGGCGCTCATCCTGGTGTCCATCGCGATCACCACGCTGCTCTGGGGCGATCCCACGAACCGGTTCATCTGGGTGGTCCTGGTGGTGACGCTCGGCTTCGGCGCGATCGGCTGGATCGACGACTACCGCAAGGTCGTGCACCGCAATCCGAAGGGTCTGTCGGCGCGCGCGAAATACTTCTGGCAGTCGGTGATCGGTCTGGGGGCCGCACTCTTTCTCGCCTTCAGCACCAACCTGCCGGCGCAGACGGAGTTCATCGTCCCGTTCTTCAAGAACATCGCCTACCCGCTCGGCGCGGTCGGCTTCGTCACACTTACCTATTTCGTCATTGTCGGCAGCAGCAACGCGGTCAATCTCACCGACGGGCTCGACGGGCTCGCCATCATGCCGACCGTGATGGTCGCCATCGGCCTCGGGGTGTTCGCCTACGTCACCGGCAACGCCGTGTTCTCGAAGTACCTGGGCTTTCCCCACATTCCCGGGGCCGGCGAGCTCACGGTGGTGTGCGCGGCCATCGGCGGCGCCGGGCTCGGCTTCCTCTGGTTCAACGCCTACCCCGCGGAAGTCTTCATGGGCGACGTGGGCGCGCTCGCGCTCGGTGCGGCGCTCGGCGTCATGGCGGTCATCGTGCGCCAGGAGATCGTGCTCCTGGTGATGGGCGGCGTGTTCGTGGTCGAGACGCTGTCGGTGATGCTGCAGGTGGCGTCGTTCAAGTTGACCGGCAAGCGCATCTTCCGCATGGCGCCCCTGCACCACCACTACGAGCTCAAGGGCTGGAAGGAAAATCAGGTCGTGGTGCGCTTCTGGATCATCAGCATGATCCTGGTGCTGATCGGCCTTTCGACACTGAAGCTGCGGTAATGGGTGCGGGACTCGAAGCGGAGCGGCTGCGCTGGGCGGTCAGGACAGGGCGAATGGAGCTGAACGGAAAACAGGCGCTGGTGCTCGGGCTCGGTGACACGGGCCTCTCGCTGGCGCGTTGGCTCGCGCGCCGCGGCGCTGCCGTGCGCGTGGCCGACACGCGCGAGACGCCGCCGCGCGCCGCGGACCTCGCGCGCGCCGTGCCGCAGGCGACCCTCGAGACCGGCGCGTTGCGCGAGTCGAGCTTCGACGCCGCGGACCTGATCGCCATCAGTCCCGGCATCAGCGTGCGCGAACCGGCGGTCGCGCGTGCGAGGGCACGCGGCGTGCCGGTGTGGGGCGACATCGAGCTCTTCGCGCAGGCGGTACAGGCCGAGGGGCGCCCGCGCATCCTTGCCATTACCGGCACCAACGGCAAGACCACCGTCACCGCGATGACCGGTGCGCTCGCCCGCGCGGCGGGACTCGATGCCTGCGTTGCCGGAAACATCGCGCCGCCGGTGCTGGACGCGCTCATGGCGCGCGAGGACGCGGCGACTCCGCCCGACCTCTGGGTGCTCGAGCTCTCCAGCTTCCAGCTCGAGACCGCTTACAGCCTGAACGCCACCGCCGCGGTCGTGCTGAACCTGACCCAGGATCACTGCGACCGCTACCACGGCATGGCCGACTATGCGGCCGCGAAGGCGCGCATCTTCCATGGCACCGGCATCCAGATCGTGAACCGGGACGACCCGCTTACCCGCGCCATGGCGAAGCCCGAGCGCCGCGTCTTCACTTTCGGGCTCGGCGAACCGGAACGGAAGGGCGACTGGGGCATCACCGAGCGCGGCGCTCGCGCCTGGCTCGCGGAAAACGGCGACCGCCTGCTGCCGGTCGACGAGCTGCGCGTCGCGGGCCTGCAGAACGCCGCCAACGCGCTCGCCGCGCTCGCACTGTGCCGCGCGATCGATCTGCCCTACGCGCTGCTGGCGGACGGTCTGCGAGCCTTCCGCGGCCTGCCGCACCGGCTCGAGCACGTGGCCGAGATCGACGGCGTCGTCTTCGTCGACGACTCCAAGGGCACCAACGTCGGTGCGACGGTGGCCGCGCTCACGGGCATCGGCCGGCCGGCGGTGCTGATCGCCGGCGGCGACGGCAAGGGGCAGGACTTCGCGCCGCTCGCGCCCGCGGTAGCCGCGCACGCCCGCGCCGTCGTGCTGATCGGCCGTGACGGTCCGGCGCTCGGGCGCGCGCTCGCCGGTGCCGGCGTTCCGGTGCTGACAGCCACGAGCCTTCCGGCCGCGGTCGACCTCGCGTTCGGGGTGGCGCAGGCGGGCGACGCGGTGCTGCTCTCGCCGGCGTGCGCGAGCCTGGACATGTTCCGCGACTACGAGCACCGGGCCGAGATATTCGTGGCCGCGGTGCGTGGGCTGGAGAGGCAGCGGTGAACGCCGGCGCGCCCTCGATCACCGGCTGGAAGCAAACCGCTCCCATGGCCGAGCACGATCCCGCGCTCGTGTGGGGGGCGGTCGCGCTGCTCCTGATCGGACTGGTGATGGTGTACTCGTCGTCGATCGCCACGGCGGAGGCGAGCAAGTACACCGGCTACCAGTCGAGCTACTTCCTCCTGCGGCAGGCTCTCTTCCTCGCCGTCGGGTTCGCCGCCGGCGTGATTGCGTACCAGGTGCCGCTCGCGACCTGGCAGCGCATCTCGCCGTATCTCTTCCTGTTCGGCGCGGCGCTGCTTGCGCTCGTGCTGATCCCTGGCGCCGGCCGTGAGGTGAACGGCGCACGCCGCTGGCTCCCGCTCGGGGTCGTGAATCTGCAGCCCTCCGAGCTGATGAAGCTCATCGTCGTGCTCTACGCGGCCGATTACACGGTGCGGAAGGCGGCGCACATGGCGAGCCTGCGCAAGGGATTCGCGCCGATGTTCGCGGTCATGCTCGCGACCGGGTGTCTGCTCCTCCTGGAGCCCGACTTCGGTGCGTTCGCCGTCATCACCGTCATCGCGATGGGCATCCTCTTTCTCGGCGGCATGAACTGGCGGCTCTTCGTGGGACTCATCGTCATGCTCGCGGTGGGCTTCGTCGTCCTGATCGTGACCTCCCCATACCGCATGCAGCGCATCGTCGCTTTCATGGATCCGTGGGCCGATCCCCTTGGCAAGGGCTATCAGCTGTCGCACGCGCTCATCGCGTTCGGACGCGGCGAATGGCTCGGCGTCGGCCTCGGCGGCAGCGTCGAGAAGCTCTTCTATCTGCCGGAGGCGCACACCGACTTCCTGCTCGCGGTGATCGGCGAGGAGCTGGGCTTCCTCGGTGTCGCGACCGTGATCGCGCTCTTCGCGCTCGTCGCGATGCGCGCATTCGCCATCGGCAACCGCGCCGCGAGCGTCGAGCGCTACTACTCCGCGCTGGTGGCCCAAGGCATCGGGCTGTGGATCTCGGTCCAGGCCATCATCAACATGGGCGTGAACATGGGTCTGCTGCCGACCAAGGGCCTCACGCTGCCGCTGCTCTCGTTCGGCGGCAGCGGGCTGATGGCGAACTGTGTCGCGCTCGCCATTTTGCTGCGCGTCGACCACGAA
Organism: uncultured beta proteobacterium; assembly: GCA_963734295.1. Classification (GTDB taxonomy): domain Bacteria; phylum Pseudomonadota; class Gammaproteobacteria; order Burkholderiales; family JAEUMW01; genus JAEUMW01. Next base: position 86,856 of record CAVTGS010000019.1, on the reverse strand, counting down.
GTGCGGCAGCTGATGGGAGGGCGGCGGCAGTGATGCGTGAGGCGAGAGGCGCGAGGCGCCAGAACCAGGGCGGAACGTGGCGAGGACGATCCTGATCATGGCGGGCGGCACGGGCGGCCATGTGTTCCCAGCTCTTGCGGTCGCGGAAGAGATGCGGGGCCGCGGCTGGAACGTGGTCTGGCTCGGCGCCGAGGGCGGCATGGAGGCGACGCTGGTGCCGCAGCACGGCTTCGTGCTCGAGACGATCCGCTTTCGCGGCGTGCGCGGCAAGGGATTGCTGCGCTGGGCGCTGCTGCCGCTCGCACTCCTCGTCGCGTTCTGGCAGAGCGCCCGGGTGATCTTCCGGGTTCGCCCGGACGTCGTGCTCGGCATGGGCGGGTTCGCGGCCTTTCCGGGCGGGATGATGGCGTCGTTTCTGAGCCGCCCGTTCGCCATCCACGAGCAGAACGCCATTCCCGGACTCGCCAACAGGGTGCTGGCGCGGGTGGCGGACCGCGTCTACGCGGCGTTTCCCGACGCTTTGCACAAGTCGCGGTGGAGCGGCAACCCGGTGCGGGCCGAGATCGCCGCGGTGGCGCCGCCCGAGCAGCGCCTCGCCGACCGCGCCGGGCCGCTCCGACTTTTCGTGGTGGGCGGAAGCCTCGGCGCGCAGGCGCTGAACGAGGCGGTGCCGCGGGCGCTCGCCCTGCTGCCGGAAGCCGAACGCCCCCGCGTCATCCATCAGGCCGGCGTCAAGCACATCGACGCGCTCCAGCAGCACTACGCGAAAGCCGGTGTCACCGGAGAGCTGGTGCCCTTCGTGGACGACATGGCGCGCCGGTACGCGGAGGCCGACCTCGTCGATCTGCCGGTCGGGGGCGACCACCGTGGCCGAGCTCGCCTGCGCCGGCGTCGCGAGCGTGCTGGTGCCGTTCCCGTTCGCCACCGACGATCATCAGACGCGCGAACGCGAAGTTCCTGTCGGAGCGCGGCGCCGCCCTGCTGGTGCCGCAGTCGGAGCTCACGCCGGAGCGACTCGCGGCGCTGCTCCGCGTCGCTCGACCGCAAGCAGCTGCTGGAGATGGCGATGCAAGGCGCGCGCGCTCGCGAAGCCGGATGCGGCGCGAGGTCGTGGCCGACGGATGCGATGGCAGCTCGCGCGCGATGAAGCACAAGGTCAAGCGCATTCATTTCGTGGGCATCGGCGGCGCCGGCATGAGCGGCATCGCCGAGGTCCTGCTCAACCTGGGCTACGAGGTGAGCGGGTCGGACCTCGCGGACAGTGCGACCACCCGCCGCCTGGGAGCGATGGGGGCGACAGTCTGCCGTGGTCACGACCCGGCCAACGTGCAGCGCGCAGACGTGGTCGTCACGTCCACGGCGGTGCGGCCGGACAACCCGGAGGTCGCGGCCGCCCGCGCGAAGCGCATTCCGGTGGTGCCGCGCGCGCTGATGCTCGCCGAGCTGATGCGCTTGAAGCAGGGCATCGCGATCGCCGGCACCCACGGCAAGACCACCACCACCAGCCTGATCGCGAGCGTGCTCGCGGAGGCGGGCATGGATCCCACCTTCGTGATCGGCGGGCGGCTCGAGGCGGCCGGCAGCCATGCCAAGCTCGGCACCGGCGAGTTCATCGTCGCCGAAGCGGACGAGTCGGACGCGACGTTCCTGTACCTGCAGCCGGTGCTCGCGGTGGTGACGAACATCGATGCCGATCACATGGAGACCTACGGCCACGATTTCGCGCGCCTGCGGCAGGCGTTCGTGGATTTCATCCAGCGCCTGCCCTTCTACGGCATGGCGGTGCTGTGCGTGGACGATGCGCAGGTGCGCTCGATCCTGCCGATCATCACGAAGCCGATCACGACCTACGGCATGAGCGACGGCGCGCAGATCCGCGCCGTGGATGTCCGCCACGAAGGCGGGCGCATGCGCTTTCGCGTCGTGCGCCAGGCGGCGCCGGGCGGCGTGCGCGAAGGGCCGGATCTCCCGATCACCCTCAACCTGCCCGGCGTGCACAACGCGCAAAACGCGCTCGCCGCGATCGCCGTCGGCATGGAGGTGGGCGCCCCCGACGCGGCCATCGTCAAGGCGCTCGCCGAGTTTCGGCGGCGTGGGCCGGCGCTTCGAGCGCTACGGCGATCTGCCGCTACCGGACGGCGGCACGTTCGCGCTCATCGACGATTACGGACACCACCCGGCGGAGATGGCCGCGACGCTGGACGCCGTGCGCGGTGCGTTTCCCGGGCGGCGGCTCGTGCTCGCGTTCCAGCCGCATCGCTACACGCGCACCCGCGACTGCTTCGAGGATTTCGTGAAGGTGCTCTCCACCGTCGACGTCGTACTGCTGACCGAGGTCTATCCGGCCGGCGAGGCGCCGATCGTCGCGGCGGACGGCCGCGCTCTCGCACGGGCGGTGCGCGTGCAGGGGAAGACCGAGCCGATCTTCGTCGAGCAGGTGGCGGAGTTGCCCGAGGCGATTCTGTCGGTGGCGAAGTCGGACGACGTGGTGCTCGTGATGGGCGCGGGCTCGATCGGCAGCGTGCCGGCCAGACTCGCGGCCGAGCGGGGCGGCAGGGACGGACGGGAATGAACATGGCCGAGCCGATCGCGATTCTCGCCGGCGGACTGCGCGGGCAACTCCGGTGCGACGAGCCGATGAGCCGGCATACGAGCTGGCGCGTCGGCGGCCCTGCGGATCGCACGTACCTGCCGGCGGATCTCGAGGACCTGCGCGCGTTTCTCGGCGGTCTGCCGCCGGGAGAACCGGTGCTCGTGGTCGGCCTGGGCAGCAACCTCCTCGTGCGTGACGGCGGCATCCGCGGCACGGTCGTGTTCATGCACCAGGGGCTGCAGGCGCTGCGCCTCGACGAGGGTCGCAACGGCCGGCCGCTCGTCTACGCCGAGGCAGGGGTGGCGAGCCCCAAGGTCGCGCGCTTCGCCGCGAACCACGGCTTCGAGGGAGCGGAGTTTCTCGCCGGAATCCCCGGCACGGTGGGCGGCGCCCTTGCGATGAACGCCGGGTGCTACGGCAGCGAGACCTGGGACGTGGTGGATCGGGTGCTGACGCTCGACCGCACGGGACGCCTGCGCGAGCGCCGGGCAGGCGACTACGAGATCGGCTATCGCCATTGCCGGCGGAAGGGCAACGGGCAGCAAGAGTGGTTCGCGGCGGCGTGGCTCACGCTTGCGCCGGGCGACGGCGAGGCCGCACGCCAGCGGGTGAAGGAGCTCCTCGTGCGGCGCATCGCGAGCCAGCCCCTCGATCGACCGAACGCGGGGTCGGTGTTCCGCAATCCGCCGGGGGATCATGCCGCGCGGCTGATCGAATCGTGCGGGCTCAAGGGCTACAGCGTGGGCGACGCCCAGGTCTCGACCAAGCACGCGAACTTCATCGTGAACCGGGGCAACGCCACCGCGGCGGACGTCGAGGGCGTGATCGCACACGTGCAAGCCACGGTAGAAAGCCGCACCGGCATCGCGCTGGTGCGGGAGGTATTCATCGTCGGCGAAGTGTGAGGCCCCGACGGGCGAGCAACCAGTGGAAGAAGACATGGACGTGAAGCAATTCGGCAAGGTGGTGGTGCTCTTCGGCGGCCGTTCCGCCGAGCGCGAGGTGTCGCTCAAGAGCGGTGCGCGGGTGCTCGAGGCGCTGCAGGCGCGCGGTGTCGACGCGCACGCCTTCGACCCGCAGGATCAGGGGCTGCCGGAGCTGATCGCGAGGCGGCTTCGATCGCGCCTTCATCGTGCTGCACGGTCGCTTCGGCGAAGACGGCACGATCCAGGGCGTGCTCGAGTGGCTGGGCATTCCCTACACCGGCAGCGGCGTGCTCGCGAGCGCGGTGGCGATGGACAAGCTGCGCACGAAGCTGCTCTGGGAGGCGTCGGGCATCCCGACACCGAAATGGGTGCGTCTCGATGCCGCGACCGACTTCGCGGCAGTGGTGCGCACCCTCGGGTTGCCGATCATGGTCAAGCCCGTTCGCGAAGGATCGAGCATCGGCATGAGCAAGGTGACGCGCGCCGAGGACCTGGCCGCATGCCTACGAGCACGCCGCGAAGTACGACGAAGTGATCATCGGCGAGCAGTTCATCGAGGGCACGGAGCTCACCGCGGGCGTTCTCGGCACCACGCCGCTGCCGCTGATCCGACTCGAGACGCCGCGCACGTTCTACGACTACGACGCGAAGTATCTCGTCGACTCGACGCGCTACATCCTGCCCTCGGGCCTGCCGCAGGAACAGGAAGTCGACCTGCAGCAACTGGTGCTGAAAGCCTTCGCGGTGCCCGGCTGCCGCGGCTGCGGGCGCGTGGACCTGATGCTGGACCGTGCCGGCAACCCCTACTTCCTCGAAGTCAACACGATCCCGGGCATGACCGACCACTCGCTCGTGCCGATGGCCGCGCGCGCCGCGGGTTACAGCTTCGAGGACCTGGTGCTGGCGATTCTCGAGCAGGCGCGCTGATGAACCCGCTGCAGCGCATTCGAGGAGACGGGATTCATGTGGGATAACGCGCGGCTCTTGAACCGGATTGCAAGCCTGTTGATCGCGGCGGCGGTGACGGCCGTGCTCGCGGTCGCGGCCCTGCATCTCGCGCGGCTGCCCGCGTTCGCGGTGCGGGAGGTCGAGGTGGCGGGGCAGCTCGAGCACGTGACCGAGGAACAGCTCGCCGCAGTGGCAAGGCACGCGGTGCGGGGCACGTTCTTCACGCTCGACATCGGGCAAGCGCGGCGGCAGTTCGAGAAGCTGCCCTGGGTGCGCAAGGTGGAGGTGCGCCGGCAGTGGCCGGCCCGCCTGGAGCTCGAGGTCGAGGAGCATGTGGCGCTCGCGCGGTGGGGCGACACCGCGCTCGTGAACTACGCATGGCGAAGTGTTCGAGGCGGCGACCGACCAGATGCTGCCCACCTTCATCGGGCCGCCCGGCCAGGCCGAGGAGATGACGCGGCAGTTCCGGCGGTTCGAGGCGGCGCTCGCCCCGATCGAGCGCCACGTGGCGCGGCTCACGCTGTCGGCGCGCGCGGCGTGGCGGCTCGAGCTCGACGACGGGCTCACGCTCGAGCTCGGGCGGTCGGACATGGACGCGCGGCTCGCGCGCTTCGTGATGGTTTACGACCGCACCCTCGGGCGGCTGCCGCCGACCGTGGTGCACGTCGACCTGCGCTACGCCAACGGCTTCGCCATCCGCCTGCCGGAAGCGCGGGGTCGCGACGGGAAATCGAAAGGCTAGGGGAGCGGACGGACAGTCCATGACAAAGGCAAGGGAAGGCAAGAACCTGATCGTCGGTCTCGACATCGGCACCGCGAAGATCGCGGCCATCGTGGGCGAGATCATGCCCGACGGGCATCTCGAGATCATCGGCATGGGCAGCCATGCCTCGCGCGGGCTCAAGAAGGGCGTCGTGGTGAACATCGACTCCACCGTGGGCGCCATCCAGCGTGCGCTGGAAGAAGCGGAGCTGATGGCCGACTGCAAGATCCGGGACGTCTACACCGGCATCGCGGGCAGCCACATCAAGGGCTTCAACTCGCACGGCATGGTGGCGATCAAGGACAAGGAGGTCACGCAGATGGACGTGGATCGGGTGATCGAAACCGCGAAGGCGGTCTCGATCCCCACCGACCAGCAGATCCTCCACATCCTGAACCAGGAATTCATCATCGACGGCCAGGAGGACGTGCGCGAGCCGCTCGGCATGAGCGGTGTGCGCCTCGAGGTGAAGGTGCACATCGTGACCGGCGCCGTGTCCGCCGCGCAGAACATCATGAAGTGCGTGCGCCGCTGCGGGCTCGAGGTGCGCGATCTCATTTTGCAGCCGCTCGCGTCGGCCACTGCGGTGCTCTCCGAGGACGAGAAGGACTTGGGCGTCTGCCTGGTGGACGTGGGCGGCGGCACCACCGATGTGGCCGTGTTCTCCCAGGGGGCGATCCGGCACACGGCGGTGATCCCGATCGCGGGCGACCAGATCACGAACGACATCGCGATGGCGCTGCGCACGCCGACCAAGGACGCCGAGGACTTGAAGCGCGGGTACGGCTGCGCGCTGCGCCAGCTCGCCGATGCGCAGCAGATGATCGAAGTCCCGGGCGTGGGCGAGCGCGGCCCGCGGCAGATGTCGCGGCAGACCCTGGCGGAAGTCATCGAGCCCCGGGTCGAGGAACTTTATTCGCTGGTGCAGGCGGAGCTGCGTCGCAGCGGCTTCGAGGATCTGCTGTCGTCGGGCGTCGTGATCACCGGCGGCTGCAGCCAGATGCAGGGGATGGTGGAACTCGGGGAAGAGGTTTTCCACATGCCGGTGCGGTTGGGCATTCCCGACTACAAAGGTGGACTCGCGGAGGTGGTGCGCAACCCGCGCTTTTCCACCGGGGTCGGGTTGCTCCTGATCGGCATGCAACAACAGCAGCGGCGGGAGCTCGTGAAGCTGCAGTCGGGATCGTTCCAGTCGGTCCTCGGAAGAATGAAGAGCTGGTTCCAGGGGAACTTTTGAAATCGGTGCAACGGGTCGGTCGAGGAGGGGTGGCAGATGGAGGTGCAAAGGGTGGGGTCAGGGTCGCTCATCGGGGCGGCGACGGAATCGGGTTCACACACGTGCGATACAAAGGAGGGCAGTGACATGTTCGAGATCGTGGATGGGGCACCGCAGGATGCGGTGATCAAGGTCGTGGGGGTGGGGGGCTGCGGGGGCAACGCGGTCGACCACATGATCAGCCGCGGGGTCCAGGGCGTAGAGTTCATCGTCGCCAACACCGACTCCCAGGCGTTGAAACGCAGCCTGGCGCAGACGCAGATCCAGCTCGGTGCTCAGATCACCAAGGGACTCGGCGCCGGCGCCAATCCCGACATCGGCAAGCAGTCTGCGATCGAGGATCGCGACCGCATCGCCGAGTTGATCGATGGCGCCGACATGCTGTTTCTCACCGCCGGCATGGGGGGCGGTACCGGCACCGGCGCCGCGCCCGTCGTGGCGGAAGTCGCGAAGGAACTCGGCATCCTCACGGTGGCGGTGGTGACGAAGCCCTTCGCATTCGAAGGCCGGCGGCAGAAGATCGCGATGCAGGGGCTGGGAGACCTGTCGGAGCACGTGGACTCCCTCATCGTGATTCCGAACGACAAGCTGATGCAGGTGCTGGGCGACGACATCAGTCTGCTCGACGCCTACGCCAAGGCAAACGAGGTACTGCACGGTGCCGTTGCCGGCATCGCGGAAGTGATCAGCTGCCCCGGTCTCGTGAACGTGGACTTCGCGGACGTGAAGACGGTGATGTCGGAGATGGGGATGGCGATGATGGGTTCCGCGCGCTCGTCCGGCGCGGGCCGCGCGCGCCTGGCAGCCGAGCAGGCAGTGGCGAGTCCGCTGCTCGAGGACGTGAACCTCTCGGGCGCTCGCGGGGTGCTGGTGAACATCACGGCGAGTGCGGCGCTCAAGATGAAGGAGGTGCACGAGGTGATGCACACCATCCGCAGCTTCACCGCCGACGACGCCACGGTAATCGTCGGCACCGTGATCGACGAGACCCTGGCCGACGACCTGAGGGTGACCATGGTCGCGACCGGCCTGGGCTCGCCGATCGCACGCAAGGAGACCAAGCAGCAGGTGACACTGGTGGTGAAAAACGGCACCGACGCGGCGCCGGTCGGGATGGTGAACTACGAGGATCTCGAGCAGCCGGCGGTGATGCGGCGCCGGAACCGGGACGCCACGCTGGAAGCGATGAAGCAGTCGGGGGTGGATCTGCTCGACATCCCGGCCTTCCTGCGCAAGCAGGCAGACTGACCGGGGCCACCGGCGGGGGCGGCCGCGCCCCCGCCGATACGTTATAATCAAAGACTTCGCATATTCTATGAACCCTTTTGGATGATCAGGCAGCGCACCCTCAAGCGCCAGGTTACGGCCACCGGCGTCGGGCTTCACACCGGCGAGAAGGTGAAACTCGTGCTCGGCCCGGCGGCGCCGGGTTCGGGCATCGTGTTTCGCCGCGTCGACCTGGATCCCGTGCTGGAGATCGCCGTGAACCCCTACGCCGTCGGGGACACCCGGCTTTCCTCCTGCCTCGTGCAGGACGGGGTGCGGGTGTCCACGGTGGAGCACCTGATGTCGGCGCTCGCCGGGCTCGGAGTCGACAACGTGCGGGTGGATTTGAACGGTCCCGAGATCCCGATCATGGACGGCAGCAGCGCGCCCTTCGTCTACCTCGTCCAGTCGGCGGGGATCGAGGCGCAGGCGGCACCGAAGCGCTTCGTGCGGGTGCTGAAGCCGGTGGAGGTGCGTCAGGACGACAAGTTCGTGCGCTTCGACCCGTTCGAGGGATATCGGCTCGACTTCAGTATCGACTTCGACCATCCGGCCTTCGACCGCGCCGGCAACCATGTGGTGATCGATTTCGCCGCGAGCTCCTACGTGAAGGAAGTAAGCCGCGCGCGCACCTTCGGCTTCATGTCCGACGTCGAGATGATGCGCTCGCAGGGGCTCGCGCTCGGCGGCAGCCTCAACAACGCGATCGTCATGGACGAGTACCGCATCCTGAATGCCGACGGGTTGCGCTACGCGAACGAGTTCGTGAAGCACAAGATCCTGGATGCCATCGGCGACCTGTATCTTCTCGGCCACCCGGTGATCGGCTCCTACACCGCCTACAAGTCGGGTCACGCCCTCAACAATGCACTGCTGCGCAAGTTGCTGGAAGACAAGGAAGCGTGGGAGCTCGTGAGCTTCGGCGAAGCCGCCTTGGCGCCGCAGGCATTGCAGCAGCAGTTCCGGATGGCGGCCTGACGGCTGCTGGCTGGAGCCGCGCGCCGATCCGGCTGCGCGACGCCTTTCGAGTCCACGCCATGGTGGTCCTGCGCTTCGTCGCCGTGATCGCACTCGCCATCATCGGCGTGGCGGTGGTCGCCTACTTCGTGACGTGGGACCGCCGGTGGCTGCGGTTCGCCTGGCAGGTCTTCAAGTTCAGCGCAGTGCTCGCGGCGGCGATCGGGCTGCTCATGCTGGCGGAGCGCCTGCTACTCCCCATTCTCTGATCTGCCGCGCCCGCGCGCGGCGAGCCGGGAGAGCGCCGCCTTGAGCGGTGATGGCGGCAGAGAGCTCGCGAGCCCCCGCAGCGCTTCGACCCCACCTCCCCCGATGCGCGGTCGGACGCCGCGCCGGTGCAGGGCCTGCCGCCCGCCCACGAGCACCGTCACGCGGATGGCCGTGCATTCCGGAGCCCGTTGCCTGAGCTTGGCGAGCACCATAGGGGTGAGCTGCCGCAGCTTGGCCGCCACTGCGCCGCCATCGGCCCACAGAAAGAGCGTTCCCGCGTCGAGGTGACTCACCCCGCTCGCCTCGGCCAGCGCTTCCGGTATGGCCTGCCGGTAGGCCCGATCGAGCTCGGCCAGCCGGCCTGCCTCCTGGTTCAGGCGACGCAAGGCATCACCGGAGCCGAGATAATCCTCGAACCTTCGCATCGGTCAGGCGTACGTCATCATCGGGCGAGCCTCCCGTCCCTGCAACTGCGATATGGTAGTATCGCTAGCTTCGGTCACGGGAACAACCTGGTCGCGCGCCGTGCGCACGCGCGCCAGACGAGCGAAGGGGCGACGCGGTGTGTTCGGCGCCGCGTGGTCGTAAGGGCGGAACGAGGCGCTATCCGGCGCAGTCCCGCAAGCGCCGCGATCAGCGCGCACAGGGACAAAGACGAGGGGGTGGGGAGCGCACGGAGGCTCCTCACCCCTTTTCTATTCATCTCGAGGTCCGATTCGGTAATCATGCTAGGCAACATACTCAAGAAGGTCTTCGGCACGCGCAACCAGCGGTTGGTCAAGGAGTACGGGCAGACGGTGCGGCAGATCAACGCGCTCGAGCCGCAGGTGAGCGGTCTGTCCGACGCGGCGCTCGCCGCCAAGACCGTCGAGCTCAAGCAGCGGGTCGCCGACGGCACCCCCCTCGACGCGCTGCTGCCCGAAGCGTTCGCAGTGGTGCGCGAGGCGTCGAAGCGCGTGCTCGACATGCGCCATTTCGATGTCCAGTTGATCGGGGGCATCGTCCTGCACAACGGCAAGATCGCCGAAATGCGCACCGGCGAAGGCAAGACGCTGGTGGCGACCCTGCCGGCCTACCTGAACGCCCTCGCCGGCAAAGGCCTCCACGTCGTCACGGTGAACGACTACCTCGCGAACCGGGATGCGGACTGGATGGGCAAGATCTACCGCTTCCTGGGGCTCACCGTCGGCGTCAACCTGTCGCAGATGCCGCACCATCAGAAGCAGCAGGCCTACGCGGCCGACATCACCTACGGCACGAACAACGAGTATGGCTTCGATTACCTGCGCGACAACATGGTCTACGAGACGTCCGAGCGCGTGCAGCGGCCGCTTCACTACGCCATCGTCGACGAGGTCGACTCGATCCTGATCGACGAGGCGCGCACGCCGCTCATCATTTCCGGCCAGGCCGACGACAACACGGATCTCTACTACCGCATCAACGACCTGGTGCCGCAGCTCGTGCGCCAGCAGGAGGAAGAGGGTCCCGGCGACTACCACGTCGACGAGAAGGCGAATCAGGTGCTGCTCACCGAGGCGGGGCACGAGCGCGCGGAGCAGCTCATGACCGGGGCCGGGCTCCTCGCGCCCGGCAGCAGCCTCTATGACGCGGCGAACATCAGCCTGATGCATTATCTCTATGCGTCGCTGCGCGCCCACGGTCTTTTTTTTCGCGATCAGCACTACGTAGTCCAGGAGGGCGAGGTGGTGATCGTGGACGAGTTCACCGGGCGTCTCATGGCCGGCCGGCGCTGGTCCGACGGTCTGCACCAGGCGGTGGAAGCGAAGGAGGGTGTACAGATCCAGAAAGAGAACCAGACGCTCGCTTCGATCACGTTCCAGAACTACTTCCGCATGTACCAGAAGCTCGCCGGCATGACCGGAACGGCCGACACCGAGGCCTACGAGTTCCAGCAGATCTACAACCTCGAGACCGTGGTGATCCCGACCCACCGGGAGATGATCCGCGAAGATCGCATGGACCAGGTGTTTCGCACCGCGAAGGAAAAGCACCAGGCGGTGATCGCCGACATCAAGGACTGCTACACGCGCGGGCAGCCGGTGCTGGTCGGCACGACCTCGATCGAGAATAACGATCTGCTCTCGCGGCTGCTGGAGAAGGAAAAGCTGCCGCACCAGGTGCTGAACGCCAAGCAGCACGTGCGCGAGGCGCATGTGATCGCCCAGGCGGGACGCCCGAAGATGGTCACCATCGCCACCAACATGGCGGGCCGCGGCACCGACATCATCCTCGGTGGCAATCCCGAGCCGGAGATCAATGAGGTGCGGGCCGACGAGACGCCTGGCGCCGGAGAAGAAGGGACGCGCGCATCGCGGATATCCGCGCCAAGTGGCAGCAACTGCACGAGCAGGTGATCGGCGCCGGGGGTTTGCACATCGTCGGCACCGAGCGCCACGAATCGCGGCGTGTCGACAACCAGTTGCGCGGCCGCGCCGGCCGCCAGGGCGATCCGGGATCGAGCCGGTTCTACCTGTCACTCGAGGATCCGCTGCTGCGCATCTTCGCCTCCGACCGCGTCGGCGCGATCATGGAGCGGCTCAAGATGCCCGAAGGCGAGCCGATCGAGCACCCCTGGGTCACGCGCGCGATCGAGAACGCGCAGCGCAAGGTCGAGGCGCGGAACTTCGACATCCGCAAGCAACTGCTGGAGTACGACGACGTCTCCAACGAGCAGCGCCGCATCGTGTATGCCGATCGCAACCAGTTGCTCGAGTCCGGCGATGTCACGGAGACGCTCACCGAGTGGCGCGACGAGGTCGTCGACGGGCTCGTGAGCCAGCATGTGGCGCCGCAGAGTCTCGAGGAGCAGTGGGATGTCCCCGGCCTGGAGAAGGCCCTGGCCGCCGATCTCAAGCTGCCACTGCCGATCAAGGAGTGGCTCGCGCAGGAGCCGGACCTGGACGAGGATGCAGTTGCGCCAGCGCATCGTCGCCACCGCCGCAGAGGTCTACGAGGCAAAGGTCGCGTCGGTCGACCGTGCCGCCATGCACCAGTACGAGCGGGCGATGATGCTCCAGAGCCTGGATACGCATTGGCGCGAGCACCTGTCGGCGCTGGACCACCTGCGGCAGGGCATCCACTTGCGGGGCTACGCCCAGAAAAATCCCAAGCAGGAATACAAGCGCGAGGCGTTCGAGCTCTTCTCGGCAATGTTCGAACAGGTCAAGACCGAAGTCACGCGCATCCTCATGAACGTGCAGGTGCGCACGGCCGAGGAGGTCGAAGCGGTGGCGGAGCAGTCGCCCGAGCTGCAGAACGTCCGCTACCAGCACGCCGACTACGACGAGGCGCTCGCCGAGGCGAACGCGGATCAGAAGGCGCAGCCTTTCGTGCGCACCGGCGAGAAGGTCGGCCGCAACGACCCGTGCCCGTGCGGGTCGGGCAAGAAGTACAAGCAGTGCCACGGCAAGCTCAACTGACCGCGCGCTCGATGCCCGTCAACCTCGCCGCTCCTGACCCCGCCGCGCTCCTGCCGATCGCCGGAGTGCGCCTCGGTGTTGCCGAGGCCGGTATCCGCAAGGCGAACCGCAAGGATCTGCTCGTGATGGCGCTCGATCCCGGGGCGAGGGTCGCAGGCGTGTTCACGCAGAACCGCTTCTGCGCCGCCCCCGTGATCGTGGCGCAGGAGCACCTCGCGTGCGGCCACGAGATCCGGGCGCTGCTCGTGAACACCGGCTGCGCCAACGCCGGCACCGGCGCGGACGGTCTCTGGCGGGCGCGCGAAAGCTGCGCCGCGCTGGCCATGCGGCTGGGCTGCGAAAGCCTGCAGGTGCTCCCCTTTTCCACCGGCGTCATCATGGAACCCCTGCCGATCGGCACGCTTGCCGACGGTATACCCGCCGCGCTCGCCGATCTGCGCGCGGATAACTGGTTGGGCGCCGCCGAAGCGATCATGACCACCGACACGCTGCCGAAGGCGGCGTCGCGGCGGGTGGTGGTCGGCGGCTGCACGGTCACCTTCACCGGCATCGCGAAGGGGGCCGGCATGATCCATCCGGACATGGCGACGATGCTAGCCTTTGTCGCGACCGACGCGCGCATCGCGCAGCCCCTGCTCGCGGCGGCACTGCGCGAGGCAGCCGACCGCTCGTTCAATCGGATCACGGTCGACGGCGATACCTCCACCAACGATGCATTCGTGCTGGTCGCGACCGGACAGGCCGACATGCCCGAGATCACGGCGGCGGAGAGTCCGGAATTCCGTGCGTTCGCCGAGGCGGTGACCGACGTCGCGGGCACGCTCGCGCAGGCGATCGTGCGGGACGGAGAAGGCGCCACCAAGTTCATCACCATCGAAGTCACGGGGGGGCGAAACCGGGAGGAGTGCGACCGGGTCGCTTTCTCCATCGCGCACTCCCCGCTCGTGAAGACCGCGTTTTTCGCCTCCGATCCGAATCTGGGCCGTATCCTCGCGGCGGTGGGGAAGGCCGGCATCGCCGATCTGGATCAGACGCGCATCGATCTTTACCTCGACGGCGTGCTCGTGGCGCAGCGCGGTGGCCGCAATCCCGATTACCGCGAGGCGGACGGACAGCGGGTAATGGGCCAGAGCGAGATCACGGTTCGCGTCGAGCTCGATCGCGGCGAAGCGCGCGCGACCGTCTGGACCTGCGACCTGTCGCACGATTACGTGAGCATCAACGCGGACTATCGCAGTTGACTGCGCGCCTCTTGCCCGTGCCGATGAAGAAGCGTTCGCCGGCCGACGGCCTCGACGCGGTGCTCGCGCGCCTCGATCTGCTCGCGGCACGCGCCGAGACCCTGCTCGCGGCAACTGCGGCGCCGCCGCCCGACTGGCGTGCGGCGATCGCCTGGCGCTGGCGGAAACGGGGCCGCGGCGGCGAGCTGCAACCGGTGCGGCGGCCGCACGGCATCCGGCTCGCCGACCTCATCGGCATCGACGCTCAGAAAGCGCTCGTCGACCGCAACACGCGCCAGTTCGTCGCCGGCTATCCGGCCAACAACGTGCTCCTCACCGGCGCGCGCGGCACCGGCAAGTCCTCCCTCGTCAAGGCGTTGCTGAACGAGTACGCGCGCCGCAAGTTGAGGGTCATCGAAATCGAGAAGCAGGACCTCGGCGACCTCCCCGACCTCGTGGACCTGGTGTGCGATCGCCCGGAACGATTCATCCTCTACTGCGACGACCTCTCCTTCGCCGCCGAGGAGCCCGGCTACCAGGCCCTGAAGGCCGTGCTGGACGGTTCGCTCGCCGCGACCTCGGAGAATCTGGTCGTGTATGCCACCTCGAATCGCCGCCACCTCATGCCCGAGTACATGCAGGAGAACCTGGAGGCGCATCGCGTGGGGGACGAGATCCATCCGGGCGAATCGGTGGAGGAGAAGACCTCGCTCTCCGAGCGGTTCGGCCTGTGGGTGTCGTTCCACCCCTTCACCCAGGACGATTACCTTGCCATCGTGCGCTACTGGGCAGGCTGGCACGGCGCGGCGGTGAAGGACGCAGCGCACTTCGAGCGCGAGGCGCTGCAGTGGGCGCTCGGCCGTGGTTCCCGCAGCGGACGGGTCGCCTTCCAGTTCGCGCGCGACTGGGCGGGGCGACACCGGGCGCGACGGCGCCGTGCAGACTGAGCCAGCGCCCCGGGTCACCGAGGTCGCGGCCGCCGTCCTCACGGACGGCACAGGACGCTTTCTGCTCGCGCAGCGGCCGCCCGGCAAGGTCTACGCGGGGTACTGGGAGTTTCCCGGCGGCAAGGTGGAGCCGGGCGAGGCGCTGTCCGACGCCCTCGCGCGCGAGCTCCTCGAGGAGCTCGGCATCACGGTCCGAACGGCGTACCGCTGGATCACCCTGACCTATCCCTATCCCCACGCCTTCGTGCGGCTGCGGTTTTTTCGCGTCACCGACTGGGCGGGCGCGCTCCACCCGCACGAAGGCCAGGCGATTGCATGGCAGCGCGTGGACGACGTCGGCGTCGCCCCGCTTCTGCCGGCCAACGGTCCCGTCCTGCGCGGCCTCGCGCTGCCTCATGTCTACGGCATCACCCGCGCGGCCGCGCTTGGCATGGCGGATTTTTTCGCGCGGCTGGACGCCGCGCTCGCGACCGGTCTTCGACTCGTGCAAGTGCGCGAGAAGACGCTCGCCGCAGACGCCCTGGAGGCCCTGGGGCACGAGGTGGCACGTCGCTGTCACGCCGCGGGCGCCAGGCTGCTCGTGAATGGCGAGCCTGATCTCGCACGACGCATCGGCGCCGATGGCGTGCACCTTTCCGCGGCGCGACTGATGTCGCTCGCAGCGCGTCCCGACCTCGAGCTCTGCGCGGCCTCCTGCCATGATCGCGCCGAGCTCGACCGCGCAGCCGAGCTCAAACTCGATTTCGTGGTGCTCGGACCCGTGCATCCGACGCCCACGCACGAAGGCATGACAACCCTCGGTTGGGAGCGATTCGCGCGGCTCATCGAAAGCTACCCACTTCCGGTGTTCGCCCTGGGCGGCATACGTCCGGGGGAGCTCACCGTCGCGTGGTCCCGGGGCGCTCACGGCATCGCGATGATGCGGGGCGCGTGGCCGGGCGACCGGTGATGCGATGCGACTCGCCTCCTGCTTCCTCCTCGCGGCGCTTGCAGCCGCCCTCGGCAACGGGTGTCACCAGCCGGCGCCTGGCGCGCAGCTCGTGACCTGCCCCGACCCGGTAGCGGGTTGTCGCTTCGAGCTGGACGGGCAGGACGTCGCGCTGCGTTTCTCGCAATCCCCGCGGGCGATGCGCCCCTTCGTGATAGAGGTCGATGCGCCGCGCGCGGTCGCGGTCGGCGCGGAGCTCACGATGCCGGGAATGGACATGGTGCCCAACCGTTACGACCTTGCGCGCGGGCAGGACGGTCACTGGCGGGCGCAGGTGGTGCTGCCGGTCTGCATCTCGGGACGCGAGGACTGGAGCCTCGGGCTGACGGTGGCCGGCCAGAAGGCAGCGGTACCGTTCTTTGCCGGGAAGTAGAAGCGAGCGATCTGCCTACTCGCTCTCCTCGGGATGGCGCGGGGCGTCCGGCACGGCGATGCGGTACCGCTCACTCGCCCAGGCGCCGAGATCGATCAGCTTACAGCGCTCGGAACAGAACGGGCGGAAGCGGTTCGCGCCACTCCATTCCACCGGCGCGCCGCAGCGGGGACAAGGCACCACCTTGGGCTTCGGCTGTAAGGCCATCGCGCTCCCCCGACCCTTAAAGGCTGCAGAACATCAGTTCGAAGGGAATGTCCTGTTCGACCACCCGCGAGCGGTCCGCGCTGCCAAGACCCGTGAAGCGGACGTTGAGGGCATACTTGTTGGCGCTGATCTCCGGCACGCAGACGTGGGCGTGATCGAGCCGCAGCCGCACGAGCTGCGCGACCTTGCCGGCGAGCATGAGCTGGAACACGCCCCGCAGCGCCACTTGCTGGCTCGTCTTGCCACCCTCGCGCAACAGGCGCAGCACGATGGACAGTCCATCACAGATGGGCTCGAAAGGCACCATCCAGCTCCGAAGGTCGGCGCGACGGAGCTCGGCGTCCTGGTTCAGCCAGTAGTGATAGGCAGGCAGGTCGAACGCGCAGGCCCCGCCGGGTATCGCGGTGCGCTGCTTGATCCCCATCAACCATTCGCTCTCCCGCAGTTCCTGGCCGACCTTTCCCGACGCCGCAAGCATTCGCGAGTGCGCACACTCGATATCGGCGAGCACACCCTCCAATGCATGCTGCGCGATCGCGGGATTGTTGCGCAGCACTTCCAGGCCCTGCCGCTGGCGGTCGAGTTCCTGCAGCAGCTCGGACTTGAGATCGGCGCGGGCCGTGATGTCGAGCATGTCGAAGACCGTGACCATCGCGACATGGTGCTCCAGCGGATCTTCCCCGTCGGCGAAGTAGCGCGCTCTGCGCTGCAGATCCTCGAGGCGCAACAGCGTCCGTATGCGCTCGTTCAGCGGATATTCATATGCGATCACCGCGGAACGCAGCGTCGGTGGAGCGGGGAGGTCGAGAGTGTCCATCGGTTGGCGCAAAAATAAACGAAAACGCGGCGCGAAGCCAGTGTTTCAGCGATCCGTTGCCGTCCCCGCGAACCGGACGTACGCGGCGTGCAGGGCTTCCACCTGCGCGCGCAGCGCGGCCTCGTCACCGCTGTTGTCGATGACGTCGTCCGCTGCAGCCAGGCGCGCCTTGCGGTCGATCTGTGCCGCCATGATGGCGGCAACGGCCTCGGGTGCGAGGCTGCTCCGCGCCATCGTGCGGGTGACCTGGATCTCGGGATCGCAATCGACCACCAGCACTCGCTGGACGAGCGCGAGATAGCGTCCGGTCTCTAGCAGCAGCGGGACCACCAGCAGCACGTATGGCGCCACGACAGCCGCGATCCGGCGCTCCGCCTCGAGCCGGATCAGCGGATGCAGGATACCTTCGAGGCGGCTTCTTGCGGCGGCATCGGTGAAGACCCTCTCGCGCATGGCCTTCCGGTCGAGGCTGCCGTCGGGCTGGAGGCACTCGGCACCGAATGCCTGGCGCAGCGCGGTCATGGCGGCGCCGCCTGGTGCGGTCAGCTCGTGCGAGATCGCATCGGTGTCGACGACTGCCGCACCCAGCGCGCCGAAGATGCGCGTCGCCGTGGACTTGCCGCTGCCGATGCCGCCCGTCAAACCGATGATATAGGGCATGACGAAATCCTCCCGGCCGCCATTGTCAGCGTGAAACGCGGGCTGGAAAAGCCCCCGCACGGACGAAAACGTCAGGCGCCGAGGAAGTAAAGGCGGGTCAGGCTGTCGCCCCAGATCAGGGCGGCGAGCCCGCCCAAGGCGAGGTACGGACCGAAGGGGATGGGGGTGCTGCGACCGTGGCGCGCGACCAGGATAAGGACGATACCGATCGCGGCTCCGACACCCGCCGAGAGCAGGATGACCGCCGGCAAGAGCTTCCACCCGAGCCAGGCGCCGATCGCCGCGAGCAGCTTGAAATCGCCGAAGCCCATGCCCTCCTTTCCGGTGCAGAGCTTGAACAGCCAATACACGGTCCAGAGGATGAGATAGCCCGCGACCGCGCCGATCACCGCGGCGTCGAGGTCGGTGAAGGTGCCGAACAGGTTGAAGAGAAGGCCGGCCCAAAGGAGGGGCAGGGTGATGCTGTCGGGCAGGAGCTGGGTATCGAGATCGATGAACGCGAGCGCAATCAGCGACCACAGCAAGACGAGCGCGCCGAGGGCGGCCACGCCGAATCCGAAGCGCCACGCGATGAATGCGCTCAAGACGCCGGTCAGGATTTCAACGAGCGGATACCGCAGCGGGATGCGAGCCTTGCACGCCGCGCACCGCCCACCGAGCACGAGCCAGCTCACGACGGGTATGTTCTGCAGCGCGGTGATGGCCTGGCCGCAGGCGGGACACGCAGAGCGCGGCGTGACGATGTTGAACCGCGGGATATCGGTAACGGTTTCGCCGCGCAGCTCGGCGCATTGAACCTGCCACTCCCGCTCCATCATCTTCGGCAGGCGGTGGATGACGACGTTGAGAAAACTCCCCATCAGGAGGCCCACGACGAGCGCCACGCCGGCGAAAAGCTCGGGCGAGGCGCGGAGGGCGCCGATGACCTCCATGGAATGCGTAAGTGGCGCCGCGTCCGATCGCGTTTCGGATCAGACCACCGCGCCCATCTTGAAGATCGGCAGGTACATGGCCACCACCATGCCGCCGATGAGCGTGCCGAGAATCACCATGATGAGCGGTTCCATCAGGCTGGAGAGCGCTTCCACGGCGTCGTCCACTTCCTGCTCGAAAAAATCGGCAATCTTCGAGAGCATCGCATCCAGCGATCCCGCCTCTTCGCCGATCGCCACCATCTGCAGCACCATATTGGGAAACACTTCGCTATTCTGCATCGCCTGTGTCAGGCTGACCCCCGTGCTGACTTCCTGCTGGATCCTCTTGGTCGAGACGTAATAGACGTAGTTTCCCGATGCGCCGGCCACGGAATCGAGCGCCTCCACCAGCGGCACACCGGCCGCGAACATCGTCGAGAGCGTACGCGCCCATCGCGCCATCGTGGCCTTGCGGATGACGTCACCGAAGATCGGCATTCGCAGCATCAACCGGTCCATGAACGCCTGCATCTTCGCGGACCGCTTCCAGCTGTAGAAAAAGAACCAGATGCTACCGGCGATGATTCCGAACATCCACCACCAGTTCGCCACGAAGTAATCCGAGATGGCGATGACGACGAGCGTTGGTGCGGGAAGATCCGCGCCGAAGCTGCTGAACACCTGCTTGAAGGCCGGAATGACGAAGATCATGATCACCGCGGTGACCAGAAACGCGACCGCGATGACCGCTGCCGGATAGAAGAGGGCCGACTTGATCTTGCTCTTGATGGCGAGGATCTTTTCCTTGTAGGTCGCAAGCCGATCCAGCAGGTTATCGAGAATACCGGCTGCCTCGCCCGCGCGGACGAGGTTGCAATAGAGCGGATCGAACTGGAGCGGGAACTTCGAGAACGCCTGGGCGAGGTTGCTGCCGGTCTCGACGTCGAGCTTGATCGACATCAGCATCCGCTGCACGGCGGGGTTGGAATGGCCCTTGGCGACGATGTCGAAGGCCTGGAGCAGCGGCACGCCGGACTTCATCATCACGGCCAGTTGCCGCGTGAAGAAGGTGATGTCCTTGTCGGAAACCTTCCGGCCGCGCCCGAGGCGCTGCTGTTTGAGCTTGCGGACGCGAATGCCCTGGCGCCGCAGAATGACGTTCGCCAGCGCTTCACCGGGTGCCCGGACTTCGCCGCGGACGGTCTTGCCGGTGCGATCCTGGCCTTCCCAGACGAAGGTGAGGTCCTGGGCTTCTTTCCTGGCGCCTACGGTGGCGGTTGCGGTTGCCATTCTACGTCCCCTGATGAACGCGCCGGGTCAAGTCCGCGGCGCGGGATCCATTGCAGCCTCAGAAGGTTTCCTGGCGGGCAGGTGTGGATGCCAAGCTCCGCAGACCTTGGCGTGATGGGGGGTTCTGGGAGACTGCCCGGCGTGTGTCTGCGGTCCGCCGAGGCGGTTTTCAGCAATAAATATGCCGCCGCTTACGCGGGGTGGCGGGGGAAGATGCGCACCGACTTGATGACGCGTTCCTGTGCCTGCAGGATCTCGATCGGGTAGCCCGCGATCTTGACCCCCGTGCCGGGCTCGGGGATGTCCTGCAGGTGTTCGAGCAAGAGGCCGTTGACGGTCTTGGGGCCATCCACGGGCAGATCGAGGCCGAGCTTGCGGTTCAACTCCCGCAGCGCGGCATTGCCTTCGACCAGGATGCTGCCGTCCTCCTGGACCTGGAAGGTGCCGCCGTGGAGGGGTGACTGGGTGGTGAACTCGCCGATGATCTCCTCGAGAATGTCCTCGACCGTGACGAGCCCCATGAGCTCTCCGTATTCGTCCACCACCAGGCCGAGCTTTTCGCGGCTTTCCTGGAACCGCTGCAGCTGGCTCAAGAGCGGCGTTCCGGAAGGGATGTAGTAACCGTCCCGAAGCACCCTTTCGAGGCTGTCCCGGGTGAGTTCGCCGTACTTGACGAGGTTCATGAGCTTACGGACATGGATGATGCCGACGATCTCGTCCAGATGCCCTTTGTACGCCGGCAGCCGCGTGTGATAGCTGGTGGCGATCTGGCGCTGCGCTTCTTCGATCGGGCCGTCGATGTCGATCGCCTCGATGCGCCTGCGCGGTGTCATCACGTCGTCCACCGTGATGTCTTCGAGGTCGAACAGGTTCATGAGGATGCTGCGGTGCTTCTGCGGAAAGAAGGTGCCCGATTCCAGCACGAGGGAACGGAGCTCTTCCAGGCTGAGCTTGTGCGAGCCCTCGGCCCGCGGCTTGATGCGCAGGATCCAGAGGAGCGCACGGACGAACAGATTGACGAACCAGACGATGGGGCGGGTGAGCTTGAGCAGCGGCGACAGGATGTAGGCCGCCGGCAGGGCGATGCGCTCCGGATAGGTGGCGCCGATCACCTTCGGCGTCACTTCGCTGAAGACCAGAATCGCGAACGTCACCACGAGCGTGCCGATGGTCACGGCCCACTCGTTCTCGCCCAACACGCGGAAGGTGATCACCGTGACCAAGGCAGCGGCCGAAGCATTGACGAGATTGTTTCCGAGCAGCACGACGCCCAGGAGCTTGTCGATCTGGGACAGCAGGTTTTGCGCGAGCCGGGCACCCCGGTGACCCTGGTCGGCCAGGTGCTTCAGCCGATAGCGGTTGAGCGCCATCATGCTCGTCTCGGAAATCGAAAAGAACGCCGAGAGCAGGAGGCAGACGGCAAGCGCGATCAGAAGCGCCGATATCGGGATGTCGTCCAATCGCGGGTGCGTGGATGAGGAGGGCGGCGACGGCCCGGGCGGCTGGATTCAGCCCCGGCCCAGCAGTACCTCCAGCACGAACTTGCTGCCGAGGTAAGCGAGTACCAGGGTGAGGAAACCGGCGAGCGTCCAGCGCACGGCGATGCGTCCGCGCCAGCCGTAGATGCTGCGGCCCGCGAGCAGCGCCGCGAAGATGGCCCACGACAGCCACGCGAAGATCGTCTTGTGGCTGAACGACATGGGTTTGCCGAAAACCTCTTCGGAAAAGAATATCCCGCTCACCAGCACCAGCGTGAGCAACACGAAGCCGGCGCCGATGATGCGGAACAGCAGCTTCTCCATCGTGAGCAATGGCGGCATCCAGCGCAGGCCGCGGGTGAGCGCTCCCCCGTGCAGGCGCCGTTCCACCAGGGCCATCAGCAACACGTGCAGCGACGCGATGGTGAAGAGGCTGTAGGCGAGCATCGAGAGCACCAGGTGGAGCTTGAACGCCGGCACCTCGGTGTGGGCCAGCGGGCGGGTGGCCGGAAAGACGACCGGCAGCAGGACGGCCACTGCAGCCACCGGCAGGATGAGGGTTTGCAGACCCTCCTGCCGATAGACCAAGCTCGCCACCCAGTAGATCAGGATCGACAGCCATGCAATCGTCGAGAAGGCCGTGCCAACACCCAGAAAGAGCCCGTCCGGTCCGAACATCGTCGCGTACAGAAGCCAAGTCTGGAGGGCCAGCGGCGCCAAAATGATCGCGTGTTCCCAGCCCGCAGAGTGCGGGTCGCCGTCGGGGGTGGGCGGAACGGTGGCCGGCCGCCAGCGCGTCCGCCAGAAATAGGCGGCTGCGCCTGCGTACAGCAGGGCGTTGATGAGATGGAGTAAAATGATTGCCATGAAGCGCATCCGCGCGGGCAGAACGCGTGGAATCGCAGCAGAGTCTACACCAAACCATCTCGAATCCGAGGCGGGCGCCCGGCCCGGCTCGCAAGCTCAAGGTTCCGTCTGTCATGCTCGAAGGCCTCACCCAGCGTCTGACCGCGGTCGTCAAGAACCTGCGCGGCCAAGCCAGACTCACCGAGGACAACATCCAGGACGCATTGCGCGAGGTGCGCATGGCGCTGCTCGAGGCGGACGTGGCCCTGCCCGTGGTGAAGGAGTTCGTGGGCCGCGTGAAGGAAAGGGCCCTCGGTCAGGAAGTGGTCGGCAATCTGACGCCGGGCCAGGCGCTCGTCGGCGTGGTGCATCGAGAGCTCACGCGCCTCATGGGCGAACGCAACGACGCCATCAATCTCGCCGCCATCCCGCCGGCGGTGGTGCTGATGGCGGGACTGCAGGGATCGGGGAAGACCACGACTTCCGGCAAGCTGGCACGGCTGCTCAAGGACGAGCTCAAGAAGAAAGTATTGCTCGTGAGCTGCGACGTCTATCGCCCTGCCGCCATCGACCAGCTCGCGACACTCGCGCGGCAGCTCGACATCGACTTCTACCCCCCGGCGCCGGGGCTCGCGCCGGTGGCCATCGCCGGTGCGGCCGTGGATCACGCGCGGCGTCACTTCCTGGACGTGGTGATCGTCGACACGGCAGGCCGGCTCACGATCGACGAAGAGATGATGCGGGAGATCCACGACCTCCACGGCGCGCTCAAGCCGGTCGAGACCTTCCTGGTGGTGGATGCGATGCAGGGCCAGGATGCGGTGAACACGGCGCGCGCCTTCGCCGACGCGTTGCCGCTCACCGGTCTCGTTCTCACCAAGCTCGACGGCGACGCCCGCGGCGGCGCGGCGCTGTCCGTGCGCCATGTCACGGGCAAGCCGGTCAAGTTCGTCGGCGTCGGCGAGAAGCTCACGGGGCTCGAGCCCTTTCATCCCGATCGCATGGCCTCGCGCATACTCGGCATGGGCGACGTGCTGACCCTGATCGAGGACGCGCAGCGCAAGGTGGATCGGGACGAAGCCGAGCGGCTTGCCAAGAAATTCAAGTCTGGCAAGGGCTTCGACCTGGAGGACTTCAAGGCCCAGATCAAACAGATGCGAAAGATGGGCGGTGTCGGCGCCTTTCTCGACAAGCTCCCGGGGCAGTTGAGCCAGGTGGCCAATCAGGCGAGCGTGGACGATCGGGCTTTCAACCGCATCGAGGGCATCATCAACGCGATGACGCCTCAGGAGCGCGCCCGGCCGGAACTCCTGAAGGCCTCGCGCAAGCGGCGCATCGCGGCGGGGGCGGGGGTGACGGTGCAGGAGGTGAACCGGCTGCTCAACCAGTTCGAGCAGGCGCAGAAGATGATGAAAATGGTGCAGAAGGGCGGCATGGCGAAGCTCATGCGCGGCATGAAGGGCATGCTGCCCGGCATGCATTAGAGGGTATGTTCTTGTCAGATCGAAGCGAACGGGAATATACTCGTCGGCTTTTCGGCATTTCTGGGCGGACGTGACATGGTTGTGATCAGGCTGGCACGGGGTGGGGCGAAGAAGCGGCCCTTCTTCAACGTCGTCGTGACCGACTCCCGCAATGCGCGGGACGGGCGTTTCGTCGAGCGCGTGGGCTTCTACGACCCCAAGGCTCCGGAAGGGCGCGAGTCGCTGCGGATCGATCTCGCGCGGCTCGAGTTCTGGAAGGGGAAGGGGGCCAAGCCGTCGGACACCGTACAGCGCCTCGTCAAGCAATACGGTGAGGTCGCCAAGGTCTGAGCGGCTGGTGGTGATGGGGCGGGTGGTCGCTCCGCACGGCGTGCGCGGCTGGATTCGCGTACGAGCGTATACCGAGGCAGCCGACGCCCTTGCGAGCTATCCCCGGTGGTGGCTGGGGGGGCAGGCAGACTGGGCGCCGTGGCAGGTGGAGGCCGTCGAATGCCAACCCCAGGGGCTCGCCGTGAAGCTCGAAGGGTGCGACGACCGCAATGCGGCCGCGATGCTCACGAAGCTCGATATCGCGGTGCCGCGCGCAGCCCTGCCCAAGACCGAGGCGGACGAATTTTACTGGGCTGACCTCATCGGGCTCAATGTGCTGAATGTCGAAGGCGAGGCGCTGGGGACCGTGGCTTCGCTGATCGAGACCGGCGCCAACGACGTGCTGGTGGTCCGGGGCGACCGCGAGCGATTGATTCCCTTCATCGCCCCGGTGATCGTCGAGGTCGATCTCGCGGGCGCCCGGCTCAGGGTCGACTGGGCGTCGGATTGCTGAAGGATCACGGAGCCGGGTGCGCATGCTCCATGTGGACGTAATCAGCATCTTTCCGCAGATGTTCGAAGCGGTAACCGCCTTCGGCATCACGGGCCGCGCCCGCGATCAGGGGTTGTGGGACCTAGTGGCGTGGAACCCGCGGGACTTCACGTCCGATCCGCACCGGAGCGTGGACGATCGGCCGTTCGGCGGCGGGCCCGGCATGGTGATGCTCGCCGCGCCGCTCGAACGAGCGATCCAGGCCGCCAGGCAGCGGCAGCGAAGCTGCGGCGCTCAGGGCTCCCGGGTAATCTATCTGTCGCCGCAGGGCGAGGTGCTGGATCATCGCAAGGTGGTGGCGCTCGCGGCGCATCCCGGGCTCATCCTGGTTGCGGGTCGCTACGAAGGGGTGGACGAGCGGGTCGTCGAGCGCGACGTGGATGACGAGATCAGCGTCGGGGACTACGTGGTCACGGGCGGCGAGTTGCCGGCGATGATCCTGATCGATTGCGTGGTGCGGCAGCTGCCGGGCGCGCTCGGCGACGCGGACTCCGTACAGGAGGATTCGTTCGTGGACGGTCTGCTGGACTGTCCTCACTACACGCGGCCAGAGGTATACGACGGCGACGTGGTGCCGCCGGTCCTCATGTCGGGGCATCACGCCGAGATACGCCGCTGGCGGCTCAAGCAGGGGCTCGGCCGGACCCATCTGCGGCGGCCCGACCTGCTCGAGAAGCGCGGCATGAGTGCCGACGAGCAGGCGCTGCTGGAAGAGTTCTTGAAGGAATTTGCGGATCGAGGAGCAGAACATGAACATTCTCAAACAGCTTGAGCAGGAAGAGGTGCAGCGTCTGGCCAAATCGCTTCCCGACTTCGCGCCGGGCGATACGGTGGTCGTGAGCGTGAACGTGGTCGAGGGCGAGCGCAAACGCGTCCAGGCCTACGAGGGGGTGGTGATCGCGCGTCGCAACCGCGGCCTCAACTCCTCGTTCACCGTACGCAAGATTTCCTCCGGTGAGGGCGTGGAGCGGACCTTCCAGACCTACTCCCCGCTGATTGCCAGCATCGAGGTGAAGCGCCGCGGCGACGTGCGGCGTGCCAAGCTCTATTACTTGCGCAGCCGGTCCGGCAAGTCCGCGCGCATTCGCGAGAAGATAGCAGCGAGCAGCAAGGCAACTGCATCGGAGTGAGCAGGTTCCGCAGCGGGCGGCGGGGGCGGTTGCGGCCGCCCCTTTTCATTTCGCCCCCGCGATGACATCGCCGACATGAAAGCAAAACGCGCGGATTATCAGGCCCGGGTGCGCACGCCTTTCGCGGTACTGGGTGTGCGCACCGAGTGCGATGTCCTGGTCGGCATCGATTTCCTCGCGCTGGACGCGCCGCGGCTCGCCGCACGGGATCCCTTCACTGCCGAAGTCTGCCGGCAGTTGCGGGCGTATCTCGACGAACCGCGGTTGCGCTTCGACCTGCCCATCGCCGTGGGCGGCACCGTGTTCCAGCGTCGGGTCTGGGACGAAGTGGCGCGGATACCATGCGGAGAAACGCGTGCCTATGCCGAGGTCGCGGCGCGGACCGGATCGGGCGCGCGGGCCGTGGGTAACGCCTGCGGCGCGAACCGGGTACCGCTGGTGATTCCCTGTCACCGCGTGGTCGGCAGCCACGGCCTCGGCGGCTTCATGAACGCGCAGGGCGGATTCTGTCTCGCGGTCAAGCGCTGGCTCCTCGACCATGAGTGCAGGTGACGAGCTCCTGGATCTCTTCTGCGACGCGCTCTGGCTCGAAGACGGGCTCTCCCGCAGCACGCTGCAGAGCTATCGCACCGACCTGCGCCAATTCCGCGACTGGCTCGCGCAGCGCGGGGGGCGGGCTTTGCCCGATGCACAACGCGGCGACCTGCTCGAATATCTGGCGTACAAGTTCGCGCAGAAGGCCAAGCCGCGCACGACGAGTCGGTTGCTGTCGAGTCTGAAGCGGTTCTACGGCCACCTCTTGCGCCAAGGGCGAATTCAGGTCGACCCGACGCTTCGCATCGAGGCCCCGAAGCTCCCGCGCAGTCTGCCCACGATCCTGACCGAGGACGACGTCGAGCGCCTGTTGGGAAGCCCGAATCCGGACACCGCGCTGGGCTTGCGCGACCGCGCCATGCTCGAGACACTGTATGCGAGCGGGCTGCGCGTGTCGGAGCTGGTGGGGCTCGGGCTGGCGCAGGTGAGCCAGGACATGGGCGTCGTGCGCGTGATGGGCAAGGGCGCCAAGGAGCGGCTGGTGCCGCTGGGGGAGGAGGCGCTCGCCTGGATCTGCCGTTATCTTCGCGCAGCACGCCCCGTGCTGCTGGCCGGCCGCGGCAGCGAAGCCCTGTTCGTCACGGCGCGCGGTGGGGCGATGACGCGCCAGATGTTCTGGCGCCTCATCAAGCGACATGCGGCCGCGGCGGGCATCGCGGCCGCGATCTCGCCCCACAGCGTGCGCCATGCCTTCGCGACGCATCTGCTCAATCACGGCGCGGATTTGCGCGTAGTACAGCTGCTGCTCGGCCATGCGGACATCTCGACGACACAGATCTACACGCACGTCGCCCGTGAGCGGCTGAAACAGCTGCACGCGAAGCACCATCCGCGCGGGTGAGCATCGCCGCGCACGTCTCAGGCGCGTGAGCCGCGCTCGATGGTCACGCCGAGCCGCTTCACGCCCGCGCAGGAGTTGCAGCTTTGCAACGCTGACCTTGACCCAGGGCGACTTGAACTCGCCGAGGACGATGTCGGCAATGTGTTCGGCGAGGCGTTCGAGCAGCAGGAAGTGCTGCTGCCTGAGCGTTTCCTCGATGCGATTGACGACCGCACCGTAGTCGATCGTGTCGTCGATGTTGTCGGTACTCGCGGCGCGGCTGCCCGGATTGCCGATCTCGAGATCGATCTGGATCGTCTGCGGGACGCGGCGCTCCCACTCGTAGATGCCGATCAGGGTTTCCACCCGGAAGTCCTGGATGAAGATGATGTCCATGGCGCCGTGTCGTAAAATCACATCGCGATTGTAATCAACAGCAGAGCGGCGGTCCCGCCGCCGGCCCGATCCCCTGTCCCGGAGAGCGTCTGCGTTGGCCAGTGTGCTTCTGGTGGTGCTCGCCTACCTGATCGGTTCGGTGTCCTTCGCCGTGATCGTGAGTGCGGTGCTCGGTCTGCCCGATCCGCGCAGCTATGGCTCCGGCAATCCGGGCGCGACCAACGTTCTGCGCTCGGGCAAGAAAACCGCTGCCGCGCTCACCTTGGGCGGCGATGTCCTGAAGGGCGTGGCGGCGGTATGGCTGGCAAGACTCGTGGGCCCGCAATTCGGCGCGTCCAGCAGCGTGATTCCGCTGGCGGGCCTCGCCGCCTTTCTGGGTCACCTCTATCCCGTCTTCTTCCGTTTCCAGGGCGGCAAAGGTGTGGCAACGGCTGCGGGCATCCTGTTCGCGTTCGGTCTGCCCGTCGGACTGACGGCCATGGTGGCGTGGGCCGCCCTGTTTGCCGTGACCCGGATCTCGTCGGTCGGTGCGCTCGCAGCGTCCATTGCTGCGCCCGTCGCGGGCTGGTATTTCCTCGGCGGCGGCGCGTACACGGCGGTCATTCTCGTGATGACCGTGCTTCTCATCTGGCGTCACCGCGCCAATATCCGGAAGCTCCTGGACGGCACCGAAGGCAAGGTCGTGTGACGTGCCGCAGCCGCGGTTCAGAGGGCAGCCGGCAGGCTTTCCAGATCCCACCGTGGCCGCACCGCGAAGCCGAGCGCGCCGCGGGCCGCCCCCGCCAGACGCAGCGCACCCACGAGCGCGATCATGGCGCCGTTGTCGGTGCAAAACTCGAGGCGCGGATAGAACACCGGATCCCGCGCGCGCTGCCGAGCGCGAGCAGACGCTCCCGCAACACCTGGTTCGCACCGACCCCGCCCGCCACCACGAGCTGACGCAGCCCCGTCCATTCCAGTGCCGCTGCCGATTTCGCCGCCAGCACATCGACGATCGCTTCCTGGAAGCTCGCGGCTACATCCGCACGGGTGGCGTCGTCCAGATCCAGGTCCCGGACCAGTACCGACACGGCGGTCTTGAGCCCGCTGAAGCTGAAATCGAGGTCCGCGCTCGCGATCATGGGACGCGGCAGCCGGAACCGGTCCGCACGACCCGCTTCGGCGATGCGGGCGAGCGCGGGCCCGCCGGGATAACCGAGCCCGAGAAGCTGCGCCGTCTTGTCGAACGCTTCTCCGGCCGCGTCGTCGAGGGTCTCGCCGAGGAGGCGATAGCGCCCGACGCCGCACACCTCCATCAACTGGGTGTGACCGCCGGACACGAGCAGGCACACAAAGGGAAACTCGGGCGCGGGCTCGCCGAGCAGAGGCGAGAGCAGATGACCTTCCAGGTGATGCACCGGCACGGCCGGAATGCGCAGGGCATAGGCGAGGGCAGCAGCGGTGCCCGCCCCCACGAGGAGCGCCCCGGCGAGGCCGGGCCCTTGCGTGTACGCCACCGCTTTCAACGCGGTCAGAGAGGCACCGGCGTGGGTGAGAAGATCCCGCACCAGCGGCAGCAGGCGACGCACATGATCGCGAGAGGCGAGCTCGGGCACCACCCCGCCGTATTCCGCGTGCAGCTCGACTTGGGAAAAAATCGTGTGCGCGATCAGCCCATGCCGGGAATCGTATAGTGCAACGCCCGTTTCGTCGCACGACGTTTCGATGCCGAGAACCAGTCCGGCCAGGTCAGCCAGGTGGTCTCGCACGGTAACGGTTACAGCGTCAGATGCGGGCATGGTCCAAGTCGGATCGCGCAGGGCTTCCAAAAGTCGATGGAACACTGATATATTACAAGGCTTTCCACAAACGAACTGCCAGGCGTCCTTCAGCATGCCCACCGTACGAGTCAAAGAGAACGAACCCTTCGAAGTGGCGCTGCGTCGCTTCAAGCGAACCATCGAAAAGACCGGCCTCCTCACCGAGCTTCGTGCCCGCGAGTTCTATGAGAAGCCGACCTCGGAGCGCAAGCGTAAGCTCGCCGCGGCCGTGAAGCGTCACTACAAGCGTCTGCGCAGCCAGATGCTCCCGCAGCGCCTGTACTGATTCGTCCCGCTTCGCACGGGCTCGCGGCGAAGCGCCGTAGCCTGTTCCCGTTTCCTGGGTCCCATGCCGCTCAAGGCTCGCGTTACCGAAGACATGAAGGCCGCGATGCGCGCGAAGGATGGTCCGCGGCTCGCGGCAATCCGTCTCCTGCTCGCCGCCATCAAGCAGCGCGAGGTCGATGAGCGACGCGAACTCGCGGATCCCGAGGTCCTCGTGACCATCGAAAAGATGATCAAACAGCGCCGCGACTCCATCGCCCAGTTCGAGGCCGGGGGCCGCGAGGATCTGGCCCGGAGCGAAGCGTTCGAGGTGGCACTCCTGCAAACTTACCTGCCGGCCCAGTTGTCTGCGGCAGAGGTCGAAGAGGCCGTGGCGGCAGCCCTTGCGGAGACCGGTGCTAGCGGACCGCAGGGCATGGGGAAGGCCATGGCGCTGCTCAGGGCGAGGCTGGCTGGACGGGCGGACATGACCCAGGTCGCCGCGATCGTGAAGTCGAAACTGGCGGGTTAGCGCCGGCGTCCGGGGCGCACCCCCGAGCGTTGCCGGCAGGCACTCCTCGCGAATCCGGCCGGAATCGGGCCTTCCGTCGCGGCGTCGGAGCGACCGTCAAGGGGGGCCTATAATGCGGGGGTTGTTCGTCGACCGGGCGTCATGATTCCCCAATCCTTCATCCAGGATCTGTTGAACCGCCTCGACATCGTCGACGTGGTCGAATCCCATCTGCCGCTCAAACGGGCGGGCGCGAATCTCGTCGCTTGCTGCCCCTTCCACAGCGAAAAGACCCCGTCTTTTACCGTTAGCCCGGCGAAGCAGTTCTATCACTGCTTTGGCTGCGGTGCGCACGGCAATGCCATCGGTTTCGTCATGGAGTACTCGGGTCTGGGCTTCGTCGAGGCCATCGAGGAACTGGCGGGAAAGGCGGGGATGACGGTCCCGGAGATGCGGGGGGAGGCCGCTTCCGTCCAGCCGGTGGAATTGGCGCAGGACATCACCGAGACGCTGCAGGCGGCCGCCGTCTTCTACAAGGCCGAGCTCAAGCGCTCGGAAGCTGCGATTGCATACTTGAAGGGACGCGGGCTGACCGGTGAGGTCGCCGCCCGATTCGGTCTCGGTTTTGCGCCACCCGGTTGGCAGAATCTGGCCGCGGTTTTCGCGGACTATCGGGCGCAGGTGCTGGTCGATGCCGGTCTCGTCATCGAAGGCGACGACGGCAAGCGCTACGACCGCTTCCGCGATCGCATTGTGTTCCCGATCGTGAATCCCCGCGGCGATATCGTGGGGTTCGGGGGGCGCGTGCTGGGCGCCGGGCGAACCGAAGTACCTCAATTCACCGGAAACAACGGTATTCCAGAAGGGACGCGAGATCTACGGGTTGTATCAGGCGCGCGGTGCCGTCCGCGCCTCGGACCGGGTGATCGTGGTCGAAGGCTACATGGACGTGGTCGCCCTGGCGCAGCACGGCATCGAAGATACGGTGGCCACCCTCGGTACCGCGACCACCCCCTTTCACGTCCAGAAGCTGCTCAAGCAGGCCGCTCGGGTCGTGTTCTGTTTCGACGGCGACGAGGCAGGTCGGCGCGCGGCGTGGCGTGCCCTCGAAAACTGCCTCGGACAACTGGTCGACGGCAAGGAGGTCGCCTTCGCGTTCCTGCCGGAGGCGGAAGATCCGGACAGCTTCGTGCGCAAGGCGGGGCGTGAGAGTTTCGAAGGTCTGATCCGCGACGCCGTGCCACTTTCCGGATTTCTGTTGCGTGAGCTATCCCGTCCGCTCGATCTCGCCACGCCAGAAGGGGGTGCCCGTTTGCTGCAGACTGCAAAGCCGCTGGTAAAGCAGATCGCAGCCCCGGCGCTTGCCGCCATAGTCCGCAGACGCCTCGCAGAGCTCGCGGGGCTCGATCAACGTGAGACTGATGCCAAGCTCGACGTCCAACCCGTGCAGTGGTCACGGCGATCGCCGGAGCGCGTTCGGCGTGTCGCCCCCATTTCGCCGCAGCGGCGGCTGTTGCGCTGCCTGCTCTTTGCTCCGCGGCTCGCCGCGGCGGTCGATCGGACGCTGGTTGACTCGGGTGATCCGGACACGCTGGCGACGCTGGCGCTGACTGATTTTCTCGCCGCCCATCCACGCTTGGACGATAGGCTCGTGGTTGCCCTTGTGAGTGATCACTTTCGTGGATCGCCCCACGAAACCGCGCTGAACGACGCTTCGGCGGAGATCATGGAAATCGGCATCGGCGATTTCGACGCCGAAGCGGAGTTCCTGGCCGCGGTGAGGCAGATCGAGGAACGCTACCGGACAGCGCGTCTTCTCCAACTCGGTGGCAAGCCTCTCGCTGCCCTCAGCCCGGACGAACGCTCCGAACTGCAGCGACTTCTGGCCGAACGCGGTGCGGCGATTGGGGGTCCAATGAGTGGTTCAGAACGCGTGATATACTAGAAAGCTTTTCTGCATGATCGGATAACCACACACATGGCCAAAGACAAGGACAAGGATCGGGAACTCCTCAAGTCTGCCGCGCAGCTTCCTGATGACGCCGAAGCGCGTCGGATGCGGCTCAAGAACTTGATCGTTCTCGGCAAGGAACGGGGCTACCTGACCTACGCCGAGATCAATGATCATCTTCCCGACGACATGCTGGATGCCGAGCAAATCGAGAACATCATCAGCATGATCAACGACATGGGGATACAGGTCTACGATGAGGCCCCCGATGTCGAGTCCCTCCTCATGTCCGACGCGACGCCGACCGTTGCCGATGAGGATGTCGCCGAGGAAGCCGAGGCCGCACTCTCCACGGTCGACGCCGAGTTCGGGCGTACCACCGACCCAGTGCGCATGTACATGCGCGAGATGGGCTCCGTGGAGCTGCTCACGCGTGAGGGCGAGATCGAGATCGCGAAGCGCATCGAGGACGGCCTCAAGCACATGATTCAGGCCATTTCCGCGTGTCCCACCACGATCCGTGACATCCTCGAGTTCGCGGATCGGATCGAGCGTGACGAGATGCGCGTCGACGAGCTCGTCGATGGGCTGCTCGATCCCAACGCCCAGGAGATCCCCGAGGAGGTCCCGGAAGAGGCCATGGAGGCGGAACTCGCGGCGGCGGAGGAAGACGAGGACGACGGCGGCGCGTTGGCGCGGGCGAGCCTGCTGCAGCTCAAGAATCAGTCGCTCGAACGATTCGAGACGATTCGCGGGCTCTACAACAAGATGGTGAAGACGCTCGCCAGACAGGGCTCCAAGAACAAGAGCTACCAAAAGATCCAGGACCAGATCTCCGCGGAGCTGATGGGGATCCGATTCGCGGCGCGTCAGGTGGAGGCCCTGTGCGACGGTCTGCGGCGGCTGGTCGACGAAGTCCGAACCTACGAGCGCGAAATCATGGACTTCTGCGTGAACAAGGCCGGCATGCCGCGCACCCACTTCATCAAGAACTTTCCCGGCAACGAGGAGGAACTCGACTGGGTGGCGCGGGAGGTGGCGGCGCGCAGGCCCTACAGCGAGACGCTTTCGCGGTTCGCGCCGGCGATCATGGAACTGCAGCAACGTCTGCTTGACGTGCAGGGGCGCGTGATGATCCCCTTGCGCGACCTCAAGGAAATTAATCGTCAGATGTCGACGGGAGAGGCCAAGGCGCGTCGCGCGAAACGCGAGATGACCGAGGCCAACCTGCGGCTCGTGATCTCGATCGCGAAGAAGTACACCAACCGTGGGCTGCAGTTCCTCGACCTGATCCAGGAAGGGAACATCGGCCTCATGAAGGCGGTGGACAAGTTCGAATACCGACGCGGCTACAAGTTTTCGACCTACGCGACGTGGTGGATCCGGCAGGCGATCACGCGCTCGATCGCGGACCAGGCGCGCACCATCCGCATCCCGGTGCACATGATCGAGACCATCAACAAGATGAACCGCATCTCGCGCCAGATCCTGCAGGAGACCGGTCAGGAGCCGGACCCGGCCCTGCTCGCGCAGAAGATGGAGATGCCCGAGGAGAAGATCCGGAAGATTCTCAAGATCTCCAAGGAGCCGATCTCGATGGAAACGCCGATCGGCGACGACGACGATTCCCATCTCGGAGACTTCATCGAGGACGCTTCCACCATGGCGCCCTCCGATGCGGCGGTGTACGCCAGCCTGCGCGACGTGACCAAGGACGTGCTCGATACCCTGACGCCGCGCGAGGCGAAGGTCCTGCGCATGCGTTTCGGCATCGAGATGAACACCGATCACACCCTGGAAGAGGTGGGGAAGCAGTTCGACGTGACGCGCGAACGCATCCGGCAGATCGAGGCCAAGGCGTTGCGCAAGCTGCGCCATCCGTCTAGATCCGAACGGCTGCGAAGCTTCCTGGACAACGAGGCGTGAGCCTGCGAGGGCGCTGTGACAGAGCGGCATTGCTCACGGCGTGAACTGAACCGCAGCGTTTTCGTAACTGGCTTTCTTGCGGCTGCCGCCTGTCTACCCTCGGTCTTCCTTACGGTGGGTCTGTAGCTCAGTCGGTTAGAGCAGGGGACTCATAATCCCTTGGTCGCTGGTTCGAGTCCAGCCAGACCCACCCCTTGTTGGCGCCCCTGGCGCCTCGCGCTTGGCGACGTCTTCGTTC
Organism: uncultured beta proteobacterium; assembly: GCA_963734295.1. Taxonomy (GTDB): domain Bacteria; phylum Pseudomonadota; class Gammaproteobacteria; order Burkholderiales; family JAEUMW01; genus JAEUMW01. Next base: position 52,699 of record CAVTGS010000019.1, on the reverse strand, counting down.
GATTGCCGGTGTCAAGGACATCGCTGCGGCGAAAGAGAAGCATCCGAAAAATTGACACGACGGTACCCTTTCAAGATAATTGCGGGTTTCGTTTGGAGGGGTTCCCGAGCGGTCAAAGGGAGCAGACTGTAAATCTGCCGGCTCTGCCTTCGAAGGTTCGAATCCTTCCCCCTCCACCAGTTGCGATCGGATCGGGATTTGGCTTCGAGCTGGCGGTCAGTTGCGGCAGGGTTCTCGCCCTTTAGCCTTCCGACGCGGGTGTAGCTCAATGGTAGAGCAGAAGCCTTCCAAGCTTATGACGAGGGTTCGATTCCCTTCACCCGCTCCAGCTCGAATGGCCGAGGGGTTGAAGTCGCCAACTGCGGCGATCCTGTCGGTCGCTCGTGGAACGGAGCGAGGCAGCGGGGGCGCTTGCCCATGTAGCTCAGTGGCAGAGCACTCCCTTGGTAAGGGAGAGGTCGCCCGTTCAATCCGGGCCATGGGCACCACAACACTTTGAAGTCGTTCCATTTCGGCGCGAGGAAGCAACATGGCAAAGAGCAAGTTTGAGCGGACGAAGCCGCACGTGAACGTGGGGACGATTGGGCACGTGGACCATGGGAAGACGACGCTGACGGCGGCGATCACGCACGTGCTGTCGAAGAAGTTTGGAGGTGAGGCGAAGGCGTACGATCAGATCGATGCGGCGCCGGAGGAGAAGGCGCGCGGGATCACGATCAACACGGCGCACGTGGAGTACGAGACGGCCAAGCGCCACTATGCGCACGTGGACTGTCCGGGGCACGCCGATTACATCAAGAACATGATCACGGGTGCGGCGCAGATGGACGGGGCGATCCTGGTGGTGAGTGCGGCCGACGGGCCGATGCCGCAGACGCGCGAGCACATTTTGCTGGCGCGCCAGGTGGGGGTGCCGTACATCGTGGTGTACATGAACAAGGCGGACATGGTCGACGATGCCGAGCTCCTGGAGCTGGTGGAGATGGAAGTGCGGGAGCTTCTGTCGAAGTACGAGTTTCCCGGGGATGACACGCCGATCGTGATCGGCAGTGCGTTGAAGGCGCTGGAGGGCGAGGACAGCGACCAGGGGGTGGGGTCGATCCTGAAGCTTGCCGATGCGCTGGACAGCTACATTCCGGAGCCCAAGCGGGCGGTCGACGGGCCGTTTCTGATGCCGGTGGAGGACGTGTTCTCGATCTCGGGCCGGGGTACCGTGGTCACGGGAAGGGTCGAGCGGGGCATCGTCAAGGTGGGTGAGGAGATCGAGATCGTGGGCTTGCGGCCCACGGTGAAGACCGTGTGCACCGGGGTGGAGATGTTCCGGAAGCTGCTCGATCAGGGGCAGGCGGGGGACAACATCGGGGTGCTCTTGCGCGGCACCAAGCGCGAGGAGGTGGAGCGCGGGCAGGTGCTGGCGAAGCCGGCGTCGATCACGCCGCACACCAAGTTCACGGCCGAGATCTATGTGCTGTCGAAGGACGAGGGGGGGCGGCACACGCCGTTCTTCAATGGTTATCGGCCGCAGTTTTACTTTCGGACCACGGACGTGACGGGGTCGATCGAGCTGCCGGCGGGCACCGAGATGGTGATGCCGGGGGACAACGTATCGATCACGGTGAGCCTGATTGCGCCCATTGCGATGGAGGAGGGTTTGCGCTTTGCCATCCGCGAGGGCGGGCGCACCGTCGGCGCCGGCGTCGTGGCCAAAGTGATCGAGTAACTAGAGAGGCGAGGGCACTCGGGCTCGAGACGCGCACGGGGGGCGGGTTCCGCCCCCTTGCCGTCTCGGTTTAACTGCCTTCCCATGGTCAACAGGCCAATAGCTCAATTGGTAGAGCGTCGGTCTCCAAAACCGAAGGTTGGGGGTTCGAGACCCTCTTGGCCTGCCCCTTACATCAGTCATGGCTGACAAGATCAAGCTTGCGTTTGCGGCGATGCTCGTGGTGGCGGGGGTCGTCGGCTATTACTATCTTAAGGACAGCGCCACCATCGTGCGCGCCGGCTCGGTGGTCGCCGGTCTGATCGCCGCGTCGGGGGTGGCCTGGACGACGGTCCAGGGCAAGCAGTTGTTCGCGTTCGCGCAGGAATCGGTCGCGGAGACGAAGAAGGTCGTCTGGCCGACGCGGAAGGAAACTTTGCAGACGACGGGGCTCGTATTCGTATTCATCCTGTTGATGGCCCTGTTCCTGTGGCTCGTGGATGCGACGCTCTTGTGGCTGGTGAAACTGATCATGGGTCGCGACTGATGACGAAGAGATGGTACGTGGTGCACGCCTATTCCGGCTTCGAGAAGAGCGTGCAGCGCACCCTGCTCGAGCGTATCCAGCGCGCCGGGATGCAGGATCAGTTCGGGCAGATCATGGTTCCGGTCGAAGAGGTCGTCGAGATGAAGGGCGGGCAGAAGGCCATCAGCGAGCGCAAGTTCTTCCCGGGCTATGTGCTGGTCGAGATGGAAATGACCGACGACACCTGGCACCTGGTCAAGAATACCCCGAAGGTCACGGGGTTCGTGGGCGGCACCGCGACGAAGCCGACGCCGATCTCGGCGAAGGAGGTGCAGAACATCCTGAACCAGATCCAGGAGGGGGTCGAAAAACCCAAGCCCAAGGTGCTGTTCGAGGTGGGCGAAGTGGTGCGGGTCAAGGAAGGCCCGTTCACCGACTTTCACGGGTCGGTCGAGGACGTGAATTACGACAAGAGCAAGATCCGGGTGTCGGTGACGATCTTCGGGCGCTCGACGCCGGTCGAGCTCGATTTCGGTCAGGTCGAAAAGGCCTGATCCGGTGTGGCAGCGGCGACGCTGCGAACAATGCACGGGGAGGATGCGAGAAGTGTCCGCTCGAACCCGCCAAGGAGTGTGAAGCGTGGCAAAGAAAATCGTCGGCCTGATCAAGCTTCAGGTGCCGGCGGGCAAGGCGAATCCGAGCCCGCCCATCGGGCCTGCGCTGGGACAGCGCGGCCTCAACATCATGGAGTTCTGCAAGGCGTTCAACGCGCAGACCCAGGGCATGGAAGTCGGCCTGCCGGTGCCGGTCGTCATCACGGCCTACCAGGACAAGAGCTTTACCTTCGTGATGAAGACGCCTCCCGCGTCGGTGCTCATCAGGAAGGCGGCGAAGATCGACAAGGGCAGCCCCAAGCCGCACCTGGACAAGGTGGGAAAGCTCACCCGCGCGCAGGTCGAGGATATCGCCCGGGCGAAGACGCCGGATCTGACCGCGGCTGATCTCGATGCCGCGGTGCGCACGATCGCCGGCAGCGCCCGCAGCATGGGCGTCGAAGTGGAGGGGGTGTGACATGGCGCGCGATTCCAAGCGTTTCAAGCTTCTTCGCGGCACGGTCGACCGCGCGAAGTCTTACCCCTTGGCGGACGCCCTCGAGCTCGTCAAACGCAATGCGACCGCCAAGTTCGACGAATCCATCGACGTGGCGGTGAACCTGGGCGTCGACGCCAAGAAGTCGGACCAGCAGGTGCGCGGTTCGGTGGTTTTGCCCAAGGGCACCGGCAAGACCAAGCGCGTGGCGGTGTTTGCCCAAGGTGACAAGGCCAAGGATGCGCTCGCCGCCGGGGCCGACATCGTCGGCTTCGAGGACCTCGCCGAGAAGGTGAAGGGCGGCTTCATGGAGTTCGACGTGGTGATCGCCAGCCCGGACGCCATGCGCGTCGTGGGCGGGCTGGGCCAGATCCTCGGTCCGCGCGGTCTCATGCCCAATCCGAAGGTGGGCACCGTGACCCAGGACGTGGTGCAGGCGGTGAAGAATGCCAAGGCGGGACAGGTGCAGTACCGCACGGACAAGGGCGGCATCATCCACTGCAGCATCGGCCGGGCGTCGTTTGCGGTCCAGTCCCTGCAGGAGAATCTGGTTGCGCTGATGGATGCCTTGAACAAGGCGAAACCGGCGAGCTCGAAGGGGGTGTATGTCAGGAAGATCTCGGTCGCGAGCACCATGGGCACCGGCGTCCGGGTGGACCAGGCAACGCTCGCGCAGTGAGGAAATCGTGCCGCGCGGTCGGCCGCGCGATGTAGGTGTGTACTTTGGGCCTGACTGCCCGCTGCCAAGCGGGTGGCCAGGGTTATCAAAGACCGTTGGGGTCTTCGAGGTGAAGCGTGGAGGGGGAAGTGAGAAGGGTGACGCCCTACAAACCGATCCGCGAGCGTGGAACCGAAGGGGACTTAAACGCTAGCAGCGGGATGGTTGAAGAGGTCGGGAGGGAAAACCCTTCCCGCTTCTCTCGTTTCCTTTCCCGGTGCAGCGAGCGCCCAACGCAGATGGCGAACCCGGCAGGCTGGAAATGACTCCTGGCTCTAAGGTCGCTATGGCTAACCGGAACATCCGGGCCTCGTGCCAGCAGGCGCGATGCCAGGGTGATTCCGTCAATTGGAGGGTGGACCTTGGGTCTCAATCTTGAAGACAAGAAGGCGGTGGTCGCCGAGGTGAACGCCGAAGTGGCGCGTGCTCAGGCGATCGTGCTGGCCGAGAACCGCGGTCTGGAAGTGGGTCAGATGACCGAGCTGCGCAAGCGCGCACGAGCCGCGGGAGTCTACTTCCGCGTCGTGAAGAACACGCTTGCCCGGCGCGCGGTCGCCGACACGCCGTTCGCCGAGCTGGCCGACAAGATGGTCGGTCCGCTGGCATATGGCATGTCGAGCGATCCCGTGGCTCTCGCCAAGGTTCTGCATGAATTCGCCAAGGCCAACGAGAAGCTCGCCATCAAGGGCGGCGCGATGGCGAACTACGTCATGTCCCCGAAGGACGTGGCGAGTCTCGCCACCCTGCCGAGCCGCGAGGCGCTGCTCGCGAGGCTGCTCGGCACCATGCAGGCACCGGTTGCGCAGTTCGTGCGTACGCTCGCCGAGGTGCCGTCGCGCTTCGTGCGGACGCTCGCCGCGGTGCGCGATGCCAAGGGCGTGTCCTAGACGGGCCGCGCGCACCCGCTTCCTTACCGAATCCGTTACGACTTACGAATCAGGAGTAAAGAAATGGCCGTTGCCAAAGCTGACATTCTGGAAGCCATCGCCAACATGACCGTGCTCGAGCTTGCCGGTCTCATCAAGGAGATGGAGGAAAAGTTCGGCGTCTCCGCGGCTGCCGCAGCGGTTGCCGTGGCTGCGCCCGCGGCCGGTGCCGCGGCGCCCGCCGCCGAGGAGCAGACCGAGTTCACGGTCGTGCTCACCGGCGCCGGCGAAAACAAGGTCAATACCATCAAGGTGGTGCGCGCAATCACCGGTCTCGGCCTCAAGGAAGCGAAGGACCTCGTGGACGGCGCGCCGAAGCCCGTGAAGGAAGGCGTGTCGAAGGCCGACGCCGACGCCGTCGCCAAACAGCTCACGGATGCTGGCGCCACTTGCGAGATCAAGTAAGCCGCAATGCCTCATCATGGGCTGGCGGGAGACCGCCGGCCTTTTTCCGCTTCTAGGGAGACCGAAGCCCGGATGGCAGATACGGAGATTTCCGCGTTGTCCCTGTTCGGCGGAATCTTTGTCGCGGAACATCCTCTCAAGGGGTGTGACCATGCCGTGCCTGCCGCCGGGATTCGCCCTGCTTGTCAGTGCCGTGGAGTGACCTCATGACGTACTCGTTTACCGAGAGAAAGCGCATCCGCAAGAGCTTCGCCAAACGCGCCAGCGTGCTGCCGGTGCCGTTCCTGCTGGCGACCCAGATCGACTCGTTCAGCGCTTTCCTGCAGGCGGAGAGGCCGCCGGAGGCGCGCAAGAACGCGGGTCTGCAGGCTGCTTTCACCTCGATCTTCCCGATCTCGAGTCACTCGGGGAATGCACGCCTCGACTTCGTGAGCTATGCGCTCGGCACACCGCCGTTCGACGTGAAGGAGTGCCAGCAGCGCGGCCTCACCTTCGCTTCGCCGCTGCGGGCGCGTGTGCGACTCACCATCATGGACCGCGAGGCATCCAAGCCCACGGTGAAAGAAGTGAAGGAGCAGGAAGTCTACATGGGCGAAATTCCGCTCATGACGAGCACGGGCTCCTTCATCATCAACGGCACCGAGCGCGTCATCGTCTCCCAGCTGCACCGTTCGCCCGGGGTGTTCTTCGAGCATGACCGCGGCAAGACCCACAGCTCCGGGAAGCTGCTCTTCTCGGCGCGGGTGATTCCCTATCGCGGCTCGTGGCTCGATTTCGAGTTCGATCCCAAGGACTACCTCTACTTCCGCGTCGACCGTCGCCGCAAGATGCCGGTGACGACGCTCCTGAAGGCGATCGGATACACGCCCGAGGCGATCCTGAAGGAGTTCTTCGCCTTCGACACCTTCCACCTCGCGCGCGGCGAGATGGAGTTCGAGATCGTACCGGAGCGCCTGCGGGGCGACATCGCGCGCTTCGACATCGTCGCCAGCGGCCAGCTGATCGTGCCCAAGGACAAGCGCATCACGGTGAAGCACATCCGCGAGATGGAGAAGGCGGGGTTGAAGCGCGTTGCCGTGTCGTCGGATTTCGTTCTGGGGCGGGTGCTGGCGCGCCACGTGGTCGACAAGGAGAGCGGCGAGATCATCGCTCGCGCCAACGACGAGCTCACCGACGAGCTCCTGAAAAAGCTCAGGGAATCGGGCGTCCCCGAAATTCAGACGCTCTACACCAACGACCTCGACCAGGGTCCCTTCATCTCGCAGACGCTGCGCATCGACGAGACCGCGGACGACATGGCGGCGCAGGTCGCGATCTACCGCATGATGCGGCCAGGGGAGCCGCCCACGGAAGAGGCGGTAAGGCAGCTCTTCCAGGGCCTGTTCTTCGCCGAGGAGCGCTACGATCTCTCGGGGGTGGGTCGCATGAAGTTCAATCGCCGCGTCGGCCGCGAAGAGCTGACCGGTGCCGCCACGCTGTCCAAGGACGACATCGTGGCCGTCATCAAGATTCTCGTGGAGCTGCGCAACGGCCGCGGGGAGATCGACGATATCGACCATCTCGGCAACCGCCGCGTGCGCTCCGTAGGCGAACTGGCGGAGAACCAGTTCCGCGCCGGCCTGGTGCGGGTCGAGCGCGCGGTGCGGGAGCGTCTGTCGCAGGCCGAGTCCGAAAATCTCATGCCGCACGACCTCATCAATGCGAAACCGGTATCGGCGGCGATCAAGGAGTTCTTCGGGTCCTCGCAGCTCTCGCAGTTCATGGACCAGACCAATCCGCTCTCCGAGATCACCCACAAGCGGCGCGTCTCGGCGCTGGGGCCCGGTGGTCTCACCCGCGAGCGCGCGGGCTTCGAGGTGCGCGACGTGCATCCGACGCACTACGGCCGCGTGTGCCCGATCGAGACCCCGGAAGGTCCCAATATCGGTCTCATCAACTCGCTCGCGCTCTATGCCCGCACCAACGAGTACGGCTTTCTCGAGACGCCGTACCGTAAGGTGCACGAGGGGCGCGTGACCGACGAGATCGAGTTCCTCTCCGCCATCGAGGAGGGCAAGTACGTGATCGCGCAGGCGAACGCCGCCCTCGACCAGACCGGCGCCTTCGTCGACGAGCTGGTCTCCTGCCGTCACCACAACGAGTTCACGCTGTCCGCTCCGGACCGGGTGCAATACATGGACGTGGCGCCGTCGCAGATCGTGTCGGTGGCGGCTTCGCTGATCCCGTTCCTGGAGCACGACGACGCGAACCGCGCCCTCATGGGCTCCAACATGCAGCGCCAGGCCGTGCCCTGCCTGCGGCCGGAAAAGCCGCTCGTGGGCACCGGCATCGAGCGCACCGTGGCGGTGGATTCCGGCACCGCGGTGCAAGCGCGCCGCGGCGGCGTCGTCGACTATGTCGATGCCGGTCGCATCGTGGTGCGCGTGCACGACGACGAGACGGTGGCGGGCGAGGTCGGGGTGGACATCTACAACCTCGTCAAGTACACGCGCTCCAATCAGAACACCGACATCAACCAGCGGCCGCTCGTGAAGGAGGGCGACGTGATCGCCAAGGCCGATGTCATCGCCGACGGCGCCTCTACGGACATGGGTGAGCTCGCCCTCGGGCAGAATCTGCTGGTCGCGTTCATGCCATGGAACGGCTACAACTTCGAGGACTCGATCCTGATCTCCGAGCGCGTCGTGGCGGACGATCGCTTCACCTCGATCCACATCGAGGAGCTCTCGGTGGTGGCGCGCGACACCAAGCTCGGGCCCGAGGAGATCACGCGCGACATCTCCAATCTCTCCGAAGCGCAGCTCTCGCGCCTGGACGAGTCGGGCATCGTCTACATCGGCGCCGAGGTGGAAGCCGGCGACGTGCTCGTGGGCAAGGTCACGCCGAAAGGCGAGACCCAGCTCACGCCGGAGGAGAAACTCCTGCGGGCGATCTTCGGCGAGAAGGCCTCCGACGTGAAGGACACGTCGCTGCGCGTGCCCTCGGGCATGTCGGGGACGGTCATCGACGTGCAGGTGTTCACGCGCGAGGGCATCGAGCGCGACAAGCGCGCCCAGCAGATCATCGACGACGAGCTGAAGCGCTACAAGAAGGACCTCGCCGACCAGTTCCGCATCGTCGAGGACGACACCTTCCTGCGCATCGAACGCCTGCTCCTGGGCAAGGTCGCCAACGGCGGTCCGAAAAAGCTCGCGAAGGGCACGAAGATCACGAAGGCCTATCTCTCCGAGGTGGAGCGTCACAGCTGGTTCGATATCCGGCTCGCAGCCGAGGAATCCGCGCGCCAGCTGGAGCAGCTGATGGAAAGTCTCGCCCAGAAGCGCGTCGAGTTCGACATCGCCTTCGACGCGAAGAAGAAAAAGCTGACCCAGGGCGACGAGCTGCCGCCCGGCGTGCAGAAGATGGTCAAGGTGTACCTCGCGGTCAAGCGGCGCCTGCAGCCTGGCGACAAGATGGCCGGCCGGCACGGCAACAAGGGCGTCATCTCCAAGATCGTTCCGGTCGAGGACATGCCGTACACGGCGGACGGCGTGCCGATGGACGTGGTACTGAATCCGCTGGGTGTGCCCTCGCGGATGAACGTCGGACAGATCCTGGAAACCCACCTCGGCTGGGCGGCGAAGGGTCTCGGCCTGAAGATCGGCCAGATGCTGAAGGCGCAGGCGCAGATTGCCGATGTGCGCAAGGCGCTTGCGCTCATCTACAACTCGAGCGGGAAACCGGAGGACATCGACTCCTTGAGCGACGCCGAGGTGATCGACCTCTCCCAGCATCTCGAAAAAGGCGTCCCGTTCGCGACACCGGTGTTCGACGGTGCGACCGAGACCGAGATCAAGGCCATGCTCGAGCTCGCGGGGCTGCCGCGCTCGGGGCAGATCCACCTGCACGACGGTCGCACCGGCGACACCTTCGACCGCGCCGTCACCGTGGGCTACATGCACATGCTGAAGCTGCACCACCTCGTCGACGACAAGATGCACGCGCGCTCCACGGGGCCGTACAGTCTCGTCACCCAGCAGCCGCTCGGCGGCAAGGCGCAATTCGGCGGCCAGCGCTTCGGCGAGATGGAAGTGTGGGCGCTGGAGGCCTACGGTGCGTCCTATACCTTGCAGGAGATGCTTACGGTCAAGTCCGACGATGTGACCGGCCGCACCAAGGTGTACGAGAACATCGTCAAGGGCGAGCACAGGATCGATGCCGGTATGCCGGAGTCCTTCAACGTGCTGGTGAAGGAGATCCGTTCGCTCGCGATCGACATCGATCTGGAACGGTATTGATGCGGGAAGAGGGAAGCGGGAGGAGGGAAGGGGTGCGGCCTTGCGCCGGGTTCGCCCTTCACCCTTCACCCTTCTCCGTTCACCCGAAACCGGAGGTTTCGTAATGAAAGCACTGCTCGATTTGTTCAAACAGGTCACCCAGGAAGAGGAGTTCGATGCGATCAAGATCGGGCTCGCCTCTCCCGAGAAGATCCGTTCGTGGTCCTACGGCGAAGTGCGCAAGCCCGAGACCATCAATTACCGGACCTTCAAGCCGGAACGCGACGGCCTCTTTTGCGCCAAGATCTTCGGCCCGGTGAAGGATTACGAGTGCCTGTGCGGCAAGTACAAGCGGCTCAAGCACCGCGGCGTGATCTGCGAGAAGTGCGGCGTCGAGGTGACGCTTTCGAAGGTGCGCCGCGAGCGCATGGGCCATATCGAGCTCGCGAGCCCGGTCGCCCACATCTGGTTTCTCAAGTCCCTGCCCTCCCGCCTCGGGATGGTGCTCGACATGACGCTCCGCGACATCGAGCGCGTGCTCTACTTCGAGGCCTACGTGGTCGTGGACCCCGGCATGACGCCGCTCAACCGCGCGCAGCTCTTGACCGAGGACGACTATCTCACCAAGGTCGAGGAGTTCGGCGACGATTTCTCCGCGCTGATGGGCGCCGAGGGCATCCGCGAGTTGCTGCGGCACCTGGATCTTCGGCGCGAGATCGACCGCCTGCGCAAGGAGCTCGAAGCCACCTCCTCCGACACCAAGATCAAGAAGATCGCCAAGCGGCTGAAGGTTCTGGAAGCTTTCCAGAAGTCCGGCATCAAGCCGGACTGGATGATCCTCGAGGTGTTGCCGGTATTGCCCCCCGAGCTGCGTCCGCTGGTGCCGCTCGACGGCGGCCGCTTCGCGACCTCGGACTTGAACGACCTGTACCGCCGCGTCATCAACCGCAACAATCGCCTGAAGCGCCTGCTCGAGCTGAAGGCGCCGGAGATCATCGTCCGCAACGAGAAGCGGATGCTGCAGGAGGCGGTGGATTCCCTGCTCGACAACGGTCGCCGCGGCAAGGCGATGACTGGCGCCAACAAGCGTCCGCTCAAGTCGCTCGCCGACATGATCAAGGGCAAAGGCGGCCGCTTCCGCCAGAACCTGCTCGGCAAGCGCGTCGACTATTCGGGCCGCTCGGTGATCGTGGTCGGTCCTCAGCTCAAGCTGCACCAGTGCGGGCTGCCGAAGAAGATGGCGCTCGAGCTCTTCAAGCCCTTCATCTTCCACAAGCTGGAAGTGCTCGGCATGGCCACCACCATCAAGGCCGCGAAGCGCCTGGTCGAGGCCGAGGTGCCGGAGGTGTGGGACATCCTGGAAGAAGTGATCCGCGAGCATCCGGTGATGCTGAACCGCGCGCCGACCCTGCATCGCCTCGGCATCCAGGCGTTCGAGCCGGTGCTGATCGAAGGCAAGGCGATCCAGCTCCATCCCCTCGTGTGCGCTGCGTTCAATGCCGACTTCGACGGCGACCAGATGGCGGTGCACGTGCCGCTGTCGCTCGAGGCGCAGATGGAAGCGCGCACCCTGATGCTTTCGACTAACAACATACTGTCACCGGCGAATGGCGAGCCGATCATCGTCCCGTCGCAGGATATCGTGCTCGGGCTCTACTACATGACGCGCGAGAAGGTCGGCGCGCGTGGCGAAGGCATGGCCTTCATCAACACGTCCGAGGTGGCGCGGGCCTATGAGTCCGGGCAGGTGGACCTGCAGGCGCGGGTCGCGGTGCGTATTCGCGAGCAGGAGATCGACGCCCAGGGCGAGCGCCGCGAGAAGCTGACCCGCTACCCGACCACCATTGGCCGCGCGCTTCTGTCCGAGATCCTGCCCGCCGGCCTGCCGTTCGAGGTCATCAACAAGCCGCTCAAGAAGAAGGAGATCTCGCGTCTCATCAACGGCTGCTTCCACCGCGTCGGCCTGCGCGAGACGGTGATCTTCGCCGACAAGCTCATGTACACCGGATTCTCGTACGCGACCCGCGCAGGGATCTCGATTGCGGTCGACGACATGCTGGTGCCGATGCAGAAGGGCGATCTCATTTCCGCAGCCGAGCACGAGGTGCAGGAGATCGAGCAGCAGTACACCTCGGGACTGGTCACCCAGGGCGAGCGCTACAACAAGGTGGTGGACATCTGGGGCCGGGCGGGCGATATGGTGGCAAAGGCCATGATGGAGCAGCTCGGCACCGAACCGGTGAAAATCTGGGACACGAAGACCGGCGGCTGGGTGCCGCTTACGAACGACAACGGTCAGCCGACGTCGCAGGAGTCCTTCAATTCCATCTACATGATGGCCGACTCCGGGGCACGGGGATCCGCGGCCCAGATCCGCCAGCTCGCCGGCATGCGCGGCCTGATGGCGAAGCCCGACGGCTCGATCATCGAGACCCCGATCACCGCCAATTTCCGCGAGGGGCTCAACGTTCTGCAATACTTCATCTCGACCCACGGCGCGCGCAAGGGTCTCGCCGACACCGCGCTCAAGACCGCAAACTCCGGCTATCTCACGCGCCGGCTGGTCGACGTGACCCAGGACCTGGTCGTCACCGAGGACGACTGCGGCACGGTCAACGGCGTGATCATGCGGGCGCTGGTCGAGGGCGGCGAGGTCGTGGAACCGCTGCGCGAGCGCATTCTAGGGCGCGTGGCGGCGAGCGACGTGGTCAATCCCGAGTCCGGCGAGACCCTGATCGAGGCTGCCACCCTGCTCGACGAGGCCGCAGTCGATCGGATCGAGACGCTCGGCATCGACGAGGTGCGCGTGCGTACCCCGCTGTCGTGCGACACCCGCTACGGGTTGTGCGCCAAGTGCTACGGGCGCGATCTCGGCCGCGGTACCCTCGTGAACGTGGGCGAGGCGGTGGGCGTGATCGCAGCGCAGTCGATCGGCGAGCCGGGCACGCAGCTCACCATGCGCACTTTCCACATCGGCGGCGCAGCTTCGCGTACCGCGGTGGCGAGCCAGGTGGACAGCAAGTCGAACGGCGTCGTGGGCTTCACGGCCACCATGCGCTACGTCACGAACGCGCGCGGCGAGCAGGTGGTGATCTCGCGCAGCGGCGAGGTGGCGATCCACGACGAGAACGGGCGCGAGCGCGAGCGGCACAAGGTGCCTTACGGTGCGACCCTGCTCGTGCAGGACGGCGCGGCGGCCAAGGCCGGGCAGATGCTCGCGAGCTGGGATCCGCACACCCGCCCCATCATCACCGAGTATGCCGGCACCATCAAGCTCGAGAACGTGGAGGAGGGCGTGACGGTCGCAAAGCAGATCGACGACGTGACCGGCCTGTCGACCCTGGTCGTGATAGACCCGAAGCGGCGCGGCGTATCGACCGCCAAGGGTCTGCGGCCGCAGGTCAAGCTCATCGACGAGACCGGCCACGAGGTGAAGCTCGCCGGCAGCGAGACGCCGGTGACCTACACGTTCCAGATCCATTCCATCATCAACGTCAAGGACGGTCAGCCGATCAACATCGGCGACGTGCTCGCGCGGGTGCCGCAGGAGACGTCGAAGACCCGCGACATCACGGGCGGCCTGCCGCGGGTGGCGGAGCTGTTCGAGGCGCGTTCGCCGAAGGACGCCGGCCTGCTCGCGCAGATCACCGGCACCGTGTCGTTCGGGAAGGACACGAAGGGCAAGCAGCGCCTCGTCATCACCGACCTGGAGGGCGTGCCGCACGAGTACCTTATTCCCAAGGACAAGCACGTGATGGCGCACGACGGCCAGGTGGTGAACAAGGGCGAGATGATCGTGGACGGTCCCAAGGATCCCCACGACATCCTGCGTCTGCAGGGCGTGGAGGAACTCGCCCGCTACATCATCGACGAGGTGCAGGATGTCTATCGGCTGCAGGGCGTGAAGATCAACGACAAGCACATCGAGGTGATCGTGCGCCAGATGCTGCGCCGGGTGACCATCGCCGACGCGGGCGACACCCGCTTCATTCCCGGCGAGCAGGTGGAGCGTGCGGAGGTGCTGGAAGAGAACGAGCGGACCGAGGCCGACGGGAAGAATCCGGCGACTTACGAGTTCATGCTCCTCGGCATCACCAAGGCTTCGCTCTCGACCGATTCCTTCATCTCGGCGGCTTCGTTCCAGGAGACCACCCGGGTGCTCACGGAGGCGGCGATCATGGGCAAGAAGGACGATCTGCGCGGCCTCAAGGAGAACGTCATCGTCGGCCGCCTCATTCCCGCCGGGACCGGGCTCGCTTACCACAATACGCGCAAGAATCAGCAGCTCGGCCTGGACATGGGTACGGGCGACTTGCTCGAGGAAGCCGAGGCCGGAGCAGGCGGTGGCGCAGGCCCCCGGGGAGGAGCAGGTTGCTTGACAGGGCTCACCCAAGTCCATAAACTCCACAGTCTTTTTTACTGCCCGAGCCCATAGTCAAGCGGCTTCGGGCTCGGTGGACGCGCAAGCCTCGGGGACGGCGGAGACGCCGTCCCGGCTTTTTGCGCGGGACAAACGCAATGCTGCGCCCGGAGCCTTCTCCGTCCGAGAGACCTTACGGAGAGAACCCGAGCAGGCAAACCGGGCTGGCGCTCTCGGCGCTGCGCCCGTCAACGACAGGGTAAGCGATGCCAACCGTCAACCAGCTCGTGCGCAAGTCGCGCACGCGCCAGGTCACCAAGAGCAAAGTACCGGCGCTGCAGAACTCGCCGCAGAAGCGCGGCGTGTGCATTCGCGTCTACACGACCACGCCGAAGAAGCCGAATTCCGCGCTGCGCAAGGTCGCAAAGGTGCGCCTCACGAACGGCTTCGAGGTCATCAGCTATATCGGAGGCGAGGGCCACAACCTGCAGGAGCATTCGGTCGTCTTGATCCGCGGGGGTCGCGTGAAGGATCTGCCCGGCGTGCGCTATCACACGGTGCGCGGCAGTCTCGATACCGCGGGCGTGAAGGATCGCAAGCAGAGCCGCTCCAAGTACGGCGCCAAGCGCCCCAAGGCCGGCTGACGGGACGCGGGATCAACGACACGAATTCAGGTCAACAGGTCGCACCATGCCTCGACGCAGAGAAATTCCCAAGCGGGAGATCCTTCCGGACCCCAAGTTTTCGAGCCAGGAAGTGGCGAAGTTCGTCAACGTCCTGATGACCCGCGGCAAGAAGTCGGTGGCCGAGCGCATCATGTACGGGGCGCTCGACCAGATCCAGAAGCGCAGCGGCAAGAACCCGCTCGAAGTCTTCAATCAGGCGCTGCAGAACGTGCGGCCGGTGGTCGAAGTGAAAAGTCGCCGGGTCGGCGGCGCGAACTATCAGGTGCCGGTCGAAGTGCGGCAGGTTCGCCGCACCGCGCTCGCCATGCGCTGGCTGCGCGAGGCTGCGCGCAAGCGCAGCGAGAAGTCGATGGGGCAGCGCCTCGCCGGCGAGCTCGCCGAAGCGGCGGAAGGCCGCGGCGGCGCGATGAAGAAACGAGAGGAAGTGCACAAGATGGCAGAGGCCAACAAGGCCTTCTCCCACTATCGCTTCTAAGAGGCTGCCCCGCGGCCCCCATCAGGACCCGGGCAGCCGTCCGAGCGCGGTGCGCCAGAAGCGCATCGCTGCGATCAGAGAAAGAGTCGACAGTCCGTGGCACGCAAGACACCCATTCAGCATTACCGGAACATCGGCATCATGGCGCACATCGATGCCGGGAAAACCACGACCACCGAACGCATCCTTTTCTACACCGGGGTGTCGCACAAGCTGGGCGAGGTGCACGACGGCACCGCCATCATGGACTGGATGGAGCAGGAACAGGAACGCGGCATCACCATCACGTCCGCCGCCACGACGTGCTTCTGGAAGGGCATGGACGGCGCGCTGACGGAGCACCGCATCAACATCATCGACACGCCCGGCCACGTGGATTTCACCATCGAGGTGGAGCGCAGCCTGCGCGTGCTGGACGGCGCCTGCACCGTGCTCTGCGCGGTGGGCGGGGTGCAGCCGCAGACCGAGACGGTGTGGCGGCAGGCCAACAAGTACGGCGTCCCGCGTCTTTGCTTCGTGAACAAGATGGACCGCGCCGGGGCCAATTTTCTGCGCGTTTACGAACAGGTGCAGGCGCGTCTCAAGGCGCACCCGGTTCCCATCCAGCTTCCCATCGGCGCCGAGGACAAGTTCGAGGGCGTGATCGACCTAGTGCGGATGAAGGCCATCTACTGGGACGACAAGACGCAGGGCACGAAGTTCGAGCTGCGGGAGATCCCGGCGAATCTCGCGGACGAGGCGGCGGAGTGGCGCGAGAAGATGCTCGAGACCGCGGCCGAGGCGAACGAGGACCTGATGCACAAGTATCTCGACGAGGGCGATCTCTCGGTCGAGGACATCAAACAGGGTCTGCGAGTGCGCACCATCGCCAACGAGATCGTGCCGATGCTGTGCGGGTCCGCGTTCAAGAACAAGGGCGTGCAGGCGATGCTCGACGCGGTGGTGGATTACATGCCGTCGCCGGTGGACATCCCGCCGGTGAAGGGGCGGCTCGAGAACGGCGAAGAGTCCTCGCGCGAGGCGACCGACGAGGCGCCCTTCTCCGGGCTCGCGTTCAAGATCATGACCGATCCCTATGTCGGCCAGTTGATCTTCTTCCGCGTCTATTCGGGGGTGGTGAGCTCGGGCGATACCATCTACAACCCGGTGAAGGGCCGCAAGGAACGCATCGGCCGCCTGCTCCAGATGCACGCGAACACGCGGGAAGAGATCAAGGAAGTGCGCGCCGGCGACATCGCGGCGGCGGTCGGCCTGAAGGAAGCGACGACCGGGGACACCATCTGCGACCCGCAGCGCGTCATCGTGCTGGAGAAGATGATTTTCCCGGAGCCGGTGATCCATGTCGCGGTCGAGCCCAAGACCAAGGCCGACCAGGAGAAGATGGGTGTGGCCCTGAATCGGCTGGCGCAGGAGGATCCCTCCTTTCGCGTGCGCACCGACGAGGAGTCGGGGCAGACCATCATCTCGGGCATGGGCGAGCTGCACCTCGAGATCATCGTCGACCGCATGAAGCGCGAGTTCGGCGTCGAGGCGAACGTGGGCGCGCCGCAGGTCGCGTACCGCGAGGCGATCAAGAAGCCGGTCGAGATCGAGGGCAAATTCATCAAGCAGTCGGGCGGCAAGGGACAGTACGGTCACGTGTGGCTCAAGATGGAGCCGAACCAGCACGGCAAGGGCTACGAGTTCGTGGACGCGATCAAGGGTGGGTCGGTGCCGCGCGAGTACATCCCGGCCGTCAACAAGGGCGTGACCGATACCCTGCCGAATGGCGTGCTCGCCGGCTTCCCGGTCGTCGATGTGAAAGTGACCCTGTTCGACGGCAGCTATCACGAAGTCGACTCCTCCGAGAACGCTTTCAAGATGGCGGCCTCCATCGCCTTCAAGGACGGCATGCGCAAGGCCAATCCGGTCCTGCTCGAGCCGATGATGGCCGTGGAGGTCGAGACGCCCCCGGACTTCATGGGCAACGTGGTAGGCGATCTGTCGTCCCGCCGTGGCATGATCCAGGGCATGGAGGACGTGGCCGGCTTGAAGGTGATCAAGGCCGAAGTCCCGCTCGCGGAGATGTTCGGGTACTCCACCGCCCTGCGTTCGGCCACCCAGGGCCGCGCCACCTACACGATGGAGTTCAAGCATTATTCCGAGGCGCCGAAGAATGTCGCCGAAGCGATCATTAATAAGAAGTAAGGTTTCCTCAACTCAAGGGGCTGGACATGGCAAAGAGCAAGTTTGAGCGGACGAAGCCGCACGTGAACGTGGGGACGATTGGGCACGTGGACCATGGGAAGACGACGCTGACGGCGGCGATCACGCACGTGCTGTCGAAGAAGTTTGGAGGTGAGGCGAAGGCGTACGATCAGATCGATGCGGCGCCGGAGGAGAAGGCGCGCGGGATCACGATCAACACGGCGCACGTGGAGTACGAGACGGCCAAGCGCCACTATGCGCACGTGGACTGTCCGGGGCACGCCGATTACATCAAGAACATGATCACGGGTGCGGCGCAGATGGACGGGGCGATCCTGGTGGTGAGTGCGGCCGACGGGCCGATGCCGCAGACGCGCGAGCACATTTTGCTGGCGCGCCAGGTGGGGGTGCCGTACATCGTGGTGTACATGAACAAGGCGGACATGGTCGACGATGCCGAGCTCCTGGAGCTGGTGGAGATGGAAGTGCGGGAGCTTCTGTCGAAGTACGAGTTTCCCGGGGATGACACGCCGATCGTGATCGGCAGTGCGTTGAAGGCGCTCGAGGGCGAGGACAGCGACCAGGGGGTGGGGTCGATCCTGAAGCTTGCCGATGCGCTGGACAGCTACATTCCGGAGCCCAAGCGGGCGGTCGACGGGCCGTTTCTGATGCCGGTGGAGGACGTGTTCTCGATCTCGGGCCGGGGTACCGTGGTCACGGGAAGGGTCGAGCGGGGCATTGTCAAGGTGGGTGAGGAGATCGAGATCGTGGGCTTGCGGCCCACGGTGAAGACGGTGTGCACCGGGGTGGAGATGTTCCGGAAGCTGCTCGATCAGGGGCAGGCGGGGGACAACATCGGGGTGCTCTTGCGCGGCACCAAGCGCGAGGAGGTGGAGCGCGGGCAGGTGCTGGCGAAGCCGGCGTCGATCACGCCGCACACCAAGTTCACGGCCGAGATCTATGTGCTGTCGAAGGACGAGGGGGGGCGGCACACGCCGTTCTTCAATGGTTATCGGCCGCAGTTTTACTTTCGGACCACGGACGTGACGGGGTCGATCGAGCTGCCGGCGGGCACCGAGATGGTGATGCCGGGGGACAACGTATCGATCACGGTGAGCCTGATTGCGCCCATTGCGATGGAGGAGGGTTTGCGCTTTGCCATCCGCGAGGGCGGGCGCACCGTCGGCGCCGGCGTCGTGGCCAAAGTGATCGAGTAAGCGATGGCTGCCCTGCAGAAACAGAAAATCCGCATTCGCCTGAAGGCGTTCGACTATCGTCTGATCGATCAGTCGGCGCTGGAGATCGTGGAGACGGCGAAGCGGACCGGAGCGGTCGTCAAGGGTCCAGTACCCCTGCCGACGCGCATCGAGCGCTTCGACGTGCTGCGCTCGCCCCACGTGAACAAGACGTCCCGCGACCAGTTCGAGATCCGCACGCATCTGCGCTTGATGGACATCATCGATCCGACCGACAAGACGGTGGACGCGCTGATGAAGCTCGACCTGCCTGCGGGGGTGGACGTGGAGATCAAGTTGTAAGTGCAGTGAGGAGTGAGGCGTGAGGTGAAGCAGCTGTCGTCCTTCACCTTCACATTCACCAGTAGAAACCCGCCGGCCAATTGCAGCCGGCCCCTTTATCGAGGGCAAGAACGATGAGCTTAGGTCTGGTCGGCCGCAAGGTCGGCATGACGCGCATCTTTACCGACGACGGTGATTCCGTCCCGGTGACGGTGCTCGACGTGTCCGACAACCGCATCACCCAGGTCAAGACCCCGGACAAGGACGGTTATGCCGCGGTGCAGGTCACCTTCGGTAAACGCCGTGCGAGCCGGGTCAACAAGCCTGCCCAGGGCCACTTCGCCAAGGCCGGTACGGAAGCGGGCATCGTGCTCAAGGAATTCCATGTCGACGGCGCGGAGCTCGCGGGTTTTCAGCCGGGCGGCGCAGTGTCGGTGGAGATCTTCAAGGTCGGGCAGAAGGTGGACGTCACCGGAACCTCGAAGGGCAAGGGCTTCGCGGGCGTCATCAAGCGCCACAACTTCGGCTCCAACCGGGCGAGTCACGGCAACTCGGTGTCGCACAACAAGCCCGGCTCGATCGGCCAGAATCAGGACCCGGGGCGCGTGTTTCCAGGCAAGCGCATGGCCGGCCACCTGGGCGACGTGCAGCGCACGGTCTCCAATCTGGAGGTGATCCGGGTCGATGCGGCGCGCCAGCTCCTGCTCGTACGCGGCGCCATACCCGGTGCGGCGGGCGGTCGTGTGGTCGTGCGTCCCGCCGCCAAGGGAGGTGCGTGATGGATCTCAAGCTCATCGACGATGCCGGGCAGGCGACCGCGAGCGTCGCCGCCTCTGACGCCACCTTCGGCCGGGAGTACAACGAAGCGCTGGTGCATCAGATCGTGACCGCGTTTCTCGCGAACGCGCGCCAAGGCACGCGTGCGCAGAAGGGCCGCAGCGATGTCGCCAAGTCGACGCGCAAGCCGTGGCGTCAGAAGGGCACCGGGCGGGCGCGCGCCGGCATGGCGTCGAGCCCGCTGTGGCGGGGCGGCGGCAAGATCTTCCCGGCGAGCCCGGACGAGAACTTCAGCCACAAGGTGAATCGGAAGATGTACCGCGCCGGCGTCTCCTCGATCCTGTCGCAGCTTGGCCCGCGACGGGCGCCTGGCGGTGGTCGAGCAGTTCGGCGTCGACGCGCCGAAGACCAAGCTGCTCGCCCAGAAGGTGAAGGGCATGGGCTTCGACTCGCTGCTCATCATCACCGATGCGCCGGACGACAATCTTTATCTCTCGGCGCGCAACCTGCCGCACGTGCTCGTGTTGAAGCCGAGCGAGGCCGATCCGGTGAGCCTGATGCGCTTTCCCAACGTGCTCATGACGCGCGGCGCCGTCGCCAGGTTCGAGGAGATGCTGGGATGAATGCACAAGCTCAAAAGCAGCCCGCTGCCGTCCCCGAGCGCCTGATGCTCGTGCTGCTCGCGCCCGTCGTTTCCGAGAAGAGCACCTTCGTCGGTGAAAAGGCGAATCAGGTCGTCTTCAGGGTGGCACGCGATGCCACGAAGCCGGAGATCAAGGCGGCCGTGGAGCACCTGTTCAAGGTGCAGGTGAAGTCGGTGCAGGTCGCCAACGTGAAGGGCCGCGAGAAGCGCTTCGGCCGCTTCATGGGTCGCCGCAACCACTGGAAGAAAGCGTACGTCGCGCTCGCGGCCGGACAGGAGATCAGTTTCGCCGCCGGGGAGATGAAATAATGCCGCTCTTGAAGATGAAACCCACCTCGGCCGGCCGCCGCGCCGTGGTCCGGGTGGTGACGCCGGGACTCTACAAGGGTCGCCCGGAGGCGAAGCTCGTCGAGAAGCAGTCGAAGAAGGCGGGCCGCAACACCTTCGGCCACATCACCACCCGTCACCAGGGCGGCGGCCACAAGCAGCATTACCGGTTCATCGACTTCCGCCGCAACAAGGACGGCATTGCGGCGAAGGTCGAGCGCATCGAGTACGACCCGAACCGCAGCGCCCACATCGCACTGCTCTGTTATGCCGATGGCGAGCGCCGCTATGTCATCGCGGCCAAGGGGCTCGCGGTGGGCGCGCAGCTCATGAGCGGCGCGGAGGCTCCGATCAAGCCGGGCAACGCGCTGCCCCTGCGCAACATCCCGGTCGGCTCGACCATCCACTGCATCGAGATGACGCCGGGCAAGGGGGCGCAGCTCGCCCGCTCGGCCGGCACGTCGGTGCAACTGCTCGCCCGCGAGGGCAGCTATGCCCAGCTGCGGCTGCGCTCCGGCGAGATCCGCAAGGTGCATGTCGACTGCCGCGCGACGATCGGCGAGGTGGGCAACGAGGAGCACTCGCTCGAGTCGATCGGCAAGGCCGGCGCGCAGCGCTGGCGCGGCATCCGTCCGACCGTTCGCGGAGTGGCCATGAATCCGATCGATCACCCGCACGGCGGCGGCGAAGGCAAGACCGCGGCCGGACGCGATCCGGTAAGCCCGTGGGGCACCCCCACCAAGGGCTACCGCACCCGCAAGAACAAGCGCACGCGCGGCATGATCGTGCGTCGGCGCGCGAAGTAAGAGGTGTAAACCATGGCACGTTCGATCAAGAAAGGCCCGTTCGTCGACCTCCATCTCATCAAGAAGGTGGACGCTGCGCGGGCAACCAACGACAAGCGCCCGATCAAGACCTGGTCGCGCCGCTCGACCGTACTGCCGGATTTCGTCGGACTCACGATCGCGGTCCACAACGGCAAGCAGCACATCCCCGTGTTCGTGACCGAGAACATGGTCGGCCACAAGCTCGGCGAGTTTTCCCACACCCGCACCTTCAAGGGCCATTCCGGCGACAAGAAGGCTGCGGCGGGCAGGAAGTAGCGGGAGGCAGTCATGGAAACCAGAGCAGTATTGCGCGGCGTCCGGCTCTCCGCCCAGAAGGCGCGGCTGGTCGCCGATCAGATCCGCGGACTGTCCGTGGACAAGGCGCTCAACGTCCTCGCCTTCAGTCCGAAGCGCAGCGCAGCCGTCATCAAGAAGGTGCTCGAATCGGCCATCGCCAACGCCGAGCACAACGAAGGCGCCGACATCGACGAATTGAAGGTGTCGATCATCCACGTCGAGCGCGGCACCTTCATGCGGCGCTTCATGCCGCGCGCCAAGGGCCGCGCCAATCGGATCATGAAGCCGACCTGCCACATCTTTCTCACCGTAGGCGACAAGAGGTAGCCATGGGACAGAAAATTCATCCGACCGGCTTCCGGCTCGGCGTCAAGCACGACTGGAGCTCGCGCTGGTACGCGAACAAGAAGAACTTTCCGTCGATGCTGATCGAGGACATCAAGGTGCGGGAGTTTCTCAAGAAGAAGCTCGGCAACGCCGCGGTCGGCAAGGTGGTGATCGAGCGCCCGGCCAAGAACGCGCGCATCACGGTGTTCAGCGCCCGCCCCGGTGTGGTCATCGGCAAGAAGGGTGAGGACATCGAGAAGCTGCGCCACCAGCTGCAGCGCATGATGGGCGTGCCGGTGCACGTCAACATCGAGGAGATCCGCAAGCCGGAGCTCGACGCGCAGCTGATCGCGGATTCGATCGCCGCCCAGCTCGAAAAGCGCATCATGTTCCGCCGTGCGATGAAGCGCGCGATGCAAAATGCCATGCGCCTGGGCGCCCAAGGCATCAAGATCATGAGCGCGGGGCGGCTGAACGGCGCCGAGATCGCGCGCACCGAGTGGTACCGCGAAGGGCGCGTGCCGCTGCACACCCTGCGCGCCGATATCGACTACGGCGTGTCCGAGGCGAAGACGACCTACGGTGTCATCGGCATCAAGGTCTGGGTATTCAAGGGCGAGGTGATGGCACACGGCGAGCAGCCTGCCGCGGCGCCGGCGGCCGAGCCGGAGCGCAAGGCGCGGCCCGGCGATGGCGAGCGCCGGTCCAGGAAACCGGGAGTGAAGCATGCTGCAGCCAGCTAGACAGAAGTACCGCAAGCAGCAGAAGGGCCGCAACACCGGCGTCGCCACCCGCGGCGCGAAGGTGAGCTTCGGCGAATTCGGCCTGAAGGCGGTCGGCCGCGGACGCCTGACGGCGCGGCAGATCGAGGCGGCGCGGCGGGCGATGACGCGCCACATCAAGCGCGGCGGCCGCATCTGGATCCGCATCTTCCCGGACAAGCCGATCTCGCGGAAGCCGGCCGAAGTGCGGATGGGTAACGGCAAGGGCAATCCGGAGTATTTCGTGGCCGAGATTCAGCCGGGCAAGGTGCTCTACGAGATGGATGGCGTGGACGAGGCATCGGCGCGTGAGGCGTTCCGGTTGGCCGCGGCCAAGCTGCCGATCGCGACCACTTTTGTGACCAGGCAGGTGGGGTGAGCGATGAACGCAGCGGAGATGAGATCGAAATCGCCGGCGGAGCTGAAGCAGGAGCTGATGGAACTCCTGAAAGCGCACTTCAGCCTGCGCATGCAGCACGCGACCCAGCAACTCTCCGATTCGAGCCAGCTCCGCAAGGTGCGGCGCGACATCGCGCGGGTGCGCACCGTTTTGACACGAGAAGGCGAAGCAGGCATGAGCGAGAATACCGTAACGCGGGCGCTCTTCGGGCGCGTGGTGAGCGACAAGATGGACAAGACCGTCACCGTGCTGGTGGAGCGGAAGGTGAAGCACCCGGTCTACGGCAAGGTCATGACCCGCTCGAAGAAGTATCACGCGCACGACGAGAAGAACGAATTTCACGAGGGCGATCTGGTCGAGATCGAGGAGTGCCGTCCGATTTCGAAGACCAAGGCCTGGCGGGTGTCGCGCCTGCTCGAGAAGTCGCGGGGCGTGTAAGCCTTGCTTGCCGCACCGCGCTCCACTACAATCCGCGGTTTTCCGAAGGCCGCCGCTTTTCATTTCGGCGGGCGATCAACTTACCCGGACGGGTTCCAAGACTGACCGTCTTCTTATTCGGGCTCACGGCAGCCGGACGGTTCAAGTTGGAAAAAGCGATTTAGCCATGATTCAGATGCAATCCATGCTCGATGTCGCCGACAACACCGGCGCGCGGTCCGTCATGTGCATCAAGGTGCTGGGCGGCTCCAAGCGGCGCTACGCCGGCATCGGCGATGTGATCAAGGTCAGGTGAAGGATGCGGCACCGCGCGGGCGCGTGAAGAAGGGCGAGGTCTACAGCGCCGTCGTCGTGCGCACCGCCAAGGGCGTGCGGCGCCCCGACGGCTCGCTGATCCGCTTCGACAGCAATGCGGCCGTGCTGCTGAACAACAAGCTGGAGCCGATCGGCACCCGCATCTTCGGGCCGGTGACGCGCGAGCTGCGCACCGAGAAGTTCATGAAGATCGTCTCGCTCGCGCCGGAAGTGCTGTAGGGGGTTTCATGCGGAAGATCAGGAAGGGCGACGACGTGATCGTCATCGCCGGCAAGGACAAGGGCAAGCGCGGTACCGTGCTGCGCGTCGTGGATGCCGAGCATGTTCTGGTCGAGGGCGCGAACCGGGTCAAGAAGCATCAGCGCGCGAACCCGATGAAGGGCACGACCGGCGGCATCGTCGACAAGGAAATGCCGTTGCACGTCTCGAATGTGGCGATCTTCAATCCGGCCACCCAGAAGGCCGATCGGGTTGGATTCCGGATGCTCGAGGACAAGCGCAAGGTGCGCTTCTTCAAGTCCGAACGGCGAACTCATCGACGCGTAGGGATCAACATGGCTCGTCTGCAGGCTCACTATCGGGAGCGCGTGGTCCCGGACCTGATCAAGCAGTTCGGCTACAAGTCGCTCCTGCAGGTACCGCGTATCCAGAAGATCACGCTCAACATGGGTGTCGGCGAGGCGGTGGCCGACAAGAAGGTCATGGAAAGCGCGGTCGGCGACATGGAGAAGATTGCCGGGCAGAAACCGGTGGTCACGAAGGCGCGCAAGTCGATCGCGAATTTCAAGATCCGCGCCGGCTATCCGATCGGTTGCATGGTGACGCTGCGCGGCGCGCGCATGTACGAGTTTCTCGATCGCCTGGTGAACGTCGCGATTCCGCGCATCCGCGACTTTCGCGGCATGTCGGGGCGCGCCTTCGACGGTCGCGGCAACTACAACATGGGCGTGAAGGAACAGATCATCTTTCCCGAGATCGAGTACGACAAGATCGACGTCGCTGCGCGGCATGAACATCACCATCACCACCACCGCGAAGACCGACGAAGAGGCGAAAGCGCTTCTCGCCGCCTTCAACTTTCCGTTCCGGAACTGAGTGAGCCATGGCCAAGCTGTCGCTGGTTAATCGTGAGAGCAAGCGTCGCAAGATGGTCGCGAAGTTCGCCGCCAAGCGCGCCGAGCTGAACGCCATCGTGCGCAGCGCGAAAGCGCCGGACGAGGACAAGGATGCCGCGCGCGCGAAGCTGCAGGCGCTGCCGCGCAACTCGAGCCCGGTGCGCCTGCGCAATCGCTGCGCGCTGACCGGGCGTCCGCGCGGCGTCTACCGCAAGTTCGGCCTGGGGCGCAACAAGCTGCGGGACATCGCCATGCGCGGCGAGATACCGGGCATGATCAAGGCGAGCTGGTAGGAGGCGCTAGATGAGCATGAACGACCCGATCGCCGACATGTTGACGCGCATCCGCAATGCCCAGGGCGCGGAAAAGGTGTCCGTGTCGATGCCCTCGTCGAAGCTCAAGGTGTCCATCGCACAGGTGCTGAAGGACGAGGGATACATCGAGGACTATGCGGTGCGCGGCGAGGCCGGCAAGCCGCAGCTCGATATCGGGCTCAAGTACTACGCCGGCCGTCCCGTGATCGAGAAGATCGAGCGCGTGAGCCGTCCCGGACTTCGCATCTACAAGGGCTCGGGCGACATCCCGCGGGTCATGAACGGTCTCGGGATCGCGATCGTCTCCACGTCACGCGGCGTGATGACCGATCGCAAGGCGCGCGCGTCCGGCGTGGGCGGCGAAGTGCTTTGCATCGTCGCATGACGACGGACACCCGGAGAATCGATCCATGTCCCGCGTAGCAAAGATCCCGGTCACGGTGCCCGCTGGCGTCGAGGTCACGGTGAGCGAAGCGCGGATTCTCGTGAAGGGGCCGCTCGGCACGCTGACCCAGCCGCTCTCGGGCGACGTCGTGCTGGAGCGCGAAGGCGACAAGATCCAGGTCAAGGCCGCCGGCGCTTCCCAGCAGTCCGGCGCCATGTCCGGCACGGTGCGCGCGCTGCTCGCCAACATGGTGCACGGTGTCACGAAAGGCTTCGAGAAGAAGCTCCAGCTCGTCGGCGTCGGTTACCGCGCACAGGCCGCCGGCGACACCCTCAACCTGACGCTCGGGTTTTCGCACCCGGTTGCCCACAAGATGCCGCAGGGCATCAAGGTAGAGACACCGAGTCAGACCGACGTGCTGGTGAAGGGAATCGACAAGCAGCTGGTCGGTCAGGTGGCCGCCGAGATCCGTGCCTACCGCAAGCCAGAGCCATACAAGGGCAAGGGCGTGCGCTACGCGGACGAGGTCGTGGTCCTGAAAGAGACCAAGAAGAAGTAACGAGGCGAGATGAGCGAGAAAAACGAATCGCGGCTGCGCCGGGCGCGCCGCACCCGCGCCAAGATCGCGGAGCTCAGGCAGTTGCGCTTGAGCGTGCATCGAAGCAACAGCCACATCTACGCCCAGGTGATCAGCGCCGAGGGCGATCGGGTGCTGGCCAGCGCCTCGACGCTGGAGCCCGAGGTGCGGCAGTCGCTCAAGTCCGGCGGGAACGCGG
Organism: uncultured beta proteobacterium; assembly: GCA_963734295.1. Taxonomy (GTDB): domain Bacteria; phylum Pseudomonadota; class Gammaproteobacteria; order Burkholderiales; family JAEUMW01; genus JAEUMW01. The sequence continues at coordinate 26,153 of CAVTGS010000019.1, read as the reverse complement.
CGGCAGCGGCGGTGGTGGGCAAGCGCATCGCGGAGAAGGCGCGGGGCCTCGGCATCGAGCAGGTGGCGTTCGACCGCTCCGGCTACCGGTACCATGGCCGTGTGAAGGCGCTCGCGGAAGCCGCGCGCGAAGCCGGCCTCAAGTTCTAGGCGGGGGCGACGATGGCAAGAATGCAACCCAAGATGCAGTCGGGCGAGGATCGTGGCGACGGTCTCAAGGAGAAGATGATCTCCGTGAACCGCGTCACCAAGGTCGTGAAGGGCGGCCGCATCCTCGGCTTCGCGGCGCTCACGGTGGTGGGCGACGGTGATGGCGGCGTCGGCATGGGCAAGGGCAAGGCGCGCGAGGTGCCGGTGGCCGTGCAGAAGGCCATCGACGAAGCGCGGCGCAAGCTCTTCAAGGTGAATCTCAAGAGCGGCACGCTGCATCACTCGGTGATCGGCAGGCATGGCGCGAGCACCGTCTACATCCAGCCTGCCTCCGAGGGTACCGGCATCATCGCCGGCGGCGCCATGCGCGCGGTGTTCGAGGTCATGGGCGTGACCAACGTGCTCGCCAAGTGCTTCGGCTCGACCAATCCGTACAACGTCGTGCGTGCGACCCTGAACGGACTGGCTGCCATGAACACGCCATCGGAAATCGCGGCCAAGCGCGGCAAGACGGTGGAAGAGATAACGGGGTGACGGCGATGGTCCAGTCCGACAAGAAGCTCAGGGTCACGCTGGTCAAAAGCCCCATCGGGACGCTCGCGTCCCATCGCGCCTGTGTGCGCGGGCTCGGCTTGCAGCGCCTCAACCAGAGCGTCGAGGTGGCGGACACGCCGGCCGTGCGCGGCATGATTCGCCGGGTCGATTACCTGGTCAAGTGCGAGGGTTGAGATGCGACTGAATACGCTGAAACCCGCGGCGGGCGCGAAGCACGCCCGTCGTCGCGTCGGCCGCGGCATCGGCAGCGGGCTCGGCAAGACCGCCGGCCGCGGTCACAAGGGCCAGAAGGCGCGCTCCGGCGGCTTCCACAAGGTCGGCTTCGAGGGCGGGCAGATGCCGCTCCAGCGGCGGCTGCCGAAGCGCGGCTTCACCCCGCCGCGCTCCAATGGGAGCGAGGCCGTGCGTCTGGTGGCGCTCGGCGCGGTTCAAGCCGACGTCATCGATCTGCCGGCCCTGAAGGCGGCCGGGCTGGTGAGTGGCGCGGCGCTCGCGGCCAAGGTCATTCTGAAGGGCAAGATCGAGCGCCCGCTCAAGCTCAGGGGTCTGCTCGTCACCAAGGGTGCGCGCACCGCGATCGAAGCGGCGGGCGGCACCATCGAGGTCTGAGAGGCGATCCAGTGGCTTCCGCGAATCCCGCCCTCGGTCTCTCCGGGCGCTTCGGCGACCTGCGCCGCCGTCTCCTGTTCCTGCTCGGAGCGCTGATCGTCTACCGCATCGGTGCGCATATCCCGGTGCCGGGCATCGACCCAGTGGTGCTGGAAGAGCTGTTCAAGTCGCAGCGCGGCGGCATTCTGGACATGTTCAACATGTTCTCGGGCGGCGCGCTCTCGCGCTTCACGATCTTCGCGCTCGGCATCATGCCGTACATCTCCGCCTCCATCATCATGCAGCTGATGACGGTGGTGGTGCCGACCCTCGAGGCGCTCAAGAAGGAAGGCGAAGCGGGGCGCCGCAAGATCACGCAGTACACGCGCTACGGCACGGTGGTGCTGGCGACGTTCCAGGCGGTGGGCATCTCCGTCGCGCTGGAGGGGCAGGCGGGGCTCGTGCTGCGATCCCGGTCTCGATGTTCCGCTTCAACACCGTGATCACGCTCGTCACCGGCACCATGTTCCTCATGTGGCTGGGCGAACAGATCACCGAGCGCGGCCTGGGCAACGGCATCTCGATCATCATTTTTGCGGGCATCGCGGCGGGCCTGCCGCAAGCGGTAGGCAGGCACGCTGGAACTGGCGCGCACCGGCGCGTTCTCCATCCCGTTCGTGCTGCTCCTGTTTGCGGCCGCGGTGTTGGTGACCGCCTTCGTGGTGTTCGTCGAGCGCGGCCAGCGCAAGATCCTGGTGAACTACGCCAAGCGCCAGGTCGGCAAGCGCATCTACGGCGGGCAAACGTCGTTCCTGCCGCTCAAGCTCAACATGGCCGGCGTGATCCCGCCGATCTTCGCCTCCAGCATCATCCTGTTCCCCGCCACGATCGCAGGCTGGTTCGGGCAGCGCGAAGAGACGAACTGGCTGAAGGATCTGGCGGCGACCCTGCACCCGGGGCAACCGATCTACGTGCTGCTCTACGGCGCCGCCATCGTGTTCTTCTGTTTCTTCTACACGGCGCTGGTGTTCAACCCGAAGGAGACGGCGGACAACCTGAAGAAGAGCGGTGCGTTCGTGCCGGGTATCCGGCCAGGCGAGCAGACGGCGAAGTATGTCGAGAAGATTCTCACGCGGCTCACGCTGGCGGGCGCGGTCTACGTGACCCTGGTGTGCCTGCTGCCGGAGTTCCTGATCGTGAAATGGAACGTGCCGTTCTACTTCGGCGGCACCAGTCTGCTGATCGTGGTGGTGGTGACGATGGATTTCATGGGCGCAGGTGCAGGCTTACATGATCTCGCACCAGTACGAGACGCTGCTGAAGAAGTGCCACTTCAAGGGCGGGCGTTCCGCGTCCGCGTTAGGGCTGAATGTCCAAGGAAGAAACGATCCAGATGCAGGGTGAGGTCGTGGAGACCCTGCCGAATGCAACGTTCCGCGTGAAGCTGGAAAATGGCCACGTCGTCCTCGGGCATATCTCGGGCAAGATGCGCATGCACTACATCCGCATCCTGCCGGGCGACAAGGTGACGGTGGAATTGACGCCTTACGATCTGTCCCGCGCGCGCATCGTGTTCCGGGCGAAATAGGGTCGAGCGACCGCCATAGGAGAAAGACATGAGAGTCCAGGCATCGGTAAAGAAGATCTGTCGCAAGTGCAAGATCATCCGCCGCAAGCGGGTGGTGCGCGTGATCTGTGTAGCGATCCGCGCCACAAGCAGCGGCAAGGCTGATCGCACTTGAACGAAGCGACGAGCCTCAATATAATTACGGGTTTTCTTTCGCGGGAGCATGCATGGCGCGGATTGCCGGGGTAAACATCCCCAATCATCAGCACGCCGAAATCGCGCTCACGGCGATCTACGGTATCGGCCGCGCCCGTGCGCGGGAGATTTGCGCGGCTGCCGGGGTCGGGGTCAGCACCAAGATCAAGGAACTCTCGCGAGCAGCAGATGGATAGGCTGCGCGAACAGGTGGGCAAGTTCACGGTCGAGGGCGATCTGCGTCGCGAGATCTCCATGAACATCAAGCGACTGATGGATCTGGGCTGCTACCGCGGGCTGCGCCACCGCCGCGGCTTGCCGGTCCGCGGACAGCGCACGCGCACCAACGCGCGCACCCGCAAGGGTCCGCGCAAGGCGATCGGCGCCGGCCGGTCAGCGGCCGCGAAGTAAGGAATATCGAGCATGGCAAAGGCAAGCACGCGAGTGCGCAAGAAGGTCAAGAAGAACGTGGCCGAAGGTATCGCCCACGTTCACGCCTCCTTCAACAACACCATCGTGACCATCACCGATCGCCAGGGCAACGCGCTGTCGTGGGCGACCTCCGGTTCGCGCCGGGTTCAAGGGGTCGCGCAAGAGCACGCCGTTCGCCGCGCAGATGGCGGCCGAGCAGGCCGGGCGGGCGGCGCAGGAATGCGGTGTAAAGAATCTCGAGGTGCGCATCAAGGGTCCCGGGCCCGGTCGCGAATCGGCAGTGCGCGCGCTGAACGCCTGCGGTTTCAAGATCACCAGCATCTCGGACGTGACGCCGGTGCCGCACAACGGCTGCCGCCCGCCCAAGAAGCGTCGCATCTAGGAGTGCTGCGAGAATGGCCAGCTATACGGACGCAAAGTGCCGTCACTGCCGCCGCGAGGGCGAGAAGCTGTTCCTCAAGGGCGAGAAGTGCTTCACCGACAAGTGCGCGATCGAGCGCCGCAACTATGCCGCCCGGTCAGCACGGTCAGAAGAACCTGCGCAAGTCGGACTATGGCAACCAGTTGCGCGAAAAGCAGAAGGTGCGCCGCATCTACGGCGTGCTCGAGCGCCAGTTCCGCGAGCGCGTACCAGCGAGGCCGACCGCCGCCGCGGGATCACCGGCGAGAACCTGCTGCAGGTGCTGGAGAGCCGGCTCGACACGGTGTGCTACCGCATGGGTTTCGGTGTCGTCGCGCTCGGAGGCGCGCCAGATCGTCCGCCACAACGGCATCGTGGTCAACGGCAAGCGCGTCAACATTCCGTCGTACCAGGTGCGCCCAGGCGATGTGGTCGAGGTGGCCGAAAAGGCGAAGGGGCAGCTGCGGGTCAAGGGTGCGGCCGAGGCGGCCGAAGGTCGCGGCTTCCCGGAGTGGATCGAGGTCGACATCAAGGCCCTGAAGGGCACCTTCAAGGCATTGCCGCAGCGCTCCGAGCTGCCGCCCACCATCAATGAAAGCTTGGTCGTCGAGCTGTACTCCAAGTAATCGTTGTCAGGATCACTCCCTATGCAAAGCACCGGATTTCTGAAGCCGCGGATCGTCGACGTCCAGAACATTTCGCCGCTGCACGCGAAGGTGACGATGGAGCCGTTCGAGCGCGGTTACGGCCACACGCTCGGCAATGCGCTGCGCCGTGTCCTGCTCTCGTCGATGCCCGGCTACGCGCCGACCGAAGTCAAGATCGCGGGCGTGCTGCACGAGTACTCGACGCTCGACGGTGTGCAGGAAGACGTCGTCGACATCCTGCTCAACCTCAAGGGCGTGGTGCTCAAGCTGCACAATCGCGAGGATGCGCTGCTTGCCCTCAAGAAGGAGGGGGAGGGCGTCGTAACCGCCGGCGACATCGAGGTGTCACACGACGTCGAGATCATCAATCCCGATCACGTGATCGCGCACCTCGCCGCTGGCGGCAAGATCGACATGCAAATGAAGGTCGAGCACGGTCGCGGTTACGTGCCGGCCACCTCGCGTATCACCGACAAGGATTCGCGCTCGATCGGCAGCATCATGCTGGACGCGTCCTTCAGCCCGGTGCGCCGCGTGAGCTACGCGGTGGAGTCGGCGCGTGTCGAGCAGCGCACCGACCTCGACAAGCTGATGATCGACATCGAGACCAACGGCAGCGTCGAACCGGAAGAGGCGATCCGCTTTGCGGCGCGCATCCTGGTCGATCAGTTGCAGCTCTTCGCCGACATTCGTCCGCACCCCGGCTGCGATCGAGACGCCGAGGGCGCCGCAGGTCGATCCGATCCTGCTGCGTCCGGTGGACGATCTCGAGCTCACGGTGCGCTCCGCCAACTGTCTCAAGGCCGAGAACATCTATTACATCGGCGACCTGATCCAGCGCACCGAGACCGAGCTCCTGAAGACGCCGAATCTCGGGCGCAAGTCGCTCAACGAGATCAAGGAAGTGCTGGCATCGCGCGGCCTCACGCTCGGGCATGAAGCTCGAGAACTGGCCGCCGGCCGGTCTGGAGAAGCCGTAAGGCAGATTCGGAGTCAATCGGAGCCACCACCCATGCGTCACCGTCTCGGTCTGAGAAAGCTCAATCGCACCAGCAGCCATCGCCTGGCGATGCTGCGCAACATGACCAACTCCCTGCTCCGGCACGAGGTGATCAAGACCACCCTGCCCAAGGCGAAGGAACTGCGCCGCGTGGCCGAGCCCATGATCACGCTCGGCAAGACCCCGACGCTCGCGAACCGTCGGCTCGCCTTCAACCGGCTGCGCGATCGCGAGATGGTGGTGAAGCTGTTCGACGAGCTCGGGCCGCGCTATGCCAAGCGCAACGGCGGCTACCTGCGCATCCTCAAGTTCGGCTTCCGCCAGGGCGACAACGCGCCGATGGCGCTGGTGGAGCTGATGGACCGGCCGGAAGAGGCCGCCGCCGCCCCGGCCGAGGCGAAAGCCTGACCAGGCGCCGGTCACGGCTCATGAAAGGCCGGGAGCGTCCCGGCCTTTTTCGTTCACGATGCCGACGCGGCACGCTACCCTGATTCGCACCGGCCACCAGGTCGAGGCCTGCCGCCCGGGGCTCGAGGCGCTTTATCCTCTGGCATGCGAACTGTGCCCCGGCGGTTTCCCGGCCGAGGAGACGAAGGAGCTCGACGCGCTGCGGGAGCACGTGAGCCTCGCGTTCGTCGGCGCACTCCGGCACGAGATTGCGGCAAAGACAGGCCTTCCCGCCGCCTGGATGAGCTTCGACCGCTTCACGCTGCACGGCTGCGGTCCGGTGAGCCTGCACGACGACCGGCACAACTACCCTGGGGTCTACTTCGTGATCGTCGTCGTCCACTCGGGCCGGCTCGGAGTGGTCGACGCCGCATCGCGCGCGTGCCGTCACGCCAGCGGCGAGATCCTGCTGCTCGACCCGCACAAGAAGCACGCCCTCGTCCCGGCCGGACTCGTCGCGCGCGAGCACCCTTACGAGCGCACGCACAGTCCGGTGCTGCGCGACGAAGATCGATTCATGTTCGTCGGCTTCGATGTGCGCCGGGCGCTCCTGCGCGACTGGTTCCGGCCGCATGCCGGCAGGGCGGGCGCGGCCGTCCCGACGGCATGATCCGATGGCGATTGTCCTCTTCAGCGACTTCGGATCGAACGATCTCTACGTCGGCCAGGTGGAAGCGGTGCTCGACCGCTATGCTCCGGGTGTGCGCGTTATCCATCTGCTGCACGATGCCCCCTCGTTCAACGTGAAGGCGAGCGCGCACCTGCTCGCGGCGCTGTCGCAGAAGATCCCCAAAGGGCACGTCTTCATGGGCGTGGTCGATCCCGGCGTCGGCAGCGACCGCGGTGCCGTCGTCATGCGTGCGGACGGGCGCTGGTTCGTGGGGCCCGACAACGGGTTGTTTTCGGTGACTGCCGCGCGCGCCGCCGCCCGGCAGTTCTGGCAGATCGCGAGTGTGCCGGGGCGTCTGGCTCCTTCGTTCCACGGGCGCGACCTCTTCGCGCCGATCGCAGCCGCCGTCGCGATCGACGATTTTCCTGACAGCAACGTGAGGCCGGTTGGCACGCTACAGGTGATGCTCGGGAACGAAGACCTCGCAGAGATCGTCTACATCGACCATTACGGCAACGCTTTCACAGGGCTCCGCGCGGCCGACGTTCCAGCGCAGGTGCACGTCAGGGTCGCCGGCCGGACGGTGCCGCACGCACGAGTCTTCTCGGCGGTGGCGCCGGGCGAGGCGGTCTGGTACGAGAACAGTATCGGTCTCGTCGAGATCGCCGTGAACCGGGGCAGCGCTGCCCGAGCTCTCGGCTTGTCCGTCGGCGACGCCGTGAGCGTCGTCTCGTAGTCGATCGGCCGGCCAGCGGGGCGGCTTACGACGGTTACGGTCCGGAGGGGACGACCGATGCGGGTGGGCAGCCTGGCGATGACCACGCGCGGGACGGTTTCCGGTGTACGCTTGATTTCGCGCCTGGTCCGGCTGGTCACGGACCAGGCGACAAGGATTCGGACGGCGGCATCACGCGGCAGGTGCCGCAGCGCGGCCCCGACGCGCGCGATCCGGATTTCCACGAGAGCCGTTCGAACACAACGATGGAGGAGTGAAGATGACCCGCATACCTGGGCGCAATTTCCTGTTCGTTCCCGGACCGACCAACATTCCCGACCGCGTCCAGCGGGCCATGATGGTGGCCATGGAGGACCATCGCTCCTCGCGGTTTCCCGATCTGACGAAAAGCCTCTTCGAAGATCTCAAGAAGGTATTCAAGACCGAGAGCGGTCAGATCTTCATCTTTCCGTCGTCCGGAACCGGCGCGTGGGAGGCCGCGATTACCAATACCCTCTCGCCCGGGGACCAGGTGCTGACCTTCCGCTTCGGCCAGTTCAGCCATCTGTGGGCCGACATGATGCTGCGCCTGGGCCTCGAGCCCGACATCGTCGACGTGGAATGGGGCGAGGGGGTGCCGCCGGACGTGGTCGAGACGAAGCTGCGCGCCGACAAGGGAAAGAAGATCAAGGCGGTGATCGTCTGCCACAACGAGACGGCAACCGGCGTGACCAGCGACGTCGAGGCCGTGCGCCGTGCGATGGACGCCGCGAAGCACCCCGCCCTGCTCTTCGTCGACACCGTGAGCTCGCTCGCCAGCATCGATTTCCGCATGGACGAGTGGCAGGCGGACTGCGTCGTGAGCGGCTCCCAGAAGGGCCTGATGCTGCCCGCCGGACTCGGCATTCTCGGCGTGAGCCAGAAAGCGCTCGCCGCACGCGCCGACGCGAAGATGAAGCGGTGCTACTTCGATCTCGACGACATGATCAAGAGCAATCCCTCCGGCTACTTTCCGTACACGCCGGCGTTGCCTCTGCTCTACGGCCTGCGCGAATCGCTCAACATCATCTTCGAGGAAGGGCTCGAGGATATTTTCGCGCGTCATAACCGCCTCGCCCAGGGCGTGCGCGAAGCGGTCATCAACGGCTGGGGCTTGCGCCTGTGTGCGAAAGAGCCGCAGTGGTGGTCCGATACCGTGAGCGCGATCGTCGTGCCCGAAGGCATCAACGGCGCGCACGTGATCGACGTGGCGTTCCGTCGCTACAACCTGGCCCTGGGTGCGGGCCTCTCGAAAGTGGCCGGCAAAGTCTTCCGCATCGGACATCTGGGCGACCTGAACGAGCTCATGCTGCTCGGCGCGCTGGGCGGCGCGGAGATGGCCATGCGCGATGTCGGCATCGACATCGAACCGGGCAGCGGTGTCGCTGCGGCCCAGGAATACTGGCGCCGGACCGATCCGATCCCGAAGAAGCGGGTGAGCCGCCAGGAAGTGGTCTACGCCTCGCACTCGGCGGGATCGCTCGAAGGGCAATAGGCGCGAAGCGACCGACGCCGCCGGACCCGCACTGCCGGCGGCGTTTCTTCGCCCGGCCGCCGCTGGCGCGACAAGCGCCACCATCTCCCACTACACGATCGGACACGAAGATGAAGAAACTCCTCCTGCAGCTCGACCCGGATCCCATTCCCGCCGCGTTCGACACCGTCGTCGGCTATGACGGTGGCGCCGATCACGTGGTCACCTACGGCAATATCGATCCCGACAACGTGCACTGGATCACCGACGGCGCCATCTTCACCCGCGCGCCCAAGGAGAAGCGCTGCACCGCGATTTTCGTCGGCGGCAGCAGCATGGAGAAAGGCGAAACGCTTTTCAAAGCGGTCAAGAAGAAGTTCTTCGCGGATTTCCGCGTGTCGGTCATGCTCGATTCCAACGGCTCCAACACCACCGCCGCTGCCGGCGTTGCGGTCATGGCGAAGCACCGCAACCTCGCCGGGAAGCAAGCTGTCGTGCTGGCCGGCACCGGACCCGTCGGCATGCGCGCCGCCGTGATGCTCGCGCGGGAAGGCGCGTCGGTCTCGCTCACCTCCCGCAAGATGGAACGCGCACAGGCATCGTGCGATCAGATCCGGCAGCGCTTCGGTCTGACCGTGACGCCGATACAGGCGTTCGGCAACGAGGACCGCGCGCACGCGTTGCAGGGTGCCCACGTGTGCTTTGCGACTGGCGTAGCCGCCGTGCAGCTACTCGAGAAGCAGCACTGGCAGGACAACCCGACGCTCGAACTCATCGCGGATGCCAACGCCACGCCGCCGCTCGGCGTCGATGGCGTGGAGATGTTCGACAAGGCCAAGGACCGCGCAGGCAAAATCGCCTGGGGCGCGATCGGGTTCGGCGCGCTGAAGCTCGCGGTGCACCGGGCGTGCATCGGAAAGCTCTTCGAGGCCAATGATCTCGTGTTCGACGCGGAAGAGATCTATGCGGTCGCGAAAGAGATGGCGTGAGGTGAGTCCATGAGTCAGACCCTGCAATCCTTCCTCGATGCGCTCGCGAGCAACGCACCCGCCCCCGGCGGCGGTGCGGCAGCCGCGCTGATGGGCGCGAACAGCGCCGCGCTCGTTTCAATGGTGTGCAACCTCACGCTCGGCAAGCCCAAGTACGCGAGCGTGGAAAGCGACATGCGGGCGCTGCTCGCGAAGTCCGAGTCGCTGCGCGCGCGCTTGACGAAGATGATGGAAGACGATCAGGCCGTCTTCGGCACGCTGATGTCCGCCTATGGACTACCGAAGCAGACCGACGAGGACAAAGCGACGCGTAAGCAGGCGATCCAGGAAGCTTTGAAGAGCGCGACCGAGGTCCCCCTCGCTTGCGCGCGCGCGTGCGCAGAAGCGATCACGCTCTCTCGCGAAGCGGCGGAGAAGGGCAACCTGCAAGTGGTGAGCGACGCCGGGGTCGCCGCCGCTGCGGCGGAGGCGGGGCTGAAAAGCGCCGCGCTCAACGTCTGGATCAACGCACCCAGCATTGAGGACACCGTGTTCGCGCACAGTGCGCGGCGGGAGATCGAACGGCTGGTCGAGGTGGGTTGCCTCGACGCGGCGGCGGCGTACGCGCTCGTGAAGGCGAAACTGTAGGGGAAAGAAGGGGCAGCGGTTTCAATGGGACCGCGGCGAACCGCCGCGGATAACCAGCAGCACCGCGCGTGTATTTCGCGGCAGCTTCGGGTCGTGCTCCAAGAACGCCCAGTCGACGGCGCTTCGAAGCGAGGCAGCATCGACTTCCGGCGAAGGCTCGCCTGCGGCGCGCAGATCATCGGTCGCGGAGGATGGTCCCCAGCGTGCTCTGGCGTCAGTTCGATCAAGTTCGCCGCAGCGGGAGTAAAACCGCCGTTCGGGTCGACGACCACACAGCCGAATCCGCCACGATAGATGGCCTTGCGCTGCGCAAGCCCGAACAGACTCGCCGTGACTTGGCGAGCGTCCGGGTCCATGCTTGCCTCGACACGGCGCAAGATCGGATGGACCTCGGGCGATAGATCCGTACTCAGGACGGACTCGGGATCGCGGTGCGAGACGAAGACCCCCGAGCATAGGGTCCTGGCCGTGAAAGCCGTGCCAACAGCCCCGCGGTGCAGGAGTCCAGTAGCGGCGCCACGCGTGCTCCGCCTCGTCGAGCCTCCGTTCGTGCGCGGGCGCACGTGGCGAGTGCGGAACGGGTCAGCCTTACCCCGCTCGCCGACTGCCTGCCACGCGTGCGGTACCACGGCGCGTCAGCTTACTCGTCTTCTGCGCCAGCTGAAGCAAGCCGCGTAGTGCCTCGTTCACCGCCTCCGAGGTCGGAAACGCTCTCGCGAGCTCAGGTGTTAGAAGCACGAGATTCGAACCTTTCTTGTAAGCGGCAAGGTACTTGCCGCGCACGCCTTTCCCTAAATCCTCGCGGCGGTACTCGATGCGGAGCTCATCGCTACGCGCAGGCTTAGCCTTCTTCATAGATCTTCCTTTCCGCGCGAGTTGCGTGACGGGCACTGATGAGCCGAACACGTTTCCCGCGATGGGAGTGAGATACCACGACCAACAAGCCGCCCTTTAAAGCACCAAACGTCAACCAGCGAAGCTCACCAACAGAATGATCGGGATCGCGAAACGTAATGGCGTACGGGTCTCCGAATACAGAGCATGCCTCCTCGAAGCTCACGCGGTGCTTGCGAAGGTTGCCCGCGGCCTTCTCGCTGCGCTCTACGGTAATTTCCCAGTCCATTCCCGAGACGACAACGGAACACGAGGATGGCGGCGGCCTGTTTTTGCAGCCCTCTCGCAGCAGGGTTTTTCGCATAAAGGTCGTTGAGGGCGGCTTTCGCATCGCGCTGCAGTGCTTCCCCACCGGCCGCGGCCGCGGGTTGCGGCAGGAACGAAACCGCAGCGGCGACCAGGGCGGCCACGAGGGCAAGTTGGCGCACGATGAGGTTCATGGCTTTTCTCCTTTGAGATGTGACGAAGGTGGCGCTGCGTGAGAGTGTAGAGAGGGGCAGGCCGGTCGGAACGCGATCAATCTCTGATTCGGCTGTCATCTTACTGGACTTGTGGCGGCAACACGTAAAGCGTCATCGCAAAGATCGCCTAGACCAATATCAGCAAAACCCCGACGAACCACGCGGAACGTCCGCCGCTCGTGATGTACGCCGCGGTCAGGGTGGCGATGAGCACCATCACCACTGCGCCGGGCCAGAAATGCAGGTCCATCGGCGCCGGGCCGATCACGTAACTCAACAGCACCGGCACCGGTGCGACGAACAGCGCGATTTGCGAAGCGCTTCCCAGTGCAATGCCCACGCTCAAGTCGAGCCGGTTCTTGCGCGCCCCCGAGAACGCCGCGGCCATCTCGGCCGTGCCGCCCACCAGCGCCACGATGATGAAACCGACGAAGGCGGGGGTCATGCCGAACGCCTCGGCCGCCTTCTGCCGAGTCCGCTTCGGCGATCGCCGAAGGCATCAGCAGCGCGATCGTGGCCAGGAGCAGCAGGGCTGCCTGCAGTCGCGTGCCGGCCCGGTTGAACTCCTGCTGGTGTGACTCAGCAAGGTAGCAAGCGGCACGATCGCGAGCACCGACAGCACGAAGAGCAGCGTGTGGGCCTCGGCTTCGAGCGCCGCGGCCGCCAAGGCTATGGGCACGAAGGCGAGCAGCCACAGCACCGGGTTGCGACGGATCTCGCCCAGCAAGGGGCTCATACGCTCAACTGGCCTCTGCTGAAGAAAAGCGTCCATATCTTCCTCTCTCCCAGCACCCGCCCCAGTTCCTTGACGGCGAAGAAGGGGATGAAAGCCACGAAGACGATCAAACAACCGGCAAGCAGTTCATGCGGGCTTCTGGCAAAGAAGTCGGCGAGGCCCCCCGCGCCCCTTCCCCTGCCAAAGACCCTTGAGCGCATGCTCGACAAGGGTGAAGACGCCGACAAAGAAGCTGAAAACAACAGCTTTATAGAGCGTGGGCAGGATCGTCCTCGAGGCATCGGCCCAGGCGAAACACGCCGCCGATCATGATTACCTTGCCGAGAATCAATGCTTCAAATACGGCCACCCCGTAGTTCGTGTAGGTGATGTCATGGGCGGCCAGCAGAAGCCTTCGATATACCGTGAAAGCGGCGAACACGAGTGCCAGATACGCAACGTTGATCGCGTACTCGATCAGCTCGTGAGTGATCTTCGCCGTCCACCCGCCGGCACTGTTTGCAGTGTTGCCCATCGCATTCGCCTTGGGAGACAGCGCGTCTATTAATCCTAAAAACGGCAAACGGCGATCTCGCCATTGTGTAACCTTTTGAGTGGGCGAGGGGAAGTTGCTATTGGGGGAGCCACCAAATGGGTGAAGCGAGAAAGCGCGGTGCTGCTGCGGTGCACGAGGCGCTGACAGTGCTGGGGGTCGAGGCGCTCGGAGGCCCAGTGCAGGTGCGCTGGAACCAGCGTGAAGCGGCGACACCGTTCGGTCAGATGGCGTATTTTGCGGAGTTTCTGAATCTCACGGGGTTGTACCGGCGCTGGGTCGAGAGTTGCCCGTTGCATTATGCGAGCCCGAACGGATCGCAGATTGGCGACGTGCTGGGGACGCTGTTCTTGTCGGTGCTCGCGGGGCACTGGCGCTATGCGCACATCGCGGCCCTGCGCGCTGACGCGGTCAGTGCGGGGTTGCTGGGGATGAAGGCCATCGTCTCCGAAGACACGGTGCGCCGGGCGCTGAAGGCGCTCGATGAGGACGCAGCGGTGGGCTGGTTGCAGTCTCATCTGGATGCCAGTGTGCTGCCGCTGCTGGCCGCGCCGTGGGTGCTCGACACCGATGTGACGGTCAAGCCGCTGTACGGGAAGCAGGAAGGAGCGCTCATTGGCTACAACCCGCACAAGCCGGGGCGTCCCTCGCACGCCTACCACAGCTACCAGATGGCGGGGCTGCGACTGATGCTGTCGGTGACGGTGGCCGCGGGCAATCAGAGCCACGCCAACGCCACCCTGCCTGGACTGATCGAGTTGATCGAACGCTTGCCGCGCGAGAAGCGTCCGGCGCTGGTGCGCGGCGACTGCGGCCAGGGCGGCGAGCCGACGATGGCAGCGCTGGAAGCACGCGCGGTGCACTACTTGTTCAAGCTGCGTCTCACGAAGAACGTCAAGCGCTATATCGAGCGCAGCTTCGCCAGCGGGCAGTGGTGCGATGCGGGGCAAGGCTGGCAAGCTCAGGAGGGAATGATCCAGCTCATGGGTTGGAGCCGCGCGCGGCGTATCGTGATTCTGCGTCGCCCGCTGCAGGGCGACGTGCTGCTCAGCGATGAACAGCAACTGCGCCTGGCCTTCGTCGAGAAGGACGTCCCGGCCAAGGGCTACGAGTACGCCGTGCTGGTGACCGATCTTGCCTACGACATGCTCGCCATCGCGCAGCTGTACCGCGACCGCGGCGATGCGGAGAACGCCTTCGATGAGTTGAAGAACCAGTGGGGCTGGGGCGGCTTCACCACGCACGATCTGAAGCGTTGCCGCCTCACCGCCATGACCGTGGCGCTCGCCTACAACTGGTGGAGCCTGTTCGTGCGACTCGCCCACCCCGAGGGGCGCCTGGAGGCAATCACCAGCCGCCCGTTCCTGCTCTCGGCGATCGGGCGCATGACTTCCCATGCCGGACAGACTCACCTGTCGATCACGCCGATGCACGCAAAGGCAACCTACGCCCGAGCGCTGCTCACCGCGGTGAGCCAGCGGTTGCAGGGCTGGAAAAGATCTGCGGAGCAGTTGCCCATCATATCGGTGTGGCAGCGCGTGTGCGAGTTCATCGCCACTCACGTGACTGGATTCAACTGGCTCGCGGCGCGATCGGAACCCCGCTTGATGCACTGCACATAGAGGCAACTGCGGTTTTTAGGTTGAATCCTATCGGGAATACATCAAGCAGAAGCTGGCGCTCGAGTCCGGTGCGGAGCTCGTCCGCCGCGCCACCCTCTGGGTCGAAGGCGGCCGGACAAGCTGACCGCATCAGACCGTGCAGGTTCGGCTCCGAACGTTCCGTCTCGGCATCTAAGCCGCTCGCGCCGCTCGCCGCGGCGTTACTCGCTTCACTTTCCGCATAGGGGTTCCCCCTATGCCAGAAACAGGGCATGGCCCCGATGCGCGCGCGGCGCCTACGCCGTAGTGTCGTCTCTTGTGCAGACGGTGAGTGACCAAGCGAATCCGGGGGGAGTCTGATCTCAAGACATGCCTTATTAGCGGTTCCCTCGGTAGTCCGACGAACCGCCTGCCATCACGTGTTCAGTTCACGTTCGGAAAGGAAGGCCGCCATGAAAAAGACCGCAGTCACATTACTCTTTCTCACATCCCTTGGCGTCGGGTATGCCGCGAACTCAGTCATGTCCACGGCGAAGAGTCACGAACCCTCGCCACTCAGCATTGCCGTGAACGGCCAGAACGGAACTACTTTCCGCCTAGCCCAACTTGCGCAGTTGGAGCCTCGTTTTGAAATTTTCGCGAGGCTGGCGTGAACGGAATCATCGACTTGCATTGTGTGTGAGGTGCGAAACGGCGTGTAGTGCCGACCTTGCCTCTTGGCAGCGGCATCGGAGTGCGTTCTGATGCGTGTTCATGTATCTGCGCTACACGATGCGCAAGAAAGACGGCAAGGTCCATCGCACTTGGCGGTTGGTGCGTTCGGTGCGTATTGGCCGGCGCGTGATTCAGCAGACGGTCACGCATCTGGGCGAGCTGGACGAAGCGGGACGGCTGCGCGCACGTGCGCTGGCGCGCGCGCTGATAGGCGTGTCAGCGATCGGCATATTGGAGCCACTCCGTGATCGGCATATTGGAGCCAGGTGAGGCAAAGACGGGCATCTCGAACTGAGCGCGTTACCGCTACCCTTTCGGACTTTTGTCCAGAGGGAGAACCGCGGTGGGGCGTAGGAGAATCGAGATGTTCCAGTATCGAGCGGTCCTGGTGCGCTTGCGCCAGGGCGATTCCGACCGCGATATTGCCCGGGCGCGGTTGATGGGCCGGCCGAAGGTGGCAGCGCTGCGGGCGCTGGCCACGCAGCAGGGCTGGCTCGCCCCCGACACGCCGCTGCCCGAGGACGGCGAGATCGCGGTGGTGATCGGCCAGGCGCGCCGGGCGCGCAGCACGATTTCCACGGTCGAGCCGTTTCGCGATGTGGTGGCGCGCTGGGCCGAGCAGGGTGTGGGTGGTGTCGCGATCCACGCTGCGCTGTGTCGCGAGCATGGGTACAGCGGCAGCTACTCGGCGGTGCGGCGCATGCTCGCCGCGCTCAACGCGGCGCGGCCGCCGCAGGCCACGGTGCGGCTGCAGTTCGCGCCCGGCGAAGCAGCGCAGGTCGATTTCGGTGCCGGGCCGCTGCTGCTCGATCCCGCTCGTAGCGAGCTGCGCCGTACCTGGGCGTTCGTGATGACGCTGTGCTTCTCGCGCCATCAGTACGTCGAGTTCGTGTGGGAGCAGACGGTGGCTACCTGGCTCGGCTGTCACCGCCGCGCCTTCGAATGGTTCGCCGCCGTTCCGGCGCGGGTCATTATCGACAACCCCAAGTGCGCTATCACTCGCGCCTGTGCCCGCGATCCGCTGGTGCAGCGCGCCTACGCCGAGTGCGCGGAAGGGTACGGTTTCAAGATCGACCCGTGTCCGCCCGCCGATCCGGCGAAGAAGGGCGTCGTCGAGCGCGGGGTCGGCTATGTCAAGGGTAACTTCCTGCCGACCCGCAGCTTTCGCGATCTCGCCGATCTCAATGCCCAAGTCCGGCAATGGGTGATGACGGAAGCGGGGGTGCGTATCCACGGCACTACCCGCACGCAGCCACTCGCGCTGTTCGCCGTCGAGAAACGGCTGCTGCGCGCCTTGCCGGCGATCGCGCCCGATCTTGGCACCTGGAGTGGCGTGCGCGTGCATCGCGATTGCCACGTCCAGTTCGACCGCTGCTTCTACTCGGTACCGTTCACCTTGATCGGCCAGGCGCTGTGGCTGCGGGCCACCGACACCGCCGTGGCGATCTATCAGGACTATCGGCAGGTCGCGGTGCATCCGCGGGGCCGCAAACCCGGGCAACGCTTCACCGTCCGCGATCACCTGCCGCCGCAGGCGCAAGCCTACTTCGCCCACGACCGCCACTGGTGCCTGCAGCAAGCCACGGCAGTGGGTCCCGCCTGCGCGCAATTGGTCGACCAACTGCTCGCCGATCGCATCGTCGAGAGGCTACGCGCCGCGCAAGGTGTGCTGCGCTTGGCCGAACGCTACGGCAACGCCCGGCTGGAAGCCGCGTGCGCCCGGGCGCTCGCTCACGACAGCCCGTTCTACCGCACCGTCAAGACCATTCTCGCCGGCGGCTTCGATCAACAACCGCTGCTGCATGTCCCCGCATCGGCGCGCGCGTACGGTACCAGCGCACGCTTTGTCCGCGACGCCGAGACCCTGTTCGGCGTCGATCCCACCCTGCTGCACTGAATCCCACCCCGGAGGCATCACCGATGAACCCCGTTCCCGAGCTCGTTCCCTATCTCAAACAACTGCGCCTGTCTGGCATCCTCGATTCGCTCGAGGCACGTAATCGCCAAGCCCTCGACGGCAAGCTCGCCTACACCGAGTTCCTGGCGCTGTTGATCGAGGATGAGGTTGCCCGGCGCGAACAAAAGAAGTTCGCCCTGCGTTTGCGCCGTGCCGCCTTCCGCGCCAGCAAGACCCTCGATCAGTTCGACTTCGAACGCCTGCCGCAACTCAATCGCGCCCTGGTGCACGAGCTCGCCACCGGCCGTTACCTCGACGAGCGCGTCCCCGTGCTCATCGTCGGACCGTGTGGCACCGGGAAGTCGCACCTCGCGCAGGCCCTCGGCCACTGCGCCATCCGCCAGGGCGTCGACGTGCTGTTCACCACCTGCGCGCAACTGGTCGCCGCCATGAACGCCGCCCGCGCCACCGGTACCTACGAGCGCAAACTCGCCAGCCTCGCCCGCATTGCGCTACTCGTGATCGACGACTTCGGCCTCAAGCCGCTGCGTCCACCCGCCGATGAAGATCTGCACGATCTGATCGCCGAACGTTACGAAACCACTGCCACGATCGTTACCAGCAACCTCGACTTCACCGAGTGGGATCAAGCCTTCCCCGCCAACCGACTGCTGGCCTCGGCGACCCTGGATCGGCTACGCCACAACGCCTACTGCCTGGTACTCGACGGGCAGTCGTATCGGGCGCCGAAACTCGCCCCTACGGCCAACAAAATCAAGGTTGCCAATACGTCCAAAACCACCCATTCTTAACCACGCCGGGATGCCCGTCTTACCCCTCCGAAACTGGCTCCATTATGCCGATCATCCCCGGCTCCTTTATGCCGATCCGCGACAGCCGCGATCGCAACGAGAAGGAAAAAGCGATGCACGACCGATTCAGTCGGCGCATCGAGCAGGCGTTGGCGAAACTGCAAGCGCGTATTGCCCAATCAAGGAAACGGCTGAATCGGGATGCGATCAACCGCCAGATCGGGCGCCTGCTACAACGCAATCAGCGCGCCGCGGCACGCTTCGCGATCGAACTGAAGCACGCCGATAACCCCGCCGGCTGCGTGCTCGAGGTTGCGGTAAATGACCGTTTCGATCACTGGGCGGCGCTGTCCGAAGGCACCTACCTGCTGCGCTCCAACGTCACTGACTGGAGCGACGAGAAGCTGTGGCAGGCATACATCCAGCTGACCCAGGCCGAAGCGGCGTTTCGCATCCAGAAGGACCAGCTTGCGATTCGACCGATCTGGCATCAGCGCGCCGATCGCGTGCAAGCACACATCCTCGTGTGCTTCTTGGCGTTTGTGCTGTGGAAGACGCTGGAGCTGTGGCAAGCGCGTGCCGGGCTGGGCAACTCCCCACGCACGCTGCTCGAAGAGCTCGCACGCATTCAAGCGCATGACGTGATTCTCCCCACGCCCACGCACGGCGAGGTCCGCCTGCGCTGCGTCACGCAGCCCGATGCCGCACAGGCCGCACTGCTCGATCGCCTCGGGATCGTGCTACCGAAACGCATCCGTCTCCCGGAGATCTCCCTCGCCAACACCGTCGCGCGCGCCACCGCTTAACCACCAGCAACATGTAGTGCCGACTTCCAGGTTAAGTCATTGATTTCGCGTTGTCCAACATACGATTCTGCGCAAGTTGGGCTAGTCCACACGGCCAAAAGTGGCTGGGACATCGCCGATCACTACGGCCCAAGGCTCGCCAGCGCAAGTTCCCAACAGGAGCCAGTCGGATCGGTCCAAGCTTTACCGGACGAAACGCTCCAGAACGTCATCGTTGACGGCCCAACCGGCTACGTCTTTGCCTATGTAGTCGACGAGGGCTGGAGGTTTCTCGGAACTGTCGCGGACACCAAACGCTGAACGGGTTCTCGCGTGGGGCCGCGCTTGGCGACGGACGCGCCACCCGTCTTTCTTGCCAGCGACGGGGCGCGCTTTCTGACCGGTCACATCGTCACGGTAGACGGGGGCTTCACCGCGCAGTGACGTGGTGCATTGAGAGACCGAGCCGTCTGGCACGTCGCTGCTTGCGAGCGCGCTTTCACGGGCGGTTCGGGGGCGCGGCGCCTGGCCCACTTCGCTCCAGACGCGAATGCGCCGCGAGAAGTCCGTCGCCGAATCTGCTGCCTTCGCCCGTGCGTTGACGTGGGCGCGGCGCTGCAGTTCGGGGAACGAAAGACCCATGGTCTCCAGCCGCCCTTGCTCGTAGAGATACTCCGGGACGTAACCGCTCGCGAGAATCTTCCAGGTCAACGGCACGCGCTCCGGGTTGACGTGGCTGTTCGTCCAAATGTTGGTGGTGCAGTTGGTTGCCAGCGTGTTGTAGAACTCGGGCTGCGTCTTCAACGCGTTGATCCTATGCATGTACTCCAGAAACAGTCGCCGCCTGGCCTCGCTCGAGCTCCTGGTCCGATAGACATAGACGTCCTCGGGCGGATCGTGGCGGTAGTTGGTGCGCAGTCGGATGACGTCGCGCTCGTCGGACACCACGTAGAAGAGCTCGTACTGCCGGAAGAAGCCCTTGAGCGTCGAATAGCCTTCCCCTTTCGGCTTGCGTACCTCGATCGAAACGGCCAGATAGTCGTCGCCGGCAAAGCCGAAACTCAGGAAAACATGTGCAATGGCCGGGCCCGTCCAGTAGGACGACACGATGTCCACCGATTGCAGTTCCCGTAAGTCGAAGCGCTTGTCGTAATAGGCGGGAGTGAAGTCGTTCTCGCTCCGATAGTCGAAGTTGCGAATGTTGTGGACGGTCACAAAATCGCCCGACATGGTAGCGTAGGGCAGGACCGCCACCTCCGGCTGCCAGTCGCGCTGGTTGGTCGGCTCGATGCTCGACCACAGGACCAGAAGTGCCGCGCACAGCAGGGCGTACGCGCCGACAGCAGGCCAACGCCAGCGGCGCACGAAGAGCGCGACGATCGTTCCGACGGCAGACAGGGCGAAGCCGACGACCAGCACCGTGCGGATCAGGTCATCGCGGGGTCCTGCGTACTCGAGCAGCAGCGCGCCCCAGATGCCGATTCCCACCACCAGCAGGGCCAGCGCCGCGAGCGCCGTACCCCTGGCAATCCGGACGAGCCACCGTTGCATCGGAACACGTTCCGTCAAGCGAATCCTTAAAGGAGGCACGCCGCTATTTCGCACCGGTCGTGTCGGCTTCCGTCGGCAGCCGCCAGAATGGCCGCTCGATCTCTTCCAGCGGCCGGCCCGGTTCGTTGGGCCGGAGTCCGTACCGCAGCATCGCGACGAGGTCGGCGCTCGCCTTGGGATTCGAAGTGAAGTAGCCGTGGCCGAAGAAATCCCCCGTGCCGCGGACCTGGATCACATCGATGGTGCCCACCATGCGAAGCTGCTCGATCTGCTCCGGGGTCAGCGTCGCCGTGTCGAAGCGCCCGATCCGGGCGAGGCTGCCAAACATCCAGCCCGACGCGGCGAGCGCCTTGTCGTCGGGCGATATGTAAATGGTCATGCGGAAACCGGGCGTGCGCTCGATCACCATGCGTGGGTTGGGCGCCGACCCGTAGGGCGTGTCGGGATCGGAGAGGGCCTTGAACAGCTTGGCGGCGAACACATCGAGGTCGATGTCGGGAGCCATCAGCACGACGTTGCCGACCTTGAAGCGCTGGCCGAGGTTGCTTTGCTGTATGTACGCCTCATAATTCAAATCGGACAGCGCGGTGACGAGCACGTCGGTCCCGCGGCTGTGGGCGAGCAGGTGGATCCTCTCGAGCCCCGGGGTCTGAGCAATCGTGCGGATCGTTTTTCGCAAGTGCTCGGTGGCGTACACGCTCGATTCGTAGTCGACGTTGTAGCCGAACAGAATGCCGCGGCTTCCGCCCGCGGGCCAGGTGTAGATGCCGCACACGAATTCCCGGCCCAGGAAGTGGCACAGCTCGCCCATCGTCGCCGCGGCATCCGCGAAGGTGTTGTGGTAGCCGTGCACGTACAGCACCACCTCCTTGCGCGGGCTCAAGGCAAGGCGACGCGCGACCTCGGCCTGCAGGGCCTGCGAGGCAGCCTCGTGCGCATCGATGACGGCGGGTGCACGCGTGAGACCCTCCGCGGTCTCGGTGACCGCGTACGGGATGCGCGGGAAGCGGCCGAGCTCCTGCGTCGGCCCGAGCTTGAGTTCCAGCGGCGTCGTCTGCTCGGTAGCCAGGCTTTGCTTGACCAGGGTGCCCCACGTTACGCTTTCGCCGAACAGGATCGTCGTCGAGCCGAAGGCCATCGAGCGTGACCGGTCCGCCGTGTACGGCTCGGGGTCGTCAGCGCTCTGCGCCGGAGCGCGGTCGGTGATGAACAGCAGGTCGAGCGACGGCGTTCGGTCCGCGGCGTGCATTTCGGTGAACAGCGGCTTGGCCTGTGGACCGATGTAGAGAGCCGGCGTCGGCATCATCGGGTGAGTGGTCGCGCACCCGGCCAGTACGAACGCCGCAAGAACGAAGATTGGCGCCTTCAGCCCGTTTGAGCGCCGCGGCGTCCGGGAATGCAGGTTCATGTGGTTTCCATCATATTTGTCACGCACTTCTTCCGCCGGCGCTCTGACGGTCCTGCTGATGGCGGCGCGCTGCCGCTGTTCGTGAAGGGTCTGCAGGTGCCCCCATGGCGGATCTGCCCGGCAGGTAGTGCTTTTTTCGTACGAAGTCCGACCCCCGAATTGCCACCATGCTGATGAATCTCCTTTTCGGCCTTTCGACCATGATTGCGTGCTTGCTCCTGCAGTCGCTGTGGATTGTCGCAGCGATCCGGTACTACCGGCGACATGATTCCTGGCTAAGAAATCCGTCGCATTGGTCGAGCGTCGCGACCATTACAGGTGTGATGCTGCTCCTGGTTATTGGCAACATGGCACAAGTTGCCCTGTGGGCGCTCGTGTTTGTGCTGCTCGAAGAGTTTCAGCAGTTCAGCGAAGCCGTCTACCATTCGGCCGTGAATTTCCCCACGCTGGGCTACGGTGACGTTGTGATGTCGTCCAAACACAAGCTGCTCGGCCCGCTGGAAGCCATCAATGGAGCACTGATGATTGGCGTGTCTACCGCCGTGTTGATCTCCACTTTCCAGCTCGAACTTCAGGCTACAAGCGGGGCGCGACGCCAGTGAGGGGGCGTTTGCGGCCATCCAGTTGGCAGCGCCTTTCGGCCGGCTCAACTGCGGCACGTCAGAGTTACTGCCGATCGATCTCGTCCCCCGTGCGGCCCGCCGCCGCCTGCAGCGCCTGGTAGTGTTCGATCGCCGCGCGCGCGTTGAACAGCATCCGCTCACGGCCGAGTCGCTGGTCCAGCCCGGCATGTCGCGCCATCTCGAGGACGCCGGGGTTCAATCCCACCAGCCAGAACGCGGCGCCGCTTTCGGTCCAGCGCTTTTCGCCCTCCAGCAACATTTGTAGTGCAGAGTATTCGATATCGGGCACCCGGCTCATGTCCAGCGCCAGCACGCGCGGCTTGTATTGCGCGACCAGTGCGCGGATCTGCTCGGCCAGGTTCTGCGCGTTGACGAAGAACAGGCGTCCCTCCGGCCGCAGTATCAGGAGACCTTCGAACGTTTCGTCGTCCGGGTGTTCGGGTGATAGGGGCCGCAACACGTCGGCCCCGCGCTTGCGACCGATGACGGACACGCGTGGGTGGGCGGTCTGGCTCGCCAGGCCGATCATCGAAATGATGATCGCCACCACGATGCCCTTGAGCGTGCCGAACACCAGCACACCGAGCACGGCGACGATCGCCCAGCGAAACTCCATCCTGCGCACCTTCCGGATGGCAAGGAATTCCACCGGCTGGATCAGCGTGACCGAGTAGAAGATGACGACCGCGGCCAGCGTCGCATGTGGCATGAACCCGAGTATCGGTGCGAACAGCAGCATTGTTGCCAACGCGGCGCCCGCAGTGACCAGCGATACCCTCTGCGACTGCCCGCCCACGGAGCGCACGACCGCGGTCTGCGAGGTGCCACCGCCGGCCGGCATCGCGCCCAGCAGCGCGCCCGCCATATTGCCCGCCCCGGTAGCGATGAGCTCCCGGTTCGCATCGATCGGCGGGTCGCCCGGACGCACAAAGGCGCGACCCGCCGCAATCGTTTCGGTGAAGCTCATCAGCGCGATCCCGAGCGCGCCCGGCACCAACTGCTGGGTCAGCGCAAGGTCCGGCAACGTGAGTGACGGGAGTCCTTGCGGAATCAGGCCTACCGTCGAGACCCCCGCTGCCTGCAGGCCGAAGTACCACGATGCGGCAATGCTGCCGCCCACCGCGACCAGGGGGGCCGGGGAATGCGGCCACCGCCGCTCCATGCCGATCAGTATCGCGAACGTCGCCGCAGCCACCGCCAACGTCATCAGCGAAGTGCTGGGAAGCTGGTGCATGACGCTGAGCAGGTCGGCAAAGAACCCCTGCTTGGTGATGTGGATGCCAAAGAGTTTGGGCACCTGGTCGAGCACGATCAGCAGGCCGACCCCTGCCTTGAAGCCCGTCAGAACCGGCGCGGAAATGAAGTTGGCGACGAATCCCAGGCGCATCAGGCGCGCTAGCACCAGCATCGCGCCCACCAGCGCGGTCAGCGTGGCTGTCGCGGTGACCAGTTTCCCCGGGTCGCCGTCCGGCACCACCAGGCCGAGCTGCGTGGCGACCAGGATGCCCAGGGTGGCGGTGGAGCTGACGCTGAGCACGCGCGAAGAGCCGAGCAGCGCGTAGACCGCCATCGGGATGAAGGCGGTATAGAGACCGACGGCGACGGGCAACCCGGCTACCGTCGCGTAGGCCATAGCCTTGGGCAGTACCACCGCCGCGGCCGTGAGACCGGCGACCACGTCGAAGCGTAGTGCCCCCGTGCCGGAGCCTGCCTCCGCGGCTGTCGGATCGTGGGTCATGCTGCATGTCCGCGCTTGCGGTGCAGATTCGAATGGCGGGCGCGATCGTTATTCATGGTCCAGTTGCAGAGTTAGTAGGCCGCAAATGCTCGACCCGTTCATAGGGAATTTCCGTCTCAGTAACGCTCCTTTATCGCCTCGAACGCCCAGGTGGGAATATCGCCGAGGTTGGGCGGGACGGTCGACCAGGGATCGGGCTGCTTCGCGAGCGCACGCCCCGCATCAAATGCTGCGCGCATCTGTTTCGGGTCGAACGCGAGTGGGTCCTTTCCGATCTTCACGCCCTCGGGGATCGCAACCATTTTGAAGTTATAACCTAGAGCCAGAGCCCCAAAATAGGACCGCGTCAAGGCTGTCAGCATGGACTGGTCCATCATCACGCTGATCGTCGTGGCTGCCACGTCACCGAGGGCCCTGCGCAAGGCCTCGGGAGGGTTCTTGAGCCTGCCGTTGTCAATCAGGTACATGTTGCCTGGCCCATACAGCGGAGGCTCGGGTCGCTCGGTCCCCGCCATTCCTGCGATGACAACATTCGAACGGGCGGCCCCGTCGACGAACAGATGACCCTCGATTTCCACCGGCGGAAAGACGATGGGGAACGATGCAGAGGCGAGCAACACCTCACGATACAGCTTGAGGTTTCCGTCCTTCGCGATCATCGACATATTCCAGATCCAGGTCTGGCCGTAATCGATGTTCGTGGTGCCCACTACCAGGAGCCGGTTGTCGTCGTAAGCGGCAGCCACACGTTCCAAGGTCTCCGCGGTAATGTGTTTGGCAATGAGGGCCCGGAGCGGTGCGGTGTCCGACAGCGAATCAGCGCCGACACGAGGCCAAAAATCCCTATGTCCCGATAGATGTCCTTTTTCGTGACTTGCGTGTACATCTCTTCGAGCTGTGCGTCGTCGGCCGGGGTGCCGAGCAGAGCGTGGCTCGCCAGTAAAGCGCCGGTGCTGACACCGCCGACGATATCGAACTCGGGCCGTCGACCGCTCTCGCGCCAACCAATCAGGAAGCCGGCACCGAAGGCACCGTTCTGGCCGCCGCCTGAAAGGGACAGCACATTGAGCGCGTGCCCGCGCTTGCGCTCGAGGCGACGTACAAAATTCTCACCGCTACCCGCCGTAAGCGCAGCGTAGACGGGCGCAATCTGGTTGGGATTCAGCGGATCGTATCCGTTCGGCAGCGCGACATATGACGGAGCCTTTTCTGAGAGGGCTCGCTCCGGAGGTGATGCACATGCCGCCAGGAGCAGCGCTACCACGACCCCTGCAAGAATGATCAATGTTCGGTGGCTCATACCCAGGTAGAAAAATAGCCTGCCTTCGGACTGGACTACAGATGCGAACGGATGTCCGATTCTATGCTCTTGCCACAGCGAGCAACGCGCTGCTGCACCGAGGAGCGTCTTACTTGACGGTGTAACCGCGTCCTTCGAGACAGGCCGCGCGAGCCTTGGCGAAGGCCGCCTGCTGTTGCTGGTTGGCGGATTGGGCCTGCTGTCCGGCGGCCATGTTCTGGCGACGGCTCTGTCCCCGCGCGGCAGCGGCACCGGCCGCCGCACCCGCTCCCGCGTCGCCGACGATTCCGCCGACGACCGCGCCGCGCGCGGCGCCCCGAGCCCCGGCGCCCGGCGTCGTCCCCGTAGCCGTGGTCGGTGGCGCGCCCGCAGCCGACGGCGGTGGCTTCGCCGGATCGAAGCCGGTTTGCTGAACCGCCCATGAATAGCAGGCCGCCTCGTCGTTCTTCTGCTGTTGCGGCGACTGGCCCTTGGCCGGGTATATGTACTGTTGCGCGCTCACTTCGCCAGTGAGCGCAACGGTCAATGCAAGCATCCACATCCATACTGTTCGTTTATTCATTTGCCTGACTTCTCTTCATTAATCGACGATCCCCGATCGCGCACGAGTGCCTGCCCGATCATTTCGCCGTGAAAACGCCAAGGCCCCGCATAGCAGGGCTACTTG
>CAVTGS010000018.1:0-141812 GCA_963734295.1 uncultured beta proteobacterium | reverse complement strand
AGGAGCCTGCCAGCCCGGAAGCGGTCGTTGACGGCAGGCGGGGTGAGTCCCAGCGCCTGCGCTGCGCCTCGCGAGCGTGAGCATGTCCTCCTCGCCGGCGAGGATCGCTGTCGCATCCCCATCCCCCGGGCCCGCGCCTTGAGCGGAGGTGACGATGCGCCCCGCGGCGGGCTCGGCGAAAGCTTCCATAGTCGTGGCGAAAGACGCGGGTAACCGTCGTCGGTGCGTGCTTGAGCAGGTCGAGGGCGGTCTTCTCCGATACGCGCTCGATGCGCTTCACCACTGCGCCGGTCAGCCACTCGAGCAACGCCCGGCCAGCCGGCCGCAGCTTGAGCGGCCCCGCGACGTCCACGGTCAGCGACTGATCGGGCAATCCGAACCGAATGACCGATGCCGTGGCGCTCTTGGCCACCGACCGCGTCAACCGCTGCGGGCGTTTCCAGGCGATGCTCCGGGCCGAACCCTTGATGACTGAAGCTGCTTTTTTCATGGTGACGCCTGCTCCGGCCTGTCCTTCGGAACACCATGATTCTGCTCTATGCTGGTTTTCGGCGAAGCGTGAGGCCGACCAGGGCGCCGGCGATGAAGACGATCTGCGGCGAGGGTCACTTGCGGCATTGCATGCGGCGGAGATCGAGCGTGCCGAAGAAGGCGAAGACGCCGCTGCAAGGGAGGCCATGCACCGGACTATGAGAACCTGATCAGCTACGCCCACGAAGACGAGGCGCTCAAGAAGGCGCTCACGCAGCGGCTCAAGGGCTTGCAGCGGCAAGGTCTGATCGCACCGTGGGACGACCGCTGCATCGACGCGGGCGATGAATGGCGCACTAACATCCGCGTCGCGGTCGATGGTTGCCAGCTCGCGCTGCTGCTCGTGAGCTTCGGCCTTCATCGCCTCGGACTTCATCTACACCGAAGAGCTTTCGCGCCTGCTGGAGCGTCGCACCCGCGAGGGCATCCGCGTCGTGCCGATCATCGTCGAGCCTTGCGCCTGGAAACACGAGAAACCCATCAGCTGTGCTGCGGACCGGACAACGATTGAGCCCTGCTCCGGGGTGGCTGGTGACGAGCCTCGGCTGTCAAGCAAACTTGGGCTGCGGCCACGTTGTTCACCCCAGGAACCCGAAGAAACCAAGAGGGAGCCACCGATGCTGCTTACCCGCATTCCCGAGCCCGATGCGCCGGGACCTGCAAGATCGCCGGCTGTGACGATGACACGCGGGCAATCGACGTGGTGTTCATCCACGGTCTCGGCGGCGACGCCTGGACGACGTGGATGGCTGACCAGGACGGCATGCGCCACTACTATCGCCAATTGGCTGGCTGCGGACCTGTCTGGCATGGGTCTTTGGACCCTCGGCTACGCCGCTGCAGGGTCGAAATGGAAGGAGGAGTCGATGCCGCTCGCGGACCGCGGCAACCAGGTCCACTGAAGCCTTCAGCAACGAAGGGCTGGGGGAGCGCCCGTTGGCGTTCATCACGCACAGCATGGGCGGCATCGTCGCCAAGCAGATCCTGCGGCACGCCGAAAGCTCGGCGTCTGCAAGCCCATCAAGCTGGATCGCCGGCCGACCTGGAGCAGTCGCTGATCGCCACGCCGCATTCCGGAGCGCACGTGGCCAACTTCGCCGAACTGGCCGCCGTGGTCTATCGCCGACGAGCAGGTCCGGTATCCGCCGGCGCCGGACTTCGCTGCGCAATTGCACGGCTCGTTCCTCAAGTACCAGCGCAACCAGCACGTGATCTGCCGCACCTACTGCGAAAAGAGAGAGGTGCGTCCGGAGAATCCCGCTGCTCGGCATCAGGCTGCCGAAGGGCATACTCGTCGTGGACGAAACCAGCGCCGAGCCCAACATTCCCGGCGAGCGCGCCGTTCCGCTCGACGAGGACCACATCAGCATCTGCAAGCCACCCTCGCGTGAAGCCCAGCTCTACAAGGGCATCGTGCGCTTTCTGAAAGACTGTCGAGCCGGGGCAAACCGCCCTCGTTCGACCCGTCGCAGGAGCCGCGCCAGCGGCGCGGCGGGTACGACACTACCGGCGATTCAGGCGACCCCGCCGCCACCGCCCGGGACAGGAACAACGCCCGATGTCGAGATGTTCATGGATCACTGCGTCGTTGACCCACGGTGGCTGACCTTCGCCTTCGCAACATCAGCGGCCGGCGCGCACCTGGGGGTGGGCACCGAAGGTGGGGCTGGGCTCCTGGCCTGATGTGGCCAACAGCGGCACGCAGGCGCGGTCGATCGGACTCACCTTCTCCCTGGGGTGAGCCGGCGCCTGCGTGATGACGAAGCAGGGGTATGACCCACACGAGGAATCGTTCTTACCGAGATGGCGCTGCTCAACAGGGTTTTGCACCAGCGGCGGCGGAGGCGTACGAGGGCCTCTTCGGCTATCTCCGCAACGTTGAGCCAGACCTCCGCGAGCGGGCGCTGCATACATACGCCGCCGCGAGCTCACTGCGTCTCATCAGGTTCCTCCAACTCTTCGAGGGCAAACTGCTGACCGATGAGGGTCGCCTGCTCATGCGGCTGTTTCCGGACTTGCCAAGCTTAAAGCGAATGAGATGGGCGGTCGTGGGACTGCCGTACCAACATCCCGTCAATGGGCTCGCATACGGGCTGGAGGAAGTACTCGGTTCCTCGAATGCCAGGTCAGCCGGGGGCGCAAAGCAACTGCGGGTCCCCCTCTCTGCTCACCTCGCCGCGACGCGGAGACGTTCCAGGACGAGCATCCGGGGCCACTCCGTCTCTACTCGGGGGTGGGTGGTTCCGGAGTGGCTTCTCTTTACGACGATCCGCCCCCTGCCCCTGATGCTTGGTGGATAACAAGCCTATCGGCGACAAGCTGCGAGGATGGTTCTGGAGGTGAAGGGAAACGTAGGTGGAGCAGTAACAGATCTCGACCTGCGATCGGAACTGGAGTGGCCGACGAAACTGTCGGCGCACGATCGAGCCGGGGATCTCGTGTTGGATATGGCGTCGAACCGACCCGACACCCACTTGAAACTGGGCTACCGGCGAAGCCGTTCAGCCGACCTCAAGGCTCGCCCTAGACCGATCGCGGCCGGCCAGCCTGCACAGACCGCTCACTCTCGCGCCCACAGCGCGCGAAACTTTCAGCGTACACAGCAATTCCCTCGGCGTCATCGTCAACCACAGCCTCGATGGAGAACGCATTGGCCGACCGCAGCATCGCCGTCGTCATCGGCGCCTCGGGTGGCCTCGGCGCCGCACTGGTCGCGCAGCTCGCCGACGATTCCGTTTCGGCGCGTGCTGGCGCTGTCGCGCACAGCGGCCGGCGACGACGATCCGCGCATCGTGCGAGCCCGCATCGATGTCGACCGACGAGGCCAGCATCGCCGCTGCGGCCGCGCAGGCGCGCGCCCTGGGCGCGGTGCGGCTCGTGATCGTCGCCTCGGGTATGCTCCACGGCGACGGCGTGCGGCCGGAAAAGCACTGGGGCGCGCTCAAGGGCGAGACGCTGGCACAGGTCTTCGCCGTCAACAGCATCGGTCCGGCGCTGGTGGCCAAGCACTTCCTGCCGCTGCTGCCGCGCGCAGGCTCGCTCGGTCTTCGCGGCGATCTCGGCGCGCGTCGGCAGCATCGAGGACAATCGTCTCGGCGGGTGGTACGCCTACCGGGCATCGAAGGCGGCGCTCAACATGCTGCTCAAGAACTTCGCGATCGAGCTCAAGCGCCGCGCGCCGGAGGCGGTGTGCATCGGCCTGCATCCGGGCACGGTCGACACGCGGCTGTCGCAGCCGTTCCAAGACAACGTGGCGCCGGGCAAGCTCTTCTCGCCGAGCGAATCGGCGGCCCATCTGCTGCGCGTCATCGACGGTGTGACCGCTGCCGACAGCGGCTGCGTGTTCGCGTGGGACGGCTCGCGCGTTCCCGCGTGACGCGACCCAGGCGGTGACCGGTCAGGAACCGGCGGCGGCATAGCCAGTCTGACTTGAGCTGACCATCAGCTCTTTCAGGTCGACGGCTCACCCGACATCGATCCCCTTCTGCTCGCGCAGCATTCAATTCGGCGCCAACATCACATTCCACATACTGTTTCCGACGATCAGCATCGCGCTCTGCTGGCTGTTGCTCTACTTCAAGCTGCGGCACAACCGCGCGGCACCGCGGCAACGGGGACTTCAAGACTCACCGACAGCACGCCATGGGCTGCAGGCTACCATCTCTGGGTGAAGGTTTTTGCGCTGACGCTTCCCACTGGGCGTCGTCAGCGGCATCACGATGAGCTTCCAGTTCGGCACCAACTGGCCCGGTTTCATGCAGACCGTCGGCAACATTGCCGGGCCGCTGCTCGCCTACGAAGTCCTGACCGCGTTTTTCCTCGAAGCGACTTTCCTCGGCATCATGCTGTTCGGCCACCGTCGTGTGGGCAACCGCATCCACACGCTGGCCACCGTGCTGGTCGCTGGCGGTACCACGCTGTCTGCGTTCTGGATCCTGGTGCTGAACTCGTGGATGCACACGCCGGTGGGGTTCGAGATGCGAGACGGTGTCGCGCATGCGACGGACTGGTGGGCGATCCTGTTCAACCCCTCGCTGCCATACCGCCTCGTGCACATGCTGCTCGCCTCGGGATTGACGGTGGCATTCCTGGTCGCCGGCATCAGCGCCTATCGCTGGCTGCGCAACGATCGCAGCGAGGAGGTCCGGTTGACGATGCGCACGGGAGTCGTCACCGCCGCGCTGCTGATCCCGCTGCAGGCAGATCATTGCCGGCGATCTGCACGGCCTCAACACGCTCGCGCACCAGCCCGCCAAGATCGCCGCGATCGAAGCCGTCTGGGAAACCGAGAAGGGTGCGCCGCTCGTACTCTTCGGTGTGCCGGACGAGGCGGCACGCGAAACCCGCTACGCGATCGAGGTGCCGAAGCTCGCTTCCCTGCTCCTGACGCACGACGCCGAGGGCGAGATCAAAGGGCTCGACACTTTCGCCGGCGAGCACCCGCCCGTGGCGCCGGTGTTCTTCGCATTCCGCATCATGGTCGGCGTCGGCGTGCTGATGCTCCTCGTAAGCTGGATCGCCTGGTGGCAGCAGCGCGGCGGCCGTGACCCGTCGCCGGCCGTGGTTTGGGCGCTGCTCGCGATGACCTTCTCCGGCTGGGTGGCCGTCGTCGCCGGTTGGTACACGACCGAGATCGGGCGGCAGCCGTGGCTCGTGCAGGGCGTGCTCACCACTGCTCAGGCGGCGGGACCGGTGCCTCCAGCGGCCATCGGTACGACGCTGGCGATCTATCTCACGCTGTATCTGGCGCTGACCGTGGCTTACGTGTCGGTGGTGTTCCGACTTGCACGCAAGGCGTCCATGGATACTCTTCCGCCGCAGGGCGCGCGCCCGCTGCAGCGGCCCCAACCGAGCGTGGCCTGATCGTGTCCGAGACCCTTGCATCGCTCTTGCAACCGGGTGGTTGGCTGCCGCTCGCTTTCCTCGCCGTGATGGGCCTCGCCATGCTGATCTATGTCGTCCTCGACGGCTACGATCTCGGTGTAGGCGCACTGCTGCGCGCGGCGAGCGACGCCGAGAAGGACACGATGATCGCGTCGATCGGTCCGTTCTGGGACGCCAACGAGACGTGGATCGTGCTCGGCGTGGGCGTGCTGCTGGTGGCATTTCCCAAGGCGCATGGCCTGATCCTCACCGCGCTGTACCTCCCGGTAGCACTCATGCTCGTGGGCCTGATCCTGCGCGGCGTGGCGTTCGACTTCCGCGTCAAGGCGAGCGCCGAGCAGAAGCCACTGTGGAACACGGCCTTTCACGCCGGCTCGGTGCTGGCGAGCCTGGCGCAGGGCTACATGCTCGGACAGTGGATCACCGGCTTTCGCAGCGATTGGTGGGCGATCGGCTTCGCAGCGCTCATCGGGGTGTGTCTGCTCGGCGCCTATACGCTGCTCGGTGCCGGCTGGCTGATCATGAAGACCGAGGGCGAACTGCCAGCGCAAGGCGGTGCGCTGGGCGCGCGGGAGCCTGTGGCTGGTGGCGCTGGGGATCGCGGGCATCTCGGCTGCGACGCCGCTGGTGAGCCCGGCCATCTTCGACAAATGGTTTTCGCTGCCTTACGTCGTGCTGCTCGCCCCGGTGCCGCTCGCAACGCTCGTCCTGTTCCTGATCGTCGACCGGTCGCTACGGCG
Organism: uncultured beta proteobacterium; assembly: GCA_963734295.1. Classification (GTDB taxonomy): domain Bacteria; phylum Pseudomonadota; class Gammaproteobacteria; order Burkholderiales; family JAEUMW01; genus JAEUMW01. The sequence goes on along the minus strand of CAVTGS010000018.1, from coordinate 135,657 downwards.
GCTGCCGAAGCGGCTCGAGCAGGGCAACACGTACGGCGACTGGGTGCCGTTTGCAGGTACCGTCGGCGTCATGTTGCTGGCGTTCTACGGCCTCGCCTACAGCATGTTCCCGTGGCTCGTCGTCGATCGACTCACGATCTGGCAGGCGGCGAGCAGCACGGAATCGCTCATGATCATCTTCGTCGGCGCCTGCATCGTACTGCCGGTGATCGTCGGCTACAGCATCTACAGCTACTGGGTGTTCCGCGGCAAGGCGACGGCGCTGGAGTATTGACGGGATCAGACGGGGCACCCGCGCCGGCGACACCGCTCCGAGCAATACCTGACACGCTCCCAGTCGCGCACCCATTTCTTCCGCCACGCGAACGGCCGCGCGCAGACGACGCAAACCTTCGACGGCAGGGCCGATTTTCGGATCGGCTTCCTCATCAGAGATCGGGCGGACTTTGCGGCGAGGTTGCTTGTGCACGCCGGCGCCGCGAGCCGTGCTTGCGCTGCACCGCCTGCGCTTCTGCGCGGGCATCGGCGCGACGGCGCAGGGCGTAGATGGCTGCCTTCGCTGCGCGAGCGGCAGCCTCGTGGCCGACGATGCGGTCGGGATAATCGGGGCACAAGCTCCTGCGTTCCCCGGCAGAAAGACGCCACGGCTCGTGGACGGCGGCGCCCGGCAGGGCTGCAAGCTCCGGCACCCAGCGCCGGACGAAAGCACCGTCCGGGTCTTGGTCGTGACCCTGCTTGACCGGCGAATAGATGCGCACGGTGTTAATGCCGGTCTCGCCCGCCTGCATCTGGCATTGTGGCCAGTGAATGCCGGGCTCGTAGTCGACGAACTGCCGTGCGAGATGCAGGCCTGCCTCCTGCCAGGGCAGCCACAGGTCGTACGCGGCGAAGCTCATCAGCATCGCGCGCATGCGGAAGTTGATCCAGCCGTGCGCGATCAGGTAGCGCATGGCCGCGTCCAGGAACGGGTAACCCGTACGACCATCCTGCCAGGCCGCCATGCGCATCGCGTCGCCCGGCTTCGGCCGCAAGCCTTCGTAGGCCCGAGCGAAGGGCCGGGTCTCGGCAGCGGGCTCGGCGTCGAGCTTCTGGATGAAGTGGCAGTGCCAGTGCAGGCGTGCGATGAATGACCGCAGGGACTGCGCCCAGCAACTGGCGCCCGGATCGCTTTCCACTTCCTTTGCGCGACGCCACGCGGCCTGGGCGACCTCGCGCAGCGACAGGGTGCCGAAGGCAAGATCCTGCGAGAGGCGTGAGCACGCAGTTTCGGCCGTCACGGGCGACGACATCTGGCGCGTGTAATGTTCACCGCGTGCGGTCGAGGAATGAATGCAGACGCTCCAGTGCGGCAGAGCGACCCGGTGTTGGCCCGTACTGCAGTGCATCGGGCGCTAGTCCCAACTCGGCCGCGGTCGGCAGCGCGTCGTCCAACAGCGTCGGGGCACAGCAAAGGGATTCCGGCGCAGGCCGCACGGGGCATGTCATGAATCGATCCCAGTCGGCGGCCCAGCGGTCGCGGTTGAGCCGGGCACCGCGCCAGACACCGAACTGTGGGCGCTGCTGCCAGTCGACACCCCGCGCACAGCACCAGGCCGCGACCCGCCGATCACGCGCGAAGCTCCAGCCGTTGCCGGCTTCCTCGTGCGACCATAGCTTGATGTCGCCGTAACGCGCGCGGCAGCGCTGCAATACCTCGACCACGTCTCCGGTTGCCGTCTGCAACGGTGCGCCGAGCTCCGCCAGTGCACCGCGGAGGTCCTCGATCGCACCGCGCTGGAATTGCCATTGCCGCCGCGAAACGTCCGCTTGGCGCCAGTAGTCGGGCTCGACGACGACGAGTGGCAACACTGCTCCAGCCGCCGCGGCCTCCACGAGCGGCGCGTGATCGACGACTCGTAGGTCGCGCTTGAACCAGACCACTTGGACTGTCATTACCACCCACCTTCGGCGAGGAGTGTCGTTTTCACGCGCCAGTGCACAGCAAGCCGGTGAAGGCGCCAATAAGCAAGAAATTGATGCCCACGCTCAGTCCGTGCAGCACGCGAAACTTCGAGTGTTGGCCGGAATCCCGCGCCACGTTGATGCGGGGGATTAGAAACCATACCGAGGCGAAGGAGAGTGCAGCGCACAGCACAAGCATGCTCTGCGGCAGCGTGCCGTTCGCTGACATCGCGGCGAGCGCCGAGATTAAGCCGAGAAACGCAAAATACCGCGCGGAAAGAACGCCCGGACGTACGACGCCGCCCACTCTTCCGGCAGAACTTTGAAGACGACGGGTGCGATGACAGCCGTGAAGAAGACCATGACCCCGACGTTCGCGGACAGGAGGAGGTCGACCACGATTATTTCCTCACGATGACGCCATCGCATTCCGTAGCCATCAATACTTGCGCCGAGGTTTCCGCAGCAGCTTGACCTGGTAGACCGTCCAACCGACTCCAAGAAGCGTCAGGGCGGCGTGCATGGCGGCGAAGAGAATGGAGACGTCAGTCATGTTGGCATCCTTTGAAATGAAGCGAGTTTCTCTGGCCGTGGAGAGGGGCCGGGCCAATCATCGCCCGGCCCTCTGCCCCGGCTTCGTTTGATTACTTCGGGATGAGTACGGTGTCGACCACGTGAATCACGCCGTTGTCGGCAACGACGTCGGTCTTGGTGACGGTAGCGTTATTGACCATCACTTTGCCTCCATCAGCCTTGACCATGAGCGAGCTACCCTCGGCGGTCTTGACCGCACCCGGCTTCACGTCCTTTGCCATCACCTGCCCGGCGACCACGTGGTAGGTCAATACCTGAGTGAGTTTGGCCTTGTTGTTGAGCAGCGCCTCCAGGTCGGCTTTCGGAATCTTCGCGAAGGCGGCATCGGTGGGCGCGAACACCGTGAACGGGCCGGGACCTTTCAACGTATCGACGAGGCCTGCCGCCTTGAGCGCGGTAGCAAGGGTGCTGAACTGTCCGGCCGACACGGCTGTATCGACAATGTCCTTCGCCCACGCGTTGGTGGCGAGCAAGGCGGCGGCGGCGACTGCGATAGCGGTTTTCTTCATGGTGCTGGTCTCCTTTCGTTAAGTACGAACTGCGATAGGGCGAAACGTGCAGACGTCGAACTTCGTCACTCCATTGTCTCGGTTTACGTTGCGAGACCTCCCCTAGACAACTAGAGCAGATCATTTGTCTCGGTTTATTCCTCATAAAGCGTGTCAATACCGGTTCAAAATCAGGTAACATTGGCGAGAGCATTGGAAGCATTGATCCTTCACCGGTAATCGATGAGTAAACAAGATCCGCAAAGCGGTGCTTACCGCAGTGGCGTGGCCGCGCGGCTGGCTGGCGTCCGGGTCGACACGCTGCGGATCTGGGAACGCCGCTATTCGGTAGTTGGCCCGCGCCTCAGCGCAGGACGGCAGCGCCTTTACTCCTCAGCCGACATCAAGCGCCTGACACTGATCAAGCAGCTCGTGGACATGGGCCATCCAATCGGAACCATTGCGTCGCTCGACGAGGACGACCTCTCGCGCATGCGGGCCACAGCCGGGCTTCTGCACGCGGCCCGCAACGCGCCGAGGCAAGGGCGGGAAGTCCGGGTCGCGTTAGTTGGTTCGCTGCTGACGGCGGAACAGATCGGCAAGGCACTCGCGGGCAGCGTAGGGAGAATCGTCGGCAGCAGCACCGATCCCGAGAAGGCTGCGTCGAGCCTGGCAGGCGTCGAGGCGGATGTCGCGATCATCGAGCTCCCGACGCTACGCGATGCCGACCTCGTGCGGGTCGCGTCGATCAAGGCTGCGTGCGGCGCCGCCCTTGCAATCGTGTTGTATCGCTTCGCGCCCAGCGCCGTGGTGCGGCAGATGCGCATGGCCGGGCACGCCGTGGCGCGTGCCACATCGGATCCGGTCGAGCTCCAAGCAATCTGCCTCGACCTCTTGCATCGCCCTCGCCTTGAAGCCGGCGACAGGCTGGACACCGCTGAACCCCGTCCCCCGAGGTTCGACGAACGAACGCTCGCCGGGCTCGCCAGTGCATCCCGTACCGTTGAGTGCGAGTGTCCGAGGCACCTGGTGGAACTGGTAACGAGCCTGGGATGTTTCGAGCAGTACAGCGCGGAATGCGCGAGTCGCAGCCCTTCGGACGTTTCGCTGCACCTCGACCTGCAGCGTGCCGCGGGACATGCGCGCTCGATCATGGAGCAGGCGCTCGAGCGTGTAGCAATCGCGGAGGGTTTCGCCTTGCCCCCGCCACCGGAGCCTCCGTGAAGACGGCCATGCAGGTCGAGACGACGCAGCCACCCGTGCGCATCAACCACACGTGGTGCCGAGGCGCTGCTCGACGATTTGCAGCAGCAGTGTTGCGTAACCTTTGCGCCGCTGCGGTAACGGCTGCGTCGCCTGCGGCGTCTGCCGCATTTTTGCTACAATCCGCGCCTTTCCCTGCACCCGACCGGCCCCTTACCGGAGCATTCCATGAGCGCGCAAAGCGATATCCCGAAGCGGAAGGCGAGTTCCTTTTACCCGCCGCAGCGGACCCTGTTGGGTCCGGGACCGTCCGACGTCCATCCGCGCGTGCTGTCCGCCGCGACCCGTTCTCCCATCGGCTACCTCGACCCGATCTTTGCCGAGATGATGGAGGAGTTGCAAGGGCTGCTGCGCTACGCGTTCCAAACCCGGAACGCGGCCACCTTTCCGGTCTCCGGCCCCGGGTCGGCCGGCATGGAGATGTGCTTCGTCAACATGGTGAGCCCGGGCGACAAGATCATCGTGTGCCGCAACGGTGTGTTCGGCGGCCGCATGATCGAGAACGTGGAGCGCTGCGGCGGTGTTCCGATCGTCGTCGAAGACGCGTGGGGCGCCCCGGTCGATCCGAATAAGGTCGAGGAAGCGCTGCGAAGCTAATCCGGACGCGAAGATCGTCGCCTTCGTGCACGCGGAAACTTCCACGGGGGTCGCGTCCGACGCGAAGTCGATCGCCGCACTCGCCCAAAAGCACGGCGCCATGACCATCATGGACGCGGTGACGTCGCTCGCCGGTGTCCCTGTGCTGCTGGACGAGTGGGGCATCGACGCCTGTTACGCAGCGAGCCAGAAGTGCCTGTCGTGCACGCCGGGGCTGGCGCCCATCAGCTTCAGCGATCGCGTGGTCGACCTCGTGCGCGGCCGCACGGAGAAGGTGCACAGCTTTTTCATGGACCTGAGCCTGCTGCTCGGCTACTGGGGTGCGACCACCCGCACGTATCACCACACCCCTCCCTGCAATTCGCTCTATGCCTTACATGAGTCGCTGCTCATGCTGCAGGAGGAAGGCCTGGAGAACTCATGGGCACGGCACGAGCGCAACCACAAGGCGTTGCGCGCGGGCCTCGAGACCTTCGGGCTAAGCTTCCTCGTCGAGGAAAAGGACCGTTTGCCGCAGATGAATGCCGTGCACGTGCTGCCCGGCATCGACGAGAAGGAGGTACGCCGACGCCTGCTGCTCGACTACAACCTCGAAATCGGCGCCGGGCTCGGCGACCTCGCGGGCAAGATCTGGCGCTTCGGCATCATGGGCTATTCGTGCAGGATGGAGAACGTGATGCTGTGCCTGTGCGCGCTCGAGACCGTCTTCGCCGACATGGGCGTCGACGTCCGTTCGGCGCGGCGGAATCGGCCGCGTATCACGCCTACGCGCAGAATCCGTCGCACGCGCGGGTCACGAAGCAGGTTGCCGCCTGACGACTCCGCTCACGCGGTGCTGCTGTCAAGTGACGCGGGGCAGGGCGGTCGACCTGCCCCGCTCTTTGGGTGCGTCGCCTACGACAACCCGAGCCGCTGCCAGATCGTGCTGGTGAGCCCCGCCTGGTTCAGCGTGTAGAAGTGCAGCCCGGGCGCGCCGGCGGTGAGCAGCCGGTCGCAGAGATCGGTGATTACGTCCAGCCCGAAGGCACGGATCGACGCGCTGTCGTCACCGAAACTCTGCAGCCGCAGCCTGATCCACCGCGGGATCTCCGCCCCACAGGCATCGGAGAAACGCGCGAGCTGCGAGAAGTTCCCGATCGGCATGATGCCGGGGACGATGGGGAGATCGATGCCCGCCGCCTCGCATTCGTCGATGAAGTGCAAATAACTGTCGGCGTTGAAGAAGTACTGCGTGATCGCGGAGTCGGCGCCCGCGTCCACCTTGCGCTTGAAGTTGCGCACGTCTTCCTGCGGGCTGCGCGCCTGCGGATGCATCTCCGGATAGCAGGCAACCTCGATCGTGAACCAGTCGCCGGTCTCTGCGCGGATGAACTCCACCAGCTCGCTCGCATACCTGAGCTCGCCGAAGGACGCGAGACCGGAGGGCAGGTCACCGCGCAGCGCGACGATGTGGCGAATGCCGTGCGACTGGTAGAGCTTGAGGGTCGCTGCGATGTCCGCGCGTGTCGACGCGATGCAGGAGATGTGCGGCGAGGCGTCGCTGCCCTCGGCCTGGATCTCGAGCACCGTCTCCAGCGTGCGGTCGCGGGTCGAGCCGCCGGCGCCGAAGGTGACGGAGAAAAACTGCGGCTTGAGCTGCGCGAGCTGGCGGCGGGTGGTGCGCAGCTTCTCCATGCCTTCCGGCGTTTTCGGCGGGAAGAATTCGAAGCTGAACGCGCGCGGGTGGCGGGATTGGGATTGCATCGGCTGGAGAAACGGGAAGGGGGATGTGAGAAGGGGAAAGGAACGCTGCGCGCGTAGCAGCGCTCCCGCCTCTCGAACTCATCAATAGCGATACGAATCCGCTTTGTATGGCCCCGCCTTGTCCACGCCGATGTACTTCGCCTGCTCGTCGGTGAGCTCGGTCAACTTCGCGTTCAGCTTCCTGAACTGCAGCCGCGCGACCTTCTCGTCGAGGTGCTTCGGCAGGGTGTAGACGCCGACCGGATACTTCGCCGGTGTTCGTGAAGAGCTCGATCTGCGCGATGGTCTGATTCGCGAACGAGCTCGACATCACGTAGCTCGGATGGCCTGTGCCGCAGCCGAGATTCACGAGCCGACCCTTGGCGAGGACGATGATGCGCTTGCCGTCCGGGAAGATGACGTGATCGACCTGCGGCTTGATCTCCTCCCATTGGTACTTCTCGACCGACGCGATGTCGATCTCGTTGTCGAAGTGGCCGATGTTGCAGACGATCGCCTGGTCCTTCATCTTCGCCATGTGATCGTGGTGGATCACGTGGTAGTTGCCCGTCGCGGTGACGAAGATGTCGGCCTTGTCGGCGGCGTAGTCCATCGTGACGACGCGATAGCCTTCCATGGCGGCCTGCAGGGCGCAGATCGGGTCGATCTCCGTGACCCACACCTGGGCGGACAGCGCGCGCAGCGCCTGGGCCGAGCCCTTGCCGACATCGCCGTAACCCGCCACCACCGCGATCTTGCCGGCGATCATGACGTCGGTCGCGCGCTTGATGCCGTCGACGAGCGACTCGCGGCAGCCGTAGAGATTGTCGAATTTCGACTTCGTGACGGAGTCGTTCACGTTGATGGCGGGGAACGCGAGCTTGCCTTCCTTCGCCATCTGGTAGAGGCGGTGCACCCCGGTGGTCGTTTCTTCCGTCACGCCCTTCACCTGCGCGAGCCGGGTCGAGTACCAGCCGGGCTGGGCCGCCACGCGCTTCCGGATCGCCGCGAAGAGGATGCGCTCTTCCTCGCTGCCGGGATTGTTCAGGACCGACGGATCGGTCTCTGCGCGGGTACCCAGATGAAGCAGCAGCGTCGCGTCGCCGCCGTCGTCGAGGATCATGTTCGAAAAGCCGCCGTCTGGCCATTCGAAGATCCGGTGGGTATAATCCCAGTAGTCCTCCAGCGACTCGCCCTTGACGGCGAAGACCGCCGTGCCGTTTGCGGCGATCGCAGCAGCCGCGTGGTCCTGGGTCGAGAAAATGTTGCAGGAGGCCCAGCGCACCTGCGCGCCGAGCGCCTGCAGGGTTTCGATCAGCACCGCGGTCTGGATCGTCATGTGGAGCGACCCGGTAATGCGGGCGCCGCGGAGCGGCTGGGTGGCGGCGTATTCCTCACGGATCGCCATGAGGCCGGGCATTTCGGTCTCGGCGATCGCGATTTCCTTGCGGCCCCACCCCGCGAGATTGATGTCGGCGACGTGATAGTCGCTGAACGGCTTGGTTTCGAGAACTGCGCTCATGAATCACTCCTTGGCTGTCGAGGGTGACTGAGAAAACGGATACGGGGAGAGTTTGCTTGCTCGCCGCCCGTGCCATCGGTCACGAGTCAACGAGCGCCGTTCGAAGGGCCTGAGCCTGGCGGGACCGAACGGCCCGTTGCAGCGCTCCTCAGGGGAAGCGAATGTTACTCCAACATTCGCGTGCCTGCCTAGACCGGTGATCGGTGGGAAAGTTGCCGGGGGCGTGAGCGAACCGTCGTCCCGGGCGCTCCAAGTCATGGACCCTTCCAACGACCACCCCGGGTGCTCGCCACGCTCGAGACCTGCCCCGAGCGAACGCCCGCTGGCGGCCACGAGCCGCCGTTGACCACGGGACAGAAGAGACTTTCTTTGAACGGCTGGTTCAGAGTCTATGGCAGTCAGTTGTGGGGACAGCCACCGTGCTCGTATTTGTGCGGGGCGCGGGGGCCTTAGGGCACGCTAGGTCGGGACCGACTTGCAGGAGGATTGAGGGGGTGGGTCAATAACGCCCCAAGAGATGTTAGCATGGCGTTCAGGCCACATTGGGAAAAGCCAGGGGAGGAAGCATGCTGGCCGAATTGCGCAAGGAACTCCTGTATGGCAGCCGTGCACTGGTACGCGATAATGTGCTCAGCCAACAGCTGGTGCGCAAGCTACGCGGGCACGAGGCGATGGATGGCGAGGCGCTGCAGACGCTGTGCAACCGGCTGCTGCACCGCAGCCTGCAGGCGGCCATTGCCAAGCTGCCGTACTACGCGCACATTCCACGCAACTTCGCGCCGGGCGAGGCGCGGCAGGTGCTGCGCGAATTCTTCGCCATTGTCGACAAGGCGATGCTGCTGGACCATCCGCAAGCCCTGTATCCGAACGGCGGCGTGAGGCGGCCCTGGCAGGTGCTGGGCAAGACCAGCGGCACCACCGGCACGCCGCTGGAGATCTTCCGCAGCCTGCGTTCGGTACAGATGGAACAAGCCTTCATCAAGCGTCACTGGAGCTGGGTAGGCTATGTCGATGGGATGCCGCGCGCCACGCTGCGCGGCGACATGGTGACGGAGCTGGACCGGCGGGAGCCGCCGTTCTGGTTCGAGAACCGCTACAACCGCCAGCTGTTGCTGTCCTCGCGGCACCTGACGGACCATTGCGTCGACGCCATCATCCGCAAGCTGCGCGACTACGCGCCTGCGATGATGCAGGCCTATCCTTCCACAGCCTACACGCTGGCGCAGTATCTGGAATGGCGCGGCATGTCGCTGTCCATTCCCTACCTGTTCACCGCTTCCGAGCCGCTCTATTTGCACCAGCAGAAGCTGATTCGGGAGCGGCTGGCGGGCAAGATCATGGACATGTACGGCATGGCCGAGCGCGTGGCCTTAGCCACCCAGTGCGAGTACGGAGCGATGCACGTCAACCCGGACTATTCGCATGTCGAGATACTGGACGAGCACGGTGCGCCGACGGACGACTACGGCCACGTGGTCGGCACCACGCTGCACAACCTGGCGATGCCGCTGGTGCGCTACCGCCTCAGCGACCGTACGCGCTGGAAGCCGGGCCGCTGCCCCTGCGGCCGGCCTTTCCCCATGGTCGAGCCGGTCGCCGGCAAGCTGGAAGACCGCATCACGGGTGGCGACGGCGCGGAAGTCAGCCCGTCCGTGCTGACCTTTGCCTTCAAGGGCGTGACGAACGTGCGCAAGTCGCAGGTCGCGCAGGTGGGCCCGGGGCACTGGGAGTTGCGGCTGGTGCCCAATGTGCGCTTTTCGCAGGCCGACCAGGACAAGCTGCTGCGCAATATCCAGCGCCTGGTCGATCCGACCGTGCGCGTCACGGTCGCCATCAAGGAATCCCTTCCCAACACGGCGGCCGGCAAGTTCCGCTGGGTCGTCAATGAATGGCAGGACGGGCGGCGTACATGAAGACCCTCGTCATGCTCGGCACCAGCATGCAGGGGCGGAAGCTTCCGTGGTGCGCGTCTGCGAGCAGGCGGGCCTGCTGCGCCGCTTCGGCGTGCGCTAGGTGGACCCATTTCGACGGCACCAAGCGGCGCAAGCTGCGCGCCCTTTCACAGCCGGGGTGCTTCATAAAGCCAAGGGGGAGAAAAGATGAGACTCGCAGTCAAACTGCACCTCGCATCCGGGCGTGCAAACGGGACCCCAGTCGTAGGCCGTGCGCTCGGTCGAGCCATATATCTCTTCTAGTTCAATACATGACTGCCAATGTGACGCTTCCTAACGGAATGACGGTTTCGTGTCTGCAAAAGCACGAAGTGCCTTTCATAAGCATGGAGGTGCAGTCCTACTTCTCCCGCCTCTTGCGCTTGCAGCCCGGCGATACCGTTTTCGATGTCGGCGCCAACATCGGCCTCTTCAGCCTCGCCGCGTATGCGCATTGCGCGCGGAATGTGCGCGTCTACGCTTTTGAACCGGTGAAGCCGATATTCGAAATGCTCGAGACCAACGTGCGATCCAATGTCCCGGGGCGGCAGGTCAAGATCTTCAATTTCGGCCTCTCCGACCGGGCCGGAGAGGTTCCCTTCACATTTTATCCGCGCGCTCCTGTGCTCTCTACCGCCTATGCCGACAAAACGGCCGACCTTCAACTAGTCAAGGACCTCGTTCTCGAGAATCTCATATATCTCGACGCTGCCCCGCTGCTCATACGCTGCCTTCGCTGGGTGCCCGAGCCCCTGCGCGCGTTCATCGTTCACCACGGCCTCGAGCGGGCGCTCCAGGCGGAGACTGTATTCTGCCAGCTGCAGACCCTCTCGCAATTCATCCGCGAGCACAGTATTGAGCGCATCGATCTCCTCAAGATTGATGTCGAAAAGGCCGAGCTTGATGTCCTGCGGGGAATGGCGGATGAGGATTGGCAAGCAATTCGGCAGCTGGTTGTCGAATTGCATGACATCGAAGGCCGACTGGTCACGATCAGAACCTTGCTGCAAGCGCATGGGCTGGCCGAGGTGGAAATAGAACAGCCGCCAACCCTGAAGAAATCGAATATCTACACTATTTTTGCGCGGCGGCTTTGACGCTCATCGTCTTGCGGTGCGGCCAAACGACCTGGAGTCCTGGCGCAAACGACTATGGTATGCGTTGCCCGAACACGTGCAACGCATGCCACGGCGATCCAGCGCGACGTCCCTGCGTGGCGCCATGCCACACCTGCGCAAGTCTTGGTAGGCGTCGATTACACCGCTGTCGCTGCTCGGCTGCCACATGCACGCAAGCACGCAGATGCCGGTGCGGATCTGGCTGCTGAGGCCGGCCCCGCTGTTCGTGCTGGCTGAGCAATTCGGTGCTTCGCTACTGCGCGCGGCAGCGTCAGCCTGATGCTGACCTAAATCGAGCTGATCGGGCGGCTGGCGGCCCTCATTCCGCCGCCGCGCGGGAAGGCTGCTGAACCTCAGGAAGCGGCCATTCATTGGTCCGGAGCCCGATAGCTGTTGTGCTACGCGGTGGTCAAGAAAGAGTCTGATCGGCTGCTCCCGGAGACCGTCCAGGCCTGATCCAGCGATGCCCCGCTCCGCTTACGAAGGCGGGGTCCACACGCCCCAGAAATGTAGCCAGTTGGGATAGAGGAGGGCCGCAAACCAGATTTGCAGCGAGGCGGACATGAATGCCGCATCGTCGTGGCGACAGGCCGTGGGGCTTTGCCGATCGTAGGCGGCGCGCAATTCGGGGCGCTTGAGCGTGCGGTAGGCTTCGCCGACCGCTTTGAATTGTCTTTCGCTATCCGGGTCGGTGGAAACATCGGGGTGGAAGCGCTTGGCCAAGCGGCGGTAGGCGTACTTGATGTCATCGCCAGAGGCGGTCTGATGGATTTCCATGGTGCGGTAATAATCTATGCTGTTCATGGCAGCTCCTTCGTAAGTGCCGATCCGCATTGGGCATCGGCGGATCGGGCCGCCCGACCTAGGCGACTTTGCTGGCCCAAAATCCTTTTTACCTTATCGCTGCAACGGGGGGTGGCAGTCTGTTCGCTGCCGTACGCTAACTAACTAAAGCGATCTTGAGGCGCCCTATCGGCCCCGCAGCCCTGGGGCCGGCTATTTGGTGGTATCGATCAGGTGCTCAAGCTGGCTCAAGCCCTGTCTGAGCAGGCAAGCTGGGCCAGGACAGCGCTGAGCGGTGCACTACAGTTCGACTTGTCCTGTTGGGCCGCCACCTGCTCCAGCACGGGCGGCGGTCTGGGCCACGCCTTCCGCCGCCACTGTGAGGGCGGTGCCCTTCAGGGAGTGGGCGAAGCGCCGGGCTGTCGTGCAGTCATCGGCGGCCAGGGCTTGGGCAAACTGGTGTTCGAAGTGCTCGCCAGTGCTGTCGCGGAATTTCTTCAAAATCTGGTTCAAGGCCTGGAGAACGTGATCCCAGCGATGAATCGGCTGCCGACGGGAGCGAACACCGGCGAGGTTTTCGTCAAGATGGCAACGCGATCTGTGGGCACCGCACGCGCTTTTCCCCGGCCAGTGCGGTGGAAACGTGTGACGAGCGACGATCTGAAAGCCAAGAGCCGAGAGCCGCGCGCGCCTCGGTGGACGGCGCATCGTCTTCCGCAATGCGAAGGTCGGCAGCTTGCGGTGCCACGATCCTCACGCGCGAGACTGGAGCGCCCGCTGCGCTATTGCGCCCGGCCGGCCTTTGCGCTGGAACGCTTGCGAAATCGATGCGGAGCACCTGGTCTATGAGAGCGTCAAGCCAGGAGCGGGCCGCCGAGTTGTTCCCCGCGGTCGATCAACCACCTGCCGCCATCCCGCCGGCGCACGGCAACGTGCGCGGGGCGGATTACTTCCGTTCCACCTCACCCGGAGACGTTGACCCATGCTCATCCAACCCACCCTCGATACATTGAACCGGCTCAAGCTCCATGGCATGGCCGCCGCCCTGTCCGAGCAGCTCACCCAGAGCGCGGCCATGGGCCTCGCCTTCGACGAGCGCCTCGCGCTGCTGCTCGACCGCGAAGTCGTCCACCGCGACAATCGCCGCCTGGCGCGGCTGCTGCAACTGGCGCAGCTCAAGCAACGCGCCTGCGTCGAGGACATCGATTACCGCGCCCGCCGCGGGCTGGATCGCAGCCAACTGACCAGCCTCGCCAGCTGCGACTGGATCCGCCAGGCGCACAATCTCCTGATCCACGGTGCCACCGGCTGCGGCAAGACCTTCATCGCCTGCGCGCTCGCCCAGCAGGCGTGTCGGCAAGGTCTGTCCGCGCTTTACCTGCGCGCGCCGCGGTTGTTCGACGAACTCAGCGTCTGCCACGCCGACGGCAGCTTCCGCAAGCGCCTTGCCGCCATCGCCAAAGTCGATCTCGTCCTGATCGACGACTTCGCCATCGCCCCGATGGGCGCGCGCGAGCGCACCGACTTGCTCGAACTGCTCGACGATCGTGTCGGCACTCGCTCCACGCTCATCACCAGCCAGCTTCCGGTTGAGCATTGGCACGACTACCTCGGCGATCCGACCCTCGCCGACGCCATCCTCGACCGGCTCGTGCACGGCGCCCACAAGCTCCATCTCGAAGGAGAATCGATGCGCAAACGCACCGCCGTCAGCACCGACAAAATCGCGTCCGGCAAGAAGAAAATTGACGGAGCGTGACCGCTCAAGGTACAAACCCAGCACAGCGCTGACCCGATGTTCCTGTCGGTCACGTTCACCCGGAAATCGCGGTCACGTTGCTCCGGAATCCGCGGTCACCTTCAGCCGGAAACACCGGTCATCTTCGCCGGAATACGCAGCAGCGTCAGCCTTATGCTGACCCCACTCGAACTGATCGAGCGGCTGTCGGCCCTCACTCCGCCACCACGCCGGCATCGCCACCGCTATTACGGGGTGCTGGCAGGCTGCTGAACCTCAGGAAGCGGCCATTCGTTGGTGAGGAGCCCGAATGGCTCTTGTGGGTCGAACTACTTCGTCAATGCCGGCCCGGTGTAGGCAAGATCGGCCACTTCCTTGGCACCTTCGGCGGGCGGCACCAACTCCGCTTGCGGTCGGCCCACCAGAATGCCAAAGCTGATCGAAGTCCGCAGGTAACGCACTTCGCCGGCGGCGAGCGTGAAGGTCACCTTCCGCTCGACTTCGGTTCCCATCACGACCTCATAGTCACCCGCAGGCCGGTCGACGAAAAAGAATCCGCCCGGCTGCGAAGAGCCGACTGCCACTCCGTTTAGGTTGATGGTTGGATGAATTGCCGCTCCGAGTGTGCTGGTGCGATAGAAGAAAATGCGGCCCTGATCAGCGCCCAGAGTGGGAATCGATCCGGACACTTCCGAGTACTTCGGTCCACTCGCACAGGCGGCGATCAAGAGCACAGCGGCCAAGGCCGCGAGTGCGCGTAACGTGGCTTTCATCCTTCCTCCATGGCTGGGTGTTCCTATTTCTGCAGCAGCGGTAGGTTGTCGACGCGTTGCACCGTGACGAAAGCCCGCTCCACGGGCAGATAAGCGCCAACCAGCGAACTGCCGTCGATCACCAGAAAGGCCTCATGGACGTTGGCACTTTCCAAAGCGAACACCGTGCCGCGGATCGGGCGATAAACCTCGCCCTCCGGAAGCCGGCCAGCGAGTTGCCAGGCGCTACCCGCCGGAATCGTGCTCGAATACAGGCTTGGCGGCTTGACCTTGACGCTCCTAGTGAACTGGATCACACCTGCCGGGTCCTGTGCGCTCGCCGGGGTCAGCAGTGCGCTGTGCCTAGGCAGATCAGCGGCACAACCAATTGCCAAAAACGTACTCAGCACACACGCCGAAACAAGTGAATGTTGCCGCATCGTTCTTCCCCACCGAGTAAGGAAGCTTAGTCGAACACAGAAGGCTTTTCTAAATGGCATACTACTGAGGCGCTTCCGTTTGTGCTGCGTCGGTGAATTTTCGATTCGGCAACCGCGGATCGCAATCAAACGGCTGGGCTTTTGTCATAGATTCGTAACTCAATGTAGCACAATTAACGCGGATAGAGACAGATACAATGCGGCCGCGCCGCAGGGTGTTGAACGACCGATTTCCCCCCCTTGTCCACTTCTGCTTCGGGTCGATCTCGCCCGTTGACCGGATTGGCGCAGACCGCCCACGAAGAGACGGTCTCGAAGTATAAATGACGCCGGAGAGAGACCCTTCTACCCCAGATAGCTGACGTTGGTTCGGTTATCACATCGTTCAGTCACGATTGCCTAGGCAGGTGAGTTGATTTACATTGATTCACCTCAACAACAGAAATTAGCGAAATAGGACAATGGTGGACATGTTGGCCGAGTAGGAAGAAGGAGGCTCTTATGACCATACGGCAGAAGCTTGCAAAATTTTCGGTCCTGGGGTTTTGCGTCATTGTTTCAGCATGTGGAACGACTGCTGTGCGAGAGGAGATCCCGTCAGGATTCCAAAGCGGCACGGAGATTCTGGGAGTGGTTACTCGACTCTACTCTCGCGATGAGGTAATGCAAAACAAGCGTCCATTGCTCACGGCCGACTTGAAGAAGGACCTACTGGCAAGTGGAATTCCAGAAACCGATATCCAGGAAGGCAGTGAAATGGAGGTGGTTACCTATTGTTATGCATGGAACTCACAAGTCGGGTGCAAGAACATACGGGACTACATGGCGCATGCTTCCCCAGATCTGCGAGATCAGATAAAGGTCAACTCCGTTGTTGCTGTCAAGCTTGATATGAACAAGGAAAACCGTCTCATGGGTTCGGTCGTGCGCGTGTATGGTCAGTTCAAAGATCCCGCATTGAGCTGTGAGTTCATCTACCTAAACTATAAGGGATTGTCGTCGTTTTCGCCCTATGGCCCTCCCGTTGCTCAATGGTTTGAATGCAAGGGGATTAGCGATGATGGTTGGGTCAAGAAGTGTGCACCCGAAGCGCCTTGGGGGGGTCCTATCAGCGGTCAATCATGTGTGTTTGAATTGCAGAAACCACCGCAGAACAAGTGAATTGCCTGTACGGAAACGACAAGCAGCGAATGTGGGGGCGAAGGGCGTGAGGGCTTCTCCTATCAAGATTCACTGTCCGCTTTCCTGAAGAGCCTGTGGCTGTTTTGGGTCGTTCAGCGACGGTCGCCGTTCGGCCAACTGCGGTCATACGCCTGCCACCGGATTCAGCGAAATGAACGTCAGCAACAACCCGGAAAGCCGACGTTGGCACGAATGGCGACCTTCCGCCGTTGAGTGGCGCGCAACGCTTGACATCGGGGCCCCGCCCGCGTCCTGGATGGCTACACTGCCGCCCGGGTGACTCGACCAAGGCAGCCTTGCTCGAACGCTAGACACGGGCTTACCCTGCGATCAAGCGACCGGGTCCCTCCTGCGGCTTCCTTATTAGCCCCTACAACACGCCGTCCTGCTCGTGACTGAACTGGATTGAAGTCGGATGGGTAAAACGGTCTAATGTATCCGTAGGCCCCCGTGTTACTTAACCGGGGGATTACTGCACCAGCATCCAAAGAGCCATGCCCTTCCAGCTACCTCCGCTTGAAGCCCTCCGAAAAGAGAGTGACGTAGAGCAAAAACTGGTACTTCCGTTGCTGACGGCAGAGCCTCCTTATGGCTTTGGCCTTTCTACGAACAACGTCCATACGAAGGCGAACATTCGACGCTTTACGATAGGCAAGGGGGGCGATCAGAAGCTTTACTTTCCGGACTACCTCCTTGTTGTCGGAGGCTTTCCTTTGATAGTGATAGAAGCTAAAGCACCGGGCGAAGATCTGCTGGACGGATACCGAGAGGCTAGGTTATACGCCACAGAACTCAATGCGGTTTATCCGTCTGGACTTAATCCAGTAAATGCTATCGTGGCCACTGATGGCTCGCGCCTCCTAGCGGGGGCGTGGGATCAAGCGGCCCCTGAACATCAGCTCGGTTACGAAGATCTCAATCCTTATTCGGACAAGATGGCTGCGCTCCAAGCACTCATCGGTCGCGCTTCACTTGAGTCCAAATTCGCGCAGTTAAGCGCGCACCAAAGGCCAACAGTATTGAGAAAACCACGTCGGCTCCTGGGCGGAGGCTCCGTACAGGACGAGGAAATCGCGCATAACTCTTTCGGTGACACTATTTCCGCCGACTTTAGTCACATATTCAACCCGACGACCCGCAAAGACCGCGCATTCATTGCCACGCACGGTTACATTCCTTCACGCCGCCGCGAACGCTACATCGCTCCAATCGACAGAGTGATTCGCGCATCTCGGCCGCCGAGTGAGGTCAACTCTCGCCTGATCGAAGACACTGGCGCGCCATCCGAGGTGATCGGTGCACTGCGCGACAGTCAAGAGCTTGAGCACAAGGAGAAGTGGTTCCGTTTGTTTGAACAACTTTCCCCGATTTATAAGTGGACTCCGGGCAGATTGCTGAAGGTGCAGAGTTGTCCACGGCGGCGTGCGTCGCTTGCGACGAACGCAAAGCCGCGGTGGGCAACTCGGGGCGCACCCGGGACTTCATCTTACGCAGCCAAGCGCATGGGCGGCAGCGCTGCCAGATACTGCTCGTCGGGCGTGATGCGCCCCAGGCTCGAATGACTGCGATGCGTGTTGTACCAGGACAGATACTCGGCAATGTCGGTGCGTGCCGCGCTCACGCTGTCGTAGGCTTTCAGGTACACCCGTTCGTACTTCACGCTGCGCCACAGGCGCTCGACGAAGACGTTGTCGCGCCAAGCCCCGCGCCCGTCCATGGACAGCTTGCAGCCTTGCTCCAGCACGACCCGGGTGAACTCTTCGGCCGTGAACTGGCTGCCCTGGTCGGTGTTGACGATCTCAGGGGTGCCGTATCGGGCCAAGGCCTGTTCCATCACCTCTCTGGCGTGGCAGGCTTCCAGCGTGATCGCCACCTTGTGCGCCAGCACCTTGCGGCTGACCACATCGACCACGGCAGTGAGGTACACGAAGCCCCGCGCCATCGGGATGTAGGTGGTGTCCAGCGCCCAGACCTGGTTGGCGCGGGTGATCGCCAGCTGGCGCAGCAGGTAGGGGTAGATGGTGTGGCCCGGTGTGGTTTTGCTGGTGCCCGGCTGGGGTGCCAGCGCCTCAATGCCCATGCGCAGCATCAGCGTTCTGATGTGGCGTCGTCCCGCATGGATACCTTGCCGAGCCAGGTGGTCACGCAGCATGCGTGCACCCATGAAGGGGTGCTCCAGGTGCAGTTCGTCAATCTTGCGCATGAGTGCCAGATCGGCCGGGCTGACCGGCAAAGGCAAGTAATACACCGTGCCCCGACTGATGTTCAGCAGCTTGGCCTGGCGCGTGATGGAAAGCTCGTGGTCTCGGTCAATCATGGCTTTGCGCTCAGCAATCCCGCCTTGGTGAGCGCGCTTTCTAAAAAATCATTCTCCAGCGTCAACGCCCCGATCTTCGCGTGCAGCGGGGCGAGGTTCACCGGCTCGGGCGGGGCGCCAGAGCCAAAGATTTCGGCTGCGCGCTCGCGCAGCCGCCCCTTCCAGTCGGCGATCTGGTTCGGATGCACCTCGAACTGTTCGCACAGCTCCGCCATCGTGCGGTCCTCTCGCAAGGCGGCCAGGGCCACTCGGGCCTTGAACGCCGGATTGTGCGCGCGCCGCGTGCGCCGCGCCGATGCTTTCTTCTTGACCATCAGAAACTCCTTCTTGTCAGACCGCTTTCGGTCCGGCTTTATACCCGGAGTTTCCACTTATAGCGCTGTTCAAATTCGTGAGACCACTTCTTCTCCGAGTGGCTTGCCGTCCTTGAACATCCCCTCGTAGCGAGTCCCATCCGCGCGCACGAGGACACCGCGGCCTTCGCGACGATCGTCCTTGTACTCGCCCTGGTAGCGTTCGCCATCGGGTTTGATATAGACGCCTTGCCCATCACGCTTGTTGTCCCTGAAGTCGCCCTCGTACCGGTCACCGCTTTCGTATACGAGCACGCCGCGGCCTTCGCGCTTATTCTTTTGCCACTGACCCTCGTACCGTTCGCCTGAGGCTGCGACGTAGATTCCGCGCCCTTCCCGTTCGCCGTTGCGGTACTCGCCGTCATACCGATCACCTCCCGCAGCGATCATGCTGCCCACGCCTTGGAGCATGCCGTCTTTGAAGGTGCCTTCGTACGTCAGACTCGGCCTGCCATCCGCCATCCACTCGGCTTTGCCGGTGCCCTCTGCAAGCGAATTGCTGCAGGCGCCCATCCACTTCACCGACTCGTTGCGTTGCCAGCTCGGCTTCCACACGTGACAGCCGCTCTCTGCGTCGAGGGCCATGGGCACGGGTGGCGCAGCCCGAGCAGGCGCGGTCGCTGCGGGTTGTGGCGGTGCTGTGGCGGGTTGCGTTGCCGGCATAGGCGCTGAGGCGCTCGTCGCCTTATCCGGGGTGGAAGCCTTCCCGTTCTGTCGCGGATCGGCATAAAGGAGCCGGGGATGATCGGCATAATGGAGCCAGTTTCGGAGGGGTAAGACGGGCATCCCGGCGTGGTTAAGAATGGGTGGTTTTGGACGTATTGGCAACCTTGATTTTGTTGGCCGTAGGGGCGAGTTTCGGCGCCCGATACGACTGCCCGTCGAGTACCAGGCAGTAGGCGTTGTGGCGTAGCCGATCCAGGGTCGCCGAGGCCAGCAGTCGGTTGGCGGGGAAGGCTTGATCCCACTCGGTGAAGTCGAGGTTGCTGGTAACGATCGTGGCAGTGGTTTCGTAACGTTCGGCGATCAGATCGTGCAGATCTTCATCGGCGGGTGGACGCAGCGGCTTGAGGCCGAAGTCGTCGATCACGAGTAGCGCAATGCGGGCGAGGCTGGCGAGTTTGCGCTCGTAGGTACCGGTGGCGCGGGCGGCGTTCATGGCGGCGACCAGTTGCGCGCAGGTGGTGAACAGCACGTCGACGCCCTGGCGGATGGCGCAGTGGCCGAGGGCCTGCGCGAGGTGCGACTTCCCGGTGCCACACGGTCCGACGATGAGCACGGGGACGCGCTCGTCGAGGTAACGGCCGGTGGCGAGCTCGTGCACCAGGGCGCGATTGAGTTGCGGCAGGCGTTCGAAGTCGAACTGATCGAGGGTCTTGCTGGCGCGGAAGGCGGCACGGCGCAAACGCAGGGCGAACTTCTTTTGTTCGCGCCGGGCAACCTCATCCTCGATCAACAGCGCCAGGAACTCGGTGTAGGCGAGCTTGCCGTCGAGGGCTTGGCGATTACGTGCCTCGAGCGAATCGAGGATGCCAGACAGGCGCAGTTGTTTGAGATAGGGAACGAGCTCGGGAACGGGGTTCATCGGTGATGCCTCCGGGGTGGGATTCAGTGCAGCAGGGTGGGATCGACGCCGAACAGGGTCTCGGCGTCGCGGACAAAGCGTGCGCTGGTACCGTACGCGCGCGCCGATGCGGGGACATGCAGCAGCGGTTGTTGATCGAAGCCGCCGGCGAGAATGGTCTTGACGGTGCGGTAGAACGGGCTGTCGTGAGCGAGCGCCCGGGCGCACGCGGCTTCCAGCCGGGCGTTGCCGTAGCGTTCGGCCAAGCGCAGCACACCTTGCGCGGCGCGTAGCCTCTCGACGATGCGATCGGCGAGCAGTTGGTCGACCAATTGCGCGCAGGCGGGACCCACTGCCGTGGCTTGCTGCAGGCACCAGTGGCGGTCGTGGGCGAAGTAGGCTTGCGCCTGCGGCGGCAGGTGATCGCGGACGGTGAAGCGTTGCCCGGGTTTGCGGCCCCGCGGATGCACCGCGACCTGCCGATAGTCCTGATAGATCGCCACGGCGGTGTCGGTGGCCCGCAGCCACAGCGCCTGGCCGATCAAGGTGAACGGTACCGAGTAGAAGCAGCGGTCGAACTGGACGTGGCAATCGCGATGCACGCGCACGCCACTCCAGGTGCCAAGATCGGGCGCGATCGCCGGCAAGGCGCGTATTCCGGCGAAGATGACCGGTGTTTCCGGCTGAAGGTGACCGCGGATTCCGGAGCAACGTGACCGCGATTTCCGGGTGAACGTGACCGACAGGAACATCGGGTCAGCGCTGTGCTGGGTTTGTACCTTGAGCGGTCACGCTCCGTCAATTTTCTTCTTGCCGGACGCGATTTTGTCGGTGCTGACGGCGGTGCGTTTGCGCATCGACTCTCCTTCGAGATGGAGCTTGTGGGCGCCGTGCACGAGCCGGTCGAGGATGGCGTCGGCGAGGGTCGGATCGCCGAGGTAGTCGTGCCAATGCTCAACCGGAAGCTGGCTGGTGATGAGCGTGGAGCGAGTGCCGACACGATCGTCGAGCAGTTCGAGCAAGTCGGTGCGCTCGCGCGCGCCCATCGGGGCGATGGCGAAGTCGTCGATCAGGACGAGGTCGACTTTGGCGATGGCGGCGAGGCGCTTGCGGAAGCTGCCGTCGGCGTGGCAGACGCTGAGTTCGTCGAACAACCGCGGCGCGCGCAGGTAAAGCGCGGACAGACCTTGCCGACACGCCTGCTGGGCGAGCGCGCAGGCGATGAAGGTCTTGCCGCAGCCGGTGGCACCGTGGATCAGGAGATTGTGCGCCTGGCGGATCCAGTCGCAGCTGGCGAGGCTGGTCAGTTGGCTGCGATCCAGCCCGCGGCGGGCGCGGTAGTCGATGTCCTCGACGCAGGCGCGTTGCTTGAGCTGCGCGAGTTGCAGCAGCCGCGCCAGGCGGCGATTGTCGCGGTGGACGACTTCGCGGTCGAGCAGCAGCGCGAGGCGCTCGTCGAAGGCGAGGCCCATGGCCGCGCTCTGGGTGAGCTGCTCGGACAGGGCGGCGGCCATGCCGTGGAGCTTCAAGCGGTTCAGTGAATCGAGGGTGGGTTGGATGAGCATGGGTCAACGTCTCCGGGTGAGGTGGAACGGAAGTAATCCGCCCCGCGCACGTTGCCGTGCGCCGGCGGGGTGGTGGCCGGTGGCTGATCGGTCGCAGGGAACAGCTCGGGGTGAGCGTCGAGTTTCGCCTCCAGGATCGACTTGATGCTCTTGCGGGTGGGCGAGCCGATGGTCAACGCCCGGCGACAGGCCGCTTCCAGGCGCGCCGCGGTGAACTGCTTGGCGAGATTGAGCAGGCCCAGACAGGCGCGGTAGCCCTGCTCGGGATGCGGGCGGTTCTCCAACTGCCACTTGACCACGTCGCCGGTGGCGGGGCCGATGTCCAATGCCCAGTTCAACAATCGCCCAGGCGTCCACTGCATGTGCTTGCGGTGCGCCTCGGGCATGTGTTCGGCCACCGTGGTATGGCGGCCGCGCAGGCTGGAGCGCACATGGACCGCCACCCGGTTGCCTTTGAAGAAACATTCGACCGCGGTGGCGGTGAAGCGAGCCTCGATCTTCTGTCGGACCAGGCTATGCGGGACGCTGTAGTAGTGGCCGGTGACATCGACGTGGTAGTCGATGTTGACGATCGCCTTCTTCCACTCGGCGAATTCGTAGCGCGTTGCCGGCAGCGGCGTCATTGCCGGCCGGTCGATGGTCTCGAAGACGCTGCGGCGACACCCGTCGAGCTTCTGGAACGGGCGGTTGTTCAAGATGACGAGCAGCTCGCCAATGCCCGCGTTGAGGGCTTCGAGCGAGAAGAACTGACGGTGCCGGAGCCGGGCCAGAATCCAACGTTGCACCAGGAGCACGCTCGCTTCGACGGCCGGCTTGTCGCGCGGATGAAACGGCCGCGCCGGCAGAATGGCGGTGCTGTAATGCCGCGCCAAGTCCTCGTAAGTCGAGGTCGCTTCCGGTTCGTAGCGGCAGGCGCGCTTGATCGCGCTCTTGAGATTGTCCGGGACGAGCAGCGCGGCGACGCAGCCCATGAATTCGAAGCAGCGGACGTGCGAGGCGATCCAGTCCGGCAGTTGCTGGCTCCAGGTCGCCTCGGCGTAGGTGTAGGACGACGCGCCCAGCACCGCGACGAAGATCTCGGCGCCGCGGATCTCGCCGGTGCCCGGGTTGATGATCGGCACCGTGTCACCGGAGTAGTCGATGAACAGCTTGTCGCCAGCGCGGTGGACCTGGCGCATCGAGCGCTTCAGGCTCTGCGCGAAGCGGTGATAGTGCAGGCAGAACTGGCTGTAGCGATACGCCTGGCCGGCATGGGCCTCGGCGTACTCCTCCCACAGCAACTGCAAGGTGACGCCCTTACGCTTGAGTTCCTGGTGCAGGTGCGCGAAGTCGGGCGCGGCGTAGCGTTCCACCGCCGGTGCGGCGTGCGGGAACAGCAACGCCTCGAGCCGCGCCTCGTCCACCTCCGGTGGCAGCGGCCAGCCCAGACCGGCATCGCGGGCGCGCTGCACATACTTCGTCACCGCCCCCTTGGATAGCTTGGTGGCGGCGGCGATGCGTTCGTGGCTGAGACCCGTCTCGAACTTCAGACGTAGGACATCGATAATCTTGCGCATGGCTCTCCGACTGGCAGGCATCCCATTTCTCCAAGAAATCGGAGAGGGTAGCCTGCGGCAATGGAAATCCAGCGCCGACCCGGGGTTCGTTCCGCTCGCTCGGGATCACCGACTCCGGATCGTGACCGCCGATCCGCCCGTGGGGCAAAAATCGGTCACGCTCGGCCGGAATCGCCGGTCACGTTGCTCCGGAATCACCGGTCACGTTCGATCGGAAATCGCGGTCACGTTGCTCCGGAATCACCGGTCACGTTCGCCCGGAATCAACGGTCACGTTGGTCCGGAATACGCAGGCAAGGCGCGCAGCAGCCGTTTCTCGACGGCGAACAGCGCGAGTGGCTGCGTGCGGGTAGTGCCGTGGATACGCACCCCCGCTTCCGTCATCACCCATTGCCGGACTTGGGCATTGAGATCGGCGAGATCGCGAAAGCTGCGGGTCGGCAGGAAGTTACCCTTGACATAGCCGACCCCGCGCTCGACGACGCCCTTCTTCGCCGGATCGGCGGGCGGACACGGGTCGATCTTGAAACCGTACCCTTCCGCGCACTCGGCGTAGGCGCGCTGCACCAGCGGATCGCGGGCACAGGCGCGAGTGATAGCGCACTTGGGGTTGTCGATAATGACCCGCGCCGGAACGGCGGCGAACCATTCGAAGGCGCGGCGGTGACAGCCGAGCCAGGTAGCCACCGTCTGCTCCCACACGAACTCGACGTACTGATGGCGCGAGAAGCACAGCGTCATCACGAACGCCCAGGTACGGCGCAGCTCGCTACGAGCGGGATCGAGCAGCAGCGGCCCGGCACCGAAATCGACCTGCGCTGCTTCGCCGGGCGCGAACTGCAGCCGCACCGTGGCCTGCGGCGGCCGCGCCGCGTTGAGCGCGGCGAGCATGCGCCGCACCGCCGAGTAGCTGCCGCTGTACCCATGCTCGCGACACAGCGCAGCGTGGATCGCGACACCACCCACACCCTGCTCGGCCCAGCGCGCCACCACATCGCGAAACGGCTCGACCGTGGAAATCGTGCTGCGCGCCCGGCGCGCCTGGCCGATCACCACCGCGATCTCGCCGTCCTCGGGCAGCGGCGTGTCGGGGGCGAGCCAGCCCTGCTGCGTGGCCAGCGCCCGCAGCGCTGCCACCTTCGGCCGGCCCATCAACCGCGCCCGGGCAATATCGCGGTCGGAATCGCCCTGGCGCAAGCGCACCAGGACCGCTCGATACTGGAACATCTCGATTCTCCTACGCCCCACCGCGGTTCTCCCTCTGGACAAAAGTCCGAAAGGGTAGCGGTAACGCGCTCAGTTCGAGATGCCCGTCTTTGCCTCACCTGGCTCCAATATGCCGATCACGGAGTGGCTCCAATATGCCGATCGCTGACACCGTTCCATTTTGAGTAGCCGAACCATCCTGCGACCCCAGCGACCATGAGGACGGCCGCGGCGATCGCCGGAACCTTCCACGCGGCTGAGCTTTCAGGCCCTGGGGCCCGCTCTCTTGGCGTCGGGCTGCCTAGTGGCGTCGGCGTTGCCACGGCCGAATCCGAGGCGGTTGACTTCGGTACCTCCTCGTTGAGGGAAGAGCCGCAACCTCGGCAGAACTTCACAGTCGGTATGTTGGGGGTCGTGCACTTCGGGCAGATCACCGCTCTCTCGGACAATACCAGCATGGCACCCGGGTCCGAAGGTGTCACCGGCGCCAGGACAACCGGTGGCGCCGGCGGTGGTTCTCCGCCGGTTTGAGGTACTACCTGCGCCGCCGATAGCGACTTGGCCGACGTGCGATCAGGGGTCGCGGGGCCGGATAGCTCAAAGCGATACCCATCCGCTTTGCAAAACTTGGCGGTGATAAGGTTTTCCGCCCCGCACTGTGGACAGACCTTCGTGCCCGACGCTGGCTGGCGTGGCCCATCGACCTTTGCGCCGCATTTCGGGCAAAACTTCGGAGCGCCGTGGATTTCGGCTTTGCATTCTTGACAGATCACCACTCCCCCTGCTGCTGCGGTGACATGAACATCAACCGCACGTGATGACGTGGCCGAGATACCTTCCTTCTTCCTGCCCAACATCGACAGATGTGGTACCTGAATGGCCTATTGTTTTTTCATACGCGATCATAGCCCTTACGTCTGGGCAATACAACATGTCAAACGGGTGCACGCTAAAAATTGCGAAAACTCAGTTCAGCGGCAATGCTCAAGCTCAATGAATGACGAAGCGGATTGACGAAATGCAATCCCCCGAAGGCGCCGTGAGGCTCCCGAGCTCGGAGCATCGACGAGATACGGTGATGGAAAGGCGGCTGGCTGCGGCTTACTCTAGGATTTCTTGATGGGACCAGGCCCAAGGGCATTGATCTTTCGGTAGCCAGCACCTCAGCCACGAGGAGTTGTTCAACAGCCTGCCAAAAGCCTCCCAATCAGCTTATTCGCCGTACATTTCCGTGATCAACCGCAGCCTCGACGCAGTCGGCGCGTCGAGGCTGTCGATGCACCGCTCCGGCCTTATCTTGCTGATCGTTCGAATCTGGTCTGCGGCGATGTCGGCCTTGCGCCCGGCGGAGGTGATCTGAATTTGGCGGCGCCAACGCGGATGCAGCTTGGTAGTAAGCGGACAGGCTACGACGGTGTCGAGACCACTGTTCATCTCCTCCTGACTTACGATCACCACGGGTCGTGTTTTCGCATTCTCCCTGCCGCGGGTCGGGTCCAGTTCAGCGAGGTGGATCGCACAGCGCTCGACCGCACTCGTCACCATTTCTCGTCAGGATCGAGACCGTCCGCGATGGTGACATCCCAATCGCTCCAATCCTCCCGCTCGCGCGCCATCTCCTGGAAGGTCCCGCCCCACGACAGGTGCTCGTCCGGCTTGCCGCGCAGGAGTAGTCCCTCATCGCGCGGCTTGAGGACGAGCGCCTCCTTGACAGCATGCCGTTTGATGACTTCCTTCGGCAATCGCACCACACGCGAATGGATCTTGACGCTTCATGGAAGCGTCCAATGAACGAGCCTTCCCTATCGGTCCTTCTTCGCTGCGGACCGCGCCTTTGTGGCACCTTGCGACGATGCTCCTCGTGGCTCTCCTTGCGGTCCGCCAGTGACGCGAGCGCGCGGTTTGGCAGGCACCAGGTACGGAGCCACTTCTTCTCGAATCAACCTTCGCAATGTATCCGCGAGAACATCGTCCTGCCGGGTGATATGGTCCCTTAGCGCGTCGTTAATGAGCGTCTGGTAGTTCCCACCGCCGCACTCATGTACCCGTGCGCGGAACCAATCGAGCAGATCGTCGTCGAGCCGGATCGTGATTCGGGTCTTGCCCTTCTGAGGTGGAACGATCGCTCCGCGCATAGCGCGCGAAAAGTCATACTCGCGTTTCATCTTAGTTTCCCCTCGTAAGCGCGGCGCTCCGAAGGCGTCGCCCGCCGTGCGGAGATCAATCGGATCCTGGCGCCGCGCCAGGTATAGATCACGGTCAGGACCCGCCCGCGGAAGTCGCTGCCGATACCGACCCAGCGACCTTCGTCTGGATTGTCGTCCGGCATCGACAGCGCAAGTGGATCATCGAACACCCCGGCGGCATCCGCGAAATCGACCCCATGCTTGCGCAGATTTCCGGCTGCCTTGGTCGGATCCCACTCGAAATCCATCGTTGCCAATATATGCACATACGTGCACCAGGTCAACGGCAACCCCGGACTGACTCAGACCCGCCGCTCCTACACCGCCACCATCCCCCACAGCTTCTCCAGCCGCTTCACCGAAACGGGAGCGGGCGTCTTCAGCTCCTGCGCGAACAGTGACACCCGCAGTTCCTCGAGCTGCCATCGGAACTCGTCGAGGTTCGGAATCGGTGACGCCGGCCTTGCGATGCTTCATCGCCCGGTCCTCGTACTGCTTCCAGAGCCGCGCGATCTCGGCTGTCCACTTCGAATCCCGTTCCGGCGAGGTTGCGATCTTCTCCAGCCGCCGCGTCATCGCCTTGAGATAACGCGGATACTGCTGCAGCCGCGTGTACGGGCACCCGCAGCAGAAAGCCGGGAAACACGAGACCCGCGAGCTGGCGCCGCATGTCCGCGCACGCCTCGCGCCACTTCGCCGCGAGCGGCCCGTCGAGGGTCTTGCGCACGGTCTGCGCTTCCGTCAGCACCTCGGTCGCGAGCCGCGCGTATTCCTGTGCGACGACGAGGATGCGGCTCTTTACCTGCTTCACCCGCGCCTCGAACGCGTGCCGATCGCGCACCGGCGCGTCCTCGGCCCACACCGCACGATCGACGATGGCCGCGATGAGATCGTTCCGCAGTTGCTCGGCGTTGCCCAGGTTCGCATACAGCAGCGCGAGCTGCGAGAAACCGGGCAGGCTGCGCTCCAGGAACTTCATCTGCTCCTCGAGCTCGAGTCGCACCAGACGGTTCACGCCCTGACGCGTCGCAACCTTCGCCTTCTCCGGCGTGTCCATCAGCGTGAGCGTCACCGATTCGCCCGCGTCGACCAGCGCCGGATAGCCGGTGAGCTTCTGCCCGTCGCGGTCGAAGCGTCACCGACTCCGGCAACTCGAAGCCTTCCCACGCGATCAGCCCTTCGCGCTCCCACGGATTCTCCGGCGCGAACCGCTTCTGCGCCTGCACGCCCAGCTCGTCGCGCAGCGCCTGCAGGTCGCGCCCCGAGGCAATCTCGGCGTCATCGTCGTCCACGACGCAGATGTTCATCGAAAGATGTGCGGGCAGATCGGTGCGATCCCATTCCTCAGGCGCGACGTCGATACCCTTCGCGCGCTTCAGCGCCCAGGCGAGCGCATCGGTCAGCATCTGCGGACCGGTGTCCGCGGGACGCTTGTCGAGCTCGACGAGGCAGGCGGTCACTGTCTCCGGCACCGGCACCAGCAGCTTGCGCGTGTGCTTCGGCAGCGCGCGCAGCAGCGCGTTGACCTTCTCGCGCAGCATCCCCGGCACCAGCCAGTCGAGCCGTCGCGGGTCGAGCTGGTTCAGCAGGTGCAGCGGCACCGTGAGCGTGACGCCGTCGAGCGCGTGCCCGGGCTCGAAGCGATACGTGAGCGGCAGCGTCACCTCGCCCAGCTTGAAGCGCTCCGGATACAGCTCCGACGTGATGCCTTCGGCGCCGTGACGCATCAGGTCCTCGCGCGCCATGAAGAGGAGCCGCGGGGTCTTCTGCTGTGCGTCGCGCAGCCACTTCTCGAATCCGGCGCCGTTCACGATGCCCGCAGGAATGCGCGCGTCGTAGAACGCGAACACCTTCTCCTCGTCCACCAGCACGTCGAGCCGCCGCGACTTGTGCTCGAGCGCCTCGACTTCCTGCCGCAACTTGCGGTTGTGAGCGAAGAAGGGCGCACGCGTATCGAACTCGCCGGCCACCAGTGCACCGCGGATGAAGATCTCGCGCGCTTCCTTGGGGTCGATGGGACCGTAATGCACGCGCCGCCGCGGATTCACCACCAGTCCGTACAGCGACACGCGCTCGAACGCCGTGACCTGCGCCGGCTTGCGCTCCCAGTGCGGATCGAAGTACTCGCGCTTCACGAGGTGCGCCCCGATCTGCTCGATCCACTCGGGCTCGACGCGGGCAACGTGCCGCGCATAGAGGCGCGTGGTCTCCACCAGCTCCGCCGCCATCAGCCACTTCGGCTGCTGCTTCTTCAGGCCGGAGCCGGGGTGGACGCGGAACTTGATGCCGCGCGCACCGACGTACTCGCCGGGCTCGTCGCCCTTCGTGCCGATGTTGCCGAGCAACCCCGTCAGCAACGCGCGGTGGATCTGCTCGTAGGTGGCGGGCTGCTCGTTCGGTCGCAGCCCCATCTCGGTGACCAGCGCGTGCAGCTGGCCGTGGATGTCGCGCCACTCGCGCAGGCGCAGGTAGCGACAGGAAATGCTCGCGGCAGCGCCTCGGCGAGCTTGCGGTTCGACTTCCGGTGCTTGAGCGCCTCGTCGAAGAACGCCCACATCTTGAGGAACGACAGGAAGTCCGAGCGCTCGTCCTGGAACTGCACGTGGGCGAAGTCGGCCGAACCCTGCTTCTCCAGCGGACGCTCGCGCGGGTCCTGCACCGACAGCGCGGCGGCGATGACGAGCACCTCGGCGAGACAGTTCTCCTGCTTCGCCGCGAGCACCATGCGCCCGATGCGCGGATCGATGGGCAGCTTCGCGAGCCGGGTGCCCACCGCGGTGAGGCGATGCTGCGCATCGATCGCGCCGAGCTCGTTCAGGAGCTGGTAGCCGTCGGCGATCATGCGCGGGTGCGGCATGTCGAGCAACGGGAACTGTTCGACGTGGCCGAGGTTGAGCGCGGCCATGCGCAGGATCACCGACGCCAGCGACGAGCGCAGGATCTCGGGCTCGGCGAACTCCGGCCGCTTCGCGAAATCCTCCTCGTCGTAGAGGCGCACGCACACGCCGCTCATCACCCGACCGCAGCGGCCCGCGCGCTGGTTCGCCGACGCGCGCGAGATCTTCTCGGTGAGGAGCTGCTCGACCTTGTTGCGATACGAGTAGCGATTGACGCGCGCATAGCCGGGGTCGATCACGTAACGGATGCGCGGCACCGTGAGCGAGGTCTCGGCAACGTTGGTGGCGAGCACGATCCGTCGTGCGCCGCCGGGGTCGAACACGCGGTCCTGCTCCTGCGCCGACAGCCGCGAGTAGAGCGGCAGGATCTCCGCGCCGGGCGGATGGTGCTTGCGCAGCGCCTCGGCGGTGTCGCGGATCTCGCGCTCGCCGGGCAGGAAGACGAGGATGTCGCCCTGCTCGCCCGGACGGCTCACGGCGTCGACCGCGTCGAGGATCGCATCGGTGAGATCCTGTTCGTCTCCCTTTTCCAGATCCTCCTTGAGCGGCCGGTAACGCACCTCGACCGGATACAGCCGGCCCGAGACCTCGACCACCGGCGCGCCGCCGAAATGCTTCGAGAAGCGCTCGGCGTCGATGGTGGCGGAGGTCACGATGAGCTTGAGATCGGGCCGCCTCGGCAGCAGTTGCCGCGTGTAGCCGAGCAGGAAGTCGATGTTGAGACTGCGCTCGTGGGCCTCGTCGATGATGAGCGTGTCGTAGGCGGAGAGCATGCGGTCGGTCTGGGTCTCGGCGAGCAGGATGCCGTCGGTCATCACCTTGACGTACGCCTCGTCGCTCACCCGGTCCTGAAACCGGATCTTGTAGCCGACCACGCTTCCGAGCGGCGTGGCAAGCTCGTGCGCGATGCGGTTCGCGACCGTGCGCGCGGCGATGCGGCGTGGCTGGGTGTGGCCGATGAGACCCGCCGCGCCGCGGCCGAGCGCGAGACAGATCTTCGGGCAGCTGCGTCGTCTTGCCGGAACCGGTCTCGCCGCAGACGATGACGACCTGGTGCGCGGAGATGGCGGCCGCGATCTCGTCCCGCTTCACCGACACCGGCAGCTCTTCGGGAAAGGTCGGCTTGGGCAGGGCCGCCAGCCGTGCCTCGCGCTTTGCGCGCGACGCCGCGATCTCTTGCGCCACCGCGTCGACCTGCTCGACCGATGCGCTGCGCTCGCGATCGAGCTCGCGCAGTCGGCGCAGAAGCCTGCCGCGCTCGCGGGTGATCACGCCGTCGAGAGCGGCACGCAGAGACTCGATTTCGGTTCGATCGCGCGGCTGCACGAGGGCGGTCTGGTTCCGTCGGCACTCAGGGCCCATAGTGTATTCGAGACCCGCCAACGCGACAGCGGACGCATCTGTCCCTCGGAGGCACGACGGGTTTCGTCTCGGGCACGCCGCCGGCAGGTAAAATTGCGTCGAACGCGCGGATGCACCGCGCAGGAGTAGCCAATGGAGAAGCCCCCCGTCAGCCTCACGCCGGCCGAAGAAGCCTTGCGTCAGGCCGCGCTCGACTACCACTGCAAGCCCGAGCGCGGCAAGATCAGCGTCACGCCGACCAAACCGCTCGCGAACCAGCACGATCTGTCGCTTGCCTACTCGCCCGGCGTCGCCTATGCGTGTCTCGCGATCGAGCGCGAGCCGGGACTCGCGGCCGAGTACACCTCCCGCGCCAACCTGGTCGGCGTGGTGACCAACGGCACCGCGGTGTTGGGCTTGGGAAACATCGGCCCGCTTGCGGGCAAGCCGGTGATGGAGGGCAAGGCCTGTCTCTTCAAGAAGTTCGCCGGCATCGACGTGTTCGACATCGAGCTGGCCGAGCACGACCCGGACAAGCTGGTCGACATCATCGCTGCGCTCGAACCGACCCTCGGCGGCATCAATCTCGAGGACATCAAGGCGCCCGAGTGCTTCTATGTCGAGCGGAAGCTCCGGGAGCGGCTCTCCATTCCCGTATTTCACGACGACCAGCACGGCACCGCGATCATATCGAGCGCCGCGCTGCTGAACAGCCTCGAGCTCACCGGTCGGCGGATCGGCGAGATTAAGCTCGCGTGCTCCGGCGCCGGTGCGGCCGCGCTCGCCTGCCTCGATCTCATGGTGGCGCTCGGCGTCGACCTCGAGAACGTCTTCGTCGTCGACTCGAAGGGGGTGCTTCACACGGGACGAACCGGCCTCGACGCCTCCAAGCAGCGCTACGCCCAGGCAACCGACGCGCGCACGCTGGCCGACATCGTCAAGGACGCCGACGTGTTCCTGGGCTGCTCGACCGCGGGGGTACTCACGCCCGAGATGGTGGGGACGATGGCCCCGCAGCCGATCATCCTCGCGCTCGCCAACCCCGAGCCCGAGATCCGGCCCGAGCTTGCGAAGCAGGTGCGCCCCGATTGCATCATCGCGACCGGGCGCTCCGACTATCCCAACCAGGTGAACAACGTCCTCTGCTTTCCGTACATTTTTCGCGGGGCGCTCGACGCAGGCGCGACCGCGATCACCGATGAAATGAAGCTCGCGTGCGTGCGCGAGATCGCGGCCCTGGCCAAGGCCGAGATCGGCGACGACGTCGCTGCGGCCTACGCGGGGCAGGAACTGGTCTTCGGCCCGGACTACATCATTCCCAAGCCGTTCGACCGGCGCCTCATCATGCGGATCGCGCCGGCAGTCGCCGAGGCGGCGCAGGCGTCGGGCGTTGCCACGCGTCCGATCGCCGACCTCGAGGCCTACGCCTACGCGCTCGCCCGCTTCGTGACCCGCACGTCGATGTTCATGCGCCCCGTGTTCGATGCGGCAAGCGCGCGGCCGAAGCGCGTGGCCTACGCCGAGGCCGAGGACGAACGCGTGCTGCGCGCGGTGCAGGTCGTGCTGGACGAGGGACTGGCGAGCCCGATCCTGATCGGGCGGCCAGGCGTGATCGCGGCTCGCGTCGTCTCGCGCCGGGCTGCGCTTCGTGCCGGGGGTGGACGTCCCGGTGGTCGATCCGGAGAACGATCCGCGTTTTCGCGAGTACTGGAGCGAGTACCAGGCGATCATGGGCCGCAACGGCGTCACGCCCGACATGGCGAAGGCCGCCGTGCGCCGCTCCACGACCATCATCGGCGCACTCAGCGTGCGCCGCGGGGACGCCGACGCGCTGATCTGCGGCCCGGTCGGACGCTTCGACGGCCACCTCGGCATCGTGCGCGATCTGATCGGCCTGCAGGACGGCGCGACTTGTTTCGCGGCGCTGAACGCCATGATGCTGCCGGGGCGAACGCTTTTCATCACCGATACGTTCGTCAACGACGACCCGGACGCGGCGCAACTCGCCGAGATCGCCGCCATGGCTGCGAAGACGGTCCGCGGGTTCGGGTTGCCGCCGAAAGTCGCGTTCGTCTCCCACTCGGTTTACGGTTCCAGCGACCGGCCCTCGGCGCGGAAGATGCGCGCTGCGTACTCGCTCTTCACCGCACAGGCGCCGGATGTCGAATGCGACGGGGAGCTCCACGGTGACACGGCGCTATCCGAGGAAATCCGCACGTCGTTCCTGCCGCAGACCACCCTCAAGGGTTCGGCGAACATACTGGTGATGCCCAATCTCGATGCCGCGAACATCCTCTTCAGCGTGCTCAAGGCGACCGCCGGAAACGGAGTCACCATTGGCCCGATCCTGCTCGGCGCCGCGCGGCCGGTGCACATCCTCACTTCGTCCGCCACGGTGCGGCGCGTGGTCAACATGACCGCGATCGCGGCGGTCGGCGCGGGGAAGGAGGGATAGCGGCGCAGTCCACGCCCCTCCGAAGCGCGCCAGGGCACAAGACGCCATCGCCTCGGGCGCTCGGGGCGTCCGGGTTCACTCGGCTTAAGCTTGCGTTAAGGAAACGCTGATTAACTTCAAACGGGGTGCTCTGGCGGAAGCAACGGGCTCTTCCTTTTCGAACTGGCGATCGCGCGACCGACCGTCCGGCGGGCACGCTGCGGCCAACTCTATCACTGGCGCGAAACCTTGAAGCTCCTCCTCGTCGAAGACGATGCCATGATCGGCGCGGCCGTGCAGGAAGGCCTGCGGCGCACCGGCTTCACCGTCGACTGGGTGCGCGACGGGCGCGCGGCAGAGCTCGCGCTCGCGGCGGAGCGCTACGGCATGATGCTGCTCGACCTCGGGCTGCCGAAGAAGTCCGGGCTCGATCTGCTCGCTGAGACCCGGCGCAAGGGCGACCCCATCCCGGTGCTCGTTCTCACTGCGCGCGATGCCGTGTCCGACCGCGTCAAGGGACTCGACGCCGGGGCGGACGACTACCTCGTGAAGCCGTTCGACCTGGACGAGCTGGCGGCGCGCATCCGCGCGCTCGCGCGACGCGCGGCCGGTCGTGCCGAAACCGTGATCGAGCACGGCGCGCTCGCGCTCGACCCCGCGCGACACGAAGCGCGGCTCAAGGGCGAGCCGATCGCGCTGTCCGCGCGCGAATATGCGCTGCTCGAGGCGCTCCTGGAACGCCCCGGCGCGGTGCTATCGCGCGCTCAGCTCGAAGAGCGCCTCTACGGCTGGGGCGAAGAGGTCGAGAGCAACGCGGTCGAGGTGCACATCCACAATCTGCGGCGCAAGCTCGGCGCCGAATTGATCCGCAACATCCGCGGCGTCGGCTACATGATCGGCGACAAGCCGTGACCTCGATCCGCCAGCGGCTTCTCGTCTGGCTGCATCGCCGCGCTCACCGTCGCGACCGTGGCAGCGCTCGGCGCGAGCTTTCTCGAAGCGCGCGACGACGTGAACGAGCTGTTCGACTACCAGCTGCAGCAGCTCGCCTTCTCGCTCCGCAACCAGCCCTTCAGCGCGCCCGGACACCCGTTCGATCCGCGGGATTATGACGACGACAGCGCCGACTTCGTCACCCAGGTCTGGGACCGCACGGGCACGCTCCTCCATTACTCGCGCCCGGGCACGGACCTTCCGCGTGCGGTGCGCACCGGCTTCAGCAACGTGAGCTGGAAAGGGCAGGATTGGCGTGTTTACACGACGCTGGAGGACCGGCGAGTGATCCAGGTCGCCCATCCGATGGCGCTCCGCCGCGAGATGATCGGCGCGATCACGGAGCGCATTCTGCTGCCGCTGCTCGCGCTGCTCCCGGCCTTCGCGCTGATCGTCTGGTTCGGCGTGGGCAGCGGGCTCGCGCCGCTCAAGCGCATCGCCGGCGCGGTCGCCAGCCGCAGCCCGACCTCGCTCGAGCCGCTGCCGACCGGCGATCTCCCGGCGGAGATCCGACCCCTCGTCGGATCGCTCAACGACCTGCTGGAAAGGCTTTCGCAGGCGCTCGCAGCGCAGCGCGAGTTCACGGCCGACGCGGCGCACGAGCTGCGCACACCGCTCACCGCCGTCAAGCTGCAGATCCAGTTGCTGGAGACCGCGCGCACGCAAGAGGAGCGGGAGGCGGCGCTGGCGCAGCTCAAGCTCGGCGTCGAGCGGTCGACGCATCTCACCGAGCAGCTACTGACGATGGCGCGCCTGGAACCGGAAGCGGTCGAGCGAACCGTTCGCAGCGGTGAGCCTCGACGAGCTCGCGCGCAGCGTCGCGGGCGAGCGCGCCGCCATCGCGCATGGCAAAGGCATCGACCTCGGGGTGACGGAAGCGGCGCCGATCACGATGCAGGGCGATGCCGATGGGCTGCGCGTGCTGCTCGGCAATCTTCTCGACAACGCGATCCGCCACACGCCGCCCGGCGGGCGCGTGGACGTCGGCGTCAAGCAGGAGGCCGGCGGCGCCATGCTCGAGGTCACCGACACCGGCCCCGGCATTCCGCCGGAAGAGCGCACGCGGGTGTTCGATCGCTTCTACCGCCGCGCCGAGACCGAAGGCACCGGGAGCGGGCTCGGGCTCGCGATCGTGAAGCGGATCGCCGAGCGTCACGGCGCCGCGATCGAGCTCGCCGACGGCCCGGAAGGGCGCGGCCTGCGGGTGCGCATCCGCTTTTCGCGGCAGCTCTCCAGCAAGACATGACCGCGTCTGCAGCCTGTTAAGTCTGGCTTAAGCATGGCTCCCTAGGATGCGATCGTGGAAGGCCGACTGCCTTCATCGATCATCCAGAAGGAGAGATGCACATGACCAGTAACAAAACGCGCGTTGTACGCAGTGCCGTCGCGGCAGCCGTCATCGCCGCGTTCGCGGCCGGCTGCTCCAACGAGTCCCTGCCGAAACTGGCCGAGGCCCACGCGGCGCCGGCGCCCGCCATCGTCCAGCCGGGGCAGCGCGGCCTGCCGGATTTCAGCGCGCTCGTGGAAGCTGCCGGACCGTCGGTGGTGAACATCTCGGTGACCCGCAGCGAGAGCAAGGCGGGCAACATGCCCGACCTCTCCGGCATTCCTGAAGACAGCCCGATGTTCGAGTTCTTCAAGCGCTTCGGCATGCCGATGCCTGGTCCCGAGGGACGCGGCGGGCCGGAGACGCCTGAACGCGGCGTGGGCTCCGGCTTCATCGTGAGCGAGGACGGCTACGTGCTGACCAACGCCCACGTGGTGGAAGGCGCCGACACCGTGACGGTGAAGCTCACCGACCGGCGCGAGTTCACGGCCAAGGTGATCGGCGTCGACAAGCGCACCGACGTTGCCGTGGTGAAGATCGACGCGAAGAATCTGCCCGCGCTCAGGATGGGCGATCCGAGCAAGGTCAAGGTCGGCGAATGGGTGGCCGCGATCGGCTCGCCGTTCGGCTTCGAGAACAGCGTCACGTCGGGCATCGTCAGCGCCAAGGGCCGCTCCCTGCCGGACGAGAGCTACGTGCCGTTCCTCCAGACCGACGTGGCGGTGAACCCCGGCAACTCGGGCGGCCCGCTCTTCAATCTGGACGGCGAGGTGATCGGCATCAACTCGCAGATCTACAGCCGCACCGGCGGGTACATGGGCGTGTCGTTCGCGATCCCGATCGACCTCGCGATGAACGTCGCGGACCAGCTCAAGACCCACGGCAAGGTGACCCGTGGCCAGCTCGGTGTGCGCATCCAGCCGATCTCGGGCGATCTCGCCAAGTCGTTCGGTCTCAAGGACGCGAAAGGCGCGCTGGTCGCCGCGGTCGACCCGGACAGCGCGGCGGCCAAGGCGGGGCTCAAGGCCGGCGACGTGATCGTCGAATACGACGGCAAGAAGGTGGAGGAATTCTCCGCGCTGCCGCCGCTCGTGGCGGCGACCAAGCCGGGGGCGAAGGCGAATGTCGTGTACCTGCGCGACGGCAAGGAGCAGAAGACCAGCGTCGCCGTCGGCGAAGCGCCGTCGGACAAGCTCGCGCAGGCCAGCCCGGCGGGCGCCAAGGGCGAGGCGCGGAAGATGTCGAGCCTGGGGCTCGCCGTGTCGGAGCTGGATGCGCGCGAGCGCAAGGCGCTGGGCCTCGACGGCGGCGTGAAGGTCGAGCGCGCGCAGGGTCCGGCCGCGAAGTCGGGCATCCGCGCGGGTGACGTGATCGTGGGCGTGAACGGGGCCCGGATCAGCGACACCGACGACCTCGGCAAGACGCTGGAGCAGGCGCCGAAGGGCGCGCCGCTGGCGCTGCTGGTCAAGCGCGGCGACGCCACCATCTTCATCCCGGTCGCGCCCAACCAGGGCTGACGCCCCCGCGGGCGGTCACTGCGGCCGCCCTCGTTCTATACTTCCCCTTGCGGGGCCGGTTCGCGCCGGCCCCTTTTTTCGTTGCAGGGAACCGATGACTCCCGCACAGCCGGTCAGCGTTCCTGTCGAGTTGGTCGCACGATTGCGCGGCGCGCAGCGCGTCGTGGTGCTCACCGGCGCCGGCATCTCGGCCGAGTCCGGCATCCCGACCTTCCGCGACGCGATGACGGGGCTCTGGGCGCGTTTTCGCCCCGAGGAACTCGCCACACCCGAGGCGTTCCTGCGTGACCCCAAGCTCGTGTGGAACTGGTACGCGTGGCGGCGCACGCTGGTCGAGGGGGCGGCGCCCAACGCGGGTCACCGCGCCCTCGTCGAGCTGGAGTCGTGCGTGCCGGATTTCCTGCTCGTCACCCAGAATGTCGACGGTCTGCACGGCCGCGCCGGCAGCCGGCGCATCGCCGAATTGCACGGCAACATCACGCGCACGAAGTGTTTCGACTGCGAGCGTGTCCCGGACGATGGAGAGCAGCAGGGTGATGCGGTCCCGCCGCGCTGCGCCCACTGCGGCGGGATGCTGCGACCCGACGTGGTGTGGTTCGGCGAAATGCTGCCGGCGGAAGCGCTCGGCGAGGCGATGCAGGCGACCGCAGATTGCGAGGTGTTCCTTTCGGTCGGCACCTCGACCGTGGTCGAGCCGGCGGCGTCGCTGCCGTTCTCCGCGCTGCGGGCGGGCGCTGTCGTCGTCGAAGTGAATCCCGATCCGACGCCGCTCACCTCACAGGCGAGTTTCTCGCTGCGCGGCCCGGCGGCGACGGTGCTGCCGGCGCTCGTCGCTGCCGCGTTTCCCGAGCGCGGCTGAACGTGGCTCGGGAACCGCGCGATTTGCTCGTCACAGACTGGGCAATCGCCCTTGGTACCGACGCTTATCGACCGAGAATGATGTCGATCCCGGCAAGTCGGAGTAGGTTGGGGTGAGCTTCGAACCCCAACGCTTGGTGCCGGGTCCGCTTGGTTGCTGGGTTCTGCCAGTGTTGGGGTTCGCTCCGCTCACCCCGACCTACGCCCTCTTTGCTGCGCCGCGGCCTTCCCGCAGCGCCCGCACCATGAGCACCAGCAGCGTGACGGCGGTGAGCGGCAGCACGAAGAGCAGCATCGCCTGACTGAACGCCGGCAACGCGTCGTGCTGGGTGGCCGCGAGAATCAGATACGCGGTGTACGCCACGTAGTAGCCGAAGAAGAGCGCGCCTTCCCAGCGGGCGATGGTGTGCCCGGTGAGGAATATCGGCAGGCACGCCACCGAAACCGCGACCATCACGGGAATATCGAAGACGAGCGCCGCCGGCGCGACACCGATGCCGGACGGCGAGACGACACCCGCGATGCCGAGCACGCCCAGGATGTTGAAGATGCTGCTGCCGACGACGTTGCCCACCGCGATGTCGCGCTCGCCGCGGATGGCGGCCATGATCGACGTCGCGACTTCGGGCGCGGACGTGCCTGCGGCAACGATGGTCAATCCGATCACGAGCTCGGATACGCCGATGGCCCGCGCCATCTGCACGGCGGCGTCCACCAGCCAGTTCGCGCCCAGCACCAGCAATCCCAGGCCGCCAGCGAGAAACAGGAGGTTCAGCGCCACACTGCCGGGTGGCCGCCCGTCACCGTGCGCCAGCTCTTCGTCCTCGATCCCTTCCCGTCGCGCCTCCCAGATCTGGAACACGATGTAGGCGACGAGCCCCGCGAAGAGAAGTCCTGCTTCCCACCGGGCGATGCGGCCATCGTGCGCGAACATCCAGAGCAGGAGTGCCACGCCGATCATGATCGGCACTTCGAGCCAGACGAGCTTCCGGGACACGACGAGGGGCGTGATGAGGGCGGAGAGGCCGAGGATGAAGAGCACGTTGAAGATGTTGCTGCCGACCACGTTGCCCACCGCGATGTCGGCCTGCCCGGCGAGCGCGCTGCGCACGCTGACCGCTACCTCGGGCGCGCTGGTGCCCATCGCTACGATGGTCAGCCCGATCACGAGCGGCGGGATGCCGAAGCGGCGGGCAAGGCTCGATGCCCCGCGGACCAGGAGCTCGGCCCCAGCCACCAGCAGGGCGAGACCGCCCAGGAAAAGCAGGAACGTCATGGCAATGCGTGCAGCGCTGACGACCGCGCCGCCGCGGTATCAGCGCCGCGGCAGGTTGGCTTCGATCTGATCGAGGGTGAGACCCCAGTGCGACAACACGTGTCGCAAGGTAGCGAGCTCCGCGTCGTTCATGTCGCCGTCGGCGCTGATGAGGCTCAGCATGATGGCAGCGAGGTCGATCCGCTTCTTCTCGTCGTCGACGCCGTCCAGGACGACGTCCAGACGCTTCGCATCGAGCAGCCGGATGCGATCGCCGGTGTCGTCGTGGAGCAGATCGTCGAAGTATTCCTTCACGACGCGGATGAAGGTTTTGCGGCTGACACCGAGGCGATCGTAAACGCCGAGGTGGTCCAGCATGTCGACCTCGCCATCGTCGAGATCGCCATCCGCGAGCAGGATCAGCGCAATGATGCGCGCCATCGCTTCGGGACTGTTCTGGGTGTAGCTTCTCATGACGATCTCTCCCTGCGCAGTGGGTTGGTCGCGGCGCGGGCTGCTTGGAGGCGCCCGCTGAACGCGAAGTTCGGTTGTCCTACCCAACCTTGGCGATCGAGTCGGCCTTCGCGAGCAGCGCTTCGGCCATGCGGATGCTCGCGAGGTCGATCAGACGCCCGTCCAGAGAGACCGCGCCCTTGCCGTCCTTCGCGGCCTGCGGCCATGGCCTCCATGATGCGGCGCGCCTTCGTGACTTCGGCCTCGGACGGCGTGAACACCTCGTTCGCGAGCGCGATCTGCGACGGGTGAATCGCCCACTTGCCCTCGTAGCCCAGCACCGCGGCGCGCTTGGCCGCCGCGATGAAGGCATCGGGATCGCCGAAGTCGCCGAAGGGTCCGTCGATCGGCCGCAGACCGTACGCGCGACACGCCACCAGCATGCGCGTCTGCGCGCCGTGCCACGGGTCCATCCAGAAGTAGTCGCGCTCGCCCTGTTCGTTCTTGTCGGTGAGCACGCCATAGTCGCGGTGCACGCCGCCGATCACCGTCGTGCGCGCGCGGGTCGACGCTGCATAGTCCGCCACGCCGAAGCTCATCGCCTCGAGGCGCCGGCTCGACTGCGCGATCGCCTCCACGTTCGCCATGCCGAGCGCGGTCTCGATCAGCACCTCGAAGCCCAGGCGCCTGCGTGCGCTTCTTCGCGGCCTCGATCTGCGTCACCATGACGTCCACCGCGTACACGTCCTGCGGCACGCCGACCTTCGGGATGAGGAGCATGTCGAGTCGCGGGCAGTTCTCGACCACGTCCACCACGTCGCGGTACATGTAGTGGGTATCGAGACCATTGATGCGCACCATCATGGTCTTGGTACCCCAGTCCATGTCGTTCAGCGCCTGCACGATGTTCTTGCGCGCCTGCTCCTTGTCGTCCGGCGCGACCGCATCCTCGAGGTCGAGGAAGACGATGTCCGCGGCCGACTTCGCCGCCTTTTCGAAGATGGCCGGGTTCGAGCCGGGCACGGCGAGCTCGGAGCGGTGCAGGCGCGGTGTGGCCTGGTCGACGAGGGTGAAGCTCATGGCGTTGTCTCCGGGGTTTCTGGGTCTGGTGAGGCGCAAGGCGGATTATAGCCAAAGCTACTGATACGACGATCCATGAGAATGCGAACCCTCTTATGCTTGAAAGCAGAAACCGTGATTGCGTGAACCGTGCCGCTCGCGAAGAATCCATCCTGCGACGACCATACGTCCCGATGACCGCGCACGCGGCTCGACAGCAAGCGCCGGAGCATTGCAACCAAAGGAGATGGAATGGACATTCACGAGTATCAGGCGAAGGAGCTCCTGTCGGGCTTCGGTGTGCCGGTGCCGCGGGGCATGGCCGCCTACAGCCCGGACCAGGCTGTCTACTGCGCGACCGAGCTGGGCGGCTGGCACTGGGCGGTTAAGGCACAGGTGCACTCCGGGGCGCGCGGCAAGGCGGGCGGCATCAAGCTCTGTCGCACCTATCACGACGTGCACGAGGCAGCCAAGAACCTGCTCGGCTCGAAGCTGGTGACGCTGCAGACCGGGCCCGAGGGCAAGCCGGTGCAGCGGGTGTACGTCGAGGTTGCCGAGCCGTTCGAGCGCGAGCTCTACTTCGGCATCGTGCTCGACCGCAAGGCGGAGCGCGTGCGCATCATCGCCTCGGCGCAGGGCGGCATGGAAATCGAGGAGATCGCCCGCACGGCGCCGGAGAAGATCCTGCAGGTCGTGGTGGAGCCGGCGGTGGGATTGCTCGCCTTCGAGGCACGCGAGCTCGCGTTCGGACTGGGGCTCAACATCAAGCAGGTCGCCGCTGCCGTCAAGCTGATGCTGGGCGCCTACCGGGCTTTCCGCAGCCTCGACGCCACCATGCTGGAGATCAACCCGATGGTGCTCACCAAGGACGAGCGCATTCTCGCGCTCGACGCCAAGATGTCGTTCGACGACAACGCGCTCTTTCGGCAACGCAACGTGGCCGCAATGCGCGACCCGTCGCAGGAGGACCCGCGCGAGGTGGCGGCGGCCCAGTTCGATCTGAGCTACGTCGGGCTCGACGGCGACATCGGCTGCCTCATCAACGGTGCGGGCCTCGCGATGGCCACCCTCGACATGATCAAGTTCGCGGGGGGCAGCCCGGCCAACTTCCTCGACATCGGCGGCGGCGCCTCGGCCGAACGCGTCAAGAACGCCTTCTCGGTGGTGCTGGGCGACCCGAACGTCAAGGTGGTGCTGGTCAACATCTTCGCCGGCATCAACCGCTGCGACTGGGTCGCGGAGGGCGTGGTGAAGGCGTTTCGCGAGCTCGGCATCGAGGTTCCGGTGGTGGTTCGCCTCGCCGGCACCAACGTGGAAGCGGGCCAGCGGATCGTGCGCGAGAGCGGGCTGCCGCTCATCGTCGCCGACGACCTCGCCGATGCCGCCAACAAGGCCGTGGCCGCGGCCAAAGCCGCCTGACGCGGGGAGAACCGACATGGCTATTCTCATCGACAGGACGAGCCGGATCCTGATCCAGGGCTTCACCGGCGAAAAGGGCACCTTCCACGCGAAGGAAGCGATCGAGTACGGCACCACACGTGGTCGGCGGCGTCACGCCGGGCAAGGGCGGCAGCAAGCATCTGGGCCTGCCGGTGTTCAACACGGTCAAGGAAGCCGTGGCGGCCACTCGCGCCAACGCGAGCATCACCTTCGTCGCCCCCGCCTTCTGCGCCGATGCGATCATGGAAGCGGCCGACGCCGGCATCCGCTTCCTGGTTTCCATCACCGACGGCATTCCGGCGCAGGACATGATGCGGGTCAAGCGTTACCTGCGCCGCTACCCGAGGGAGAACCGCATGACCCTGTGCGGCCCGAATTGCGCCGGCGTCATCAGCCCCGGCAAGGCCATGCTCGGCATCATGCCGGGGCACATCTACCGGGAAGGCCGGGTCGGGATCGTGTCGCGCTCCGGCACGCTCGGCTACGAAGCCGCGTCACAGATGAAGGCGCTCGACATCGGCATCTCGACCAGCGTCGGCATCGGGGGCGATCCCATCAACGGCAGCTCCTTCCTCGATCACCTCAAGCTTTTCGAGAAGGATCCCGAGACCGATGCCGTGCTCTTGATCGGCGAGATCGGCGGACCGCAGGAGGTCGAAGCCGCTGTCTGGGTCAAGGAAAACATGACCAAGCCGGTAGCCGGGTACATCGCCGGCATGGCGGCCCCGAAGGGACGCCGGATGGGTCACGCGGGGGCCATCATCTCCACTGCAGGCGAGAGCGCGCCGGAGAAGACGGAGTTCTTACGCTCGTGCGGCATCACCATCGTGCCGGCGCCGAGCGAGTTCGGGCGCACGGTAGCCCGGGTCCTCGCCGGCAAGCGCTGATCCGTACGGCCTCGCGCCCACGGGCGTGCGGCCGAGCTGCTGCGGCGATTTCGCGTGGCGCCTGAGGGTCGCGCGAAGGAGGAGTTCAAGGCACTGGTGCTGCTGCTCTCTATCAACTGCGTGGCGGCCGGGCTCGACGCGACCGGCTGAGGCAATATGCTCGCCTCGATCGAGCAACCTAGTGGCGCTGGTGACGCGCCAGGAGCACCGAGCGTTTCTGCAGCAGCTTCGATCCCAGACGGAAGGTCACCGCAGATTGACGCCGGGTGGAGGTGACCACGTCGCGCTCGGGACTACGGAGGATGAAGTGGATAAGCCGATTTCGATTGGTCATTTTTCTCTCCCGCAGCGCAACAAACCTGCTCTACAGTAGGACGGGCTTCGCAGCCCGTCCAATTGCAGTTGCTGATGATAAAGATAAGCCTTGGTTATGCTTCGAGGGCTGCCGGGGAGCGCATCGCCTCGACCACCGAGACACCCCCTCAAGCGTTAACGAACCACTCCCGCCGCCATTAGCAGCGGCAGCGTAATCCAGAAGAGGATGGTGCTCCAGCCGACGAGAAGCGCTGCCGACGCGGAATCGAGATGGAACCGACTCGCGAGCACGAGCAGTGTCACGAAGGCGGGCGTCGAGGCCTCGATCACCGCCGCGTATTGCGCCTCGTCGAGCGGCGCGAAGAGGGCCTGCGCCACGGCCCACGTGAGGAGGGGGGCGACGATCAGCTTCACCGCCGACACCGCCAGGATCTCGCGCCGCGGGGTAAGGTCGCGCCACGGAATGGTCATGCCGAGGACGAACAGGATGGCAGGGATGGTCGCCTGCCCGATGAAGTTCGTCGCGGTGATGATCGGCGGATACTGAATCCCGAGCTGCTGATAGGCCACGCCCAGCACGAAGGCCCAGAGCGGCGGCATCGAGGCCATGATGCGCCACACGGAGGGCTGATCGGTCTCCTTCCGGTGCGAGCCCAGGCGCGTGCAGATCCA
This sequence comes from uncultured beta proteobacterium, assembly GCA_963734295.1. Taxonomy (GTDB): domain Bacteria; phylum Pseudomonadota; class Gammaproteobacteria; order Burkholderiales; family JAEUMW01; genus JAEUMW01. The sequence continues at coordinate 91,391 of CAVTGS010000018.1, read as the reverse complement.
CACACCGAGACTCCAGATGAGCGGTACCGACATCAGCATGTCGTTGAAGACCGCGTAGCGCGGCGCATCCGGACCGTAGAAAAACACCAGCACCGGCACGCCGACGTTGAAGGTGTTGCCGAACATGCCGCCCAGCATGAGGATGGCCCGCGTGCGGTCGGAGAGATCGCGGCACAACGCCGAGCGATAGAGCAGCCAGTACAGCAGCAGTCCGGACAGGAGCACGCCGATGCCGTTCAGGAGCGGCACCGTGAGCAGGCTCCACGTGACCGGGGTGGTGGCCGCGACCGCGAACATGATGCAGGGATAGAAGAGGTAGAGCACGATGCGATTGAGCTCGGTGCGGACCGCCGCCACGTGGACGTCCTTGAACACCACCGGCCAGACGCCGCCCGCCGCCACCAGCAGGCCCAGCGGCAGCATGACCTGAACCATCAGGTCGAAAAGGCGCGCGAAATAGCTCAACGTGGCAGACCTGCGAGCGGCAGTCGCGCCTCGCACCACGCAGCGACGGTGAGGGCCACGCCGTCGCGCCCGCACGCGGCGGTGATCTGCAATCCGAGGGGCAGCCCCGACGGACCGAAGCCGGTGGGAATGCTCAGGGCCGGCACTTGAGCAAGCGTCCAGATCGTGCAGAAGACGGGATCGCCGGTGGTCTCGATACCGAGGGGCGCTTCCCCGGTCGCGGGCGGTGTGATGATCGCGTCGAATTCCATGAAGAAGTCATCGAGGGACCGGGAGAGCTCGTCGCGCACGCGCGAGCGCGTCGGCGAGCTCCGCGTCGCTCACCCGCGCGCCCTCCGCGAGCGCGGCCCGCAGCCCTGCGCTCAGGTCGCCGGAGCGGGTTCGCGCGAGCGCCGCGAACTCGTCTGCCGCCTCGCGATACATGATGCGCCGCTGGGCCGCGTGCGCCTGCTCGAAGCGCGCGGGCAACTCCGTCTCGCGCACGAGCGCGCCGGCCTCGCGCAGCGCTGCGATGTCGGCCGCAAAGCGTGCCTGCTGCGCTTCGGTGGCGCGGTCCCAGACGGGGGTGCGCACCGCCGCGAGCTTGGGCAGGCGGTCGAGGGAGGCGGGGGCCGTTGGGATCGTGCCCGGCTCATCGGCGAGCGCGGCCGCGAGCCACGCGCAGTCGGCCACCGAGCGCGCGAATACGCCGATCTGATCCAGGGTGCTGCTGAAGTGGTGCACGCCGTCGAAGCTGACGAGGCTCTGCGTCGGCTTGTAACCGACCACGCCGCAAAACGCAGCCGGACGAATCACGGAGCCGTTGGTCTGCGTGCCGAGCGCGCCCGGGCAGAACCCCGCCGCCACCGCCGCGGCCGAACCGCTCGACGACCCGCCCGGCGTGTGCAGCGGGCTCCACGGGTTGCGCGTCTTGCCCGGCGTGAGAAACGCGAACTCGGCGGTGACGGTCTTGCCCAGGACGAACGCGCCCGCCCGTTCGATCTTGTCGACGACGTTGGCCGAAGCGGAGGGCACGTCGCCGCGGAAGATCGGCGAGCCCCGCTCGGTCGGAATGCCGCGGGTGGGCATGATGTCCTTGACCCCGATCGGCAACCCGTGCAGCGGGCCGCGGGCTTCGCCCGTCCGCTGCCTGGCATCGGCCGCTTCGGCGCAGTCCATCGCCCGCGCGCCGTCGAGCCACGCGAACGCGCCGACCTCGTCCTCGAGTTGCGCGATACGCGCGAGGCAGCTGCGCGTGAACGCCGCACTGGTGATCTCGCCGGAGGCGATCTTGCTGGCGGCTTCGACGAGGCCGAGGCGAAAGAGGGCTTGCATGGCGGGGAGGCGTGAAGGAGTGAAGACGTAAAGAGGTGAAGGAGTGAAATCCTACCCGCATGCCCCGCACTTGGGGATCGTCGCCTCAACCGGCCGCAGCAGGCAAGATTTCTCGCTCGATGCGCTTGGCGTTTTCGATTTCTGCCACCCTCCACTTCTACGCTGCGGCGGCGAGGCCCTTCAGCGCGACGTAGTCGACCTTCCCGGTACCGAGCAGCGGCAGCCCCTCGACGTTAACGAGCTTGCGCGGCACGGCGATCTCGGGATGGCCGCCGCTCCGTGCGGCCTCCTGCAGGCGCTCGCGGGTGAGCGCCGGGTCGGTGGTGAACAGCACGATGGCTTCGCCGCGCTGCTCGTCCGGCTGGCTGGAGGCCGCGTGCTGCATGTCGGCTGACGCCGCGAACGCGATCTTCTCGACCACCTCCAGCGAGATCATCTCGCCCGCCACCTTCGCGAAGCGCTTCACGCGGCCGAGGATGGTGACGAACCCGTCGTCGTCGATCTCGACCACGTCGCCGGTGTTGTACCAGCCTGCGCCGAGCTCCGAGGCAGGCGGTTCGAGCACACCTGGGTTTTCGTAGCGCAGGTAGCCCGACATCACGTTCGGTCCGCGCACGTGCAGGAGCCCGCCACGGTCGATGCCCGGTACCGGCACGACGCGTCCCTCGATCTCCGGGAGGAGCTGGCCCACCGTGCCGCTGCGATACGCCATCGGTGTGTTGGCCGCCAGCACCGGCGCGGTCTCGGTCGCCCCGTAGCCTTCGAGAATGCGCAAACCGAACTTCTCGAACCACGCCTGCCGCACCGTCTCGGACACCTTCTCCGCGCCGGCGACGACGTAGCGCAGGCGGAAGAAATCGTAGGGATGCGCCACGCGCGCGTAGTTGCCGAGGAACGTGCTCGTGCCGAGCAGCACGGTACAACTGCGGTCGTAGGCAATCTCGGGAATCGCGCGGTAGTGGAGCGGGCTCGGATACAGGAAGAGCCGCGTGCCCGTGAGCAGCGGCAGCAGCGTGCCCGCCGTGAGGCCGAACGAGTGAAACACGGGCAGTGCGTTCAGCACCTTGTCCTCGGGCGAGAACGGAATCACGGCCCGCACCTGCGCGATGTTCGAGAGGATGGCGCGATGGGACAGCACCACGCCTTTCGGCCGCCCTTCGGAGCCAGAGGTGAACAAGATCACCGCCATGTCGAGCGGGTCGGACGGCAAGGCCACCGCGCGCGGAAACCGCAGCGCCCAGAGCACGAGCCAGAGCTTGTCCGCGAGACCGAACTCGCCGCGCAGATCCTCGAGGTAGACGACGCGCACATCGCCGAGATCGCCGATGACAGGCTCGAGCTTCGCAGTCTCGACGAACTGGCGCGACGTGACGATCGTCTTCACCCGCGCCGCGACGCAGGCGTTGCGGATCGCCTCCGCGCCGGCCGTGTAGTTGAGCATCGCCGGCACGCGGCGGAATGCGGTGAGCCCGAGCACGAGCGCGACGGCGCCGACGACATTCGGCAGCAGCACGCCGACGGCTTCGTTCTCGGCGGCGAGACGGCTGCCGAGGCGTCCCAGCGCCAGCGTTGCTTTCAGCACCTGGCCGTAGGTCTGCTCGACCTGCTTCATGTCCTCCACGACGAGCCGGCGGCGCCCGTAGATCGAGATCGTGTCGAGCAGCTCGGAGTAGAGGGTGTGCTTGGGCTGCGAAGAGAAGATCATGTGCTGCATCAGCCGGCGCATCGCCTCGCCGCTCTTGCGCTGGCGCTCGTCCGCGCTCCCTCCTTCGATGCGGGGCAAGGTCGTGGCGGGAAGAACGGTGAGCGTGATGCGCGGAAACGGCCGCAGCGGATAGCGCCCCGAGAGCCGGCTGAAGTACGAGCGCGCTGGCCCGTCGAGGCGCACCGGGACGATGGTCGCCCCGGTTCGAGAGGCGACGAAGGCGGGTCCGTCGTACACTTTCATCAGGTTGCCGGTGACGGTGATGCGCCCCTCCGGAAAGATCACTACCGGCCGTCCCGACTCCACGATCTTGAGCACGCCCTTGATGGCGAGCGGGTTCGTCGGTTCGAGCGCGACGTGGTCGACCAGCTTGAGCAGCAGACGGAAATAGGGATTCGCGACGATCTGGCTGTGCACGACGAACACCGGATCGATGGGCAGAAACGCGCCGAGCAGCGGCCCGTCGAGGAAGGACTCGTGGTTTGCGATCACGAGCAGCCGCGCGGCCTTGAACCCCTCGAAATCGCCCTCGATCCGCACGCGGAAGAGCACGCGCAGCAAGGGCCGCCCCACGGCCTTCACCATGCGGCGGATGAGCGGCGCGCGCTGTCCGGTTTGCGGTCCATCCATTTCTTCGGCCTCCTCGACCCGTTGCTCGCCGCCCGGTCCGGTGGCTTGCACGCGGAAGGGCGGCGCTATTGTAAGGCGGAAGCCGCAGTCGCCTTCCAGCAAAGTCGGCGGGGTACAATCCGCGGCGGATGGGATCGTCAGGGCGAGACCCGGGTCCACCGTTCGCAGTCCATGATGGAAGACATGATCACCTTGAAGCGCATCGCCACCTTGAGTCTCGTCGTGCTCGCGCTCGCCCTGATCACGCCGTTCGCGGCGCAGGCCGACGAGCAGTGGTACGACCTTGGGAACGTGTACCTCGCTGCCGGCATCGCGCGCACCGCAGGACCCGTCGGCGGCGATTTCTACGCGGTCGGCGGGCAAGTCACGATCGACCATCCGATACAGGGTGAAGTCTTCGCCGCCGGCGGGCGCGTCACCGTAGCGGCGCCGGTGGACGACGACCTGCACGTGATGGGCGGCGACGTCACCATCGCCGCGCCCGTGCGCGGCGACGCGGCGATCGCCGCCGGCACCATCGCCATCGCGAAGGACGCGCGCATCGACGGCAAAGTGTCGCTCGCGGGCGGCAACGTCGAGATCGCCGGCACGCTGGAACGCGGCGGGCGGATCTTCGCGGACCGGATCGTCATCTCGGGGCAGGTGAGCGGCGGGCTTCGCATCGTCGCGCGCCGCATCGAGATCGCTGCGAGCGCGAAGATCGAGGGGCCGATTCACTTCACGAGCCGCCGGGCACCCGTCATCGCGCCCGGCGCGCAGGTGGAGGGCCCGGTCACCGCGATGCCGTCCCGTGCGCCGGAGAAGACCGCCGAGGTCCGCCGCACCGGCGAGTGGGCGGTGCCGGTCTTCTATGCCGGCCTGTGGGCCGCGGGCATCCTGCTCCTGCTGGTCCTTCCGGGTTTCACCATCGCTGCCCAGGACCGGGTGCGCGCCGCCCCGTGGCAGAGCCTCGCGCTCGGCACGGCACTCGTGTTCGCCCTGCCCGTCGTAGCGCTGTTGCTGATCGTGACAGTGGTGGGCATCCCGGTCGCGTTCGCCCTCGTCGCACTCTACTCGGTTCTGCTGCTCGCCGGTTTTCTCACCGCGCTCTTTTTCGTCGCGGAGCGGATCGGTCGCCTGCTGCGGGGTGGTCGCTCACCGGGCACCGGCTGGCGTGTCGGATTGCTGCTGGCAGTCCTGGTACTTCTGGCGCTGGTCGCGCGTCTGCCGGTGGCCGGCGGGCTCGTGGCGCTGCTGGTGCTGCTGTTCGGCGTCGGCGCGCTCGGCCTGCAACTCTACCGCCAGTACGCCGACCGGCGACCGGCAGCAGCGTAATCGTGCGTCCGCTGCGAAGCGCCGAATCTTTTTCGCGGCGATCTGCTATAGGTGAAGAATCTCCCGGCAGCACGAACTCGCGGTGGCCCGCGCAGTCTCTGCGGTGTTGACCGAACCTCAACCCGATCAGGAGAGGAGCATGCAGGAAGTCTTGACCCGCCCGCTGACCCATGTCCAGATGCGACGGCAGATGGACGCGAACGGCTACGTGGAAGGCATTGTCCCGGTGGACGTGGACGAGATCGTCGACAGCGATCGCGACACGTTCATCGGCATGCTGTCCGAGATGCTCACGGACTCCGCCGACCTCGACGAACTGGAATACGAAGTCGTCGGCCACGACGGGGACACGCTGCACATCCTCGTGTCGGGCGACGCCACTGCGCTCCTCGACGACACCGAGGAGGTGGAAGAGGAGGAAGACGAGGAGGACGACTTCCGCTAGTTGGTAGGTTCCCCAGGTCGGCCGCGCGATGGATACCCGATCCCGCTTGATAGCGGCGGGGTCAGCCGTCCACGAACGCCGCCCGCTGGATCGTCCACTTCTGCTCGGCGCCTTCCAGCGACTTGGCGCAACCGAGGTCCTCCGGCGGTGCGTCCGGCTTCAAGTCGGACTTCGAGCGATCCCCGGTGGGCACCCCGCCCACCGATCGCTCGAGCCACACCCGCACCGTGCGCGACGGATGGGTACTGCGCACCGTCACCGTCACGGTGTTGCGATTGACGCAGGTCGCCCCGAAGTCCTCGCCGAACTTCACGAACGAGGCGGGGTTCTCGTCTGCCGCCAGGGTCGGGGCAGCGAGCGCGAGGGACGCCGTCAGCAAGAGCAGGCACGCAATCTCGTCATCGATGGTTCGCTCCGGTTCGGTTCTCGCGGCTGCCGGTAATGTAGCGCGAAACGGCGTGCGGGGACCGTTCGCGCTCTTCCCTTGACGCAGGTGAAGGTCTGCGCTCGTCCCGGCCGACGCCTACTGAATGACGAACGGCTGCGGTTCACCCGACGCGTAACCCTGACCGTAGTCGACGCCGATCTCCCGCAGCGTCTCCAGGATCGCGTCGTTCTGGACCCACTCCGCGATGGTCCTGAGCCCCATGATGTGGCCGATGCGATGCACCGCTTCGACCATGGCGCGGTCGATCTCGTCGGTGACCAGATTCCGGATGAAGCCGCCATCGATCTTGAGGTAATCGACGGGCAGCGTCTTGAGATAACTGAAAGATGAAACGCCGGTGCCGAAGTCGTCCAGCGCAAAGCGGCAGCCCCGCCCCTTCAGGATGTCGATGAAGTGCAGCACGTGTGCGAGCTCGGACACGGCGGAGGTCTCGGTGATCTCGAAGCACAGGGTGCGCGCGGACACGCCGGTCTGCTCGATCTGTTCGATCACGAAATCGAGGAAGTCGGCAGCGCCCAGCGATTGCGCCGAAACGTTGATCGAGAACATGACGTCGCCTTCGCTCGGCGTACGGGCAGAGAGCGCCTCGAGCGTCTTCCTGACCACCCACCGGTCGATCGCGAGCATCAGTCCGTAGCGCTCGGCCGCCGGCAGGAAGGCGCCCGGTGGCACGATGTGTCCTTCCTCGTCCAGCATGCGCAGCAGGATCTCGCCGTGCTGTTCCTTGAGCATGCTCGGGGCGATGGGAACGATGGGCTGGTAGTACAGGCGGAAGCGTTCCTCCGCCAGCGCCTGCTGGATGCGCGGCATCCAGCGCATCTCGCCGTGGCGCTGTGCGAGCATACTGTCGTCGGCCTGGTAGACGTGCACCCGGTTGCGACCTTTCTCCTTCGCGGCGTAGCACGAGCTGTCGGCGGCGCTCAGCACGCCGGAGGGTGTCTCGCCCGCCTGCATCAGCGGGACGAGACCGATGCTGACGCCGATGTGAAAGCTCTTGTCCTGCCAGCCGAAGCGGAACCCGTGCACGAGCTCGCGCAGGTTGTTGGCGATGCGCTTCGCCTCGGGCACGGCGCAGTGTTCCAGCAGCACGCCGAATTCGTCGCCGCCGAGCCGCGCCAGGGTGTCCCGCGCGCGCAGCTTGGTCCTGCAGCAACGCCGAGATCTGGCGCAGCAGATCGTCGCCCGCGGCGTGGCCGCAGGTGTCGTTCACGACCTTGAACTGGTCGAGGTCGAGATAGAGCAGTGCATGCGGCGCGTAAGGGCTCGCCGAAGCGAGTAGAAGCGTCAAGCGACGCTCGAACTCCCGCCGGTTCACGAGCTCCGTCAGCGTGTCGTGGGTCGCCTGATGCGAGAGCTGCTGCGCGAGCTTGCGTTGCGCCGTCACGTCGCGAAACACCAGCACGGCGCCGATGGTGAGATCGCTGGTGTCGCGGATGGGTGCCACCGAAGTGTCGATGCTGATTTCACGCTCGTCCCGACAGATCAACAGCGTGTGGTTGAACGGGCCGACCGCCTCCTTCGCGCCTGATCCCTCGCCAGCGGGATCCTCAGCGGGCTCGCGGGTGTGCGCGTGCACGATTCGAAACACGTCGGCGAGCAGCCGTCCCCTGGCTTCCGCCTCCGACCACCCGGTCAGGCCCTCGGCGACCTTGTTGAGGTACGTGATGCGTGCAGCCGCATCGGTGGTGATGACGGCATCGCCGATGCTCGCGAGCGTCACGCGGAACAGCTCCTTCTCGGTTTCCAGGACGTCGTTCGCCTGCGCGAGCTGCGCCGTGCGTTCGCCGACCTTGCGCTCGAGCTCCTCGTAGGCCTGGCGCAGCGCCTTCTCCGCCCGCTTGCGCGCGCTGATGTCGCGACACAGAACGATCACCCGTCGCCGGCCCTCCGTGGTTACGACCGTGGCATTGACCTCGATCGGCACGATGCGGCCCGCGGCGTCGATGTAGTCGATCTCGAGGTTGCGCACATACCCCCGCGCCAAACATTCATCGATCTTCGCCGCCTTGCGCGCAACATCATACGGCGCTATCCATTCCGTTACCCGGCGTCCCTGGATTTCGGCAAGCGTGCGGTGTCCGGTCAGGCCGATGTAGTCCTGGTTGGCATCGAGGATGCGCCCCGCTTCATCCATGATGTGGTAGCCCGTGCCGGTAGTATCGACCAACGTCCGATAGATCTCGTTACTGGCTTGCAGTGCCTGCTCCGTGCGCTTGCGCTCCTGCATCTCCTCCTTGAGCTCGTCCAGCGCTGCCTGCTGGCGGTCCCGCGCCGCCGCCAGATCGTCGACGAGACCGATGTTGTCGAAGCGCAGATGAAGCGACTCCAGCAGGGACAGGCGCAGCCGGCGCGAGATGACGAACATCATGATCGCGAAGAGCAGCAGCATGGCACTCATCGCGGCCCGGACTTCGTCGAGATGCAGCATCAACCGCACCGCGAGGGGCACGATCGCGGGCAGCAGGAAGGCAAGATAGGCGCCGCGAAACGACGACAAGGTCGACATGGCGCCGGCCGAAAGACCCGCGATCACGAATGCGAGAAAGACCTGGTGGAGCAGACTCGGTTCCTGGAACGGAAGGATGCCGGCAATGCCCCAGACCGAACCGGAGAGTGCCGCGGTGAACACGAACGCATGACCCCAGACCGGCGCTTCCTCGGGCGGCGGATCGATCTGAAAATAGCGCTGCATCAGCCACACGCGTCCCAGCGTCAGCAGGGCGAGTGCGACGAGCCAACCCAGCAGCAGCGGCCGCGGCACCTGCGTCCATAGAACCCAGGCGAGCAGGCATGCCACTGCGGTCGTGGCGAACAGCGCGGTGGGAAGCTGCTTGTAGAGGAGCCGTACCTGCTCGGCCCCGATCGCGGGCGAGTGGGAGTGTCCGGAAGACGGCGAAGACGCGGGCGGAGTCCGCCAGATATTGGGACCGCCGAGCCAGCGATCGAGCGTGGCCAGGCGCCCGCGAAGGCTCCCGGATCGCAAGTCCGTCATCGCGCAACCGCTCGACGAAATGGAGCCTGCATGCCGCCTCGCTTTCGAGTGTGGTCGAAGTGCAACGCCCTTGCCATCGGCCGCAATGGAAAATGCCTCGTCGGTGCAGCGCCAATACCTGCACCGTGATAAGTGACATTGAGTGACATCGATCGCGCGATGCCGGTCGCCATCATGCCGGAGATCGCGCACAGGCAAAACGTGGGTGACTGAGCACCCACCCTCACCCTCCGTGAGACCGCGGCGCACGGGAACGAGTTGCGCCTTGTGCCGCTACTGTGGCGGGCTGCCGCAGCGTCTCGCCGGGAACCTGCTGCGCCCAGAGCTCGCGACCGTCGGCGGAGAAGGCCCTGAATACCACCATGCGCTCGGCGCGCGGCCCGGTCACGTCCACCGTGCAGAAGTTCCGCACGAGGACCAGGGTGCCCGGCACTCGCAGCGGATTCGCTTCGTCGGCGTTGCGAGGGCTCGAGGTCAACGGCGAGCAGGTGAGCTCGTAGAGCGGGTAGCTTCCGGCACGCTCGCGCCGCAGCAGCTCCGTGTGGTGGCGATCGCCGGAGAGGAAGACCACGCCCTTCACGCCCTGGCGCGAGAGCCAGTCGAGGAACTCTTCGCGTTCCTGCGGGTAACGGTGCCAGCCTTCATACCGGTTCGCATCGTTCAGTATCTGGCTGCCGTTCGCGATGAATTTGAACGTCGCCGTGGAGGCCGCGAGCGCCTGCTTCAGCCAATCGATCTGCTCGCGGCCGAGCATCGTGCGCTCCCCGTCTTCCACACCGCGGTCCGCCGAGCGATACCAGCGATCGTCGAGCAGAAAGAAGTCGGCGTCCAGGTACGAAAACGTGGTGAAGATGCCCGGCGTGCCCGGCAGCCCGTGACTCGGATTGGCCCAGTAGCGCTGAAAAAGATCGAGGGCGGCGCCCTTGAAGACGAAGCTGCGGTTGGTGTCGTTGGGGCCGTAGTCGTGATCGTCCCAGATGGCGTAGTGGTGCGTGGCCGAGAGCAGGGGCTGCAAGGCCGGCAGCGTGCGATGCCGGCGCCAGCGGTCGTTCATGCCCCACGGGCTTTCGTAGTCGACCTCCCGGAAATAGAGGTTGTCGCCGAGCCAGAGCATGAAGTGATCGACCGGCGTCGCACGCGCTTTGGCGGCGATGGTTTCGAAGATGAAGTAGTCGCCGCCGTACGGATGGCCCGGTCGATCGTAGGGCGGATCGTTCACGTAGGCGCACGAGCCCAGGAAGAACCGGAGGTCGGGCGGGTCGGCGCGCCACTTCCAGAGCGGCTGCGTACGCACGAAAAAACGCTCGCCACGCGTTGCGCGCGCGCCGTCGAGCAGCACCTGGTATTCGTATCGCATGCCGGGCTCGAGCGCAACCAACTCGAACGTGACGGCGAAGTCGGTGGTCGCGCGAAGCTCGATCGGGGCGGAGCGCTGCTTCGCCTTGGGGTCGTCCGCCTTCCAGTATTCGATCTGCGCCGTGCCGGGTCCGTCGGACTGGAGCCAGATGCTCGCCGTGCGCATCGTGACGTGTCCCGCCATCGGCCCGGAAGTCAGACGCGGTGCCGCGGCCGCCACGGCGGTGAACGCAAACAGAAGCAGCGCGAAGAGTGCTCTCATGGCGCGCGGAGTTTAGCGCTCGATATCGATTTCAAGCATGAACGATTATCGCGCATTGCATGGTGTCTGCCACCTTGCACCGGCTCGTCGCGGGCACCCGCCGCGATCGGCTCCACGTCGAAGCTCAAAACATCAGGGTCGCCCGCAGCGACAGGATCCACACGCTGTCCCGGTCGGGGTTCAGCGCGGGATCGAAGGTGAGCTGCACGTCGGGCGTGAGCAGCAACCCGCCGAAGAAGGTCCAGTTCCAGTAGGCCTCGAGGATCTTTTCGTTACGTGCGTTCGACGGGTTCGTCGGTTCACCGGCAGCAGCGCTCAAACCGATGGCCACGCCGATCTGGTCGGTCGGACTGCGCCGCAGCGGATTATTCATCGCCACGCCCAACGCATACGATCCCCTGATCGACGTCGTGAATCCGAGGGCTCCGTTAGCCCGCCCGAAGACCGCCCACGTGTCGCTCACATTCTGCACGGCATTGAGCGACCAGCCGCGCGTGGCGGGCTCCAGGCCGGTGGCCGGCGACTCGTACCAGGTGAAGGAATGCTGAGCGGCGCCGAGACCCTTGAGCTTCGGCGTCCACTGGGCGTATGCGAACCAGCCCTGGTCACCCTGCCTGCCCGTTTGCAGTGTAGCGATCGACGCGCTGTTCGGATACTGGAGACCTCCGGCGAGCTTGATCGCACTGGTCGCATTCCATTCGGCATACGCGCCCAGACCTGCCGCAGCGTAGGTCGCACTCCCATTTTGCGCGAAGATGTAATTCAGGAAGTTCTGTTGCGAGTTGCCGAGGTACTGGTTGCCGTCGAAGTTGAAGGCCGGGTACTGGCCGACCGAGATCGACACCCGGTTGCCGGGAAGCGTCTGCGTATAGGTCAGTTGCGTGAACTGGCTCTGGTTCACCGGCCAATCGTTGATGGGTGTGATGAGGCCCAGGTTCGACTGGATTTCGGCGCCGTCCTGGCGCGTGAGATAGCTGTTAAAAAAGCCTAAGAACTGCAGCGACCCTGCGCCCAAGGTCGGATCGGCGAAGAGGTCGTAGTTCAGCGAGAGACTCCCGAGAAACTTGCAGCGCGGCACTGCCCCCGCCCGGGACACCCCACTGCTGCAGAAGCGTTGCATCCAGCGACCACTGCAGACCGGTCTCGTTCTGAGCCCGTGTCTTGAAGCGGGAGTAGTCGCCGTACAGATCGGCGATCTCCTGGTAAAGCGAGTGGCGTTGGGTCGAACGCCGGACGGCCTCGTGCACGCGGCCGACCCTCGAGACGCCCGAGACGTCGGAGGTGCCGAGCACCGTAGGCGCGCCCGTGGCTTCCTGCGCGAAGACCGGCGCGGCACACAGGAAGCAAGCGGTACCCGCCGCGCACGCGAGCGCTCGCGTGCCGGGCGGGGCTAAAAGCAATTTCCCGCGGCGAGACCAGTGCGGCAGCTCCACTGAAACACCGCGTTGCCCTGCTTCGCCGAGCGCTGGAACATCGCGGTCGGCTCGGCGAGGATGGCGTCGGGCAGCGGAACCTTGACCGGCGCTTTCTTCGAGTTGGTGAAGAAGCGCAGGAAACAGGTCGTGTCAGGCTCGCAGAGCGACTTCACGATCGAGTCGTAGAACGCGCGGTCCCTGGCCCGGGGTTCCGACACGACGACGAACTGCAGGAGACCGAGGCGCCCCGCCACCTGCCAGTCCGTACCGCGCGGCAGCGCGTCGGCCGCGCCAGCGATGGGCGCGACCACGAGGCCAACCGCGAGGGCCATCGCTGCCTTCATCGCTTCTCCGGGGAAACTGCACGCCGTACACGGGCCACCGCATGCGTATTATGCCCTCGGGCGCAGGTTCGGAAGGAACGGATCAGGCCGCGATGCGCGGAGGGCCGGCCGCAGGCAGCTCGTCCGCCGCCTCGAAGGAGGGAGCCACCCGAGGCTTGGAGAGCCGGCTGCGCGCCCCCCAGTGCACGACTTCCATGCGGCCGTCGCCGTGCTCCACGATGGCGGTGCAGCTGTCCACCCAATCGCCGCAGTTGATGTAGGTGACGCCTTCGATCTCGCGGATGGCGGCGGCGTGGATGTGGCCGCAGATCACGCCGTCGAGGTTGCGGTCCCTGACGTTGCGCACCACGGAGTGTTCGAAGTCGTCGATGAAGCTCACCGCGCTCTTCACCTTGCGCTTGGCGTAGCCGGAGAGCGACCAGTAGCCCGGAACGCCGAGCGAGCGCCGGATCCACGACAGCGTGACGTTCAACCGCACGACGAACGCGTAGGCACGGTCGCCCAGCACGGCGAGCCAGCGGTGACAGCGGGTGACGGTGTCGAACTCGTCGCCGTGCAGCAGCAGGTAGCGCTTGCCGTCGGCGGCCGTGTGCACGTGTTCGTGCACCACCAGGATGTCGCCGAACGAGATGCCCGCGTGCTCGCGGATCGCCTCGTCGTGATTGCCGGGAATGAACACCACGCGCTCCCCGTGACGCGCGCGCTTGAGAATCTTCTGTACCACCGTGTTCTGGGCCGCCGTCCAGTGGATTCCGCGGCTCATGGCCCAGAAGTCGACGATGTCGCCGACGAGGAAGAGGTGCTCGGACTCGTACTCGCGCAGGAATTCGAGCAGCCGTTCGGCCTGGCACGCGCGCGTGCCGAGGTGGATGTCGGAGAGGAAGATCGAGCGCACCTGCGGCATCGATTACGGCTCTGCGGGCGTGACCTTGCGGCCGACGAAGAGGTACCACGGCACGCGCAAGCCCGGCAGCCAGGGAACGCGGCCCGAATGCTCCTCGCAGCACAGCGGCTCGACGCGCGACTCGAGGTAGGGCAAGTGATCGGGCGACAGATACACGCCGTCGTGCGCAAACCACAGCGGCCAGAAGACACGCGTTCCGACGCGATGGCGCACCCGCCCCGCTGCGGGGAAACGGCGCGCGACGTAGAAGTCGACGACGCCGAGCACACCGCCGGGCTTCAACATCGACACGGCGTTGTCCACGGCGCGGAACCAGTCCGGCATCATGGTGAGCGAATAGGAGAAGAGCACGCAGTCGACGGCATCGCACGGCCTGAACCGCACGGCGTCGGCCTCGGTGACGCCCACGTTCGGGCGGGACGCCGCGCGCGCCCGTGCCTGCGCCGCCATTGAAGGCGACAGCTCCACGATCTCGTATCGCCCGAGCTCGCTCAACCGGTCGCCGAGGAAGTCGAGGTTGCGTCCGGTGCCTCCGCCCAGCTCGACGATCGTCGCGCCGGGCTCGACGGGCAGCCGCGCGACGAGCTCGCCCCGGCCATGCAGGAAGCCCTCGCGGAAGGCGTCGTAGCGGCTCGCCTGCGGTGCGTAGAAACGCTCGAGACGCTCGCGCAGCGAGGCACCGGCCGGCTGCCCGCGGACCATCCGCCACAGGGTTCTCGCGTCGGCGATCGCCATCGTTCTACGTCCTCACGTCGGCGATGTGGAAGCCGGCGTAGGTGTGCACGCGGTCGAGCCGCGACAACTCGTGCGCGAGATCGTCGTGAAAGCGGAGCACGTCGCGCAGCCCCTGCCGCGTATCGCCGACGGCGAGGGAGTCGAGGTAGGCAGGACGGGCGTGGGCGCTGCGGAAGATGACCCGGGCATCGGAGGTCGCGTGGTCGAGGATCGCAGCCCACTCCGCCGCCAGCGCCTCGGGGTAGTAGCAGCTCATCCAGTCCATGTGGTCGAGCAGCACGAACTTCGTGATCCGCTCGTCGGTGCCGTTCAGGAACTCGGTGACGGTGCAGGAGTGCGTCCGGATGCAGTCCGCGAGACCGCCCTTCAGCGCAGCGAAGTTTTCCGGCTTGAGATACTCGGGACAGCAGCGCAGGCGTGTAGTGGCCGCGCACGTAGACCGCCCAGAAGTAGTTGGTCCAGACCGGCAGACACCGGAAGACATACTCGATCGCGTCGCGGACGAAACCCGCGATGCCGCCCGCGTGCTGCGCCACGACCTCGCGCCGCTGCGGCATCGGCACGCCGAGCAGGCTCATCGTGAGCTGCCGTGACAGCGTCCAGGTCATGCCGGCGCTCCACATGTGCGGATCCACACGCGTGTCGTAGAGGTGACGCTGCTCGTCCAGGCACCGCGCATCGAACAAGGCACGCACGCCCGCGGCGAGTTGCGGCCGCAGCCGCAGGTACGACCGGAAGAGGCGCGCGACGAGGCCGGCCAGACCGTGGAAATAAAAAGTCGCGCGGCGCCCGTCGAACCAGGCCACGCGCCGGTCCCAGTAGTGTCGCGCGAAGGCGGATAGATCGCCCCGCAGGCGCTGTCCGTAGAGCTCGCGGAACCGGGGGTGCCGCCCCGTTCCGAAGATCGCGAAGAACGAATCGAAGTCGAGGTGCCGGATGCCCGCGAGCTTGAGCTCGAGGAGCGCCGTCTGGCGCGGATTCGCGTCCACGGCGTGGATGCGGCGCGGACCGACCAGGGCGTAGTCGAGGACGTTGCAGCCGGCGCTGGTGATGGCGAGCACCGTGTCGGAGGCAGAGAGCTCGAGTGCGCGCCGGTCGACGGCCGGATCCTCCCAGCAGGTGTTGTAGACGAGTGAGCGCGAATAAATCGCAGCGAACACCTTCTGGTCGAGGTGGTCGGCGAGCGATTGATCCGGCTTCAAAGCGAACCCCTTGCGGTTGGCCGCGCGTAGGCGCGAGGTGGCCCCAAGGGTAGGCGGGGTGTGTGACGCCGGCGTTAAGAAAACAAGAAGAAAAAACGCCGGCGGATGGCCGGCGTCAATTTGCGGATGATCGGACCTGCGGTGCGGCGAAGCCTCGATGGGCGCGCCCAGTCCCTTCGCGGCGGTGCCGCCCGCGGTCTTTGCTGTGCCCCCTGCTAGTGAGAGGCCGCGCCCGCTGCCCCGAAGCCGGTCTGCGCGCGCACGTACTGATCCTCGAACGCAGCTTTCTCCTTGGCGGCCTGCGCGCTGTGGTCGAGTTTCGATACCAGCCAGCACACGAAGAACGCCAACGGCATCGAGAAGACGGCGGGCTGCTCGTAAGGGAAAAGGGGCGTCGGATTGCCGAGCACGGTCACCCACACGGCCTTGGAGCACACCACGATCGCCACTGCGGCAACCAGTCCCGCGAGGCCGCCCCACACCGCGCCCCGGGTGGTAAGACCCTTCCAGTACATGGAAAGGAACAGCACGGGGAAATTGCAGGAGGCAGCGATGCCGAATGCCAACCCCACCAGGAAGGCGACATTGAACTTCTCGAACAGAATGCCGAGCAGGACCGCGATCACCCCGAGCGCCAGTGAGGAGAGCTTGGAAACGCGCACCTCCGACGCTTCGGACACCTTGCCGAGCTTGATTGCGTTGGCGTAGATGTCGTGCGCGATCGCAGAGGCGCCAGCGAGCGCCAGACCCGATACCACCGCGAGGATGGTGGCGAACGCAACCGCCGCGAGGAAGCCGAGCAGCAGATTCCCGCCGACGGCATGTGCGAGATGCAGCGCCGGCATGTTGGTGCCGCCGATCATCTTGCCCGCGATGTTGCCACCCTCGAAATAGGCCGGATTCTGGCCGACGATCACGATTGCCGACAGTCCCATCAGGCTCACGACACAGAAGAAGAAACCGACGCAGAAGGTCGCGACGAACACGCTCTTGCGCGCCTGCTTGGCATCCGGCACGGTGAAGAACCGCATCAGGATGTGCGGCAGCCCCGCGGTGCCGAACATGAGGCCCATCCCCAGCGACACCGCCGTGACCGGGTCTGCCAGCATGTTGCCGGGAACCATGATCTTGCCGCCGTCCTTGTGTAGCGACACCGCCTTCTGCGCCAGCGTCTCGAAGTTGAAGCCAAACTGCGACATGGCCAGCAGCATCACGGTGGTACCGCCGCCGAGGAGCAGGCAAGCCTTGATGATCTGCACCCAGGTGGTGGCGAGCATACCGCCGAAGGTGACGTAGATCACCATCATCACGCCCACCAATACTACCGCCATCCAGTATGGGAGTCCGAACAGCAGCTTGATGAGCTGCCCGGCGCCCACCATCTGGGCGATCAGGTAGAAGACGACCACGGTCAGCGAACCGATCGCCGCCATGGTGCGAACCTTCCTCTGATCCAGACGGTAGGACGTGATGTCCGCGAAGGTGAACTTGCCGAGGTTGCGCAGTCGCTCCGCCATCAGGAACATGATGATCGGCCAGCACGCGAAGAAGGCGATGCAGTAGATGAAGCCATCGAAGCCCTTCGAGTACACGAGCCCCGTAATGCCGAGCAGAGTAGCCGCGGACATGTAATCGCCGGCGATCGCAAGGCCGTTCTGGGTGCCGGTGATGCCGCCCCCCGCCGCGTAGTAGTCGCTCGCGGTCTTGGTGCGCTTGGCGGCCCAGTAGGTGATGCCGAGCGTCGCTGCCACGAAGACCAGGAACATCACGATGGCAGGGATGTTGAGCGGCTGTTGCTCCGTCTCTGCCACCGCCGGCCCGGCGAGCGCGCATCCGGTCCACACTGCGGCAAACAGGGCCGCAGACCAGTTCAGCATCGTCCGAGTCATTTCATGGCCTCCCTGACGATGTCCGCGTTGATGCCGTCGAAATCCTTGTTGGCGCGGTAGATGTAGTAACCGGTCAACAGCCAGAAGAACCAGATGATGCCGGCGCCGATCGGAATGGCGATGGTGGTTGCAGCACCTTCCCACAGCGGTATTGCCAGCAGAGAAGGCTTGAAGGCTACTACGAGGATGAAACCGTAGAAGATCACCAGCACGAGGATCGACAAGCTCACCGCAAAGCGGCTGCGCTTTGCAACGAGCTGCTCGAACTTCGGGTTTCTGCGTATGCGTTCATAGACATCCGTCGACATCGTTTTCCCCCCTCTCGATTGACGTCGTTTGGAAAGTGCTCGCGGCAGCAGGACTGGACCGAACCGCCCCGGAATGATACAAGCACGGCGCATGGCTAGTGGCTGTCGTGACGAGTTCGCGCCTTGGCCTGCATCATCCGCTGCGGATTATCTTCCAAGTCGGCCTTCCGCGCTACTGGCTTGAAAAGTGAACGCCAATACCAAAGCCGCGCTCTGTCTTCTCGGGTTCATCGGGCTTCTCGTATGCCTGACGGTGCTCGCCGGCCTGGCGCTCTACTACGACCTCGAGCTCGAGAGCCAGCGTCGCGTGAACGAGATCCTTGCACCGCGGGTGCAGTTGATGCTCGGGCTCGGTGTGCTGGTGACGGGCGCGCTCGGTCTCGCATTCGTCATCGCCTACAACCGCTACGTGCGCGGCGCGCTCAAGGTGGCGGAGGCGATGCATATCATGCTGAAAGCCAATCCCGGGCATCGCATCGACCCGGTCGGTCCGCCGGAGCTCGCCCTACTCGCGCGCACGGCGAACGAGCTGGCCGAGCACAGTCAGGCGCTGGCGCGCGGCCTGGAGACCAAGGTCGCACAGGCAAAGTCGTCGGTGGAGGAGGAGAAGCACCGGCTCGCTGCGCTCATGTCCGAGCTCTCGCAGGGCGTTCTGGTATGCAATATCGATGGCCGCATCCTGCTCTACAACGAGAGCGCGCGGCAGGCGCTCGGCGTCTCCGCGAACGGGCACGGACCGGGTCCGGCCAGCCGCCTCGCTCATCGGTCTCGGCCGCTCCATCTTCGCGGTCGTCGATCGCAGTCTGCTGGCCCACGCGCTGGAAACGGTGGAGTCGCGGCTCGAGAAAAGCGAGGCCGATCTCAACGCGCAATTCGTCACCACGACCCGCGCCGGCCAACTGATCCGCGTGCAGATGGCGCCGGTCCTCGTCGCGGGCGGAGCCGTCCACGGACGCTCTGCTGCGTGCCGCCGACCCTGAGCGCCCCGAGCGTGCGAAGATCACGGGATTCGTCATGATGCTGGAGAACATCACGCGCAGCTTCGAGCGCGATGTTACCCGCGACCAACTGCTGCAGTCGTTGACCGAGGCGAGCCGTGCCTCGCTCGCGAGCATCCGCGCGGCGGTGGAGACCTTGACCCAGTATCCGGACTGCAAGCCGCACGAGCGCGACCGCTTCATCCGCGTGATCAGGGAAGAGGTGAGCAACCTCGGCAGAAAGCTCGAACAGACCACCGCGGACTATGCGTCCGCGCTGAAGACGCGATGGCCGCTCGACGAGATGCTCGGAACCGACGTGATCGAAGCGTTGCGGCGGCAGATCGAAACCCGGCTCGGGCTCGCCACCAAGGCGGAAAACCTCGACGACGCGCTCTGGATCAAGGCCGACAGCTACACCCTCATGCAGGCCCTGACCTACCTCGCCGGCCGGTTGAAGGAAGAGTTCAAGATCCGCGAGCTGCGCTTCAACCTGGCCCGCAGCGGGCGCTTCGCCGAGCTCGATCTGATGTGGTCGGGCCCGACGATCTCGCAGCAGACCGTATACGACTGGGAGATGGATGCGATGCACGCGGGCGGCGAATACAGCCCGCTCACGCTGCGCGACGTGACCGAGCGCCATGACGCCGAGACCGTCTTCATCCTGGACAAGGTGCGCCAGCAGGCCGTCTTCCGGCTGCTGCTGCCCCTCGCGCAGGCGGTGCAGCCCGTCCATGGCGTGCCGCGGCCATACGACGAGAGCCGACCGGTGTTCTACGATTTCGATCTCTTCCACCAGGGCCGCCAGTCGACCAAGCAGGACAGCGTCCCGCTCACGATGCTGAGCTACACCGTGATCGATACCGAGACCACCGGCCTCGATCCGTCGGGCGGCGACGAGATCGTCGCGCTCGGCGCTGTCCGCATCGTGAACAACCGGCTGCTGCGCTACGAGACCTACGAGCAGCTCGTCGACCCGAAGCGACTCGTCAACACGATGTCGGAGACGATTCACGGCATCTCTCAGGAGATGCTGCGGGGGCAACCCACGATCGACGAAGTGCTTCCGCAGTTCCACGAATTCTGCGAAGAGACGGTGCTGGTGGGGCACAACATGGCATTCGACATGCGCTTCCTGCAGTTGAAGGAAGCACCGACCGGCGTGCGCTTCACGCAGCCCGTCCTCGACACGCTGCTGCTCTCCGAGGTGCTGCACCCCAATCAACCGTCGCACGCGCTCGAGGCGATCGCCGAGCGGCTCGGCGTCGCCGTGGTGGCACGGCATACCGCCCTCGGCGATGCGCTCGTCACCGGTGAAACCTTCCTGCGGATGATCCCTTTGCTCGAAGCGCGCGGCATCCGCACGCTGGGAGAGGCGCGCGCGGCGTCGCAGACAGCCCTGCATGCGCGGGTGGAGTATTGAGATGCGTGCCGGGAGCCTGGAGATGAAAAGAGGGGAGCCAGCCGGAAGCGGGAGCAGCGATCCCGATCCGCATTCGATGTACAGCCCGCTGTCGCGGGTCATCAACCGCGCGCCGCTCACCTGCCCGCCCGACGTGAGCGTCCGCGAGGTGCTGGGCCGCATCAACGCGAACAAGGTCGGCTCGATGGTGATCGCCGACCCCGAGACGCGAAAGCCGATCGGCATCTTCACGCTGCGCGACCTGCTGCAGCGGGTGGCGCTGCCGGAGTACGACCTCGACCGCCGCATCGACGAGGTGATGACGCGCCGGCTCGTGACCCTGCCGCCCGAAGCGTCGGCTTACCAGGCGGCGCTCGCCATGGCCCGCAGCGGTCTGCGCCACCTGCTGGTGGTGGACGGCGAGCATCTCATCGGCGTCGTGTCGCAGAACGATCTCTTCAACCTCCAGCGCATCGGCATCCGCGAGATCAGCGCGGACATCCGCGATGCGGCGAACGTCGAGGCGCTGGCGCGCGCCGCGCGGGACATACGCCAGCTCGCGGAGCGCATGCTGCGCCAGGGCACGGGGGCGGAAACGCTGACGCAGCTCATCTCCACCTTGAACGATCTCCTCGGCATCCGCATCATCGAGTTGCTCGCGCCCGGATTCGACCTGCCACCGGTGCCGATGTGCTGGATCGCGCTGGGCTCGGAGGGCCGCTTCGAGCAGACGCTCAGCACCGATCAGGATAACGGCATCATCTTCGGGACTCCCGCCGGGGCAGAGACCGATGCGGTGCGAAACCGGCTCCTGCCCTTCGCGCAGGCAGTCAATCAGGCGCTGGATGCATGCGGCTTTCCCTTGTGCCGCGGCGACATCATGGCGGGCAATCCCCAATGGTGCCTGAGCCTCGACGAATGGAAGGCGAAGTTCACGGACTGGATCGTGAGCCCGACGCCGGACGCGCTGCTCAATGCCACCATATTCTTCGACTTCCGACCCCTGTACGGCGAGGAGACGCTCGCCGAGCGGTTGCGCGAGTGGCTCATGAGGGTGGCGCCGACGAACGCGATGTTCCTCGTGCACGCGGCGGGCAATGCGCTCACCTGCCGCCCGCCGCTCGGCAAGATTCGGGACTTCGTGCTCGACGACAGCGACAAGGACTTCCCGCACACCATCAATCTGAAGATGTACGGGTCGCGTCCGTTCGTGGACGCCGCACGGGTTTTCTCGCTCATCTACGGCGTGCAGCACACCAACACCGCGGAGCGGCTGCGCATGGTGGGCGGCGAGATCGGTCTGGTAGGCGACGACCTGGCGGCAGTTCTGAACGGGTTCTACTTCATCCACATGCTGCGGCTGCGGCGGCAGATCAACCCCGACACGCCGCCCGGGGGCGCCAACCGTGTCGACCCTTACTCGTTGAACGAGATGGATCGCCGGATGCTGAAGGAAGCGTTCAAGCAGGCGCGCAAGCTTCAGGTGAAGCTCGCGCTGCGCTATGGACTGTGAGCACTGCAGGAACGCCAGGATGTCGCGCGGCGCTCTTGGTCCAGATGAACGGCTTGGGCTTGGTGTTGTGATGAGCGATGTACTCGTCGATGGCGGCGATCAGCTCGGGCACGCTGGTGAACACGCCGCGGCGCAGCCGCTTGGTGGTGATGTCGCGGAAGAAGCGCTCGACCATGTTCAGCCACGACGCCGAGGTCGGCGTGAAGTGCATGTTGAAGCGCGGGTGCTTGGCCAGCCACTCCTGCACGGCCGGGTGCTTGTGGGTGGCGTAGTTGTCGGCGATCAGGTGCAGCGTCTTGTCCTTGGGCGTCTCGCGGTCGATCTGGCGCAGGAACTTCAGCCACTCGGCGTGGGTGTGGCGCTGCTGGCACTGGCCGATGACCTGGCCGTCCAGCACGTTCAGCGCCGCGAACAGCGTGGTCGTGCCGTTGCGCTTGTAGTCGTGCGTCATGGTCTGCGCGCGCCCCTTCTTCAGCGGCAGCCCGGGCTGCGTGCGGTCCAGCGCCTGCACCTGGCTCTTCTCGTCGCAGCACAGCACCAGCGCGTGCTCGGGCGGGGACATGTACAGGCCCACGATGTCCTCGAGCTTCTCGACGAACTTCGGGTCGCGCGAGACCTTGAAGCCGCGCACCAGGTGCGGCTTCAGGCCGTTGGCCTGCCAGTGGCGCATCACGGTGCTGGGGCTGACCTCCAGCACCGCGGCCATCTTGCGCGTGCTCCAGTGCGTGGCCGCCTCGGGCTTGCTCTGCGTGGTCAGCTCGACCAGCTGTGGCCACGTCCACCTTCACCGGCGGCGCGCCGCGCGGCAGGTCGCGCTCGATGCCCGCCAGCCCCGACTCGACGTAGCGCTCGCGCCAACGCGCGACCTGCACCCGACCGATGCCCAGCTGCTCGGCGATGTCCTTGTTCTGCATGCCCTGCGCGGCCAGCAGCACGATGCGCGCGCGCTGCGACCAGCCTGCACGCTGGTGCGCCTTGGAGCGCGCCAGCCTCGTCAACTCGTCCTCCTCGTTCATCGCGTCAGCTCAATCGCCGGGGCAACTCGTCAGTGGAGGAAGAGCTCGTAGAGCGTGAGCAGGATTTCGACCACGATCAGAATGACGATGTACCACTCGACCCGAAGCGAGTGACGGCTGCCCAGCATTTCGAGCAGGGTCTGCACGGTGCTCGAAATGAGGTTCAGCTTGCGTTCCAGCGCGGCATGACGCTCGATGATCTCGTATTCGTCCTGGAGTCGCCCGAAGAGGCCTTCCAAGGCGGGATGGTCCCACAAGAGCTCGGGCTTCTCCGTGATGGCCGCCCGGCCCACCATGCGCTGTGAGACGAGCAGCATGGCGCCGATCTTACTGAGCAGCGCCCTGGTTTGCCCGGGGATGCGGCCCGAGCGTTCGAGCTCGGCGGCGAGCGGCTCAATGCGGTCGAACTCGCTTCCAACTTGCGACTCGTAGAGCGCGAGCAGCACGCTCTTGCTCAGAACGTCGGCGATGACCTGCAGCCGCTCCAGGCTGGCGTCCTCGAGTACGACCGCACCACCCTGCACGACCCCTTCCCTGGCTTGTGCTTCGACGCGCACCCGGACCGCTTCCGTCTCGGGAGTCGGGTAGGGATTTGCGGCAAAGGCGCGAAGCTCGCCGAGAAACGCGAGCTCCTCCAACGTCGCCACATCGAAGAACACGACGACGCCGTAACGGAAGAGTACCGCTATCCCGCCGCCTCGCACTTCCACGGTGAGGGGATTGGTGGCCAGCGCATCCGCGCCGCGCAGGCCCTTGAGATCGATGCGCTCCGCGAACAGCACCGCTCGGGCATTGAACTCGGTACGCTGGATGGCGAACGCCCTTTCCATGTCGTTCTTGCGGCCAGGAAGTCCGGAGAGAAAGACCGCCTGCCGGAAGCGGTGATCTCCAGCTCGCGCGTGGGATGCCTAAAACGGGATATCGTCGTCGATGTCGTCGAAGCCTGTGCCGGACTTGCGCGGTGCGGCGGCGCGCGGCTCGGGCGCGGCGCCGGGCGCGGG
The DNA here is from genome assembly GCA_963734295.1 of uncultured beta proteobacterium. Taxonomy (GTDB): domain Bacteria; phylum Pseudomonadota; class Gammaproteobacteria; order Burkholderiales; family JAEUMW01; genus JAEUMW01. The sequence goes on along the minus strand of CAVTGS010000018.1, from coordinate 67,754 downwards.
TTCGCGGTCCATCGGCGCATCGCCGCCGCCCCCGCGCGAGCCGAGCATCTGCATGCGGTCGGCCACGATCTCGGTGGTGTAGCGCTCCTGGCCTTCCTTGTCGGTCCACTTGCGGGTCTGCAGGCGGCCTTCGATGTAGATCTGCGAGCCTTTCCTCAGGTACTGCCCCGCGATCTCCGCGGTCTTGCCGAAGATGACGATGCGGTGCCATTCGGTCTTCTCCTGCTTCTCGCCGTTCTTGTCCTTCCACTGGTCCGTGGTGGCGAGGCTCAGGTTGACCATGGCATCGCCGCTCGGCATGTAGCGGGTTTCCGGGTCGCGCCCGACGTTGCCAACGAGGATGACTTTGTTCACTGATGCCATGATCAATTCTCCGCTGAGAGCACGCGGAGCACGCAGGCTTCGTCGAAGCTGCGTGCGTCCACCTTGAGATAAGCCACCCCTTCGCTTGCCTTCACGAGCGCCTCCCGCACGCCCGGCAAGCCGGCCAGCCTGCGGGCGAGCCCGGCCGCTTTCGACTCGTCCATGCTCGGCACGTTGAAGGTGCGCGTCCGCACCTGGGGCGGGTCCTTCATGCCGCTCGCCACCGCGAGCCACGAGAGCGTGAGCACCCCGCCGAAAGCGAACACCGCGGTGCCGCCGAAGTGCTGGGAGATGAAACCGCCGAGGGTGGCCCCCACGAACGTTCCTAGGAACTGCAGGCTGGAGAACACGCCCAGGGCCGTCCCCTTCGCGCTCGCGGGCGCCGCTTTCGAGATGAGGGACGGCAGCATCGCTTCCAGCAGATTGAAGCCGGTGAAGAAGACGAGCAGCGCAAGACGCGATGTTCCACAGCGACCCGATGCCGAGCGCGAGCATGAATTGCGAGGCGAGCAGTACCACTATCCCGCCCAGGAAGACGGTCTTCCCGTGTCCGCGCCGCTCGCCGAAGAGGACGGCGGGCAGCATGAGCAGAAATCCCAGACAGACGACCGGGAGGTAGATCTCCCAGGTCTGCGACGCCGGCAGACCTGCCTCGAGCAGAGCGGGCGGAATCACCACCCAGAGCGCCATGAGCGCTGCGTGCACCGCGAAGATGCCGTAGTTGAGGCGCGCCAGCTCGGGATCACGCAGCACCTCGCGGAACTTTGCCGGCTCGACGTCGCGGTCGTGCGCGAGCTGACCGGGGGCCGGGTCCGGCACCACGAACTTCGCAATGAAGATTCCCCCCAGCGCGAGCAGGCCGGTGACGGCAAAGATGCCAGGCAGGCCGATCCAGGCGTCGAGCACCGGGCCCAGCACCATCGATATCGCGAACATGATGCCGATGGTCATGCCGAGGACCGCCATCGACTTGGTGCGATGCTCGTCGCGCGTCAAGTCCGCGGCCAACGCCACGACCGCGGCAGAGATGGCACCGGCGCCCTGGATCACGCGTCCGAGAATCACGATCCAGATGTTGGGCGCGATCGCGGCGATGAAGCTGCCGATCGCGAGCAGGAGCAGGCCGCCGTAGATGACGCGCTTGCGCCCGATCCGATCGGACAGCCAGCCGAAGGGAATCTGGAAGATCGCCTGCGTGAGACCGTAGGCACCGATGGCGAGGCCCACCAGCGTGAGGTCCGAGCCCCCCGGCAGGTGCTGCGCGTAGATCGCGAACACCGGCAGGATGATGAAAAGGCCGAGGAGGCGAAGCCCCGAAAGCGAGGCCAGGCTCACGCTGGCGCGCCACTCGAGGCGGTTCATGCGGCTGCTGGGCGACACCGGAGCGGAAAAGGGAAGAAGGCCGAAAACCTGTGTTGGGAAAGGCGTTTGGAGTTGGTTATAGTAGCAGGTTGCCTCCACCCCGAGTAGCGCATGGACTGGATCCGCATCCGCGGCGCCCGCACCCACAACCTGAAGAACGTCAACCTCGACCTGCCGCGCAACCGCTTGGTCGTGATCACGGGTCTTTCGGGGTCGGGCAAGTCGTCGCTCGCGTTCGACACCCTCTATGCCGAGGGCCAGCGGCGCTATGTCGAGAGCCTGTCCGCCTACGCGCGGCAGTTCCTGCAGTTGATGGAAAAGCCGGACGTGGATCTGATCGAGGGACTGTCCCCCGCCATCTCGATCGAGCAGAAGGCCACCAGTCACAACCCGCGCTCCACGGTCGGGACGGTGACCGAGATCCACGACTACCTGCGGCTCCTGTTCGCGCGCGTCGGCGAGCCGCACTGTCCAGAGCACCGCATCGCGCTCGCCGCGCAATCGGTGGCGCAGATGGTCGACCACGTGCTCGCGCTGCCGGAAGATACCCGCATCATGATCCTGTCGCCGCTGGTGGTGGGGCGCAAGGGCGAGCAGCAGGATCTCTTCGACGAGCTGCGGGCCCAGGGCTTCGTGCGACTGCGCATCGACGGCGAGGTGCACGACATCGACGCGCTGCCCAAGCTCGCCGGGAAGCAGAAGCACACCATCGAGGTGGTGGTGGACCGGCTGAAGGCTCGGGAAGATGCGAAGCAGCGCCTCGCGGAGAGCTTCGAGACCGCGCTCCGCCACGCCGACGGCCGCGCGCTGGCCGTGGAAATCGACGCCGGCTGCGAGCACCTCTTCTCCGCGAAGTTCGCGTGCCCGATCTGCGGCTATTCGCTCCCCGAGCTGGAGCCGCGGCTCTTCTCCTTCAACAACCCGATGGGGGCATGCCCGGAATGCGACGGCCTCGGCACCATCACCTTCTTCGACCCCAAGCGCATCGTGGCCTTCCCGCACCTGTCGCTCGGCTCGGGCGCGATCAAGGGCTGGGACCGGCGCAACCATTTCTACTTTCAGATGCTGCAGGCGCTCGCGAGTCACTACGGCTTCGACGTCGATGCGCCGTTCGAGCAGCTGCCGCCCGAAGCCCAGCGACGTGGTGCTCTACGGCTCGGGCAAGGAGAAGGTGGGCTTCGCTTATCTGACCGAGCGCGGTCAGAAGCTCACGCGCGAGCATCCGTTCGAGGGCATCGTCCCGAACCTGGAGCGGCGCTACCGCGAGACCGACTCGGTCGCGCTGAAGGAGGAGCTCGCGAAGCATCTCAACACGAAGCCCTGCCCGGTGTGCGACGGCACGCGGCTCAGGACGGAAGCGCGACACGTGCGCATCGCCGGCCGGGCGATCTACGAGATCAGCGCGCTGCCGCTCAAGGATGCGCAGCGCTTCTTCGAGCACCTGACCCTCGACGGCCGGCGCCAGGCGATCGCGGAGAAGATCGTGCGCGAGATCGCGAACCGGCTGCAGTTCCTGGTGAACGTCGGGCTCGACTACCTCTCCCTCGACCGCGCCGCCGACACGCTCTCGGGCGGCGAGGCGCCAGCGCATCCGGCTCGCGAGCCAGATCGGATCCGGACTCACCGGCGTCATGTACGTGCTGGACGAGCCCTCCATCGGACTGCATCAGCGCGACAACGGCCGCCTGCTCGACACGCTGAAGCGGCTGCGCGACATCGGCAACTCGGTGATCGTGGTCGAACACGACCACGATGCGATCATGACCGCCGATCACGTAGTCGACATGGGTCCCGGCGCGGGGGAGCACGGTGGGCACATCGTGGCGGAAGGCACGCCGCAGGAAGTGAGCGCGAACCCGGCGTCGCTGACCGGCCAGTATCTATCGGGCAAGCGCATGATCCCGGCGCCAAAGCGGCGCACGCCGGTCGACCGCACCCGGCTGCTCAAGCTCGAAGGCGCAAGCGGCAACAACCTCAAGCTGGTGGATCTCGAGCTGCCGGTGGGGCTCCTCACCTGCGTGACGGGCGTCTCCGGTTCCGGCAAGTCCACCCTCATCAACGACACCCTGTACGCAGCGGTCGCCCGTCACCTCTATGGCAGCGCGACCGAGCCGGCGCCTCATCTCGCGCTCGAAGGGCTCGATTTCTTCGACAAGGTGGTGAGCGTCGACCAGAGCCCGATCGGCCGCACGCCGCGGTCGAACCCCGCCACCTACACCGGGCTCTTCACCCCGATCCGCGACCTGTTCGCGGGTGTGCCGAAGGCGCGCGAACGCGGCTATGGCCCGGGCCGCTTCTCGTTCAACGTGAAGGGCGGGCGCTGCGAGGCCTGCCAGGGCGACGGCATGATCAAGGTCGAGATGCACTTCCTGCCCGACATCTACGTGCCCTGCGACGTCTGCCACGGGACGCGCTACAACCGCGAGACGCTGGAGGTGCAGTACAAGGGCCGGAACATCCACGAGGTGCTCGACATGACGGTCGAACAGGCCCACGGTTTCTTCCTGGCGGTGCCCGTGTTGGAGCGCAAGCTCTCCACGCTGCTCGAGGTCGGACTCGGCTACATCAAGCTCGGGCAGTCGGCGACGACGCTATCGGGCGGCGAGGCGCAGCGGGTGAAGCTCTCGCTCGAACTGTCGAAGCGGGACACCGGGCGCACGCTCTACATCCTCGACGAGCCGACCACGGGGCTGCACTTCCACGACATCGATCTGCTGCTCAAGGTGCTGCATCGGCTGCGCGAGCACGGCAACACGGTCGTGGTGATCGAGCACAATCTCGATGTCATCAAGACCGCCGACTGGGTCATCGACCTTGGACCCGAGGGCGGCGACGGCGGCGGGCGCATCATCGCACAGGGCACGCCGGAGGATATCGCCGACGATGCCGCGAGCTACACCGGCGCCTACCTGCGGCAACTGTTCGGGCAACGGGCAGAGCCGCGGAAGGCGAGACAAGGATAATCCCATCCGTTTCGAACATGGCCACCGGGACAACGCTCGCCGATCTCGTAACCGACTCCGCGCGGCGCAAGCTCGCCGGTGAGAGATCGTACGCGCGCGGCATCGGTTACTTCCGGTGCGAGGCGGTCTCGCGCGAGCTCAGTCGTGAGCAGTTCCAAGAACTTCTGCGGTAGGGCAAACGGGGGTAATCTTCGACATCACCAGCGCGTGAGATCTGGACCTCGATGTGGGATCGAGCAGGGCACGGCACAGCGACGCCATACGCCTGGGCAATCTCGACTCGAGTCGGTCCGCCAGAGCGCGGGGAAGGTGGGTCGGTGAAGATCGGATACCGGCGAGTCTTGATCATCGTTGCCCTGGCCTTCGTGGCGCTGATCGCTGGCGCCTACTACGGCTCGAAACTCGCAGCAGTCGGCACGGCTTTCACCGCCAAGACCCTCTGCTCGGGTGTCTTCGTCTCGCACCGTGATTCCGCGTCCGTCCTCGGAACCGACCTGTCACCGGACATCCACCCCATTTTGCACATTATCGGCGCCCGCACGGATCGAGACGCCCGCGCCGTCACCGCGAGTCTCTTCGGACTGGTCGAGCGCAAGGCCACCTATCGCGACGGATTTGGCTGTGTAGTCGTCGACCAGAATGGCAGCGTCGCGAGCGCTGCGACCCTCGCGGTCGAGCCGGCTCCGAAGTCCGCGGAACAACCCGTCGCGCCCGACGATCTGCGCATCGCAGGCGAGCCTTCGCCGGAAGTGGACGTCGCCGTCTTGCGCAGCGCGGTTGATTGGGCGTTCTCCGAACCAGATTCAGGGTTGCCGCGAAATACCCGGGCGGTATTGGTCGTTCACGACGGGCGGATCGTCGCGGAACGCTATGCCGAAGGATTTCACGAAGACACGCCCCTGATCGGCTGGTCCATGACCAAGAGCGTCGTGAACGCGCTGATCGGCATTCTGGTGCGTGAAGGGAAGCTGTCGCTCGACGCGCCGGCGCCAATTCCCGAATGGGTTGGGCGGGACGACCCGCGCCGCCGCATCACGGTTGCCAATCTTCTGCACATGAATAGCGGCCTCGAGTTCGAAGAGAAGTACTCGAACCCGCTCGCCGACGTGACCTACATGCTGTTCGGTGTCCCGGGCGCGGCGCAGTTCGCGGTGGCGAAGCCGCTCCTGGCTGAACCGGGTACCCGCTGGAGCTATTCGAGCGGGACCTCGAACATCCTGACCCATGCGATCCGTCATGCAGTCGGCGAAAAGGACCATCCGAGCTTCCCGCGCCGGGCGCTGTTCGATCGCATCGGCATGTCGAGCGCGGTGATGGAGACCGATGCCACGGGAACGTTCGTGGGCTCGTCCTTCATGTACGCCACGGCGCGGGACTGGGCGCGCTTCGGTCTGCTGTACCTCCAGGACGGCGTGTGGTCCGGCACGCGCATCCTGCCGGAGGGTTGGGTGGACTTCTCGCGGTCGCCTGCGCCGGGCGCGCCGGATGGGAAATTCGGCGCCCATTTCTGGCTGCGCATTCCGGATGAATTCCGCTGCGGCGCCGATACCCCTGATCTGCCGGCCGATGCCTTTCATGCCGTGGGGCACGAAGGGCAGTTCGTGACGGTGGTTCCGTCGCAAAAGCTCGTGCTGGTTCGCCTTGGGTCCACGCGCTATCCTTGTGGCTGGAACCACCAGACGTTCGTGCAGCGCGTCGTGACCTCCGTGTCGAATCGATGACCGACTGGAACCTTCTCATCAACGAGGCCGACATCGGCTCCGTCCTGCCGGAGGCCTACGCGCACTATCGGCGGCCGATCAAGGGCGCGCTGACCGTCTTTCTCGAAGGACTGCCGCAGGCGCATCAGGACGCCGTCCTGCTCGACCAGGCGACGCTGCCGCCCACGGCGACGGTCTCCGAGCGCTTCGCGCGGCTCGCGCGCAGTTGCCCGGCGTTGCACAAGCTCGGACAGACGCTCGCACGCGACCGGCGCCTCTTGCCCGTGTTGCGGCTGCAACTGCAGCGCCTCGAATCGCTGCCGCCGTCGATTCCGCTCAAGGACATCCGCAAGATCCTGACGCGCGAGCTGGGGCGGCTCGATCGGCATGGGGTGGTGCTCGAACCGCCCGCGCTGGCCGAGGCGAGTGTCGCCGTCGTCGTCCCTTTCCGGTATGACGGATCCGAGGGTGTGTTCAAGATCCTGAAGCCGGGCATCGAGGAAAGGCTCGAACAGGAGCTCGCGCTGCTGGAGAAAGTGGGTTCCTATCTCGACGAAGAGTGCGAGGCGCTCGGGATTCCCCGCCTCGATTACCGGGAGGCGTTCGAGGGTCTGGCGGACCGCCTGCGGCACGAGATCCGCCTCGATCTCGAGCAGCGCCATCTTGCGATCGCGCGCGCCACCTACGCAAACGAGCCGCGCATTCACATCCCCACGCTCTTCGAATTCTGCACGCCGCGCGTCACCGCCATGGAGCGCGTGTACGGGGACAAGGTGACGGACCACCGCTTCGGCGACGACGGCGAACGCCGCGCCTGTGCCGAGCTCGTGGTGTTGTCACTGATCGCGCAGCCGATTCTGTCCATCGCGGACGACGCGCTCTTTCACGGCGACCCGCACGCCGGCAACCTGCTGCTCACGCGGGATCAGCGCCTCGCCCTCCTCGACTGGAGCCTTGCCACGACGCTCGCCGAGGACAAGCGCGTGGCCTTCGTCCAGATCATCCTCGGTGCCGTGACCCTCGACGAGCGGCGCGTTGCGGCTGCGCTCGCCATGCTGTCGGAGCAGCGGGACGTCGACCCCGCAGCGGTGTTGCCCGTCATCCGCAGCGCGCTCGGGCGCCTGCGCGAGGGCCAGCTTCCTGGGCTCCTCTGGCTTACCGAGCTGCTCGACAACGCGGTGCAGGTGGGGGTGCGCTTCGACGCCGGGATGCTGCTGCTGCGCAAGATGCTGCACGCCCTCGAAGGCGTGATCGCCGACATCGGTGCGGACCGGGCTTGCATCGATACCGTGCTGTTGGGCCAGTTCCTTGCCCAGATGGCGAACGAATGGCCCAGTCGCTGGATCGCGTGGGCGGACAGCCGCGGCTTTCCGACGCGGATTTCGAATACCGATCTTGCGGGCGTGATGATGAGCCTGCCGCTTGCTGCGACCCGCTTCTGGCTGCGGCGCGATCGGGGGCGCTGAGCGTCAGCTTCCGGCCCGGTCGCGCGCTCGGATCTTCGCCGCGATGACAGTCGCGTGGGGCACGTACAACAGATCGGCGATTTTGCGCACGAGGTGCTCCTCGTAATGGTTGAGCTCGGCGTCGGCGTAGGCGATCGTCCACATCTGCTCGATCACCCGCGACTTCTGCTCCGGCGTGAAGTGCTTGTTGATGAGCGAGGTGAACTGGTAGTAGTCGGGGGCCTGCCGGACTTCCTCCTCGGCCAGGGCGATCAGCGTCGCGGCCTCGTCTCCGGTCAGGTCGAACTTCTCGCGTACGGCCCTGAGGGCGGCCTCTTTTTCCGCGTCGTCGACCTCGCCGTCCATGCGCACCATCTCGGCGAGCAGCACGGCGGTGGCGACCTTGATGCGGTGATGTTCGTCATCCGGTGCAGCCCGGGCACCCAAGTGCTTTTCGAAGAAGTCGCGGATGGCGTTCAGCATGAGGTTTGGGCTCCGAGCGTCCTGGCAGGTCGCCATTATCCGGATTTCGTGTCACCGCGCGCCACACGTCATGTCGCCGGTCGAGAGGGTCCCGCGCTTCAGGGCCTGAGCGGCAGGTCGAAATAGAAGGATGCCCCCTGCCCCGGGGTGGACGCATAGGCGATAGTGCCGCCCAGTTTTTCGACGATCGCCTTGCAGATGGAGAGCCCCAGACCCGTCCCGCCTTTCGGGCGCGTGTCGCCGCCGTCGGCCTGGGCGAATTTCTGGAAGATGCGGCGGCGGAATTCCTCGGGCACGCCCGGACCCCGGTCGGTGACGGCGATGCGCACCGCGGCGTCTCGCACCGTAAACGAGACGGCGACGGCGGAACCGGCGGGGGAGAACTTCGCCGCGTTCGACAGGAGATTGGTCATCACCTGCAGGAGCCGGTCGGCATCGCCGGATACCGCGACGTCGGGGAGCGGCCGCTGCAGCTCGAGGCGCACGTCGAATTGCGCCGCGTACGGCGCGTTGAGGGTGATCGCGCGCTCCAGCAGAGGGCCGACGGCGACCGGTGCCAGCCGGAACTCGAGCGATCCCGATTCGATTTTCTCGATGTCCAGGATGTCGTTGATCAGCGTGGCGAGACGGTCGCTGTTCTGCTGCGCCATGGTGAGAAACATCGCCGCGCTCGCGGGCAGCTTGCCCACCGCTTCCTGCCTGAGCAGCCCGAGCGCGCCGACCACCGCGGTGAGCGGCGTGCGCAGCTCGTGGCTCACCGTGGCGATGAACTCGTTCTTCAGCCGTTCCATTTCCTTGCGCTCGGTGATGTCGAGGTTCGTGCCGGCGACGCGCGTGGCGCGCCCGGTGCGGTCGCGCTCGACCACCTTCGCCCTGCTCGAGATCCAGCGCCAGTCACCGCTCGCGGTCCGCACGCGGTGCTCCGTGTGATAGAACGGCCGCCGGTCCCGCAGCAGGTCGCGGGTCCGCTGCAGCACGTGCGCGAGGTCCTCCGGGTGGACCAGCGCCGCCAGTTCCCGGACCGTGGCCACATGGGCCGACGCGCCCGTGATGCTCGACCACTGTTCGCTCAGTGTCACCCTCCCGGTGCGCACGTCCCAGTCGAAGAGCGCCTGGTTCGAGCCCTCGATCGCGAGCGCCAGTCGCTCGCGGCTTGCGCTCAGGTCGCGGGTCATGCCCTGCGCAAGCTCGGCTGCGCGCGCGCGCAGGGTCGCCAACGACCAGATGATCGCGAGCGCGAGCATGCTGATGATGCCGCCCTCCACGGCGACGATGCGCGGCGTGCGCCGGTCCAGGGCCGCTTCCATGGCCGGCAGGGACTGCATCTCCAGCGTCCATTCGCGTCCCGGCAGCGGCAGGCTCGTCGTCGTCCGGAATTCGGGCGGAGGGATCGAGGGTGCACTGCGCGGTGCACTGTCGAAGAGGAGGGCGCTGGTGTGGCCGGGTGGGCCGTCGAAAACGCGGAGGCGGACATCGGTGACCTCGCCCAGGACGCCGCGCATGAGGTCGCCGAGCCGGAACAGGGCGTAGACGTAACCGCTGATCGCGGCATGGCGTTTTCCAACCGTCGTGAGATCGGCCCCCTGCGCGAAGACTGGCAGGAACAGGACGACGCCTGTCTCCGGTTCGCGCTCCGGCCCGCGGTCGAGCATGACCCTGCCCGATAGCGCCGGCAGGCCGGTGTCGCGGGCCCGCTCCATCGCATCGCGGCTCATCGGCCCGGACAATGGGTCCGACTGGAGCCCCGGGCGATCGGAGCCTGCGAGGGACCAGGCGAACGTAACGGGAAGGTACGGCTCCTGCTGCCGCGCCGGTCCGCCTACGGTGCCTCGGCCCGTGGGACGAGCGGGGCGTTCGCGCAACTTCTTCTGCGGGGCAAAACCAACACCCAGAATGCCCGGGTAGCGCTCCTCGAGCGAGAGCTGCTCCAGATACCTGCGCCACTCGCCGGGCTCGACCGTGTCCGAGGCGGCGACGAGCCCCAGGGCGCCGCGCAGCACCTGCTCGTAATCCACCATCCTGCCCTGGATTGCTTTCTCGATCTGGCTCGCGCGAAAGTCGAACCTGAGACGCCCCTCGTTCATCGCCGTGCGCGACGCGTAGTTCCAGGCCGAGTAGACGTAGGCAGCCGCCAATACGAGCGCAACCGACAGCGCAAGCACCCGGTACCAGGGCTCGAACACGGCGAACTCGGCCGCGATCCGCGCTGTGACTTGCTGCACCTTCGTTCGCATTGCGTGTCCGATCCGTGCCGGCGGTGATTTCCCGGCGCTGTCCGAAGCAAGCCCCGTCCCAGCCGGCCGGCCGTTGCATCGGCGACGGCGACGGGTAAACTTGCCGTCATAGTCAGCGAGAGACCCCGAACCAGCCGGTCGGCAAGCCATGGCCCTCAAGAATCCGTTCATCGTGTTCGAGCACGACGTGTATGCGCTCACCAGCGAAGGCGAGAAGGAGCTGCGGCGCGGGGAAACGGCGCTTGCGCCCGACGACATCGAGCTCATGGTACGCACCGACGGCAGCGCCACGGTCGCCGAGATCGCCGCCAACATGCAGTCGCTCCCCGCGCAGTCCGTGGCCAAAGCGTTTGCGCGGCTCGCCCGCGCGGGGCTCGTGGATCTGGCGTCCAACCTGCTCGACGATTCGCTCGACTTCACCGACTTCTTGAGCGAAAAGCCCCGTCCCGCCCCGTCCGAGCAGGATTTGGCCCGAGCACGCTCGGAAGCCGCGACCGGGGTGTCGTCGCTGCAGGCGGAGGGCTTCTACGTGCGCATCGCACGGCGTGCGCGCGCCCCACGCCCGCGGGACAGCGAGCGGACGCCTTTCGCGATCGTGGTGGAGGACGACCCGCACCTCGGCCAGTTTCTAAAGACGTATCTCGCGTTCGACGGCTTCGAGGTGCGCCTCGCCGCCAACCGCGAGGAGATCCTCAACGCGCTGCGCGAGCGGCCGCCTCCGGACCTCGTGCTGCTCGACGTGATGCTTCCCGACATCGACGGCTTCGACGTGCTCCTCAAGATGCGCCAGCACGCGGCGTTGAAGACCGTGCCCGTCATCATGGTCACCAGCAAGGCGACGCGGGAGGCAGTGCTGACCGGGCTTGCGCGCGGGGCCGACGGGTACCTCACCAAGCCAGTCGAACCGGACACGCTCATGCACGCGATCCGGGCGGTGCTCGGGTTTAAGGTCGGTCCGGATGCGGGCGCGTGAGGTGACGGCGGAGGAGCTCAGGCGCCAGCTGGACGCGCTGGGCGCGGGATACCGGCGCCGTCTCCCCGCTAAGATGGTCGAACTCGATCGCCTGTGGCGCGACCTAATCGGTGGGGTCGTGGCGCCCGCCGCCCTGACCGACCTGAGGCGCGAGCTGCACACGCTCGCCGGATCGGCGAAGACTTTCGGTGTTGCGCACGTAAGCGATCTGGCGGCGGCGGCTGAAGGTCTGCTCGAGCCGTTCTGCAACGAGGGCAGATTGCCCGATGCGGCGGGGACCGCCGAGCTAACGCGGCTCCTCGATGCGTTGCAGCGGTCGGCCGAGGACGCGTAGGCGCGCTCGATGCGGTCGCCGCTGCGCAAGGTCCTCGTGGTGGAGGACAACCACGACATCCGGACCATCGTGAAGGCTGCGCTCGAGATGGTGGGAGGGCTCGAGGTGCGGGCCTGCGAGTCGGGGACCGAGGCACTCGAGACGGTAAGCGAATTCGGTCCGCAGTTGATTCTGCTCGACGTGATGATGCCGGACCTGGATGGCCCCGGCGTACTCGCTCGGCTGCGCGAGCGCCCCGACACCGCGGCGATTCCGGTCGTCTTCCTCACCGCCAAGGCCGCGCCATCCGAGGTCGAGCGATTGCGTGCCTTGGGTGCGCTCGATGTCCTTACGAAGCCGTTCGATCCCATGACCCTGCACGAGCAGGTGAAGGCGATCTGGGCCACCGCGTTCGACCGACCCTGACCGGCGTCAGCGACGCCCCTATTTTCCTTGGACCGGCGTGGAACTTTGACTACACTAATCGGAGCTTGGAGCCGGCAGGCGTTCGCAAGGGCGTAATCCACTCACCGGGGAGAGGGCATGAGACCAATCAAGCAACTGCTCGAAGGCAAATCGCACGACATCATCTCGGTGTCGCCGGACGCGAGCGTGCTGGAGGCGCTGAAGGTTCTGGCGGACACCGACGTGGGCGCCTTGCTCGTGATGGACGGGGATCGCATGGTCGGCATCTTCTCCGAGCGCGACTATGCGCGCCGCGTCGTCCTGCAGGGCAAGACCTCGCGCGAGACGCTGGTGCGGGAAGTGATGACGGAGCGGATCGTGTGTGTGCAACCCAACCAGACGGTCGCAGAGGCGATGGCGATGATGACCGAGATCCGCTGCCGCCATCTTCCGGTGGTCGAGCATGGCCGGGTAATCGGCGTCGTCTCGATCGGCGACCTCGTGAAGGAAATCATCTCCGAGCAGGAGTTCCTGATTCAGCAGCTCGAGACCTACATCACGCAGTAGCGCGGGTGCCCCGGCGGGCACGTCGTCACGCTCCCGGTTGCGAGCCTGCCTTAACAGCCTGTTAAAGCGCGGGGCCGTTGTTCTCTCGACCGTCCGGGTTGCCTGATAAAATCGCTCGTCCAATTGCGGGAGGGCGTGATGGAATTCGGGGCAATCATCATCGGGGACGAGATCCTCACCGGCAAGCGCGAGGACCGGCACATGCCGCGTTTGATCGCGCTGCTCGCCGTGCGCGGTCTGGAGTTCGCGTTCTGCGAGTATATCGGCGACGTGCCGAGCCGCATCACCGACACCCTGCGCCGCACGTATGCCGGCCGCGAGACAGCGGTGTTCTGCTTCGGCGGGATCGGGGCGACGCCGGACGATCACACTCGCCAGTGCGCGGCCGCGGCGGCCGGCGTCCCACTCGTGCGGCACGCGGGCGCAGTGGCGGAGATGGAGGACCAGTTCGGCGTCATGCCCACGGACCATCCGCGCTACCTGATGGCGGATCTGCCCGCAGGCTGCACGCTCGTTCCCAATCCGTATAACCGCATACCCGGCTTCAGCGTCGGACACCATCACTTTCTGCCGGGATTTCCCGAGATGGCAGGACCGATGATCGAGTGGGTGCTCGACCATCTCTACGCCCACCTCCACCACGCCTGCCCGACGGTGGACGAGGCGATCGTCGTCAAGGATGCGGCGGAGAGCGCGCTGCTGCCGGTCATGAGCACCTGCGTCGAAAGGTTTCCGGACCTGAAGCTTTTCAGCCTGCCCCGCTTTGCGCCCGAAGGCCGCCGCATCGAGCTCGGCTTTCGCGGCGACCCGCTCCGGGTGGCGGTGGCGATGGCCGACCTGCGGGCCGGCGTGCATGCGCTGGGCTTCGCCTGGGACGAGCGTGCGCCGATCCGATGACACGGGTGCTCGACCCGGTTGCCGCCCAACCTGCGTTTGACGTGTTGTCCGCCCCGCTCGGGCGCATTCCGGTGACGCGTCCGAGGCCGATACTCCGACTGCTACACTACGGGGCGCCATGGAGCCGCTGCGCGACGAGGAGCTGATGCTGCGCTATCGCGACGGGGACGCGAGCGCCTTCGACGCGCTCTACGGCCGCCATCGCGCCGGTCTTTTCCGCTTCATTCTCCGGCAGTGCGCGAGCCGGGGCGAGGCGGAGGAGATCTTTCAGGAGGTCTGGATGAAGCTCATCGAAGCCCGTGCGCGCTACCGGGTCGAGGCGCGGTTCTCCACCTACCTCTACCACATCGCGGTCAACCGGCTGATCGACCGGTCGCGTCGCAAGTCCAACGCGCCTGCCCTTTCACTCGACGATCCGGACTGCCCGGACGGTCTGGCCGTGGCGAGCGCGGCGGTCGACCCAGTGCGGCACGCGGCAGCCCGCGAGACCGCAGGGCGGGTCCTCGCGGCCCTAGCCGAACTGCCGCCGGAGCAGCGCGAGGCCTTTCTGCTGCACGAGGAGGGCGGGCTGTCGGTGGGCGAGATCGCCGACGTGACGAAGGTGGGCGCGGAAACCGCGAAGAGCCGGCTGCGGTATGCGCTCGCGAAGTTGCGTCAGGCGCTGGAGGACCCGGCATGAGTGATCTGCGCGGGCAGACGGACAACGGCGGCGAGCTCTATTCGGACGACGTGTCGCGCGCCTATCGGCTCGCCGCCCGCGAGGAACCGTCGCCTGCGCTGGACGACGCCCTCCACGCCGCAGCGCTGCGCGCCGCGGGTTCGCGGCCGCGGCTCCTTACGCGCGTGCCGCCGTGGCGCTGGGGTGTTCCGATCGCCGTTGCGGCCACGATCGTGGTCGGGGTCAGTGTCGCTTTCCTCGCCGCAGATCGGCCCGAACCGGTCCTCGCACCGGTCGCCGAAGCGCCCATGCCGCAGCGCCCGGAATCCAGGCAAGCGACGCCAGGCACGCCGCCCGCGAGCGCCGAGGTCACCGCGGGCGAGCGGGCACGGGAGCTTTCGCGACCCGCGCCGGGCGTGGGCGTCGAGGAGGCACCCGTCACCGCGGCAGCGCGCGACGTGCGCCCGTCGCGCGAGCGCACGACCCGCGACCAAGTCGTTGCGAAGCGCGAACAGTCGGCACTCCCATCCGCCTCTTCGGCGTCACCGGCGCCCCCGGGGGCGCCGGCCGACACGTCCGCGGACCAAATCCAAAACCGGGTTCTGCCAAGTGCGGCACTGCCGGACGCCGCAAGAGGACTGCATAAGGCGCCGCCGGGAACCGATCCGCAGGGCGATCATGACGCCGAGCTGCTGTCGCCCGAGGCTTGGCTGCAGCGTATTCGAGAGCTCAGGAGCAAGGGTGAGATGGCGCAGGCGGACGAAAGCCTGCGCGCGTTTCGGCGCCGCTATCCCGACTATCCGATGCCAGCGGACGTTCCATGGCCGGCCCAGGGCGGTAAGTGAACACTGACCTCTGCGGTACGCCAGCCACCCAAGAAAAAGCCCCGGAATATCCCGGGGCTAGGCGGTCGAGAACCAGCGTCGACGGCTTACGCGGCCTTCCTCTTCGCGATCGACACGACCTGGCTCGCCGCAGCGACGTTCGCCTCGGTGAGATCGGCCACCTGCTTCGCGGCTTTCACGGCCGAGTCGTAGGCGGAGTTGGCAGCGGCAATCGCCGATTTCACGGCGGCCACCGCGACATCCGACCCCGCGGGGCCGGACTTCGCCACCTTGTCGAGGCTCGCCACGACGGTCTTGTTGAGCTGCGTGACGCGCTCTTCCAGGAGCTTGGCGAGCTCGGCCTGGGTGTCGGAAGCGATCTCCCACAGACCGCGCAAGTACGCGGTGTTCTGTTCGACGGCCGGCTGGAGCACGGCCGGCTTCACAGCCCAGAGCCCCTTCACGTCCTTGACGCTGGTGACGGACTTGGCGACCTTGGCGCTATCCGCGAAGGCGGCTTTGGCCGCTTTCAGGTTAAGCTCGATAAGACGCTCGGCACCTTCGAAGGCGATACCGGCAGCACGCAATGTGATATCGACGCCCTCCTTGTTCACAGCGGAAATTTGCTCGGCTACGGCGGGGGTGTTCATGATGAGACTCCTTCGCATGATGTGATAACTCTTCAGTGCCGCTCGACAGTCGTTTTGCTGCACTGCACAATGCGTATTGTAGGCGTTAACTAGCTAATGTCAAGTAGCTTTTCCTTCTTGTCTCACGAAATTATTGCATCGCACAAGAAACAAGGAGTTAGCGGTGAAGGGCGCCGGGAGGGTGCGCGTGACAGCGGTTCTCAGATGGGCAGCGGCGTCCGGTCGCGCTTGAGACGAGTCATCGCTTCAGCGCCAGGGTCATGCCATCGCCGATTGGCACGAGGCTCACGTCGACCCGCGGATCGTCGTGCACGCGGCGGTTGAAAGCGCGAATGGCCTCGGTTTCGTCGTCGTGGTTCGCGACATCGGCGACGCGGCCGTACCACAGCGTGTTGTCGACGGCGATGAGGCCGCCGGGGCGAAGGAGTTCGAGCGCCCGCTCGAAGTAGTGCCAATAGTTGGGCTTGTCGGCGTCGATGAAGGCGAAGTCGAAGGCACCGGCCTCGCCTTCGGCGAGCAGGCGGTCGAGGGTGTCGAGGGCGGGGGCGAGGCACAGCTCGATGCGATCGGCCACACCGGCTTCGCGCCAGTAAAGCCGGGCGATGGCAGTCCACGCCTCGTTCACGTCGCAGGCCACGATGCGCCCGTCGGGCGGCAGGGCGGAGGCGACGCAGAGCGTGCTGTAGCCGGTGAAGACCCCGACCTCGAGGCAGCGCCTTGCTCCCAGTAGCCGGACCAGCAGCGCCATCAACTGCCCCTGCTCGGGCGCGATTTGCATGTGGGCGCGCGGCAACGTGGCGGTTTCCTTGCGCAGCCGGCGGAGGACGTCGCTTTCGCGCAGCGACACCGACACGAGATAGTCGTAGAGCGCGTCGGGAAGGGTAAACGTGCGGCTCGACATGGGCGTTGGAAGACGATGGGGGGCCGCGAGACGCGGCGGGGTGATTATCGTAATGCGGACTTGAGCGATGTGTCAGCTGCTTGGTATGAACTGCAATGTCCCGACCGACATCTGCTTCTCGTTTTCGGGGTTTCACCACCGCGGCGGACGCACCGATGAGCATGCGGATGGCTGGGGCATCGCGTTCTACGAGGGGCCCGGCTGCCGTCTCTTCATCGACACCAAGCCGGCCGCCGAGTCGCCGGTGGCGGCGCTCGTGCGCAGCTATCCGATCCACTCGCTCAACGTCATCGCCCACATCCGCAAGGCGACGGTGGGCAATGTCGCGCTCGAGAACACCCATCCCTTCATGCGGGAGATGTGGGGCCGCTACTGGACCCTGGCCCACAACGGCACACTCAAGGGCTTCGCGCCGCGCGGGAACGGGCGCTATCGCCGCTATCATCCGGTTGGGCGCACCGACAGCGAGATCGCCTTCTGCTACATCCTCGAGACCCTGCGCCGACTGTTTCCCGGTGGTCAGCCCCAGCTGCCGGAGCTCTCCCGCGCGTTGTGCGAGGTGACGGCGGAGCTGTCCGCCTTCGGCGAATTCAACTATCTGCTGTCGAACGGCGAGGTGCTGTTCGCGCACTGCGCCAAGCGCCTCGCCTATCTCGTGCGGCAGGCGCCGTTCACCCGCGCGCATCTCGTGGACGAGGATTACGCGGTGGACTTCAGCCAGCTCACCACGCCGGCAGACCGGGTCGCCGTGATCGCGACCGTACCGCTCACGGACAATGAGATGTGGACCACCATGAAGCCGGGGGAACTCTTGCTGTTCCGCGACGGCGAGCCGCTTGCGTCGCTGTCATAGACCGGCTGGCGCAGGCTGCACCCGCACCCGCGGCATGGCAGCGGTGTTCCACTGCGCGATCGCCGCACGCCAGAACGCCGGCAGCGGCAGGCGGCGCATGGTCTGGTCCGGCGATTGTCCGAGGAAGCCGAGAGTCGCCGCGAGCAGCGGCACCGGTGTGTCCGCTTCCACCGCCAGGGCGAGGGTCTGCTTGCTCAGTTTTTGTCCGGCGGCGTTCACTGCCACCGGCAGGTGCAGGTAGCGCAGCGTCGGCAGCTCGAGCAGGCGCTGCAGGTGGATCTGACGCGGTGTGGACAAGAGCAGGTCGGCGCCGCGGACCACGTCGGTGATCCCCTGTTCGGCATCGTCCACCACCACCGCGAGCTGGTAAGCGAAGACGCGATCCGCGCGATAGACGACGAAGTCGCCGATATCCCGCTCGAGCGACTGCACGATCCGCCCCTGCACGGTGTCGGAAAACGCGATCGGCTCCGCCCGGGTGCGCACGCGCAGCGCCCGTGCCGCGCGGTCGTCGCGCAGGCGGTCGCGGCAGGTGCCCGGGTACACCGGCCCCTCGAGGCCGCGCCACGCGGAGTCGGCGATCTCACGGCGCGAGCAGGCGCAGGGGTACACGAATCCGCCAGACCGCAGCCGTTGCAGCGCTGCGTGGTAGGCCTCGGTGCGCGTGCTCTGGTGCACGACCGGTGCATCCCATTCGAAGCCGAAAGCGCGCAGCGTGTGCAGGATGTGGCTTGCGGCGCCGGGGATCACCCGAGGCGGGTCGAGGTCCTCCATGCGCACCAGCCATTCGCCCCCACGCGAGCGCGCCTCCAGATAGCTCCCAACGGCCGCCACGAGCGAGCCGAAGTGCAGGGGTCCGGTGGGAGAGGGTGCGAAGCGGCCGCGGTAGCCCATGGTGACGATGCCGCAGTCATCCTCCGCCGGTGAGCCTGACTGGAACGCTCGCGGCTTCGGCGCGCCATACGCCGCGCGCCACCGCGCGCGCGCCGTCGAACACCGCCCAGCTCTGGCCGCCCAGATGAGGGAGCGCACGGGCGAGCGCTGCCAGCGCTTCGGCATTCCGGGCCGAGATCACCAGCACCGTCTGGTTGTCCCTGCGTACGGTCCACGCCTGGGCCGTGCCGGCGCTGCCCTTCACCGGCTCCGGCCGCGCTCCCAGCCGGTATCTGGCGAGCGCCGTGTCGATGCGCGCGGGTGTGCCCATCAGGATCGCGACCGGCGCGTCGGCCGGAAGGCTGTCGGTCCTGCGGGCAGGCCGTTCGAGCAGCGCTTGGCCGAGCGTCGCGGCCGCCCGCACGAAGTCGCTGCCGTCGTCGAGGTTGACGATCACCGGTTCACGCGCCGCGATCGCTTCGCGCACGATGGGCGGCGACTCGCCCGCTTCGAGTGCGCGCCAGATCTGGAAATCGGGGTCGACCGCGACCGCGAGCGGCTTGCCTTGGACGGTGAGCGTTGCGGCGTCGCGCGCCGCTGCGAGCGGCACCCGCACCGTCTTCTCTCCCGCCGTCGTGCGAATGGCAACCGGTACGTCGAGCGGGTACGGCGGCGCTTCCTGGGCGAGCAGCAGGTACAGATCCCAGTTCGACCCGGTGGCCTCCGCGGCTGCGCTCGGGATCGTGATCCGCGGCGCGCCGGTGCGCGTGAGCCAGGTGTCGAAGAACAGTCCGAGCGGCTGGCCCGAAGCCTTGGAGAACGCTGCTTCGAGGTCGGCCCAGCTTGCCCGCTTGAAGCGGAAATCGCGGTAGAACGCGCGGATCGCGCGATTGAACGCCTCGGTGCCGATCTTTTCGCGCACCATGTAGAAGACCATCGCTGCTTTGCCGTAGCCCACCGCCGCCGACGCGCTGTGCGTGCGCGAGGTGAACGCGGCGAGCGGCTCGTCCATCCCCGCCGGCAGCGCGGCATAATCCCTGAGCCAGCCATGGCGCATCTCTCGCGCTGCCGCCGCGCTCGCGCGTTCCTTGTACGCGTAGTCGGCCATGAACGTCGTCAGCCCTTCGGCCCAGTTGCCGCGTGCATAGTCGGCGTACACGCCGTTGCCCCACCAGTTGTGCAGCACCTCGTGACCGAGCGACGTGTCGCGGATGAAGGGCAGTCGGATCACCTGCGCGCCGAGGTACGTGAGCGTCGGCATGCCGAAGCCGGTCGGCAGGGGGCCCGACACGACGCTGAAGCCGGCGAAGGGATATTCGCCGATCCAGTCGGAATACAGGCGCAGGTAGCGTTCGACGGCGGTGAGGTAGTCGTCCGCCAGCGCGTCGCCGAGATCGGGCCCGAAATAGGTGCGAAGCCGCAGGTCGCGATCGCCGATGCGCACCACACGCTCGCGCACGACGTAGGGTCCCGCCATGAGGTCGATGCCGTCGGTGGGATGCGAGATCTCGAAGCGGGCGCGATAGATGCCCCCGGCGTTCGACTCGCTCACCAGACGTCCGGGAACGAGCGCCCGCTGGGTGCTCGGCACCGACACCGTCACGGCGTAGGTGAAGTCCGTCGGAGGCGCCGGATACCAGCCGCTGCCACCCGGTAGAAAGCTGCCCTGCGCGTCCGCCATCGCGGGCAGTCCGCCGAGGACGCCGCGGTGATTGCGTCCCGCGTCGAGGGGGGAAACCTTCAGGCGATAGCTCAAGTCGAGATCGCGCAGCTTGACGGACGCAGGGACACGGTACTCGGCACCGCCGTTGCGGGCGGTTCGCTCGAGCTGGATGTCGCGGCCGCCGGCGCTCGCACGCTCGACGAGCGCGTCGGACGCGAGCGCGAAGACAGGCTGTTCGCCTTCCGGGAAGCGCAGGGTCGCTCGCGCGGACAGAGTGCGCTCTACCGGATCGAGGGCCACGTCGAGATCGAGGTGCGCCGCGGCCGCCGAGAGGGAGGCCGCCGTGAGCGCGGTTGCGGCCGCCAGCCGGCGGAGCGCGGCGCGGCAGCCGCTCACGGCTCGGGCGGGAACTTGGCGACCAAATCGATTTGCCCGCCGTCGCGGGCAACCGTCACCGGCAACCAAGTCCCGGGCGCCTGCCGGGCGACGGCCGCGGTCACGTCGCGACTTTCCTTGACCGGCCGGCTCGCGATCTCGCGCAACACGTCGCCCGCTCTGAGACCGGCCTTCTCGGCGACGCTGCCGGCGGTGACATCGGCGATGCGTACCCCTTCCGCGCCAGGCTCCAATCGCACGCCGAGCAGCAGCTTCGATGCCGCCTTCGATGCGGGCGCCGGCGCCAGCGCGAACACGGCGTGGGCGAGGCCCGCGGAGAGCTCGCGGCAGGGCGTACCCGACTCCACCGGGAGCAGCACTGCACTATCGGGAAAGCCGAGATCGGCGAGCTGATGCGGCACGCCGTCGCCGTCGGCGAGGTGGCCGGAGCCCATGATGCCCACCACCAGCGGCGCGCCGGGACGCTTCGCCGCGGTGGCGAGCGCTTCGGCGAACGCCCGATCCCAGAAGAGCTGCGCCTCGATGAAGCGGTCGAACGCGTTACGGTTCCCGGCGGCCGAGCCGTGTTCGTTGAACACCTGCTCGAGCCGGTCGCGATACGCTTTCGGCGCGGCGGCGGGCACGCTCACCCCTTCGCGGCGTTCGGCGGGGACTGCAGCGAGCCCCTTGGCGCCGACCTCGCTCACGAGCGCACGCTCCACGTTGACGGCGACGACGGGAATACGGTTGAGACGCGCAAAATGCAGTATCGGCAGGTACATGCCAGCGTCGAACCCCCACACGCGCCCCCAGTCGGTCAGGGTCAGCAGCTCCGGCTCGGTGAGCTGTCCCGCGACCCATTGATCGAGCACGGGCTGGGCGCGTCGCGGGAGCATCTCCATGCCGATAACCAGGTTCGGCTGCTGCGCGTGCAGCGCGGCGATCACCTGCAGCTGCCAGCGATGGTGGTCCGCATCGTCGTGATGCTCTCCCAGCAGCACCACGCGCTTGCCGGCGAGCTCCTTCAGCAGCGTGGGTTGCGCGATCGCGGTGGTGCGCTCGCCCGCCGGGGTGAACCACTGGCCGGGAGTCAAGCAGGTCTGCGCTGGCGGGGTGCGTGCGGCGCCTGCGGCGGCTACGACACCGGCAGCACCCACCAGCGCGGCCAAGAGAATCTTCAGCATGGTCAGAAACCGGAGCGGAGTAATGGGAATAGACCACGGCTTTGATGCACGTATTCGAATCGAGTTCGTTCGCACGCCGCGGACCGGTTTCTCACTTGCTGCTGGAGACTGTCACCTCCTTCGCATACAATCGCGGCTCCGCTTCGGATTCCGCCCGAATCGCCGCCGGCCCGCATGGGCAGGTGCCACCCCCCGCACAAGGAGGATTCCATGGGACTCATGAGTTTTCTGAAAGAAGCCGGCGAAAAGCTTTTCGGTCACGGTGAAGCCAAGGCCGCGCAGGAAGCGGTGGCCGCCGCACCGACCCCGGAGAATCGGGAGAATCTGGATCGCGCCGCCGCCGACGCGATCAAGCATTACGTCCACACCCTCGGCCTCGATGCCACCGGACTTGCCGTTTCGTTCGACAGCGCCTCGTCGACGTGCACGGTGTCGGGCACCTGCGAGGATCAGGGAACCAAGGAAAAGATCCTGCTCGCGGCCGGCAACGTCGCGGGTGTCGGAAAGGTCGACGATCAGATGAACGTCCTCAATCTCGAGCCCGAAGCGCAGTATCACGAAGTGCAGAAAGGCGACACCTTGTCGAAGATCTCGAAGCAGTACTACGGTGACCCGAACAAGTACAACGCCATCTTCGAGGCGAACAAGCCGATGCTCTCGCACCCGGACAAGATCTACCCGGGGCAGAAGCTGCGTATTCCGCCGCAGCCGTAACGCGACGGCTTGGCGGGCGCGGCACGGCGGCCCTGGGCAGATGGTCCCTAGCGGTCGCGGTGTCTCATCTCGACCAGGAACGCCGCGCGATCCTGCGTGCCCAGGTTGTCTGCGACCAAGGCGACGAACTCGCCGCGGGACTTAGCCTTCTGCACGGCGTTTTTCGCGACGATTCGTGCAATGGGTCCGAGGTAGACGGCGAGTCGGGCAGTGACCTGATCGACGAAAGCGGGGTCGACCGGCGCGCCCGGCGTACTGGTGATCGGACCTCCCGGCGACGATTGATGGGCGGAGATACCCGATCCGCGGCGCTTGCCGGGCGACGATGTGCCGCCGGACCGCGGCTCGCTCCCGCCCTTCGTGAACGTCTCCACGAACCGACTGCGCAGCTCGGGATCGTCGATGCTTTCCGACAGCAGCAGGCACAGCTCCGCTCGGTCACGCGCCTGCGCTGCCGCCCTGCGGACGATCAGCTTCGCCATCGGGCCGATGAAACGCGTGAGCGCGCGCTCGGCGGTGCTGAGCGTCGTATCGTCCAGGGCGGGCGCCGGCGCCCGCAGCGTGACGCTGCCCAGGCTCACAACGGTCTTCCCCCCGCCCTCGTCGATCTCCAGGCTCATCTCTGCGATCGCGCGCAGCGCATCGTTGAACGCGCGCGCCGTAGGGAATCGGGCCGACGGCCGCTTTGCGAGCGCCTTGGTCACGAGCTGGTCGAATGCCTCGGGCAGCGCGAGCGACGAAGCCTTCGACGGCGACACCGGTTCCTCGCGACAAATCTGGTACGCGATGCCCTCGACCGAACCCCGGAACGGCCTCTCTCCGGTGACGAGTTCGTACAGCACCACGCCCACGCTGAAAAGATCCGAGCGTGCGTCGACCTCCTCGCCCATGCACTGCTCGGGCGACATGTACGAAGGCGTGCCGATCACCACTCCGGCGGCCGTCAGATTCGACGTGTCGACACGCGCAACGCCGAAGTCGGCGACCTTGAGCAAGCCCTGCGCGGTCACGATCAGATTCGACGGTTTGATGTCGCGATGGACCACGCCGCGTTCGTGGGCGAACTCGAGCGCTTGCAGGAGCTGTGACATGAGCGCGACGAGCAGGCCGAAGTCGAAGCTCGTCCTGCGATTGAGGTACTCCCGCAGGCCCGTGCCTTCGACATACTCCATCGCGATGTACGCGACGTCGTCGTCTTCGCCGTACTCGTAGACCCCGACGATGTTCGGGTGATACAGGCGCCCGGCCGCCTTCGCCTCGTTCCTGAACCGCGCCATGTATTGCACAGCGAGCTCCGGGTCGACCATGTCCCGGCGGATCGTCTTGATCGCGACGGGGCGCTCGATGTCCGGGTCGAACGCCTTGTAAACGACCCCCATCGCGCCCTTGCCGAGCACGCTCTGGATCTCATACTTGCCGAGGCGCTGGGGTTCGGTCATCGAGGATCGGGACGTCAGCCGACCGCCATCAGGAGTCGAGCATCTTCATCGCCTGCACCAGACTTGCCTTCATCCGACCCATGGCCTCGGTCAGCACGCCGATCTCGTCCCTGCTGTGCGTGCGAAACTCGCCTGCTTCCATGTTGCCGAGGCTTACCTGGTCGGCGATGCCGGCGAGCTGCGTGACGCGCCGGATCACCATCGTGTAGAGCATCACGTTGAGCAGCACGAAGATGGCGAGGAACACGATCGCGAGCGAGCCCATGAACGTCTTGAACGTCTGCTCCGCGCGCGCGACCGGCACCGCCATGGGTACCGATACGATCTGCGCGCCGATGACCTCCTGCATTTTCCAGCCGAAGCCGTTGGCGTTGCCGTATAGCTCGATCATGGTCCGCGGCGCCACCTCGACCGTGCTGTGGCATTCGAGACAGGCACCGCTATTCACCTGGATCGGTCGCGCGAGATAAAGCGCACGGCCGGTCGGCGTGTCGCGCTCGCCCACCATCTCGTTCTTTGCCGGCGTCTGCCGGAAGGCGTTCACGATATCGGTTTCCCAATCCGTTGCGCGGTTGCGCGGATTGGAGGGGTTCAGCGTCGCTTCCTTGTAAGAATAATCAGGATGGTTCGTGCGTAGCCCATTGAACTGCTCGGTCGCCGCATAGGCCGGCACCGATTGCGGCAGGAACGCGTACTTGAGCTGCGTCTCGAGCAACGGCTTCACCTGGGTAGTCGTGTAATTGCGCGACGAGAGCGCGGCGTCCATCATCAACCGTGCGTACTGCAAAATCTCCTCGCGCGCATTCGCCTGCAGCGCGTGGTAAGACACGTAGCCGGCGACCACGAAGCCGAGCACGAAGATTCCGAGCAGCACGAGGTTGAATTTCCAGATGAGCTTCATGGTGCCTCCTTGTCAGCCCGTGGCGGGACAGCCATCCCGCCCTGCGCAGGCGCGGGCTTGCGCTTGGCTGCGTACTTTTCCGGATGGAGCTTGCGGTCCCAGGTCGGGTAGCGTGCTACATGGGGCTCGACCGCCTTGCGAAACGCCGGATCGCGCAGCCGACTCGTGAAGCGCTTCTCGAACACCGCGCGGTCACGGCCGACGAGCCACGGCTCGGCCTCAGCGTAGGTCACGTCGTGATCGACCGCGAGCACTGGTGCGGTCTTGAACTTCCCGGCGAGGCTCGGCAGCGGATCGACGAAGTGCCGGGGCATCGCGTCGACGAATGCCTTCGGGGCACGCTGCTGCAACGCGAACGGCTCGTCTGCCCGCTTCCACCAGAATTCGCCGCGCTTCACGTCGCGTGCAGTCGCCACCGCGCCGTTGGGCAGGAACTCGGTCAATCGGGCGTTTCCCGACTCGATGAAAAGCTCGAGCGACGGTCCCACTGTGCGCACCACCAGGATCGCGTCCGTCGCGACGATTTCGGCGGTCGTCGTGCGCACTCGCAGCTCCTGTGACTTGGCAGCCACTTTGAGCCAGCCGCGCGGCATCGAGAGCGTCACCGGCCCGGGTGTCGCGGGGAGGTACAACGACGCCGCACCTACCAGGTTCGCTGCGTTGCTGGCTGCGAACTCGATCTGCACCTGGGCCCGCTCGCCCGCTTCGATTATGTCGCCGTCTTGCATCCTCGCGCCCGGCACGAGCTTGAACCAGGTCACTCCGCGCAGCACGAGCGGGCCGCCTTCGACCAGCGTGGCGATGCCGAATTCGCCCGCATGCAAAGCCGGCGCGGCGATGAGTATCAGCCAGACGAGCAACGACGGTCGAAACGGTTTCATCGGAATCTGCGCGTACCCCCGAAGCAAGTGCCAGAGAGAGACGACAGGAAGCCGGGCCCAAGATACTAGGGCGGGGTGGGGGAGGCGTCAACGCGCGATGCGGCGGATAGGAAATGAGTGCTAGACCGAAGGGCATCGATGCGCGAGTGCCAGTCACCGGCAGGGCGCAGCCTCGGAGATCTGCCGCGCGGTCAAGGCTACGCGAACGTGACGACCACCATGGAAAAATCATCCTCCAGCACCGCGCTTCCGGCCCGTGCTTCTGGACTGCCCGGTGCAGACGCGTTGGTTCGGGGGTGCCGGGCAGCATCGGTTCGAGGAGCAGTGGCACGAAGTCCGAGACGCCCCACTGCAAGCCGTCACGGGTCGTGATCTCGAACACCCCGTCGCTGAAGACATAGAGCTTGCTGCCCGGCGGAACGTCGACGCTGTCCGCCTTGAAGTCGAAGTCGGCTTTCGCCCCGACAACGAGGTTCTTCGTCATCAAGGGGAACGCACGGTTCCGCGCAGGTGGCACGAGAAACGCGGGATGGTGGCCAGCGGAGCAGAAAACAAGGGTGCGGGCGCAGAGGTCGTAGACCCCGTACCACAGCGTTGTATACATGTCGCCGTGCCGCTCCATCTGGAACATCGCGTTCAGTCGGTTCAGCACCTCGGCGGGATTCCTGAATTCGGTATTGGGCAGTGCCTGCTGGCGCAGGGCGTTGATCACGGTCACGGCGTGCATGGCCGCTGCGGCGCCGTGACCGCAGACATCGATTAGATAGATCGCGAAGCTGTGGGCGTCCAGCCAGTGGTAACCGAAGGCGTCGCCGCCGAGCCTGTTGGATGGGAGCAGGATCCATTCGGTGCAGATCGGACCTTCGGTAAGCTCCGCCGGCAGCAGGGATTGCACATAGCGGCTGGCGCTCGCAAGATCTCGATCCAGCTTCTGCGACTCCTCCAGTTCGCTGCGGCTGCGCCACTCGTGCTTCAGCACGTGGTCACCGACCTCCAGCCGCCCGCCGGTCGGCAGGTGGGCGGAGCCCGTCAGGCGTGTGGCGTCGATGAAAGTGCCGTTGGTGGAGCCGAGATCCGTGACGACGACGGCGTCGTGCACCATGCCGACACTGCAGTGTCTGCGGGACACTCGCCGGTCGGGAAGAACCAGGTCTGCTGGCGCCAGGCGACCGACAGTGACGGGCTCTGCCCCCAGTTGGATGCGGCGCCCCGGCTCGTTGCCCGCCACCACGACGAGGTAATGGACACGCTCATCTGCGTCCGCGTCGGGTCGCGGGCGCGGAAGAGCTCCCCCGAGGACCATGGTCGAATCGTCGAGGGACTTCTCCGCCGGCGAGATCGGTGTTTCCTTCGCATCGCTGGACAACGCGGCATTCTTCCCCGCCTGCTTCTTGAACCAGCCCATGTTGCTCCGATCAGTCGAGTGTCCACACGACCGCGGCTTCTTTTCGACGGGCGCGCCTATTGTGCCGGGGTCGCGCCCCTGAGCACCGCGAAGCGCCTCGCGGTGATCGCCGCCCATTTGTCGAACGCATCCTTCGCGTAGGACCAGCTCGTGAACGAGTTCATATAGCCGCTGGCCCACGTCTGCGCCGCGCCGGTTACGCTCGAATCGAGATCCGACGCGTACTTGCGGCCGATCTGGGTGTCGCGGCATTCGCCCAGGATCTGCCCCGTCGTGCCGTCGCGGAACTGGACCTCGATCCCGGTCTCACCGAGATACGGCGTCGAGCCCGCGGGCCGCCCCGTGGCTACGCCCGATGCGGCCTCGGCCACGAAGCCGTAAGGCACGGCGGTGCCGAGGACGCTCTCGCCGACGCTCGTCGGGACCAAGTCGGTGAGCGCGATGCGCATCCGGATCACCCCGGGGCCTGGCTGGTCGACAACCTGCATCTGCGGCTGCAACGCCTTCACGAGTGCGTTGTGGAAGTAGTCGACCAGCATCTTGAGATCGGTTGGATCGATGCCTTTGCTCTCGCTGCCGGGCTTGAGCATTACCTGGATGCGCTCGATGAGGACTTTGTCGTACTTCTTGAGATCTGCATCGGGTCGGCGCCAGCACATGACCCCGCCCCCGTCGGGCACCGGCCGCAGCGCGGCGTAGTCGCTTAGGAAGCCGGTGCGCGTCATGCGGGCAGGGTCGCTCGCGGTGACGCCGGTGCCGCTGCCCATGAGCGTGGATTCGGTCGAGGCGCAGCCGGGAAGGCCGGTCACCACGGCAAAGGCGGACGTGAACGCGAGCCGCAGCGCAATCGAGCTCTTCTTTCCGATCATTTCGGGAAGCCCCTGGAGAAAGACCGCGATTATCCGTCATCACGCCGCCGGCGCGCGAAGAACTTCTGCACGACAACGCTCCACGGCCCCGGGGCGTGCACCCATCCTGATTCCCGGCGATGTTGAGGGTCCATGCTGACCCTTACCGACATCTGCGCACCGGGCGAGCACCCCGACGGTGTGCTCGTCCTGCCGTTCGAGCTGCGGCAGAAGAGCCGGCTGCGCGCGGCACCACAACGCTGGAAATATTTCTTTCACGGTGTATTGACCCCGAAATCGGGAGCCGTATAATTGCGACCCTTCGCCGTTGAGGCGACGTCGTTCTTTAACAATTCGTAGCCGATAGGTGTGGGTGCTGGGTGTTTTGAGGGGTTTTCCGGGGGTTAGTGTTGCGTGGGTAGCTGGGGTACAGGTTACGTGCGTGGCGCGGATCTGCTGGGAAGACTTGAGGCATTGCAGTGCTTGCACGGTAAGGAACCGATCTTTAGGTGCTGGAAGGTGCCTGGAGGGGTTTTTACTTGTGTGCGAGCCAGAAGGTTTGAACTGAAGAGTTTGATCCTGGCTCAGATTGAACGCTGGCGGCATGCTTTACACATGCAAGTCGAACGCGGTCGAGGGGCAACTCTTGGCCGAGTGGCGAACGGGTGAGTAATACATCGGAACGTACCCCGTTGTGGGGGATAACCCACCGAAAGGTGGGCTAATACCGCATACGCCCTATGGGGGAAAGCGGGGGACCTGGAAGGGCCTCGCGCGATGGGAGCGGCCGATGTCGGATTAGCTAGTAGGTTGGGTAAAGGCTGACCTAGGCGACGATCCGTAGCTGGTCTGAGAGGATGATCAGCCACACTGGGACTGAGACACGGCCCAGACTCCTACGGGAGGCAGCAGTGGGGAATTTTGGACAATGGGGGCAACCCTGATCCAGCCATGCCGCGTGAGTGAAGAAGGCCTTCGGGTTGTAAAGCTCTTTCGGCCGGAACGAAATCGCATCCTCTAATACGGGGTGTGGATGACGGTACCGGAAGAAGAAGCACCGGCTAACTACGTGCCAGCAGCCGCGGTAATACGTAGGGTGCGAGCGTTAATCGGAATTACTGGGCGTAAAGCGTGCGCAGGCGGCTCTTTAAGTCAGATGTGAAAGCCCCGGGCTTAACCTGGGAACTGCGTTTGAAACTGGAGGGCTGGAGTGTGGCAGAGGGAGGTGGAATTCCACGTGTAGCAGTGAAATGCGTAGAGATGTGGAGGAACACCAATGGCGAAGGCAGCCTCCTGGGCCAACACTGACGCTCATGCACGAAAGCGTGGGGAGCAAACAGGATTAGATACCCTGGTAGTCCACGCCCTAAACGATGTCGACTAGTTGTTGGGGAAGGAAACTTCCTTAGTAACGAAGCTAACGCGTGAAGTCGACCGCCTGGGGAGTACGGCCGCAAGGTTAAAACTCAAAGGAATTGACGGGGACCCGCACAAGCGGTGGATTATGTGGATTAATTCGATGCAACGCGAAAAACCTTACCTACCCTTGACATGTCCGGAAGCCTGATGAGAGTTGGGTGTGCCCGAAAGGGAGCCGGAACACAGGTGCTGCATGGCTGTCGTCAGCTCGTGTCGTGAGATGTTGGGTTAAGTCCCGCAACGAGCGCAACCCTTGTCATTAATTGCCATCATTTGGTTGGGCACTTTAATGAGACTGCCGGTGACAAACCGGAGGAAGGTGGGGATGACGTCAAGTCCTCATGGCCCTTATGGGTAGGGCTTCACACGTAATACAATGGCGCATACAGAGGGCTGCGAAGCGGCGACGCGGAGCCAATCCCAGAAAGTGCGTCGTAGTCCGGATTGTTCTCTGCAACTCGAGAGCATGAAGTCGGAATCGCTAGTAATCGCGGATCAGCATGTCGCGGTGAATACGTTCCCGGGTCTTGTACACACCGCCCGTCACACCATGGGAGTGGGTTTCACCAGAAGTAGTTAGCCTAACCGCAAGGAGGGCGATTACCACGGTGGGATTCATGACTGGGGTGAAGTCGTAACAAGGTAGCCGTATCGGAAGGTGCGGCTGGATCACCTCCTTTCCAGAGCGTCTGGCCCCGAGGGGCGCTCGGTGCCCACACCTATCGGCTGCGTGCGTGTCAGGGGACAGAAGACTGGGGCAGAGGCGGGCCAAGCAGAAAGCTTCGCTTGGTGCTTTGGTCTTCGGTCTTCTGTTCTCTGATGCGGGTCTGTAGCTCAGTTGGTCAGAGCACACGCTTGATAAGCGTGGGGTCGTTGGTTCAAGTCCAACCAGACCCACCAATTCGGGGGCGTAGCTCAGCTGGGAGAGCACCTGCTTTGCAAGCAGGGGGTCATCGGTTCGATCCCGTTCGCCTCCACCAATTTTAAAGCGAGGGTGAGGCGTGAGGCGTGAGGAGTCCCGGCCATGGGGACGGCTCACGCCTTACTCCTCACGGAGTAAGTTCGGCTGCGTTCTTTAACAATTCGGAAGAAGTCAAAAAAGGCGTCTGTGTCCTGGCGGCAAGCGGGGGACAGGCGACTTGGGTAAGGATTGTATCGTTGCATGTTGCCTTGAGAGTTCGGGCGGCATGTGGCAACCGCCTGTAGCGTGGTTACCGGGCAGAAGTGCCTGGTGTTCAGCGTTATAGGATCAAGCGATTAAGTGCATGTGGTGGATGCCTTGGCGATTACAGGCGATGAAGGACGTGGCAGCCTGCGAAAAGCTGCGGGGAGCCGGCAAACGGGCTTTGATCCGCAGATGTCCGAATGGGGAAACCCACCCCTCCATAGATGACTTTCGATTCTTCGCGTACGGCGAGCTTTGTCGAAAGCGAAGTGACGACAAGCCCTCAAAGGCAAGCTGGCTTTGAGGGCGGTCGGAGCGCAAAGAGAGTCATGTATGGAGGGGTATCCCTGGCTGAATACATAGGCCAGTGGAGGCGAACCTGCCGAACTGAAACATCTAAGTAGGCAGAGGAAGAGAAATCAACCGAGATTCCGAGAGTAGTGGCGAGCGAAATCGGAGGAGCCTGCTGTCTTTAGCCGCTCATCTAGCAAAACGGTCTGGAAAGTCCGGCGATACCGGGTGATAGCCCCGTATGCGAAAGGTGGGTGGTGGAACTGAGGCAGCGAGAAGTAGGGCGGGACACGTGAAATCCTGTCTGAAGATGGGGGGACCATCCTCCAAGGCTAAATACTCGTAATCGACCGATAGTGAACCAGTACCGTGAGGGAAAGGCGAAAAGAACCCCGGGAGGGGAGTGAAACAGATCCTGAAACCGCATGCATACAAACAGTGGGAGCCCCAGCTTCAAGCGCTTTGCGCTTGGAGCGCGAGAAGGGAGAAGAGGGAAGGAAGAGGGGTGAAAAGCAATACACCCTTCTCCAGCAGGCGCAGCCGCCTGCTCCCCTTCCCAGATTCAAGAACAGAGTTCTTGAAGCTGGGGTGACCGCGTACCTTTTGTATAATGGGTCAGCGACTTACGTTGTGTTGCGAGCTTAACCGTATAGGGTAGGCGCAGCGAAAGCGAGTCTGAACAGGGCGTTCAGTAGCGCGACGTAGACCCGAAACCGGATGATCTACTCATGGCCAGGATGAAGGCAGGGTAACACCTGTTGGAGGTCCGAACCCACTACTGTTGAAAAAGTAGGGGATGAGCTGTGGGTAGGGGTGAAAGGCTAAACAAATCCGGAAATAGCTGGTTCTCTCCGAAAACTATTTAGGTAGTGCCTCGTATATCACTCCCGGGGGTAGAGCACTGTTATGGCTAGGGGGCCGTTTAGGTCTACCAAACCATTGCAAACTCCGAATACCGGGAAGTGCGAGTACGGGAGACAGACATCGGGTGCTAACGTCCGGTGTCGAGAGGGAAACAACCCAGACCCTCAGCTAAGGCCCCCCAGACGTGGTTAAGTGGGAAACGAAGTGGGAAGGCTTAGACAGCCAGGAGGTTGGCTTAGAAGCAGCCATCCTTTAAAGAAAGCGTAATAGCTCACTGGTCGAGTCGTCCTGCGCGGAAAATGTAACGGGGCTCAAACCACGCGCCGAAGCTAGGGATGTGTGCCTGATTCAAACTGCTTGTCGAAGCTGCAAGCTGGGCGAGGCTAACTTGGTGCCAGCCAAGTTAAGCGCCATCGGCGCGGCCGAGACCAAAGCGCCCCCGCGAACTGGTCGAGTCGATCGGGGAGGCGGGATTGAGCGTCAGAGACAGGAAGTTTGAATCAGGCACACATGGTAGGAGAGCGTTCCGTAGGCCTGCGAAGGTGTCTCGTGAGGGATGCTGGAGGTATCGGAAGTGCGAATGCTGACATGAGTAGCGATAAACAAGGTGAAAAGCCTTGTCGCCGAAAGCCCAAGGTTTCCTGCGCAACGTTCATCGGCGCAGGGTGAGTCGGCCCCTAAGGCGAGGCAGAAATGCGTAGCTGATGGGAAACAG
Source organism: uncultured beta proteobacterium (assembly GCA_963734295.1). GTDB lineage: Bacteria > Pseudomonadota > Gammaproteobacteria > Burkholderiales > JAEUMW01 > JAEUMW01. Next base: position 35,426 of record CAVTGS010000018.1, on the reverse strand, counting down.
GTCAATATTCCTGTACCGACCTTGAATGCGATGGGGGGACGGAGAAAGTTAGGCTGGCCGGGTGTTGGATGTCCCGGTTCAAGCGTGTAGGCGTGGCCCTTAGGCAAATCCGGGGGTCTTAGCCGAGGCGTGATGACGAGTGCCCTTTGTGGCGCGAAGTAGCCGATACTCTGCTTCCAGGAAAAGCCTCTAAGCTTCAGTTCAAGGTTGACCGTACCGCAAACCGACACAGGTGGGCAGGGTGAGAATCCTCAGGCGCTTGAGAGAACTCGGGTGAAGGAACTCGGCAAATTGGTACCGTAACTTCGGGATAAGGTACGCCCCTAGTAGGTGAAGGCGAACAGCCGGAGCCCAATGGGGTCGCAGTGAAAAGGTGGCTGCGACTGTTTAATAAAAACACAGCACTCTGCTAACACGATAAGTGGACGTATAGGGTGTGACGCCTGCCCGGTGCCGGAAGGTTAAGTGATGGGGTGCAAGCTCTTGATCGAAGCCCCGGTAAACGGCGGCCGTAACTATAACGGTCCTAAGGTAGCGAAATTCCTTGTCGGGTAAGTTCCGACCTGCACGAATGGCGTAACGATGGCCACACTGTCTCCACCCGAGACTCAGCGAAGTTGAAATGGTTGTGAAGATGCAATCTACCCGCTGCTAGACGGAAAGACCCCGTGCACCTTTACTGTAGCTTTGCATTGGACTTTGATGGAATCTGTGTAGGATAGGTGGGAGGCGTTGAAGCCGGGCCGCTAGGTTCGGTGGAGCCGACGTTGAAATACCACCCTGGTTTCATTGAGGTTCTAACCTGGGACCCTGAATCGGGTCTGGGGACCGTGCATGGTAGGCAGTTTGACTGGGGCGGTCTCCTCCCAAAGAGTAACGGAGGAGCTCGAAGGTACGCTTAGCGCGGTCGGCTATCGCGCTGAAAGTGCATAGGCAAAAGCGTGCTTGACTGCGAGACTGACAAGTCGAGCAGGTGCGAAAGCAGGACTAAGTGATCCGGTGGTTCTGAATGGAAGGGCCATCGCTCAACGGATAAAAGGTACGCCGGGGATAACAGGCTGATTCCTCCCAAGAGTTCATATCGACGGGGGAGTTTGGCACCTCGATGTCGGCTCATCACATCCTGGGGCTGTAGCCGGTCCCAAGGGTATGGCTGTTCGCCATTTAAAGTGGTACGTGAGCTGGGTTTAAAACGTCGTGAGACAGTTTGGTCCCTATCTGCAGTGGGCGTTGGAAGTTTGCGGGGGGCTGCTCCTAGTACGAGAGGACCGGAGTGGACGCACCGCTGGTGTACCGGTTATGACGCCAGTCGTATCGCCGGGTAGCTACGTGCGGAAGTGATAAGCGCTGAAAGCATCTAAGCGCGAAACATGCCCCAAGATGAGACTTCCCGGAGACCACCTTTATGCGCATTTCGGTTGCAGCACCACCGGATGCTTGATGCCCGAGCCCTGTGATGGACACAGGGCGAGACGCGTCAAAGCACATTCCGAGAAACATGTGCAGCCGCGATCGATGAACACCACCGTGCGCATAAAGGTGGTCTCCCTCAAGGGTCGTCCGAGACCAGGACGTTGATAGGCCGGATGTGGAAGGCGAGCAATCGCTTGAGCTAACCGGTACTAATTGCCCGTGCGGCTTGATCCTATAACCCCGAACATCAGGGTTTGCGGGCGGCTGCAATCCCTACCCCAACGACTTCTTCCGAATGCGTCGCGCCTGAGGCGGCCGCCCCACCCGCGGCCCCCTCGAGCCTCGTCGACCCCCGAATTGCTTGGCGGCCATAGCGCGTTGGACCCACCCCTTCCCATCCCGAACAGGGCCGTGAAACGACGCAGCGCCGATGATAGTGCGGACTACCCGTGCGAAAGTAGGTCACCGCCAAGCTCACCCACCAAACGCCTCACCCCAACCGGGTGAGGCTTCTTTTTGCGCCAGTCTATTGCGTTTTCCCTCCGTCGCCCCAGAGCCCAAGCTCGCGCTCGTCCGATATCATGCCGATCTGCGTCGTCCATGGCGCTAACCAGTTGCAGACAGCTGGTCACAATCGGTAACATTCCATAAAAAAACAAAGGTATATAAAGTGATCATCGCGGCGCACAAGGCGAATTCTCCAAAGACGCGGCAGCAGACTATCCGAATCGCGCTCGGGCTTGCCTCGGAGAGGCTCCACCGGCAAGCGATGCCGATATCCCGATTCAATCCCGATTGCCCCAAAGTCACGGCGCCCAGCGGGCCTCGACAGATGGCGTTCGATCGGGATCAAAGTGGGGAGACATCATGAAGGCCATCATACTGGCAGGCGGTTTCGGAACCCGTCTTTCCGAAGAGACCGCTCTCCGGCCGAAACCTATGGTCGAGGTCGGCGGAAAACCGATTCTCTGGCACATTCTCAACATCTTCGGCGCCCATGGCATCAACAACTTTGGCATTGCACTAGGCTATCGGGCCGAGATGATCAAGGAATACTTTCTCAACTTCTACGCCTTGAACAGCGACATTTCGGTCAATCTGGGCAACGGGCGCACCACCATCCACAACGAGAACTCCAGCCATCTTCCCTGGACGGTTCACCTCGCCGACACCGGACTCAACACACAGACCGGAGGCCGCCTGAAGCGGCTCGGGAGGTGGGTCGGGGACGACGATACATTCCTATTCACCTACGGCGACGGGGTGGCGGATGTCGATATCACCCGCTTAATCGCGTTTCACAAGAGCCATGGCAAGCTGGCAACGGTTACGACCGTGCGCTCACCGGCCCGGTTTGGGAGGCTCGGGTTCTCGGGGGATCGCGTTACCGAGTTCTTCGAAAAGCCGTACGAAGGTGAGGGATGGATCAACGGTGGCTTCTTTGTGTTGAATGTGAAAGCCCTGGACTACATCACGGATGACGGCACCATCTGGGAGCAGGAAACGGTCGAGCGACTCGCGCTCGAAGGACAATTGATGGGCTACCGTCATTACGGCTTCTGGTCGTGCATGGACACGCTCCGCGAGAAAAACTACCTCGAAGAGCTCTGGCAGTCGGGTAACCCGCCTTGGAAGGTCTGGTAGCTCGGAGCGAGCAAGGGCACGGACTCGCTGCGTGTTGGCGACGCTCGGTAGCCACACGTCATCGGCTAACCTCTCCCCTATCACAAAGTGCACAGGGCCAAGGTAACGAAGCCGGAGTTGCCCGATCAGCGTACCGCCTTTCCCCACCAACTCGTAAGACATGCCTTCCCGCTACACGCACTGCGCGACCTGCAAGTCAGGTAGCCGCCAATGCTAGAGTGGGTAGAATGATCAATTCTCGGATAACGAAGGAGACGCATTGAAGATCCTGGTTACGGGCCACCAAGGTTACATCGGCTGTGTGCTGGCGCCGCTTCTCAAGCAAGCCGGCCACGAGGTCGTCGGCCTCGACATCGGCTTGTTCGTCGGGTGCAACTTTCACGATCCCGGTGCGGAACTCCCCGCTGTCCAGGTGGATCTGCGAGACGTCGAGCCTGGCCACCTACAGGGATTCGATGCCGTCATGCACCTTGCGGCGCTCTCGAATGACCCGCTCGGTGACGTTAACCCGCAGGTAACCTACGATATCAATCACCTCGCTTCCGTGCGGTTGGCCGACGCGGCGAAGAAGGCGGGCGTTGCGAGGTTCATCTTCGCCTCCTCGTGCAGCCTTTACGGCGCCGGGGGAGGTGGGTACGTGGACGAGGAAGCCGACTTTTTCCCCGTGACGCCCTATGGCGAGTCCAAGGTTCTGGTGGAGCGAGATGTCTCCAGGCTCGCTGACGACACGTTCTGCCCGACCTATTTGCGGAACGCCACTGCTTATGGCGTATCTCCTCGGCTTCGCGCCGACATCGTGGTCAACAACCTGACCGGCTATGCCTTCACGACGGGGAAGGTTCTCCTTCAGAGCGACGGTTCGCCCTGGCGCCCCCTCGTCCACATCGAAGACATCTCCCGAGCGTTCCTGGCGGTTCTCGAAGCGCCGCGCGAAAATGTGTTCAACGAGGCATTCAACGTCGGGCTCACCGAGGAGAACTACCAGATTCGCGATCTGGCTCGCATGGTCGAGCAAGTCGTTCCCAGAAGCGTCGTGAGTCTGGGAGCAGGGGCGGGACCCGACAAGCGCGACTATCGTGTGAGCTTCGAGAAGATCAAGCGAAAGCTTCCACACTGGAAACCCAGATGGACGGTACCCCAAGGCATCACGGAGCTCTACGAGGCCTACAGGGAGCACGGGTTGACGCTCGAGGAGTTCGAGAGCTCACGCTATCTTCGGATCAAGCGGGTACGGTCGCTGCAGCAACAGGGAGAACTGGACGAAAACCTACGCTGGAAGAAAGCCGGGCCCCGCACATGAGATCCGGCACAATGAGGTCTGTGGGCGTCATGAACGCGTTTGGAGTTCCCTCTTGCCATGAATGCTGAGAAGCCGGTCGAACCACCCGTCGTCACCCTGGGCGTTCCGGTGTTCAACAGCGCGCCCTATCTCGCGTCTTCGCTCGACTCAGTGCTCGCGCAGACGTTCGACCGCTTCGAGATCGTCATCTCCGACAACGGGTCCAGCGACGAGACCGAGCAGATCTGCCGTCGGTATGCCGCGATGGACCGGCGCATTCGCTACTTCCGCCACGAAGTGAACAGAGGTGCAGCGTGGAACCATAATTTCCTCATCATGGAAGCACGCGGTCGCTATTTCCGTTGGCACCACTACGACGATCTGTGCGAGCCGCACCATCTCGATCGATGCGTCGCGGCACTCGACGCCAATCCGGCGGCCGTTCTGGCATATCCGCGCACCACCCTCATCGACGCGGCCGGCCACGTTACCGCTCTTTATGACGACCGGCTCGCCCTCAACGAGGATGCGCCTCACGCGAGGCTGCGGCATCTGCTCGAAAAGGTCTACCTCTGCAATCCGGTGCTCGGACTCCTGCGTCTGGAGGCCCTGAGGCGTACCGGGCTGCACGGTGCCTACGTGGCGGCCGACCACGTTCTGCTGGCGGAGCTGGCCATGCAGGGACCATGGGTGGAAATTCCGGAGGCACTCTTTTTCCGCCGCTTTCACGCGGCAAAGTCCACCGAGGTAAACCGCACCAAACGTGATCGGGCCGCGTGGTTCGATCCACGGCTTCGCAAGGGAATGTTCTTCTGGCCCAACCTACGGCTCTTCACCGAGCGTCTCAAGGCCGTGGGCCGCGCGCAGATCGGGCTCGGCGAAAAACTGCTCTGTGCGTGGGTCGTGATCGTGTGGCAGTCGGGATTCGCGGTTCGTCTGTTTCGGGAGCGGTGGTCACGAAGGTGTACCCGCCTCGTCGAGTGGCTGGGCTTCGGTGAGAAAGTGGGGAAGGGTTAGGCTTTCCCCGGCCGTTTTCATCGGCTCTGCGCCGACACGCCCTTCGGCTCCTGCAGCGCAGCACCCCACCTCGGATGCGCTTCTTCGGCGGTCCAGACTTCGAAGTGAAGGCAAGACAGCGCGATCGGGTCGTCCAGCAGCGTCGCTCGTTCCGATTCCGTCAGGCTCTCGGGCCCTGCCACCAACGTCTTCTGCAACAGCTCCATCCGTTCTGAACTCGGCGTCGAAGCCTGTCCGGTGCGCGCGCCCCCGCTGGCGCATGCCAATGCGTTGACGACCGGGTCGACCACGACGTCGACGAATTCCGGTGGCGGGGTGGCACGCCTCAGGTATCTGCCTGTCAATCTGATCTCGAGCGGCGGCCAGGATTCCTCCGGAATCAGGAAGAGGCGCGCCCTGCGAAAACTTTGGCCGAGCGTGGTGCGGCTCGTGAACACCGAGAGCGGGATCGAGATAATCAGCGCCCCGACGATCGGGAGCAGCCACCACAGATACGCCGGATCGAGCCAGTACACGCCGATCGCCCAGGCGACGCCGAAGAGCGTCTGCGTGCCGTGCCGCGTGACCGCCTCGGTCCATGTCGTGGCGGCATCTTCGCGCGCCGGTGACTTCCAGCTGACCGTCCATCCCAGCAACGCAGTCAACACGAAACGGGTGTGGAACAGCATCCGGATCGGCGCGAGAAGGGCCGATATGATCATTTCCGCGACGGTGCTCGCCACTAGGCCCACGCCGTCGCCATAGGGATGGGTGCCTTTCGCGCCGAGCAGCAACATGCCGAAGATCTTGGGCAGAAACAGGAGCGTGGCCGTCGCACTGAAGAGCGCGATCGCCCATTCCGGATGCCACTCGGGCCATACCGGGAACAGCTGGTACGGTTCGGGAAAGTAGGTTGGCGGCTTCAACGCGTGGTCCGCGAGCAGCCAGGTGGACACGATGAGGAACGCGAACCACAGCGGTGCCGAAAGGTACGCCATCACGCCGGTCATGAAGACCGCGCGGTGCGCGGGGTGCAGCCCCTTCATGAGGAACAGCCGAAAGTTCATCAGATTGCCCTGGCACCAGCGGCGATCGCGCTTGAGCTCGTCGATGAGATTGGGCGGCATCTCCTCGTAGCTGCCAGGCAGGTCGTAAGCGATCCAGACCGCCCAACCGGCGCGGCGCATCAGCGCGGCTTCGACGAAATCGTGGGACAGGATCTCGCCGGAGAGCGATCCCCGTCCCGGCAGTCGGCCCAGTGCGCAGTGCCGGATGAAGGGCGCCACCCGGATGATCGCGTTGTGTCCCCAGTAGTGCGATTCGCCGAGCTGCCAGAAGTGCAGCCCGGCCGTGAACAGCGGGCCGTAGACGCATGTGGCGAACTGCTGCATGCGGGCGTACAGCGTCTCGCGGCCGGCGGCGCGCGGCGCGGTCTGGATGATGCCCGCGGTGGGGTTCGCCTCGGCGATGCGCACCAGAGCTGGTAAGGCACGCGCCGCTCATCACGCTGTCGGCATCCAGCACGATCATGTAACGGTAGTTCTTGCCCCAGCGCCGGCAGAAGTCCGCGACGTTGCCGCTCTTGCGCTTGATGCGATGCCGCCGCCAGCGGTAGAAGATCGCGCCCGAAACCGCCGACCGCGCGAGCACAGCTCCAGCCACGCCGCGACCTCGGCCACGCGCGTGTCCGGGTTCGCTGCTGTCGGAGAGCACGAAGAAGTCGAAATGTGCGAGCTCACCGGTGACGCGCGAGCGACTCGTAGGTGGCGCGCAAGCCCGCGAAAACGCGCGCCACGTCCTCGTTGCAGATCGGCATGACGATGGCCGTGCGCGCGTCCTCGGCGATGGGTGCATCCGCCGCAGCGGAGCGCGAGATGGCGTAGCGGTCGCGACCGACCAATAGCAGGAAGAAGCCCGCCATCGCCGTCCAGAACCCGGCCGACACCCAGCCGAACAGGATCGCGAACAACACGAGCAGCAGCGATCTCGAGCGGCTGACCGCCGTGGTACGGCAGCACCGCGCTCATGAACTCCGTGGCCACGACGGTCTGGACGATCACCAGTCCGAGCAGGACGATGCGACGCCGCAACCCCGCACGCGTGCCATGTGCCCGGGTGATGGTCGGCGCGATGCGGCACGTCCGCTCCGTGCTTCTTCGGCGAGCCGCTGCCGCGACGCTCCAGGCACGATGAGGTCTCCCCCCCATGGTCGCAGCACGCGCGCGAGCCAGCCCTTCGCCCACGGCTGCGGCACCATCGACGACCGGTTGAGCGGCGGTGTCGTCACGAGGCGAGGTCGCTGCGGGCGATCGGTCGCGAGGTCTGTCGCGCGGCCGCCATCGGCAGTGCCGTAGGCGAGCTCGAGCCGCCGATCGATCGAGTGATACGCGGGGTTCTCGGAATCGGCTGCGCCGTCCGCAAGCACGCGATGGAGCGCGGCCATCGCTTCGCGCACACCCTTGGCGGACATGCCGCGCACGCGAACCATGAGGGCTCGGCGCTTCTCGTCGTCGATCGCCAGCCGCTCGAGGTACTCCTCGCAGCGGTCGAAGAGGCCGCGCGCAGGAGTCAGTTTGGGGGCAGTATGTAGCTCCACGTTTCGGATACCGTGTTGGCGTCGCCTTTCAGAAACGCGCGAACCTCGACCGGCTTCGCCTCGTCGATGCGCCGGACGCGCAGCGCGAGACGCCAGCCGCCGGTGACATCGTTGCGATGCACGACCTGCTCGACGATCTCGCCGTTGGCATCGACGGTAACTATCGCCGACCAAGCGCGCATCCGTCGGCAGCTTGCGCAGCGCCGGCCCCTCGAAATCGACGACGAAACCGATGCTCTGGTCCGGATTGCGGGTGTAGCCGCGGCCGCGGCGCGTCTGCGTCACCCACGCGAGCGGTGGACGCGTCTCGGCATCCTTCTGCCACAGGATGCGGTACTCGAAGTCGAAAGGCTTGCGGGACGCCGGCGCGGTATCGGGCACCCAGTAAGCGACGATGTTGTCGTTGGTTTCGTCGGGCGATGGAATCTGCACCAGTTCGACCCGGCCCGCTCCCCACTTGCCCTTCGGCTCGACCCAGGCGCTCGGCCGGCGCTCGTAGCGAGACTCGAGGTCTTCGTACCGGTTGAAATCGCGGTCGCGCTGCATCAGCCCGAAGCCCAGCGGATTGGTCGAGCGCGAACGAGGTGACCAGCAAGCGCTTCGGATTCGTGAGCGGACGCCAGATCCATTCGCCGGTGCCGGACTGGATCAGCAGCCCGTCGGAGTCGTGCACCTCCGGCCGGTAGTCCTCGGTGCCGGAGCGCTGGTTTTCGCCGAACGCGAACATGCTGCTGAGCGGCGCCAGCCCGAGCTTGCTCACGTTCTCGCGCAGGAAGATCTGTGCCTTCACGTCGACGACGGTCTCGGCGCCGGGTTTGAGCAGGAACCGATAGGCGCCTGTCACCCGTTTCGAATCGAGAAGTCCGTAGATCGTCAACTCGCGCGCGTTCGCGGCCGGCTGCTCGATCCAGAACTCGACGAAGCGCGGAAACTCCTCGCCCGAGATGAGCGCCGTGTCGATCGCGAGAGCGCGCGCCGAGAGACCATAGACCTGCCCCTTGCCTATCGCACGAAAGTAGCTCGCGCCCAGAAATACCAGCACCTCGTCCTTGTACTTCGGTGTGTTGACCGGATAGTGCACGCGAAAGCCGGCGAAGCCGAGTCCCTGCATCTTCTCGCGATCGATCTTGTTGGCGCCGTAATCGAAGAGCTCCGGACTGAACTTGATCTCGCGCACGCGCCCGGCCAGCACTTCGTTGATTCTCACGGCCTGGTCGAAATAGAAGCCCTGATGAAAAAAAGCGAGCTCGAAGGGGACCTTCGCGCCTCGCCACCAAAGCTCGTTCGGCTTGTAGCGAATATCGCGGTACCGGTCATAGGTAAGCCCCTGCAACTCCTTGGGCAGGGGCGCGCCTTCATCCTTCTTGTACGGCGTTGCGGCCAGCTGTTTCGCCCGCTGGCTGACATCGGCGAAGCCGAAGGCGAGCGCGTCGTGACGGAAGAGCAGCGTCGCGAGCGCCGTGATCCACAGCGCGCGCAGAAGCCGGCGCAAAGCCCGGTCCCTGCCGGGCAGCAAGCGAGTTATCCAGAGCATTCCAGGTGTCGAGATGGCGATGGGATTCTTCGAGAACATCGGGCCCAACCAAAACTGTCGTTGCCCGGCGACACCCCTCATCCGCTGCGGATGTCGGCGTGCCCGGCGCACACAGCGCGATTATCGCTTACGCGCGTCCATACCTGCTATCGCTTGCCGAAGGCGTGCACCGCCGACGCGATGCGAAGCGGCAGATCCGGCGCAGCGAGCAGCCGTTCCGTTCGGCGCTCGACCAGGTGATACAGCAGCCAGCCCGCGGCGATGCTGGCGCCCCATGCGACGACGAGCCCGAGCAGGTTGGCGAGGGGGTCGCCCTGGAAGAAGCGAAACACCGCAGCGTTGATCAGCATGCAAACGGGGAAGTGAACGAGGAACACGGAGTACGAGATCCGTCCGAGAAACGAGAGCCAACGCAGGTTCGGCCAGCGCTCGGACAGACCCGTCCGGTGCGCGAGCGCGATTGCCAACGCGACCGTCAGCGCGACGAGGATACGTTCCCGGAAGTCGACCACGACGGAAATCAGGGCGAGTGCCGCCAGCGCTGCCAGCCAGAGCGCGCAATGCGTGCGCTCGGAGGCCCAGTAAGCCACGGCCCCCAGGGCATACACCGCGAAGAAGTAAAGCGCCCAAGGGTCCCAGGCCGGATCCCGATTGAAGTGAAAGAGGGAGGCGACCGCGAGCAGCGAGACGAGAAAGGGTGCGAGCCATCGACGCGCCGCTCCCGCGTTGCTCGCGGGACGCGCGAACCAGAGCAATACGACCATCAGGCCGAACAGCTGAAAATCGATCGCGACATACCAGATCCCGGCGGAGAGCGCCTCGTGGCCGAGGATGTCGTGCAACAGAAAGACGTGTGCCAGAAGCTGCGGCAAGGTGGGCGAGCCGGGAACGTACTCGTGCTCCAGCCAGCCTCGAGCCAGGGCTGCGGCGCCGACACTCAACAGGATCGCTGTCAGGTAGGGAATCGCGAGGCGGCAATAGCGGCGCCACAGCAGCGCGAGCGGCGAAGAGAAGGCAGCGACCCCGTCCGGTGCCAGGGCCCTGGCGGCGAGAAACCCGCCGACGACGAAAAACACCTGTACCGCCATCCGTGCATCGCGATACAGCCAGTCGAACCATCCGGCAGCATGCCCGTACACCACGTCCGACATCGGCCCGTAGACCGCGAGATGATGCAAGACGATGAGCTGGGCGGCGACCGCCTTGAGCGCGTCGACCAAGAGCATTCTCGGGGGTTGGGTGGTCACTGGGGTGCGGAGATCGAGGAGAAGCAGCGCATTCTCGTGTGAGGTCCGACAGCGTCTGCCGTTCGCGAGGACGGGGCGAACCGCGTCACTCGAACATTCTAACTCAAGGCTCGCGGATCAAACGCCGGCGGGAGCTTCAAGACAGCACGCTGTGAAGCCGATGCGGCCCGTGACATGCGGCCGGACGGCCCGGTAACATGACTCCATGTTGCGTTTGTCGTCCGCTTCCAGACCACTCTTCCGAATTCGGCGGCGCAGTGCCTGACCTTGTCGTTCCCGGCCCGCGCAGCCCGAGCCGCGTCCGCTTCGCGGCACTGCCGCCGCTCTCCGTTTACGTTCATGTCCCGTGGTGCGTGCGGAAGTGCCCCTACTGCGACTTCAACAGCCACGAAGCGAAAGGGGCGCTCCCTGAATCGGAATACGTCGCGGTGCTCACTGCCGACCTGGAGAGCGCGCTGCCGCAGATCTGGGGGCGCAAGGTGTACACGGTGTTCATGGGCGGCGGCACCCCGAGCCTGCTCACGGCGCGCGCCATAGACGACATCCTCACGGCGATCCGGGCCCGGCTCCCGCTCGCACCGGACGCGGAGGTCACGCTGGAAGCCAACCCAGGGACGTTCGAAGCGGAGAAGTTCAAGGCGTTTCGCGCCGCGGGTGTCAACCGACTGTCCATCGGCATCCAGAGCTTCAATCCGCGGCATCTGCAGGCGCTGGGCCGTATCCACGACGATCGGGAAGCGCGGCGTGCGATCGCGATCGCGCAGGCGACATTCGACGACATCAACCTCGATGTCATGTACGCGCTGCCGGGTCAGACGCTCGGAGAGGCTCGCGCCGATATCGAGACCGCGGCGTCGTTCGGCATGGTGCATCTCTCGGCCTACCATCTCACGATCGAGCCGAACACATACTTCCATCGCCATCCGCCGCCGCTGCCCGAGGACGACCTTGCGGCGGACATGCAGCAGATGATCGAGGAGACGCTCGCGGCGCGGGGCTACTGCAACTACGAGACATCTGCCTTCGCCATGCCCGGCCGCGAATGCCGCCACAACCTCAACTATTGGCGTTTCGGCGACTATCTAGGAATCGGCGCCGGTGCGCACGGCAAGATCTCGTTACCGGATCGCGTCCGGCGCGACGCGCGGGTCAAGCATCCGCAGGCGTACCTGGACGCGGTCGGGCACGGGCGTCACGTCGAAGTGGCGCGCGAGGTCTCGCACCGGGAACTGCCGTTCGAATTCATGATGAATGCGCTCCGACTCACGGGAGGATTTCCGCTGCGTCTGTTCGAGGAGCGTACGGGTCTGCCGCTGGCGGCCGCGCTGCCCGGTCTCGACGCAGCCGAGGCGCGCGGATTCATCGTGCGCGATCACGAGCGTGCGGCACCGACCGCGCGCGGGCGCCGGTTCCTGAACGAGGCCCTCCAGATCTTCCTGCCGTCGTGACGCTGCCGTTTTTTCGACGTGCTACTCGACCACGCCTTTTTCCCGCAGCTTTGCCCGGAGCGCTTCGATGCGCTCGCGATTGACCCCGAAGTCGTAGTAGCCGAATCGCGACGCGGAGCGCACCGCGATCTCTTTCTGCTGCGGGCGAAGCAGAAACTCGACGTCGTCGGTGAAGCGCAGCCGACCGGTGGTGAACTCCGCGCTCAGGTAGTCGGATGTCTCCTGCACGATCCTGGCATCGGGTGTGGCCTCGATCACCCGCGTGAGCTCGCTCCACGCCTCCGTCGGCGAGACCTTGAGCCGGAGCGGCGCGATGGCGTGCCTGGGATCGCCCCCGTCGCTGTTCACGCAGTTGTTGCGTTCGGGACAGGCAGCGAGCAGACCGGCCTTTGCGCCCGGTGCCTGCGCATTCGCGGTACCGATGGCGAGCAGCGACGCTGCCATCGCCGTGGCGATTCGTAACCGGATCGTGTTGCGGGGTGCATTCCTCATGGGTCGGGTCCTCCGTATCTGATCGGCGCGTCGCTATCGACAGCGGCTCAGGCGCGCCGGAAGATGATGTCATGGACCGCATGCCCGAGCTTGAGTCCGCGCCGCTCGAACTTGGTGAGCGGCCGATAGTCGGGGCGCGGCGCGTATCCGCGAGCGGTGTTCGCGAGCCGCGGCTCGGCGGCGAGAACAGCGAGCACCTGCTCGGCATAAGGCGCCCAGTCGGTTGCTACGTGCAGGTAGCCGCCGGGTTTCAGCCGCTCCGACAGCAACGCGACGAAGGTCGGCTGGACGAGGCGCCGCTTGTGGTGTCGCAGCTTCGGCCAGGGGTCGGGAAAGAAAATGTGAACGCCGTCGAGCGACAGTGGCCGGATCATGCTCTTCAGCACCTCCACCGCGTCGTGCGTGATGATGCGGACGTTGCCGAGCTTTCGTTCCCCAATCTGCTTGAGCAGGCTGCCCACACCGGGCGTGTGCACCTCGACGCCGACGTAGTCGTTTTCAGGGTGGGCGGCGGCCATGGTCGCGGTGGTCTCGCCCATGCCGAAACCGATCTCGAGCAGCTTCGGCGCGGGGCGACCGAACTCGGCGTCGAGATCGAGGTATGCCTCGCGGAAGGGGATCCCGTAGCGGGGCAGGAGCTCCGCATAGGCGCGCTGCTGGGCGTTCGAGACGCGGCCCTGGCGCAGCACGTAGCTGCGGATCGGACGGGTGCCGGAAGCGGCTTCCATGGACGGGGCGAAGGCGCGGGTGGCGCCAGCCGGCCGCGCAATGCGGCTTACGCGGCTTTCGGTGCGGTCGAAGTCGAGATCATGCCGGCGGCCGGACTGCTCGGCGCCGCTGCGTACTGCTTTCTCGGCATGCGCCCGGCAAGGTAAGCCTCGCGCCCGGCCTCCACCGCCTTCCTCATCGCCGCGGCCATCAGCACCGGATCCTTGGCAGCGGCGATGGCGGTGTTCATGAGCACGCCGTCGCAGCCGAGTTCCATCGCGATGGCGGCGTCGGAGGCGGTGCCCACGCCCGCATCGACGAGCACCGGCACCTTGGCGTTATCGATAATGATCTCGAGGTTCCAGGGATTGAGAATTCCCATGCCCGACCCGATCAGCGAGGCGAGCGGCATGACGGCGCAGCAGCCGATCTCTTCGAGCTGCTTGGCAATGATCGGGTCGTCGGACGTGTAGACCATCACGTCGAAACCTTCCGCCACCAGCGTGTGTGCCGCCTTCAAGGTTTCGACCACGTTCGGAAAGAGCGTCCTCGGGTCGCCGAGCACCTCGAGCTTCACCAACCTGTGTCCATCCAAGAGCTCCCGCGCGAGGCGCAACGTGCGTACCGCGTCTTCCGCCGAGTAGCAGCCGGCGGTGTTCGGGAGGATCGTGTACCGCGAGGGCGGCAGGGCTTCGAGCAGGCTCGGCTCGTTGGCGTTCTGGCCGATATTGGTGCGGCGGATCGCGACCGTCACGATCTCGGCACCGCTCGCTTCCACCGCGCGGCGGGTTTCGTCGAAGTCCTTGTATTTACCCGTACCCACGAGGAGGCGGGAGGCGTAGGTGCGGGCGGCGATGACGAGGGGGTCCATGGCGAGCAGGGTGCGAGGTGGTCGGGAAAGGCGAAGGTTACCCGCTGCGGCGAAAATTGTCCCGGTCGGCTAGCCGCCGCCCACTGCCACGACAATCTCTATGCGGTCGCCATCGGCCAGCGCCTGCTCCCAGAATCGGCTGCGCGGCACGATCTCGCCATTACACTCCAAGGCGATCTTCCTGCCGGCCAGCCCGAGCCGCTCCAGCAGCTGGCCGACGCTTAAGACCGCTTCGAGCTCGCGCGGCTCTCCGTTGATGGTGACGGCGATCACTGTTAAGCTATGCCTTCATTTTCAAACGCTTAAATTCTATCACGCGGGTTTTGCCGATGGAGGTCGGCAGCGACTCTTATCCCATGATGGTCCGGCAGCGATCGACTCTGCGCGCAACGCGGGTGTAGTTCAATGGCAGAACGGCAGCTTCCCAAGCTGCATACGAGGGTTCGATTCCCTTCACCCGCTCCAACCCATTTTTCCCGCTCCTTGGACTCCGGCGGCAGCCCTTTGATCTGCCGTAGTTGACAAGCATTCTCATTAGCGTTTAACTCCCACCCTGCCCGCGCGGAGGGTTGCGGGCGTTCACTCTCCGGGAGAAAACAATGAGAACTCGTGGCGTTTTAGCGTCGATCGTGCTGGTCGTTTTCCTTGGGTCCGCAGGCTTGAGTCATGGCACTGGGACCGCCAGGGATCCCTTCGATCTCGCCTCCATGCAGAAATACCTCACGCCGAAGCAGCGGCTGGGCTTGCGCCTCTTTTTCGATACCAATCTGTCGCAGCCCGCGGGACAGTCCTGCGCCACCTGCCACGATCCGCGCGTGGCGTTCACCGATCCGGACAAGCGTTTTCCCACGTCGAAGGGCGTCATCTCTGGGCGATTCGGGAACCGCAACACGCCTACCGCCATGTACATGGCCTATAGTCCAGCGTTTGGTTTCAACAAGGAGGAGGCACTCTTCGTGGGCGGTCAGTTCGTGGACGGGCGCGCCGCCACGCTCGAAGAACAGGCCAAGCAGCCCTTTCTCAATCCGCTGGAGATGCACAATCCGAACAAGGAGCGCGTCGTCCAGAAGGTGCGCGCGGCCGAGTACGCGCCCCTGTTCAGGGAAGTCTTCGGCCAGAACGCGCTGTGGGACACCGAGGCTGCCTACGACCGTGTCGCGGAGGCCATCGCCGCGTTCGAAAATGCCCCGGTCTTCAACCGCTTCTCGTCCAAGTACGACGCCTGGCTCGAAGGGCGCGCGAAGCTCACTGCGCAGGAGCTGAGCGGACTCTGGGTCTACGAGGATCCGCGCAAGGGCAATTGCGCCGCATGCCATCCGAATCGGCCGGCCAAGGATGGCACCCCTGCCGTGCTCACGGATTTCACCTACGACAATATCGGCGTGCCCCGCAATCCCTACAATCCCTTCTACGACCTTCCCGCCGAGCTCAACCCGGATGGCAAGCGTTTCGTCGACAAGGGTCTGGGGAAGTTCGTCCATCGCGCCAACGAGAATGGAAAGTTCAAGGTGCCGACGCTGCGGAACATCGCGATCACCGCGCCCTACATGCACAACGGCTACTTCAAGAGCCTACGGGCGGTCGTCGATTTCTATAACAGCCGCGACACGAAGCCGGCCTGCGAGGACCGCTTCACGTCCGAAGAACAGGCCGTGAAGACCGGATGCTGGCCGGAAGCGGAGGTCCTCGAGAACGTGAACAAGGAAGAGCTCGGCAACCTCGGTCTGTCGGACCGTGAGATCGACGACCTGGTGGCCTTCATGCTGACGCTGACCGACGGCTGGGGCGAACCGCGAAGATAGGCGCAGTAGCGTCGAACCCCCCTCTTCACCTGTTCGGGGTACCCTGCGAAAGTTGCTCCGAATCTCATCGCGGAAGCCTTAGAATAGAGACCTTCCGGTTTCGGTCGTCGTTGCGGGGCGCACGCCGCTCCGCGGGGGAATCGAGACGCATCCGTCATCCGCGTGCGTGGGGGCCGTAGGAGTCCCGGCGCACTCGCTTCTTGCGTGATCAACGTTGGACAAGTCTTTCCTTCGCGGCCGCGCATCGACGCAGCAAGCGCTGCCTCCCTCGACCGGTGATGAGACGACGCGAGGCCCGGTGCTCGATCTTCGGGCCACCGCCGAGCTCCTCCGGGATACTTTTCCGACCCCCGTATTCGCGGGCGACGCGTATCTGCGCTGGCTTTACCTCGATAATCCGGTCGGCTGCGCGATCGTCGGCGACGTCGACGAGGCCGGGCAAAGGGTCGCGCACCTCGGTCTCGTGCCGCAGGTGTGGCACAGTCGGGAAGGGGAGGGCCGGTTTCTTCTCGCGCTCAACGCCGTGCACGCCGTACGCAGGTATGTGCGCGGTCGCGAAGCGGCCGCGAGGGGCGGATCGCGCCAGCGGATCACCCTGGCGAGCCTTGCCGCGGGACTGTATGAGCGGGCGGCCCGCGAGGGCTATGTCGGCGTCTTCGGGGTCCCCAACGCCCGGTCGACGAGCAGTTTCGTGCGCAAGCAGGGCTTTCGCCTGATCGGGCCGCTGCCCGTGCGGGCGTGCCTGCCGCTGCCGTCCTGGCGCGGCCGGGTCGAGAGCTTCGACATCGATGCGCGGCTCCTGCGCAGCGACCGCTTCGACGAGCTCGTCGCGGGACTCGACGAGCTCCCGTCCGACCGATGGGCGCAGCGCGCCTCCACGCACTGGCTCCGCTGGCGGCTCGCGCGTCCTCTCGCGAGTTACGCGCTGCATCGGGGACCTGCAGGGATCGCAATCTCGACCGCCGAGGTGCGTGGAGGGGCGCGGTTCGCGATCATCCTGAAGCTTCTTCCCCGACCGGATGGCGCGCGGGATGGCCGGACGCGAGTTCGCGCCCACGACCTCGTGTTCGCTGCCTGCAGATTCCACGGCACGCCGTTCGCGGTCTACGCCGGGTTCAATCGCCACATGGACGTCTGGGGGGTTCCGGTGCCGCGGCGTTTCCTGCCCGCTCCGCTCAACCTCACCATCCATGCGCTGAGTCCCGCGCTCGATCAGAACCGCTTCGAAGTCGACACCTATGAGTTCCTCGACGGCGATCAGTACTGACGCCGCCCGGGGCATCACGTTTACCCTCGATCTCGAGGACGGGCGGGAGAGCGGAGCCGAGGCGAACCGGTTCGTGGGCGTCACCCGGCGCCTGCTGTCTTTCCTGGCCGAGCGCGAGGTGCGTGGCACGGTGTTCGTCGTCGGCGAGCTCGCCGCAGAACACCCGGACCTCTTGCGCGACGTGGCCGACCGGGGCCACGAGATCGCCCTGCATGCGTACCGCCACGTGCCGCTCACGCAGCTCGACGCGGCGACCTTCCGGGCCGATACGAGGAAGGGCAAGGCACTACTCGAAGATCTCACCGGCCGCGCGGTCGTGGGCTACCGCGCACCGCTGTTCTCGCTCGTCCGTGCCACGACGTGGGCAGCCGACATCCTGGGGGAGCTCGGGTTCTCGTATTCGTCGAGCGTGCTGCCGGCGAAGAGCCCGCTTTTCGGCTTCCCCGGCTGTCCCGCGAGCCCGTTCACCTGGCCTTGCGGTCTGGTCGAGCTGCCGGTGCCGGTGGCGGCGATCGGTGCGACCGGGATACCGTTTCTGGGCGGCGTCTACCTGCGCGTGCTGCCGTGGCCGATCGTGCGCCTCGGGCTCGCGTCGTGCGCTCGCCGCCAAAGCCTCTGGACCTATTGCCACGCGCACGACTTCGACCCGGAGGAGCCCTTCCGCATG
Organism: uncultured beta proteobacterium; assembly: GCA_963734295.1. Taxonomy (GTDB): domain Bacteria; phylum Pseudomonadota; class Gammaproteobacteria; order Burkholderiales; family JAEUMW01; genus JAEUMW01. The sequence continues at coordinate 17,462 of CAVTGS010000018.1, read as the reverse complement.
ATCGACGGTCTGGGTTGGGCGGGCAGTCGCCTTTTCTTCGCGCGCCGCGCCCGCATGTTCGACCGCATCGATCGCCTGATCCGCCAAGGGGTGGGGCCGGCGCTGGCCGACCGGGTTGCCGCGGGCATCGCCGCAGCGCCGATCTCCGCGAGCCTGCTCGTATGAGCGATCCAGCGGTCGCGCGCGGGGTCCGTACCGCCGCCGTGGTCTGGCTGTGCCTCGCCGCCCTGGCGGTGGCCGTCGCGGTTCTGATCAACGCCCGCATGGCGTTCCCGCTGGGGTTCTCGGACGAGTTCACTTACGCCGCGTTGAGCTCGCGTTTCGGGCAGGAGTCGACGCTGGTGGACAACCTTCTGGTCGTCACCGTGGATGCGCCGAACCGCGTGTTCCTGGCCTTGTATGGGCTGCTGGGATCGCAGCCACGGCCGATCTTCGAGATGGCGCGCGCGGTGAACGGCGTCGTGCTCGGGCTTGGGATCGGCGTGCTCTTTCTCGCGGCGCGCGCGGGCCGGGCTCTCGGTCCGGCCCTGGTGGTGGCGATCGCCTACGGCCTCGGCCCGCAGTCGACCTACACCGCGTACTTCACGCCCGAGACGCTGTATGTGGCGCTCTTCTTCCTGCAGACGACGCTGGCGGCGCTGGCGCTCAGTCGCGAAGACGCCCGCCTCGCACTGCTGGCGGGGGGGTCCGCGGCAATGCTCTCGCTCGTCAAACCGCACGGGCTGCCGGTCGGCGCCGTGACGCTCGTCTTCATGGCGGGATACGCGGCGCTCCGGGGCGGGTCCGCAGCGCGCTCCCTGTGGCTCGGCTGCCTTGCCTATCTCGCTGCGCTCGCTGCCGCGCGCTGGATCGTCGGGCAGGCGCTCGCCCCGGACGTGGCCGTCGGCAATGCGCTCACCGGATCGCTGTATGCGAGGTTCGCGGGCGACATGGCGACCTCCCTGCTCGACCCCGGGAACTACGCCGCGGTGGGGCGCTTGCTGATCGCTCACTTCGCCGTGGCTGCGTGCCTCGCCGGCCCGGCGCTGGTGGCGGGTGTGGCGCAGGTGCCGGGGCAACCGCGCGCGCAATCCGAGTCGGCGCGGTTTGCAGCCGCGCTCTCCGGGCTCTCCGCGTGGCTGCTGGTCGTGCTCGTCGTCATGACGGCGGTGTTCACGGTCGCGGCCGGGGAGACCAACCGTCTGCACGTCCGGTACTACGGGTTCTGCATTCCGCTCCTTTTCGTCGGCCTCGCGTCGTGCGAGGCTGCCGGCATCTGGACCCGGCGCCAGCAGGTCCTGGGACTGGGTGCGTGGCTCCTCGGGATTCTCCTCTACGAGCTCTTCGTGCGGGACTACCTGCGCTCGCCATTCGACGCTGCGGAGTTCTTCTTCCGGCCGTGGGTGGTGCCGGGCGTGCCGCTCGCCGGTGCGTTGATCGCGTTTCTCGCCTATCGCCGGAGTTCGCGCGCGTTGCTCGGCGCCGTGCTCGGCACATATCTCCTCATGTCGGTGCTGGCGATGGTGTTCGATCGGCAGTTTCAGCTCCGCGTGCGCGAGGGGGCCGAGCATCGGGCCGCCCGCATCGCCGTCGCGCTCGCCGATCAAGCGAACGTCCCGATGGTGATCGTCGCGCCGGAGGCGGACCGCTTCGGGCTCCCCTACGTGTACCGCATCGCGTCCTTCGCGACGCACCGTGCCGACTTCTTCGGCGTTGGCGGCGAGGCGGGGGATTCTGCCAAGCGGCTCGCCGCAGGCACGGTGGTGATCGGAAAGCGCGAGTCCCTCGCCGCGATCGGAGTCGCGCCGATGGTGGAGGTTGCGGAGTTCGGCGTCGGACGGGTCGCGGCGAGCGGTGCCGCAGCGGACTGAGCCCGGAATGCTCCGGCGCCGCTGCGGTGCGATAATGCCCACGACCATGGCAAGAACACATTCCGCGTTGCCGGAGCGATCCCGTGAAGCGCTCTCGACGCCATTCGACGTTCCGGTGCCGCACGGTGAACGGCCGGCCGAAACGGCCGCCGCGCCGGGCGAGCGTATCGCAGTCGTGATCCCGTGCTACCGGGTGTCGCGGCAGGTGGTGGGCGTGATCGCGCGGATAGGCCCCGAGTGCTGGCGGATCTACGTCGTCGACGACGCCTGCCCCGATGGCTCCGGCGACCTCGTCGAAGTTCGGTGCAGCGATCCGCGCGTGCGCGTGATTCGCCACCGGAAGAATCTCGGCGTGGGCGCGGCGGTGATGTCGGGCTATCGCGCCGCCTTGAGCGACGGCGCCGAGGTCATCGTCAAGATCGACGGCGACGGGCAGATGGCGCCCGAGCTGCTGTCGGGCTTCGTCGCGCCGATACTCGGCGGGCAGGCCGACTACTGCAAGGGCAATCGCTTCTACGAGCTCGACCACATCTACCGCATGCCGCTCGTGCGCAAGCTCGGCAATGCCGCGCTGTCGTTCATGGCGAAACTTTCGGGGGGATACTGGGACATTTTCGATCCGGCCAACGGGTACACGGCCATCCACGCAGCCGTGGCGCGGCGACTTCCCTTCGACAAGATCAGCCAGCGCTATTTCTTCGAGACGGACATGCTCTTCAGGCTGAACACCGTCCGGGCGGTTGTCGTGGACATTCCCATGGACGCAGCCTATGGCGACGAGACGAGCAGTCTGAAGGTCTCGCAGGTCTTCGCCGAGTTCCTGTACAAGAACCTGCGGAATGGGGCGAAGCGCATCTTCTACAATTATTTCCTGCGCGATTTCAGTATTGCTTCTCTCGAGCTCGTCGTCGGGGCCATCCTCCTTGCTTTCGGCTCGATCTACGGCACGGCGCACTGGATCTCATCGGCGCGGGAGGGTGTCGCGACCGCGCCGGGCACCGTCATGCTGGCGGCATTGCCGGTGCTCGTCGGGGTGCAGTTGCTGCTCGCTTTCGTCGGTTACGACATCGCATCGGTCCCGAAGCGGCCGATCCATCCGGCACTCGCCCGTCGCGAGCATGCCGCGGCGTCCGACCGGTCGAGTAGCGAAGGCGACGACCCATGATGAGCCTTGCCAACGTCTTGCTCACGATCCTGTGCGTCGTTGCCATCTCCTGCGGCCAGGTGCTCTTCAAGATTGCTGCCCGATCAGTCAGCGCATCGAGCGATGTCGTGTCCGTCAGCCAGAACCTGGCGCTCAATCCTTACCTGCTCGCTGGTCTCGTCCTCTACCTCGCGGCCACCCTGCTCTGGATCTGGCTGCTGCGCACCGTTCCCCTGTCGGTGGCCTACCCGTTCATGGCGCTTGCATTCCTGTTCGTGCCGCTGCTGGCGGCGGCCTTCCTCGGAGAGCCCCTGTCCTTTAACAGCTCTCTCGGCGCGGTGCTCATCGTCGCGGGGATCTGCCTGATTGCAACTTAGTTCTGCCTTCGTCGAAATTCCGCGCAACTTTCTGTCGCGCATCGCGACCGATTCGGAGCGCATCCCCAGGCTCTATTACGTGCAGTTCTGGTCGGTCAGGCGCTTTTTCTGGATGCGATTGCGCCTCGTCTTTCGACTGATGCGGCGGTTGAGTCCCGGAGCGAAGAACTGCCTCGACTTCGGCGGCGGTGGCGGCGTTTTCCTCCCGACCCTGTGCCGGGCGTTCGACCGCGTGGTGTGCATCGACCTCGAGACCGCCGAAGCGCGCGCCGTCCGGCAGGAGTTCCGACTCGAGAATCTGCGCCTGGTCCAGGGCGACATCACGACCGCCGAGCTGCCCGACGCGCCGTTCGACGTGATCGTCGCCGCGGACGTACTCGAGCACTTCCCCGATCTCTCCGTGCCGGTCGCAGCGCTCACGCGGTGGATCGCGCGGGACGGCAAACTGTACACGTCGCTGCCCACCGAGAATGGTCTCTACGTCGCACTGCGCCGCGTGTTCGGCGTCACCAAGCCGGCCGACCACTATCACACCGGCGCGGAAGTGGAGTCGTTCCTCGAACGGAGCGGATTCGCGCGCGTGGCGCGATTGCACGTACCCCTGTACTTTGGCTTCTTGCCGCTCTTTTTCGTGAGCGCGTGGAGGTTGCGGGACGGGGGCGAGCCCTGACCCTCTGCTGCCTTGTCGGAGACCGCGACGGCCGGTGGTAGACTCCAAGGTCGGTTCGGGAAGGGAGCGCGTGAACAAGACCGTCAGGTACGTCCTCATCGCAGCCGCTCTGGTCGTGGTCGCGGCGGCTGCTCTTGCAGCGTATGTCGCTGCGACCTTCGACCCGAACGCATACAAGCCGCAGCTCGTCGCGTGGACGAAGGAAAAGACGGGGCGGACACTGACCCTGCCGGGGGACATCAGGCTCACCCTGTTTCCTCCCGTCGGCGTCACCCTCGGCAAGACCACGCTGAGCGAGCCGGATTCCGACCGTATCTTCGCGTCGGTCGAGGCGCTCCGCATGTCGCTGGGGCTCCTGCCGCTGCTCAATAAACAGGTCCGCATCGACGACTTTCACCTCCAGGGGTTGCAGGCCAATCTCGTGCGTGGCGCCGATGGGCGACTCAACGTGGAGGACCTCTTCGGAACAGCAGGGAAGCCAGCGGAGGGGAGTAGCAGCGCGGCGGCCCCGACCGTGACGCCCGACTTCGCCATCGATTCGATCGCGCTCGCGAACGGGGCCGTGACGTATCGCGACGAGAAGACGAACGCGAGCTACGCGGTGAGCGACCTTAATCTCAAAACCGGGCGCATCGCGAACAATCAGCCGGGCACCGTTGACCTCTCCGGTCGCGTGCAAGGCACCGCGCCCAAGATGGATCTCGCGGTGCAGGGTAAGAGCGGCTTCTCGTTCGATCTGGTGGGGAAACGAGTGAGTCTGAGGGACATTGCGCTGGAAGCGAAGGGCGAGGCGGCGGGTCTCACGAACCTCGCGGCGAAGGTGCAGGGAAGCGCGGATGCGGACATGAAGACGCCGGTGATCGAGGCTGCAACGCTGTCGGTTGCTGCCACCGGCAACCGGGGTAAGGATGTATTCGAGATGGACCTCGCTCTGCCTCGGCTACGGCTCACGAAGGAGGACGTCGCGGGCGAGCAGCTCGCCGTGAAGGCGGCGCTGCGGCAGGCGGACGGGAACGTGACGAGCGCCAACCTTTCGCTACCGAAGCTGGAGGGCGGCGCTACCGACTTTCGAATTGCGAACGCGGTGCTCGATGTCGAGGCCGTCCGATCAGGGCAAGCGCTGAAGGCGACGCTGACCGGGCCGGTCGAAGGTCGGCTGGGCGCGGACACTTTGAAGCTTGCGCACGTGACCGTGAATCCGCTGGGTGTGCAGGCGACGCTGAGCGGACCGGACATCCCGAACCAATCGGTGACCGGAAGTCTGCAGGGCAGCGCTGTTTTCGATGTCGGAGACGAGCGCGTGCAGGCTGATCTCGCGGGCGTGTTCGACCAGAGCACCATCAAGGCGAAGGTCGGTGTGGCGGGGTTCTCGCCGCCCGCCTACAGCTTCGACGTCGACATCGACAAGCTCGATCTCACCCGTTATCAGAAGCCGAAGTCCGGTGCTGCCGCGCCCGCACCGGGCGCTACGCCTCCCGGCGCCGCGGCTCCCGTCGAAGCGCCGATCGACCTCTCCGCCCTGAGAGACCTCAATGCCAACGGCAGCATCCGGATCGGCGCGCTGACGGCTCGCAGGCTCAAGGCCTCGAACGTCCGCATCGACCTGAAGGCGCACGACGGTCGCGTCGAGATCGATCCGCTCGCGGCGAACCTCTACGGCGGCAGCCTCAACGGCGCCATTGGCGTCAACGCGCAGGGCACGCCGCAGTTCACCGTGAAGCAAAATCTCGCCGGGGTCAGTGTCGGTCCGCTGCTCGTCGACCTCGCGAATTTCGAACGGCTCGAGGGGCGTGGAAATTTCTCGATGAACGTGTCGACTGCGGGCGAGACGGTGAGCCAGCTCAAGAAGGGATTGAACGGCACTGCGGCCGCAAACCTGGCGGATGGTGCCATCAGGGGGATCAACATCGCGGCGACGATCCGGCAAGCCAAAGCGACCATCCGCCAACTGACGGGCAAGTCGGTGACGGAACAAGCGGACGTGACGCAGAAGACCGATTTCACGGAGCTCAAGGCGACCTTCACCATCCACCACGGCATCGCGAGCAACCGCGACCTGAGCGGGAAGTCACCGGTGCTGCGTCTCGCGGGCGAGGGGGATATCGACCTCGGCAACGACCGGATGAACTACCTCTTGAAGGCGAATCTCGTCGAAGGCGTCACCGGCCAAAGCGGCAAGGAGCGGATCCAGGTCGCCGACATCACGGTGCCGGTACGGGTGACCGGCCCGCTCAACGCGCCGAGCTACAGCTTCGACTACGCCACGATGGCCGCTGACCTGGCCCAGCAGGCGCTCCAGGAAGAGCTCCAGAAAAAGCTGGGCGGCAAGCTGCCCGAGGGCCTTCCCGGCGACGTCCTGCAGGACGCGGTGAAGGGACTCTTCAAGCGGTGACGGTGTTCGCCTCGCGCATCGCCGCGTGGCAGCGCGAACACGGTCGCCACGATCTGCCCTGGCAGGGAACGCGCGACCCGTATCGGATCTGGCTGTCCGAGGTGATGCTGCAGCAGACCCAGGTGGTCACCGTCGTGCCTTACTACGAGCGCTTCCTCGCGCGCTTTCCCGACCTGCGCTCGCTCGCGCTGGCGCCGCTCGACGACGTGCTCGCGCTCTGGAGCGGGCTCGGCTACTACTCGCGCGCGCGCAACCTGCACCGTGCCGCGCGCACGATCGTCGAGATCCACGGCGGCGAGTTTCCGAGCACTCATGACGAGGTGCTGCGGCTGCCCGGCGTCGGCCGCTCCACCGCCGCAGCGATTCTCGCCTTCTCTCGCGGCGAGCGGCGCGCCATCCTCGACGGCAATGTCAAACGCGTCCTGGCGCGCGCATTCGCGGTGCCCGGTTATCCGGGCGATCGACAGGTCGAGGCCGAGCTGTGGCGGCGCGCCGAAGCGCTGCTGCCGGAGGACGGAATCGAGGCGTACACGCAAGGGCTGATGGATCTCGGCGCGCGGATCTGCACGCGCACGCAGCCCAGGTGCCTGCTCTGCCCGGTCGCATCGTCATGCGCCGCACGTGCCGCGGGGCGCGCGGAAGCGTACCCCGAGCCGCGCCCGCCGAAACGCCTGCCGGAGCGCGAGACGCTGATGCTGCTCTATCTCGATCGCGGGTCGGTCCTGCTGGAGAAACGCCCGCCGACCGGCGTCTGGGGCGGGCTGTGGAGTCTGCCGGAAGCTGCCGTCGACGCGCACGTCGAGCGACTCTGCCGAGAACGCTTCGGCGTAGCGCCGATGCAGGTGCGACCCCTCGATCCGATCCGTCACGGCTTCACGCATTTTCGACTGACGATCCACCCGGTTGCGGTGTGCGTCGTAGGCACTGTCGCGAAGGCCGAGGAGCCGGGGACGTTGTGGCAGCGACCCGACGAGGCGCAGGGCGTCGCGCTGCCCGCGCCCTTGAAGCCGTTGCTCGCGTCTCTTCACGCGCTCGGACTGATGGGGGACGCGAAGGTGGATTAGCGCACCCCGGGGCCTGTCTATCGTTCGCTTCTCGCGTCGCCCGAGAGCGGTGCAAACTCCGCTTCGCGACTGTGTTGCAAGCGCACGGCGGGATTGTACTTGAGGCAGTTCGGCACGCAGTCGCACTCGAACGCGATCTTCATCGGCCCGATCCGGCCCTCGCCCTTCAACTGAAAGAGCCGCGGCACCACCTTGTCGCGCAGCGACTCCGGGTCGATCGTGTTGACGTAGATGAGCGTCCCGCCTTCGAATCCGGCCGGGTTCGAGACGCGCCACTTGATCTGCACCCGCCACGGCATCGGCACGTCGGCGTCCGGCGGCTTGTAGTGCCATTCCTCGTTGCACGGAATGCCCGGGCCCATCGCCGCATGACAGGCATGCACCAGGTCGGAGACGCCGCGCAGCTCGTCCACCGAATGGTTCCAGGGCTGGCTGCGTTCGCTCTTCGAATAGACTTCGAGCGTCGGGAAGCGGTGGCCGAACCCGGCGAACGCGATTGCGTGCTCGTTTTCCGCAAACACGAGGTTGCGGTGCGCGGCGTAGTTCACCGCCTCCTCGTTATAGATGTTGGGGTTCGCCCGTACCAGGCGGATCTCCATGTCATTCGAGACACCGCGCTCGTCGATCGCGACGAGTTGCTTGTGGAGATGGTCGAACGAAGCGCCGGCCGGCTTGAGCCAGTTCTGGAAGACGGCCACGTAGCGCACGTAGCGGTTCGAGAGAAAGATGTCGCGCAGCGCCTCGATCGTGAAGCGGAAATACTGGTAGTGCTCCTCCGGCGTCATCGTGCCGGAGGAAGCGAGCTCGTTGTCGTGCATCGCCCCGTCGACGAAATGGCGGTGCCCGATGATGAGCTCATGGCCCCCGCCGAAGAACGCGTCCGCCATCGCGAGCTTTTCCTCGACCGGCGTCTTGCGCACCGTCGCCTCGTCGGCCCCGCATAGCTTCATCCGCACGTCGATGACGTCGAGCACGTGGCGCCGGCCCCTCTCGCTGGCGAGGTAGGCGTCCTTGCGCGACTGCAGCGCCGGCGGCAGCATGTAGCGGTAGTTCCTCTGCCAGTATTCGCACGAAACGATCTCGAACAGATTCGGCACGCGCCGGAACGCCCATTCGGGGTCGACGAGTCGCTCGGCGGACAGCCATTTCTGCGTTTCCCAGCCGGCGGCGGTATGCACGAGACGCGCCTTCTCGGGCGGCGTTTCGAACACGCGGCCATAGCAGAAGGCGCAGTGTGCGCCGTCCTTGGCGGAATCGAGGGGTGCGCCGGGCGCGGTGTCGTTCCCGAGGGGGCGGTGGCCGCGACCCGGCACGGTCCAGACCTCGGTGCCGGTGAACGGGTTGACCTGCTTGATCGTGCCGTCACGCATCCGGATCAGGTAATCCGCGACGGGCATCATGTCGTGCATCATGGGCGGGCTCTCCGACTGTGGGGCAGCGGTGACCCGACATCATACAAAACGGCTGAGGAAATGGGAGGGTGTTAGTGGCGCAACCCCGGGACCGATATCGCTGCCCCCCGGAGCTTTGCCGGCGGCAGCACTTACGCAGGGCAAGCGCTCCGGCCTGGTCTACGCCTCACCCGCAAAGGCGAGTCGGTGGTCATCACTGACCGCGGGGTGCCGATCTGCCATGAGCGCGATCTGCATGCGTGTTTTGTCGCGTACGACCTCCACCGCCTCTCGATGTAGAGACACTCCGCAGCACGGCGCGAAGGCTACTCCACGTTCTGCACCTGTTCCCGCATCTGCTCGATCAGCACCTTGAGCTCCACCGCGGTCTGCGACACCTCGTTGTCCGCCGCCTTCGAGCCCAGTGTATTCGCCTCGCGGTTGAGCTCCTGCATGAGGAAATCGAGGCGCTTGCCCACGGTGCCGCCGCGCTCGAGGACGCGGCGCACTTCGACGAGATGGGTGCCGAGGCGCGAGATCTCTTCGTCGACGTCGCTGCGGGTCATGAAGAGCGTGAGCTCCTGCCGGATGCGATCGTCGTCGGCGCTGCCGACTGCCTCCCGCAAGCGCGCGGCCAGTTTCTCGTGGTAGGCGGCGAGCGCCTGGGGCATGCGCGGCGCGATGCTCGCCACGAGCGTCTCCATCTGCGCCACGCGGTCGAGCAGGAAGGTCTTCAGCCGCGCGCCCTCGCGCGCGCGAAAGGCATTGAACTCGTCGAGGCCGGACTGGGCGAGGACGGTGCACACCTCGCGCATGGTGTCGAGAGGCAGCGCGTTCGCGGCCAGCACGCCCGGCCAGCGCAACACATCCACGACCCGCAGCGCCTCGCTGTCCGGAAGCAGCGCCTGCACCTGACGATTGAGTGCGCCGAGCTGACGCGTGAGTGCTTCGTTCAGCTCGAGGCGCGCGGCGCCGGCAACGGCCTGGGTGTAACCGAGTCGGCACTCCAGCTTCCCGCGCGACACCTTGCCGGCGAAGAGCTCGCGCAGCGACGGCTCGACGAAACGCAGCTCCTCGGGCATCCGCATCTGGATATCGAGAAAGCGATGATTCACGGCACGCAGCTCGAGGTTCAACACCCCCTCGGGCAGCTCGCGCGTGATGCTGGCGTAGCCGGTCATGCTGTGGATCATGGTGGAACCCGGAATCGTTGTCTGCCTTTGGAGCCCGCCCGCGCGGTGCCCCACACACCCATGGCAGGGCGCGGAAAGATAACACATAATGATGGCCCTGCGCGTCCGGGCGCAGGGGCAGTGCGCGGGCGGGCGAGGCGGATGAAGCTCAGGGTCTTTCAGGACACACGCATCGGGTCAAGGCGGAGCAATCAGGACCGCGCGGGCTTCGCGTACGGCACGGGCCGGGTGATGCTGGTCCTGGCCGACGGCATGGGGGGGCATCCGCGCGGCGAGCTCGCTGCCTGTCTCGCCGTGGAAAGCGTGCTCGCGCACTTCGCCGACTGGTCGCGCGCGGGCGGTCGCGATCCGCAGAGCATGCTGCGAAGCGCCTTCGACGCGGCCCATCGTGCGATCCACCGGCGCGCCGCGGAGGAGCGCCTGTGGGACCTGCCGCGTACGACTTGCACCGCTTGCGTCGTGCTGGACGACGCGGCCACGTGGTGCCATGTGGGCGACTCGCGCTTGTACCGGGTGCGCGACGGCGCGATCCTCGCCACGACCCGCGATCATTCGGGCGCCTGGCTCCTCGTGGAGCGGGGCGTGATCGCGCCGGAGGAGGCGCGGTTCCATCCCGATCGCAACTTCGTCTACAACTGTCTCGGTGGCGAGGTCGCGCCGGATATCGAGATGTCGCAAGCGGAGACGCTCGTGAGCGGGGATCGCATCATGCTTTGCAGCGACGGCTTGTGGTCTCCGGTCACGAACGAGGAGATCGCTGCGGCACTCACACGCGACGCATCGCGAACGGGGCTCGAGGCGCTGCTGCGCGACGCCGAATGCCGTGCCGAGCCCCACGCGGATAACCTCACTTACGTGGTGCTCGCGGTGGGCGACGGCGCGGATGCGCTCGACATCGATGCCCTTGCGGCCGGAGAAGTCGTCGTGCGCTTCCCGGGTGAGGCGCCCTGAGTCCGGCCCTTTCACTGCAACGTTTTCTCCATTCCCATCCATGAACAATCAACGACGCAGCGGCAGGCGCCCAGGCGAGCTGCGCCCGGTCGTCATCACGCGACGCTTCACCCGCCATGCCGAGGGCTCGGTGCTGATCGAGTTCGGCGACACACGCGTGATCTGCACCGCGAGCGTGGAAGAGAAGGTGCCGGGATTCCTCAAGGGCAGAAATCAGGGGTGGCTCACCGCGGAGTACGGAATGCTGCCGCGATCGACCCACACCCGCACCGACCGCGAGGCCGCGCGCGGCAAGCAGAGCGGCCGCACGCAGGAGATCCAGCGCCTCATCGGCCGGGCGCTCCGCGCGGTGGTCGACTTGCCGAGTCTGGGCGAGCGCACCATCCACATCGACTGCGACGTGATCCAGGCCGACGGGGGCACCCGCACCGCCGGCATCACGGGTGCGTTCGTCGCGGTGCACGATGCGGTGTCCCATCTGCTCGAGGAGGGCGCGATTCCGGCTTCGCCGATCCGCGACGCCGTGGCTGCGGTATCGGTGGGCATCCACGCAGGGGTGCCGCTGCTCGACCTCGACTATCGCGAGGACTCCACGTGCGAGACCGACATGAACGTCGTCATGACGGGTACCGGCGGCATCGTCGAGGTGCAGGGAACTGCCGAGGGCACGCCCTTCAGCCGAACAGAGCTCGACGCCATGATCGATCTCGCGGCGCACGGCATCGGCGAGCTCGTGATGGCGCAGAAGCGGGCCCTCGGGCTGACCGTCTGAGACCGTGCCGGGACGAGGTACCACGAGATGAAGCAGATCGTCCTCGCGAGCAACAACGAGGGCAAGCTTCGCGAGATCCACGAGCTGCTCGCGCCGCTCGACCTCGACGTGATTCCGCAGGGCGCGCTCGGTATCACGGAGGCGGACGAGCCGCACCACACGTTCGTCGAGAACGCGCTCGCCAAGGCGCGCCACGCGGCGCAGGCGAGCGGTCTGCCGGCGCTGGCGGATGACTCCGGCATCTGCATCGCCGCACTCGACGGCGAACCCGGGGTCCACTCCGCCTACTACGCGGGGCATCCGCGCTCCGACGACGCCAACAATCGCAAGGTGGTGGCGGCGCTCGCGGGGAAGACCGATCGCCGCGCGCACTACTACTGCGTGATGGTGCTGGTGCGCCGCCCGGACGACCCCGAGCCGCTGATCGCGGAAGGACGCTGGCACGGCGAAGTGATCGACACACCTCGCGGCTCCGGCGGCTTCGGCTACGATCCCCACTTCCTGCTTCCGGAATTGGGCCGCACCGCCGCCGAGCTTGCCCCGGCGGAGAAGAACGCGATCAGCCACCGCGGCAAGGCGCTGCGGCGACTGCTACTGCTCTTGCGGGAGGAAGGCTAGGGCAACAAGCCCTCAGAACGCAGAGCGCGATCAGCCCGAAACGGCCTCACCCGCTGCGGGATGCGTTCACGTCGATGCCGGATTCGACTTCGAGAACCTCGGCGAAGCGCTTGAACATCGCCACCACCGCCTCGCTCATCTCCTCCGACGGCTCCCGCGACTTCGCGACAGAGCGCCATCGCCCGCCTGCGATCTTCAACGCCGGACATCAGCTTCGGGAGCGTGCGCAGTGCCTCCTCGGTCTCGAATCCGACGATCAGCGACTCGCGGTGCACGATCCGTGTCTTGTGTTTCGGCGACAGGCTCGCGAAGGGTTCGGCTGTCTCGAGCATGTGGTTCGACCGCTCAAGGCGGGAGCGACGGACCGAACCGCTGGCGCGGGCGAGCAGGATCAGCATGCGGATCACCGCCTCCGGAAATCCGCCGCCTTCGATCCGGTCGAGCGCGTCCTGCACGCTCGCGAGGCCGCGCAGATCACCCAGCGGCGCATCGCTCACGTGGCGTGAGCGTGGGGCGCCGATTGCGCGAGCCGCGGGCGAGCCATACAGGAAATTGAACGTCCACTCGATCATGAACTCGTTCGCGTCGCGCACTCCATTCCACCATTGCGTCATCATCTCTCCACCCAAACGCTCCAGACGCAGGTAGGGATTGTCCGGTGCGGCGGGCGAGCGCTGTGCCCGGACGGTGTCGGCCATGCCGGGCAGGTTTGCGAGCCAGGGGTTGCGGCTGCTGAGCGCATAGCGCTGCGCCCGCAGCGGATGCATCGTGGACAGGGCCTTGCGCGGTTTGAGGCGTCGCCGCTGCCTGGACAAGAGGGCGCCAGGTGAGTTCGTAGGCCTCGGCTCCCAGCTCCGACAGACGGGCTACCGTAGCGAAGGCGCTCTCATCGTGGCGGCCGTCGTCCAGGGCGAGGATGTCGTCCACGCTCCGGTCCTCGAAGGCAACGCGGAAGCGTTTGTCGAGACCCTCGCCGGTTTCGTTGGTGATCACCATTTCGTACAGACCGGGAGCAAGCGCCTCGATCGCCTTCAGCGTGGAGAAGATCGTTTGATGTTCCTTCCCTGCAACCTCCGACGAGACAAAGATTCCCAGGTGACCGACATTCTCGTGGATGGTGTAGATGATCCGCTGTCCCCGCACCCGTATCTCGTCGACGCTGCGGTAGAGGTCCGCGATCCAGTTCAGCGCCTGCTGGGGCGGGGTGATGTTGTCCCCGTGGGACGCAAAGATGATGATCGGCGACTGAATGGTGCGCAGATCCACGTGCGTGCGTTCGTCGAGTTGCGCCACCCCGCGCGCGAGTTTGTTGCCCACGAAGAGCTGCTCGACGATCCAGCGGATCTCGGCCTCGCTCATGTAATAGAAGCTGCCCCACCAGCGCTCGAATTCGAGATAGCGATGGGCGTCGGTGTCGACCGCGGAGAAAGTCTCGAAGTGCTTGGTCCACCAGGTTCTGCCCGGATGGAGCATTTCGAAGTTGAGCACCAGATGGGCGCCGTCGAAGAGCCCGTTGCCCAGGTCGCTCAGGATGAGCGCGGGGAGAATGCCGCCGTAGAGGCCGCCCGAGGTAGCGCATCGGGTACCTGCCCGTCTGCCCCGCCCAGTAAGACAGGGGCGCACCGTTCGCGACTATGGGGCCGGTGATGTCCGGGTGGGTGGCTGCGAGCAGCATCGTCGCCCAGCCCCCCTGGCAGTTGCCGATGATGATGGGTTTCGGCGAATGGGGGTGCCGACGCCGCACTTCCCGCACGAACTGCGCTTCGGCCTCGCAGACGTCCGCGAGCGTCTGCCCGGGCTTGGGATGGCGCGAGAAGATGACAAAGTAGACCGGGTGTCCTCCGCGCAGCGCGCAGCCGACCTCGCTCTCGTCCTTGAAGCCGCCGATGCCCGATCCGTGGCCGGCGCGCGGGTCGATGATGATGTAGGGACGGCCAGTTTCCCGCTGCAGCGTGCCCTCTGGCGCAATGATGCGCACCAGGGAGTAGTTGACCGGCCGCGCGAGCTTGGCGCCGTCGACGATCGTCTCGTAGTCGAAGGCGAGGACGGGCCGGGCGCCCACTTCCTCGTGTTCGAGAAAAATGTCCCCACGCTGGCGCAGACAGTCGAGGAACAGGACCTGACGCTGACCGAGGTCGATCAGATAGTCCTTCAGGTCCTGCACAGGCGCTGCGGTTCAAATTCCCCGCCGAGTTCGTCGAATGCGCGCTGGTTCTTCGCCATCGCTTCACGGAGCGATTCCCACCCCTTCCGGCGTGGGTGTTCGCCAGGTTGCGCAGGTCGGCGAGGTAGCGTGCCTGCTCTTCCGCTAGCCTGGCCTGCGAGGCAGGCGACGCGAACGCGGGCATGAAGAGGGATTCGGGACTCGATCGGTTCGTGGTTTCCACGCTTGTGCCTTCTGGAGGAAGCGTCTACCCGGCAGGGAGACGTGATTCAGTGCATCGAGACCCTCTGACACCATCGCATTGGCGCCCGAGGACGCGGTTCTAGAGCCCGCCAACCGAGGTCTGTGGACCGTTCTCCGCTCAAACGCGAACAGCGGCTTGCGCGGCTACTCTCGCAGCCTCGACCAGCACCGCCACGGCGCAGGAGGCGAGTTTCGCAGCCACCTCGTCCGCCCGACTCGTCAGGATGATGGGCACCCGGGCGCCGAGCACGATGCCGGCGGCGTCGGCATTCGCGAGGAAGGTCAGGCTCTTTGCCAACATGTTTCCCGCGTCGAGATCGGGCACCAGCAGAATGTTCGCGCGGCCGGCCACCGCCGAATCGATGCCCTTGACCCGCGCCGCTTCGAGGCTGACCGCGTTGTCGAGGGCGAGCGGCCCGTCCACGAGCGCGCCGGAGATCTGGCCGCGATCGGCCATCTTGCAAAGCGCGGCGGCATCCATCGTGGACGGAATGTTCGGGTTCACGGTTTCAACCGCGGAAAGCACGGCCATCCGGGGCTGTTCGATGCCCAGCGCATGGGCGAGATCGATGGCGTTCTGCGCGATGTTGACCTTGTCCTCGAGGGCGGGCGAATATTGACCGCGGCGTCCGTGACGATAAGCAGTTCCGCAAGCACGGGGACGTCCATGAGGAAGCAATGACTCAGGCGGCGCTCCGTGCGCAGGCCGGTCTGACGGGCGACCACCGCCCCCATGAGTTCGTCAGTGTGCAGGCTGCCCTTCATGAGCAGTTGCGCCGAGCCTGCGCGTACCAGCGCCACCGCCTGTTCCGCAGCCGCGTGGCTGTGCGGCACGTCGACCAGTTCGAAGGCCGATATGTCCGCGCCGAGCTTGTCGGCCGCGCGCTGGATCTTCACCCTCGGTCCCACCAGGATGGGCGCGATCAACGCCTCCCGCACGGCATCGAGCACGGCCTGGAGCGACGACTCGTCGCACGGATGCACGACCGCGGTCGACTGCGGGGGGAGCGCTTGAGCAAGGGCAATGAGCCGCCGAAACTTCTGATGTCTCTGCAGCTGCACTTCCGGCAGCGTGATCTTCGGACGCGACACGCGCCGGTTGGGCGCATGGACCTCCGCGACCCCCGAGAGGACCCGCTCGCCTTTCTGGTTGACACCCTCGCAGTCGAGCACGACGACGTGACCCGCGTCGCGCTTCTCCCGCACCGTCACGGTCGCGGTCAGCGTATCGCCCACGGCGACCGGCCGGTCGAAGTGCAGATCCTGGCTGCGGTACGCGGTCCCGGGCCCCGGGAGCTGATTGCCGAGCACGGCCGAGATTACGGTCGCGCCCCACAGGCTGGGCGCAACGGGGCCTTGGGCTTTGGCCTCACCGGCGAAGTCATCCTCCAGGTTGCGGGGATTGATGTTGCCCGACACCACAGCGAAGAGAGACAGGTCATCCCGTGTGAGCGTTCGACTGCCGGTTGCCGCCTCCCCGATCTGGATCTCGTCGAAGGTGCGGTTGTGAATGAGGCTGCTCGCGTCAGTGGCCGTGTTCATGGTTGTCCCCAATGTTGTCCGACAGATTCAATGGGTATCGGCTTGAAACCAATGTTGTCCGACAGATTCAATGGGTATCGGCTTGAAACATAGAGAATTGGCGGGATTGCTCCTGAAGGTGTTAACGACTTGAAGTTTGTGCGTGGTCCTGGGCAGTCTTCCCGGATTCTCCGGGGAGGTAGCGATGTACGCTGGCAAGCCGGTGCTCGGACAGGTCATGAGGATCAGCGGTGGGCCAGCCTTCATCGCTCTTGGTCGGCGAATCTCCACGGCAATTTCAACATGCGCAGCTTCATGATCAGTTCCTGTGCATGGCCTTCGCGCAGCTTACCTACCGGGAGAGTTTGCGCGACATCGAAGCCTGCCTCGGCGCACAGCCGGCCAAGCTCTATCACTTGGGCATTCGTGGCAATGTCAGTCGCAGTGCCCTTGCCGACGCCAACGAAGGACGCGACTCGGCGTATCTACTTCGAGTTCGCCCAAGCGTTGATTCGCATTGCCCGGCGCCTGTACGCCAAGGAGCCGCTCGGTGTCGAACTGAGCGAGACGGTCTACGCGCTGGACTCGACCACGATCGACCTTTGTCTGTCGCTGTTTCCCTGGGCCCCGTTTCGTCAAGCCAAGGCGGCGGTGAAACTGCACACGCTGCTCGATCTGCGCGGCGCTATTCCCACCTTCATCCATATCAGCGATGGCAAGCTCCACGATGTCAACGTCCTCGACCTGCTTGTGGCCGAGCCGGGCGCCTTCTACGTGATGGATCGCGGGTACCTGGACTTCGAGCGCCTCTATACATTGCATCAGGCCGGCAGCTTCTTCGTCACGCGAGCGAAGTCCAATTCCAAGTTCAGACGCTTGGTCTCGCGGTCCGTGGATCGCAGCACCGGGTTGATCTGCGATCAGTCGGTGGAGCTGACGGTGTTCTACTCGCATCAAGGCTACCCCGAGCGGCTGCGCCGCATTCGCTTCAAGGATCCCGAGACCGCCAAGACGCTGGTCTTCCTCACCAACCACTTCGCCTTGCCCGCGCTCACCATCGGCGCCCTCTACAAGAGTCGGTGGCAAGTGGAACTGTTTTTTCGATGTAGCGA
>CAVTGS010000017.1:0-139305 GCA_963734295.1 uncultured beta proteobacterium | reverse complement strand
CAGGTTCCTGATCGAGGGCACGGAGCCCAACCTCAAGAAGATCCAGGAATACGTCGACCGCTCGTTGATGCTGGTCACTGCGCTGGCACCCGTGATCGGCTACGACAGGGCGTCCAAGATCGCCCACCACGCGATGGACAACGATCTGACCCTCAAGGCGGCGGCGCTCGAGCTGGGTTTCGTCACCGAGGCCGAGTTCGACCACTTGGTCGATCCGGCGAAGATGCTCGGTCCCTACGTCGCCGGCACGTAAACGTCCAGCCGTAGTGCGGGCATGACTACTAGCTAAATCGCCTGGCGTCCCGGGCTTTCCGGAGAGCGGTTGTCGAGCAGGCGGCGAGACTTTCTTCTGATTGTCGCGGGGGCGACCTTGTAGAGCCACCTGCGCACGGTCGACTCGCGATACAGCCGGCCGTTGCCTTCGATCTGGATCTCACGGTCGCGCGCCATCGCGGCCACCCCGACGCGATCGTCTCCGCACCAGCGGCGCTTCGCGATCGTCTGGCACACGCGCTTGTCGCACATATCCGGGCGCAGTTTGGGGCTCGCCGGCGGTGGCTGGTCGTTCGACGCAGGTCCACGAGGGGACCGAGAAGGCAGGGATCGACTCGACCGACCGCCCACAGGTACAGCTCGTCGATCGAGAGGCGATAATGCGCGAGCACGGTCGGATCGAAGCCGCCCGCAGCACTCATCGGCCAGCGCACCCGGTGTGCCCTCCGCCTCCTCCATGACCACACTCGCGCGCCTCGGCTTCACTGCGTCCGTCGTTGCGCTCGACGCGGGCTCGTAGACCGCCAGACGCGTATCGACGATCGCGCGGAGCAGCATGGCCGCGGTGATGCGGACCACCGGCGGCAGGCTGCCAATCCTTGTCGGAACGGGAATGCCGTGCCAGCCGAAGGCGACGTCGAGAATGCTGCAATACGTGGAGCGAGGAGGCATGCCTCGGCGCTCAGCAAATCCTACGCCAAGGCAGGTGCCGGTGGCGTACTCAGAATTTCCGCGTTTGAAGGTGCTTCGTATGGCGCGATCTGCGCTGCCGTCCGGTTCGAGGCGATGGGCACGGCCCCGCCTTCGCTCTCCCAGGTCTGGATTGGATCGGTCCGCTGCGCGTTTCTCCGGGACCTGTGAGCAACAAAATGACGTGCGCCCAACGCAATACCCACGAGCGCGATCACGGTGAAGTAGCGGCTCATTTGAACTTTGCTCCTCGATCAGTGTGTTGAAGAAATGGCCGCGCCGGCTACGCCAGGGACTCGGCCGGATGCAGATTCGCCCGCACGATGCGCTCCGCTTGCTCGAGTGACACGTTGAGCGCGCGGGCGATCTTGGCGATGAGTTCGGTAGCCTTCATGACCCGCCCTCCTGTCTGACTCCAGGCCGACGTCACCGCGGCTCGCCGAGCATATCGGCCGTGATCAAGGTGATGCCGGCCGGGGACGCGTGGAAGCGCTGGCGATCGGACTCGGGATCGAAACCCGCTGTGAGACCCGCGGGATGCGGGTCCCCTGGTCGACGATGACGCGCTGCAGCCGCGCGCCCCGCCCGATCTCGACGTTCGGCAGGAGCACCGCATCCTCGATGTCGCAGCCGCTTTCGATCCGCACGTTCGGGAACAACACCGACCGCCGTGCCTCCGAACCGCATACGAGGCAGCCGCCCGATACCATGGAATCGATGGCTGCACCGCGCCGTCCTTCGTCCTCGCACACGAACCTGGCGGGTGGCAGCTGTTCGGGGCAAGTCCAGATCGGCCAGTCGTGATCGAAAAGATCGAGTGGCGGGGGCGCGCGCACGATCTCCATGTGCGCTTGCCAGTACGCGTCGAGCGTGCGCAAATCGCGCCAGTACGGCTGCCCTTCTCGCGCCGGCACACTGTCGCCCGCAAACCTGTGCGCGTAGATGCATGCACCCCCTTCGACGAGGCGCGGGATCAGGTCGTAACCAAAATCGTGCGACGAACTGGCATCGTCGGCGTCTTGCGCGAGCGCTTCGCACAGGAAGTCCGCGTCGAAGACATAGAGGCCGATGCTGCCGAGCGCGCGGTTACGCTCTTCCGCTAACGGGGGCGGCGTTTCGGGCTTTTCCTCGAACCTCACGACACGGTCGGCGGCATCGACCTCGACGACGCCGAGTTGCCGCGCGTCGCCGACATCCACCTCGACGCACGCGATCGTCGCGTCTGCCCGGCGCTCCACGTGCGCATCGAGAATGCAACCCAGGTTCATCTTGCAGACGTGCTCGCCGGACAGCACGACGACGAAGCGCGCCCCACTGCGCCGCAGGAAATCGAGATTCTGGTACACGGCGTCGGCCGTGCCGCGATACCAGTCGGCCGTCACCCGCTGTTGCGCGGGCAACAGCTCGACGAACTCGTTCAGGCGCGCGTCGAGAAAGGACCACGCGCGCTGCACGTGTCGGATGAGGCTTTGCGCCTTGTACTGGGTTGCGATGCCGATGCGGCGGATCCCGGAATTCAGGCAATTCGACAGCGGGAAGTCGACGATGCGCCATCTGCCACCGAACGGCACGGCAGGCTTCGCGCGCGAGTACGTCAACGGGCCCAGCAGCGGACCGCGGGCGCCAGCAAGCACGAGGGCAAGGGTATCCTGCGCGAGCGCCGCGGCCGTCGCTGCGGAAACGGCACGCCGTGAAGTCGGAAGCCGAAGTTGTCGGGCAAGCGGGATGTCGCTCATCGCTCGTCCATCGGTTGAGGCGGTTGCTCGTCTACCGCGCTACGGCCGGCGTCGATGCTCCGGGGGACATGACGATGCCACGCGCGATGTTTCGCGATTGCCACCACGAAAGCCTGCACGTCACCGTTTCCCGACGCCGCGACGATCACTCCCGGGATGGCGTCCGCAGCGCCAACGCCGGCGAGCTCGAGCAGCCGCGCGGCCGACTTCGCGGCGTATATCGGTTTCAGGTGCCGGAACGCCTCGGCCACGAACACCGCCGCGCCGGGCGTGTCGGCGAGCGCCGCGACGTGCGCGTCTCCGCCCGGTACCGCGACCGCGTCGAACACCGTCGACGACACCGTCAGCAGCGCATGATCGACCGGCAGACCAGGACCGTCGCTCGCCGCAATCTCGCCGCCGTGAACTCCGACGATCTTCGGCACTGCCCCTTGTTTCGATAGCGCTGCCGCCAGCCGCTTCACCTCGCGGCCGTCGACGCCGTCGGCCACGACGATCGCCACCTTGCGCGACCGAGCGGTCTCGACCGGCTCGTGGAACATACTGACCGAAGGCGCGGCGTCGATGGGTGCCGCGACCTCGCGTCGCGGAGATGGGCTCTCGAGCTGCATTCCGAGACCCTGCGCCACGCGCTGCGCGAGCCCGGCATCGACGTTCTGCAGGTTGTCGATCATCCGTTGGCGCACATGCGGGGCTTCCAGCTTGCCCAGCTCGAAGCGGAAGGCGTCGACGATGTGGTCCCGCTCGAGCGCGGTCTGGCTGTTCCAGAACAGGGTCGCCTGCGAGTAGTGGTCGAAGAAGCTGTCGGGTCGAGCGCGCACCTTGTCGCTCGCGCCCTGCTCGCGCGCGCTCGCGAATCCGCCCTGCTCACGTGGGCGCTGGGCGGGTGCGCCGTCGTCCAGGGAGCTCGGCTCGTAAGCCACGCGCCCTTTGTCCACCCGCTGGCGCATGTGACCGTCGCGCTGCAAGTTGTGGAACGGACACCCCTGCGCGCGATTGACGGGGATCTCGTGAAAGTTGGGACCGCCGAGGCGGATCAGTTGCGTGTCCAGGTAGGAATGCAGGCGGCCTTGCAACAGTGGATCGTTCGAGAAGTCGATCCCGGGCACCAGGTGGCCAGGATGAAATGCGACCTGCTCGGTCTCGACGAAGAAATTGTCCGGGTTGCGATCGAGCGTCATGCGCCCGACCGGCGTCACGGGCACGAGCTCTTCGGGAATCAGCTTGGTCGGATCGAGGAGGTCGATCGGAAACGACGCTGCGTCGTCTTCGGGGATCAGCTGCACGCCGAGCTCGTACTCCGGATAGGCCCCGCTCTCGATCGCCTCCCACAGATCGCGCCGATGAAAGTCTGGGTCCTTGCCCGCGATCTGCTGTGCTTCTTCCCACACCAGCGAATGCTTGCCGAGCAGGGGTTTCCAGTGAAACTTAACGAAATGCACCTCGCCGCGGGCGTTCACCCACTTGAACGAGTGCACCCCGAAACCCTGCATCATCCGATAGCTGCGGGGGATGGCCCGATCCGACATGGCCCACATCAACATGTGGGTCGATTCCGGCATCAGCGAGACGAAGTCCCAGAACGTGTCGTGAGCGGACGCGGCCTGGGGCATGGCGTGGTGCGGCTCGGGCTTCACCGCGTGCACGAGGTCCGGAAACTTGATCGCGTCCTGAATGAAGAACACCGGGATGTTGTTGCCGACGCAGGTCGTAGTTGCCCTCCGAGGTATAGAACTTCACGGCGAAGCCGCGCACGTCGCGCACCGTGTCGGCCGAACCCGCACCGCCCGCCACCGTCGAGAACCGCGCGAAGACCGGCGTCGCGGCCTGTGGATTCTGAAGAAACGCCGCGCGCGTGTACTGGGCCATGGACTCGTATACGCGGAACGCGCCATGGGCCGCCGAACCTCGGGCGTGCACGATGCGCTCGGGGATGCGCTCGTGATCGAAGTGCGTGATCTTCTCGCGCAGGATGAAGTCCTCCAGCAGCGTCGCTCCGCGCGGCGCCGTCTTGAGGCTGTTCTGGTTGTCGGAAATGGCGACGCCCTGGTTCGTGGTGAGCGTCTCGTCACGCTCCACGAACTCCGGCATGCGCGGATCGGTTTCGACGAAAGCCGTCGCGGCGGCAGAAGGCTTCTTGCGAGTGGACATGCTGCTCTCCGTGAGTCTGGTGTCGTGGTGTGGCGGTTGGACGTGGTTTGGGGGCGTTACTTCGGCACGGTGGTGCCGGTACCGGGGACCTCCTGGCGGCCCTGCGTGCCGCCGTCGGGCAAGGCCGGGTGCTGCCCATCTGACCGGTGCGTTTGCCTTGCATGCATTCGTCACGCTCGGTGCCCTGATACTTCTGGCACTGCTGACGCGGGGCGTCCGTCGTCTGCGGGGAACCCGTCCCGCGCGGCTCGCGAGCAGGATCCGCGGCGACGGCAGGAAGAGTCGTGATGGCGAGTGCAAAGAGTGCGATGTGCGCGAGCTTGCTCATAGGGAACCTCCGTGGGTCGGGACGAACCGGCTGGTCCGCATGCCTCCGGTGGGGCAATCCCCGTGCCGTCGCGGTCGTTCCCCGAATCAAGGAGTTGAGAGGCGGTTGCGCCGGGCGTCGCGAAAAGCTTTCCGCATCGACCGGTAACGCTGACCGAGGCAGCGTCAGGTCGAAATCGCGATCCGCTGGCGCATTCCCGGCGCGAGGGTTACGCATCGTCCGCAGACGGTGAGCGGCATGGGGCTCACCGCTCTCCAGTGTCGCTTCCACCTCGCCCCCACCGAATCTGAGCGCGAGCCGCCGTCCCCGCCACTGCACGCGCAGGCGCACGGAGCGCCACTGACGAGGCAGATGCGGATCGACGGCAAGGTCGTCGGCGCCGATGCGAAGACCGGCGAAGCCGAAGACCGCGGCCTGCCAGAGGCCGCCGAGGGCCGCGATGCGGACGCCGCCGGCGCTTGCGCCCGCGTGTCGGACAAGTCGATCGCGGCGGTCTCGCAGAAGTAGCGCGTCGGCCAGGTCGACGTCGCCGAGGCGCGCCGCGACCAGCGCGTGGATGCCGCGGCTGAGCGAGCTGCCGTGCGCGCAGCGCGGCTCGTAGTAGCGGAAGTTGGCCTCGCGCACTGCCGCGGTCGAACTCGTCCGACAGCAGCGCGCAGCAGCGCACCACGTCGGCCTGCTTGACGACCTGCGAGCGCTGCGTGCGCTCGCGGCCGAGGAGCACGTCCATCGGCACGCGTGCGGTCGGCATACTGCGGCGAGGTCGACGTCCTCGAGCCCGAAGTAGCCCGCGAACTGCTCGAAGAGCCCGTCTCGCGGTCGAAGCCGGTGACAAGCGCGTCGGCGACGTCCTGCCACTGCGCCAGCTCGCGCGTCGTCGAGCGCGAGCCGCGTCCAGCAGCTCGCGCCAGCGCTGCGGCCAGCGCGCGCGCCAGCAGGTCGAGCACCTCCAGCGCCGCGCTCGAGGTTCCAGCGCGCCATCACGTTGGTGAACGCGTTGTCGTCGACGTGCTCGTGGTACTCGTCGGGGCCGATGACGCCGCGGATGTGGACGCGCCCGTCGGCGTCCGGCTCGGCGCGGCTCGCCCAGAAGCGCGCCGTCTCGAGCAAGATCTCGGCGCCGGCATCGCAGCAGGAACGCGTCGTCGCCGGTCGCCTGCCAGTACTGCCAGACCGCGTAGGCGACGTCGGCGCTGATGTGGTGCTCCTGCTTGCCGCAGAGCACCTGGACGACGCGGCCCCGCTCGGATCGACGATCCGCTCGGGCGTGGTCTCCTCGCCGGTGTCGGCCGACTCCCACGCGTAGAGCGCGCCGCGGTAGCCCATGCGCGGCCGCCTTGGCGCGCGGCGCCGGCAGCGTGTGGTAGCGGTACATGAGCAGCGCGCGCGCCGCCTCGGGCCAGGTCAGCGTGAAGAACGGCAGCAGGTAGATCTCGGTGTCCCAGAAGACGTGGCCGCAGGTAGGCGTCGCCGGTGAGCGCGCGCGCGCCGATCGAGACGCGCTCGTCGTCGGGATTCGCGGCGCTGCACGAGGTGGTAGACGGCGAAGCGCAGCGCGCGCTGCGCGATCCTGGTCGCCCTCGATCTCGATGTCGCCGCCGCCAGCGCTCGGCCCACGCGGCCTCGTGGCCGCATCGAGCACGCCGTGCCAGCCGATCTCGCGGCCGCGCCCGAGCGCGGCCGTCGCGCGCCGCCCGGCATCCTCGTCGCGCGCGTCGCGCGCGGGCGAACGGCGACGACGCGCGCGAGCGTGGCCGGCTGCGCCGGGTGCGACCGCCAGCGCCACGACGTGCGCAGCTGGTCGTCGTGCGCTTGGCGCGAGCGCGCGTGCCGTCGACGCAGCCGCCGCCGTGCTCGCGATCGCGAGGCCCTTGCGCGTGAGCCCGGTGTCGCCAGACGGCGACGTCGGCTCCAGCGAACCGAGCTCGAGACCGCGTGCTGCGCGATCTCGAAGCGCGCCTCGAGCGTCACCTCGGCGGGCGCGGCCATCGACGCAGAGCTCCATGACCTGCAGCCCGAGCGCGCGCTCGGCGAGCGAGACCAGGCGCAGCGTGCGGAGCCGTCGCAGCCGCCCGTCCGGTCGCGCTGGTGCCACTCCGTGCAGAGCAGGCCGCGGCGCATGTCGAGGTGCGCCAGTGGCGGAGCAGCTCGCCCGAGCGCAGCAGCAGCGGCTCGCCGTCGATCACGATGCGCAGCCGCAGCCAGTCCGGCGCGGGCACCAGCGCGGGCACGGGCGGCTCGGTGTTGGGCGTGTCGAACAGGCCGGCGACGTAGGTGCGCGGCCACGACGCCCAGCTCAGGGTGTGCTGCCACGAAATCCACATCGGCGCCGCGGCTACCGCGCGCGAGGCGCGGACGCCGAGCAAGCCGTTGCTGATCGCGAAGCGCGCTCGATGCCGGCCTCCGAGCGTGCGATCGTAGCCATGCTCCCGCAGCACCCAGGCGGGTCGTCGGCTCGGCGCGAACGCGTCGTCGCTCAGGCTCTGATCGTCCATTGCGTGATCTCCTCGTATCGGCTTCAGGCATGGCTGCTGGCCGCCCAGCCGCCTCGGCGAGCAGCGCGTCGAGCACCTGCGCATCGAGCTCGTGCACGACCAGATCGGCGCCGGCCGCCAGCGAGCAGCGCTTCGTCGTCGAGCCGCGCGACGCCGACCGCCGCACATGCCGCCTGCCTTCGCCGCCTCGATCGCCCGACGGCGCATCCTCGACGACGACGCAGCGCGTCGGCGCGGAATGCCGAGCTCCGCGGCGGCGAGCGAGGAAGATGTCGGGGTCGCGGCTTGCCCGCGGCCGACGTCGCGCCGCAGACGTTGGCGTCGAACACGTCGAGCAGCGTCCGCCGGCCGCCCAGCGCCAGCGTCGAGTCCGGCGCGCTCGGCAAAGCGACCGACATCGACTCGCCGTATGAATCGTTCGCGTTCTTCGACGACGAGGCGGCGGCGAGCGGGACTCCGGCGCAGCAGTGCGACCACCAGCGCAGCGCGTCGGCGAAGGCGGCGAAGTTACCGGCTGCGATCAGCGCTTCGATCTGCCGCTGCTTGGCGGTCGGCGTACTCGCTTCCGCGCGGCTCGCCGCGTCGGGCACGCCGAAGTATTCGAGCACGCGCACGCGCACCGGAGTGTCGCGGCTTGCCGGCGACGTGTGCCTGATAGACCTCGGTGGTGAACGCGCCGGGTCGATACAGGTGTGGCGGCGCGAGCTCGCGCCAGGTGCGCGCATGAGCCCCTCGAGCGACTCCCGCCACGCGCGCTCGTGCGGCGAGGCGACGAGCACGCCGTCGACATCGAAGATGACGCCGGCGAGCGAACGATCAGACACGGGCACCCGGAGCACGAGCGAGACGTCCATGCGCGGGACCCGATCAGCCAGCCCGGGCCACGGCGGTCCGGACGCTGCGCCTCCCGGTATAGAAGTCGTCGTAGTCGCGAACCATGCGTTCGCACGTGAAGCGTTCCTCGAAGCGCCGCCTCACCCGCGCCCGGTCGAGCATGCTGGCGCGCCGGCAGGCAGCCGCTGCCTCCGCCTCGTCATCCACGATCCAGCCCGTGACGCCTTGATCGATGATCTCCGGCACCGAGCCGCGGCGGTAGGCGATGACCGGCGTGCCGCAGGCCATCGCCTCGATCATCACGAGGCCGAACGGCTCGGGCCAGTCAATCGGAAACAGCATCGCGAATGCGTTGCCGAGAAAGTCCGCCTTCTCGGCGTCTCCGATTTCACCGATGAATTCGATCAGGGGATCGTCCAGCAGGGGCCTGATCGTCTGCTCGAAAGTATGTGCGGTCGGCCTTGTCGACCTTCGCCGCGATCCTGAGCTTCATGCCAACGCCTTGGCGATGGCGATCGCGCGATCCACGCGCTTCTCCGGGCAGATGCGGCCGAGGAAGGCGAGGTAGTCCCACGACGGAGCCCCGCAGTAAGGCAGGAGATTGGCGGGGAGGCCGTGATGGACGGTGCCGACCCAGTTCGCGAAAGGTAAGGGCCTGCGCTGGTGGTGCGCTATCGAGATCAAGGGCATGCGCGGAAATGCGCGAAACACCGCCGGCAGGTCGGGGAGATCGAGGCGGCCGTGCAGTGTGGTCAGCGTGCGGTCCGCGACGTGGCTGAACACCGGAAAGTGGAAGTAGTCCGTATGGAAGTGCAGGACATCGAACTCGTGCGCGCGCTGACGCAGCCGCTCCAGCAGCACCGTGAAGTGCGCGAGCGGATCGAAGACTCCCGCGTCGAGCCTGAGCGCGGTCGGAACGCAGGGCACCAGCTCCGCTTCCGTCACCGAATCGCCGCTCGCGAACAAGGTGACGCTATGGCCCTGTCGAACCAGCTCTTCGGTGATCCAGGAGACCACCCGCTCGGTACCGCCATAGAGCTTCGGCGGCACACTCTCCATCAGGGGCGCGATCTGGGCGATCTTCATCGCGTGTACTCGCGGCTGACCGGCGCAGGTACGGATCTTTGCATCGTGTCCACCTCTCGGTTGGGTAAGCGGCACTGCCGTGAGCATCGCAACCCACGCGCCCGCGTGGTGTGTGCGACCGGTGTCGCCTTACTGCGCAAGGCGAACGCCGATTTCCCGTCCGCCGTTGGCGGTGCGGCGACCGTGAGTCATCGGCAAGAACGACTGGCGTACCGGCAAACATTTCCACCGAGATCCGTGAAAAAAAGCGCCGGTCGACTGGCCGGCGCTTTGCAGAAGGCGAAGCCCGCGTTGGATTTCTTACTCCCAATAAGGACGTGCCTTGTAATAGCCGTGCACTGCGCGGGCCCACGAATCGTCGGCCATGCTGGGCCAGTGGTCCTTGTCGAACCCCGGTGCCTGATCGAGGGTGTCCTTCGAGACGTCGAGAATGAAACGCTTGTTCTCCGCATCCAGCGTGAGCGCATGCCAGGGAATCGCGAACAGCTTGTCGCCGATTCCGAACAATCCGCCGCTCGAGAGCACCGCATAGGCGACGCGGCCCGTCGGCACGTCGACCATGATGTCGTTCAGCGTCCCGAGCTTCTCGCCGTCGTGATTCACGACTTCGTCACCTTCGAGCGTGCCGGCAGCCATCACGCGCGGACCGGGTCCGTCGTGGCTCTCTTCGTAAGGGGAGAGAATCTTCGCACCGCTTTGCGTCTGTCTGAGTTCGCTCATGTCATCACTCCTTGTGTTTGCCGCCATCGCTCCGAGGCGGGCGCGGCGAGGTTGGACTTTCGGTGGACGAACCGCCGCTTCCGGCAGATCCGCTGCCGCCATAGGCGCGGTCGCGTGCAGTCGTGTCGGACCTGTCGAACGTGCCGGGATCGCGCCCCTTGTACGCCTTGTTGGAATAGGGCGTCACGACGGCGCCGGGTGAATTCGGATCCGCTGGACTTCGAGGTGCCTGTGCAAACACGACGGATGCAGTTGTGAGCCCTGCAGCCACCGCCGTTGCGATTGCAAAATTTCGAAGGTCGGTCATGAGTGCTCCTCTGGAGAAAAGGTGTGTCGGGTTGAAACGATACCGCGCCAATGACGGGGCAATCATCGTGCCGAGAACTTCAGGCATGGCCACTGCTCGCGACATGCTGCGTCGGTGACACACAAAGGAGAGAGACATGATGCTACGACCCTGCGACGACGATCTGCTGGCCGAGCTCGTGCGCGCGAATCAGGACGTGGAGGCGGCGTTCACGGTGTGCGCGCACACGACACGCAACGAGCACTTGGGCGCCATGCTGCTCGAGCGGGCGCTGCTATGCGGAAGAGCCGCAAGAGAACTGGTGGCGGTGCGGGCCGCGAACGACCGCCGCATCTGCGCAGACACGGTGTCGAGCGCGCCGGGTGCGCCCGACTGGATGGCTCTTCATGACGCGATACGGGCGCACGACGACGCCACCGTGCGGGACGAGTGTGTGCGCACCGAGGAGGAGACCTTGATGCGCTTTCGGGATACCTTCGAGCATGACCTGCCTGCGCACATCCAGCGCATCGTGCAGAGATATTTCGCGGCGCTCCTGCACTGCCGCGGCGGCCTCCGGCATCTCGATCTTCCTCCGCCGGACGACAGCCTGAGCGGTCGATCCTTGCGCGGCAAGCGGGCAAGAATTGCACACCGCGTGTAACTGTTACCTATCTTTCGCCTATCCAAGCACGCACTTTCACAGGAGGAACGAGGATGCAACCAAAGCGCGCAATTCCCGTGGTCGTGGCAATTCTTTCAGCAAGTCTTGCGGCATGTGATCCCAAGAGCACGACACCGCCTGCGCCGACGGCCGCACCCATGCCGCCGTCGGGGCCGGTGTCCGCACCGCTGGCCGTCGAGAAGGAGCCGGCGGAACGTCCAGGCGACAAACGCTAGGCACATGTGCGCGACACACGCGCCCGTCGAATCGCAATTCGCAAACACCAACCGAAGGAGAAGATCATGATCTACTGGGCTGCAATTTTTCTCGTCATTGCACTGGTCGCCGGCGTTCTCGGCTTCAGCGGTATCGCCGGCACGGCGGTGAACATTGCGTGGATCCTGTTCATCGTGGGGCTGATCGTTGCGGTGCTCCTATTCGTTCTGGGGCGCCGGAGTCCCCCGCTTTAGAAGCGACGTCGCCCGGCTGCCTCGAGCGGCCGGGCGACGTCGGTCGTCTTGTTCGGAGACAAGATCATGTCCAGGTATGGAAAGAAGGCGTCCGAGAAGGTTGCGGAAGCCATGCGAGAGCTCAAGCGCGGGAAGCTGAAGAGCGGCAGGACAGGAAAGAAGGTCACGAACCCGAAGCAGGCGATCGCGATCGGCCTGTCGGAGGCGCGCCGGGAAGGCGGAAAGGTGCCGCCAGAAAAAGGTGGCCGCCGCTCCCGTACCAGGAAAACCAAGTAGCGAGGCCAGTCCCATTCCAGTCGACCGCGCGTAGCGCGACGCCAGCGACGCCGCGGCGGGCCATGCGTATGGGCGCTGTCCTAACCCAGATTCGTCCCCTCGGTCGTTATGCCGCGATGCCGGCGACCTGCACCCGCGCCGTCCGGTCGAGGTACTCGGCGAGATGCGCGCCCAGCTCGCGCACATCGTCCTCGGCACCGTGTATGAAGCTCGACTTCCGGCGCCGGAGATACGGCAGTCCCAGCACGTAAAGTCCCGGCGCGTCGACGACGCCGCGATCGTGCTTCAGCTCTCCCTTGCGGTCGAAAACCGGCAGGTCGAGCCAGGAGAAATCCGGGCGGAAGCCGGTCGCCCACAGCACCGTGCACACCTCCTCGCCCAGCGCGAGCCCGAGCCGGGGTGCCGTGCCGACGTCGGTCGGCGCGTAACGCTCGGCGGGACCGACCTCGCCGGCCATGCCGCTGCGTTCCGCCCACTCGTCGATCGACGCGAGCAGGCGGTCCATCTTGAGGTCGGCGAGCGCGCAGACGTTGCGCAGCGACCCGGAGAACTGCGCTTTCCCGTCGCGGATGCCCGCCAGGCGGCCCACGACCTCGACACCCTGCTCGCGCAGGACATTGAGGTCGAGCGTGGCGCGCTCGGGTGTCCCCACGAGCTGCGGCGATGGCACGCGCCGCGCCCGGTCGGGCTCGTCCACCTCCTCGATACGCTGGTCCAGCACGCCCGACGCGAGCATCCACCACTGGATGTCGCGGCCGCGATAGACGCGCGGCATACGCACGTGTTCGCCGACCGCGAGCGTCACGGGCCGGCCGCTGCGCTGGATCTCCTGCGCGAGCTGCAAGCCGGTCGCTGACCCGCCGACGACCAGTACCCCGCCCTCGGCGAGTTGCTCTGGATTGCGGTAAGCCTGCGCCGTGAGCTGTTCGACGCCGGTGGGCACGCCCTCGGCGACCCGCGGCACGATCGGCTTGTTGAAGGCACCGGTGGCGAGCACGACGGCGCGGCAGAGCCAGTCACCGCGATTGGTCGACACGCGGTAACCGTCCGCCGCCGCCGCGACCTGAATCACCGTCGTGTGTGTCACGACCGGAGCCGACATACACTTGGCATAGTCGGACACGAAAGTCCACGACCTCGTCGACGCTCATGTATCCGTCCGGGTCGTCGCCCTGGTAGCGGTAACCCGGAAGCCGGCACATCCAGTTCGGCGTGAGCAATCGCAGCGAATCCCAGCGCTCCGTGCGCCATGAATTCGCGACCTCGCCGCGCTCGAGCACGACGTGCTCGATCGCGCGCTGGCCGAGCACATGGCTCATCGCCAGACCGGAATGACCGGCACCGATGACGACAACGTCGACGATGCCGGCCAGCCACCGCTTTACGCGTTGGGTCATTACGCCTTGCTCGCGGTGACCGTGACATCGGTCGGGTTGGTGACGACGTCGAACACGGCCGAGCGCTTCTGCGACTGCGCGACCAGTGCGGCGATCTCCTCCGCGGAGGCGTCCGCGTCGATCGCGTAGTGCACCTTGATGCCGTCGAAGCCGTTGCGGACGTTCGCGTCGACGCCGAGGATTCCCTGCAGGTCCATGCCGGCCTCGAGCGTCGCCTTGACCGACTTGAGCTGGATGTTGCGGTTCTGGGCGACCGCGGCGATGCCCGCGGTCAGGCAGCCGGCCAGACCGACGAGGACAAACTCGACGGGCGTCGCGCCGTTGTCCTGGGCCGCGAAGACCTCCGGGTGATCGGAGTCGAACCGGAACGTCTGGCGATGCTTCTGCTCGCCGCCGAGACCGAAGAAGCCGTCCACGGTGGCGCGACTGTGCGTGCCGTTCAGCCATTCGCTGGTCGCGCGCCACTTGAAGCGTGCGGCTTCCGGGGCCCCGCTCAGCGCCTCGCGGGCGCCCAGCAATGCTGCTACGTTGACGCCGTTCTCGGCGGTCCTGGTCTGGATGGTCATGTGGTGTACTCCTGTTGACGGGTGATGAAGTGATCCGGATCCGTGTCCGGACAGGAGCCATCTTGCGTGCGGCGCGTTGAACCCAGCGTGGCAGCGGCCGTGGAATCTTGCGGTTGGGCGTGGAATCGGCGCCGCGGGTGCGCAATCCACGGTTCTCAGCGGCTCACGGGCGCCCAGTAACGGGGAGCTTGGCGACCAAGGTCCGGACATCCCATCGCGGCTTTGCTCGGCGTCGGCACCGGACCCGTTGCAGTCGGTCGGCCTTCTGCAACGCGGTCGCTCAAACGGCGGCCGCAAGCGGACGCTCAACGTTCACGTTCAGCGGCGGAGCGTAGCGGAGTGGAGTCCGCTGGAGCGCCTAGTGGGGCGACATATCCATACCAAGTAGGGAGCAAATCATGCAGATAGCGCATCAGCAAGAGCACGAAGCAGGTTCGCCCCATCGCCACGCCATGCGCTGCCGTGCATGCACGCAAGGGTTACCGGGTTTGTCGAGGCCAGTCTCTCAAGCATCACACGTGCGTTCGTCGTGTGAGAGAAGTAATCCATCCTATGGCGGAAAGCCTCGCTCGGCCCAAGAATGTCCGATTCCGTGATGGGCGGAAGATCAGCGCCTCCCTGCGTGAACAGGTCACCACATAGCAACGTAGAGGTTTGTTCTTCTGTCAAGAAGCCGCATTCCCACGCGTGCGGCAGATGCGGCGTGTCGAACCAACGCACGGAGTGCGTGCCCAGAGAGAGTAGCTCTCCATCGGCAAGCGCGCGGGGCGCCCGATCAGCGAGGTCACTAATCGATACCATGGCAGCAACCGTGCCGCACAGTGGTACGGATTGCGGAGCGACGATCAGCCATTCGTTGAGTGAGCCGCACTCGTCGGCTTCCACATGGGAAAACGCAATGTAGCGAAGCCGCTCCACCGGCAAAACGCTCGCCACCGCTTCACGCACTAGCGGAAACATCTTTCGCGGCCCGGTGTGGAAGAGCAATGGTTCGTCATCCGTGATGAGGTATTGATTGAACGAGAACCCACCGGCGCCTTCGATCACAACTGGCGTGTTGATGCGATAGATCGTGTCCGCAACCTCATGCACATTCGTCCCGGACTGTCTGTTCGTAATAACCATCAGACTCTCCTTGTCACCGATCGAGTAATAGGCGTTCAGGTACCTGTCGCCCAACGCCAGAGTTCACCTGCCCGCGCAGGCGGGCGAAGCCCGGCGGAACGGGTCCGGTGCAAATGACGGGTTGGGCGTCACCACTCCCGATTGCCTACAGATCTTCGGGGGTGAGCCCAGTGTGTTTGGCGATTCGCGCCAGCATTCGCGGACCGATCTCTTCGCGGTCGTGAAACGCGAAACGAAATCGGGCCAGCCTTGACGCGACAGCGTGCGATGCGAGCCCGATTGGCGCTTGATTTGCCAACCGATGCGATGGAGTGCGGATAGAACACGGGTAGCCCTTCGTGGAAGGCCACTGACTCATACCGTAGCGACGGAGATGCTGATATCGACGGGGCGCGCTTCGCCGTGCTCAAGGCGTTCAGCGAGTACGCGAAGGGCTAGGACTTGGGCCTTCGCCATCGCTTCCTCGGCGGTGTCCCCGTAGGCCAAGACGCCAGGTAGTTCAGCAACCTCAGCGAGCCAGCGCCCGTCTTCTTCCTGCTCACATTCGATGCTGTACTTCATATGAAGCCCGTTGTGTGGAGGGACCTACCATTCTAGCCAGTCTTAGCCCCGGTGACGCCCAACGTTTGAGCTGAGGGCGGCGAGCGCCGGCGTGGCACTTGGCCACCAGTGCAGATGATCCCGCTACAGGACCAGACGGGGGTGGCTCACGGGCGCCCAGTAACGGGGAGCTTGGCGACCAAGGTCCGGACATCCCATCGCGGCTTTGCTCGGTGTCGGCACCGGACCCGTTGCAGTCGGTCGGCCTTCTGCAACGCGGTCGCCCAACGCAGAGCTAACCGGGCGCCGACGCGAGCAGCGCGGCGGGTACCCATCGGCGTCGCCTTTGGGTGTCAGCGATCGGCATATTGGAGCCACTCCGTGATCGGCATATTGGAGCCAGGTGAGGTAAAGACGGGCATCTCGAACTGAGCGCGTTACCGCTAC
Source organism: uncultured beta proteobacterium (assembly GCA_963734295.1). GTDB lineage: Bacteria > Pseudomonadota > Gammaproteobacteria > Burkholderiales > JAEUMW01 > JAEUMW01. The sequence continues at coordinate 123,221 of CAVTGS010000017.1, read as the reverse complement.
CCTCTCGGACTTTGTCCAGAGGGAGAACCGCGGTGGGGCGTAGGAGAATCGAGATGTTCCAGTATCGAGCGGTCCTGGTGCGCTTGCGCCAGGGCGATTCCGACCGCGATATTGCCCGGGCGCGGTTGATGGGCCGGCCGAAGGTGGCAGCGCTGCGGGCGCTGGCCACGCAGCAGGGCTGGCTCGCCCCCGACACGCCGCTGCCCGAGGACGGCGAGATCGCGGTGGTGATCGGCCAGGCGCGCCGGGCGCGCAGCACGATTTCCACGGTCGAGCCGTTTCGCGATGTGGTGGCGCGCTGGGCCGAGCAGGGTGTGGGTGGTGTCGCGATCCACGCTGCGCTGTGTCGCGAGCATGGGTACAGCGGCAGCTACTCGGCGGTGCGGCGCATGCTCGCCGCGCTCAACGCGGCGCGGCCGCCGCAGGCCACGGTGCGGCTGCAGTTCGCGCCCGGCGAAGCAGCGCAGGTCGATTTCGGTGCCGGGCCGCTGCTGCTCGATCCCGCTCGTAGCGAGCTGCGCCGTACCTGGGCGTTCGTGATGACGCTGTGCTTCTCGCGCCATCAGTACGTCGAGTTCGTGTGGGAGCAGACGGTGGCTACCTGGCTCGGCTGTCACCGCCGCGCCTTCGAATGGTTCGCCGCCGTTCCGGCGCGGGTCATTATCGACAACCCCAAGTGCGCTATCACTCGCGCCTGTGCCCGCGATCCGCTGGTGCAGCGCGCCTACGCCGAGTGCGCGGAAGGGTACGGTTTCAAGATCGACCCGTGTCCGCCCGCCGATCCGGCGAAGAAGGGCGTCGTCGAGCGCGGGGTCGGCTATGTCAAGGGTAACTTCCTGCCGACCCGCAGCTTTCGCGATCTCGCCGATCTCAATGCCCAAGTCCGGCAATGGGTGATGACGGAAGCGGGGGTGCGTATCCACGGCACTACCCGCACGCAGCCACTCGCGCTGTTCGCCGTCGAGAAACGGCTGCTGCGCGCCTTGCCGGCGATCGCGCCCGATCTTGGCACCTGGAGTGGCGTGCGCGTGCATCGCGATTGCCACGTCCAGTTCGACCGCTGCTTCTACTCGGTACCGTTCACCTTGATCGGCCAGGCGCTGTGGCTGCGGGCCACCGACACCGCCGTGGCGATCTATCAGGACTATCGGCAGGTCGCGGTGCATCCGCGGGGCCGCAAACCCGGGCAACGCTTCACCGTCCGCGATCACCTGCCGCCGCAGGCGCAAGCCTACTTCGCCCACGACCGCCACTGGTGCCTGCAGCAAGCCACGGCAGTGGGTCCCGCCTGCGCGCAATTGGTCGACCAACTGCTCGCCGATCGCATCGTCGAGAGGCTACGCGCCGCGCAAGGTGTGCTGCGCTTGGCCGAACGCTACGGCAACGCCCGGCTGGAAGCCGCGTGCGCCCGGGCGCTCGCTCACGACAGCCCGTTCTACCGCACCGTCAAGACCATTCTCGCCGGCGGCTTCGATCAACAACCGCTGCTGCATGTCCCCGCATCGGCGCGCGCGTACGGTACCAGCGCACGCTTTGTCCGCGACGCCGAGACCCTGTTCGGCGTCGATCCCACCCTGCTGCACTGAATCCCACCCCGGAGGCATCACCGATGAACCCCGTTCCCGAGCTCGTTCCCTATCTCAAACAACTGCGCCTGTCTGGCATCCTCGATTCGCTCGAGGCACGTAATCGCCAAGCCCTCGACGGCAAGCTCGCCTACACCGAGTTCCTGGCGCTGTTGATCGAGGATGAGGTTGCCCGGCGCGAACAAAAGAAGTTCGCCCTGCGTTTGCGCCGTGCCGCCTTCCGCGCCAGCAAGACCCTCGATCAGTTCGACTTCGAACGCCTGCCGCAACTCAATCGCGCCCTGGTGCACGAGCTCGCCACCGGCCGTTACCTCGACGAGCGCGTCCCCGTGCTCATCGTCGGACCGTGTGGCACCGGGAAGTCGCACCTCGCGCAGGCCCTCGGCCACTGCGCCATCCGCCAGGGCGTCGACGTGCTGTTCACCACCTGCGCGCAACTGGTCGCCGCCATGAACGCCGCCCGCGCCACCGGTACCTACGAGCGCAAACTCGCCAGCCTCGCCCGCATTGCGCTACTCGTGATCGACGACTTCGGCCTCAAGCCGCTGCGTCCACCCGCCGATGAAGATCTGCACGATCTGATCGCCGAACGTTACGAAACCACTGCCACGATCGTTACCAGCAACCTCGACTTCACCGAGTGGGATCAAGCCTTCCCCGCCAACCGACTGCTGGCCTCGGCGACCCTGGATCGGCTACGCCACAACGCCTACTGCCTGGTACTCGACGGGCAGTCGTATCGGGCGCCGAAACTCGCCCCTACGGCCAACAAAATCAAGGTTGCCAATACGTCCAAAACCACCCATTCTTAACCACGCCGGGATGCCCGTCTTACCCCTCCGAAACTGGCTCCATTATGCCGATCATCCCCGGCTCCTTTATGCCGATCCGCGACATTGGGCGCTCCGGTCGAACGCACGGTTCGGCGTCATGTGTGCGCACCTACAACTTGGGGTCCCTACCGCGACTCGTGTGCCAAATGCGCAGCACTAGGACTTCATCGCCCCGGACGCAGTAGTAGAGGAAGTAATGAATCCGAGCGAGATGCAAGCGCTTCACGCCAGGCGTACGCGCATTGGCCACCGGGACGCCGATGCCAGGCTCGACGCTCAGAAGCGAGAAAGCCTCCGAGAGGTCCTCATCGAAGCCTTCTGGCGCAAGGGAACGGTTGTCATCCCACCACGTGGCGGCCCGGTCAATCTGCGCTTGCGCTCGCTTCGTGACCCGGACTTTCATGGCTCAGCTAGCCATGGCGACGCGCGAGTTTCGCGAGCACTTCCTCCGCTGAAACCGTTTCGCCGCGGTCGGCCTCGGCAATAGCGAGCAGAAGCTCGGCTTCCTCTTCGGGCGTGAGAGTTACGGCCTCTTCATCGTCCCTAGCCAGGACTGTGACTGAGGTACCTTCCTCGAATGTCGCGCCCTCAAGCACGACCTTTCCGCCGACGACCTTTCCAGTAGCGATCTTCATGGCAATAAGGATACTCCCAACTTTGCTCCGGTGATGTGACGCCGAAAACCAGAGTTCACCTGCCCCCCGCAGGCGGGCGAAGGCCGCCGGAACGGGTCCGGTGCAATGACGGGTTGGGCCCGATCGCCTACAGATCTTCGGGGGTGAGCTCAGTGTGTATGGCGATTCGCGCCAGCATTCGCGGACCGATCTCTTCGCGGTCGTGAAACGCGAAAACGAAATCAGGCCAGCCTTGACGCGACAGCGTGCGGTGCGAGCCCGATTCGCGCTTGATTTGCCAACCGATGCGATGGAGTGCGGACCGGGTAGCCTTCGTGGAAGGCCACTGACTCATACCGTAGCTACGGAGATGCTGATATCGACGGGGCGCGCTTCGCCGTGCTCAAGGCGTTCAGCGAGTACGCGAAGTGCCAGGACTTGGGCCTTCGCCATCGCTTCCTCGGCAGTGTCCCCGTAGGCCAAGACGCCAGGTAGTTCGGGAACCTCAGCGAGCCAGCGCCCGTCTTCTTCCTGCTCACATTCGATGCTGTACTTCATATGAAGCCCCTTGTGTGGAGGGACCTACCATTCTAGCCAGTCTTAGCCCCGGTGACGCCCAACGTTTGAGCTGAGGGCGAGCGCCGGCGTGGCACTTGGCCCGCGAGCGGATGATGGACCACAGCGCCTCGCTGGTGCGAGTCCACTCGAGCGAAGGGTTAGCGTGCTTATGTTGCACTGAGAGCACAATCTCTCAGCCTCATAGTGGTAGCCCTTCTTGTTTGTGGCGCATGACTTCCGCGAGGACCGCATAGATATCTCTTCGGCGATACGTGTTGACCTCTGCGTGAATCTTCTGCCCATCAAGACGCGATATGACGCTCGCGCCTTGCTCAACTCTGCGTTCCTTCAGCATTTGACCGGCGAGACCGGAGAGAGTCTCGTTAGACCGTGGATGGAGCGGCATCAGTGTCGCGTCTAGCCCCTGCTCGCTTATCGCCTGCTTTACGGAGATGAACTCATCTTGATCGCGAAGCGTTGGAACGGCATCACGCAACTCGCCAATTACTATGTCGTGCTCGTGAAGCTTCTCGTCGTGTCCTTGAAGTCTCGGCGCAACCGCCTGCTTCAGGGCTTCCAGCAAGGTTTCTTGGGTGATGGCCGCGGTGGGATCAACCTTCTCGTGGAGCGCGCTGGATAGGGCTCTCTCTTGGAGGTCGTAACCCCAAGCGATCAGGCGCTCGTAGTTGTTATGGAATCGCTCAAGTTCTTTCTGTTCAAGGGGCGGCCGGCTCCTGTATTGGTGCTCATACCAGTTACGATCGAACGCGCGGAGCTGCTCAGCGACCGCATGCCACCGATAGACAGGCACATTCAAATACAGCATCTCCAGGTCGCCACCCGCCAAATCCTTCTTGAGCAAGGCTACTCTGTGTAGTCCTGTTTCGAACCACACCGAAAGGGAGTCGGGCACCTGTAGTGCCCGGGTCCACGACTGCGCCGACGCATAAACGCGACCGCCGCTAAACAAATACTTGAGTCGCCCGCCAAAGGGCGATAGCTCAGTCATCTGAGTGGCATCGGGAAGTGACTTCATTGCATGGACTCCATGAGATGCATCATGGCAACGCTGACAAACCGGGACTAGGCTATGTGGGTGCTCGTCGCCCCAGCGCTTTGGATACCTGACGTGATGGACGTGAACAGCGACGTTGCCGCAGAACTGGCAGAACCCGGATGTCCGCGCAAGCGCAAGCTCCCGGCGTTCTTTCCACTCGGGACTGTTCAGGTACCGCCGGTAGTCGTCGCGCTTCGACATCCTCTGACTGAACCGCCCAGCGGGCGGTGGCTATGGGGATTGTATGGTGGCGCTGCCCGAAGTCAAGCGAATGGCATGGAGCGGCGGGAGGCAGCGACGTTCTCCGATGTGCTGCGACGGTAGCGTAGCGCCATTCGGACGACGCCGGCACGGTGAGCATCGGATTCGTAGGCACCGTTGCCGGCGCTCGGGACGAGCGAAGGCGCGAACGGTCTCACCGTTCGGTTGCTGCGCCCCGGAATGGCCGACATCGATCGTCACGGAGGTCCCCGCGGATGGGGCAGGTGAGCTTTGGGTTGGATTGCTGCGACGACACGAAACTGACCGCTGCCGCAATGCGGGCACCGCGCGGTCTCGATGTGTGAGACGCGATGCAGGAACGCCGCCACCGACTCGATCGCCGCGGGTTGCGGCGACGGTGCGCCGAGTGCGGCGCGGGCGGCGGCTCTGTCCCGGCCTCCCCATGTCGGTCAGCGACGGAACTGGCGGAACGCCCAGATCCGCTCGACGGGCATGTTCGCCGCGCGCTGCGCGATGCGCACGGACTCGGCGTCGGGCGCGTGATAGAGGCAGATCATGCGCCGGCGGTCAGTCGAAAAAAACGTGCGCACGAAGCGCACGCGGTGGGTGTCGAGGCAGCCGGCACCGGCATCCTCGAGCGCCTGGATGTCCCGCAACGCCACGGGTTCCTCGAAACGCCGGCTGACGAGAACGTTTGCCCGCGCGAGCTCGTCGTCCGTCAAACCGGGCGCATCGTGCACCGTGCCGGCCCAGACCGAGCCGCGCGGCGACCCCGCCTGGTACATTGCGATGCGCACCGACTCGGCATCGGGGGCCGAGAAGTGGCAGAAGAGGTCCCGGCCGTCCGCCGACAGCAAGCTGCCGTTCCAGCCCACGCGATGAATATCGAGGCAGCCGGCTGCACTCTCGAACATCCGTCCCATGTCCGCGTCGGTCAGCGGCGGGTCCCAGTGCCGTTCGACAAGCACTTCGGTCATCGTGCCTCCTTGCGCGCAGCACGCTCGTTCTTGTGCGCCAGTCTTGCCGCGATGTCGCGCGTCCATGCGGCGGCGCCGGCCATGCTACTGATGCGTTCGACTTCCTTCGCAAACCTGGCGGCCCCCTTCCTGTCGCCGGTTGCGGCACAGTCGTGCGAGAGCACGGCGTTTGCAAGCAGCATCTCCGTCGCGCGCTCGAGCAGCGTCGCATAACGGAGCGCCTCGGTCGCCCGCTCGGTCGCGGCGTTCACCCGGCCCCGCTCGCAGTCGATCAGGGCCGCACGCGTCAGGATGTAGGCGAGGCGGTGCTTGGCGTCGGCAGCGCGCAGGTCCGCGAGCGCGGCGTCGAGCTGCCTCGGCCTCGTCGTCGATCGCGTAGGTGCACAGACCGGCCATCGCGCGCGCGAACGGCTCCTCGCTGCCCTCGCGCAGCTTGTCGCCGAGCGTTAGAAGTTCCTCGCAACGCTCGCGCGCTTGCGCCAGCCTGCCCCGCTGGAAGTCCAGCATGACGAGGTACTCGTTCGCCTGGTATTCGCTGACCCGGTCGCCGGCCGACTTGCACAGGGTCCGCGCCTCGCGGAACAGTTCCTCCGCCTCGTCGAGGCGGTTCTCGTGGAAGCGCAGCATGCCGAGCCCCGCGGCGATCGCGTGATGGCTGAATCCATTGCGCTCGGCAAGCGCGCTCGCCTCCATGAGCATTGCGTCCGCCTGCGAAATGTCGCGCTCGATCATGACCAGACACTTCGCGGTTTCGGCCATGCCCACGATTTGCGCCTCGTCCCGCCCGCCCCGCACGACCCGCACGGCTTGCAGCGTCTGCTCGCGGGCCGCTGTCCATTGACCCTGCGTCCAGCGCACATAGGAGGCCATGTGGTAGCCGAGCCTGGCATGCGCCAGCGCGCCGTGGTCGAGTGCCCGTTCGGCGAGCGCCGTGTAATTCCGGGCAGCGGCCTCCCGATCGTCGAGTGGCCCGGACGCCAGCAGGATGTCCTGCAGGTCGATCTCCACGCGCACGCGCTCGGCGTCCGGCAGCTTTGCGGCCAGCTGCAGGCCTTTGCGCGCCAGCGACTGGGCGTCGTCGTTCGCGAAGAATCGCAGGCACAGCCTGCCGGCCGAGACCATGGCCCGTGCGGCCAGACCCGGGTCCCCACTCAGTGCGGCGTGGTGCGCCAGGTCGGCGGCGCGCGCGAGATCCTGCGCGGTGTCCTGCTCGAGGAGCTCCGCGATGCGGCGGTGCATGACCTGACGCCTGAGCGGCGAAATGTCGTTGTATACGGCGCGGGCGATCAGTTCGTGTGCGAAGCCCAGGCCGCGATCCGTGGCGAGCAACATCGCATGCCGCTCCGCGTTCTCGAGCACCGCGCCGACCTCGGCGGCGTCGAGGCCCGACACCTTGACGAGGCTGCCGACGTCGATGCGCGGGCTCAGCACGGCCGCCCAGCGAAGGACGTCCGCGCCCACCACGCCGTAGCGTGCAAGGCGCTCCCAGATCAGGTCTTCCAGTGAGCCGGCGGCACTGCCCCTCACCTCGGCACGGGCCAGCTCGATCGCCAGCAGCGGATTGCCGCCGCATTCAGCGCTGAGCCGCTCGCTGTCGGCGCCCGGCGCCCGCTCGTCGATGAGCCGTACCAACGCGTCGCCGGGCAGCGGCCCAATTTCGATCTCCCGCAGCAGCCCGTCTCGCCCTAGGCCCCGGAGTGCCTGCTGCACGGGCGCGTTGTCCCTTAGCTCGCTCGAGCGCGCTGCGAGCAGGCCGAGGAACGCCCGCCCGCGGCTCGTGCGTGCCACGTAATGCAGTGCCGCGCCGCTCGACTCGTCGCACCACTGCACATCGTCGAAAAGCAGCACCACGGGACGCTCGGCAGACTCTCGCGCAACGAGGTCGCTCAGGCCGGCGAACAGGCGATCGCGATTGGCCAGGTCTGCGTCACCGAACACCTGGTCGTGGACCGCGGGATCCAGGGTCCGCAGCGCGTCGATCCACAGCGCAAACGGCCGGATCGCGCCCGATTCGAAGGCCGCTGCCTGCAAGACGAAGGCGTCGCGGTCGCGCGCCAGCGACTCGGCCATCTCGAGCACGCGGGTCTTGCCGATGCCGGGCGCGCCGCTCAGGAGCAGCATCGCGGCGCGACGATTCCGGGTGACCTCGGCCAGCGTGTCCGCGATTAGCGTCCTCTCCGCCTCCCGGCCGAAGAGACCATAGCCGGCCGGCGCGGGGGCCGCGACCTCGGGAAGAGGCGCAACGGGGTGACGCTTCGGCGGCGCATCGATCCGCGGGGCACGGCGCGCCGCGAGCAGCGCACCCGAAGACGGGATGCCGGCCTCTTTCAGCATGCGCAGGCCGAGCTGGTACTGCTCTTCGGCCTCGCCGGGCTGGCGCGCCGCGTTCAGGAGCCGGATCAGCGTGGCGCGATAGGTCTCTTCATACGGCGACAGGCCGACGAGGGCGCGTGCATGCGGGAGGGACCGTTCCGGCTCGTCGGCCAGGCGCCTGACGAGCTCGGTCAAGAGCGCGGCGCGGTCGCGAAGCGACTGTTCGCGCTCGGCCACGCACCAGGTGTGGAAGTCGTGGAAGTTCGAGAACTCGAGGCCCTCGAGGAAGTTGCCGCGATAACGTGCCGCGGTGGCCTCGAGGTCCTCGATCGAAATTCTTGCGAGACCATCGGAGATGAGCGCCCTCAGTTCCCGCACGTCGATCGCGACGCCGTCCGTGTCGATCCCGACGCTGGCGCGGTCGGCGAGGATACGCGAGTCTCCCGTGTCGTCGACGAGGCGGCGGAGCTTGGACAGGCTCCAGCGCAGCGAGCCGCGCGGGTCGTCCGGGATCTCCCACAGCAGCTCGCAGAGGTGCTCGCGGCGGAAACGCCTGGGCTGCAGGCTCAGGTAGGCAAGCAGCGCGCGGGTCTTCTTGGACGGCGGCAAGGGTAAGGCCCGCCCGTCCCGACGGACCTCGAAGTCGCCCAGAAACCGGAGTTCAAGCCCTGCCATCGGCGCAAATGCCCAATACTTCGATGCCTTCACTATAGGCGGCTGGGCCGCGCCGTCACAAGCGTTCAAGCTTCGCCGCGACTGGCTCGGCAAAAACCACGGTGGCTCCAACGCTCGCTCCCTCGTTCCGGCCTCAGCATCGCTCCCATGTTCGAAAGGATTTGATCAACCGTGCACCGCTCGAGCAGACTTCTGGAAGGACTCGGCGGCAAACGCAACGCACTCGAAGGAGACCACCATGCCCCGCTACGACAACATACTGCAAACGATCGGCAATACGCCGCTGGTCAGGCTCAACAAGCTGGCGCCGCCGGGTGTCAACGTCTATGTCAAGGTTGAGTCGTTCAATCCCCTGGGCTCGGTCAAGGACCGCATGGCCCGAGCGATCATCGAACACGCCGAACGCACGGGCGAGCTGAAGCCTGGTCAGACCGTGATCGAGGCAACGAGCGGCAATACCGGCATCGGTCTCGCGATGGTCTGCGCGCAGAAGGGCTACCCGCTCGTCGTCACGATGGCGGAGAGCTTCAGCCTCGAGCGCCGCAAGCTGCTGCGGTTCCTCGGCGCCCGGGTCGTGCTGACACCCGCCGCCGAGAAGGGCACCGGCATGCTGAACAAAGCCGTCGAACTCGCCGAGAAGCACGGCTGGTTTCTCTGCCGGCAGTTCGAGAACGAGGCCAACGCCGAGGTGCACACGCGCACGACGGCCCGGGAGATCCTTTCGGACCTGGAGGGTGAGCCGATCCACGCGTTCGTCTCGGGCTTCGGCACGGGCGGCACGCTGCTCGGCGTGGCCCGCGGCCTCAAGGCGGCCGACGCCGGCATCCGGGTGATCGCGGCCGAGCCGGACAACGCCCAGGTCCTCGGCAGCGGGATAGGACAGCCGCGTGCTGACAATGGCATGCCCGACGGCCAGCCATCCGCACTTTCGGCCGCACCTGATGCAGGGCTGGAGCCCGGACTTCGTCTCGCGCCTCACCGAAAACGCCGTGGCCGAGAAGCTGATCGACGAGATCGTGCCGGTCGACGGCAACGAAGCGCTGCGGCTCGCGCGCGAGCTCGCGACGAAGGAAGGCATCTTCGTCGGCACGTCGAGCGGCGCCACGCTCGCCGCGGCGCTCGAGGTGGCGCGGCGGTCGCCACCCGGCAGCAACATCGTCTGCATGCTGCCCGACACGGGCGAGCGCTACCTGTCGACCCCGCTGTTCGAGGGCATCGACGTCGACATGAACGAAGCGGAGCTCGAGCTCTCGCGCTCGACACCCGGCTATCGCTTCGACGCGCCGGCGTGCCCGGCGCCGATCGTCGCGATCCGGCAGCCGGAACCGGAGGTCGAGCTCGACGAGGAAGCGGAGTCTTTCGTAACTGACGTCATCCGGGGTAATGCCGTGGTGATGTTCGCGCTCGAGTGGTGCGAGTTCTGCTGGGCCGTGCGCAAGCTGTTCGCGAAACTCGGCATTGCCTACCGGAGCGTGGACATCGACTCGGTCGCGTTTCAGGAGCGCGACATGGGCACCAAGATCCGCGCCGTCCTCAAGGACCGCACGGGCTCACCGACCATCCCGCAGATCTACATCGGCGGCAAGCACGTCGGCGGCTGCATGGACCTCTTCGACGCGATGCGCGCAGGCCGGATGCGGCAGCACCTCGACGATGCCGGCGTCGAGTACGACCGAAACGCGGACGTGGATCCCTACGGCTTCTTGCCTAAATGGGTGCATCCGCGGAAGACCGCGTGACCCGCACCAGCCCATAGCAGAGGAACAGATCATGGCATTCATCGAGACGATAGCCCCGGAAGCGGCCGACGATGCGGTAGCCGCCATGTACCTGCGCCAGCAGTCCGCCTGGGGCTACATACCCAACTACGCGAAGGTGTTTTGCCACCGCCCGGAGGTCATGGCGCGCTGGGGACAACTGCTGGCCGAAATCAAGCGCCCGATGGACAAGCGCCGTTTCGAGCTCGTGACCTTCGCCGCGGCGCACGAGCTCAGGAACTCGGCCTGCGCGCTCGCGCACGGCAAGGCGCTCAGGGAGTTCTTCACCGACGAGCAGATCCGCGCGATCGCCGAGGACCGTTTCGACGGGATCCTCACCGAGGCCGAGCAGGCCATGGTCACGTTCGCGCGGCAGATCGCGAAAGACGCCGCGCAGGTAACGGCGGCTCAGGTAGAGGCGCTCAGGGAGCAGGGCTACACAGACGCCGAGATCTTCGATATCGCCACCACCGCGGCCGGCCGGGCGTTCTTCACGAAGGTCCTCGACGCATTGGGTGTGGAGCCGGACTCGCCTTTCCTCGCGTTCGACGAATCCTTCCGCCGCACGCTGACGGTCGGCCGGCCGATCGACGTGCGCGAATGCGTTACGATGCCGATCCCGAAGCCGCTGCGCCGGGCTCTTGGGCTGGACGTGTTGAAATAGAAGCCGTGCCAGACGGGTCGTTGACCCGTGCCATGGGAGACCGCCATGTCGAACGATGCTGCCGAGACGGGCAACCTGCAGGCGCTGCTGTCGCAGATCGGCGGCGGACTAGACGAATACCTGAAGTTCGAACATCCCGACGCGCTGCACCCGGGACACCGATGGCGCGAACACCTGGACATCCCGTTGCCAAGGGAGGGCATTGGCATTGACCGGGTTGCCGATGAGCTGCTCCGGTACGTCATCCCGAACGGCTCCTCGGTGCCCAAGCCGGGGTTCAGTTCATTCATCACCACCGGCGGCACCGCTGCTTCCACGCTGGCGTCCACCGCTGCGAGCGTTGCGGCGCCTCAGCGTTATGGTCTCACCGCCTTCAATTTCCTGGAGGCCCTGTCGCTGCAATGGCTCGCGGACATGTTCGGTCTGCGGTCCATGCAAGGCGTATACAGCAGCGGCGGGTCGGTGGCCAACCTGCTCGCTCTCGGGGCAGCGCGACAGAGCGCCTTTGAGAGAATCGGTCGCGACCCCGCGGCCGACGGCGTGGACCGGCGCGTCGGCGTGTATGCCACGACCGAGGCCCATCACACCATCCAGCGCTCGGCCGGCGTGCTGGGCATTGGTCGCCACGCCGTGCGGCCGATCTCATGCGACCCTCGGGGCCGCATGCGAGTGGATGAACTGCGCCGCGCAATTGCAGAGGACCAGCGATCGGGCATCCTGCCCATGGCCATCGTCGCCAATGCCGGCACCACCAACACTGGCGCAATCGACCCATTGCGGGCCATCGGCGAGATCGCCAGGGACAGGGGCATCTGGTTCCACGTGGACGGCGCGTACGGATTGCCAGGCATCCTCGACGAGCGCGTGGCCCCGCTCTACGAGGGCCTTGAGCTCGCCGACTCCGTCATCGTCGACCCGCACAAGTGGCTGGGCGCTGCTGTCGGCGTGGCGGCGACCTTCGTGCGCGACCGCGAGATCCTGCGCCGGGCGTTCACCCAGGAGCCGGCCCACTATCTGGAGGGCGCCGTCGAACAGGCGGGCTCGGCCGCCCCTACCATTGAACACTCGATGGACGATTTCGGTGTCCCGTACTACGACTTCGGCGTCGAGTTGAGCGCGCCGAGCCGCGGGGTGGTGGTGTGGGCGCTCATCCGCGAGATCGGTGTGGCGGGAATGGCGCAGCGGATCAGGCGCCACAACGATATGGCTGCCCACATCGCGCAGGTGGCGCGAGAGCACCCGAACCTGGAACTGCTGCAGGAACCCACACTGTCGGTTTGCTGTTTCCGCTATGTGTCCCCGGAGGTGCGCGACCTCGACCTGCTCAACCGGCGCCTGCATCGGCGCCTGATACGGGAGAACCAGAACATGCCCAGTACTACGCGGGTGAATGGTCAGCTCGCCCTTAGGCCATGCTTCGTGGGCGCCCGCAGCAACATGTCACATGCCCGGGCTCTCGTCGCAGACGTCCTGCGTATCGGCGCTGAACTGGTCCTCGAGGCCGCGTCGGATTCCCGCGACCAGGGCGCGCGCGCGACCGCACGCCGCGTAGCGACTGAATGATGGGGCTCGAACTCAGGTATCGCCATTCCAACCGTCGTGCTCTTCGGAGACCGTCGGATGCAGTCTCGGTTACGACATGTGCGCGCCATGTCCACTGCGCGGGGTGAGGTTTACTTCTTCGCCTTGCCGGCGGCGTCCTGCACTTTCTCGCCACCGCGTTCGATGTCCCGGCCTGCGCCTTCCATCGTGTTGCAGCCAGCGAGCACTACGGCGGCGATCAGCACTGCAATGAGTCGTTTGATCATGATGGGCTCCTCGTTCGTTGGGGGGTGGCCCGTCTCCGGGGTGGAGACGGGCCGTTCTCGGGAGTGGATCAGGTCCTGCCCTTGGAACGCGCCTTGGCTTCGGCGAGGCAGGCGTCCTTGGCGGCACCGGAGAGCGCGTCGCACTTCTCCTTCGCCACCTCGTACTCCGCTTCACGCCTGTCCTCGCGCGCCTCGGCGCCGGCCTTACCCGACTCCTTGGCCGCCTTGGCGTCGGCGCGCGCTCGTTGCTCCGCGGCCTTCGCTTCCTTCATGCAGACGTCCTTGTCGTTGCCGCCAAGGCTGTCGCAGCGCTGCCTGGCGACCTTGTAGTCGGCTTTCGCTTTTTCCACCGCAGCGTCGTAACGGGCTTCGGCGCCCTTCTTTTCGGCTTTGGTCATGTCGTCGGCGCAAGCGCCGGCGGCGAGCCCCAGGCCGAATACTCCGGCAATCAGAGCGTGCGTGAGCTTCGTCATGTGTTCTCCTGCGTGTCGTGTTGGAGGAAGAGCCTGGCTCAGCCCAGACGGGACTCCCAGTCCTTCACTTGCGCCTCGGCCTCTTCCTTCGTCAGGCCGTACGCCTCCTGGACCTTGCCAGCCAGTTGATCACGGCGCCCGTTGATGACGTCGATCTGGTCATCGGTAAGCTCGCCCCACTGCTCCTTGACCTTGCCTGTGAACTGCTTCCAGTTGCCTTCGATGCGATCCCAGTTCATGAATGCCTCCTGATGTGTCGGGAGTGGGATGTCGGTACGATCACGTGCGTGGTCGTTCCGCGCCGTAACGTTCGCAGCCCCCGTGCCACGCGGTTTTTCGAGGGAGGACAGTGAGTTACGCGAGAGGCTGCGATCGCCGAACGGGTAACAAAGGGATCCGGGCGGCAAAACTTGCCGAGTCCCCCTGGGCGCGATTCACGCACAACGCCGATGGTTGTGGGGAGGGGCGGGTGGCACCGTTTCTGCACCTTGCGGTCAAATCCGATTCCCGCGGTTCAACGAAAGGAGAGCAAGCTTGAAGACGTTCGACATCCACTGCGAGCTGGGCTACGAGGTCGGTGGTCCCAGCACCTTCCTGCTCAACGTCGAGGCCGCCTCGATGCCCGGCCAGCGCGTGCTGCACGAATCGCTGGTGACCGATCCTCCGCTCGCGTGCGACCGCTATACCGATCCGATCGTGAAGAACCGTTTCGTGCGCTTCAACGCGGATACGGGATCGCTGCGCCTGAACTACCGCGCCACGGTGGAAGTGGAGGGAGCCCCCGAAGGCGTGCCCGACGCGGCCGAGGTGCCGGTCGGTGAGCTGCCGCTCGACGTGCTGCGCTTCATCCTGCCGAGCCGCTACTGCGAGTCCGATGCGCTCATGCGCATGGCGCTGCTGGAGTTCGGAGCACTCCCGCAGGGGGCGCAACGCGTCGAGGCGATCTGTCAGTGGATCCGCGACCATATCAAGTACGAGGTCGGCACCACTCAGGGGACGCATTCCGCGTTCGATACCGTCACTGGTCGCGCCGGGGTATGCCGCGATTTTGCCCACCTCGCTATCGCGTCTGTGCCGCGCGATCAACATCCCCGCGCGGTTCGTCACGGGCTATGCGACGTTCGCCGATCCTCCCCCGGATTTTCACGCGGTGTTCGAGGCCTATCTTACGGGGGGCTGGCACCTCTTCGATCCGACCGGACTTGCCCTGCGGTCGGACCAAGTGCGGATCGGGACCGGGCGCGACGCGGCAGACGTGGCTTTCGCGACCATCTTCGGGCCCGTGCGCATGACCTATATGTGCCCGCTCATCGGGCCCGCCGGCACGCCGCTCGAGGCGCAGCCGATCGTCGCCGTCGCCGCCGAACCGCGCGTCGCGTGACGCGACAAGACAGGAAAGGCGTTACAACTGCGAGCTCAGGAGCGCCGCCGTGTGCTCCCAGAGCTTTTCGCGCCAGGGGCGGTGGCGCCATGTCTCGAGCGTGACGCGGTGGGCATGCGTCCGGTCGCGCTCGAACACCGCGATCTGTTCACGCGCGAACTCCGCGTCATAGACGTTGAGATTCGCCTCGTCGTTGAGACTGAAGGAGCGGGTATCGAAGTTGGTCGAGCCGACCGACACGAGCACCTCGTCCACGACCATGACCTTGCAGTGGAACATGGTGGGTTGGTACTCGTAGATCTCGACCCCGGCCTCGAGGAGCGCGCCCCACTTCGCGCGTGACGCGCGGCGCACCGTCTCGGCGTCGATATGGGCACCGGGGACAATTACCTGGATCGCGACGCCGCGCTCACGGGCTTGCACGAGGGTGCGGATCGTGAGCGCATCGGGCACGAAGTAGGAGGCGGACAGTCGGATCGCCTGTCCGGCCGCCGTGATCGAAAGCAGATACATGAGGCGCATGCTCTCGCCGCCGCCGGAAGGGGAGCTCGAGAACATCTGCGCCGATGCCTCGCCCGCGGCTTCGAGCGCAGGGAAATACCCGTCACCGTGTAGCACCTTACCGCTGACCTTCATCCAGTTGTCCAGGAACACGGCCTGCAACTGTGCCACGACGGGCCCCTCGACGCGGTAATGGATGTCGCGCCAATGATCCGGATCCTGGGCATTCCCGCACCACCTGTCCGCGATTCCCACCCCGCCCGTGAATCCAACGCGCCCGTCCACCACGAGCAGCTTGCGGTGCGTGCGGTTGTTCAAGCGGGCAATGTGATACCAGTGGAGTGGGTGATATCTTTCGATCTCGACGCCAGCGCGTTCCAATTCGTCGAGCAGTGTGTCGTCCATCTTGAGGCTGCCAACCCAGTCGATCAGGACGTGCACCTTGACGCCCGCGCGCGCCCGCTCTTCGAGCGCATCGGCGAATTCCCTACCGATCCCGCCTGACCAGTAGATGTATGTTTCGAAGGTGAGTGTGAGCCGCGCGCCGCGGATCGCCGCCAGCATCGCCGGAAAGATGTCGTCGCCATTGTTCAACGTCTGCACCTTGTTTCCGCCGACGATGGCCGGACCGAGCAGGAGGCCCATCGTGCGCCGGAACTGGGGCGCGTCGCTGCCGTAGAGGCGGGGAATGCGCTTCTCGATCTTCCTTTCGTGGGTGATGAAATTGAGCGCGATCAGCGTCACGGCCAGGGTCGCGAGCGCGGTCAGGACGACGGTGAGCATGCGTTTGGGCGGGCAGGCAGGGTTCTCGGGGAGATATTACCTGCAACCCCCGGCGGCGCGCGATCGCGTTGCCTCCGTAGCACGCACCCCCAGGGGGCGCGCAGTCTCGCGTCAGCGCTCGGCGAGCGTCCCGAGCACGTCCGCCACCCGATCGAACTCCGACGACTTGTCGAAGAAGAAATCGCATCCGGCCGCGATGGCGCGGCGGCGATACTCGGGCTCGGCGAAGTTGGTGAGCACGATCACCGTGGGCAGGCGGGCGAGCCCCAGACGCGCGAGGCGGCGCAGCACGTTGAGGCCGTTGCCGCGCTTCAACTGGATATCGAGAATGACGGCGTCGGGCGCCGCAGCGGCGATCCCGGCGAGCGCGGCGTCTTCCGTTTCCGCGTGGCCGACCACGGCAACCCGATCGTCTTCGGCGAGACTCTCCATCACCCGGTCGCGCAGCACGGGCGAATCTTCCACCAGATACACCTTCACCACTGTCCTCGCGCTCACGGTTCGTATCGGGTTCGCTTGCGGCGAACGCCGTCCCGTCAGGATCACGTTGTTGTTCCGGCCGCTCTGCGATCGCGTTTCCGAGCTATTCGATCAGCCCGTTCTTGATCGCGTAATACGTCAGGTCGGCGTTCGTTTTCATGCCCATCTTTTCGAGTATCCGCGCGCGATAGGTGCTGACGGTCTTCACGCTGAGAAAGAGCGCCTCGGCGATCCGGGACACCGGCTGACCCGCCGCGAGCTTGCAGAAAATCTGGAACTCGCGCTCCGAGAGAGCACCGTGCAGCGGACGATCCGCGTTGCGGTCGAGATCGGCCGCGAGCAGCTCGCCCACGGTGGCGCTCACGTAACGGCGTCCCTGCATGACGGTGCGGATGGCGAGCACCAGCTCCTCCGGCGCCCCGTCCTTCGACACGTAGCCGCTCGCACCCGCGCGCAGCAGGCTCACGGCATACTGGCTCTCGGGGTGCATGGAAAGCATCACCACCGGCAGCTCGGGCCGGTGGCGCCTGATCTCGGTCAAGGTGTCCACGCCGTTCTTGTCCGGCATCGAGATGTCGAGCAGGACCACGTCCCACTTGCCTTGCCTGACCATACGGATCGCTTCCTCGCCCGAGCCGGCTTCTCCCGCGATCTCCATGTCCGGGAGGCCGGAGAGCAGCGTTTGCAGTCCCGCACGCACGATGGCGTGGTCGTCGGCGATGAGTATGCGGATCATCTTCGTGTCGAGGCGCGCGCAGGGGGAAAGGTGCGCGCCTTCGGCTGCCACAGTAACGCGACGGTCCACGAACGTAAACCACGATCGCTATTTGCGCAGCAGTGCACCGAGCACGAGCCCCGCCAGCACCGCCACGCCGATGGCGCCGAGCGGGCGCGCCGCCACTGCATCGCGGCATGCGCCGAGCGCATCGTCGCGGCGGTGCGACAACGTCTCGATGCCGTGGGCTGCGGCATCGGCCAACGTGTGGGTGGCTTCGACCAGGCGATCTGCCGTGCCCTGCACGGCCGGCGCTACCTTCTCGACGATCCGGGCTGCGGTATCCGAGCTCTTTACTGCCTCGTTCGCGTATGTCTTCATGGTGAAGCTCCTTGCGGGTTGGTGGACGTTCATGCACAAGCCGCCAGCGACGGTCCTGCCGCCGCCGTTCTTCGCGACTGGTACTCGTTCAGCCGGTTGTAGAGCGTCTTCACGCTCACTCCCAGCAATTCTGCGGTCTGCTTCCGCCGCCCCTGGCAGTGAGCCAGGGTGGCGAAGATGACCTCGCGTTCGATCTCTTCCAGCGCTGTGCCGATGCGGAACTGGAGGGCGTCGCCGCGCAGCTTGAAGGCCGGCTGCGCCGCGATGGCCTCTCCGAAGTCGAGCACCTCGTCCGCCAGAATGAAAGCGCGCTGCACCGCGTTCTTGAGCTCTCGCACGTTGCCGGGCCAGGAATGGCTGCGCAGGAACGCGCGCGCCTCGTCCGAGAGGCGCTTCGCCGTCTCGGCGTCGGCGTTGAGCTCGTCGAGGAAGTGCTCGGCCAGGAGCTCGATATCGTCCCCGCGCTCGCGCAGCGCGGGCACCTGGATCGGAAACACCGCCAGCCGGTAGAGCAGGTCTTCGCGCAGACACCCGCTCGCCACGGCGATCGCGGGGTCGCGATTGGTCGCTGCGAGCACCCGCACGTCCACGCGGATCTCCTGGGCACCGCCCACGCGGCAGAAGCGTCCGGTCTCGAGTGCACGCAGCAGCGTGACTTGCAGCTCGGGCGGCATCTCCGTGATCTCGTCCAGGAACAGCGTCCCACCCGAGGCGCGCTCGAAGCACCCCTGGTGGGTACGGACCGCCCCGGTGAACGCACCCTTCTCGTAGCCGAAGAGCTCGGCTTCGACCAGGTTGGCGGGCAGCGCACCGCAGTTGATGGCGATGAAAGGCCGGTCTGCGCGCGGGCTCGCCTCGTGTATCGCAGTGGCGATGACTTCCTTGCCGGTGCCGCTTTCGCCCATGACGAGCACGCCGGCCGCGGTCGGCGCGACTTTCTCGATCGTGGCGCGAAGCAGCTTCATCGGTTTCGAGTTGCCGTGCAGTTGTCGGAGGGCGCCGGACTGCGCCTGCGACCGAGCCGGACGGCCCCGCGACGGCTCCGCGGCAAATTCGCGGGCGAGCGCAATGGCATTCAGCGGCAGGTCGGCAAGTTCATAATTCAAAGTACGGGTCATGTTGGTATCGCCTCCTTGGAAGCCTGGCCTCGTGGGCCGGGTCGGTCGATGAACCCCTCTTATGGAAGCGAATCGTAGGACGCGCCGCCTGACGGCGGTATCGGTGAAGCTCGCATTGCGCTGTAGGACGATTGGAGGTGCTGTCGGAGTCCGTCCTACACGCCAGTGGAGAGACCCGGGTTGGCGTCGGCGCAAGTAGCACCGTCGAGGGCGCCCGGTAGTTCGATAGCCTTCCGGAAACTTTTACGGCCGCCGGTCCCATTCTTACGCGCGCGCCGGATCGTTCGTATTCGTAACCTGCTGTGCCGATGACGAAAGAGGAGTGGCACATTGAGTGCGGCGGTAACGGGTGCATTCTTGCGGTTCTTCGCAAGACATGCCCTCAGGATTTGTGCCGTCAAACTTCTTTGTGAGAGGATCCAAATGGAAACGACTGAAAGAATCGCCCCGGCCGCGGCCGAGGCCACGCTGACCCGCAATATCGATCAAGCCGCTGCGGGGACCCATGAGGCCATCCATAAGGTTTCCGAGGCTGCTCGCCCGGCCATCGGTCACATTACCGCTGGTGCCCACCAAGCGGTCGACAGGATTGCCGACGTGGCGACCCACGCCGCTGAAACACTGGGCGTAAAGGGTGGCCAGCTGAAAGACGTACAAGCACGGCTACTGGACGATTGCAGTGCCTATGTGCGAGACCATCCGCTCGCATCACTCGGCATTGCAGCCGCGGCCGGCTTCCTCCTGAGCCGTTTGACGAGCTCGCGTTAGAGCGCTCGGCAATCGGACTGTCGCCCGTGTTGGCAGAATCGGAAACGACTGCTGGCGGCGGCGCGGGCGGCTCCGCGCTGCTGGAAGACGCCACATCGCTGTGGGAAGCAGCGCACAGCTTGGCGCACGACTACCTCGCGCTCGCTGCTCTCGAGGCGAAGCTTGCCGGCCAAAGCCTGGTGACCATGCTCGTTGCCGGCGTGATGCTGGGGATACTGATCGTAAGCGCTTGGCTGGGCTTGGTTAGCGCTGGCGTGCTCGTATCGATCGACAGAGGTGTCAGCGCCGATGTCGCACTGGTGGCTGCGGTCAGCGTGAATCTGGGGGTCGCCTGCATTCTGTACGTCGTGATCCGCCGCAAGAGCCATTGTCTGCGTTTCCCGGCCACGATCCGCAGCCTTCGGCCGTCAGCAACGCCATGCGACCCGAGGGATCGGACATGAGCTCGACCTTTCGCGGCACCAGTTCCCCCGCCCCGGTGATGGTTCAGATCACGGAGTTGGAGCGCAGGATACTGGACGAGCGGCGATCCCTGAGTCTGCGCGCCGCCGCGCTGGATCGGGCGATACGCCGACGGTTGTCGTCGCCCACCACGCTGCTGCTCGCAGCGGGTGCGGGATTTATCGGCGGCAAGCTGACGGAGGGGCATGCCCCGAAGGGCACGAAAGGCGCGCGCGGCGCCGACGGGTCAGCGGCGCCCGGCCTTGGCGCGCTGGACACCGCGCTGAACGTTTTCACCTTGGTTAGCCGTATCTGGCGGGCAATGTCGCCAGCCGCGCAGGCAACTGCAGACCCGCCCTCGCAATGTCGATCAGAGGCGTCGCAGATTGGGCGCTGACCGCGAGTAGTCCTTGGGCCACTGCCCGTCGACGCTGCGCTGGCAACCAGGGCTACGCGGCCTTCTTGGCCACGCAGGGCAGTGTCACGCGCACGACCGTTCCCTTGTTTCCCGGGCCGCGCTCGAGGTGTAACTTGCCGCCGAACAAGGCGGCTCGCTCCCTCATCCCGAGCAGGCCGTGGGACATCGACTTCGCGAGGGCATCTTCGGACATGCCAATGCCGTCGTCGATGATTTCGAGCACGATATCGCTCCCCGCGCAGCGCAGGGAGACGCGGACCCGGCCCGCTTGCGCGTAGCGGAGGACATTCGTGAGCGCTTCCTGCGTAATCCTGAAGAGGGCAATGGGGCAGCCTTCCGCGAGCTCGGGAAGCTCGTCCGCTACGTCGATATCAACCTTGAGGCCGGAGCTCTTGCTGAACTCCGTGAGATGCGCTTCGATAGCCGCGGAAAGCCCCAGATTATCGAGCAGGGGTGGACGAAGATCGTGGATGATGCGGCGACCGAGATCGACGGTCGCGCGCACGATCTCGGAAGCGCGCGCGACGCGTTGCGCTACGGGGGCATTGTCGGCCACCCGCTGTGCGACCCAGGCGAGGTCCATGCGGGCGGCAGTGAGGTTGCTGCCGAGCTCGTCGTGCAGTTCGCGCGCGATCTTCGCTTTCTCGTCCTCGCGCACCGTCATGAGATGCCGGGAGAGGCGCGAGAGATCGTCGGTACGTGCCTGCACGATCTTCTCGAGGCCCGCGTTCACGCGCGTGAGCTCCGCCTCCGACTCGCGCCGCCCCTCGAGGTAGATCGCGATCATGTACCAGGAGAGCAACAGCTGGCTCAGGCCGACGGCAACCGCCACCATGCCCGAGAACGCCGCGAACCGAGTGTTGCTGCCCAACTCTGCTTCGCGCATCGCCCTCATCTTTTCCTCCTCGGCACGAAGCTCGGCGAGCACCGCCTGGACCTCGTCGGTCAGATGACGCTCCTCATTCTTGGTGACGGTCTCGCGGGCCGCCTGTACGCCGCGCTCGCGGTACGTGGCGATCGCGCTCTCGAGCTGTGCGAGTCTCTCCTGGACCAGCGCCGCGAGCTGATTCACGCGACCCTGCTGGGTCTCGTCGTCGGCGGTGAGGGACTGCAGCTCCGCCAGCCGCTCGACGACCTGCTGGCTGGCGGTTTCGTAAGGCGCGAGGAAGCTCTCCTGTCCCGTCAGCAGGAACCCGCGCTCGGCTTGCCCCGCGCGGTTGAGTTGTGCGTTCACCCGGGCGCTCTTCTCCAAGACGTTGGCCGAGTGGACGATCCAGGCATTCGCTTCCTGGAGCCGGCGCGTGTTCTCGTAGGAGATGTAAGCATTCGCGAGGAGGATGCCCGCCGCTCCCAGGAGCGTCAGGGCGATCGGGCGGGGCAGATTCGTGAGCGAGTGTGGTGCCGCCATGTCGAGTCCTTCTTCGTTTCCCATGGAGCTTGTCTTTCCGGCCACCATGGTACCCACTCGCGACGATACGCGCGCATCCTGGCTGCGATGTGAAAAGGGCAGCGGCCTCGATGGCCGCTGCCCGCGGAGAGGGGGCGGCGCAGAGCCTAACCCAGCATGGGACTCATCACACGCTGGAGCAGATCCCCCGCCGGCTCGCCGCCGCCGGATAGATCCTGCTTCCGCGCTGCGATCTTCGCCCCGAGCGCCTTCAGGTCGACTTTCGCGGCGCGCGCCCGCGGGAACATCTCCTCCTGCTCTTCCTTCACGTGGTGCCGGATGTATTCACCCAGTACCGTGACCTTCGCATCGTAGTGATCGTCGCCCGGCTTGATGCGCGCGAGCTCTGCCATCAGCGTCTTGGCGGATTGATGCTCGACGTCGGCTTCGTCCATCAGGTCGTCGTCGCCGATCGCCTCGCGCACCGCGGGGTAGAAGATCTCCTCTTCGACCTGGGTGTGGATGCGCAGCGCTTCACAGATCTCATTGACGAGCGCCGCTTTCTTTTCGCCGTCGTCCTCTAGCTTCGCGAAGCGCTTGAAGAGCGCGTCGACCCGCTTGTGGTCGTCCTTCAGCAGCGCGACGGCATCGGGAGCGGTGCGGGCACGGCGCGGGGGCTTGCGCGCGGCGCGCGTGGCTGTTGCTGTCCGCTTGGTAACCGTCACCCTGTTGACCGTGTTGGCGCGCCGGAATCCGGCGCCGGGCTTGCCCGTGTTGGACCTGGTGCTGGTACGCATGGTGTTCTCCTTCTCTCATGTGGGGGAAGAGCACGTGCCCAATGCAACGGCCGTTCCGCGAGAAGACACACGAGGAATCAGAGGGTTGGAGGCGAAGCCGCGGCGCAGGCAGGAATATCCTGCATCTCCCGCGTGCAAGTTTTTCCGCTCGAGTGACGAAGCGAGCCGCGTCACTTGCCCATGTAGTCGAAGGCGAACGCGCTCGACCCCTCGCCGCGCCCGGCGCACGACGCTCCCTTGGTCCTGCGGGCTCGCGCCATCGTATGCTCCGAGTTGGATCTGTCCATCGTCGAACGGGCGACATGGCTCACACTTCGTTATCCCCCGGGCGCACCGTGGCCCTCTTGTGCACGGCCGAGGCGCTCAGCATGCTCGGCTTCGCGACCTTTCCGGCCTTGCTGCCGCTAATGCGCGATGTCTGGGAACTCACCGGCAAGGAGGCGGGCTGGATTGCGGGGGCCTACTTCGGCGGCTACATGCTCGCGGTGCCCCTGCTCTCGGGTCTGACCGACCGGCTGGACGCGCGTCGCGTGTATCTCGGCTCCTGCCTGCTTGCCGCGGCGGGGCTCGCCGCTTTCGCTGCCTTCGCCGCGGGCCCGGTGTCGGCCGGCCTCTTTCAGGCGGTGAGCGGTGCCGGACTGGCGGGTACCTACATGCCGGGCCTGCGCCTGCTCGCGGACCGCATCGGCGGCGCCCGACAGAGCCGCTACGTCGCCTTCTACACCTCGACCTTCGGCATCGGCACCAGTGCCTCGCTGGTGCTCGCCGGGTGGTCCGCGGCGGCGTTCGGCTGGCCGGCGGCGTTTGCGCTCGCGGCGCTGGGTCCCGTCGCGGCGGGCATCATCGTCATCGCTGCGCTGCGGCCGACGTCACTTCCAGCGCCCGGCGCAGAGGAGCCGACGGCACCGGCGCCGCCGCGGCTGCTCGCCGACCGCGCGGTGCGGGGCTACGTCTTGGGCTATGCGGCGCACTGCTGGGAGCTCTTCGGGCTGCGCTCCTGGATGGTCGCGTTCGTGGCCTTCTGCTATGCGCTAGATCCGGGTTCCACGGGCGCCATCGCGCCGGCTACGGTCGCTGCGCTCATCAACCTGCTGGGACAGCCGGCGAGCATACTGGGCAACGAGCTCGCCGGCCGCATCGGCCGCCGCCGGCTGATCTTCGCGGCGATGCTCGCCTCGGCGTCGCTCGCCTGGATCACCGGCTTCGCCGGCAGCCTCGCGTGGTGGCTCGCGCCGCTTCTGCTGGTGACCTACAACAGCGCGGTGATGGCCGACTCGGCGGCACTCACTGCCGGCCTCGTCGCGATCACCGCGCCCGCACGGCGCGGCGCGGCCATGGCGCTCTATTCTTTTCTCGGCTTCGGCGCCGGCTTCCTGAGTCCGCTCGCGTTCGGCGCGGTGCTCGACGCCGCCGGCGGCAAGAACGATCCGGTCGCCTGGGGCTTCGCCTTCGCGAGCCTGGGTCTCCTGTGCGCCGTGGCGCCGCTTGCGATGTTCCGCGGTGCGGGCATGCGAATCGAATGAGAGGGGGGAAGTTGGCTAGATATTTGCTGGAGTCCCCCCACGACCCCGTGTGCGCCGCACGACCATGACAGTGGATTCGTCATCCCTGCGGACGCCGGCGTTCAGCATCTTGGGAGAGGAGAACCACCATGCAGGCGGGAAAGAAAAGCCACGGCTTCAGCATCTTTCAGAAGCTTCTGGTCACCATGTTCGTGGTCGCGCTGGTGCCGTTGGCAGGCCTTTGGTACATCAGCAGCTACAAGGCCAAGCAGGACTGGACCACCAACATATCCGCGGGCTTCGTCAAGACGACCGATGCCCTTGCCATCAAGGTGAGCGACTGGGAGGACATGAATCGACGCGTCCTCAGGCAAGGCGCCGCCACCGATGCCGTCGTGTCCATGGCTGCCGAACGGCAGAACGCTTTCCTGAAGACCATCGCTGCCCATTACCCGTGGGCCTATCTCGTGTTCACCGTGCGCCCGGACGGTCAGAACATCGGTCGGAGCGATGACAAGCCCACCGTGCAGTACGGAGACCGGTCCTATTTCAAGCAGGTCATGAACGGCAGTGCACTGGGCCGGGAAATCGTGATCGGCAAGACCAGCGGCAAGCCCGCCCTCATTCTGGCCGGACCCATCACGGGTTCCGCCAACGAGCTCATGGGCGTGATCGCCATGGCGATGGACCTGGGTGACCTGTCCAAGACCGTGACGGACACCCGCATCGGCGAGAGCGGTTATGCCATTCTGCTGGACGAGCACAACAAGGTCATCGCCCATGGCAGGCCGGAGAAGCTCACCGGGGTGTTGCAGGATCTGGGCAGCCATCCTGCCCTGCGGGCGCAGGACGCGAGCCAAGGGCCGATGGTGTTCGAGGAGGACGGCAAGCGCATCGTGGCTTATCGGCGCAAGCTCGGGCAGGGCTGGAGTCTCATCGTGCAGCAGGACTACGACGAAGCGTTCGCCCCCTTGCGTCAAGTCGAGCGCAATGCGCTCGTCCTCATGGCGGTCACACTGGTGCTCGTG
This sequence comes from uncultured beta proteobacterium, assembly GCA_963734295.1. Classification (GTDB taxonomy): domain Bacteria; phylum Pseudomonadota; class Gammaproteobacteria; order Burkholderiales; family JAEUMW01; genus JAEUMW01. Next base: position 97,984 of record CAVTGS010000017.1, on the reverse strand, counting down.
TCCGCGGTCGCCTATTGGCTGGGCCGCCGTCTCTCCGATCCGATCCGCAGGCTTACGACCGTTGCCGACGAAATCAGCCGCGGCGAGAGCGGGGGCAAGATCATGGAGACCGAGCGCGGCGACGAGATCGGCGCTCTCGCACGCGCCATCGAGCGGATGAGCGTGAGCATCCAGATGGCCATGGGGAGATTGCGCAAGCGGGCCTGATGGAATTCTCATGTTGCGCCTTGCAGGGAAGCCACGATGAGTCAAGCCTACGCCCCGTTTTCGGATCTGATCACCGCACTCACGCAATGGTCGCGCGAGCGGCGTTCCGGGATCGTATACGTCGCGACCGATACCAATCATTCCGCGCAGATCAATCTCGAGCATGGGGAGATCGTCTTCCTCGCCTTCAAGGCCAAGCTCGGGGTGAGCGCGCTGGCGCTGATGCAGACCATCGATGCGTGCCGGTTCCGCTTCGCCGAAGGCGCCATCGCGGCGCAGTCGCGGGTACCGCTGCCTGCCACGAGCCATATCCTGGGCGAGCTTGCTAGCAGCGCGAGGCGGCCGCACCCCGGCGGGCGTCGGGAGCAGGTCGCCAACGCGGCGCACGGCATCTCCGGCGACGCCAAGGCAATACTCGAGCGCGCGCTCGCGGAGTACATCGGCCCAATGGCGGCAATTGTCTGTCCCGAGCATTTCGAGCAGGGGCGCGACCTGAAAGCGGTAGTCGATGCGCTCGCCTGCGAGATCCCGAAGCCGGAGCAGGCGGTGCGTTTCAGGCAGGATGTCAGCAGCAAGCTCGGACTGCAGTGACGGTCTGGGTCCGGCGCAGCCAGGCGGCACTGCGCGGTCGCAATGCCCGGGGGGCCACGGCCCCGTCACGCGAGCTTCCGCAGGTTCCGCTTCACCGCGTCGCTGATCGTAACCCGCCCTTTTCGTGCGTAGGCCTCGTGGTTGGACTCGATGTCCCCCAGCTTGTACAGGTAGTTCACCATCACGCCGACGGACTGCCGCAGCCCGCGCGGTGACGTGTCTGCCAGCCAGTTGATGCGTTCCAGGCGCGCGCCGTTGCCCAAGTGGAAGCGGGCGACCGGGTCGAGCGGGCGGTCCTGCTCCTTCTCCTCGACCAGATAGCGCGCCGCGAGATGCGTCACGACCGGCGCCAGGGTCGTGGTGGCTTGGTCGTCGTGCTTGTCGAGCTCCCGCTCCATGAGATGCACCAGGCCGTCGAAGGGGTCGTCGACGCCGGCACTGCGCGCGAGCTTGGCCGCCTCCTCGGGCCCGAAGAGGCTTGCGTCCTTCGCCTTGAGGCGCGCGTCGAGCCACTTGCGAAAACCCGGGATGGGCGACAGGGTCGCGAAGGTCTTGAGCTTCGGGAGCTCCGAGGTCAGTTGCTCCACGACCCGCTTGATCAGGAAGTCGCCGAACGAAACGCCGCGCAGCCCGGGCTGTGTGTTGGAAATCGAGTAGAAGATGGCCGCCTGTGCTGCCTGCGGATCCATGGGTGGTGCCGACTCGTCGAGAAGCGTTTGGATGTTGGACGCAATCGCTGCGACGAGCGCGATCTCTACGAAGATCAGCGGCTCCTCCGGCATGCGCGGGTGGAAAAACGCGTAGCAGCGGCGGTCGGAGTCCATTCGATTGCGCAGATCGCTCCAGGACCTGATCTCGTGCACCGCCTCGTAGGCGATGAGCTTTTCCAGCAGTGCGGCCGGCGAGTGCCACGAGATCCGGCGCAGCTCGAGGTTGCCCACGTCGAACCAGCTCGAGAAAAGCGCAAAGAGCTCTTCGTCGATCACCTCGAGCTCCGGCGACTGACGGATGTAGCGATGCACGTCGGCGCGCAGGTCGACCAGGAACTTGACGCCCTCGGGCAGCAGGTTGAAGTGACGCAGAATGCGCACGCGCGGACTCGCGAGCGCGTGGCGCAGCTGCGCTTCGGCCCGGCGCCGGGCGCGCGGTTCGGTGGTTGCCCTGTAAGTCTCGATGGCGCGCCCGATGGCCGCTTCGTCCGCGCCGAAGTCGTCGATGAGAAGCTTCATGAAGGCCTTGCGGCCTTCGTCGCCCAACTCGGAGTAGAGTTCGAGGGTCGACGCGAGGCGGCCGCGGACGGCGGTCTCGCCGCCGATACCCGCAAAGGATTCACGCAGCATGTTGCGCAGCGCGCGGAGCTCCACGCCGGCGAGCGTGCGGTGTCCGACCGGGGCACGCCTGCGCCGGCTGCCGGTGAGCCAGTCCCAGAAAGCGCGCACGCCCGTGGGAGACTGGGGCGTAGAACGGTCCTTCATCGGTCGGTGAATCGCTCTCTCGGTTTTGAGTCCTGCCGTTACTTTATCTCAGAAACCGGTGCACGCGCTGCTGCGCCAAATGCCGCGGCCTTGCTCCATGCATGCCGCCCGCACAAAAAGCGAAGGGCGGCTTACGCCGCCCTTCTGCCGCCTCGGGCGCCGTCGCTATTGCTTGGTGTAATAGCCGACGCCGATCAGATAGTCGTCCACCCGCTCGATGTAGGAGTGCTTCGGCTCGACCTTGTTGTTCGCCGGGTTGCGCCAGACGTAGTCGTATACGCCCGTGCCCTTGTCCTTCACGATTGCGATCATGTCCTGAATGATGGGCTTGCCGGCGGCATCTTTCAGATCTTTCACATCCAAGCCGACCAGTCCGGGATTCGCACCCATTGCGTAGAACTTGCCATCGTTGATTCCGACCACGAATACATACAAATCGTAGTGGGTGAACCGGCTGGACGGACTGTTGAATGCGGCGAGTGCTTCCTTCGGATCCGCCCGTAGCGCAGCGGCGGCTCGGCCGAGCAGGTCGCGGGCCTCCTCCGGGGCCCCGCGCGGAACATAGTAGCCGACGCCGACCACGTAGTTCCCCACGCGCTTCACGAAGGAGTTCTTGATTTCCAGGTGGTTGATCTTGTAGTTCAGCCACCGGTACTCGACGCTGCCGCTCCCCTTCGTCTGGACGACCTCGACCATCTCGCGAATGAGCGGCTTGCCGGATGCGTCCCGCAGGTCCAGCACGTTCATACCGACCAGCCCCTCGGGCGAGCCGCCATGCGCGTGCATGATGCCGGTCTCGAGGTCGAAGACGAAGACGTACAGATCGCCCTGGACGAAGTGCCCCTTCTGATTGTTGAAGGCGGCAAATGCCTTCTCCGCGGGCTGCGACTGAAGGTATGCGACCGCCTTGTCGAGCAGTGCCTGCGCCTGCTTGGGCGAGCCGCGCGGCACGTTGAGCGTCGCCGGTGGCGGTTTCTGCGCGGCCTGGCCGCCTCCTCCCTGTCCGGCAGCTGGCAGCGCGACGATCGCGCTGAACAGGCCAGCGAGCAGCAGTGCAGTGCGGCCGAATCGTATCGAATTCATCGTATACCTCGCTAAATTGAGCTTAAATCGAACCGGCGCAATTGTAGACAGCGCGGCCGTGCACGTCTTTGCGCTGGATCAAACACGCCGGGCAGCCCTTCTTCCTGTCACGGAATGATGCAGTTCAGACCGCCAGTGCGACTATTCAGCAGGGCCCGTGCCACGGTGCCGCCATGGGGCTGCGTTGCCGGTCAGTGAGCGACGGGACTACTCGGCGCAGTCGCCCGTCCCGGATGACGTGTTGCGCGGGGGGACATCTGTCCTGCTATGGAGCGGGGCGGTCGGTCTTGATCGGCACCATCAATCGCGGCTAAGTTGAGGGGTCTCCATGCGGGAACGGGAGCGGACCCTCGAGGCGCACCTTGCCTAGCGCGGATTCCGGGACCATGCGCCGGGCGGCGCGACCACGCACGAAGAGGGCGTCTCGTCTCCGCCAGCGTGATCTGGGACGTATCATCGATAGGGAGAATGAGTCATGGTCAGTGAAAGGCACCGCGCGCTGCTGTTCTATGCCGCGACGGACGAGTCGCGGGTCGCCGAGGTCATCCCGGGGCTGGACGCACATCATGTCGACTATCACCTCGACGCGGAAATCCGAAAACGGCACGGCTGGCGGGAAGAGTTCGAGGCGGCCCTGCGGACGTCGTCCGTGTACGCCTTCTTTGTCTCGCCCGAGCTGCTCGCATCGGACTGGGCGGTGTCCGAGATCGGTCTCGCACTCGGGCGGGTGCGACAGGCACAGGCATCCGCGCTGCTGGTGTTGCTGCGGGATGTCGTGATTCCCGAACCTTTGCGCGCGTTTCGGGCGCTCGATGCGAAGCTCATGACGGGTAACGAGATCGCGGGCGAGATTTGTGCCGAGTTCGATAAGGAGACGCGCGGGATTGGCGCCTGCGAGCGGTTCTCCGCGGCAGCTTCGAGCCCACGCCGCATCGACACCGACGCTGGTCACGAGCATTCGCGCACCGGTCGGAGCGCGGATGCGATCCGGCGCGACTTTCTCGGCAACCTCTTCTGCCTGCAGGCCCGCTTTCCCGCGATCGCGACGAAAAACGACCAGTACATGGCGCTCGCCTACACGGTGCGCGACCGATTGCTCAAGCGCTGGATCAATACCAGCTCCACCTATCATGCGGGCAAGGTACGCACCGTCTGCTACATGTCGGCCGAGTTCCTGCCTGGGCCACACCTGGGCAACGCGCTCATCAACCTCGGCATCTGGGAATCCACCCGGCAGGCGATGGCCGAGCTCGGCATCGCCCTCGAGGATCTGCTGGAACAGGAGCAGGAGCCCGGCCTGGGAAGCGGCGGCCTCGGGCGGCTCGCCGCCTGTTATCTCGATTCGCTGTCGACCCTGCAGATCCCTGCCATCGGCTACGGTATCCGCTACGAGTTCGGCATGTTCGAGCAGGCGATCAAGTTCGGTTGGCAGGTGGAGCTCGCGGACAACTGGCTCCGGTTCGGCAATCCCTGGGAGATCGTGCGCCCCGAGCTCGCGTTCGAGGTGAAGCTGCGCGGGCACACCGACGGCAGGTTCGATGCCGACGGACGATTCCGCGCGAGCTGGGTGCCGGACAGCGTGATCCGCGGCGTGGCATGCGACACCCCGATCCCGGGCTACGGGGTGGGCACGGCGAACCTGCTGCGGCTCTGGAAAGCAGAGGCCTGCGAGTCGTTCGATCTGCAGGCATTCAACCGCGGCGACTACTACGGTGCGGTGAGCGGCAAGATCGGCTCGGAAACGATCTCGAAGGTGCTCTACCCGAACGACGAGCCGGAGGTCGGCAAAGCTTTGCGTCTGCAGCAGCAGTATTTTTTTGTCTCGTGCTCACTGCGCGACATGCTCCGGATCTTCTTCCAGGGTGAGAGCGCGATCGAGCGGTTCCCCGAGAAGTATGCCGTGCAGCTCAACGACACCCACCCTGCCATCGCGGTGGTGGAGCTGATGCGCCTCATGCTAGACGAGTACGACCTGGAGTGGGAGCGCGCCTGGGACATCACGCGCCGCACGTTCGGTTACACCAACCATACCCTCCTGCCCGAGGCGCTCGAGACGTGGCCGGTGGGGCTTTTCGCGTGGCTCCTGCCGCGGCACCTGGAGCTCATCTTCGAGATCAATCGGCGCTTCCTGGACGAGGTCCGCGCCCGTTACCCCGGCGACGAGGCGCGCGTGCAACGCCTGTCCCTGATCGACAACCACGGCGAGCCGCGGGTGCGCATGGCGAACCTGGCCTGCGTCGGCTGCCATGCCATCAACGGTGTCGCCGCGTTGCACACCGAGCTGCTCGAGCACGAGACCTTGCGCGACTTTCACGAACTGTGGCCCGAGAAGTTCAGCAACAAGACCAACGGTGTCACGCCGCGCCGATTCATGGTGCTCGCAAACCCCGGGCTCGCGCGCATCATGAGCGACCGGATCGGCACGCAATGGATTACCGACCTCGGTGACGCCAGCAGGCTCGAGCCCTTCGCCGAGGATGCCGGCTTTCAGGACGACTGGCGGCGCGTGAAACGCGAGGCCAAGGTCAATCTCGCGCGGCTGATCCAGCGCTCGACCGGCATCAGCGTGGACCCGGACTCGATGTTCGACATTCAGGCGAAGCGCATCCACGAATACAAGCGGCAGCATCTCAATCTGCTGCACGTGATCACGCTCTATAACCGCATTCGCCGCTTTCCGGAGAGTGCCCACGTACGGCGCACCGTGATCTTCGCCGGCAAGTCCGCGCCGAACTACACGATGGCGAAGCTCATCATCAAGCTCGTCAATTCGTTGGCCGACGTGGTGAACAACGACCCCGTGGTGAGCGAGTACCTCAAGGTCGTCTTTCTGCCCAACTTCAACGTCAAGAACGCGCATTCGGTGTATCCGGCGGCGGACCTTTCGGAGCAGATCTCCACCGCGGGGAAGGAGGCTTCCGGCACCGGAAACATGAAGTTTGCCATGAACGGTGCGCTCACCATCGGTACGCTGGACGGCGCGAACGTGGAGATCCGCGAGGCGGTGGGCGCCGAGAATTTCTTCCTGTTCGGCCTCACCGCGGAGGAGGTGTACCGCGCGGCGCGCGCGGGGTATCGACCGCGCGAGATCTATGAGCGGGAGCCGGAGCTGCGCGAAGCCCTGGATCAGATCCGCAGCGGCGTCTTCTCGGGCGGCGACGCAGAGATGTTCCGGCCGCTGATCGATAGCCTGATCGACCACGATCCGTATCTGGTGTTGGCCGACTACGCCGCGTACATCGGCTGCCAGGAGGACGTGCAGCGGGCCTACCACGATGTCCCGCGCTGGACACGGATGTCGATCCTGAACGTCGCTCGCATGGGGAGGTTCTCGTCCGACCGTGCGGTGCGGGAGTATTGCGAGAGCATCTGGAAAGTCTCGGCGGTGCCGGTCCGCAGCGACCGCGATCTGGAGCCGCACGAGGGCGTCGCGGCGAGACAGGATGCGGGAGCGGCGGCGATCGCGGAGAGTTAGGAGGCCGCCGTATGGTATTGTCGAGCGGCTGATCGCCTCGAACTCTTCCAGCAATTACTTCTGGCGCGCGGTGGGTTCACCGGAGTCTCAACGATCGCAACGACTGCGCTTGCCCTGCCGCGCTTCCAGGGCGGCAGCAAGGTGCCCGCCCCGCTGCAGCGGATGCGCTCTGACGACCTATTGCCGTCGTGTTTCCCGACCAGGTTGCGTGTGCGGAGAACATCGTCGGCGAGAGTCGGAGATCCTGCCGGCTCGCCTCGATCGTGCCGGGGGCGAAGGTGCCGGCGCTTGCCATCAATCGCGTGCTCTATCGCGACGGCGCGGCGATCGCGTCGCTGGTGGGGAGCGACACTCAGTGGATCGAGCAGCTTGAACCAGGCGCGGCGAGAGCGGCGGCGGAGAATGCGCTGATCAGGCGGCCGATCGGCTCACCGCTGCTGGCCTATTTGCGCTAGCCGGGTTCGAATCCCGCCCGGCGCGGCAGCCGGGGAGATGGAAAACGACGGCAGCGTTAACCAAGCCCAAACCGGAGACTGTCCGCGTGCCGCGCCAGGCAGGACGAAAGTGGGCACTGGGCGGAGGCGATCAAGGTACCGCTAAGCCGTGCACGGTGTCCTCGCCGTCGAAGCGGAACGTGATCCGCCAGTTTCGCCCCTCTGGGCCTCTTTCTCCATCGGAGCGCCCGGCAGGACGAAAGTGGGGAGTGGGCGGAGGCAATCAAGGTACCGCCAGCCAGTGCACGGCTGGGTGACGCAGCCGATCAAAAGCCACTGATTGCGTACGCGCGAGCCCGAGGCCAACCCGACTCCGAGAGCACGCTGTGTTCTCTCCCCATTTGAGCCCGATGATCACTGCAGCGGGACAACTATTCTGTATTCTTGAGATGACAAGGAGCCCAAATCCTTCTCGCTTACATATCCTTGGGCGATCGCTCTCAGACTATTCACGGCAATTTCGTCCGTCGTTGCTCTGATCCGTGCGGCAATGGCCTTACGCTTAACTCGCTGTCCAATCTCAGACAAGTATATGTTGAACGTGTTACTCGCTGTGAGGCCGACGGGCACGTTGTTCCGCGAATCACCATCGACCTTCGTGATTGCGCCAGCAACAAAGGAGTCATTGCCTAGATCTAAGTCTAAGAAGTCGAACGACGCAACGGGTTGGAGGAAAATCCGATTAGTACCCGTGTTCTTGAACGTACACTCCAGTGTCAGCCGTTGCTGTGAGACCCATGTGACGGTGCAGGATGGCTCCATAGTAGGGAGCAGCTGGGCCTTCGCCTTGGCGAGATCCGTTGCAAGGCGAATTTGATCGGCCTTTCGGCGTTGGTCGTCGATGTCCGTTCTCCTGGACTCGTTCCGAGTGGAACTAACTGCGAGCTGTCGCTGGATAACAAGGCGAGCGGCATCGATGTCCGCCGCTTGGCGCTCGATATCAAGGCGAGCGTTTTCGATGGCCGCCGCTTGGCGCTGGAGCTCTAAGCGCGCTGCATCGATCATCGCGACCGTATCGGCAGTCTTCTGTGCCGACTTTGCGAGATCTACTTTGATGGCCTCCAACGCTAGAGTCTGATCACTGATGTTGGTTCGTACTCTATCCGTAAACCAATAGTTGAATGCGACAGAAGCTACGGAAGCTGTGGCGGCAATGATGGCGACTGCAAGAGACGTGCGGGTCGTGACGAGTGTTGTTTGGCGTTTCGCTTTAGCTTCAATCTCGGCTTGTCGAGTTGGGAGCATCTTGTCTTCGTGCAAGAGACGAACCTAAAGGGCACACTGCCCCGGCTAAGTAACACGGGGGCCTACGGAATTCACTCTGCGAAGAACTCTTTCACCTTGTGGTTCCGGCCGGTCGACGATGAATCTGCCGACCTTAACTTTGCGTGCAAGTTAGCCTGCGCCGTAAGGTCAGAGAATTCATTCCGCGAAGAATTCCCTGACCTTGTCAAACCACCCCTTCGCGCGGGGATTGTGCGTCCCCTCGTCGTCGCGGCTGATCGCCTCGAACTCTTCCAGCAGTTCCTTCTGGCGGGCGGTGAGATTCACCGGCGTCTCGACGACGACGTGGCAGTGCAGATCGCCGGGGCTCGACGCGCGCACGCCCTTGATGCCCTTGCCGCGCAGGCGGAACACCCTGCCGGTCTGGGTCTCGGCGCGGAATCTTCACGGTCGCCTGACCGTCCAGGGTGGGGATGTCGACCTCACCGCCGAGCGCCGCGATGGTGAAGCTGATCGGCATCTCGCAGTGCAGATCGTTGCCGTCGCGCTGGAAGACCGCGTGCTCGCGCAGGTGGACGACGACGTAGAGATCGCCGGCAGGACCGCCATTGATGCCGGCCTCGCCCTCGCCGGCGAGTCGGATGCGATCACCTTCGTCGACGCCTGCTGGAATCTTGACCGACAGCGTCTTCTGAATCTTGACGCGGCCCTGACCGTGGCACTCGCTGCAGGGTGAACCGATCACGCGGCCGTTGCCGTGGCAGGTGGGGCAGGTTTGCTGGATCGAGAAGAAGCCCTGCTGGATGCGGACCTGGCCGTGGCCGCCGCAGGTCGAGCAGGTGGAAGGCTGCGTGCCCGGTTTCGCGCCCGATCCGCCGCAGGTGCCGCATTCCTGCATGGTCGGAATGCGGATGCGGGTTTCGGTGCCGCGAGCCGCTTCCTCGAGGGTGACCTCGAGGTTGTAGCGCAGGTCCGCCCCGCGATAGACGGTGGAGCGGCCCCCGCGCCCGGCGCCGAAAATGTCGCCGAAGATGTCGCTGAAGGCGTCGGCGAAATTCCCGAAGCCGCCCGCACCCGCAGCGCCGGCGGTCGCATCTACGCCGGCATGGCCGAAACGATCGTACGCGGCGCGCTTGTCGGTGTCGCCCAGCACGTCGTACGCTTCCTTCGCTTCCTTGAAGCGAACCTCGGCGGTGTGATCACCCGGGTTGCGATCCGGGTGGTGCTTCATGGCGAGCTTGCGGAACGCCTTCCGGATTTCTTCCTCGGCGGCGTCGCGCTTGACGCCCAGCACTTCGTAGTAGTCGCGTTTGGACATCGTTATCGAAGGCGTGAAGGAGTGAACGAGTGAATGAGTGAACGGGTGAATGCCGGCAGCGCTACGCGCCTTTCCGTTTCAACGAGGCCGAGAGGCCCACCAGCAGGGCGAACACACCATCGGCCTTGTGCCGCACCGATCCCACGTCTGACAAGTAACCCAATCTACCGGCGATTTCGAGATGAGTGTCGAGCTCGGAAAGCGAACCTGACGCCACGCTGAGGAAACGTAGTAGTTCCTTCGTCGAGTTCCGTGCCGCGCCTTCGGCGATGTTGGCGGGAACGGACACGGCGGCCCGACGCATCTGCCCCGTCAAGCCGAACGCTTCCTCACGCGGGAAGGCCGCAGTGACCTGGTAGATGGATTCCACCAATTCGACTGCGGCCTGCCAGGCACGAAGGTCCCGGTGCTTTCGCTGCAACCTTCACCTCTTCACTCTTTCACGCATTCACTCCTTCCCGCCGTTAAGCCTTCTTCTCCTTCACCTCTTCGAACTCCGCATCGACGACGTCGCCTTCCGCTTTCTTGCCGCCGTCGCCGCCGCCCGAGGCGCCGGGCCCCGGGCCGGGCCCATCCTGGCTCTGGGCGTAGGCCTGCTCGCCGATCTTCTGCGATGCCTGTGCGAGGGTCTGTGTCCTGGCCTCGATCGCTGACTTGTCGTCCGACTTGATCGCTTCCTCGACGTCCTTGATCGCCGCTTCGATCTTCGCCTTGTCGTCGGCGGCGACCTTGTCCCCGAGCTCGGCCAGCGATTTCTTCACCGTATGGACCAGCGCATCGGCGTGGTTGCGCGCATCGACGAGCTCGTGCAGCTTGCGGTCGTCCTCGGCGTGCGCCTCGGCGTCGCGCACCATCCGCTTGATCTCCTCCTCGGTGAGTCCGGAGTTGGCCTTGATGGTGATCTTGTTCTCCTTGCCGGTCGCCTTGTCCTTGGCGGTCACGTGCATGATGCCGTTCGCGTCGATGTCGAAGGTGACCTCGATCTGCGGCATGCCGCGGGCTGCGGGCGGGATGTCGGTCAGGTTGAACTGGCCGAGGCTCTTGTTGCCCGAAGCCACCTCGCGCTCGCCCTGGAGCACGTGGATCGTCACCGCGCTCTGGTTGTCGTCGGCGGTGGAGAACACCTGCGAGGCTTTGGTCGGGATCGTGGTGTTCTTCTGGATGAGCTTCGTCATCACGCCGCCCAGCGTCTCGATGCCGAGCGAGAGCGGGGTGACGTCGAGCAGCAGCACGTCCTTCACCTCGCCCTTCAACACGCCGCCCTGGATCGCCGCGCCGATGGCCACGGCTTCGTCCGGGTTCACGTCCTTGCGCGGCTCCTTGCCGAAGATCTGCTTCACTTTCTCCTGCACCGCCGGCATGCGCGTCTGGCCGCCGACGAGGATGACGTCGGCGATGTCGTCGATCTTGATGCCGGCATCCTTGATGGCCGTGCGGCAGGGCTCGACGGTGCGCGCGATCAGCTCCTCGACCAGGCTCTCGAACTTGGCGCGGGTGATCTTGATGGCGAGGTGCTTCGGCCCGGACTGATCCGCCGTGATGTAGGGCAGGTTGATCTCGGTCTGCTGCGAGGACGAGAGCTCGATCTTGGCCTTCTCCGCGGCTTCCTTCAGGCGCTGCAGCGCGAGCACGTCCTTCGACAGGTCGACGCCCTGTTCCTTCTTGAACTCGGTGACCACGTAGTCGATCACGCGCTGGTCGAAGTCCTCGCCGCCCAGGAACGTGTCGCCGTTGGTGGAAAGCACCTCGAACTGGTGCTCGCCTTCGACGCTCGCGATCTCGATGATCGAGATGTCGAACGTGCCGCCGCCCAGGTCGTAGACCGCGATCTTGCGGTCGCCTTCCTGCTTGTCCATGCCGAACGCGAGCGCGGCCGCCGTGGGCTCGTTGATGATGCGCTTCACCTCGAGGCCCGCGATGCGGCCGGCGTCCTTGGTGGCTTGTCGCTGGGAGTCGTTGAAGTACGCGGGCACCGTGATCACCGCCTCGGTGACGGGTTCGCCGAGATAGTCCTCGGCGGTCTTCTTCATCTTGCGCAGCACCTGCGCCGACACTTCCTGCGACGCGATCTTCTTCCCGCGCTCCTCGATCCAGGCGTCGCCGTTGTCCGCCTTGACGATCCTGTAGGGCATCAGGTGGATGTCCTTCTGGACTTCCTTGTCCTCGAAGCGACGGCCGATCAGACGCTTCACCGCATAGATCGTGTTCTTCGCGTTGGTCACGGCCTGGCGGCGGGCGGGTGCGCCCACGAGCACCTCACCGTCCTCCATGTAGGCGACGACCGATGGCGTGGTGCGGGCGCCTTCCGCATTCTCGATGACCTTGGGCTTGCCGCCCTCCATGATGGCCACGCACGAGTTCGTGGTGCCCAAGTCGATGCCGATGATCTTTCCCATGCTGGATTCCTTTCCGAGTACGAGCGGTTGAATTCAGTAAACCGATTGTTCCGTAGGTGCGGCCGCGACCATTGATTTCAAGCGTCTTTGCCCTTCGCTACGGTGACGAGGGCCGGGCGGACGACGCGGTCGTGCAGGCGGTAGCCCTTCTGCAGCACCTGCACCACGGTGTTCGCCGCCTGGTCCGACTCCACCGTGGAGATCGCCTGGTGCCGGTGCGGGTCGAACTTCTCGCCGACCGGGTTGATCTCGGCGATGCCGAATTTCTCGAATACGGCGGCGAGCTGCTTGAGGGTGAGGTCGACCCCGGTCCTGAGGCTGTCGATGGTCAGGTTGGGCGTTGCGAGCGAGGCTTCGAGACTGTCCCGCACGGGGAGCAGCGCTTCGGAGAAGCCGTCGAGCGCGTACCGGTGGGCCTTGGAGACGTCCTCCTGGGCGCGCTTGCGGATGTTGTCCGCCTCGGCCTTCGCACGGAGCCACGCGTCGTGGTGCTCCCGCGCCTTCGCCTCCGCCAGCTCGAGTCGTTCCTCGGCGCTCGGCGCGGCCTGGGCCGTCGCAACGGGGTCGTCTGTAGCCTCCGCGGGCGCCTCCGCCGCGGTCGTGTCGTGCGGTGTTTCGTGCATGCCGGACTCCATGGGCAAATCGAGTACGGCGGAGGTTGGGGAGAGCGGCAGGGATTTCAAGGCCCGCCCGGAAAATAGCGGCGCCCGGGCGGAAACGTCCGCGGACCGGGGAACGAAAAGAGCTCAGCCCTTGGCGCCTTGCTCCAGCGCGCGCGCGCGCGCCTGCGCCCCCTCGCGCTCGGCCTGCGGGCGGTCGAACGCGGTGCCAGCCCACCCGCCGAGGTGATCGGCGGTAATGCCGCTCAAGGCGCGGATCCAGTCGTCCCGATCGTTCAGACAGGGGATATAGTGAAACGCCCCGCCACCCGCCTTCAGGAAATCGGCCTTGCCCTCGAGGGCGATCTCCTCCAGCGTCTCGAGGCAATCCGAAGTGAAGCCGGGGCAGACCACGTCGACCCGCGCGGTCTGGGCGGCGCCCAGCTCGCGCAGCGTGTCCGACGTGTAGGGCTTCAGCCATTCCGCGCCGCCGAAGCGCGACTGGAAGCTCACGCGGTACTGGTGCGGCTTCAGGCCGAGCGCCTCCGCCACCAGGCGGCCGGTCTTCAGGCATTCGCAGTGGTAGGGATCGCCCTTCTCGAGCGAGAAGCGCGGCAGGCCGTGGAAGCTCATCACGAGAATGTCCGGGCGGCCGTTGCGCATCCAGTCGTCGCGGATGCTCTGCGCCACGGCGGCGATGTAGCGCGGGTCATCGTGGAAGTGCTTGACGGTGCGAATCGCGGGCGCGTTGCGCATGCGCTTCAGCTCGTCGAACACGACGTCGAACACCGTCCCGGTGCTGCTCGCGGAGTATTGCGGATAGAGCGGCAGCACCACGATGCGATCGCAGGCCTGGGCCTTCAGGCGCTGAAGCACTTCGGGAATGGACGGCGACCCGTACCGCATGGCGTAGTCGACCACGTAAGGCGACTTCACCGTGACGCCGAGATAGCCCTGCAGGAGCTTGGCCTGCCGCTCCGTGTGGACTTTGAGCGGCGAGCCTTCCTTTGTCCAGATCTGCGCGTAGCGCGCTGCCGAGTCCTTCGGCCGGCGGGTGAGCACGACGAGGTTCAAGAGCAGCCACCAGATCGGCCGCGGCAGCTCCACGACGCGCCGGTCGCTCAGGAACTCCCGCAGATAGACCTTTACCGCTGCGGGTGTCGGCGCCTCCGGCGTGCCGAGGTTGACCAGCAGGATGCCGGCCTTCAGAAAGGAGCCGTGGGCAAAGGGCGGTTCCGGGATCGGGCATCGGAGAGGCGTGCATCGTGAAGGGTGGAGGCATGGGCGGGTGCGGGTGCGGCAGCGACGGGCCTCGCCCGGTGTCACCCTTCACGTTCCTCCTCAATCTGCGACAGTGCGCTCGACAGGAGCTTCGCCGTGACGTCCACGATCGGGATCACGCGCTCGTAGGCCATGCGCGTCGGACCCACCACGCCGACGGTGCCGACGACCTGACCTTCGACCTCGTAGGACGCGGTGACGACGCTGCACTCGTCGAGCGGCGCGATGCCGGACTCGCCGCCGATGAAGATCTGCACGCCGTCGGCCCGGCTGCTCAAGTCGAGGATGCGCAAGAGGCCGGTTTTCTGATCGAACAGCGCGAAGAGCCCGCGCAGCCGGTCCATGTTGGACGAGAGTTCCTGCACGTCGAGCAGGTTGTGCTCACCGGAGACCACCACTTCCTCGGACTCGCTGATGGCCGCGTCGCTCGCGTCGAGGGCGACGGTCAGGAGCTCTGTCATGCTCTCGCGCAACTGGCGCAGCTCGCCGTGGATGCGGCTTCGGATCTCTTCGAAGGTGAGCCCGGCGTAGTTCTGGTTGAGAATGTTCGCGGCCTCGATCAGCTCCGCCGGTGAGTAGGCCTTTTCCGTGAACAGGATGCGGTTCTGCACGTCGCCTTCGGGCGTGACGATGATGAGCAGAATGCGCTTTTCGGCGAGGCGGAGGAACTCGATGTGGCGAAACGCCGGATTGCGCCGCCGCGGCACCACCACGACCCCGGCGAAATGGGTCAGGTCGGAGAGCAGGTGGGAGGCGGTGGCGACGAGTCTCTGGGTGCTCTGGCTCTGCAGATTGTCTTCGAGTTGCTGGATCTCCAGCCGGTCGAGAGGCTTCAGGGTCAGCAGCGTATCCACGAAGAAGCGGTAGCCGAGGGGTGTCGGGATGCGCCCGGCGGAGGTGTGGGGACTCAGGATGAAGCCCATCTCCTCGAGATCCGCCATGATGTTGCGGATGCTCGCGGGCGAGAGGTCGAGCCCGGAGTAGCGCGAGAGCGTGCGCGAGCCGACCGGCTGCCCGTCGGCGATGTAGCGCTCGACCAGGGTTTTGAGCAGGATTTGCGCGCGCTCGGAGAGCATCTTCAGGATTCTATTTCAGGATTCTATAAAGACCGTAATGTTTTCAGCAATCTGCGTTTTCGCGTCGGTGTCGCTTGGAGAATGCTTGTGGTTAAATGCTAGGGATGAGCGCGTCATTCAAGAAAGTTGCCATCATCGGCAAGTACAAGAGCCCGGACATCGCCTTGCCGTTGCTCGACATGGCGCATTTCCTCGAGGAGCGCAGCATCAGCGTCGTCCTCGATCGGCTCACCGCCTCCCACATCGGCAACCGCGGCTTTCCCGTGATGGAGCTGGACGAGCTCGGCGCCGAGGTGGAGCTCGCGATCGTCATCGGTGGCGACGGCACCATGCTCAACATCGCCCGCACGCTGGCACCCCACGGTGTGCCGCTGGTGGGCATCAACCAGGGCCGCCTCGGCTTCCTGACGGACATCTCGGTCCATACGATGTTCGAAACCATGGGCCATATCCTGGCGGGGAAGTTCGTCACGGAGTCCCGCATGCTGCTGGCGGCAGAGGTCGTAAGCAACGACGAGACCGTGTTCAACGTGATGGCGCTGAACGACGTGGTGGTCACCAAAGGGGCCGCGGGTAACATGATCGAATTCGATGTCCGGGTCGACGGCCAGTTCGTCTACACACTGCGCTCCGATGGGTTGATCGTGACGTCGCCGACCGGCTCCACCGCCTATGCACTCTCCTCGGGCGGGCCGATCCTGCATCCCTCCCTGCGTCTGATGGGGGTGGTACCGGTCTCTCCGCACACGCTGGCGGCGCGGCCGATCGTGGTCGCCGCTGACTCGCTGGTAGAGGTCAGGATGCACGAAGCGGAGGACGTGCGGGTGCATTTCGACAGTCACTCCCATTTCGACCTGAACGGGGACGACCGCGTCCGGGTGCGGCGCGCGCCCGTCGAAGTGCGGCTCCTGCACCCGGTCGGCCACAACTACTACCGCATGCTGCGGGAAAAGCTGCGGTGGAGCGAAAGCCTGTAATGCGGAGCGCGTCCGCCTGATGTTGCGGTTGCTGGCAATCCGCGATTTCGTGATCGTGGAGAAGATGGATCTGGAGTTCGGCCCCGGATTCACGGTCCTGACCGGCGAGACCGGCGCCGGCAAGTCGATCCTCGTCGACGCGCTGGCGATGGTGTTGGGCGAGCGCAGCGACCCGGGCGTCGTGCGCCACGGTGCCCAGCGGGCCGAGATCGCGGCCGAGTTCGATATCGAAGACGCGCCGGGACTCGAGTCGTGGCTTACCGAGAACGAGCTCGCCGGCGACGCGGGAGCTTGTCTGCTGCGCCGGGTGATCGATGCCAACGGCCGCTCGCGCGCGCTCGTCAACGGCCACGCGTGCACGCTCGCCCAGCTGCGCGAAGCGGGCGAATTCCTGGTCGACATTCACGGACAGCACATCCACCAGTCGCTGCTGCGCCCCGCGACGCAACGTCGCCTCCTCGATGGTTACGGCGGCCTCGAAGCCCAGGCGGCCCGGGTGGCGCAGCAGTACCGGCACTGGCGCGAGCTGGCGGGGCGACTGCGCTCGGTGGTGCAGGATGCCGCGCGGCTCGAGAGCGAGCGCGACGAGGTCTCGTTCTGCGTGTACGAGCTGCACGCCCTCGCGGTGAGCGACGGCGAGTGGGCCGAACTGCAGGCGGATCACCAACGCCTCGCCCATGCGGCGAGCCTGATCGAAACTGCGCGGACGGGGGTCGAGCTCCTGGCGGATGGCGACGCGGCTTGCCTCTCGCAGTTGGCCGCGGTGAGCGGCCGGATCGGACATGCGGTCGAACATGATCCCGGTCTGGGCGCGGTGCTCGACCTGCTCGAGTCGGCTCGGGTCGAAGTGCAGGAGGCGGTGTCTGCGCTGCGGCACTACGGCGAGCGGGTAGATCTCGATCCGGCGCGGCTGGCGGAAGTCGAGCGGCGCCTCGCGGCGATCCACGATGCGGCGCGAAAGTATCGCGTAACGCCGGCGGAACTGCCGGACCTTCTCGAGCGCTCGCGGTTGCGACTGGAGCTGCTCACCGACGGGCTCGACCCGGAAGCAATCCGCCGGCAGGAAGCGGAAGCGCGCGACGCGTACGAATGCGCCGCCCGTCTCCTGTCGGGCGCGCGGCAGCACTGGGCGTCCCTGCTCGCGCACCGGGTGACGGCGGCGATGCAGGGGCTCGCCATGGCGGGAGGGCGCTTCGAGGCCGTGCTCAACGTGCTCGAGCAGGGCGGCGCGCAGGGAATGGAGGACGTCGAGTTCCAGGTGTCCGCCCACGCCGGCCTGCCGGCGCGTTCGCTGGCGAAAGTCGCCTCGGGCGGCGAGCTCTCGCGCTTGAGCCTCGCGATCCAGACCGCGACGAGCGAGGTCGCGAACGTGCCCACGCTCGTCTTCGACGAGGTCGATGCCGGCATCGGCGGTGGTGTGGCCGAGATCGTCGGGCGCTTGCTCCGCGACCTGGGCCGCAAGCACCAGGTCATGTGCGTGACCCATCTGCCGCAGGTCGCGGCGGCCGGCGATGCCCAGTGGCGCGTGGTGAAGACCCGGACCGACGCGGGCCTCGCGAGCGCGGTCGAGGTCCTGGAAGGCCGGGACCGCGTCGAGGAAATCGCGCGCATGCTGGGCGGAGTCAGGATCACGGCCACGACGCGCAGCCACGCCGAAGAGATGCTGGCCCAGGCGGGGCGAGCGCAGGAAGGGGAGAAGGGGGAAGTGAGGAGCGTGAAGGGGAAGGGCGGAGGCTGACCGCGACTCCTCACTGCGAGGCGATAGCCGATGCCGTGGCGGCGCCTCGCTCCGTCGCCAAACGTCACCCTCCCGGTCTTGCTGCTCAGCTCAAGGGCCATGTACAGCATCGCCTCAACTACGCTATCTTCATGCTTACGGGTCGCTGGGTTCATCTTCCGGTCTCCTTCTCTTTCCGTTTGAGAAACCCACCAGAGGGTAACTCACGCGGCCTACATAGAATCTATCCTTGCCAAACGCTACGCACCTGCATCGGCGATAACGTCGATGGACACCTGAGGGGCTCGACCGTCTGGGCGACTTCCGTGAGATTGTCAAGGGGTGACCATGCATGCGTTCATCGTTCGTCCATTCGGCGTCAAGAACGTCGTGATCGATGGCTCTGAGAGCGCGATCGACTTCGATCACGTCGAGAAGGAACTCCTTCTGCCGGCCCTCAAGGAGGCAGGCATCAAGGGCCGCACGACACAGGAGATCATGGAGCAGGGGAACATCCGCGAGGACATGTTCCGCCTGCTGGTGACGGCGGATCTCGTCGTCGCGGACGTCTCCATCCACAACGCGAATGTCTTCTACGAGCTGGGCATCCGTCACGGGCTTCGCGCGCAGGACACGTTCCTCGTGCGTGCGAATATCGACGAGGTCCCGTTCGACCTCGCGACCGATCGCTACCTCATATACGACCTGAAGAATCCGGCGGCCGCGGTCAGGGACCTCACGCGAGCCCTGAAGGCGACCCTCAATTCGAAGCGGATCGACAGCCCCGTCTACCAACTGCTGCCCGGTCTGAAGCCGCCTGACCCTTCAGCACTGAACGTCGTGCCAGGCGACTTCGTGGAAGCGGTCGGGCGTGCGCGGTCGGGGCGGTTTCGCGGCGACCTGCGGACGTACGCGTACGAAGCGAAGGACTTCGATTGGGCGGTAGAGGGTCTGCGCACGGTTGGTCAGGCCCAGTTCAACTTGCAGGCGGACCGCGGTGCGAAAGAGACCTTCGAGTGGTTGCTCGAGAAGCGTCCGGAGGACGTTGAGGCGAATCAGACACTCGCGGCGGTCTACCAGCGGCTGGCGGAAAAGGAGCCGGATTCTCGCCAGCAGGCGGAAAACCTGACCCGGTCGACGCAGGCAATCCAGCGCGTGATCGACGCCCAGGGAACGACGAGACGTGATCGCGCCGAGGCGTACGCCCTGCAGGGCCGCAACATCAAGACCCGCTGGGTGCAGAGCTTCACGAACGCCCCGGGCGACACCCGCGTCGTCGCCCTGCGGTCGCCGAGCCTGACAGAGGCGCTACAAAGGTATGCGTCCGGCTTCCAGCAGGACCTGAACCATTTTTCCTCCGGCGTGAACGCCATGGCGCTGCTGCGGCTTCGCATCGACCTCGCGCAGGCCCTTCCGGAGGTGTGGCTGGACCAGTTCGACTGCGAAGACGATGCCCGACGAGAGTTGACCGAGTGCGAAGCGCAGTATCAGCAGCTGTCGGGGGCTGTGGCGCTCTCGCTGGAGGCCAGCCGGAACGCGCTGCGGAAGCGGTGGAATCCAGATCCCGAAGAACAGCTCTTGACGGCCATCAGTGAAGCGGAACACGCGTTCCTCACAGGGCGCCGGCCTCGTACGGTCGCCCAGCGCTATCGCGAGGCGCTGACCGGCGCGCCGAGTTACGTGGTGAGCGGGGTAAGGGAACAGTTGGCCGTGTTCGAGAAGATGCAGGTTCGATCGGAGTTCGTAGTCGAAGTGGCCGCGGTCCTGGATGAACTGTCAGATGCGATGCCAGACACGATCACCGGCGGCTTCCGGCGCATCAGGCGCCTCATTCTGTTCACGGGTCATAGAATCGACGACGAGGGGCGCACCCCGCCCCGGTTTCCGCGGACGAAAGCCGCCGAGAATGAGGCGCGCCGACTCATCGCGGACGCCGTCGCCAAGGAGCGCGGGACCGAGTCGCTCGTCCTTGGCGTGGCGGGCGGTCGCTGTGGCGGCGACATCCTGTTCCACGAGGTGTGCGCGGAGTTGAAGATCGAGACGAGGATGTTTCTGCCGGTGCCGAAGGAGGCTTTCAGCGCCAGCTCCGTGGAGCCCGGGGGCGGGGATTGGGTGGATCGATTCGAGCGGCTCGTCGAACGGCTAAACCCCCGGGTACTGTCGGAGAAGGAGGAACTCCCTGCCTGGTTGCAGGGCCGGGAGTACAACAGACGCGAGGACACCAAGTACAACACGTGGGAGCGGCACAAACTCTGGATGCTCTTCAACGTGCTCGCGATGAACGCGCAAAGCCTGACGCTGATCGCCCTGCGGGACCAGGGGTCTGCAGACGGTCCTGGCGGCACACAGGATCTCGTGTCCCACGTGAAGTCACGCGGCTACAAGGTGGTGCGGCTCGAGGCGGAGAGACTGAGGAATCTCTGAGGGGTGGTGCAGCTGCCGAATTCTTGGTCAAGCGGAGACAGGGGGCGTGATCGTGCGGTTGCAAGCGTCGAATCAGGGCTGCGTGGTCGCGTACCGCGCGTGCGCCCCTCAGGCGGAGGACCCGGAGTGGTCAACGCCTCGCTCAGAGGAGTATTTGACGGAACGTCGTTCACGCTGATTCCAGCTCCAAGTGTGACGACGGGTGGTCCAGCGATGGGTCACGCGTCACCTACTCCCGCGCACGACGGAATTTACGCAGCGCGCTGTCGATGCGAGCAATTCACCTTCTGGTATTCCGCGTAGATGTGCAACGAGTGTCCGTGGATGCGAAAGCCGCGTTCACGGTCGCGACGCCGATACCTCTCGCTTCCGATCTCGAGATCGGCAGCTTGTAAACGCCGTCGGCGGAGACATGCAGGACTTTCGTGGTTTCGGACAGGTTGAGGATCTTGAGTCGCAGGGTGTGGCTTCCTAATCGGCCGGACGCGGTGCGCTATCCTGTCGTACGCAACGCGGGCTTGCCCATTACGGAGATCGCCATGATGCCGACCGAACAGAGCACCGAAATCATTGCACGCGCGATTCAGCTGTCGATCGCGCCCGTGTTCCTGCTGACCGGCATCGCCGGGCTACTCGGAGTAATGGCCAACCGACTCGCTCGGGTGATCGACCGCGCCCGCAGCTTCGAGGGGATGTGGCCCGGCTTGGATGCCAAGGCTCGAGCTGCGGCGCGTATCGAGCTCAGCGACCTCGAGCGCCGCCGGCGCGTGGTGAGTTGGTCCATCAACTTCTGCACAGCAGCGGCGCTGTTCGTCTGCCTGGTGATCGTCATCCTGTTCGTGGAGGAGTTTTTCGCCATCGACCTCAGGTGGTTCGCCGGCACACTCTTCGTGGCATCGATGGTGTCTGTGATCTGCGGCCTTGCCTGCTTCCTGCGCGAGGTGTATCTCGCTACGCACTCGGTGAGCATCGACCCCGCGCGGTTCGAATGAGCGGTCCACGAAGAGGACTCTGTAACCACTCGAGCTGGGGACTATGCCGACCCGTCGAACGACCGCTTTTCTCCTGCTTGGGTTGGCTGCGGTCATCGCGCTAGCGATCGTCCTCGGCCGGGGTGCAGCGCCGTCGCGCCCGCAGCCGCCGACGCGCGATCCGAACACGCCGGGATACGTTGCGGCTCGAGAGTTGCCTGATGGCGAGGTGCCGCCGGCCGATGCCGAGGGAAACTTCATCATCGGCCCGACCCACAACGCGGCGCCCGAAATGACGCCGCAGGAGGGAGTCCCGCAGGGCACCCTGGTCGAATTCACCATGAGCTCCGCGGACAGCAAGATCTATCCGGGCATCGCGCGCGATCCGGGGACGTTCGGGACGGTCGATCCCACCGATCCCGCCAAGCTGATCGTGACGACCAGCCGGCCGGCACCCTACACGCGTCGTGTCACGGTGTACGTGCCGCAGCAGTACGTGCCGGGGACGGCTGCCCCGTTCATCGTCGGCACCGACGGTCCCGACCCGCTGCTCTTCACCGCATTGGACAACCTCATTGCGCAGAAACGCGTGCCCGTGATGGTCGCCGTCTCCATCGGCAACGGCGGCGGCGACGCGCAGGGCAGCCAGCGTGGGCTGGAATACGACACGATGTCGGGGCGCTACGCGGAGTTCGTCGAATCGGAAGTGCTGCCGGAGGTCGAGAAGCGGGCCAACGTGAAGTTGACCAAGGATCCCGATGGCCGCGCGACGATGGGCTGCAGCTCGGGCGGGTCGGCGGCGCTGATCATGGCGTGGTATCACCCCGAGCTGTACCGCCGCGTACTGACGTACTCCGGCACGTACGTGAACCAGCAGTGGCCACCGAGCGCCGAGACGCCGCACGGCGCGTGGGAGTTTCACGAGCGGCTCATTCCCGACAGTCCGGTCAAGCCGATTCGAATTTGGCTGCAGGTCGGCGATCGCGACTTCTTCAATCCGGGCATCATGCGCGACGGCATGCACGACTGGGTCCTCGCGAACCAGAACATGGCGCGCGTGCTCGCGGCCAAGGGTTATCACTATCAGTTCGTGTTCGCGCGCAACGCTGGCCACTGTGATCGTTCCGCGAAGCTGCAGACGTTACCCGAAGCCCTCGAGTGGCTCTGGAAGGGCTACCCGATCCAGGGCGGGCGGTAGGTCGTATCGCCTGCTGCCATCTGCACTGGCATCTTCGATCTTCGATCTACCCGAGACTGGGTTGCCCGACGCCAAGGGTCCGACCTTGGTTATATCCCAATTGTCGTGACCGATGCTTGTAGCTCGCGTCGTAGGGAGGCAGGGAGCGCGCACTTTCGAGCCTGCGGCTCATGCGAGACACATTTCTTCACGGGGTGCCGGACCTTGAACTGCCGCGCGCATTGCGCACGAAGAAAATCTACGCCGCGCCCTTCCGGTGCGGGCAATTGACCTTCTGGCAATCCGCGTAGATGTGCAGTGAGTGCCCGTGAATGCGGAAGCCGCGCTCAATCGCGACGCGATCCTGCCTGGCTTCGATCTCGGGGTCGAAGAATTCCTCCACGCGCCCGCACTGCAGGCACACCAGGTGGTCGTGGTGGCCGCCCTGGTTCAGCTCGAATACGGCCTTACCGCTTTCGAAGTGGTGGCGCTGCAGGAGGCCCGCCTGCTCGAACTGGGTGAGCACTCGGTACACGGTGGCAAGCCCGATATCCTCGCCGTCCGCGAGCAGGAGCTTGTACACGTCCTCGGCGGACACATGCCGCACCTTGGTCGTTTCGAACAGGTTGAGGATCTTGAGCCGCGGGGTGGTGGCCTTCAGCCCCATGGTCTTGAGGTCTTGGGACGAGCTCACAGCGGGAGGGGAAGGGCCGGCCTGTCTCGGGAAGAATTGTTCGGGTATCATAAGCCGATTCAACGGGAAAGCAAATCCAGCCTGGCCGCCCAAAGTCATGCTCGGCGGTTCGCCCGCTGATCATTCGGCTGGCCCATCGGCGCCGCGTCCACGACATGCGAAACCTCGTAGTTCTCTTCTCGCTCTTTCTCGCGGGATGTTCCTGGTCAACCTTGTCGCCCTACAAGGTCGACATCCAGCAGGGCAATTACGTCGACCAGGAGATGGTCGCGAAGCTCCGCCCGGGCATGAGCAAGTCCCAGGTGCGCTTCGCGCTGGGCTCGCCTCTGATTGCGGATGCGTTCCATCAGGACCGCTGGGACTATGTCTTCCGCCAGCAGAAGGGCGGCGGCGTGCCCGAGCAGCGCCTCGTGACGGCGGTGTTCGACGGTGACCGGTTGGTCCGTCTCGAAGGCAACCTCTTCATCTCCCCGGAGTTCAAGGACCCGCAGGCGGCGATCGAGCAGATCGAGCGTGACCGCCAATTGCAGGAGCCCCTCGGCAGTCGCATGCCCGGCGCGCCGCCGCCGGTGGCATTGCCGGCAGCGCCGCCGGGACCCAATCTCCCGCCGCCCCCTGCGCAGCCCGCGCCGACCCTGGCCGCCCCGCCGCAGCAGGCTGCGCCTGCGGCACCCGCTGCCCAATCGAAACCCGCCCTGGGATACACGCCACCTTCGTCCGCCGCTGCGCCGCCGGCGCCTTCCGCACCGCGCGCGCTGCAACCTGCCGCGTCGGGAGGCGGTGCGGCAGCAGTGGGTGCCGCTGCCGGGGCGGCTGCGATGGGGGGTTCCGCCGCCTCCACCGCCGACGATTCGGGTTCGACGGCCAAGTCCAAGACATCGAAGGGGCAGACCGCGCAGCCCGCGCCCGCTGCACCCGCGCCCGCTGCACCCGCGCCGCAGCAGGCCGGCGGCTTTACCGACTCGATCAAGAAGGGTTTCGGGTTCGAGGTCAGGACGCCTCCGCCCCCGCCGCCGAGCGCTGCTCGCGCGGCGCCGCCGGCCGCGGCACCCATCATGACCAAACCGGCAACGCCGCCGGCACCTGCCCCGGATGTCGTCGCACGGCCGCCGTCGCGGGGCTCTGACACGGTTGCGCGGCCCGCCAGCGGGAGCGACGACGCCGTGCCTCGCCCGGCTGGGACGCGCTCGCGCAGTGCCACCGCCGCCGCGGTTTCGGGCTCGGCGCCTGCCGCGCCGGCGGGAGCGGTCAGTGGCGAGACCGACACCGCAGCGCCCGTGGGCGAGGCAAAACCGACGACGGCGCGCCGCGGACCGCCGCCTCCGCCCCCCTCGTCGTCGGGTGGGGTCGTCGATTCCCTCAAATCGGCGATCGGAATGGAAGTGGACTCGCCGCCGCCGGCCCCGCCGGGCAGGGACGCAGCGGCAGCTGTCGGCGCCGGGACTGCGGCCGGTGCGGCCGCTTCGGGTACCTCTTCCGGGGGCATGATCGACAGCATGACGCGGTCGGTGAAGAAGGTATTCGGCGGCGACGACGATGCGGCCGTCCCGAGCCCGTCGGCCAAGTCCAGCCCCACTACCGCCACGAAGAAGACGCGCGACAAGGATGCGGTGCCACGCCCGCGGCCGGCGGCAACGGAAGAACAGGTGGGGCGACCCCGCCCGCGTGCGAACGAAGAGCAGGTTCCCCGCCCGGGCGCCACCGAAGCGGCCGCGCCCGCACCCCGGCCCAAGGCCACGAAACCGAAGGCGCCACCCCCGCCGCCTGCTGGCGAGTCGATCACGGATTCGGTCACGTCCGGCGTGAAGAAGGTCATTGGCGTGGACGACGACACTGCGCCGGTGGCGGCGCCGCGCTGATCGTGTTTCCCGTGCTGTTTCAATCGGACTGAATCCGCGTGCTGAACGTCGCCATTGCCGGGGCCTCCGGCCGTATGGGCAAGACCCTGATCGAGACCGTGGCGCAGGCATCGGATGCGCGTCTGGTGGGGGCGCTGGAGCGCCCCGGGAGCCCCGGTCTCGGGCGCGATGCGGGTGAGCTCGTCGGCGCGCCGTGCGGGGTCGTGATCAGCGACGACATCGAGCGGACGCTCGCCACCGCCGAAGTGCTGATCGATTTCACGCGGCCGGAAGGCACGCTCAGGCATCTCGCCGCATGCGACGTGCTGAAGGTGAAGATGGTGATCGGCACCACCGGCCTCTCCCAGGAGGACCGCGAGCGGGTGCGCGATGTCGGGCAGCGCATCGGCATCGTTGCCGCGCCGAACATGAGCGTCGGCGTGAATCTCGTCTTCAAGCTGCTCGACACGGCGGCGCGGGTGCTGGCTCGAGGGTTACGACATCGAGATCATCGAAGCCCATCACCGGCACAAGGTCGACGCACCCTCCGGCACCGCGCTGCGCATGGGAGAGGTGGTCGCGCAGGCTTTGGCGCGCGACCTCGCGGGCTGCGCAGTGTACGGCCGCGAAGGCGTCACCGGCGAGCGCAATCCGTCGACCATTGGCTTCGCCACGGTGCGCGGCGGCGACATCGTGGGTGATCACACCGTCCTCTTCGCGGGCGTCGGCGAACGCGTCGAGATCACGCACAAGGCATCCAGCCGTGCGACCTTCGCGCAGGGCGCGCTGCGCGCGGCGCGGTGGCTCTCGGACCAGCCGGCCGGCCTCTACGACATGCAGGACGTGCTCGGTTTGCGGTAGCGTCGGGCGCGCGCGATTGCGGCGTGTTCGTTGCCCAGTGGTCCGGGGCGACGTATAATCCGCGGGCGTCGAGCGGGAGAGGGCTGCGGTCCTGTCCCGCTTTGCACGTAATAGCCTCTCAAAGCTTCCTTCAACACCCCGGAGTTTCTCGTGCCGTCACGTCTGCCTGCGATTCTCGCGCTTGCCGACGGGACGATTTTCCGCGGCGTGTCGATCGGCGCGGCGGGTGAGACGATAGGGGAAGTCGTGTTCAACACGGCGATGACCGGCTACCAGGAGATCCTGACCGATCCCTCCTATTGCCGCCAGATCGTGACACTCACCTATCCCCATATCGGCAACACCGGTGTCAACGACGAGGATGTCGAGTCCCATCGCGTCTTTGCCGCGGGCCTCGTCATCCGCGACCTGCCCGTTCTCGCGAGCAACTTCCGGATGACCGCCACGCTCGATCGGTACCTCGAGCAGAATGCGGTGGTCGCGATCGCCGACATCGATACGCGCAAGCTCACGCGCATCCTGCGCGAGCAGGGCGCGCAGGCGGGCTGCATCATGGCGGGGGAGTCGGTCGACGCTGCGCGGGCGCTCGCGCTCGCCCGCGAGTTCCCCGGCCTCGCGGGGATGGACCTCGCCAAGGTCGTGAGCTGTGTGCGACCCTTTGCCTGGACCGAGGGCGAGTGGGCACTGGGCCGCGGGTTCGCCAAGCCAGCGTTCCGCTACCACTTGGTCGCGTACGACTACGGCATCAAGAACAACATCCTGCGCAAGCTCGCGAGCCGCGGCTGCCGCCTCACCGTGGTGCCGGCGCAAACGTCGGCGGAGCAGGTCCTGGAGTTGCGCCCCGACGGTGTCTTCCTGTCGAACGGTCCGGGCGACCCCGAGCCGTGCGACTATGCGATCCGCGCCATCCGCAAACTGCTGGATATCGGGCTGCCGGTCTTCGGCATCTGCCTCGGCCACCAGCTCCTCGCGCTAGCGGCGGGCGCGAAGACCATGAAGATGAAATTCGGCCACCATGGCGCGAACCATCCGGTGCAGGACGTCGAATCGGGTCGCGTGCTGATCACGAGTCAGAACCACGGCTTCGCGGTCGACGCGGCGACGCTTCCCGCCAGCACGAAAGTGACCCACGTGTCCCTCTTCGACGGCAGCCTGCAGGGTTTCCGCTTCGTGGACCGGCCGGCGTTCTGCTTTCAAGGCCACCCGGAGGCGAGCCCCGGCCCGCACGACGTGGACTACCTCTTCGACCGGTTCGTCGAGCTGCTCGGATCCGCGCAGACGCAGGCGCCGCGCACCGTGCTCTCGGCGCGCGCTTCCTGACATGCCGAAGCGCACCGACCTCCACAGCATCCTGATCATCGGCGCGGGTCCGATCGTGATCGGCCAGGCGTGCGAGTTCGACTATTCCGGCGCGCAGGCGTGCAAGGCGCTGCGCGAGGAGGGGTACCGGGTCGTCCTGGTGAACTCGAATCCGGCCACCATCATGACCGACCCCGAGATGGCCGACGCTACCTACATCGAGCCCGTCACGTGGCAGATGGTGGAGAAGGTGATCGAGCTCGAGCGGCCCGATGCGCTGCTGCCGACGATGGGCGGGCAGACGGCGCTCAACTGCGCGCTGGACCTCGCGAAGCGCGGTGTGCTCGAGAAGCACGGGGTGGAGATGATCGGCGCGAAGAAGGAGGCGATCGACAAGGCGGAGGACCGCGAGAAGTTCAAGCTCGCGATGCAACGCATCGGGCTCGAATGCCCGCGCTCCGCGCTCGCCCACTCGCTGGAGGAGGCACTTCAGGTGCAGGCCATGGTTGGTTTCCCGACCGTGATCCGCCCGTCCTTCACCCTCGGCGGCTCGGGTGGCGGCATCGCCTACAACCGCGAGGAATTCGTCGCCATCTGCGAGCGCGGACTGGAAGCGTCGCCGACCAAGGAGCTCCTGATCGAGGAGTCGGTGATCGGCTGGAAAGAGTTCGAGATGGAGGTGGTGCGCGACGCGCGGGACAACTGCATCATCGTGTGCTCCATCGAGAACCTCGATGCGATGGGCGTGCACACGGGGGACTCGATCACCGTCGCCCCGGCGCAGACGCTAACGGACAAGGAATACCAGATCATGCGCGACGCCTCGATCGCCGTCCTGCGCGAGATCGGCGTCGACACCGGCGGCTCGAACGTGCAGTTCGCGATCAACCCGGCCGACGGGCGCATGGTGGTGATCGAGATGAATCCGCGCGTGTCGCGGTCGTCGGCGCTCGCGTCGAAGGCGACCGGCTTCCCGATCGCGAAGGTCGCCGCCAAGCTCGCGGTCGGCTACACGCTGGACGAGCTTCGCAACGAGATCACGGGGGGTGCGACGCCGGCATCGTTCGAGCCGTCGATCGACTACGTGGTAACGAAGGTCCCGCGCTTCGCGTTCGAGAAGTTTCCGCAGGCGAACAATCGCCTCACCACGCAGATGAAATCGGTCGGCGAAGTGATGGCGATCGGGCGCACGTTCCAGGAGTCGTTCCAGAAGGCGCTGCGCGGCCTCGAGGTCGGCGTCGACGGGTTGAACCAGAAGACGACCGACCGCCAGACCATCGAGAAGGAGCTGGGCGAGCCCGGCCCCGAGCGCATCTGGTACGTCGGCGACGCATTCGAGAACGGATTCACGCTCGAGGAAGTGCACGGACTGACCCGTATCGATCCGTGGTTTCTCGCGCAGATCAAGGAAATCGTCGACATCGAGATGGAGGTCGACGACCGCTCGCTCGGCGATCTCGGTGCGGAGGATTTCCGGCGACTGAAGCGCAAGGGCTTCTCCGATCGCCGCCTCGCCAAGCTGCTCAAGGCGAACGAAGCGGAGGTGCGCGCCGCGCGCCATCGTCTGGGCATCCGGCCCGTGTACAAGCGCGTGGATACCTGCGCGGGCGAGTTCGCGACCGGGACTGCCTACCTGTACTCCACCTACGATGAGGAGTGCGAGGCCGCACCCACCGACCGGAAGAAGGTGATGGTGCTGGGCGGCGGGCCGAACCGCATCGGCCAGGGCATCGAGTTCGATTACTGCTGCGTGCATGCGGCGCTCGCGCTGCGCGAAGACGGGTTCGAGACGCTCATGGTCAACTGCAACCCGGAGACGGTCTCGACCGACTACGACACCTCCGACCGCCTGTACTTCGAGCCGCTCACGCTGGAGGACGTGCTCGAGATCGTGGCGGTGGAAAAGCCCTGGGGCGTGGTCGTGCAGTATGGTGGGCAGACACCGCTCAAGCTCGCGCGCGACCTCGCGGCGAACGGTGTGCCGATCATCGGCACGAGCCCCGACATGATCGACCGCGCCGAGGACCGCGAGCGCTTCCAGCAGATGCTGCACGCGCTCGATCTCAGGCAGCCGCCGAACCGCACCGCGCGCGCCGAGAGCGAGGCGCTCGCACTCGCCCAGGAGATCGGCTATCCGCTGGTGGTGCGGCCGAGCTACGTGCTCGGCGGGCGCGCCATGGAGATCGTGCACGACCCGCGCGACCTCGAGCGCTACATGCGCGAAGCGGTGAAGGTATCGAACGAGTCCCCCGTGCTGCTCGACCGCTTCCTCAACGACGCGACGGAAGTGGATGTCGACGCGCTCGCCGACGGCACCGACGTGATGATCGGCGGCATCATGGAGCACATCGAGCAGGCTGGCGTGCACTCGGGCGACTCCGCGTGCTCGCTGCCGCCCTTCAGCCTCACGCCGGAGATGCAGTCGGAGCTGCGCCGGCAGACCGTCGCCATGGCGAGGGCGCTTAATGTCGTCGGTCTCATGAACGTACAGTTCGCCATCCAGAACGGGACCGTGTACGTGCTGGAAGTCAACCCGCGTGCGTCGCGTACCGTGCCCTTCGTGTCGAAGGCCACCGGCTTGCCGCTCGCGAAGATCGCCGCGCGCTGCATGACCGGCAAGACCTTGGCCGCGCAGGGCGTGCTGACGGAGGTCATACCGCATTACTTTGCCGTCAAGGAGGCGGTGTTCCCGTTCGTCAAGTTTCCGGGCGTGGACACGATCCTCGGGCCCGAGATGAAGTCCACCGGCGAGGTGATGGGCGTGGGCGAGAGCTTCGCCGAGGCGTTCATGAAATCGCAGCTCGCGGCAGGCGTGAAACTTCCGGCTTCCGGCAACGTCTTTATCAGCGTTCGGCAGTCCGACCGAGCGCGGGCGGTCGAGGTCGGCCGCGCGCTGTCGGAGCTCGGGTTCGCCCTGTTCGCGACCCGTGGCACGGCGGCCGCGATGGTCGCTGCCGGGCTCAAGGTGACGCCCGTGAACAAGATGACCGAAGGACGGCCGCACGTGGTCGATCTCGTGAAAAACGGCGAGATCGCCCTCATCATCAACACCGTTGAAGAGCGGCGCAACGCGATACAGGATTCCTACTACATCCGCCACGCCGCGGTTCAGGGGCGCATCACGTATTACACGACGATTTCGGAAGCGCGGGCGGCGTGCGTCGGGATGCAGAACATGACGGAGCTGCGGGCCTACGACCTGCAGGGGCTGCACCGGCAGCTCGCCGAGCGGGCGGCTTGAGCCGCGCATCCTGGCCGATCCACAGCGCGCGCGAAGCCATGCAGAAGATTCCCCTGACCGTCACCGGCGCCGAGCTGCTCCGGGCCGAGCTGCACCGGTTGAAGACAACGGATCGGCCTGCCGTCATCCAGGCGATCGCGGAGGCGCGAGCGCACGGCGACCTCTCCGAGAACGCCGAGTACCACGCCGCCAAGGAGCGCCAGAGCTTCATCGAGGGGCGGATCGCGGAAGTCGAGGCGAAGCTCGGCAATGCCCAGATCATCAACCCCGCGCTGCTCGATGCCGACGGCCGCTGCGTGTTCGGGGCCACGGTCGAGCTCGAGGACATGGACAGCCGCGAGGTCGTCACCTATCAGATCGTCGGCGAGGACGAGGCGGACATCAAGCTCGGCAAGATCTCGATCACCTCGCCGCTCGCCCGGGCGCTGGTCGGCAAGTACGCCGGGGAGGTGGCCGAGGTGCAGGCGCCAGGCGGCCTCCGGGAGTACGAGATCCTCGACGTCACGTACGTCTGAATGGCGGGACGCGGCTACGCGCTTCGCCGCGACCTGCAGGCGGTTGCGATCACCCTCTGGGTGGGGTCGCTCTGGACGGGACTACTGATCGCCCCCATGCTCTTCCGGGTTCTCCCGGATCGCGTCCTGGCCGGGGCCGTGGCGGGAAGAATCTTCAGCGTCGTCGCTTACCTGGGCCTGGCGTGCGCCGCATGCCTCGTCGTGTTGCTCCTCGCGCGTTCGCAGGGAGCGGGAACGGCGCGCCCGATGCTCCGGGTAGTCGTCGCGATGAGCGCGCTCGCGCTGATCGGCGAATTCGGCCTGCAGCCGATTCTGGCCGGACTCAAGCAGGCGGCCGCGCCGGCCGAAGTGATGCAAAGCGCGCTGCGCGGCCGCTTTACTGCATGGCATGGCGTTGCGAGCGGCTTGTATCTGGTGAACTGCGCGCTGGGAGCCGTGCTGGTGGTGCTGCAGAATCGCGCGGCGGGCGAGCGAGGTTAGCTAGCGCCGAGAGGCGCTTCGCTTGCGTGTCGGTCGGGGTTTCGCGGGAGTGCGCGAAGGCCGCGCGATGGGTGTCTTGCCGGACTTGCGAGCGCCGCCGATTGCGGCGGGCAGCGGCGGTCGGCTCGCCGCGCGGGCACGGGACGGCGCGCGCCGGGCGGCCGTCCTGGGCGTGGCAGCGGCTGCGGACGCGGCCTCGATGGTCGCGACGTTTTCCCGGTAGAACACGACGATCTTGCCGATCTGCTGCACCGGGGCCGCGGCGAGTGCCTCGGCAAGGGCGGCGCACTGGCTCGTACGCTCGCCCCGGTCGTCGGAAGCGAGCTTCATCTTGATGAGTTCGTGGCTCCTGAGGGCGATCTCGGCCTCCTTCAACACGGATGCCGTGAGCCCTCTGGAGCCCACGATCACGACGGGATGAAGGGGGTGGGCGCGGGCCCGCAAGGCGCGGCGCTCGGATGGCGTAAGGGAAGGCGGCATGATGGTCGGACGCGGCATGACGAAAGCCGCGTGAGAGTCTAAGCGATGAAGCGGAACAAGACCAGCAAGGCCTGGCTGCACCGGCATCTCACCGATCCTTACGTGCGCCAGGCGCGGGACGAAGGTTACCGGTCGCGTGCCGCGTTCAAGCTCCTGGAGATCGCGGGGCGCGACCATCTCCTCAAGTCGGGCATGACCGTGGTCGACCTGGGAGCTGCCCCGGGCGGCTGGTCCCAGGCGGCCGCCGCGGCTGTCGGGACGACTGGGCGGGTCATCGCGGTGGATTCGCTCGAGATGGCTCCGCTCGCCAATGTGACCTTCGTCCGCGGCGATTTTCGGGAGCCGGCGGTGTGGGCCGAGCTCGAAGCGATTCTGGGCGGGGGGCGACCAGACCTTGTGCTCTCGGACATGGCCCCCAATCTCAGTGGGGTAGCGGTGGCGGATCAGGCACGCGGGATGGCGCTCGCCGAGCTGGCGGCGGACTTCGCGATCAAGTGGCTGCAACCGGATGGGGCATTCCTAGTCAAAGTGTTCCACGGTGAGAGGTTCGAGGCGTTCGCGCGGCAGATGCGCCGGTCGTTCCGGACGCTGCACACGCGCAAACCCAAGGCTTCCAGGGGCAGCTCGAGCGAGGTGTATCTGCTGGGCCGCGGCCCGTCTGGCGACTCGGGATTGGCACGGGAAGCGCTTGACGCGCCGGGTCCTCGCTGTGACAGCCCTGGATAATGGGGTTAGAATCGACCGTTCGAATTTGACAAGCATCAGTTTCGAGGAGTGAACTTGAACAATCTTATCAAGAACGTGGCCATCTGGCTGGTGATCGCTCTCGTGCTGATGACGGTATTCAACCAATTCAGCACCCGGCAGACCGCCCAGAGCCCGATGGACTACTCCCAGTTCATCGAGGAGGTGAAGCAGGGCAAAGTCGCCAAGGTCACGATCGAAGGCCGCATCATCAAGGGTATTCGCTCCGACAACAAGCGCTTCACTACCTACGCGCCGTCGGACCCGTGGATGGTGTCGGATCTCCTGAAGAACGGCGTGATCGTCGAGGCGAAGCCCGAGGAGGAGCCGTCGCTCCTCATGAACATCTTCGTCTCCTGGTTCCCGATGCTGCTCCTGATCGGCGTCTGGGTGTTTCTTCATGCGGCAGATGCAGGGCGGCGGTCGCGGCGGCGCGTTCTCGTTCGGCAAGAGCCGCGCGCGGCTCCTCGATGAATCGACCAACACCGTGACCTTCGCCGATGTCGCCGGCTGCGAGGAAGCGAAGGAAGAGGTGGCCGAGCTGGTGGAGTTCCTGCGCGACCCGGGCAAGTTCCAGAAGCTCGGCGGACGCATTCCCCGCGGCGTGCTGATGGTCGGTAATCCGGGCACCGGCAAGACGCTGCTCGCGAAGGCCATCGCCGGCGAGGCGAAGGTGCCCTTTTTCTCGATTTCCGGGTCGGACTTCGTGGAGATGTTCGTGGGCGTCGGCGCGGCGCGCGTTCGGGACATGTTCGATCAGGCGAAGAAGCACGCGCCGTGCATCGTATTCATCGACGAGATCGACGCGGTCGGGCGGCAGCGTGGAGCTGGCCTCGGCGGCGGCAACGACGAGCGCGAGCAGACCCTGAATCAGCTGCTCGTCGAAATGGACGGTTTCGAGGGCAACTCGGGCGTCATCGTGGTCGCGGCGACTAACCGTCCCGACGTGCTCGACCCGGCGCTACTGCGCCCGGGGCGCTTCGACCGTCAGGTGGTGGTGCCGCTGCCGGACATCCGCGGGCGCGAGCAGATCCTGACGGTGCACATGCGCAAGGTGCCGGTCGCGCCCGATGTGCGCGGCGACATCCTCGCGCGCGGCACGCCGGGCTTCTCGGGCGCGGATCTCGCCAACCTCGTGAACGAGGCGGCGCTTTTCGCGGCCCGCGGCAGCAAGCGGCTGGTGGACATGGAAGACTTCGAGCGCGCCAAGGACAAGATCATGATGGGCGCCGAGCGCCGCTCGGTCGTGATGCCGGAAGACGAGCGGCGCAACACCGCTTACCACGAATCCGGCCACGTGGTGGTGGCGAAACTGCTGCCGAAGGCAGACCCGGTGCACAAGGTGACCATCATCCCGCGCGGTCGCGCGCTCGGGGTGACCATGCAGCTTCCGGAAGAGGATCGTTACAGCTACGACCGCCAATACATCATGAACCGCATCGCGGTGCTGTTCGGCGGTCGCATTGCCGAAGAAGTCTTCATGAATCAGATGACGACGGGCGCCGGCGACGACTTCAAGAAAGCCACGGAGATGGCACGCCGCATGGTGACCGAGTGGGGCATGAGCGATGCGCTGGGCCCGATGGTGTACGGCGAGAACGAAGGCGAGGTGTTCCTCGGCCGCTCCGTGACGACCCACAAGAACGTGTCCGAAACGACGATGCAGAAGGTCGACGCGGAGATCCGGCGGATCATCGATCAGCAGTACGGGCTCTCGCGACGGCTGATCGAGGAGAACCGGGACAAGGTCGAGATCATGGCGAAGGCACTGCTCGAATGGGAGACGCTCGACTCCGACCAGATCTCGGACATCATGGAGGGTCGCTCGCCGCGGCCGCCGCGCCCGACCGCGACTGCACCGCAGCCGCCGCCGAGCAGTGCAGCACCCCCGGCGCCGGCCGCTGCACCCTCCGCCGCGCCGGGTACCTGATCTCTTCCATTCAACGCGCGGCCGGGCAGATTGCCCGGCCGTTTCTTTACCCAGAATGCGCGAGCTCGTGTGCGGGCGATTTCGCCTTCCGCTTTCCCGTCCGCTCGTGATGGGCATCGTGAACGTGACGCCCGACTCGTTTTCCGACGGCGGCCGTTACGCCTCAGTCGAAGCGGCGGTGCTCGAGGCACGCCGACTGATGGACGAGGGCGCGGACATCGTGGACATCGGCGGCGAGTCGACGCGGCCGGGGGCTGCTCCTGTGCCGGTCGCGGAGGAGCTCGAGCGGGTGCTTCCGGTGCTGGAAGCGCTGGCGGCGAGCCCGGTTCCGCTCTCGATCGATACCTACAAACCGGCGGTCATGACGGCGGCGCTGGCGGCGGGGGCCAGCATGGTGAACGACGTGAAGGCGCTGCGCGAGCCGGGCGCGTTGGAGGTGCTAGGGGGCTCGGATGCCGCGGTGTGCCTCATGCACATGCAGGGCACGCCGCAGACGATGCAAGTCGATCCTCACTACGAAGACGTGGTTGGCGAGGTCTGCACGTTCCTGCGCGAACGGGTCGCGGCGTGCGAGGCGGCGGGCATCGACCGCGCGCGCATCGTGATCGACCCAGGTTTCGGCTTCGGCAAGACCAAGGCGCACAACATCACGCTGCTGCGGCATCTCGGGCGGCTCACCGCCCTCGGGCTGCCAGTGCTGGCCGGCTTGTCGCGCAAGTCGGTCCTCGGGGCGATCACCGCCCGGGACGTGGCCGAACGGGTCCACTCCAGCGTTGCGGGCGCGCTGATTGCTGTCTACCGCGGCGCGGGGATCGTGAGAGTGCACGACGTCAGGGCCACCCGCGATGCCCTGGCGGTCTACGAGGCGATAGAATCGAACCATGACTAGGAAATACTTCGGCACCGATGGCGTGCGCGGTCGAGTGGGGGAGGAACCGATCACCCCCGAGTTCGTGATGCACCTGGGCTACGCCGCGGGAAAGGTGCTGGTGGGCGAGGGCAAGGCGCATCGCAGCGGCGATCACCCTGCAGTGCTGATCGGCAAGGACACGCGGATCTCGGGCTACATGCTCGAGTCGGCGCTGCAGGCAGGGCTGTCGGCCGCCGGGGTGGACGTGTACCTGGCGGGGCCGATGCCCACACCTGCCGTCGCCTATCTCACCCGGGCGCTGCGGCTTTCCGCCGGCATCGTGATCAGTGCGTCGCACAACTCCTTCGAAGACAACGGGATCAAGTTCTTCTCGGCCGACGGCGACAAGCTTCCGGATATCACGGAGCGCGCCATCGAGGCCCGCCTCGAGGAGCCGATCGCTTGCGCGCCGTCGGCCAAGCTGGGCAAGGCATGGCGGGTGAACGACGCGGCGGGACGCTACATCGAGTTCTGCAAGAGCACCTTTCCGGGCGCGCTCGACCTGCGTGGCCTCAAGCTGGTGCTCGATTGCGCTCATGGCGCGACCTATCACATCGCCCGTCACGTCTTTCACGAACTCGGCGCGGACGTGGTCGCGATCGGCAACCAGCCCGACGGGCTCAACATCAACGAAGGGTGCGGCGCCGTGCACCCGGAGGGGCTGCGGCTCGCGGTGCGCGAGCATGGCGCGCATTACGGGATCGCCTTCGACGGCGACGGCGACCGTCTGGTGATGGTGGATGGCGCGGGGAACGCCTACGACGGCGACCAGCTCGTCTACGTGATCGCGGCCCATCGCCGGCGGCTCGGCACCCTGGCGGGCGGAGTGGTCGGCACGCAGATGACGAACCTCGCGCTCGAGCATGCTCTCGGCCCGCTCGGCATTCCGTTCGCGCGCGCCAAGGTGGGCGACCGGTACGTGCTGGAGCTACTCCTCGAAAAGGGCTGGATGCTGGGTGGCGAGAACTCCGGCCACATCATCTGCCTCGACAAGCACACGACCGGGGATGGCATCGTCTCGGCGCTCCAGGTTCTCTGGGCAGTGCGGGAAAGCAGACAGCCCCTTGCTGCGCTGGCAGGCCCGGTCGAGCTGTATCCGCAAATTCTGATCAACGTGCGGGTGCCGGAGCGCTTCGACTTCCAGCGCGCGCCGGACGTGCGTGCCGCGCTCGAAGCGGCGGAAGGCGACCTCCATGGGCAAGGTCGTGTTCTGCTGCGCGCGTCCGGGACCGAACCCCTGATCCGCGTCATGGTCGAGGGGCGGTCGCGCGGACAGGTGCAGCAGTGGGCGGAAGCGATCGCCCACAGCGTCGAGCAGGCTGCAACGGCAGCAGCTCGATGAGATCGATCAGGGGTGAGCGGATACTGCGCACCGCCGCGCCGATGCTCGTCGCCTTGTCCTTGGTCTGGGGCTGCACGGCTGTCAAGGACACGGGCGCGCTTCTGTACAAGGACACGGCGACCGATTCGTTCGACGGCCGGTACCCAGGATTCAATCAGTTCCTGAGCCGCGTCTCGGCCCAGTGCAACGGCTATCCGATCGGAGATGGCACCATTTCGACGCTGATCCAATCAGATTCCAATATGATCGATGCACTTTCGAGGCTTTTCGAGGGCAAGATCTCGCGCGCCGATTTCTCTGCGTTCCTCGGAGGCTGGTATCCGGGCACGGATACGAGTGCACTCGCCAACTGCGTTTTCGCCGAACTGCCGAAGTAAACCGGTCCCCGCGGCCGCTGCTAGAAGAGCTTCTTGAAGTAGAGGCCGCCCAGCGCGACGGCGTCGGCAAACAGGATAAGCAGCATCACCCATCCGAACGCATTGGTTGCCTCGGTACCGGGCAGGTCCGCCACGTTCATGCCGAAGATCCCGGTGATGAGCGTCATCGGCAGAAAGACTGCGGTGAGGGCGGTCAGAGCGTTCAGCTTGCGCCCGGTGTCCTCCGCCACGCGTGCGGACAGCTCCTCCTGCAGCAGTTTGGCGCGCTCCTGCAGCGCAAGCACCTCGTCGGTCAGGAAAGCCAGGTCGTCGGCGACCAACCGCAGCCAGCCGAACACCTGATCCCCGAGAGTTGTTTGCGGGCGCGCGACCATTTTCTGCAGTGCGGCACGCTCGGGTGCGAAGCTGCGTCGCAGCCGAGCGCAGTCGCGCCGGAGGCGTCCGAGCTGCTCGCGTTGCTCCGTCACGCGCCCCCTAAGCACCTGATCCTCGATCTCGTCGACCTCATCGTTGATCGTCTCCACCAGCTCATGCAGGGCGTCCATGCGCAAGCCGAAGAGCTTGGCCAGGAGGTCGACCCCGCTCTCGGCGCGCAGGCCGCCGCGAACCGCAGAGCGCAGGTCGTCCGCCGTCTTGAGGGGATGCTTTCGGGCGGTCACGAGGAAGTCCTGGGTAGCATAAGCCCACAGGGTCGCGACCTCGGAGGGATCAGAGTCCTTCTCGAAGGTGAGGTCGTTCACGACTGCGAACAGGCCGTCCCCCGCGGGCTCGATGTGGCAGCGCTCATCGTGCCTCTCCAGCGCGGCGCGAAACGT
This sequence comes from uncultured beta proteobacterium, assembly GCA_963734295.1. Taxonomy (GTDB): domain Bacteria; phylum Pseudomonadota; class Gammaproteobacteria; order Burkholderiales; family JAEUMW01; genus JAEUMW01. The sequence goes on along the minus strand of CAVTGS010000017.1, from coordinate 59,973 downwards.
CTCCGGAATCCATTCAGACCGGGTCAGCCACCGCCAGGTACCGGTATGGGCGAGGTTGACGTGTAGCCACGTAACCGAAGACGGTTTCGAGAGGGCAGCAGCAATCTCGCACATCCTGACCTCACGGTTGCTGCCCTCGCGCGGAATCTCGAAGGCGCAGATGAGGCCGTCATCCGGAATGTCTGCCCACAGGGCAGGTCGATCCGTGCTGTTCACGCGAGTTCCGGGTTGCGGGTCGGGCATGGCATCCGTCACGTCGGGGGCAGGATACTGCATCGGGGCCGGGCGCAGTGTGACAGTCACTGGATGTAACAAAACGGTAACGCCTGCCGCCTACCATTGCGGGGTCAAACCCAACCCAGGAGAAGTCCCATGTCCAGAACCAAGTCGCTGACGCTGTCGGCATCGGTCTTGATGGCTGGGCTGTTCGCCGCCAGCGCAGCCCCGGTGCACAGTGCCGGTCCGATCGTCACGGTGGACGGCTCCAGTACCGTCTTCCCCATCACCGAGGCCGTGGCCGAAGAGTTTCAAAAAGACAAGAAAGGGGCGGTCAAGGTGACCGTGGGCATCTCGGGCACCGGCGGCGGGTTCAAGAAGTTCTGCCGCGGCGAGATCGACATCTCCGATGCGTCCCGGCCGATCAAGAAGTCCGAGATGGAAGATTGCGCGAAGGCCGGCATCAAGTATGTCGAGCTGCCCATCGCCTACGATGCCCTGACGGTGGTTATCCACCCGCAGAACACCTGGGCGAAGACGCTCACGGTCGCGGACTTGAAGAAGATGTGGGAGCCGGAAGCACAAGGCAAGGTCACCAACTGGAACCAGGTGCGGCCGGACTTCCCCGATGTTCCGCTCAAGCTCTACGGCCCCGGCACCGACTCCGGCACATTCGAATACTTCACCGAGGCGATCGTGGGCAAGGCCAAGGCGAGCCGTGCCGACTACACCGCGTCCGAGGACGACAATACGCTCGTGCAGGGCGTGTCCCGCGACAAGGGCGGGCTCGGTTACTTCGGCTATGCCTACTACGCCGAGAACACCAAGAAGCTCGGTGCTGCCGCCATCGACGGCGGCAAGGGACCGATCGCACCGTCCGAGAAGGCGGTGGAGGACGGCTCCTACCAGCCGCTGTCGCGCCCAATCTTCATCTACGTGAGCGAGAAGGCGCTGGAGAAGCCGGAGGTGAAGGAGTTCGTCGACTTCTACATGAAGAATGCGGCGAAGCTGGTCAAGGAAGTGAAGTACGTTGCGCTGCCTGCCGGTATCTACAAGGTGAACATGGAGCACGTCGACAAGAAGAAGCTCGGCACCGTCTTCGGCGGCAAGTCCGACGTCGGTCTCAAGATCGAGGATCTGGTCAAGAAAGAAGCCAGCCTCTGACGGTCGCGGCGATCCGGGAGGGCGCAACTCGCGCCCTCCCCGTGCACCCGTACCACTACAATACGGTACTTCGGGATATGGGTAACGGCACCACCACCGTGAACGAAGTACCACCCTCCGCGTCGGCGTCAGATGCCGCCATCGCCGCGTCCAGCCTGCGACGGCGCGCATCGAGCCGCGTCAAGGAAAAGCTGATCGAGTTTGCGCTGTTTCTGGCGGCGCTGTCTTCGGTCCTCACCACGATTGCGATCGTGGTGGTCCTCGTCGAGGAGTCGGTGCCTTTCTTCCAGCACGTCCCGATCTGGGACTTCGTCACCGGCACCGAATGGACGCCGCTCTTCGACAATCCGAAATACGGCATCCTGCCGCTGCTCATGGGCACGCTGGTGACCTCGACCATCGCGCTGCTCGTCGCCGTGCCCGATGGGCACCATCCTCGCCATGTACCTGTCCGAGTTCGCGGGCTTCAAGGCGCGCGAGATCGCGAAGCCCTTTCTCGAGCTGCTCGCCGGCATACCGACCGTCGTCTACGGCTACTTCGCGCTCCTGTTCGTGACGCCGATACTGCAGATGCTTCTCCCGAGCCTGCCGGGCTTCAACATGCTGAGCGCAGGTCTCGTGATGGGCATCATGATCGTTCCGTACGTGAGCTCGATCTGCGAGGACGCGATGCGGGCGGTGCCGATGGCGCTGCGCGAAGGGTCGTTCGCGATGGGTGCGACGCGCCTGCAGACGTCGGCCAAGGTGGTGGTTCCGGCGGCCTTCTCGGGCATCGCCGCCGCCTACATCCTGGGTGTCTCGCGCGCCGTCGGCGAGACGATGGTGCTCGCGATCGCTGCGGGCAACCAGCCGAACTTCACCCTCGAACCCCATGGAACCCGCCCAGACCATCACCGCCTACATCGTCGCCGTAAGCCTGGGCGATCTGCCCCATGGCGGTGTCGGGTATCAGACCATCTTCGCCGCCGGGCTGACCTTGATGCTGATGACGCTTGGACTTCAACATCGGCGGCCACTGGTTGCGCAGGAAGTATCGGGAGGCGTACTGAGCCATGAGCATCGGAACCGAGAAGACGGCGGCGAGCCTGCAGGAGATTCGCGCGCTCATCGCGAAACACAAGCGGTGGGACCAGATCTTCATCGCTGATCGGCCTCGCCTGCCTGATGGTGGGGGTACTCGCCTTCGCCGCCCTTTTCCTCAGCATGGTCTGGCACGGATGGGAGCGCCTCTACGCCGGATTTCTTCACTAACTTTCCATCCCGCAAGCCGGAGCAGGCGGGCATCCTGTCGGCGTGGGTCGGGTCGATCCTCGTGATGGTCGTGACGGCGCTGGCGGCAGTCCCGCTCGGCGTCGCGGCCGGTGTCTACCTCGAGGAATACGCGCCGAAGAACTGGATGACGGACATCATCGAGATCAATGTCACCAACCTCGCCGGCGTGCCCTCGATCGTCTACGGGCTGCTCGCGCTCGGTGTGTTCGTGTACGCGCTGGGCTTCGGCCGGAGCATCCTGTCGGCCGGGCTGACCCTCGCCCTGCTGATCCTGCCGGTGGTCATCGTGGCCACCCGCGAGGCGATACGCGCCATCCCGGTCGGGATCCGCGAAGGCGCCTACGCCCTCGGCGCGACCAAGTGGCAAACCACTCGTGACCACATCATCCCGTATTCCTCCGCCGGCATCCTCACCGGCGTCATCATCGGCCTCGCGCGGGCGATCGGCGAGACGGCGCCCATCATCACGATCGGCGCGCTCACCTTCATCGCCTTCCTGCCACCGCCGCCCTTGACGGGTACGTTTCCATTCGTGAACTTCGAGTGGCTGACGGCGCCCTTCACCGTGATGCCGATCCAGATGTTCAACTGGGTATCGCGACCCGAAGAGGCGTTCCAGATGAACGCGGCCGCGGCGGGCATCGTCCTCGTCGTCATGACGCTGCTCATGAACGGTTTCGCGATCTGGCTGCGCTACCGCCTGCGCAAGAACCTCAAGTGGTAGGAGCATCCATGGCAGCCGTGCCTCACATCGTCGATCTCCCGGTCAAGTCATCGGTCGACCATCTCGATTTCTACTATCGGGACTTCCAGGCGCTGAAGAACATCAATGTTCCGATCTACGAGAAGCAGGTGACGGCGCTGATCGGCCCGTCGGGCTGCGGCAAGTCGACGCTCCTGCGCTGTTTCAACCGCATGCACGATCTCTATCCGGGCAACCGCTACGTGGGCGAGATCAAGCTCTACCCGGACAACGTGAACGTGCTCGCCGCCGGCGTGGATCCGATCGAGGTGCGGATGCGCATCAGCATGGTGTTCCAGAAGCCGAATCCGTTTCCGAAATCGATCTACGAGAACGTCGCGTACGGGCTCCGCGTGCGCGGGGTGAATCGCAAGGGCATCCTCGACGACAAGGTGGAAGAGGCGCTGCGCGGCGCAGCGTTGTGGGACGAGGCGAAGGACCGGTTGAACGAGCTCGCCTTCAATCTCTCCGGCGGTCAGCAGCAGCGGCTGTGCATCGCGCGCGCGCTCGCCACCGACCCGGAGATCCTGCTTTTCGACGAGCCGACCTCCGCGCTCGACCCGATCGCCACGGCGAGCATCGAAGAACTCGTGACGGATCTCAAGAGCAAGGTCACGATCGTCATCGTGACCCACAACATGCAGCAGGCCGCGCGCGTGTCGGATTTCACCGCGTACATGTATCTGGGCGAGGTGATCGAGTTCGACCTGACCGACACCATCTTCCTCAAGCCGAAGAACAAGCAGACCGAGGACTACATAACGGGTCGCTTCGGATAGCGATCCGTCAGGATCCGTCGCTCCATCGAGGTTCGCGTGTTTCCGCTCGAGTGGTTGGGGCGGGCGAGGCCACCTGCGAAGCGTGGTGTCGCGCGACCGCCGTTGACCGTTTGCCAGTCGAGGCGATACCATCTGCGGGTTTTGCAAGGGAGGTAACATGCGTAAAAAGCTGGTTGCAGGCAATTGGAAAATGTTCGGCAGTCTCGCGGAGAATGCCGCGCTGCTCGCTGCGGTTCGCGCAGGAGCACCGACGGGGGGCGGCGTGGAAGCCGCCGTCTGCGTGCCCTTTCCGTACCTCGCGCAGGCGCAGCAGGCGCTAGCGGGCAGCGCCGTCACGTGGGGCGCGCAGAACTTGAGCGAGTTTGCGAAAGGTGCGTACACCGGCGAAGTGTCGGGCGGAATGCTCCGGGATTTCGGGTGCCGCTACGCGATCGTAGGCCACTCGGAGCGCCGCACGTTATACGGGGAAAACAGCGATCTCGTGGCGCGCAAGGCAAAGGCGGCTCTGGACGCGGGCCTCGTTCCCATCGTGTGCGTCGGCGAGACGCTGGCCGAGCGAGAGGCCGGGGTGACCGAGCGTGTGGTCGGTGAGCAACTGGATGCGGTGACCGGCGTCCTCGCCGCCGACGGGCTGGCGCGATCGGTCGTTGCCTACGAGCCGGTGTGGGCCATCGGCACGGGTCTCACGGCGACGCCGGAGCAGGCGCAGGCGGTACATGCATTCATCCGCGGGCGCGTCGCCAAGCTGGATGCGAAGGTGGCGGCGAACCTCCTGATCCTCTACGGCGGGAGCGTGAAGGCGAACAACGCGGCGAGCCTCCTCGGGATGGCCGACATCGATGGCGGTCTCATCGGCGGCGCGTCGCTGGTCGCGGCGGATTTTCTCGCGATCTGTGCGGCAGGCGCGCCGCGATAGCCCGCCAGGAGCGGCGACGGAAGAGAACGGGATCGAATGGAACTGGTGATCATCGTGTTGCATGTGCTGGCGGCGCTGGCCGTGATCGGCTTGGTGCTGCTCCAGCACGGCAAGGGTGCGGACATGGGTGCTGCGTTCGGCAGCGGTGCGTCGGGGAGCCTCTTCGGCGCTACCGGCTCCGCGAATTTCCTGAGTCGCACCACGGCCCTGCTGGCGGCCGTGTTCTTCGTCACCAGCCTCGGGTTGACTTATTTTTCGGCGAGCAAGTCCCGGGACAGGGGAGTCATGGCCACCCACAAGACGCGGCCGGCGTCCTCCGCTCCGGTCGACACGTCCGTGCCGTCGCCGGCGGCTGCCGATGGCTCCAAGGCGCCGGAGGTTCCGAAGTGACTCGGGCGTGCGCGGAGGTTTGACCTCCAGCGGGCGTTGCAGTCGGGCCGATGTGGTGAAATTGGTAGACACGCCGTCTTGAGGGGGCGGTGGCGAAAGCCGTGGGAGTTCGAGTCTCCCCATCGGCACCAGCGGGTTGTTCGTAAGTGGCTTCCGCAAGGCTGCGAGCACTCGTGCGAGGTGGCAGATCCTGACCGAATCAACTAACCAAGAAGAGGATCAGACAGTGGTGATGAGAGGTGCGAGAATGGCGCCGTCGCTGCGCTGAAAGGCACGTCGTGAACTTGCGCCATGCTTGAAAACTATTTCCCGGTCCTCCTCTTCGTCCTCGTCGGTCTCGCGGTCGGCGTCGGCCCCATGCTCATGGGCGGGGGTGTGTCCCGGCTGCTCGGCGTGCACCGCCCCGACAGCGAAAAGCTCTCGCCGTACGAATGCGGCTTCGAGGCGTTCGAGGATGCGCGGATGAAGTTCGACGTCCGCTACTACCTCGTCGCCATTCTCTTCATCCTGTTCGACCTCGAGATTGCGTTCCTCTTTCCGTGGGCGGTCGTGCTGGACGAGATTGGCCTCTTCGGCTTCGTCGCCATGATGATTTTCCTCGGTATCCTCGTGGTGGGGTTCATTTACGAATGGAAGAAGGGAGCGCTGGAGTGGGAGTAACGCCGCGCTCAACGGAGCAGGGGCCCCGCGCTTTTGCGGGGATGCGACGCGAGAGCGCGGCGTTGGTGGCAGTGGCACCGACGGTGGAAGGTTGCGGCAGGCGTGCAGGGCTGCGACGCTCAACGGAGCAGGGGCCCCGCGCTTTTGCGGGGATGCGACGCGAGAGCGCGGCGTCGGTGGCAGTGGCACCGGCGGTGGAAGTTTATCCGGTGTCAGCCGGACGAAGTGTTTTGCGCGTGTTGGGACGGAGGGCCTGAACATGGGTGCGGAAGGCATTCTCGAGAAGGGTTTCGTCACCACTTCCCTCGATACGGTCATCAACTGGACGCGCACCGGTTCGATGTGGCCCGTGACCTTCGGTCTCGCCTGTTGTGCGATAGAGATGATGCACGCGGGGGCGTCGCGCTACGACCTGGACCGGTTCGGCATCGTCTTCCGCCCGAGCCCCCGCCAGTCGGACGTGATGATTGTCGCCGGAACCCTCTGCAACAAGATGGCGCCCGCCCTGCGCAAGGTGTACGACCAGATGGCCGAGCCGCGCTGGGTGATCTCCATGGGCTCGTGCGCGAACGGCGGCGGGTACTACCATTACTCCTATTCCGTGGTGCGGGGCTGCGATCGCATCGTGCCTGTCGACGTCTACGTGCCCGGGTGTCCGCCGACCGCCGAGGCGCTTCTGTACGGCATCATCCAGTTGCAGAACAAGATCAAGCGGACCAATACGATAGCCCGCTGACAGCCCGCCATGACCGCCCGACTCGACACCCTCGAAGCAGCGCTGCGCAACGCACTCGGCGATCAGGTTACGCGCTTGATTCGGGCCGGCGGCGGAGATCACGGTCGAAATCAAGGGCGAGCACATCAAACCGGTGGCGCAGGCGCTCCGGGACGATCCCCATCTTGCGTTCTCGGTGCTGATCGATCTCTGTGGTGTCGACTACAGCGATTTCGGCGACGGGACGCGCGAGGGTCCGCGCTTCGCGGTGGTCTATCACCTGTTGTCGATCCCGCGCAACTGGCGAGTCCGGCTGCGAGCCTATTGCGCCGACGACGATTTCCCCAGCATCGACTCCTTGGTCGATGTCTGGCCTGCCGCGAACTGGTATGAGCGCGAAGCCTTCGACTTCTTCGGAATCGTGTTCCCGGGACATCCCGATCTGCGCCGCATCCTCACCGACTACGGGTTCATCGGTCATCCGTTCCGGAAGGACTTCCCGGTGTCGGGCAACGTGGAGATGCGGTACGACCCGGACCAGCAGCGGGTCATCTACCAGCCCGTCACGATCGAGCCGCGCGAAGTCACGCCGCGCGTGTTGCGCGAAGAAAACTATGCCGGCGAGGCGGGGTTCAGAAATGGGTAAGTGGGTCTTCGCGCCGATGCGCCGTGTTGTTTCCCGCGCGATTGTCTCGAGCTTCGACATGCGGTGATGAGCCGTGGCTGAAATCCGCAACTACACGATGAATTTTGGTCCGCAGCACCCGGCAGCGCACGGGGTGCTGCGTCTCGTGCTCGAGCTCGACGGCGAAGTCATCCAGCGCGCCGATCCGCACATCGGGCTCCTGCATCGGGCCACCGAGAAGCTCGCCGAGCAGAAGACCTTCATCCAGAACCTGCCGTACATGGACCGTCTCGACTACGTGTCCATGCTGTGCAGCGAGCACGCCTACGTGATCGCGATCGAGCGTCTGCTCGAGCTCGAGGTGCCGTTGCGGGCCCAGTACATCCGCGTGATGTTCGACGAGATCACGCGCCTCCTGAACCATCTGCTGTGGCTCGGCACGCACGCCCTGGACATCGGGGCGATGACGCTGTTCCTCTACTGCTTCCGCGAGCGCGAGGATCTCTTCGACTGCTATGAGGCGGTGTCCGGCGCACGCATGCATGCCGCCTACTACCGCCCGGGTGGCGTGTACCGGGACCTCCCTGACACCATGCCGCAGTACCAGGCTTCGCGCATTCACAACGACGCGGCGGTGGCGCGGCTGAACGAAAATCGCCGGGGCTCGCTGCTCGATTTTCTGGACGACTTCGTCAGCCGTTTTCCCAAGTGCGTCGACGAATACGAAACGCTGCTCACCGAGAACCGCATCTGGAAGCAGCGCACGGTCGGCATCGGCGTGGTGACGCCCGAGCGGGCACAGGCGCTTGGATTTTCCGGCGTGATGCTGCGCGGGTCGGGCATCGAATGGGATCTGCGCAAGAAGCAGCCTTACGCCGTCTACGACCGGGTGGATTTCGACATTCCGGTGGGGGTCAACGGCGACTGTTACGACCGCTACCTCGTGCGCATCGAGGAGATGCGGCAGTCGAACCGCATCGTCAAACAGTGTATCGACTGGCTGCGGAAGAATCCCGGTCCCGTGATCACCGAGAACCGCAAGGTCGCACCGCCCTCCCGCGTGACCATGAAGACCGACATGGAAGCGCTGATTCACCACTTCAAGCTCTTCACCGAGGGCTTCCACGTGCCGCCGGGCGAAACCTACGCGGCGGTCGAGCATCCGAAGGGCGAGTTCGGCATCTACCTCGTTTCGGACGGCGCGAACAAGCCGTACCGACTAAAGATCCGCGCCGCCGGATTTCCCCATCTCGCCGCGATGGACGAGATCGCCAGGGGACACATGATCGCGGACGTGGTGGCGATCATCGGCACGCTCGACATCGTCTTCGGCGAGGTCGATCGATGACGCGCCTCGGACCCGCCGTGCTCCCGCCATCATGAATGCGCCCATGATCCTGTCGCCGGCTGCGCTCGCGAAGATCGACCGCGAGGTGGCCAAGTATCCGCGCGACCAGAAACGCTCGGCCGTGATGGCGGCGCTTGCGATCGCGCAGGACGAGAAGGGCTGGCTCTCCACCGAGACGATGGAATTCGTCGCACGCTATCTCGACATGGCTCCGGTGGCCGTCTACGAAGTCGCGACTTTCTACAACATGTACGACCTCGCACCGGTGGGCAAGCACAAGCTCACCGTCTGCACGAATCTGCCGTGCGCGCTCTCGGGCGCGGGCGGGGCCGCCGATTATCTCAAGCAGAAGCTCGGCATCGGCTTCGGCGAGACCACCGCGGACGGCCGCTTCACGTTGCAGGAGGGCGAGTGTTTCGGCGCCTGCGGCGATTCGCCGGTGCTCCTCGTCAACAACAAGCGCATGTGCAGCTTCATGAGCCGCGAAGCCATCGACCAACTCCTGTCGGAGCTCGGCGAATGAACGCACCCCTGCTACCGTTCTCGCCCGAGATCTACGGGCCCGAAGCGATCCTCATGCAGGGGCTCGACGGCCTCAACTGGCGAATCAAGGATTACCGTGAGCGCGGCGGCTACGAGGCGCTGCGGAAGGTTCTGACGGAGAAAATCACGCCTGAGCAGGTGATCGCGGAAGTGAAGGTGAGCGCGCTGCGCGGCCGCGGCGGCGCGGGTTTTCCGACCGGTCTCAAGTGGAGCTTCATGCCGCGCAACTACACCGGTCCCAAGTACGTGGTGTGCAATTCGGACGAAGGCGAGCCCGGCACCTTCAAGGATCGGGACCTGCTGCGGTACAACCCGCACCTGGTGATCGAGGGCATGATCCTCGCCGGCTACGCCATGGGCGCGAGCGTCGGCTACAACTACATCCACGGCGAAATCTGGGACGTCTACGAGCGGTTCGAGGAAGCGCTCGACGAGGCGCGCGCGGCCGGTTTCCTGGGTCAGAACATCCTCGGCTCGGGCTTCGGCTTCGAGCTCTTCGCGCACCACGGTTACGGCGCCTATATCTGCGGCGAAGAGACGGCGCTGCTCGATTCGATCGAGGGCAAGAAGGGGCAGCCGCGCTTCAAGCCGCCGTTCCCGGCCACCTTTGGGCTCTATGGCCGGCCGACCACGATCAACAACACCGAGACCTTCGCGGCCGTGCCGTACATCATGCTGCACGGCGGGCAGAAGTTTCTCGAGCTCGGCAAGGCGAACAACGGCGGCACCAAGATCTTCTCCGTGTCCGGGCACGTGAACCGTCCGGGCAACTACGAGATCCGTATGGGCACCCCGTTCAGGAAACTGCTGGATATGGCAGGCGGCATGCGCGGCGACCGCAAGCTGAAAGCCTGTATCCCGGGCGGCTCGTCGATGCCGGTGCTGCCCGGCGACGCGATGATGGCGTGCGACATGGACTACGACTCCATCGCCAAGGCGGGCTCCATGCTGGGCTCCGGGGCGGTCATCATCATGGACGACACCACCTGCATGGTGAAGGCGCTGCGCCGCTTGTCGTACTTCTACTTCGAGGAATCCTGCGGCCAGTGCACGCCGTGCCGGGAAGGCACGGGCTGGCTCTATCGCGTGGTGGATCGCATCGAGACCGGGCGCGGGAAGCCCGAGGACCTCGACTTGCTGACCAGCGTGTCCGACAACATCATGGGCAGGACCATCTGCGCGCTCGGCGACGCGGCGGCGCTTCCAGTCAAGAGTTTCGTGCAGCACTTCCGCGACGAGTTCGCGTATCACATCGAGCACAAGCGGTGTCTGGTCACGGGCGGCCTCTAGTGACCGATGCGGCGTTTTAGCGGACAACCATGGCGAATCTGATTGCTCTCGAGATCGACGGCAAGGCGGTGGAGGTGCCCGCGGGCTCCACCGTGATGGATGCCGCGAGCAAGCTCGGCATCTACATCCCCCACTTCTGCTGGCACAAGAAGCTCTCGATCGCCGCCAACTGCCGGATGTGCCTGGTGCAGATCGAGAAGGCCCCGAAGCCCCTGCCGGCCTGCGCGACCCCGGTCATGAGCGGGCAGAAGGTTCATACCCACTCCGACTACGCGCAGAAGGCGCAGCAGGCGGTCATGGAATTCCTGCTCATCAACCATCCGCTCGACTGCCCGATCTGCGATCAGGGAGGCGAATGCCAGCTGCAGGATCTGGCGGTGGGCTACGGCGCCAGCGCGTCGCGCTACGAGGAGATGAAGCGCGTCGTGCCGAACAAGAATCTGGGGCCGCTCATCTCCACCGACATGACGCGCTGCATCCACTGCACGCGCTGCGTGCGCTTCGGACAGGAAATCGCGGGCGTGATGGAGCTCGGCATGGCCGGCCGCGGCGAGCACTCCGAGATTCTCGCGTTCGTCGGCAAGACCGTGGATTCGGAGCTGTCCGGCAACGTGATCGATCTGTGTCCGGTCGGCGCGCTCACGTCGAAGCCCTTCCGCTACACCGCGCGCACATGGGAGCTCTCGCGGGAGCGCTCGGTGAGCCCCCATTGCGGGCTCGGCTCCAACCTCGTGGTCCAGGTCAAGCAGGAGCGGGTGATGCGCGTGCTGCCGCTCGAGAACGAAGCGATCAACGAGTGCTGGCTCTCGGACAAGGATCGCTTCGCCTACGAGGGGCTGAACACGCCGGATCGGCTGACGGCACCGATGCTGCGCGACGGCGGGCGGTGGCGTGAAGTGGACTGGCCGACGGCGCTCGACGCGGTCGCGAAGGGACTCGCCCGGGTGCGCGACACGCTTGGTCGCGAAGCGATCGGCTTTTTGGCAACGCCCCACTCCACACTCGAGGAGCTCCATCTTTTCGCCAAGCTCGCGCGCGGTCTCGGCAGCGACAACGTGGACTTCCGGCTGCGCCAGACCGATTTCCGCGCCGATGGCAGGATGACCGGCATTCCGTGGCTCGGCATGTCGATCGCCGAGGTGAGCGGCCTCGACCGCGCGCTCGTCGTGGGCAGCGTGCTGCGCAAGGACCATCCGCTGCTCGCCCATCGCCTGCGTCAGGCCGCGAAACACGGGCTCCACGTCGCAATCGTGAATTCGAGCGACGACGAGCTGCTGATGCCGGTGGCGGGCAAGCTCATCGTTGCGCCGGCCAATCTGCCGCACGCGCTCGCGCAGGTGCTGAAGTCTGCTGTCGAACGGTGCGGTGCGCCGGTTGCTCACGATCTCGCCGAGGCGCTCGCGCTCGCCACCGCGATGCTCGACGTGGCGCCATCGGAAGCGGCGCGTAATGTTGCCGAGCAGCTTCTGTCGGGGACCCGCGTCGGCATCTTCCTCGGCAACCAGGCCCAGCATCATCCGCGCGCCGCCGAGCTCCAGGTGCTCGCGCAAGCGCTCGCGAGGGTCACCGGCGCGCGCTTCGGTTTCCTCGGCGAGGCCGCAAATAGCGTCGGCGGGTATCTCGCGGGCGCCGTGCCATTCGCTAACCGTTCCGCTGGCCTGGATGCGCAGGCAATGCTCGCCACGCCGTGCGCGGCGTACGTCCTGCTCAACGTCGAGCCCGAGGTGGACTGCGCGAACCCGCGGCAGGCGCTCGCAGCGATGGACGCGGCGCAGTTCGTCGTCGCGTTGTCCGCATACAAGCACGGCGCGCAGGGTTACGCTGACGTGCTCCTGCCGATCGGCCCCTTCACCGAGACGTCCGGCACGTTCGTCAATACCGAGGGTCGCGCCCAGAGCTTCAACGGCTGCGTCCGCCCCCTGGGTGATTCACGGCCCGCGTGGAAGGTGCTGCGGGTGCTCGGCAATCTGCTCGGCGTGCCCGGGTTCGATTACGACACCTGCGAGGCGGTGCGTGCCGACCTGCAGGGGAGCCACCCAGACCTGGGCAGCATCCTGGGCAACGCCGTCACCGGCGTGGCACTCGGCAGCCTCGGTCCAGCGACGAGCACCGGGGTCGAACGCATCGCGGAGGTCAGAATTTACGACGCCGACGCCATCGCGCGGCGCGCGCCGTCGCTGCAGAAGACGCGCGACGGACAGCCGCCGGTAGCGTGCATGCACGGTTCGCTCTTCCAGAAGCTGCAATTGCGCGAAGGAGACAGCGTGCGTATCGCGCAGGACGGCGGTGAGGCCATCCTTTTCGCCGAGCGCGACGATGGCCTGCCGGAGAATTGCATCCGCGTCCCGGCCGGCCATGCGCTCACGTCCGTGCTGGGCGCTGAAGACGCCGCGGTGACCCTCGAGCGCGTGCCCGGCGAACAGCGGGTCGCGGTGTAGACCGGATCGAGCCATGGAATTCTTCGAACAGCTTCTGGGTCCCGCGTGGCCGCCGGTGTGGGCGCTGGTGAAGATTATCGCGATCGTCGCACCGCTCATGCTTTGCGTCGCCTATCTGACGTTCGCCGAACGCAAGATCATCGGCTACATGCAGGTTCGGATCGGTCCGAACCGCGTCGGGCCGAAGGGCTGGCTGCAGCCGATCGCCGACGCGATCAAGCTCCTCACCAAAGAGATCATCGTTCCGAGCGAGGCGAGCAAGGGGCTGTTCGTGCTGGCGCCGGTGCTCACGATCATGCCCGCGCTGGTCGCTTGGGCGGTGGTGCCGTTCGATGCGGGGCTGGTGCTGGCCGATGTCAACGCCGGACTGCTCTACGTGATGGCGGTGACCTCGATGGGCGTATACGGCATCATCATCGCGGGTTGGGCGTCGAATTCGAAGTACGCGTTCATCGGCAGCCTGCGGTCCGCCGCGCAGGTGGTCTCGTACGAGCTCGCGATGGGCTTCGCGCTCGTGTGCGTGCTCATGGTGTCCCAGAGCCTGAACCTGTCCGATATCGTCCGCTCTCAGCAGGGAGGCGGTTTCTGGAGCTGGAACGTCGTTCCGCTCTTCCCCATGTTCATGGTCTATCTCATCTCGGGTGTCGCCGAGACGAACCGGGCGCCGTTCGACGTGGCCGAAGGCGAAAGCGAGATCGTCGCGGGTTTCCACGTCGAGTATTCGGGGATGGCATTTGCCGTGTTCTTCCTCGCCGAGTACGCGAACATGATCCTGGTGGGCGCGTTGACGAGCGTCATGTTCCTGGGCGGCTGGCTGCCGCCGCTCGACATCTGGCCGCTCAACGCCATCCCGGGGCTCTTCTGGCTGATCGCGAAGATCTCTTTCGTGCTGTTCCTGTTTCTCTGGTTCCGCGCCACGTTTCCGCGCTATCGCTACGACCAGATCATGCGCCTTGGCTGGAAGGTGTTCATTCCCCTGACCCTGATCTGGATCGTGGTGGTGGGGCTCTGGCGCATGACGCCGCTGTGGGTGTGGGGTGGGGCGCAGGGATGAAGGAGGGGTCGCCATGATCGAGCGCGTCCGGAGCTTTTTCCACACGTTCCTGCTCTACGAGTTGTTGCAGGGCATGATGGTCACGGGCAAGAACATGTTCGCCCGCAAGATTACGGTGCAGTTCCCGGAAGAGAAGACGCCGCAGTCGCCGCGCTTCCGTGGACTGCACGCGCTGCGGCGCTATCCGAACGGGGAGGAGCGCTGCATCGCCTGCAAGCTGTGCGAGGCGGTCTGCCCGGCGCTCGCGATCACCATCGAATCCGAGCAGCGCGACGACGGCACGCGACGCACCACGCGGTACGACATCGACCTCTCGAAGTGCATTTTCTGCGGCTTCTGCGAGGAGTCGTGCCCGGTCGATTCGATCGTCGAGACGCGCATCCTCGAGTATCACGGCGAGAAGCGCGGTGACCTCACGTACACGAAGGAAATGCTGCTCGCCGTCGGCGACCGCTACGAGGAGCAGATCGCGAAGGATCGGCTGGCCGACTCGAAATTTCGCTAGCGCGCGCGGCCGCAGGACGATTGCATGGTCGCGGCGGTCTTTTTCGTAACGAAGGAGCGGCACCGGAGACTAAGGGAGCGCGGGCGAGCAGCCTGCGGCATAACAGAAGAATGACATTCCAGCTCTTTCTTTTCTACTGCTTCGCGGCGGTTCTCGTTTTCGCGGCGCTGTGCGTCATCACGGCGCGCAACCCGGTGCACTCGGCGCTCTTCCTGGTACTGGCGTTCGTCAGCTCCGCCGCCATCTGGCTCTTGCTGGAGGTGGAGTTTCTCGCGATTACCCTGGTGCTGGTCTACGTGGGCGCGGTGATGGTGCTGTTCCTGTTCGTCGTGATGATGCTCGACATCAACCTGGACCGCCTGCGCGAAGGGTTCTGGCGCTACCTGCCGCTCGGGACGGTGGTGGCACTCGTCATGGTGGCGCAGATGATCCTCGTGGTGGGCGGCAAATACTTCGGGCTCGTCGAGATGCCGATGCCGGCAGCGCGGTCGGGGTCGTTCAGCAATACCAAGGAGTTGGGGCGCCTCATCTACACCGACTACGTCTATCCCTTCGAGCTCGCGGCGGTCGTGCTGCTGGTGGCGATCGTTGCCGCCATCGCGCTCACCATGCGCCGGCGCAAGGACACCAAGCACGTCGATCCCGCCAAGCAGATCATGGCGAAGCGGGCGGACCGGGTGCGCCTCGTGACGGTGACTGCGGACGAACAGGACGCGCCTACAACCAACAAGATCTAACACGACCGGCCGCCTCTCGACGTCGGGCGGCCGGTTCTGCACAGAAGGGGATTTTTCGTGCTTTCTCTGACCCACGTCCTCGTACTCGGGGCGATCCTGTTCTCGATCGCCGTAGTGGGGATCTTTCTGAACCGCAAGAACGTCATCATCCTGCTCATGGCAATCGAGCTGATGCTGCTCGCCGTCAACATGAACTTCATCGGCTTCTCGCGCTTTCTGGGCGATCCCTCGGGACAGATCTTCGTCTTCTTCATCCTGACGGTGGCGGCGGCGGAGGCGGCTATCGGACTGGCGATCCTGGTGGTCTTGTTCCGCACCACGCGGACCATCAACGTGGACGACCTCGACCAGCTCAAAGGGTAAACGACAACGTGGACATGAAGACCCTGTATCTGATCGTGGCCGTGGCGCCGCTCGCCGGCTCCCTCGTCGCCGGCCTCTTCGGCCGCTCCATCGGCCGCGCCGCCGCCCACTGGGTGACCATCCTGAGCGTTGCGATCGCGTTCGCGGGCTCGGTGGTCGTGCTTTTCGACGTGCTCGCGGGCAACACCTTCGACGGCAACGTCTATACCTGGCTCACGGTGGGCGACGTGAGCCTGCATATCGGCTTCCTGATCGACCGGCTGTCGGCGCTGATGATGGTCGTGGTGACCTTCGTCTCCCTGCTGGTGCACATCTACACCATCGGCTACATGGCCGACGACACCACCTCGCCCGGCGGCTACCAGCGGTTCTTCAGCTACATCTCGCTCTTCACCTTCTCGATGCTCATGCTCGTCATGAGCAACAACTTCCTGCAGCTCTTCTTCGGCTGGGAGGCGGTCGGACTCGTTTCGTATCTGCTGATCGGCTTCTATTACGCGAAGCCGACCGCGATCTTCGCGAACCTGAAGGCGTTCCTGGTCAACCGGGTCGGCGATTTCGGTTTCCTGCTCGGCATCGCGATCGTCTTCGGCGTGTTCCACAGCCTCCATTACGGCACGGTGTTCCAGCTCGCGCCCGAAGTGGCGGACGTCGCGGTCGAGGTCATCCCGAACGTGCCGTGGTCGCTGCTCACGTTGATCTGCGTACTGCTCTTCATCGGCGCCATGGGCAAGTCGGCACAGGTGCCGCTGCATGTCTGGCTGCCCGATTCGATGGAAGGTCCGACGCCGATCTCTGCCCTGATCCACGCGGCGACCATGGTGACCGCCGGCATCTTCATGGTGGCCCGCATGTCGCCGCTCTTCGAGTTCTCGGATACGGCGCGCTCGTTCGTCATCGTCATCGGCGCCATCACGGCGCTCTTCATGGCTTTCATCGCCGTCGTCGTCTACGACATCAAGCGCGTGGTCGCCTATTCGACGCTATCGCAGTTGGGCTACATGACGGTGGCGCTCGGCGCCTCTGCCTACCCGGCCGCGATGTTCCACCTGTTCACCCACGCCTTCTTCAAGGCCGCGCTCTTCCTCGCCGCCGGCTCTGTGATCATCGCCCTGCACCACGAGCAGGACATGCGGAAGATGGGCGGGCTGTGGAAGTACATGCCCATCACCTACGCGACGATGCTGATCGGCGGCTTCGCGAATGCCGCCTTCCCGCCGTTCGCGGGCTTCTTCTCCAAGGACGCGATCATCGAGGCCGCGCGGCTCGCCGACGTGCCCGGCGCCGGTTTCGCCTATTTCTGCGTCCTGGTGTGCGCCTTCGTCACCGCGCTGTACACGTTCCGGTTGGTGCTGTACGCCTTCCACGGCAAACCGCGGTGGGACACCCACGATGCCGCGCATGGCCATGGCGGTAACGACCATGGGCACGGCCACCACGGCCACGGCGGGCCGCCCCGCGAATCTCCGGCGGTGGTGACGATCCCCCTCATCCTGCTCGCCATACCCTCGATCTGCGCGGGCTGGCTGGTCGGCGATATCGCTTTCGGCGACTATTTCGGCAACTCGATTTTCATCGCGCCGGAGCACGAAGGTATGGCGGAGATGGCGAGCGAGTTTCACGGCGTTGCCGCGATGGTGATGCACGGCTTCTTCACGCTGCCATTCTGGCTGGTGGCGGCAGGCATCGCCACCGCGTTCTACCTCTACATCGTCAATCCGGCGCTCCCGGGCCGGCTGCGCGAGCGGTTCGCGTTCGTGACGCGCATCCTGGAGAACAAGTACGGATTCGACGACTTCAACCAGCGCGTCTTCGCCGGTGGGGCGATCGGGACCGGTAACGGGTTGTGGAAGGTCGGCGACATGACGCTCATCGACGGGCTCCTGGTCAACGGCTCCGCGCGGCTGGTGGGCTGGTTCGCCAAGCTGAGCCGTCATCTGCAGACCGGCTACATCTACACCTACGCCTTCACGATGATCATCGGCGTGGTGCTCCTGCTCACCCTCTGGTTCAACCGGACCTGAACGGCGCGGCGGACTCGACCTCACGACACCATAGACCACATGCTCCTCGGCCTGCCCCTTCTCAGCACCGTCATCTGGCTTCCGATTCTGGCCGGCATCGTCGTCCTCTTCACCGGCTCCGACCGCAATGCAGCGATGGCCCGTCTGCTCGCGCTGGTGGGCGCCATCGGCGGGTTCCTGGTCGCGATTCCGCTGTACACGCAGTTCGATGCGGCGCAGGGCGGCTTCCAGTTCGAGGAGCTCGCGCCGTGGATCGAGTGGTTCAACGTCAACTATCACCTCGGCGTCGACGGCATCTCCACGCCGCTCATCCTGCTCAACACCTTCACCACGGTGCTGGTCGTGCTGGCCGGCTGGCAGGTGATCCAGACCCGTGTGGCGCAGTACATGGCGTCGTTCCTGATCCTGTCCGGCGTCATGAACGGCGTCTTCTCGGCGCTGGATGGTCTGCTCTTCTACGTCTTCTTCGAGGCGACGCTGATCCCGATGTTCATCATCATCGGCGTCTGGGGCGGCGAGAACCGCGTCTACGCGGCACTCAAGTTTTTCCTCTACACGCTGCTCGGCTCGCTGCTCACGCTGATCGCGTTCATCTACCTCTACAACGTGTCGGGGGGCAGCTTCTCGATCCTGGACTGGCATGCGCTCAGGATCGGGATGAGCACGCAGATCCTGCTCTTCTTCGCTTTCTTTGCCGCGTTCTCGGTCAAGGTCCCGATGTGGCCGGTGCACACCTGGCTGCCCGACGCGCACCCGGAAGCACCCACCGGCGGTTCGGTGGTGCTGGCGGCGATCATGCTGAAGCTCGGCGGCTACGGCTTCATCCGGTTCTCGCTGCCGATCCTGCCCGACGCGAGCCATGCGCTCGCCGGCTTCATGATCGCGCTGTCGCTCATCGCCATCGTCTACATCGGCTTGGTCGCGCTGGTGCAGACGGACATGAAGCGGCTGATCGCGTACTCGTCGATTTCCCATATGGGCTTCGTGACGCTGGGGACCTTCCTCTTCAACGCGGCGGGGCTGGAAGGCGCCGTGATCCAGATGATCTCCCACGGCTTCGTCTCGGGCGCACTGTTTCTTTGCGTGGGCGTCGTCTACGACCGCATGCACAGCCACCTCATCGCCGATTACGGCGGCGTCGTGAACACGATGCCGGTGTTCGCCGCCTTCTTCATGCTGTTTGCGATGGCCAACTCGGGCCTGCCCGGCACCAGCGGCTTCGTGGGCGAGTTCATGGTGGTGATGGGGGCGATGAAGGTGAACTTCTTCTACGCCGCGGCTGCCGCGCTCACGCTCATCTTCGGCGCCGCCTACACACTCTGGATGTACAAGCGCGTCGTGTTCGGCAGTGTGGCCAACGATCACGTGGCCAAGCTCCAGGACATCGGCTCCCGCGAGACGCTGGTGCTCGCCCTGGCGGCATTCGCGGTGCTGGCTCTCGGCGTCTACCCGCTGCCGCTCTCCGAGATGATGCACACCTCGGTCAACGAGCTGCTCGCCCACGTGGCGAAGAGCAAGCTGCCACTGTGAGGCGAGATCCAACATGACCTTCCCGATGCCGGACCTGCTGCCCGCCCTGCCCGAGATCTTCCTCGTGATCATGGTGTCGGTCGTGCTGATCGTCGATCTCTTCACCCCCGAGGCGCGCCGGGACATCGGCTACGCGCTCACGCTCCTGTCGCTCGCGGGGGCGGCTATCATTACGCTGCTTACGGCCACGCCGGATCCTGCTTACACGTTCAACGACATGTTCGTCGACGATCCGATGGCCGATGCGCTCAAGCTCTCGGTCTACGCCGCCGTCGCCACGGTGCTCGTCTACTCGCGGGAGTACGTGCGACAGCGCGGCATGTTGCGGGGCGAGTTCTTCGCGCTCGCGCTCTTCGCGACCATCGGCATGATGGTGATGATCTCGGCGGGCAGCTTCCTGACCCTGTATCTGGGTCTCGAGCTGCTGACCCTTTCGCTGTACGCGATGGTGGCGCTGCGCCGGGACGACCGCAACGCCGTCGAGGCGGCGATGAAGTACTTCGTGCTCGGGGCGCTCGCCTCGGGCATGCTGCTCTACGGCATGTCCATGCTCTACGGCGCCACCGGCAGCCTCGACATCGGTGAGGTGGCGGCGCAGATCGGAAGCGGCGAGGCAGCCGGGCCGGTGCTGGTGTTCGGGCTCGTGTTCGTGGTCGCCGGCATCGGCTTCAAGCTGGGCGCGGTGCCGTTTCACATGTGGGTGCCGGACGTCTACCAGGGCGCACCGACCGCAGTCACGCTCTTCATCGGTTCCGCGCCGAAGCTCGCGGCTTTCGCCTTCATCATGCGCATGCTGGTGGAAGCGCTGCCGGCGCTCGCCGCGGACTGGAGCGACATGCTGATCATCCTGGCCACACTTTCGCTCGTGCTCGGCAACGTGGCGGCGATCGCTCAGACCAACATAAAGCGCATGCTCGCGTACTCCACCATCTCGCACATGGGTTTCGTGCTGCTGGGGATCCTGAGCGGCACCACCGACGGGTACAGCGCGGCGATGTTCTACGTCGTCACCTACGTGCTGATGACCCTCGCCGCCTTCGGCATGATCATGGTTCTCTCGCGGGAAGGTTTCGAGGCGGAGAACTTGGAGGACTTCAGGGGGCTCAACCAGCGCAATTCATGGCACGCGTTCGTCATGCTGCTCGCCATGTTCTCGCTCGCCGGAGTGCCGCCGACCGTGGGGTTCTACGCCAAGCTGTCGGTGCTCTCCGCGGTGCTCGACGCTGGCCACCTTTGGCTCGCCGTCTTCGCGGTGATCTTCTCGCTGATCGGCGCGTTCTACTACCTGCGGGTGGTTAAGCTGATGTACTTCGATGCGCCGCTCGCCACGGACGAGATCACGCCGAACCCAGAAGTGAAGCTCCTGCTCGGTGTGAATGGCTTGGCGCTGCTCGCCTTCGGCATCCTGCCCCAGCCCCTGATGGCGTTCTGCAGCCAGGCAATCGCCGGGTCTTTTTAGCTGTCTTAGCGGAGATTGCGTCTGACCGGCGATGTCTGAAGAGGAGGGGCTGCGTTAGTGGACAAATGGCAAGAAACGGCCAAAACCGGTCGGTCGCAGCCCGCTCTCAATTCGCTCTATTGCGGCCGTTCCATGGCGCCGTTATGCATATTTGCAAGAGCGGATCATGCAGCGGTTAATGCACCACGCGCCAAGTGCACGCCCGTCTGACCAACATCGGAAAATCGCTGAACCGCCTGCGGAAATGTAACCGCAACGTTACAAAGACGCTGTGCGCCCCCAATCGATGCGCTTTGATCAAAGCGAGTGATCGCGACTCGCGTAGCTCTTTATTCAGCGCGGAACCCGCTTTGGAGACGGGCGCGATCGATTGACCTTCGACGCCACACCGGGAGAGTCGACACGGACGGCGTCGTCGGGCGCCGATTGGAGCTGGCTACGCCATTTGCCCGGCGTCGTATTGGCCCAACTCCTGAACGCCCGGGAGAACGCCGTCGCGTCCGAGTAACCCAAGGCTGAAGCGATCTCGGGCAGCGGTAGACGTGTTTCGCGTAGAAGCTGGCAAGCACCTTCGTAGCGTGCGGCGCCGATCATTTGGTGAATGTTCGTTCCCATCGCCTGCAGGCGTCGACGAAGCACGCGTTCGTGGATTCCAAGAAACTCGGCAATGCGCTGGGACGATGCTTCGCCGGCCATTACCAGACCGTATACGGCACGCTGCACCCGCTCGACGAGGCGACCATCGTCACCCTGTTCCGCCGCGAGCGCGATGCGCTCGGCCGCCACGCGTCGCGACCGGTCGGCGCCGGCCAGAGGACGTTCGAGGCAGCGGGCCGAGACGATCAGCTCCGAGTGCGCGGAATCGAAATGCACGGGCGCGCCGAAGTATCGGCGGTACGGCGCGACATCCTGCGGAGCACCGTGCGCAAACATGACCCGCGTCAGTTTCACCGACGGGCCGCAGAGCGAGCGCAGCATCTGATAGCCAATTGCGAGCGCCGTATCGTAGATCTGGCGGGTTCCGGGCGTGTCGTAGCGATAGACGCCGTAGCCAAACGAGGTCTCCTTCTCGCCAAGATCGAGCAGGAACGTGACTGCGCCGCGGTCATTCAAATGTAAATGCCGTACGAATTGGAGCAGCGCCGCGCGCACCGACTCGGAATTCCGCAACAGATGCTCCAGGATCCCGAGCATCGCGAGTTTGAAGCGCGCCCCAACCAGCAGTCCGAAATGCGCGACCCCAGTCGCGGCGGCACATGCCTCGAGGAGGGCACCGCCAGTCGCAAACGAAATTCGGGTGTCAGGACGATCGAAGATCGGGAGGTCGAGCCCGACGCTTGCGAGTACGAGCCTGGGGTCGCATTTCAACTCGCGCAGTAGCCCCGGGATCGGCGTGAGTATCGCGACTCGAATGTCACCCTCCGGCACGACGGGCGAGGGCACCGAATTCGTTGCGGCATGGCGCCGCACGATAAGTTCTGGTTTCGCTTCGGGCACGCGTTGATTCCTCGAACGCCGCGCTTCTGGGTCAGATACCGGTGTTCCGATGGGCATACTGACAATTTCGCCATTTCGTTTCGGCAAGGCTTCGGTCAGTCTCTGCGGAGAGATTGCGGTATGTCAAGGACAAGACCTGCGATCGGTCCGGAAATGTCACGCCTGTCCGGTCAAACGGGGGCTAGACTTCGCCTCGGATGCATGAGGCTTGTCGGCGTCTTTTTCAAATCGTCGACGGCCGCACCTGCCCGCGCGCTTAGGTTCCTCACCCGGTCTGCAAAAGGCCGCGCGCCAAGCCAATGGACCAAGGGGAGCTTGTCAAACCCGGCGCGATAGTTGTCATGGAGAACACGCATGCCGAAGAAGTGGATCAAGCGCCTGGCTACTGCCCTGTGTCTCGGAGCTCTGGTGGCAGTTCCCTTCTCCGCCAGCGCAGATGAGTCGTCCCCGCCGGGCCCCATGGAGGCGGTGAGCATCGCCGTCGACGCCTACGTCTACGGCTACCCGCTCATCACCTTCGACACGGTCCGCAGGCAGCAGACCAACGTCGCGAAACCGGATGCCGAGCATGCCCCGATGGGGCAGTTGATCAAGATGCGCAGCTACCCGGCGGTGGACAACCACTGCTGCGCCGCGCCCAACGCCGACACGCTCTACACCGAGGTCTGGCTCGATGTGTCGAAGGAGCCCGTCGTCTTCAGCGTCCCCGACATGGGCGACCGCTACTACATCATGCCGATGCTCGACGGCTGGTCAGAAGTCATCTTCGTGGCAGGCTCGGGCACCACGGGCGGCAAGCCGCAGACCTACGCCATCACGGGTCCGGGCTGGAAGGGCGCGCTTCCGAAGGATGTCAAACAGGTGAAATCACCCACCGGCATGGTCTGGATTCTCGGGCGCATCTACAGCACAGGCACCCCCGAGGACTACCAGGCGGTGCATGCACTGCAGGACCGTTATTCCGTGGTTCCGCTGAGCGCCTACGGTAAGCCCTACACGCCGCCGCCGGGCGTTGTCGATCCCGACTTCGACATGACGACGGCGGTGCGCAAGCAGGTGAACGCGCTCGACATCGAAGCGTATTTCAAGCGCCTCGCCGAACTGATGAAGACCAACCCGCCGACGCCGCAGGACGCGCCGATGGTCGCGCAAATGGCGAAGATCGGGCTGGTGCCGGGCAAGGATTTCGACACGAGCAAGCTCGACTGGATCGACCGCGAGTCGCTGAAGGTCGTCCCCAAGCTCGCACTGCTCGAAATGGGCGTTCACCTGAAGAAGCAGAAGACCACCAACGGGTGGCTCTACTTCACCAAGGGCGTCGGCAACTTCGGCACCGACTACCTGACGCGCGGCATGGCCAACCTGCTCGGTCCCGGCTGGAACCGCCCGCAGGATGCCGTGTATCCGCTGTCGCAGAAGGACGCCGCGGGCGACGCCTACGACGGCGAGAAGAACAAGTACGTGATCCGCTTCGCCAAGGGCCAGAACTGCCGCCGGCCGACGCGTTCTGGTCGATCACGATGTACGACGAGGATTTCTTCTTCGTGCCGAACGCGATCAACCGCTACGACCTCGCGAAGCGCGACAAGCTCGCCGCCAATCCGGACGGCTCGGTCGACCTGTACATCCAGGCGGAGTCGCCGGGCAAGGACAAGGAAGCGAACTGGCTGCCGGCGCCAAAAGGGAAGTTCACGCTGGTGATGCGCATCTACCAGCCGCGGAAGACACCGCGTTCGATCCTCGACGGCAGCTGGACGCCACCGCCAGTCAAGCGGGTGCAGTAGCGGTCACCTTCAATTCAGACCGGGGCATTGCGAAGGCGACGCCTGGATCGACACCCCAACTTTCCTAACGTAAGGAGCGAACCATGGCAATAAGCAAGAACATCAAGTGGGGGCTCGGCATCGTCGCCGCGCTCATCGTGGTCGCGGCTGCCGTCTTGTATCCCAAGCTGGTCGTGACCTTGCCGAAGGACGGCGCCGACGCCAAGCCGTTCACCTTCAAGAACACGCACGGGAAACGCTACACCGAGATGTTCCTCATCGGCGGCAACGCGATCACCAAGAATCTGGAGGCAAACGTCTACAACACCACGGGCCTCAACGGCGGCGACACCACTGGGGACTCGTCTCCGCCGGCGCTGCTGGACAAGATCGACGTCAAGGAGATGGCGGAGAAGTTCCACATGCTTGCCGTGTTCAAGAACGGCCCCCGCATTTGGACGCTGGACTGGATCGAGGTCGAGATGGGCAAGGAGCTGGACTTCGGCGGCATGAAGGCGCGCTGGGTGAACTGGCTGGACTTGAAGGGCATCAGCACGGCACCAGGTGCCGCCGACTACAAGAACATCACCGTTACCCGTCACACCAAGTTCGGATTCAACAAGGGCACGCAGATCTACGTGCTGGATGACCCGGAGGGCAACCCGTGGGTCATGAAGTCCATGAGCCTGATCACCCATCCCGAGCAGAAGTTCGACGAGCTCGGGACCCTCGGCAGCCGCTTGAAGCTGCCCGCAGGCTGGAAGTTCCGGTCGCAGGTGCTCGAGCAGGACCTGATCCTCACCCCGGACAACGGCGTCGCGCACATCACGCAGGACGACTTCGGCAACACCTACGACCGCGCCGGCGGTCCCTATAGCAACATCAAGCCGTAGCAATCCTGGAAATCCCATGCGCGTACAAGCCAGAGTAGGAAGCATCGTGACGAGCGCAGCCAACCGTCTTGCGGGGAAACTTCCGGGACGAAGCTCGTCCGTGCGCGTGCACGACCAACCCACCATCCCATCATCGTGAGGAGTTCAACATGAGCAATCGCACCTGGATCGTTGCAGCCGTCGCCGCTTCGTTTGCGGCCGGCATCGCCTACGCCCAATTCCCGATTATGGACAAGGTCGCCGACAAGGTGATCCAGAAATACCAGACCTCGACCTGCGAGCAGTTGTGGCAGGAAAAGACGCAGAGCCAGGGCCAGCCGAAGCCGGAGATGGAGCAGCGGGCGATCCAGGCGCTGAAGGGTGATCCGCAGATGCGCCAGGCGTTCTTCGCCAAGGTCTCGGGGCCCATCGTTAACAAGATGTTCGAATGCGGGATGATTCCATGAAGGCCGCCGGCGCCATGTCAATCAACAGAGGGGGCACCACGTACTACCTCGCGGGCAACACCTGGTTCCAACCGGCCTACGGCGCGAACGGCGTGTATTACCGCGTGGTGCCAGCGCCGTGATTCGCGATATCATCTGACTCTCGGCAGATCGGCAACAGACGGCCCTCGAGGGCCGCGGGTACGCCATCAAATGAATAAGTAGCTGGTCGCGCTCGTCTACGTAGTGCAGTAGACGTGACGGGCGACCGCGATCCCGCGACCTTATCAGGCCGGACATCCACAAGCGAAGCACCGTCGCGGAGCGGGCAACGGTGCTGGAGCTGAAGCAGGACCGACCATGTATCTCGCCCGCTTTCCGCGCGCGCCCTTTTCTGACACATAGGAGTAAGTCATGAACCAGGATCGCCTGTTCAGGATCAAGTTCGGCTTCGCGATACTGGTCGCGGGCTTCGTGGCGGTCAGCGTTCCCGCCGTGTTGCACGCCCGCGATCGAGGCGTCAACCAACCGGGCGGCGCGGGCAACGTTCATCCCGACCCCGGCCTCAATCAACCAGGTGCAGCCGGAAACGTTGGTGCGCCGGGTGTCGGGAGGGACCCCGGGTTGAATCAACCCGGGGCGGCCGGCAACGTCCACCGGGATCCGGGGCTGAACCAGCCGGGCGCCGCGGGCAACGTGGGCGCTCCGGGAGTAGGGCGCGACCCGGGGGTCAACCAGCCAGGCGCAGCGGGAAACCGGCGCCGCGTCCCCTGACAGGCCGATTACTCATTTCTGTCCGCTTTCGAGCGCAGGCGTCCCGTGCGCGACGCTCGCGTGAGCAAACGGGTTTTGCACACGAGCGCGAGATTTATGGAGTGCCGCAACGGCCTGCCCGAAGATGCCGACGCTCATATCGCCTGCATCAGGGCAAGGATTGATACTCCGGCTCTGCCGAGCGTGGCACACGACAGTCTCCGCCACGGCGCTTGCCGTCGGCATTCTTTCCGTCGCGCACGCCCAGGAAATCGAGCCGCGCGCCTACTCCAACGCGCCGATCGGCGTGAACTTCCTGATCGCGGGCTACGCCTATACGGAAGGCGCGGTGCCATTCGACACCTCCCTGCCCGTGAAGAACGCGAACCTCAAGACCTCCAGCGCCGTTCTCGCCTACGCGCGGGTGCTCGACCTCTGGGGCAAGTCCGCCAAGTTCGACGCCATCCTGCCCTACACCTGGCTCTCCGGATCGGCGGAGCGAGCGGGTGAACCGGTCGAGCGCAACGTCAGCGGCTTCGCCGATCCCAGGTTTCGATTGTCGGTCAACCTGTATGGCGCACCGGCGCTGACGCTGAAGGAGTTCAAGAATTACGAACAGGACCTGATCGTCGGGGCGAGCCTGCAAGTGTCCGTGCCTTCGGGCCAGTACGACCCGAGCAAGCTCGTCAATATCGGCACCAACCGCTGGTTCTTCAAGCCGGAGGTGGGCGTTTCCCAAGCGTTGGGTCCCTGGACCCTAGAGGCCCAGGCAGCGGCACAGTTCTTTACGGACAACGACGATTTCTTCCGCGGCAACACGCGCTCGCAGGACCCCATCTACTCGCTGCAGGGCCATGTGATCTATGGCTTTCGCTCGGGTATCTGGGCTTCGTTCGACGTCAGTTATCTCAACGGTGGCCGCACCACGATCAACGGCAAGCTGAACGAAGACCTGCAGCAGAACTGGCGCGTGGGCGGCACGCTGGCGTTTCCCGTTGACGTTCACAACTCCATCAAGCTTTACGCGAGCAGCGGCGTGTCGGCGCGAACCGACAACAACTACGACCTCTTCGGGATTGCCTGGCAGTACCGCTGGGGTGCCGGTCTGTGACCCCGGCGCGGCGGGCGGGATCGTGCTGGGGAGTCGAAGGTATCCATGTATCTCAATCGCTACGAAGGTCAGCTGAACTGCAGAGGATGAGTCATTCATGTGTCTTGATCGTTTAATAGTCTGTCTCTTGGTAGCACTCGTCCTCGGCGGCTGTGCTAGCCGTCCAGTCAACGAGCGGATTACCCAGGTCGATCCGAAGGCAGGCTACCGCCCTTATCTCATCATTCCGAAGCGGCAGAACAACGACCCGCGTACCCTGTTCGTGCTCTCTTTCTCCGGTGGTGGCACGCGGGCCGCGGCGTTCTCTTACGGCGTGCTGGAGGAGCTCCGCCGTACCGAGATCGTGGTCGACGGCAAGCCACGCAGGCTGATCGACGAGGTCGACATCATCACCGGCGTATCGGGCGGAAGCTTCACGGCGCTCGCTTACGCCCTCTACGGCGATCGACTGTTTTCCGAGTACGAGGAGCGGTTCCTCAAGCGCGACGTGGAGGGTGCGTTGGTCATGCGCACCGTCAACCCGCTCAACTGGCCGAAGTTCATCGGCGGTAGCGCCGGGACGTTCGGAGCTCGCTGCCGAGTACTACGACGAGATCCTGTTCGAGAATGCAACCTTTGGCGACCTCCTGAACAAGGACGCGCCGGTCGCGATCGCGACCGGCACCGATCTGTCGACCGGATCGCGGCTCGCGTTTTTCCAGAACGACTTCGACTTGCTCTGCGCGGATCTGAACAAGGTTCACCTGTCGCGCGCGGCTGCAACTTCTTCTGCGGTCCCGGTCGTGCTCTCACCGGTGACGTTCAACAACTACGGCGGCACCTGCGGATATCAGTACCCGGCCTGGGTGGCGGACGTCGCCAACCCAAAGACCCGCGCGCGGCCCTCGGCACGCGCGGCGCAGCGTTACAAAGAGATGCAGGCCTTCCAGGACAGCAAGGATCGCCCGTACATCCATCTCGTCGACGGCGGTGTTGCGGACAACATCGGGGTGCGCGGCGTGATGGAGGCCCTCGAGGAGCTCGCGGCCAGCTCGGCGTTCCAGAAAGAGATCGGCTTCGGCGGCTATCGAAGGATCGTGGTAATCGTCGTGAATGCCCGTTCAGCCCCCAGCGCCTATTGGGACCGCATCGAGGCGCCGCCCGGCTTCGCCATTCAATTTCTGCAGTCCACCAGCGTGCCGATCGACAAGTACTCGTTCGAAACCGTCGAGACCATGAAGGATCGCGCGGAGATCATTGTATGGCGGCGCGATCTGCGGGTCGCGCAGGCGCGCCTCGCGGGCGCGAGCGAGGCGCAGGCGGAAGCAAGCGTGCCGAAGATAACACTGGAGGTGATCGACGTCAGCTTCGAAGCAATCGCCGACCCGAAGGAGCGTGCTGAGCTGATGAACCTTCCCACGAGCTTCGTGCTGCCGCCCGAGGATGTCGACCGCTTGCGCGAGGCCGCCGGTCGACTGATGCGTCAGTCGACGGAGTACGAATCGGTCGTCCGCGAGATGGGCGGTACGCCTGCGAAGTAGCGTGGCCAGCCCGTCGAATCTGGCCCTGTTCGGTCTCGGCGCCTTCGTCATCCTCCTCGCGATTCCTGGGGCAGGATGTTTCGCGCAGCAATCGGACCCGCAGCGCATCATCACAGCGGAAAACAGGGAGATCTCTAGCCGCATCGCCGACACCCCGCTCGCACTCGACCGTGCGCGCACCGACCTCGCACGGCTGCAGAAGACCAAGGAGAATCTCGACGCGAGCATGCAGCAGATCGATGACTACGCCAAGTTGCCCGGCCTGGGCCGGGAGTTCGTGCAGACAGTGATCGGGGAGCTGCGGACGCTACCGAAGCCGATGGTGCTCACCGCGCGTGTGGCGCAGAGCCGCCTCGTCGCGGCGACAAGCGACGCGTATGTTCGCGCCGAGCGGGCGCTGCGGGAGCTGGGCGATATCGATGCTGCGCTTGCGCAGCGCTTGAAGGCATCGGGACCGGCAGTTCCGCAAGCGCCGGCCGTCGAGCCGGCATTGCGCCAACTTCTTGCCGAACAGCGCGAGCTGCTCAGCCGCCTGGTCGCTGAGCAGCAGCAACTTCTCAAGTTGTTGCGGGAGATCGCCGACGCGGAGCAGGTGCTCGAGCAGCGCAGCGAGGCGGCGCGCGGAGAGCTCACAGGACTCCTGTTCTGGATACCGGTCAGGCCGGGAACGGAAACGTTCACCGAGCTCGGGCAGTCGCTCGCCTGGACGGTGTCGCCCGCGAACTGGGGGGCGGCAGCCGCCATTCTGCGGGACCAGATGGTGCGCAGGCCGCTTTGGCCGACCGTGGCCCTGCTGATCGCGGTCGGCCTGTACGCAGCGCGCAAGCGCTTGTGGTCCAAGCTCGCGGCGCTGGCTCCTTCGAAGATCGGCTTCGAGCGCTATCGCATCAGCCACGCGATGGCAGGGCTTGCGCTCACTCTCGGCCTCGCGCTCCCGCTCCCGATCGTGATGCACACTGCGGCGATGCTGCTGCAGTCCTCAGTCGACACCCAAGCGTTCCCAAGTGCCCTCGGCGACATCCTGCGGCGGGCTGCGCTGCTGGTCCTGGCTCTCGTTGGGACAGCCTGGCTGCTGGACCAACGTGGCGTGGCGGTCCGTTACTTCGGCTGGGACGAAACGTCGCTGGCTTTCGCCGCGCGAGCAGTGCGCCGGTTTGCTGCGCTGTTCGTGCCGCTGATCGCGATCGCCGGCCTGAACGGACTGGACCATGCGCCATTCGCCAACCGGGAAAGTCTCGGTCGCGTGAGCCACGTCATCGCAGTGATCGTCCTCGCTGCGTTTCTCCTCTATCTCCTGCGCCGCAAGAGCCCGCTCATGCAGCGCCTCGTCGCGCGTGCGCCACGAAGTGCGCCCGTTCGGTGGCACCCCGTCTGGTTCACCGCGGTCGTGGCCCTGCCGCTCGGCATCGCGGCGCTCTCCGCTGCGGGCTACTTCGTCGCGGCCGGCTATTTCTTCGGGCGCATGGTGTACTCGCTGTACCTCGTGCTCGGCGCACTCATGCTCTACGGTCTCATGGCCCTTTGGGTACAGATCAAGCGCAGGCAGCTTGCTCGTCATGACGAGAATCAGGCTGAGAAGCAAGCAGAGGCGCGGGCTGCGGGGCAGTCCGGAGGAGTGTCGCTCGCGGTCCAGCGGCCGATCGCGGACATCGCGGCGATCGGGGAGCAGACGCGCGCGCTGCTCGACCTTCTGATTACGCTCCTTTTGCTTGGCGGCATGTGGTGGGTGTGGAAAGACTCAGTGCCGGCCTTGTCCGAGATCGGCAACTACGCGCTGTGGACCTACACCGAGACTGTCGACGGGAAGAAGCTGACCCGGCCGCTGACGGTCGGCCATCTATTCCTGGCGATGCTCGTCGGGGCCGTCACCGCAGTCGCCGTTCGCAATGTCGGCGCGCTCCTCGACATCGTGCTGCTGCAGCGGTTCGAGTTCCAGGCCGACGCGACTTATGCGATCAAGGTTACCGTGCGCTACGCGCTCGCCGCCGCGGGAATCGTGTTCGCGGCCAACATTCTGGGCATTGCCTGGAACGACGTGCAGTGGCTCGTCGCGGCTCTCGGCGTGGGCTTGGGCTTCGGGCTCCAGGAGATCTTCGGGAATTTCGTGGCAGGCATCATCCTGCTCGTCGAGCGTCCAGTCCGCATCGGCGACATCGTCACCATCGGAGACGTGTCGGGGACCGTCGCGCACATCCGCGCGCGCGTGATCACGGTGGTCGACTTCGACAACAAGGAGGTGCTGATCCCGAACAAGTCGCTGATCACGGATCGCGTGATCAACTGGACGCTTTCGAGCCAGACCACGCGGCTGCAGTTCAAGGTCAGCGTGGCGGGGGAGAGCGACCTCGCGCTGGTTCAGCGGGTGATGCTCGACGCGGTGCAGCGCAATCCCGACGTGCTGCAGAACCCACCGCCCCGAGTCTTCTGCGTGGGCTCTCAGGAGGGCACGCTCACATTCGAGATCAGCACGTTCGTCGATTCGTTCGCCAAGCGGGGGCGCGTCCAGCACGAGATCAACCTGGCGATGAATCAGGCGCTGCGGGAGAGCGGCATTGAGATCCAATAGTAAGGAGAAGACGCATTCTGCCGATGTCCGACCACATCCATCACCAGTTCCAGTCGACGCGCGTAGGTGAGTCGATCTAAGAAGGCGGTGCACTGCGTGCGAACGAGCAGTTGCTGTCCGAGGGTCTGCCGTTGGATGGGCGTGCGGGACGCGACCGCACCGAGGGTGTGCGCATGGCCACGATGCAGTATTTGGCTGGCAGCAGAGACGCTGTGGGTCTCGAACCTCCAGACCAGCCAGCTTGCCACTGAAGCGGACCTCATCAAGTTGCTCGGTCTTCAGTCTGGCGCTCGGCGGAAGCTTGGACGCCGTTCCGGCCGCGACCATATCTGGAACTTCCTCGCCAAAAATGTGAATGCGTGTATGGCGGCTTCCGGTTTTCAACGACCGCTTCGGAGCACCTTGAGCGGCGGGTCAGGGTCGTTTGTTGCCGCTGTCGGTAGCCTTGCACCGACCTCTTCAGGCCTCGTCTAGGCGAGGGAACGAACCCCCCGCAGGCGGCCCGCCTCTCGGGTGGGCCGTTTTGCTCTGTGCGGGCGACCCCGTCGCCGTCCTCCATGGGGGTCACTCGAATTGCACTTCCAGTCCACTGCCGTTAGATTGACAGCGCCCTGACCCCACGGCTGGAAGGCGCCGCGTTACGGAAGTCAGGGCGTGATCGTTCAGCGGGCTTCGAGGCAAGCCATGACCGCCGAAGAAACGACGACTCGACGAAGCCCGCGCGGGCACGCAGCGCTGGCGCCGCTGGGGTCCCTATGTCAGCGAGCGGCAGTGGGGCACGGTGCGCGAGGACTACAGCGCGAACGGCGCCCCCTGGGAATACCTCACCCACGATCAGGCACGCTCGCGCGCCTATCGCTGGGGCGAGGACGGCATCGCGGGCATCTCCGACGACGCGCAGCAGCTCTGCTTCGCGCTTGTGCTTTGGAACGGCGCCGACCCCTTTCTCAAGGAGCGGATGTTCGGCCTGACCGGCAACCAGGGCAACCACGGCGAGGACGTCAAGGAGTACTACTTCTACCTCGACAACGTGCCCAGCCACGCCTACATGAAGTTCCTCTACAAGTATCCGCAGCGGGCGTTTCCGTATGCGGATCTCGTCGACGAGAACCGGCGCCGCACTCGACAGGACCCGGAGTACGAACTGCTCGATACTGGCATCTTCGAAGACGACCGCTACTTCGACGTGTTCGTGGAGTATGCGAAGGCGGCGCCCGAGGACATCCTGATCCGCGTGAGCGCGGTCAACCGCGGACCCGAGGCGGCGACCTTGCACGTGCTGCCGACGCTCTGGTTCATGAACGACTGGACGTGGTTTCCGGGCACGGCGAAACCGCGCATCGCGGTCGACCGCTTTGATGACCGCGGTCTGGTCCTGAAGGCGACGCACCGGACGCTGGAGCCTTATTGGCTGCACTGCGAAGCACCGCAAGAGGCGCTCTTCACCGAGAACGAATCGAACATTGAACGTCTCTACGGCGTGCCGAACGCGACGCCGTACGTGAAGGACGGATTCCACGAGTGCGTCGTGAACGGCCGGCGCGACGCCGTGAACCCCGCGAACGTGGGCACGAAGGCAGCGGTTCATTACCTGCGCACGATCGGCGCGGGCGAGACGGCGGTGATCAGGCTCCGGCTCACGAACGCTTCCGATCTCGTGCAGGCGCTCTCCGGGAAATTCGACGAGCTCTTCGAGCTGCGCCGCAGGGAGGCGGATGCTTTCTACGATCGTGTGACCCCGTATCGCGCTGCCCGAAGACATGCGCCGCGTGCAACGACAGGCGTTCGCCGGCATGTTGTGGAGCAAGCAGTACTACCGCTTCATGGTGCGCCAATGGCTCGACGGCGATCCCGCGGGTCCAACGCCGCCCGAGGCGCGCCGGCGCGGCCGCGATCATGCATGGTGGCACCTCGCTGCGGCCGACGTCATGTCGATGCCGGACACGTGGGAGTATCCGTGGTTCGCCGCCTGGGACATGGCGTTTCACTGCGTCACCTTCGCGATGATCGATCCGGACTTCGCCAAGGCGCAGCTGCTGCTGCTCACCCGCGAGTGGTACATGCATCCGAACGGCCAGATACCGGCCTACGAGTGGGCGTTCGGCGACGTCAATCCACCCGTGCACGCGTGGGCGGCGATCCGCGTCTACCAGATCGAAGAGAAGATGTACGGCCGCAAGGATCGCGCGTTTCTCGAGCGCATCTTCCAGAAGCTCGTGATCAACTTCACGTGGTGGGTCAATCGCAAGGATGCCGTCGGCAACAACATCTTCGAGGGCGGCTTTCTGGGCCTCGATAACATCGGCGCTTTCGACCGCACGGCGGGGCTGCCTTCGGGCGGACGGCTCGAGCAGGCTGACGGGACGAGCTGGATGGCGATGTACTGCCTGAACCTGCTCGGCATCGCGCTGGAGCTCGCCAAGGAGGACGCGGTCTACGAGGACATCGCGACCAAGTTCTTCGAGCACTTCGTCTACATCGGCGCGGCGGTCAACCGCGTCGACGTGCAGCGGCGCGGCCTGTGGGACGAGGCGGTCGGCTTCTACTTCGACGTGCTCAAGCTGCCCGACGGGCGCTGCTTCGAGATCGAGGCGTATACCATCGCCGGGCTCGTTCCCCTGTTTGCCATCGCGATCGGCGATCGCGAGACGCTGCAAAGCTTCAGCGACTTTGCCGAACGGTTTGGCTGGTTCCGGCGCTATCGCCCGGATCTCCTGGCGGACCTGGCCGACATGACTCATCGCGGCGTCGAGGATCGGTTCCGTCTCGCACTGTTGAATTCGGAGAAGCTCGGACGGATCCTCCACCACGTCCTGCACCCGGATGGCATGCTGAGCCCCTACGGCGTGCGGTCGGTATCACGTCTGCACGCCGAGCATCCGTTCGTCCTCGAGCTGGATCAGCAGCGGTTCGTGCTCGACTACGAGCCCGGCGAATCGACCACCGCGCTCTTCGGTGGCAACTCCAACTGGCGCGGCCCGGTGTGGTTTCCGCTGAACTTCCTCCTGATCGAGGCCCTGCAGAAGCACCACTATTTTCTCGGCGACGATTTCAAGGTCGAATGCCCGACCGGATCTGGCAACGAGCGCACGCTCTGGGACGTGACCATCGACCTCTCGTATCGGCTGATCGAGCTCTTTCTGCGCGACGAGAACGGGCGCCGGCCGGTGCACGGCGAGCGGGAGAAATTCCAGTCCGACCCGCACTGGCGCGACCTCGTCCTGTTTCACGAATACTTCCACGGCGACACCGGCGCGGGCCTCGGCGCGAGTCATCAGACCGGCTGGACCGGCGTGGTCGCGAAGCTCATCCACCAATACGGCGAATACGCGCTGCAGCGCGAGTCAGCGCGGGCGATCGAGCAGGAGTCGGTGGTGATCGAAGGCGGCCGGTCGGCACCGCGTTGACCGCGGCAAGCGGCACGCCAATCAGGGCGCGGGTACCTTTTCGCGTGCCTTGCCCTTGGTGGGCCTGGGCCGGACGGGTGCGGCATGCCCGTACGAGCCCACGATCGCCTCGCCTTCGGCTTTCAGGTAGTCGCAGAACGCTCGCGCCACCACCGACAAGCGCCGGTTCGAGGGGTAGACCGCGTACCAGTGGCGGCGAATCGGAAAACCCTCCACGTCGAGGATCGCGATTTCGCCGTGCTCGCCCTCGAGGGCCAGGGTATGCCGCGACAGCACCGCGATGCCGAGCCCGCCCGCGATCGCGTTCTTGATGGCTTCGTTGCTGCCGAGCTCCATCCGCATGCGGGCCGTGAAGCCGTGCTGCGCGAAGTGGCGCTCGGCCGCGAGCCGCGAGCCCGATCCTGGTTCGCGCATGAGGAAGGGCTGATCCGCGAGTGCGCGCAGGGGAACCGTGACTGCCGCGCCAGCGGATGGTCGGCGCGGGCCATCACCACCAGCTGGTTTTGGAGGAACGGGCACGCCTCGGCGTCGATCCCCTCGGGCAGCTGTCCCATGATGTAGAGATCGTCTTCCCGGTTGGCGATGCGCTCCAGCGTGCGCTCGCGATTGGTCACCTTGAGCGCCACGTCGATGCCTGGAAAGCGCTCGCAGAACGGTCCCAGCAGGCGCGGCACGAAGTACTTCGCGGTCGTCGTGACCGCGAGCTTGAGCCGGCCCTGCTTCAATCCCTTCAAGTCGGCCACCGTCATTTTGAAGCGGTCCAGGCTCTGGAAGATGGTCTCGCACAGCGTGAAAAGCTCCCGCCCGGCGTCGGTGAGGTGGACGCGCCGGCCGAAATATTCGAGCAGCGGCAGCCCCACGCTGTCCTCCAGGTTCTTCACCTGAACGGAGACGGCGGGCTGGGTGAGATGCATCTCCTCGGCGGCCCGGCTGAAGCTCTGGTTGCGCGCCACCGACGCGAAAAGTTCGAGCTGACGCAGGCTCAGGTGCATCGATCGGATCTCCTCTGGCGCAGTGTTGACTATTCAATTAAGTATATAGAAGCCAGAAAAACAATTAAATGGAATGAATGAGGTGTTGCCGCGACAATCTCGTTCACGGACTGCCACCGATGCTGGGTGCACAGAGCGACTGGCGGCGCGGGCCTTGGGCGGTGCGACAACTGTAACTTCGAGAGGAGTGTTGGAGATGGCAGCGAAAACCTATCAGGCAGGGGTCAAGGAGTACCGGCAGACCTATTGGACGCCGGACTACGTGCCGCTCGATTCCGACATCCTCGCCTGCTTCAAGATTTCGCCGCAGCCCGGCGTCGACCGTGAAGAAGCCGCTGCCGCCGTGGCGGCGGAATCGTCGACCGGCACGTGGACCACGGTGTGGACCGATCTCCTGACCGACCTCGACTACTACAAGGGTCGCGCCTACCGCATCGAGGACGTGCCGGGCGACGACACCTGCTTCTACGCCTTCGTCGCCTATCCGATCGACCTCTTCGAAGAGGGATCGGTCGTGAACGTGTTCACGTCGCTGGTGGGCAATGTGTTCGGCTTCAAGGCGATCCGGGCGCTGCGTCTCGAAGACGTGCGCTTCCCGCTGCACTATGTGAAGACCTGCGGTGGTCCGCCCCACGGCATCCAGGTCGAGCGCGACATCCTGGACAAGTACGGCCGGCCGCTCCTCGGCTGCACCATCAAGCCCAAGCTCGGTCTCTCGGCAAAGAATTACGGCCGCGCGGTGTACGAGTGTCTGCGCGGGGGGCTGGACCTGACGAAGGACGACGAGAACGTGAACTCGCAGCCCTTCATGCGGTGGCGCGACCGCTTCCGGTTCGTCGCCGAGGCCATCCACACCGCCGCCGCCCAGACCGGGGAGCGCAAGGGGCACTACCTCAACGTGACGGCGCCGACGATGGAGGCGATGCTCGAGCGGGCGGAATTCGCGAAGTCGCTCGAAATGCCGATCATCATGCACGACTACCTCACGGGCGGCTTCTGCGCGAACACGACGCTCGCCAACTGGTGCCGCAAGAACGGCATCCTCCTGCACATCCACCGCGCGATGCATGCCGTGCTCGACCGCAACCCGCACCACGGCATCCACTTCCGCGTGCTCGCCAAGGCACTGCGACTCTCCGGCGGCGATCACCTGCACTCCGGCACCGTGGTCGGCAAGCTGGAGGGGGACCGCGCGGCGACGCTCGGCTGGGTCGACCTGATGCGCGAATCCTTCATTCCCGAAGATCGTGCTCGCGGCATTTTCTTCGATCAGGACTGGGGCTCGATGCCGGGCGTGTTTCCGGTGGCATCCGGTGGCATCCACGTCTGGCACATGCCGGCGCTGGTCGCGATCTTTGGCGACGATGCCTGCTTTCAGTTCGGCGGCGGAACCCTGGGCCACCCGTGGGGCAATGCGGCGGGCGCCACCGCCAACCGGGTCGCCCTGGAGGCGTGTGTCCAGGCGCGCAACGAAGGCCGCCAGGTCGAGCGCGAGGGCAAGGAGATCCTCACCGCCGCCGCTCAGCACTCACCGGAGCTCCGGGTCGCGATGGAAACCTGGAAGGAAATCAAGTTCGAGTTCGACACCGTCGACAAGCTCGACGTGGTCAACCGCTGACCCCGACCGCTAGAGAGAGGACACGACCATGCCCGAAGTTCAGGACACCCGCACCACCGCGAAGTACGAGACCTTTTCCTACCTGCCGCTCATGTCGGCCGACCAGGTGCGGCGGCAGATCGCCTACATCGTGAGCCAGGGCTGGAATCCCGCCGTCGAGCACGTCGAGCCCAACCGGTCGTTCAGTTACTACTGGTTCATGTGGAAGCTGCCGCTCTTCGGCGAGACCGACGTGAACCGGGTGCTGGCAGAAGTCGAGTCCTGCCGGCGCGAGTATCCGGGCCACCTGATCCGCATCATCGGCTACGACAACTACTCGCAGAGCCAGGGGCTGTCGTTCGTCGTCCACCGCGGCGCCTGACAGCGCCGTAATCCACACACCTGGGATCGAGGAAGCGACATGAGCCAAGCAGCAGCGCACGATGCCGAAAGCGGCCGCGCCGTGTCGCGCGCACGCCGTCAGGCGCTCTCGCGGGGCGGCAAGACGGGTCTGGTCGCCCGCAAGCCGGACACACCACCCGCCCGCGCCGCAGCCGCGCGGCCCCCGATTGCGGCGGCCGACACCTTGCGCCCGGTTCGACCTCCGCAGGTCAGCATTCCCGAGTCGCGCCGCCCCGAAATTCCGGCAGCGACCGCGGCATCGGAGATCCCCGCCGCAGGGGAGCCGGACTGCGGCTGCCAGCATGCCGCGGCTGCGGCCGTCGATGGGCGGCCCGCGGCGACGGGAACGAACGATCCGACATCCGTAATCATTGCGCCCACGGGACGCGAGGCGGCGCGGCGCCGCCGCGCCGAACGCTGCGAGAGCGGGCGCGGCAGCAGTCCGGAGTGCCGTCCCTCCGGCCGCGTGCGGGCCCGGCCGGACGCGGCTCCGCCCAAAGTCGAGATCGGCACCACGCTCGCCGGTCGCGTCGTCACGGGCACGCAGGTCGAGCGCACCATGCGCGTCACGGGCAACGAGCCCGGCAGTTGCCGCGCCATCACCGGCACGGAATACATCGGCTCCGAACAGTACGGTGCGCTGTGCGGCATCCGGCCGCCGGCGAGCCCGGCCAAGGTGGGCGTGATGACGACGCTCCAGGGCCAGCGGGTGACGGGCAACGAGCTCGGGCGCTCGCCGATCGTGACGGGCGACGAAGCGGGCACCTGCAAGGTCGTCACCGGCATCGACTACATCACCAACGAGCGCTTCCGGTCGGTCTGCCGAACCAAGCCGGAGGATCCCCGCGCCCGGGTCGGCGCCACCGCCACCCGCGGCGGCGTCGAGCTCACGGGCAACCTGGTCGGCCGTGCGAGCAAGGTCACCGGGGACGAGCCGGGATCCTGCCGGCGACTCACGGGTACCCAATACACCGAGGCCGAAGCCGTTGCGGCGTGTGAAGGCGTTCCGGAGAAGGCACCGGTCGTCCACACCCAGCACGGCACGGCGCTCACTGGCAGCACGGTCGGCCACGCCGGCAACGTCACCGGCGACGAAGCCGGGGTGTGCAGGGCCGTGAGCGGCACCGATTACGTCGGGCCGGAGCAGTGCCCGGATGCGGCCGGCGCGCCCTCGCGCCCCGTCACGGGCGCGACCAGCCGGACGTGGGGCGGGCAGCGGGTGTCGGGGACCCAGGTGGGCCGCTCGGCGAAGGTCACCGGCGATGAACCGGGTACGTGTCGAGCGATCACCGGCGCGAGCTACGTTTCGCCCGACCGGTACGAAGAGCACTGCGAGCCGGGCGCGGTCGCGGCGATGCAGGCACGCACTGGCGCGCGGCGGGCGTTCGCGGGCCGGCCGCTGACGGGAGTCCAGCCGGGCCCGGATGCCAAGGTGACCGGCATTACCGGTCGCGGCGCGTGTCAGCCGGTCTCGGGCACGCCCTACCTCGGCGAAGATCAAGTCGCGGCGACCTGCGACGACCCGTCCGCTGCCGCGCCGGGTGCGCATCATCGGGTCCGCGCGCCCGCGGGCAAGCCGCTGCCGGCTCCCCGCGCGGAGCATGCGGAAGTCATCGCGCCGGGCGACTTCAGCGTGATCGCGCCCGCACGCAGCGCCCAGCTCCGCAACGCACGGTCGATCACCGGCACCGTTTACGGCGCGGCGGGGCGCATCACCGGTCCCGTGGCGCTCGCCTCCGGTCTTGTCACCGGCACTGCGGAGTTTCGCTACCGCGAGCATCCGGCGCCGGCAGCGACGACCGAAGCGCCGGCCGCGGCAACGGCTCCCGCCGTGCGCGAGCGCATCACCGGCGAGGGCCGCGACGCGGGCATCGAGGTCACGGGAGACGACTGGGCGCGCAGCGGCCGGATCACGGGCACCGAGGGGCTCTGGGCCACGAAGCGCAACCCGACCGCGCGCGGCGACTCCGGAGGCCGACCGGTAGGTGCAGCGGGTGCACGAGCGTTCAAGGAGCGCGAGCGGCCGGAGGTCCCGGTGTCGCGCATCACCGGCAGCAGCGGCAATGCGGGGACCGGCGCCGTCGTGACGCTCTCCGGCGGCGCACGCGGTTAGCTGGCGCGCGAGGCAGGGCATGAATACGCTCAGCGCATACGGACGAACCCTCGACCCCTCGCGGCGTGGCAGCCGTGCGCCCTTCGGCCTCGGCACGCCGACCGGCTTCCTGCCGATCCGGGCGCCGGGTGCCGCAGGCATCGCGAATCGGGCCGACAGCATCGTACCGCCTTCAAGTACGTTGCCGCATCCTGCCTGCGACACGCTGCCCGGCCGGCCGTGCCGCCATCCGCTCGCGGACTTCCAGCAGAACGAGGCCCTCGCTCAGGTCGAGGACATGGTCAAGGGCCGCTTCGACGCGATCGCGCCGGCACTGCGGGCAATCGCCGCCATCCAGCATGAGGGCGACTTCGTTGCCCGCGCCCAGGCGATCGCCCTGGAGCGACTCGGCTTCGAGCTGCCGGACACCCTGCTCGACGACGCGTGGGTCAGCGGGCTCGACATGAAACGGCTGTACGCACACTGCGTGTTCCGCGGCGTCGTCTTGGCGGCCGAACACTTCTCGGCCGAGCACCAGCGCCAGCGCGAAGCCGCGCTCGATGCACGCAACTTCTTCCTCGACTGCGGCTTCCACGCGGTGGACGTCTCGCCTTGCGCCGACGGGCGCCTGAAGGGACTGTTGCCGTACGTCCTGCGCGTGCCCATGTCGGACCTCGTCACGCGCAAGTCCTATGCGGGAGCCATGTTCGACGTCGAGGCCAACATCCGGCACTGGATGGACACCGAGCTCAGGCGCTTTCGCGAGGGTTTTCCGGTGACGGCCGACGCGGGTACGCGCTACCTCAAGATCGCGGTCTACCACACGAGCTCGTCCGACGCGCGGCACGAGGGCTGCGCGGCCCACGGCAGCAACGAGCGCGACGCCGCCGAAGTCGGCTCTCACCCGCCTCTACGAATTCCGCCAGGCGATCGAGAACAGCTTCTGCTGCGGTGCGTCGGTCGACATCCTGCTGATCGGCGTGGATACCGATACCGATGCGATCAAGATCCACGTTCCCGACGGCCGCGGTGATCTCTCCCTCTATCGGCTGGTGGACAACGCCGAGGTCTATCGCAACACCCTCGGCCTCTCGCCCGACGCCGGGCGCCTCGCGGTCTACGACGCGATCCAGCGCGCGCCGCAAGCGAGCGGCTGGTCGGGCGGGCAGGGCGAGCCGCACGATGGCATACGCCGGCTCATCGCCAATCTGCTGATCCAGAATCTGTCGCAGATCGAGTATGTCGGCGAGCGCCACGGCGGCCGCTACCCGGACATCGGCCACGCCGAACGCTTCATCGTGGTGGGCGACGGCTTCGAGGAAGTGCAGATGCGCAACGTCACCTACTACGCGCACCTGCACACGGTGGAAGAGGGGGCGGCGGATCTCGACGTGGGCGTGCAGATCTTCACCAAGCTCAACGTTGCGCACGGCTTGCCGATTCCGGTGGCGATCCATTACCGCTACGACGGCAACGTGCCAGGGGCCCGCCGGCGCATGGCTACGAAGTGCCGCCGCATCAAGGCGGCGATCGAGGCGCGCTATCCGCAACTCGTCGCAAAGGATCTGCTGGTCTCCTCCATGAGCGTGCAGGACAGGCCGGTGGGCAGCCCGATCGAGCCCGTGGACGAGGAGCGCCCATGAAGATCATGCAGGTGGAGAAGACGCTCGTCTCGACCAACCGCATCCAGACGCTGGGACATCGCCCGCTCCTCGTGGTGCGTGAGAAGGCGGGCGCGGGTCGCCAGGTGGCGGTCGACGCCGTGGGCTGCATTCCGGGCGACTGGGTGATCTGCGTCGGCTCCTCCGCCGCGCGCGAAGCCGCGGGCAGCAAGGACTATCCGTCGGACTTGACCATCGTCGGCATTATCGACCGCTGGCAGG
Source organism: uncultured beta proteobacterium (assembly GCA_963734295.1). Classification (GTDB taxonomy): domain Bacteria; phylum Pseudomonadota; class Gammaproteobacteria; order Burkholderiales; family JAEUMW01; genus JAEUMW01. The sequence continues at coordinate 18,302 of CAVTGS010000017.1, read as the reverse complement.
AGAGCTGATGGAGATCCTCAAGGTCGAGTCCGATCTGGTGGCAACGCGGCGCATCCCGGGTCTCAAGACGATGTCGCTGCGGGTGCTCACCGACGACAAGGGCCGGTTGAGTGTCGCGTGCGATCCGGTCGGCGTACCGGTCGGCAAGTGGGTGTTCGCGGTGAGCGGGACGGCTGCGCGCTACGCGGCGGGCGATTACGAGATTCTCACGGATCTCACCATCGGCGGAATCATCGACCAGTGGGATACCGAAGAAACGGGCGCGGCAACGCGCGAGGCAAGGGTTTGTTGACCACCAGCGAGGAGCGAGCAATGGCTTTCGAGATGAACGGGATCGCATTGGGAATGATCGAGACACGGGGGCTGGTGCCGGCAGTGGAAGCGGCGGACGCCATGACCAAGGCAGCCGAGGTGCGGCTGATCGGGCGCCAGTTCGTCGGCGGCGGTTATGTCACGGTGCTCGTGCGCGGCGAGACCGGCGCGGTGAACGCGGCGGTGCGCGCCGGGGCGGATGCGTGCGAGCGGGTGGGCGACGGCCTGGTCGCGGCGCACATCATCGCCCGCGTGCACTCGGAAGTGGAAAACATTCTGCCCAAGGCCGCGGCGGCCTGAAGGCATTTCACGCAGCAACCAACGGCAAGGAGCGAATCATGGCTGAAGTGAACGGCATTGCATTGGGAATGATCGAGACGCGGGGTCTGGTGCCGGCGGTCGAAGCGGCGGACGCGATGACCAAGGCGGCGGAGGTACGGCTGATCGGCCGCCAGTTCGTCGGCGGCGGCTACGTTACGGTGCTGGTGCGCGGCGAGACCGGCGCGGTGAACGCGGCGGTGCGCGCCGGGGCCGACGCGTGCGAGCGCGTGGGCGACGGCTTGGTCGCGGCGCACATCATCGCCCGCGTGCACTCGGAAGTAGAAAACATTCTGCCCAAGAATGCTGCGGCAGCGTAACGGCGGGGTGGCCCGTGCGCGGGCCCGGGAGGCGACCGTGGTGGCTGAAGCGAGCGGAATTGCTTTGGGCATGATCGAGACGCGGGGTCTGGTGCCGGCGATGGAAGCCGCGGACGCGATGACCAAGGCGGCGGCAGTGCGCCTCATCGGCCGTCAGTTCGTCGGCGGCGGTTATGTCACGGTGCTGGTGCGCGGCGAGACCGGTGCCGTGAACGCGGCGGTGCGCGCCGGGGCGGATGCATGCGAGCGGGTGGGCGACGGGCTGGTGGCGGCGCACATCATCGCCCGCGTGCATGGCGAGGTCGAGAACATCCTGCCGCGCACACCGGACGGCGGGGACGGCGGGCGCGACGGCGACGTCACGCGCTGGGACATGAGTTGAGGGGGTGAGACAGATGGCGACCGATCCGCGGCTTGCGGGCTATCTCGCGCGGGCGCTCAACCACGAGATGACCGCCGTCCAGCAATACTTGACGCAGGCCACCCTCGCGGGGCGCTGGGGCCTGGCGGAGTACAGCTCGCGGTTTCGCAGCGACGCGGCGGAGGAGATGGAGCACGCGCGGCGCCTGATCGAGCGCATGCTGGAGGTCGGGTGCACGCCGAATGCGACGCAGCTATCCGCCGTGCGGCCCGGTCGGAGTCTCGTGGAGATGTTCGAGGTGGACAGGGAGCTGGAGATCGATGCGATCCGGCTCTACGACGAGGCGGCTCACTACAGCGGTCGATTTCGCGACGACGCTTCGCATCGACTGTTCACTGAGCTGCGGACCGACGAGGAAGGCCATCTGCGCGATCTGGACGTCATGCTGACGCGATTGCAGGACGAGGGGCGACGCCGTGCCTGATCAGCCGAAGCCAGCCGCACCGGACCTCGATCCCCGCTGGGACGTGCGGCGCGAGCCGCCGTTGCTCACGCGCCGCTTCGACTTCCCGGCCTACGCCGAGACGCGACGGTTTCTCGATCAGTTGGCAGAGCTGTCGCGCCGCACCGGCTTGTATCCGGATCTGAACTTCGCCAAGACGCACGTCAACGTCACCTTCTCCGGCGCCGCGCTCGGCGATGCGGAGCGTGCTTTCGCGCGGGAGGTGGACGTGCTGTGGAACACGGCATCGCGGTAGTCGGCGTCGTCATCGAGCACGAGGAGAAGCATGCGCAAACAATCGTCGAGACCGGTACCGGCCACCAGGCAGGCGAGTGCGGCGCGTCGCAGCGCTGACGAGGCAAGCGGGGCAGGGCAGGCCGCATTGGCCGGCGCCACCTCGCGGCGCTACGCGCAAGGCGAGGATCAGGTGCCGCCCGCGAGCCTCGACGATGCCTGGGCCAACCTGCATCCGGCGCGCATCTGGCCGGACTGAGGCACCTCCATCCGCAACCCGCCGTCCTGGCCGACCGACCGGACTCCGGACCCTTCATGAGCCTCCACCTCGCCGACTACGAGGACGCGCTCGTCGACCTCGGCGAGCAGGCGAGCGAGGTGCTGCGGGCGAGCTGGCAGGACGCTGCACGCGTCTTCAGCCCGCGCGGCCTCGATGCCTATCTGAACGGCGCTGCGGGGTTGAAGTCGCTGGGGCGCGGCACGGACCTGGTCGTTTCCTTCCTCGAGAGCGCGCCGCGCGTGGCCCGCGAGATCGGCGAGGAAGCAGTCTCCGAGCTGCTTTCCGCCGCCATCAAGATGTATTCGAAGACAAGCGCCTCCGTGCTCGCGCTGCTCTTCTCCACCGCCCCCACCGCGGCGGCGCGACTGGGCGAACTGGAGCTCTTCAAGAGCTACCTGCATCTGCTCGACACCTTGCTCGCGCAGGCGCCGCGGGCGCTGCGGCCGATGCTGGAGCGGCTCGACGTGCTGCTCACCCATCTCACGCTGGGCGGTCTCAGGCGCTGGGTCACGTGGGGCATCTCGGCGCATCGCACCGATCTCGACGGGCAGGCGCGCTACTTCGGGCTGGAGAGCCCGGAAGCGCTCGCGGTGCTGCAGAAGGAGCAGCGCGGCGTGCTCTTCGTCGACGTGCAGCGGCGGCTCAACATGTATTTGCGCGCGCTGTGGGGGCGGGACTTTTTTCTGCGCCCGACCTCCGGCGACTTCGAGACCCGCGAGGGCTACCAGCCTTACATCGAAGGCTACTTCATCCACCTGCCCGATGCGTTCGACGACTTCGCGCCGGCGGCCGGCGCAGCGGTGCCGGGGCTCGAGGTCTACCGTGCGGCGGCGGCGCACAGCGCGGCGCACATGGTGTACTCGCGTCCGTTCGCGAACGCGGACGACCTCACTTCGCTGCAGAAGGCGATGATCGGACTGATCGAGGACGCACGCGTCGAAGCGCTCGCGGTCGAGGCTTTCCCCGGCCTGCGCCAGCTGTGGCTGTCGCAGTTGCCCGCCGACCCGGCGCAGGGCGAGCACGTCGGCGCGCTCATGGACCGCGTGGCGCGTGCACTGATCGACGACGCCTACGACGATCCCCATCCGCTGGTGGCGCAGGCGCGAACCGGCTTTCTGGCGCAAGCCGCGAACCTGTCGGCACCGGAGGGCGCGCGCGTCGTCGGCCTCGAGCTCGCCAGCCGCTGCACGGCGCTGGGTCTCGCCTTTAACGCGCACGCAGATCGCCTCGCGAGCCCGTACCGCGACGACAACCGCTACCTGTGGCGGGTCGAGGACGCGGCCCTGCACCTGCTCGGATCCCTCTCGCAGCAGCCGCAGGCGCGCAAGTACGTGAGCATCATGGAGATGATCAACGAGGTCGAGGTCGAGACGGCCGGCGACGATGCGCAGGAGATCTGGGTGCTCGCCACCGAGCTCTTCGACGACGACGGCGTGAGCTTCAACGAACGCGAGGGCAAGGAGCCCGTCGCGACGCCGGTCCGCTACCACGAGTGGGACTACCAGACGCAGCTCGAGCGGCCCGGCTGGAGCACCGTGCTCGAAAAGCGCCCGAAGTCGGGCGACCCCGCGGTCATCGAGGCGATCGTCGAGAAGCACAAACCCATCGTCGCCCGCCTCCGGCACCTGATCGAATCGATGCAGCCGCAGGGCGTGGTGCGCACCCGCGGGCAGGAGGACGGCGACGAGATCGATCTCAACGCCGCCGTGCGCGCGCTCACCGACTTGCGCATGGGCTTCGCGCCCGACCCGCGCGTTGCCATCCGCATCCAGCGCAAGGTGCGCGACCTCAGCGTGCTGCTCCTTATCGATCTCTCCGAATCGACCAACGACCGCGTGCGCGACGCCGCGACCGAGACCACCGTGCTCGAGCTCGCGCGCGAGGCGGCGGCGCTGCTGGCCGTTGCGCTGGCCAAGATCGGCGACCCCTTCGCCATCCACGGCTTCGATTCCAACGGCCGGCATGCGGTGCAGTACTACCGCTTCAAGGATTTCGACGCCGACTACGACGACAAGGTGAGGGCGCGTCTTGCGGGCATGACCGGTCAGGTGTCGACCCGCATGGGCACGGCAATGCGGCACGCCGGCGCGCTCCTGCAGCGGCAGCCGAGCCAGAAGAAGCTCCTGCTCGTCCTGACCGACGGCGAGCCGGCGGACAACGACGTGCGCGATCCGCAGTACCTGCGCTTCGACGCCAAGCGTGCGGTCGAGGAGCTCGCCCGCAGCGGCATCCACACCTATTGCCTCACGCTCGATCCGTACGCCGATCAATACGTCTCGCGCATCTTCGGCGCGAAGAACTACATGGTGCTCGACCACGTGGCGCGGCTGCCGGAGAAGCTGTCGATGCTCTATTTGGGGCTCACGCGATGACCTCGAGCGCAGCGCACGGGGCGCGCCGTGGGTGTCGCGATACAGGGAGCAGGAGGTGAGCTTCGAACCGGTCGTGCTGTTCTTCGTGCTCGGTCTCGGCGGCGGGCTGATGCGGTCCGACTTGAAGATTCCGGGCGCGCTCTACGACACCTTGAGCATCTTCCTGCTGCTCGCCATCGGGCTCAAGGGGGGCGTCGAGCTCGCCAAGCATCCGCTCGGGGAAGTGCTGCTGAACGGCACCCTGATCGTCCTCGCGGGCGCCGTGATCCCGCTCGTCGCGTTCCCGGCGCTGCGCTACCTCGGGCGCCTGTCGCGCGCGGACTCGGCCTCCATCGCCGCGCATTACGGCTCGGTGAGTGTCGTCACTTTTTCCGTCGGCGTCACCTTCCTGAGCGGCGCGGACCTCGACTACGAGGGCTACATGATCGTGTTCCTCGTGCTGCTCGAGATGCCGGCGCTCGTCATCGGGGTGCTGCTCGCGCGCTTCGGCGGCGGCGAGGTGCGCTGGGGCAAGCTCCTGCACGAGGTGTTTCTCGGCAAGAGCATCTACCTGCTCACGGGGGGGCTCGTCATCGGCTTTGTCGCCGGCCCGGAGGGCATCAAGCCGCTCGATCTCCTCTACTTCGATCTCTTCAAGGGCGTGCTCGCGCTCTTCCTGCTGGAGATGGGTCTGGTGGCGTCGCGTCGGGTCGCCGACCTGAAAGCCTACGGGCCGTTCCTCGTCGGCTTTGCCATCGTCATGCCGCTCGTGGCGGGGGTAGGCGGAGCGTTCATGGGGTGGGTATTGAACCTCTCGGTCGGCAGCACGCTGCTGCTTTCGACCCTGTACGCGAGCGCGTCCTACATCGCCGCGCCGGCGGCGATGCGCATCGCCGTGCCCGAGGCCAATCCCGCGCTCTCGATCGGCGCCTCCCTGGGAGTCACCTTCCCGTTCAACCTTTTCGTCGGCATTCCGGTCTACTATTGGATGGCGAAGCTGGTTCATTGAGCGAACGCGGGCTGACGGGGGCGGAAGATGACGGAAACGCGAAAACGGAAACTGCTGACGGTGGTCTGCGAGGCGATGCTCGAGTCCGACCTGGCGGAAGAACTCGTCGCGCTCGGCGCCGTCGGTTATACCATCACCGATGCCCGCGGCCTCGGCACCCACGGCATGCGCAGCGGCAGCTGGGCGAAGGAAGGCAACATCCGCCTCGAGATCCTGTGCGACGAGGCTGTCGGCCAGAGGATCATCGAGCACCTGAAGCGCAGCTACGACAAGGACTACGGGCTGCTCGTCTTTTCGAGCGACGTCGAGCTGCACAGCGCCTGAGGGGATCTCGGCCGCGTTCATGATCGGCACCATGCACTGCGCCTGCGCTATGATCTCGCAGGTCAATTTCCAGATCCCGGCCATGTTCACGAAGGAGATCGCAAGAGTGTCAACCTCGGTATCGCGCGTTGCCGGCTGCAGGGCGACGGCGCTTCTCATCGTCCTGACCGCAGTGTGGGTCTTGTGTGCCGGCGCCCACGCCCAGCAGACAAAGATCGAGCGCGGCGAATATCTCGTCCGCGCCGGCGACTGCATTTCCTGTCACACCGCCAAGGGCGGCGCCCCCTTTGCCGGTGGGCTGCGCATGGACACGCCGTTCGGCTATCTGCTGGCGCCCAACATCACCCCCGATGCGGAGACGGGTATCGGCAAGTGGTCCGCCGACGACTTCTACCGGGCGCTGCACGACGGCGTGAACAAGCGCGGCCAGGACATGTATCCGGTGATGCCATACGACTTCTACACCAAGGTGACGCGGCGGACAGCGACGCCATGTTCGCGTACCTGCAAAGCCTCTCGCCGGTGCGCAACGCCGTGGACGTGAACCACCTGCGCTTTCCGTTCGATTTGCGCTGGTCGATGGTCGCGTGGCGCGAACTGTACTTCGACGAGGGCACGTTCAAGCCGGATCCGGCGCAGTCGGCGGCGTGGAATCGCGGTGCATATCTGGTCGAAGGCCTGGGGCATTGCAGCGCCTGCCATTCGCCGCGCAACGTCATGGGCGCGATCGAACAGGACAAGGCCTTCACGGGTGCCACGATCGACGGCTGGTTCGCGCTCAATCTCACCGAGAAACTGAAGACGGGGCTCGGTGACTGGACCGTGGATCAGATCGCGGAGTATCTCAAGACCGGTGCACGAAGGGGAAATCCACCACGCTCGGCCCGATGGCGGAGGTCGTGCACAACAGCCTGCGGTACCTGACCGACGCGGATCTGAAGGCGATGGCCGAATACCTCAAGTCGTTGCCCGCGAACTCTGCCCTGCGTACCGGGTATGCCGAGGCCGATCCCACGCGTCAGGCCGGTGCCAAGCTCTACGTCGACAACTGCATGGCGTGCCACCAGTCGAAAGGGCGCGGCATCCCCGGGGTGTTCCCGCCGCTCGCCGGCAACGGCGTCATCGTGGCGCCGAGTCCGAACGACATCATCAAGGTCGTGCTCGCGGGAATTCCGGCACGTAACGGCTATATCGCAATGCCGCCTTTCGCGGCGCGCCTGACCGATCAGCAGATCGCCGACATCGCGAACTACGTGCGCACGAGCTGGGGCAACGCGACCGTTCCGAATGCCACGGCCCAGATGGTGAAGGATCTGCGCGCGACGATCGGCAAGTGACCGGCGGGCACGGCGCCGGGCCTGAAAAGCCGCGTTGGCCGGGGAAGAAAGACGCGTTGACCAAGGCGCACCGGGCATGAACCTCGTCCTCGGCGTTGCGTTGCCGCTGCTGGTCGTCTTCACCATGTTCGTCGTCGGCGTTAGCCTGACGCGCGCCGAGTTTGCACATGTGGCGCGGCACCCGCGCGTGACCCTCATCGCTCTCGCGGGACAATGGCTGCTGCCGCCAGCGGTCGCCGTGTTGCTGGTCAAGCTTCTGCACCTGCCCGGGGTCCTCGCCATGGGCGTGATACTGGCCGCGGCCGCGCCGCCTGGGGCGATATCGAACTACTATGCGCTGCTTGCGCGCGCCCGGGTGGCGCTCGCAGTGACGCTCACGGCCGTCAGCAGTCTAGGCGCCGCGATCATTACGCCGCTGGTCGCGTCGATCGCACACTGGTTTGCTTTGCGGGAGTCGGCGGCCTTCACGCTTCCCGCTGCGAAGATGCTGCAGCAAACGATGATCGGACTGCTCCTGCCGGTGCTGGTGGGCATGGCCGTGCGCCACTTCGCGCCGTCCTGGACTGCAAGGCACGAGACTAAGCTGCGCGGGCTCGCCTTGCTCGCAGTGGCCCTGGTGGTCGCGTTCATTATCACGGATCAGATAACGCTGATCCGGGATCAGCTCGTCTTCCTGCTGCAGACCGCGGTGCTGTTCACGGGGGCACTGCTCGCGGCCGGTTGGCTGCTGGGGCGGTTCGCGTCGGTCGAAGTTGCGGAGCGACGCGCGCTCCTGTTCGGCTTTCCCGCACGCAATATGGCGGTCGCGAGTCTGCTCGCCGTCGCCGCATTCGGGCGAGTCGACATCGCAGCATTTGCCGCAGTGTTTTTCCTGGTTCAGGTGCTGGTGCTGGTGCCGCTCGCGCTGCTCCTGGGACGGACTCGGCGCTAGCTGCTTGCGGCGCCGTTCGCCCTCTCGCGCCACCTGGCCGGAGTTGTGCCGCTCCAGCGGCGGAAGGCGCGCACGAACACGCTGGTGTCCGCGTAACCCGCCGCCGCAGCCACCTCCTTCAGGGGAACTCCGGTATTCGCGAGCAGCTGACGTGAGATCTCCCAGCGCACGCCATCGAGAACTTCCTGAAACGTGGTGCCCTGCGCCTGCAGCCGCCGGTTGAGTGTCCGCCGATGCATCGCGAGCTGCTGGGCGATATGGTCGCCCGAGCTGTCGCCGTAAAGAAGCAGCAGGCGCAGCGCACGGTGCAGCCGCACGACGAGGTCTGTCGCGGTCGCCGCTTCGATCTGCGCCTGCAGGGCACGGCGGACACCTGGATCGGCCGCGGCCAGGGGTCGATTCATGAGACGTCGAGGGATCTGCAGCCCGGTGTGGTCGCTGTCGAACCGCACGTGTGCGCGGAAGAACTCGCGATACGGCCGCAGATCGGCTGGCTGCGCCCGCGCGAGGACGACCTTGAGCGGATGCCAGTGCGCGCCAACCAGCTCGCGGACGAAGTTGCAGGCGCATGCCATTACCGCATCGTAGGACTCTCCTACGCCTTCGTAATTGGGCTGGAAGATCGCGTAGCCGAGCGTGACTGTGTCGCCGTCCCGGCGCAGAAACACCGCACCGCCCTCGCTGTTCAGACGATGGTAAACGCTGAGTGTGCGCAGCGCCTCGCCGAGCGTAGCCGAGTGCCGTATGAGCTGACCAAGCAGCCCCATGTGATCGAGGCTCCACAGCTGCCCCGCCAGTAGCCCGAACTCAGGGCGGCCGGCCTGGCGTGCCGATTCGGTCAAGAGGCGGCCAACCGCGGAATAGGAGACCCTGTTGTCGGGATGATCGAGCGCTGTCGGCGGCAGGCTGGCGCTGGCGAGTAGTGTTTCCGGATCGAGGCCAAGCTGCCGCAGCAATCCGGGCACCAGGCTCAACGCGCCTACACGCTGGGTCCACTGCTCGGTGGCGCCCGCGAAAGCCGTTCTCCACCCAGGCGCCGACACGGACTGCTTCACTTCTCCATCCCTGCCTTGCCGGTCCATCGAGTGCAAATTACTTTTCTTCTCCGGTTGAGCTATCGCAAGTAACCCGTCCCAACCCTTTGATTGTCGAGAATAGCACATGCGTCCAGCACGAAAACATGCAAGCATTTTCGCCGCTCGACAGACTGTTCGGCCCGTCACGATCCTGCAGCGATTCATCGGTAGCGTGGTGACGTGCGCCGTGGGCATTCGCTGAGCCAACGGGCTCGAGTTTCCCGTAACGTCGATTTTTGCGTCAACGATGACAGAGGAGACCCAGTATGTACTTCACCGACGATTCGCTCTTCCCCGAGAACATGCAGCCGACGATCATCACGGCAGCGCCGTTCGGCCCCGAGTGGCTGCCGGGCGACGTGGAGGATCTTCCGGTCAGCTGGGACGAGCAGGTGCAGGCGGCGGTCGACTGCTACAACGCCGGTGCCACGATGCTGCACGTGCACGTGCGCGACCCGAAGACCGGCCAGGGCTCGTCGAACTTCGACCAGTACAACGAGTTCCTCGGCATGCTGCGCAAGGCAGTGCCGAAGATGATCCTGCAGGTCGGCGGCTCGATCTCCTTCGCGCCGCACACCGAAGGCGCCAAGGCCAAGTGGCTGGACTACGACACGCGCCACATGCTGACCGAGCTCGACCCCAAGCCCGACTGCGTGACCATCACCACCGGCACCACGCTGTGGGACATCACGCAGGCCTTCATCTCCGGTGACGCCGACGGCACGCACCTGGCGGACCCGAAGGTGGCGGCCGCCTGGAGCGGCATGGTGGTCGACTCGACGCCGGCCTTCTACGTCGAGCACCTGAAGCGGCTGACGAAGAACAAGATCCAGCCCTACTTCGTGCCCGGCCACGTGCACCAGCTCGAGATCATCGAGCGGCTGATCCGCGCCGGCGTCTACAAGGGGCCGCTGAACGTGGCGCTGTGCGGCTACGGCGGCGGCTCGATGGGCCGCAACCCCTTCGACTGGATGGAGATGCTGCGCCGTACGCCGCACGGCGCGTCCAGCGTCACCTTCTGGAGCAGCATGCGCGGCAACATCGCGATCCAGACGATGGCCACGATCCTCGGCCAGCACGTGCGCGTGGGCATCGAGGACAACATCTGGGACATGCACAAGAAGCGGTGGCCGACGGTCAAGCAGGTCGAATGGGCGGTCAAGCAGAGCGAGCAGTTCGGCCGCAAGGTGGCGACGGCGGACGAGGCGCGCCAGATGATGAAGATCGGCGTGTGGTACGAGACCGTGGAAGAAACGCTCTTCAAGGTCGGCCTGCCGCCGAACCGTCCCGACGGCTACAAGGGGTTCCTCGCATACGATACCGACGGGAAGCTGCCGAAGGCGGGCGGCGTCAACACCAGCCCGACCAGCATCCTTTAGCGCGCATTCCGGCGCCGGCTTCCCGATCGCGGAGGCTGGCGCCGTCCCACTCGAAAGCGGAGCCGAGCGCGAGCGCCGACTCCGGGGCGACGGGAATGCGGTCCTGGAAGTGGGACCATTCCCGCGCACAGGTCCTGCGGCGAGACTGTGTCGGGGACGTGAACGTAGGGCGGCGAGTCCATCGAGCGGCTCTCGAAGATGCGGAATTTCCTGCATCGATATCTCGGAATGTGACTGGAGAACGCCAATGGCTATGCAGGATGTCAAGACCGAACCGGCTCAGGCGGGGCCGTGGGAAGACGAAGCGGTGGCGCAACTGCGCGCGTGGGACCGGCCCTGGGCCGACGCCTGCGAGCGCATGGCGACGAATCCCTGGCGTTCGGGCGTGCTGTCGCAACGGCTGGTGGAACTGGTGGGCCTGGCCGTCAATGCCGCCTGCACGAACCTGAACGCGGAAGGGACGCGACGTCATATCCGCGGCGCGCTGGCCGCCGGTGCCACGCGCGACGAGGTGCTGACGGTGCTGAAGATGGCGGCGCTGCTGGCGATCCACACCTGCAGTCTGGGCGCGCCGATCCTGCTCGAAGAGGCCAATGCGGCCGGCGTCGCGCCGCAGGCGAAGTCGGTGGCCACGCCGGCCTGCGACAAGATGAAGGCGATCGGCCAGTGGAACACCGCCTGGGATCCGTTCTTCCAGGCCGACCCAGCGTTTACCGAAGCGTTCATGGCCACCGGCGTGGCGCTCTACGCGGCCGGCGTGCTGCCGCCCAAGGAGGTCGAGTTGCTCAGCATCGCCTTCGACGCCTCCTATACGCACATGTATGCGCCGGGAACGCGGCGGCATATTTGCAACGCGCTGGCCGCCGGCGCGACGGTGGAAGAGATCATGGAAGTCCTCAAGCTCTGCGTGGTGCAGGGCGTACAGGCGTTGAACCTGGGCTTGCCGATCCTCGCGGATGAGCTGGCCCGGCGCCGGCCCGGCGCCGAGTCGGCCGGTGCGCCCGTCTGATGCGCAGGATATGAAGCCGATGCAAGACCACGAACCAGGCCCGACGAAGAGCCTCAAGGAGAGGGCGATCGAGGAGTTCAAGGCCTACTGGGTGATCACCCTGTACCTGTGGCTCTTTCTCGGCAGCTTCACCGTCTACCGCCGGCTGATTTTGGCCGAGACGGGGATCTCGTACCCGCACTACGGCATCGCGCTGATCGAGGCGATGGTCATCGCCAAGGTGGTACTGATCGGCCGGGTGTTCGGCTTCAGCCGGCGCTTCGACGAGCAGCCGCTGATCGTGCCGGTGGTCTACAAGACGGTGCTTTTTGCGTTGCTGGTGCTGCTGTTCGGCACCATCGAGAAGCTGGTGGCCGGCTTCATCCACATGCAAGGTCTGGAGGGCGGGCTGCACGAGATCGCCAACGTCGGCCGCTACGAGATCGGCGCGCGCACGCTGATGCTGACGGTGGCCTTCATCCCGTTCTTCGCCTTCGCAGAGATCGGCCGGGTGCTGGGCACGCGCCAGCTTGCAGCGATGTACTTCTCGAGGCGCGAAGCGCAGGCCGGCGGCCCGTCTTGAAGCAACGCGAAGCGATCGAACCAGGGGGTCCCGACCATGGCAACTGTGAAGATGAACGACCCGCGCACCACCCGCGTCGGCGACCTGCTGCCCGGCCGGTACGCGGACGGCAGCCCGCTGCATGACGTTCAGTACTTGGAGTGCAAGCTGATCCTGAAGACCGACGAGTTCACCTCTCCGGCGGGCTTCAGGAAATACGGCAAGCTCGTCGCCCGCGCCGCCAGGGACTGCGGCGTCGGCTTCGACGATTCGGCGGCCAGGGGCACGCGGCCGGCGATCCGAGAGGTGATGTTTCTCGACAGCGAGGACTTCCGGCTCTACAACAACGCGTTCATCTTGCGCCGGCGCGTGCGCTTCGAGGACGGGTTTCCGGCCGACGAGCCGGAGGTGGTCTTCAAGTTCCGCCATCCGGACCAGCAGCGCGCCGCCGAAGTCGACGTGCGGCCGAACCTGCCGGCCGACTACCGCGTTAAGTTCAAGGCCGAGGCGCTGCCGCTGAAGGACCGGGTCGGCGGCTACCGGCTGCTGTTCTCGCACAACGTGCAGTTCCCGCTGAGCCACGCGCCGAAGGAAGGGGACCGCATGGCCATGGCGAGGCTGGCCGAGATCTTCCCCGCGCTGAAGGCGCTCAAGCACTCGAAGACCGAACGGGTCTCGATGGTCAACCAGACCATCGTCGAGGAGGTGCTGCAGGACCTGGGCACGCTCGACTTCGGCAAGGGCGTCACGGCCGATGCCAACGTCGCGCTGTGGCGCACGCGCGGCGAGCACCTGCCGCTGGTGGGCGAGTTCGCATACCAGGTCAAGTTCAAGCGCCGCCAGGACGTGCACGACAAGGCGCGCGAGCGCTGCGCCAAGTTCTTCATCCGCCTGCAGCAGATCGGCGGCGAGTGGATCTACCTGGGTGCCACCAAGACCGGCATGGTCTACCGGCTCAAGGGCAACCCGCCGCAGGCGCACGAGTAGTGCACGGTGGCGCGGCAAGGAGGAGCGGGTCGCCGATGGCGGTGAACTACGTCACCTCGCTGGAGGAGATCGCGTGGGGCACCGCCCTGGTCGCGGCCACGATGGCGGTCCACGGCTGCGGCATGCTGGCCACGCTGCATGCCAGCCACCTCGCCGGGCACGGCTCGGGGCGGCCGATGACCTTCGTGCGCGGCGGCGCGATCCTGATCCTGGCCAGCTGGATGATCGTGCTGGTGCACCTGGTCGAGATCCTTGTCTGGGCGGCCTTCTTCCTGTGGCAGCAGGCGATGCCCGACCCGAGCGCGTCGTACTACTTTTCGCTGATGCAGTACACCACGGTCGGCAGCGCCTTCAACCTGCCGCTGCGCTGGCGGCTGCTCGACGGCATGCTGGCGATCGCCGGCCTGATGACCTTCGCCTGGTCGACCGGCGTGCTGTTCATGCTGGCGCAGGACTTCCAGACCGCGCAGCTGTCCGCGATGGCGGCGCGCCGCGAGGCGCGGCGTGCGACGCGTGCCGGCGCGCGCTGACGGAACGCCCCGCATAAAGATGCTCGAACGCTTCCTGGAGGACGACCTGCGCGGCGTCCACTACGCCGTGAACATCTTCCTCGCCACCACGGTGCTGTGGATCGTGGTCAAGGTCTACGGCGACTCCAACCCGATCTGGGCGATCAGCTCGATGGTCGCGACCAGCGATCCGCAGATGAAGCAGTCGGTGGCGACCTTCCGCGGGCGCATGATCAACACGCTGGTCGGCTGCGCGATCGGCTTGGTGTTCCTCGCGGTCGGCCGCACCGACTGGCAGCTGCCGACGGCGCTGGCGCTGTCGGTGCTGATCTCGTCCTACGTGGTGCGGGTGCAGACCATGTGGCGGCAAGCGCCGATCACCGCCGCGATCGTGATCGCCGGCAGCCTGCAGCATCACGACAAGCTTGGCGCGCTGGAGCGCGGCGCGGTGCGCGTGGGCGAGGTGCTGTTCGGCTGCGTCGTCGGCATCGTCAGCGCCTGGCTGATGTCCAGACTGTGGCCACTGCGCGAGGCCACAGAATCCGGCAAGGCCTGAATTGAAGGAGGCTCGCATCCGAAGACCGCCATGCGCCTGTCCTGGAACCACGAAGCGCCGAGGCCGGCTGAGCGGCGCCCTTCGTCTTGTCCATCTAAATGAAAAGGGAGTGCCATGATGAAATCGATGAGAACTGCCATAGTGGTGATTGCTGCCGCGACCGCCGGAATGCTCACTGGCTGCGCGGGTCAGCCACAGACGTATTCGCTGCAAGGGGGCGAGAGCGTCACGATGCCCAAGGGCACCATGACCGGTGGCGCTTCCGCAGGCGACGCGAACGCGCTGGCGAGGGAGATTGCCGACACCAACAACAACGCCATGCAGCAGTTCGGTAAGGTCGAGAACATGCAGAACCAGGAGCTGCAGAATTCCCAGGCGGCGCTCGCGAAGCTCGAGCAACTCTCCGAGCAGCAAGGCTCGGGACAGATTACGCTTTTCTTCCACGAGGGCTCGGCGAAGCTCGACAAGGAACAAGAGAGTCGCTTGATTCGGTTCCTGGATTATCTGTCGCGGGAAAGCCGCGGACGCAAGGTGATCCTCGTCTCGGTCGGCAGCGCCTCGGCGGTCGGATCGGCCTCCGTCAATCACAAGCTCAGTATCGAGCGCTCGCAGGCGCCGCTCGCGACGATCGACCAGTACCTGGTGAACGTCCCGCACCAGTACTACAAGGTTTCCGCGGTGGGCGACATGTACGCGCCGAAGGGCGCTTCGATGGCGGTGGAGCAGCGCTATCAGAGCGTGCGCCTCATCGCCGCCTACGACAAGTCACAGCTCGGCAACGTGCCTTGAGTCGCGCATGGGTTCGACGACGTCATACGGGGAGAAAACCATGCTGAAACGTGCCTGCCTGTTCGCGCTTCGCGCTCGTGGGTGCGCTGCTCCTGGTGAGCGGCGCCCAAGCGCGGTACCCGATCCTGGAAATGATCGCCCAGCGGGTGATCGAGAAGCATCAAAGCTCAACCTGCGAGCAGTTGTGGGAGCGGAAGGGTCAGCCCAAGTCCCCGCGCGAGGAGGAGGCGATCCAGATGCTGCGCAACGATCCGCAGAGGGCGGCCGCGTTCATCAACCACGCGGCGGCGCCGATCGCGAACAAGATGTTCCAGTGCCGGATGTTTCCATGATGCGCGCACGGACGCGAAAATCGTCTTTCTGTTGCGCGCTGATCGCGGCGCTGAGTCTTGCACTCGCCGGCAACGGTTACGCCGCGCAGTCGCAGCCCACGCCATCGAAGCATAGCAAGCCTGAGAAGGCGCCGCGCAAGGCGGCAGCCGCACCGGAAGTGAAGCCGGTGCTGGAAGCGAAAGCGATCGACATTCTGCAGGCTTCGAGCGCGCGGCTTGCCGCCGCCAAGTCGATGAGCTTCACTGCGGTGATCGCCTACGAGCACCCGAGCCGCTTCGGGCCGGCGCTGGTGTACACGACCAAGTCCGATGTCACGCTGGTGCGCCCGGACAAGCTTCGAGTGATCACGTACGGCGACGGTCCGCCTTCGGAGTTCTACTACAACGGCAAGATCATGATGGCCTACGCGCCGGTCGAGGGCCTGGTGGCGGTCGCCGATGCGCCGCCCACGATCGACGCGACGCTGCAGGCGGCGTTCAAGAGCGCCGCGATCTACTTTCCCTTCACCGATCTCATCGTCACCGATCCTTACAAGGACATTGCGGAAGGGCTGCAGCTTGCGTTCTACATCGGGCAATCGAACGTGGTGGGGGGCGTGACCACCGACATGGTGGCGTATGTCAGCAACGGCGTCTTCGTGCAGGTGTGGATCGGGGCGGAAGACAAGCTGCCGCGGCGCGTGCGCGCGGTGTACTTGAACGACCCCGGGGAGCTTCGGCACGAGATGGAGCTTTTCAACTGGCAGCTCGACAGTCCGGTGGCCGCGGAATTGTTCGAGTCGGAGCGGGCCGCGGGCGCCAATCGCATCTCGTTCGCGAGCCCGAAGCTCCCGGCGGTCACCCGGCCGCTGCCGAAGGTCAGGCCCGCCACGACCCCGCCACCCAGGAAACCATGAGGAGGTACACCATGAACCGGATCGTGATCAGCTATGCAGGATTGATGATCGTATTGCTCGCGCCAGGACAAGCGGCCGCGTGGGGCCACGCGAACCGCTTCGGCGGCAGCACGGAGCATGTCGCTGGAGCGGGCACCGAACACACGAATGCCTATGGCGGCAGCTCGGAGCACGCTTATGGAGGCGGCAGCGAGCACACCAACGTGTACGGCGGCTCCACCGCCGGCAAGTACGGCGAAGGCGCCGAGCATACCAACGTCGAAGGCGGTGTCACCGCGGGCAAGTACGGAGAGGGTGCCTATCACGCCGGTCCGGGCGCGGTCCCGGGGTACCATCCACCCGCGTACGTCGCTCCCGCTGCGTACCCGTATCACCCGCCAGTCGCGGTGCCGTACTACACGTCGACCGGATGCACCGGCTGCGCCGCGGCCGCTGGCGCGGTGGTCGGCGTGGCGGCGGGGGCCGCCGTTGCTTCGGCGAATACGGCAGCGGCCACGTCGAACGCCTATGCCGCAGGTGTTGCGGCCGGCAGCGCGAATACCGCGAGCGCCTACAACGCCGGCGTTGCCGCAGGGGCCACCCGCACCGCCTATGCGATGGGCGCCAGCTATGCCGCGCCGCCGCCCGGAGCGATGGCCGTCAACAAAGGCGGCACCACGTACTACCTGAGCGGCAACACCTGGTTCATTCCGCTGTACGGCGCGAACGGCGTCCATTACCAAGTCGTGCCGGCTCCTTGATGTACTTCAGGAGAGGAGACATCCATGCAACAGGTCAGGAAACTGGCCCGAATTCGCATTCGGTCAACGGTGGTCCACACGAGAAAAGGTGCAGGGCGGCAAGCTGCCGACTTTCTCGGAGCGTTGATGCTGGCGACCGCGAGCGCGATGTTGTCTCCCTGATAACGACACCGGCCTCGGCCCAAGGTCATCCCGAGCTCGAAGCTAACGCTCGGGCGGCTTTGACGAAACTCACGTCGACGGTGCCGGCCGCCCGTGCTCTTGACCAGAGGGCGATGGCGGTGACCGAGGATGTCTACGCCTTCGTATTCGGCCAGCAGGGATTGATGGCGGGCATGGGGTTGGAGGGCACGAAGATCACGAAGCTCAACCGTTAGCGGCCAAACTCGGGCACCCGCGCTCGCTCCAATCCTCAGTTTCAGTATTTGCTGGAAGCGAGCGTCTTCGACGCGGATGTTCTCGAGTCACGCGAGCGTTAGCATGTGTCCAGCGGGGACGTCGCAAGCCAGCGCAAGCTAACGCACGCCCGCACGCCTGTGCCACAATTCTTCGCTATGTGCGATAGCGGGCGGAAACGGAAGAGGTTTGGAAAGTGGGTGTCCTGCGGGCGTGAGAGGACACGCTTCCCGTGAGCGCAGCGCTGCCGCTTCTGTATCTGGCCCGCCACGGCGAGACCGCGTGGAGCCTCACCGGACAGCACACCGGTCTCACCGATCTCCCCCTCACCGAGCGCGGCGAGCGCGACGCGCGGCGCCTCGGCACCCGGCTCGCGGAGCTCGCCTTCGCGAAGGTGTACACGAGCCCCCTCCAGCGCGCGGTGCGCACCTGCGAGCTCGCCGGCTTCGGCGCCGCTGCCGAGCTCGACCCCGATCTCGTGGAATGGAACTACGGTGAGTACGAGGGGCGGCGGACGCAAGATATTCACATCGAGCGTCCAGACTGGCGGATCTTTCGCGACGGTTGTCCCGGCGGCGAGACGCTGGCGGAGGTCGGCGCGCGGGCCGATCGCGTGATCGCGCGGGTGCGGGCGATCGAAGGCAACGTGCTGCTCTTCTCGAGCGGCCACATCCTGCGGGTGCTCGCGGCGCGCTGGCTCGGACTCGATCCGTCGGCCGGGCAGTTCTTCCTGCTCAGCACCGCGAGCCTGAGCGCGCTTGGCTACGAGCACGATCGCTCGGAGCCGGTGATCCGGCTCTGGGACGAGACGCG
>CAVTGS010000016.1:0-83699 GCA_963734295.1 uncultured beta proteobacterium | reverse complement strand
AAGACAAGGTCCCGCTGCCGGCAAGAAGCTCGATCATGTCCCTGCTGACCGATGTGTTTGGCATCGAGATGGCAGATGTCACTCCGCCGTCGAAACCAGCCACCCCTCGCCGCAAGTCGACGGCAACCAAGCTGGCTACGCCAACGACTCGCAAGGCACCCAAGGCCCGGAAGTCTGAAGCCACCGAGAAGAAGATGGCGGCTCAGAAGCCAGTAAAGGCGAAAGTGCCAGCCAAGTCTTCTGCCAATGTGCGAAAGTCGGCAACCCGCAAAGTAAAGACGAAGAGTACGACAGGAGCGCAAAAGGGCAAGGCTGCGGCAACGGGGCATGTCCGTCGATCGGTGAAGGAGAAGTCCCGATGACGTGAGCTTCAGGATAGCCCCTTTGGGGCGTGACGTAGTGTTCGCACAAACCACCTCAAGGACGGGCTTTGGCTGTGTGCAAATAGAATGGATGGACGTTCCTGCCACCGTAAAAGGTGAAACGCGCCGGGAAATCGAGGCCCGCCTTGTGACGGCGCAACACCTCGGTCGATCAAGAACATGCGAGGCGCAATCTATTCCCCAAGCTCAGGCCGCAGTCCGCGCCGTCCGGCTCCGCAGCGCGATCACATGGCCGGACTGGCGCACCGCGTCGGCGAAGTCGGCCCACGACTGCATCAGCTCGCGTCGCTCTTCGCTGTAGCGGGCGTGGTTGTATGCCGCCCGGACGCGGTTTTCTTCCACGTGCGCGAGCTGGGCCTCGATCACGTCCGGCCGGAAGCCCATCTCGTTCAGGGCGGTAGATGCCACACCCCGGAACCCGTGCCCGGTCATGCGGCCCTTGTAGCCCATGCGCTCAAGCGCTTTCAGCATCGTGTTGTTGCTCATCGGCTTGCTCCGATCACGTTCGCCAGGAAAGAGCAACGCGTCGCCCTGGCAGCGCTCCGGGTCCCCGTGCGCAGCTTGCAGGGTGCGAAGCACTTCCAGCGCTTGCCGCGAAAGCGGCACCAGGTGTTCGCGCCGGCTCTTGGTGCGACCGGCCGGGACGCGCCATTCGGCCCGCTCCAGGTCGAACTCTTGCCAGCGCGCGCCGATCAGCTCCGCGGTCCGCACAAAGGTCAACGCCATGAGCTGAAGCGCAAGCCGCGTGTACGGCGTGCCGGCATAGGCCAGGATCTTCCGCAGCAACTCAGGCAGCTCGAACACCTCGATGCGGGCGAAGTTCACTTGCCGTCGCGCTCGCAGCACATCGCCCGGCCTCACGTCTGCCACCGGGTTGCGCGGGGCGAGCCCATGCGCCACGGCGTAGCGCATGACCTGTCCGCAGGTCTGCAGCACGCGCCGGGCAATGTCCGCCGCGCCGCGCGCCTCGATGCGCTTCGCCAGGCGCACGAAGGCTGGCGCATCGAGGCCGCGCACTGACCTGGCACCGATCAACGGGAAGGCGTCCGCCTCGAGACGCTTGAGGACGTATCCGGCATGCCGCTGCGCCTTGTTCGCGGACCAATCCTTCCACCACTGACGGGCGACTGTCTCGAAGGCGGTTTCGGCCTCCATCATGACGGCCTGGCGCGCGTCGCGCCTGGCTTGGCCTGGATCCGTGCCACCCGCGAGCATCTCGCGCGCGGCATCGCGGCCCTTGCGGGCGCTCGCGAGACTCACGCCGGGGTACTGCCCCAGCGCGAGGCGCTTCTCCTTGCCGGCGTAGCGATACTTCCAGCGCCACAGTTTTGCGCCGGTCTGGGTGACTTCCAGGTACAGGCCGCCCGCGTCCGCATAGCGTTGACATAGGCGGCCCTCGGGGCACTTGGCGTTGCGGCACGCGGAATCGGTCAGGGGCATCGCGATCTCTTCCTGCCGGGGGAATCGCGATGCACCGCAACGAACGGCAAAAAACAAAAAAGCCCGTGTTCCTAGGGGGATACACCGGCTTTCTGGACTTCTTTGGACTTCCTTGAACTCACTCTTGGCGGAGACAGAGGGATTCGAACCCTCGATACGAGTTTTAGCCCATATACTCCCTTAGCAGGGGAGCGCCTTCGACCTCTCGGCCATGTCTCCGATGTTCGCGCGAGAGTATAGCTGCTCGCACGCGCACGCTCAAACGCCGGCCGGCTCCCGATCGAGCTCGAACGCCTTGTGCAAAACGCGCACGGCGAGCTCCATGTACTTCTCATCGACCACGACCGAGATCTTGATCTCGGAGGTGGAGATCATCTGGATGTTGATGCCTTCTTCTGCGAGCGCACGGAACGTCTTGCTGGCGATGCCGACGTGGGAGCGCATGCCCACACCCACCACCGAGACCTTGGCGATCTTGTCGCCGCCAATCACGTCGCGGGCCTTGATGTGATCCTTCACCGGCCCGAGAATCTGCAGCGCTCTTGCATAGTCGTTGCGGTGGACCGTGAAGGAAAAATCGGTGGTGCCGTCGACGCCGACGTTCTGGATGATCATGTCGACGTCGATGTTGGCTTCCGCGATGGGGCCGAGGATCTGGTAGGCGATGCCCGGCCGATCCGGCACGCCGACGACGGTGATCTTGGCCTCGTCGCGATTGAACGCGATGCCCGAGATGACGGCTGCTTCCATCTTTTCGTCTTCCTCGAAAGTGATGAGGGTGCCCTCGCCCTCTTCCTCGAAGCTCGAGAGCACGCGCAGTCTGACTCTGTACTTGCCCGCGAACTCGACGGACCGGATCTGCAGCACCTTCGAGCCCAGGCTCGCCATCTCGAGCATTTCCTCGAAAGTGATCGTCCTGAGCCGCCGGGCGTCCGGCTCGATGCGCGGGTCGGTGGTATAGACGCCGTCGACATCGGTGTAGATGTGGCATTCGTCGGCCTTGAGCGCGGCTGCCACCGCGACCGCCGTGGTGTCGGAGCCGCCGCGGCCCAGGGTCGTGATGTTGCCGTTCTCGTCTTCGCCCTGGAAGCCGGCGACCACCACCACGTAGTCATCGGCGAGATCGGCCCGGATCGGCGCCTCGTCGATGTCGAGGATGCGTGCCTTGGTGTGGGCGTCGTCGGTCAGGATCTTGACCTGCCCGCCGGTATAGCTGCGGGCCTTCACACCGAGCTCCATCAACGCCATCGAGGTGAGCGCGATCGTCACCTGCTCGCCGGTTGAGACCATCACGTCAAGCTCGCGGGGATCTGGGTGGGTCTGGACTTCCTTCGCCAGCGCGATCAGCCGGTTGGTTTCCCCCGCCATGGCGGATACTACGACCACGACCTGATGACCCTTGGCCCGCCACTTCGCCACCCGGCGCGCCACGTTCTTGATGCGTTCGGGACTGCCGACGGAGGTGCCGCCGAATTTCTGTACGATCAAGGCCATGGCGTGCGAGGCATCGAAATCGCGCGATTCTACCCCAAACGCAGCGCATATTGCAGCGCAACGCTTATGCCCCGGTTCTGCTTGCGGCTGCGGGCCATGGCAAGCGGATGTCCCGAAGCACGCGGAAAAACTATAGAATAAGAAAGCCGGGATTCGGAACCGAACCCCGGTTCACATGTCCATAATAACTGTCGCTTTATGCTGGCGACGTACACGAGATAGGGGTCATCCATGAAAACCACGCACAAGTTGCCGAACCCGCGCGAAATTCGTCTGAAGCTGGGGCTGAACCAGCAGGAATTCTGGACCAAGGTAGGCGTGACCCAAAGTGGTGGCTCGCGTTACGAGAGCGGCCGCAGTATGCCGAGACCGGTGCGGGAGCTGCTGCGTCTGGTGCATGTCGAAAAAATCGACATCGACAAGGCGAAGGGCGAAGATTTCGCCTTAGTCGGCTTTCTCAAGTCCTCCAATCCCAATCTCTACAAGAATCTGAAGAAGGCGATGCGCGAGACGCCGGGCAACGGCAAGGCTCATCGGCGCGCCGCCGTGCGCCAGTGACCGCGCGGTCCGGACGGGCCGCGTGGCCGGACTAGGGCGTTACGGTCACCGCCACGCCTAGCGCCCGTATGCGATCGGCGAAGGCATCGAGCCACGCCGACGGCAGGTCGGAGATACGCGGTGCCTCGGGTTGATGGGACGGTCGGGCGACACCGTAAAGCAGCACGCCCTTGAACGCGACGCCTTCGTGTCGAAGACGGGCAAGGCAATCCACATAAGCGGTCTGCTCCTCCGCCGACGGCGGTTTATCGTCCAGCGCGAATACGCACGTCTGTAACCAGGTTGGACAAAGTTCCGTGGCGGTGCGCAGGTTCCGCAACACTTTGCTCATTGTCGTGCGGGTATTGTTCACGGCGCGAACACCCGCCTCGGTCGCACGATCGAGTTTGAACCAGACCTCGCCGCCAAGTGGCGCCATTGCCTCGATGCCGGCCTGCACGCGGGCCTGGTGAAGCAGGCTGCCATTCGTGATCAGCACAAGCTTCAGCTTGCCAACGAGCCCGTAGTCCGACATCACGCGGCCCACGGCGTCGACCACGGTGGCGAACTCCCGCGCGGAGGTAGGGTTCGCCGTTGCCGGAGAACGCGATGTCGTTCACGCGCCGGGCTTCGGGCGGCACCCGGCGCTGCATGAAGTCGCCATTCAGCAAGTCCTCCAGGAACTCCCGCAGCTCGCGCTCCACCAGAGTCACGTCGACGGGCGGCGGGCTGCCGCGGGTGAGTCCGGGTACCTGGCAATAGATGCAGCGCCAGTTGCAGGCATCGTTCAGATTGAGGTTGATGCCAATCGAGACGCCTCCCGCGCGGCGCGATACCACCGGATAGACATACGTCAGGCCGGCCGCGTCGCGGTCATGTGCGGAGACAGTAAGCCGGTAACCGGCAGGCTTCATGGGTTGTAAGTCGAAATGGTGCGGTGCCACGCGGGCTCCAGAAAGGCGATGATATACTCGGGCGTCCGATCCGCGCCCTTCTCATGCTGATCACTTGTCGGCTCGAATTCGATTCCGGCCACCGCATTCCGCATCACCAGAGTCAGTGCCAACACCTGCACGGGCACCGTTACGCCATCGAGGTTACGCTCTCGGGCGACATCATCGAGACCCCAGGCTCGCCACGGCAGGGCATGGTGTTGGACTTCTCGGATGTGAAGAAGATCGTGCGCCGCGAGATCGTCGACGCCTGGGACCACGCTTTTCTCGTCTATCACGGCGACCGCGTCGTGCTCGATTTTCTGAATACCCTTCCCGACCACAAGACCGTCGTGCTGCCAAATGTCCCGACCGCGGAGAACCTCGCCGTCGAAGCCTTCCGCATTCTCGAGCAAGCCTACCAGGACTGCTATGGCAACCACCTGCGGCTCGAACGGGTGCGCTTGTTCGAGACGCCCAACAGCTGGGCAGACGCCGTGCGCGGCAAATCGAACGCCGGCTGACTACTGCCAATAGCTCCGACGCCGCGGGAGCGTCATCGGGCGACCGTCGAGGGTGCCGGTGAGTCCCTGGCGGGTGGCCTTGCCTTTGAACTCGAGCGGCTCGCCGGTCGCGGCAGGGATGGTGAAGGAGACCGTCGCGCCATCGGCGTTTACCGGCACCACCACGGGCGCTGCGAGCACGCCGTCCGCCGTCTGCACGAAGGCGCGCAAGCCCTCGCGGCTGCGCACGATGATGACCTCGAGCCCGATCACGTCGTCTTCGCCGCCCAGGCTCCGGAGCGTCGAGTAGGTGCCGGTGACCCGGCCGTGCGGCTTGGCCGCCGCTCGTTCAGCCGGCCCGGCGTTCGGTGCTTCGGACTCCGCTTCCGTGACCGGGGCTGCCAGAGGCGCCTGGACAGGCGTTTTCTTGGCAGCGGCAGCGGAGAAGACGAGCGCAGACCCGAGCAACACGAGCCAGGGAAGGAAGCGAATCATGAACGTGCCGATGGCGGAGGGTGTGAGATTCGAACTCACGAGGGGCTTGCACCCCTGCCGGTTTTCAAGACCGGTGCATTCGACCGCTCTGCCAACCCTCCTTTTGTGGACCCTGCCGGTTTTGGTTCCGACATAACCTGAAGGGGTTAGTCCCGGCACATGCAAGGCCGCCATGATACTGGCTGACCTTTCCGGGTGCCACAAGCGCCGGGCTCGTGGAGCCGTGAGACCGTGCGGCTTGCAACTTTCGCCAGCCTTGGCTAGTCTTAATACCCGATTCTTTCGCTCGGAGGTTAGTTAGATGGCTAAGGAACTTCAGATCCCTGGTTCGATCCCCAGTTCGGTCGGGCTGGCGCAAAACCGGGTCCTGCGTAATACCTACTGGCTGCTCGGCCTGTCGATGATCCCCACAGTCATCGGGGCCTACATCGGCGCGAACACCAATTTCAGCTTCCTCGCCCAGTACCCGATCATGGGGCCGCTCCTCATGTTCGGCGTGATGATGGCCATGCTCTTCGGCGTGAGCGCACTGCGCAACAGCCCGATGGGCGTCGTGCTCCTGCTCGGTTTCACGTTCGTCGCAGGCTTCTTCCTGGGGCCCATCCTGCAAGTCGCGCTGTCGCTCAAGAACGGCTCGCAGCTGGTGGGGCTCGCGGCCGGTGGCACGGGTCTCATCTTCATGACGCTTGCGACGTACGCCACCGTCTCGAAGCGGGATTTCAGCTTCATGGGGAAATTCCTCTTCATCGGGCTGATCCTGCTGGTGGTTGCGTCGCTCGCGAATCTGTTCTTCCAGATTCCCGCGCTGTCGTTGACCATCTCCGCGATAGCGGTGCTTCTGTTCTCGGCGTACCTGTTGTACGACATCAGCCGCATCGTGAACGGGGGTGAAACCAATTACGTGATGGCGACCATGGCGGTCTACCTGAATCTGTACAACCTCTTCATCAACCTGCTCAATCTGCTGATGGCCTTCAGCGGTCAGCGCGACTGATCGAGTCGCCACAAAGGCGTCGGGAAGGGCGGCTACAGCCGCCCTTTTTCATTTCGTGAAGAGCGCGATCGACTCCACGTGCGAGGTGTGGGGAAACATGTTGACGATGCCCGCCGCCCGCAGTCGATATCCCTTCACGGCGACCAGGATGCCGGCGTCCCGCGCGAGCGTGGCCGGGCTGCACGAGACGTAGACGATGTCACTCGGCACCGCGTCGAGCGCCTGCACGACGGCGAGCGCGCCATCCCGTGGCGGGTCGATCAGCAGCTTGTCGAATGCGCCGAAGGCCCGCAGCTTCTCCTCGGACATCTCGAAGAGATCGGCCTCGACGAATCGCACGCGATCCGCGAGTCCGTTCAACTCCGCGTTGGCGGCCGCGCGTGCGAGCAACTCCGCGCTCCCCTCCACCCCGGTCACCACCGCACCGCGACGCGCGATCGGCAGCGTGAAGTTGCCCAGACCGCAGAAGAGATCGCCGATCCGCTGGCCCGGCCGCGGGTCGAGCAGCGCGAGCGCCCGCCGCACCAGCACTGGATTGATGGCGTGGTTGACCTGGGTGAAGTCCGTCGGGCGAAAGCGAATCTCCACGCCGGATTCGTCGAGGCGATAGCCAAGCGGCGGGGCATCGGCCGGGTACAGCGGGAACGCCGTCTCCGGCCCCTTGGGCTGGAGCCACAGTTGCACGCCGTGAGCGTCGGCGAATGCACGCAGCAGGGCTTCGTCCTCGGTGCTCGGCGGGTGCAGCACCCGCAGCACGAGCACGTCGACCGCCGCGCCGACTGCGAGCTCGATCTGCGGCAGCGCGCGCTTGATGGAGAGACTCTCGACCAGCGCGCGCAGCGGCCCGAGCAGCCGGGAGATGCGTTTCGGAACCACTTCGCACGAGTCCATGTCCGCCACGAACGAACTCCGTCGCTCGTGGAAGCCGACCAGCACGCCGCCCTTCTTCGGCACGTCCCGCACCGCGAAGCGCGCGCGGTGGCGGTAGCCCCAGAACGGCCCGTAGATCGGCGGCAGCAAGGTTTCGGCGCGCACGCGTCCGATGTGCCACAGATCGTCTTCCAGCTTGCGCTGCTTCACCGCGACCTGTCCCAAGGCATCGAGGTGCTGCAGGCTGCAGCCGCCGCAGATGCCGAAATGGCGGCAGCGCGGCGCCACGCGTTGCGCGCTCGCGTGGAGGATGGCCGCGACGTTCGCCACTTCGAACTTCGGCTTGCGGCGAAACGAGGCGTACGTGACGACCTCGCCCGGCAGCGCGCCTTCGACGAAGATCACCTTGCCGTCGGCGCGGGCGACGCCGCGGCCGTCCTGGTCCAGGGATTCGATCGTGACCATTGGCAGGCTGTTGAAGCATCCTTCGGGAGCCGCGTTTGACAGCGGGTCAGCGGACCCGGCCGGAGGCTAAGGCGCCCAGCTCTCCAGGAATCGTTGCCAGTGGGAAGCCTTGGAGCGCCCGAGCACGTCGCGCACGAGTGCGCAGTCCTCGCCGTACTGCTCCTCGGTCAAGAGGCCGCGCAGTAGCTGGAAGCGGAGAAACACGAGAAACGTATTCACCACGTCGGTCTCGCAGTAGTCCCGGATCGACGCGATGTCGCCGCGCTGGTAGGCGCTCCAGACCCGCGAGCCGTCCATCCCGAGCTTGCCCGGAAACCCCATGAGCTGCGCGAGCTCGTCGAGCGGCGCGTTCGCCCGCGGCTGATAGAGCGCGAGCAGGTCCATCATGTCGAGATGGCGCGTGTGGTAGCGGCTGATGTAGTTGTTCCATTTGAAATCGCGGTCGTTCTCGCCCATGTCCCAGTAGCGTCCCGCGCACACGCCGTGGATCAGGCCACGGTAATGCAGTACCGGCAGGTCGAAGCCGCCGCCGTTCCACGACACGATCTGCGGCGTGTACTTCTCGATGCCGTCGAAAAAGCGCTGGATCATCGAGCCTTCGGTTTCTTCCGGCTCGCCCAGCGACCACACGCGGAAGCTGTCGCGATCGCGCAGCGCGCACGCGATCGTCACCACGCGGTGCAGATGCAACTGCAGGAAATCGCCGCCGGTCGCCTGCCGCCGACGCTGGAATGCAGCCTCCGCGACATCGTCGTCCGACAGCTCGGGCGCGAGCGCGTGGAGCTTCCGCAGCCCTCCGATGTCGGGGATGGTCTCGATATCGAAGACCAGGACGGGCGTCACGATCGCGCGGGTCGGAAGGAAACGCGGGAAGGTGGACGCTCAGCCGCGGCTCACCGCTTCACCCAGCCCCCGGCCGCATCCTGGTACCACCAGCCGGGCTGCGCGCGCTCGATCCAGCGTCGTGCGAAGGTGTTGCGGATGTCCGCTTCCCATTCGGGATGCCCGTTGGCGCGCGCGATCTCTCGGTAGAGCGCAGCGCGGTCCTGGTTCTCCTGGGCGACGAGCGCATTGACCGCCGCGCGCTGGTTGAGCGGGACCGCATTCGCATCGCGCACGGCCACCATCCCGTCGCGCGTCAACCCGACCACCCCGCTCGCGAAAAACGGTTCGAGCTGCGGGTAGCGTGCCGCCATGGCGTTGCGCGTGGCGGCGATCGCGGGGGTGTTGATCTCGAGATTGGCTTCGCCCGCTGCCATCTGCGGCACCAGTGCCAGGGCGAGCAGCGCGAGGCAGGCGAAGAAACGCGGAAGTGTGCTTGGATTCATGCCCTCGTGATGCTCCCGATGACGATCACGGCAAAGGCACCGGCGCAGTCGGCGCCAGGCCGGCCGGCGCCGGCGCCTTCGGAATGCGCCAGACCTCGTCGATGATCCTGTCGGCCGCTTTCTCCGCGGCTGCGGCGGGAAAGTAGATATTGATGGTGACGCAGCCGGCCAGCCCCGCGACCGCCGCGAGACCGGCCGCTCCGAACCGCAGCATGGGTGCTCCAGTCATTGCACGAGGGGTGCGCTGCCTTCCGCCGTGACGCGGGCGAGGCGCGCGATCAGTTCTTCCCAGTCGACCGAGCGATTGTAGCCCATGACCGTGATCGCCGGTATGCCTCCACCCTCGACGATCACGTAGCCGCTGTCCTTGGGCGCGATGCCGCTCATCTCGCACACGCCGTTTGCGAGCCGGCAGCGCCAGCCGATGCGGCGGTAGCCGAACTCCTCGAAGAATCGCAGCGCGGTTCGCTGTACCGCCGCCGTCGCGCTGCCGCCGCCGAGCGCCGCGATGCTCTCGACCGCGCGCTGGCTGATGCGCTTCGGATAGCTGCCGGGGC
Organism: uncultured beta proteobacterium; assembly: GCA_963734295.1. Classification (GTDB taxonomy): domain Bacteria; phylum Pseudomonadota; class Gammaproteobacteria; order Burkholderiales; family JAEUMW01; genus JAEUMW01. Next base: position 73,701 of record CAVTGS010000016.1, on the reverse strand, counting down.
TGCTCCCGACCCATGCGTCGAGTGCGACCGGCCGCCAGCTCGCGAGCTCGAGGCCCTGCACGGTAGCGTCGATGCGACCGGTAATGCTGCCGAAGGCAAAGGTACGTGTGACGAGATCGAGGTCGAGGTTGCGCATGTCGAGGTCCGCGTAGAGTCTGGGAGCACGGCCGAGGGGTTCGAGCAGCGACAGCCGGTTCACGACCACGGTACCGTCGAAGACCTGAAGGAGCAACGCGCCCTCGATTGTGACCGTCGATGACCGGTAGTGCACCTTCGGCACCACCGCCGACAGCGTGCCGTACATGACGTGGACGCCGAGGGTCCGCGTCAGCGCTTCGACCGCAACGGGCGTGATGCCGCCCGCGAACGTCCACTCCCAGGTGTCGCCCTCGCGCGTTGCAACGAAATCGTTCATGCGCAAGCTGCCGTCGAGCAGCGGCACCTCGACTTGCGCGACGCGCGCGCGCAAGCCGTCGAGCTCGATCGGCACTTCGATGCGCCCGATCGGCAGGCGCAGAACCTCCGCTCCCGCCAGGGTGACCCGCGCCTGCGAGGCGCCTGCTCGGTTCCACGGAATCGCCGCGTCGAGGTCGACCAGCGCGAAGCGCCGCTTGCGATCTTCGAACGACGCCCGGTGCAGATTCAGGTAGAACGCCTGCAGTGCGCCGTCGCCGAACCGCCAGCCGAAGTCGGCGGTGCCTGCGGTGCGCAGGTCCGCCGCCACGGTATCGGCCAGGAGAGGCCGTGCGAGCTCTTCGTAAGCGCCCGGGATGTCGAGCGCCGCACCACCGCCGGCAGAGGTCACGAGCGCACCCGTAGCGCGGTCCCAGCTCGCGGAAAAGGCGACCTCCCCCACCCGCTTCAGCCGCATTCGGCCGCGATCGATGGCGATGCGGCTCGCGCCGAGCGTGCCTTCCGCAAAGAGCGCGTGCCCGCCTTGCAGGTAGACCGGCTGCCAGAAGAGCTCGCCCGCGTGCCAGTCGACGCTCGCCCGAAAGCGCGCGATGCCGTCCGACTCCGCCACCGCGAGCTCGACGACGCCGGCGAGATTCTCCGCCGCGTGCAGCCCGCTCGCATCGCTGAAGCCGACGCCCGCAAACGCGAGGTCGCCTTCGATGTCGACGACGCCGTGCGGCGACAGCGCGATTGCGAAGGTGCCCGACACTTGGCCTGCCTTCAGCGCCAGCCCGGCGGGTGGAAGCCAGGGCGTCACGCGAACGAGGCGTCCTTGCTCGACGCGAGCGCGGCCGTTCCAGCCGCCGCCGGCGGGCTGTCCCGAGACGTGCCAGCGCTCGCCGACAGCGGGAAGAAGCTCCGCATCGACGGCGTCGTCGCGGATGTCGTACGAAAATCGCAGCGGAATCTTCTCGCCCAGGTCGAGTACGCTGCTCTCGCACCCGATCCGGGTACCGCGATTCAGGATCGGCTCGCACACGATTCCCGGCTTGCGCCAGGTGCGGCCCTGCGCCTCGACCGACGCCGCACTCAGCTCGAGCCGGCCGTGGCCTCGCGGATCGAGGGCGGCGCGAGCTTCGCGCGCGACGAACCCCGGTCCTTCGAGGCGCTCGGCGGCGATCGCCAGAGCCGCGGCGTGCGCGTAAGGCGCGGCGGTGAGGAGTAGGACGAGCAGGGCCGCGACGCGCGCGGTGAAAGAACGGATCAGGCGGGGAAAACGCCGGTGGAGAGATAGCGATCGCCGCGATCGCACACGACGCAGACGATTACAGCGTTCTGCACCTCGCTGCTCACCTCGAGCGCGGCAAAGAGACCGCCACCGGACGAGATGCCGGCGAAGATGCCTTCTTCCCGCGCCATGCGCCGCGCCGTCTCCTCGGCGTCGGCCTGCGAGACCTCGATGATGCGATCGACCCGGCGCTCGTCGAAGATCCTGGGCTGGTAGGCCTTCGGCCACTTGCGAATGCCGGGTACCTGCGAGCCCTCCGAGGGGTGGACGCCGATGATCTCTATCGCGGAATTCTGCTCCTTCATGAAGCGCGACACGCCCATGATCGTGCCGGTGGTGCCCATGGTCGCGACGAAATGCGTAATGCGCCCGCCGGTGTCGCGCCAGATCTCGGGTCCCGTGGTCTCGTAGTGAGCGAGCGGGTTGTCCGGATTGGCGAACTGGTCGAGCATCACGCCCCGGCCTTCCGCCACCATCCGGTCCGCCGCGTCGCGCGCGCCCTCCATGCCCTGCTCCTTGGTCACGAGCACGATCTCCGCCCCGAACGCGGCCATCGTCTGGCGGCGCTCGATGGACAGATGCTCCGGCATGATGAGCACCATCCGGTAGCCCATCATGGCGGCCGCCATCGCGAGCGCGATGCCGGTGTTGCCGCTGGTGGCCTCGATCAGCGTGTCGCCGGGCTTGATCTCGCCGCGTGCCTGCGCACGCGTGATCATGGAGAGCGCGGGACGGTCCTTCACCGAACCGGCCGGGTTGTTGCCCTCGAGCTTGCCGAGGATGACGTTGCTGGTCGCGCCGGGCATACGCTTCAGCCGCACGAGCGGCGTGTTGCCGACGAAGTCCTCGAGGTAGCGGTCGGGCCCTGCTCCACCCGCTGCCAGGGCTGGCGGGATCGCCTTCACGTCGTTCACGGCCGTCATTCGCTCTTCCGCGACGCAGGACCGTCCCGCTCGAGCATCCAGTCGACGTAACGGGACACGCCTTCCTCGACCCGCAGGAACGGGTCGGCGTAGCCGGACTTCCGCAGGTTGCCGAGGTCGGCCTCGGTATGGCTCTGGTAGCGCTCCTTCAACCCCTCCGGAAACGGGATGTACTCGATCACGCCCGCCTCTCGCATCGCGCCCAGGGTGAGCGGCGCCTCCCCGGCCGCCATGCGACACGCGTTGACGGTTGCGACCGCCACCTCGTTGAAGGTCTGGGCAGCGCCGGTACCGACGTTGAAGATGCCGGAGCGATCGGGGTGGTCGAGAAAATGGAGATTCACCCGCACCGCATCCTCCACCGACACGAAGTCGCGCCGCTGCTCACCCGCGGCATAACCGCCACTGCCCTCGAAGAGCCGCACGCGGCCCGCTGCCCGATACTGATTGTAGAAGTGAAACGCGACCGAAGCCATGCGTCCCTTGTGCGCTTCGCGCGGGCCGTAAACGTTGAAGTAGCGCAGGCCCACCACCTGCGCCGTCCGATCGCTCCATCTGCGACGCAAGTATTGGTCGAACAGGAACTTCGAGTAGCCGTACGCGTTGAGCGGCGCCTCGTGCGCCCGCCCTTCGCTGAAGATCGGCCCGGCCCCGTACACAGCGGCCGACGACGCGTAGATGAACGGCACCTCCTCGCGCTGGCAGTGCTCGAACAGGGTCGCCGTGTAGCGGTAGTTGTTCTCCATCAGATAGCGGCCGTCGCGCTCCATGGTGTCGGAGCAGGCGCCCTGGTGAAAGAGCGCAGTGATCTCGCCGTCGAAGGCATCGTCGGCGAGCTCGTGCAGGAATGCTTCCTTGTCCAGGTAGTCCGCGATCTCGCAATCCACCAGGTTCGCGAACTTGTCGCTCCGGGTGAGGTTGTCGACCGCCAGGATGTCGGTCTCGCCGCGGTCGTTCAGACCCTTGACCAGGTTGGCGCCGATGAAACCCGCGGCGCCCGTCACTACGATCATGGCAGACCTCCGTTACGTTCGTCCGCGCGGCCTGCCCTGTTCACCCGCGCCGTTGCGTCGAAAATACGCATATCCAGATCGGCAGGCTAGTCGGCAAAGAGTTCCTCGGGTGTCGCGACCGCGGTGCCGAGCTTGCCGACCACGATGCCCGCGGCGCGGTTGGCGCTGCGCACCGACTGCTCCAGACTGCAACCAGCCGCAAGCATGACCCCCATGGTCGCGATGACCGTGTCGCCCGCACCGCTCACGTCGTACACCTCGCGCGCCACCGTCGGCACGTGCAGGCAGCCGCTCGCTTCGAAGAGGCTCATGCCGTCCTCGCTGCGGGTGACCAGCAGCGCCGCCAGATCGAGGTCCTCGCGCAGCCGCTGTGCCTTGTCTTCGAGCTCTTCCTCGCTCCGCCAGCGCCCCACCACCTGCCGAAACTCCGCGCGGTTGGGCGTGAGCAGCGTGGCGCCGCGATAGCGGACGTAGTCCTCGCCCTTCGGGTCGACGAGCACGGTCTTGCCCTGCTCGCGGGCGAGGCCGATCATGCGCTCGATGTGGGCAAGCCCGCCCTTGCCGTAGTCGGACAGGATCACCACGTCCGAGGACGGGAGCATCGCCTCGAATTCGGCGAGCTTCGCGGCGAGCGTCTCGTGGCTCGGCCACGTCTCGAAATCGATGCGCAGCAGTTGCTGCTGGCGGCCGATCACGCGCAGCTTGACCGTCGTGGTAATGGCGGCATCGCGATGCAGCGAGGCCGGGATACCCTCCTCGCGCAGCAGCGCCTCCAGGGTCGTTCCGGCCTCGTCCTCGCCGATCACCGACAGGAGCTCGACACCGGCGCGCAGCGCAGCGACGTTGCGCGCCACGTTCGCAGCACCCCCCAAGCGCGCCTCCATGCGGTCGACCTTGACCACCGGCACCGGCGCCTCGGGCGAGATGCGGCTCACTTCGCCGAACCAGTAACGATCGAGCATGACGTCGCCGACGACGAGCAGTCGCGCCGCCGCGATGCGTGCCAGCTCGGGTGCAACCGTTCCCATGATCATGCGTCCCTGCGCGGTGTTCGAGATGTCCGCGAGTATGCGCGCGAGCGCGGCGTTCGGGTCCCGTGCCCGCGTGACCGGTCGGCCGACCACGAGGTAGGTTGCGCCCGCGGCCACCGCCTCGCGCGGGGTGACGACGCGGCTCTGATCGCCAGCGGCATCGTCCGCCAGGCGAATGCCGGGCGTCACCAGAGCGAAGCGATCGCCGCACGCCGCGCGCAGCACCGGTGCCTCCTGCGCCGAGCAGACGACACCATCGAGCCCCGCGGCCTGCGCCAAGGCGGCCAGTCGCAGGACGTTATCTTGCGGCGTTCCCGCGAGGCCGATCTCGGTCAGCTCCGCCGCCGAGAGACTGGTGAGAACTGTCACCGCGACCAGCAGGGGACGGCGCGCGGCACCCGCCAGCGCCTCGCGCGCCGCGTGCAGCATGGCGCGACCACCCTGCGCGTGCACGTCGATCATCCAGACGCCGAGGCCGGCCGCAGCCCGACAGGCGCCGGCGACGGTGTTCGGAATATCGTGGAATTTGAGGTCGAGGAAGACATCGAATCCCTGCCGCTGCAGTGCCTCCACGAGACCCGGTCCGGCGGCCGTGAAAAGCTCCTTGCCGACCTTGAGCCGGCAGCGCACCGGGTCGAGCCGGCAGGCGAATTCGAGCGCCGTCGCGGCGCCTGGAAAATCGAGGGCGACGATCACACGCGGTTCTTTCATGCAGCGCTCATCCGTTCTTCGCTGCGCAGCGGCGAGTAGCTCTCCCACGCGCCGCAGGCGGGACAGCGCCACGTGAACTGGCGCAGCCGGAACCCGCACTGGTCGCAGTGATACATGGCGAGGTTGCGGGAGTGATGCCCGACGAGCCTGCGCACGAGCTCGATGTCGCGACGCTGTTCGTGCGGCGCCTCGATCAGCGCCGCTTCGAGGAGCTTGTCCAGGCCGAGCAGCGAGGGATTGCGCCGCAGCTCGCCGCGCACCAGGCGATAAGCCGCCTCCGACCCGTCCCGCTCGAGCGTGGCGTGAAAGACCACGTCGAGCAGATCGAGCGACGGCGAGCTCGCGAGATAGCCCTTCAGCAGCTGCACGCCCTCGTCGCGGCGCCCGATCTGCTCATAGGTGTCGCGCAGCTTGTCCGCGAGGAGCGCCAGGTAACGCGGGTCCTGGTGCTCGACCCGCTTCCAGTAGACAAGCGCCTGCTCCGGCTTGCCCTGCTCTGCCGCCAGCTCCCCGAGCAGGATGTTGGCACGGGTGCACTTGCCGTTGACGGCGAGCGCCTCGCGCAGATGCTGCTCGGCGGCGTCGGGCCGCGAGTGGGTGATCTCGGCCAGCGCCAGCTCGCAGTAGAAGTTCGCGATGTCCTTCGCGCTCGAGCGGCCGGTGATGCCGTCCATCTTGCGCGAGCTCGCGATCGCCTTCGCCCAGTCGCGCTCCTGCTGGTAGATCTCGAGCAGGAGCTTGAGCGCGCGCTGCTCGTAGGGCGAGCCTTCGAGCTCGAGGAACTGCGCCTCCGCGCGGTCCAGGAAGCCGGCCTTGAGGAAGTCGAGGGCGAGCTCGTAACGGGCATTCGTGCGCAGGTCATCGGGGATGTCGGGCCGGCGCACCAGGTCCTCGTGGAGCCGGATCGCGCGCTCCACCTCGCCCCGCTTGCGGTACAGGTAGCCGAGCGCGAAATGCAGCTCCGCCGTCTCCGGGCTCACCCGCACCACCTCCGAGAACGACTCGATCGCCTGGTCCTGCTGATCGTTCAGCAGAAAATTGAGGCCCCGGAAATACGTGCGCGGCAGCTCGCTCGATTCGGACATGAGCTGTTTGATGTCGATGCGCGCGGCGACCCAGCCCATGCCGAAGAAAAGCGGCAGCGCGAGCAGGAACCACCAGAAGTCGAACTGCATGCGATGAGAATACCTTGACTGCTAGGAGAGGTCGGCGGTGGTCTGTCCCGCCGCGCGCTCCGGCGCCGGCGCAGCCGCCTCGGCTGGACCGGGACGCGCCTCCAGCTCCCGCCGCAGATCCCGCATCTCGCGCCGGCGCCGGAAGGCATAGGGCAGGCTCGAGAGCGCACCGAACGCGGCCCCGGCGGCGAAGAAGACGAGAATCACGAAGACGAGCGGCGAATGCCACTCGTAACCCAGGTAGAAACGCACCGTGATCGGATCGGTGTTCTTGACCGCGAACCCGACCAGCAGCACGAAGATGACGATCTTGACGATCCAGCCGACGATACGCATCGCTTGCTCCCCCGGGCGACCGATTCAGAGGTTCCATCCAATGCAAAAAAAGACGCGGCCCGCGAGCCGCGCCGAACATGGAGTCATCGAACAGGCAAACTCAGTCGGTGGCACTCTTGAGATCGACCCGCTCACGCAGCTCCTTGCCGGCTTTGAAGTGCGGCACATGCTTGGCCGGGACGTGGACCCTCTCGCCGGATTTGGGATTGCGCCCGGTGCGAGGGGGGCGGTAGTTCAGGCCGAAGCTGCCGAAGCCGCGAATCTCGATGCGCCGCCCCTCGGCGAGGCATCTCGCCATCGCGTCGAGAATCATCTTCACTGCCAGTTCCGCATCCTTCGCCACGAGTTGCGGATAGCGCACCGCAAGCCGGGCGATCAAGTCCGACTTGGTCATGGCCGGGACTTCCTTATTGTTCAGAGCTCTTCCCGTCCAGCTTGGCCTTGAGCAGCGCGCCCAGGCTGGTGGTGCCGGCGCCGCGCTCGCTCTCCGCCGCCATCTTCTGCAGCGCCTCGCTGGTATCGGCGAGATCCTTGGCCTTGATCGAGAGGTTGATGCTGCGGTTCTTGCGATCGACGTTGATGATCATCACCGAGACTTCGTCGCCTTCCTTCAAGTGGCTGCGGATGTCCTCGACCCGGTCGCGGGACACCTCGGAGGCCCGCAGATAGCCCTCCACGTCGGCTTCGAGGGTGACCATCGCACCCTTGGCGTCGAGCGACTTGACCACGCCGCGCACCATGCTGCCCTTGTCGTGGCTCGCGACGAAGCTGGTGAAAGGATCGCCTTCGAGCTGCTTGATGCCAAGCGAGATGCGCTCGCGCTCGACGTCGATGGAGAGCACCACGGCCTCGACTTCCTCGCCCTTCTTGTAGTTGCGCACCGCCTCCTCGCCCGTGGCGTGCCAGGAAAGGTCGGAGAGATGCACGAGACCGTCGATGTTGCCGGTGAGGCCGATGAAGATGCCGAAATCGGTGATCGACTTGATCTGGCCGCGCACGCGGTCGCCCTTCTTGGAGTTCATGGAGAACTCCTCCCAGGGGTTCGCCATGCACTGCTTCATCCCGAGGGAGATGCGGCGGCGATCCTCGTCGATCTCGAGGATCATGACCTCGACCTCGTCGCCGAGCTGAACCACCTTGGACGGATGGATGTTCTTGTTGGTCCAGTCCATCTCGGACACGTGCACGAGACCCTCGATACCGGGCTCGATCTCCACGAACGCACCGTAGTCGGTGAGATTGGTGACCTTGCCGAAGAGCCGCGTGCCGGTGGGATAGCGCCGCGACAGGCCGACCCACGGATCTTCGCCGAGCTGCTTCATGCCGAGCGAGACGCGGTTCTTCTCCTGGTCGAACTTGAGCACCTTGGCCTCGACCTCGTCGCCCACGCTCAGGACCTCGGAGGGATGCTTCACCCGGCGCCACGCGAGATCGGTGATGTGGAGGAGCCCGTCGATGCCCCCCAGGTCCACGAACGCGCCGTAATCGGTGATGTTCTTGACGATGCCCTTGACGGTTGCCCCCTCCTGCAGATTCTCGAGCAGCGCCTGACGCTCCGCGCCCTGCGTCTGCTCCAGCACGGCGCGCCGCGACACCACCACGTTGTTGCGTTTGCGATCGAGCTTGATCACCTTGAAATCCGCCGCCTTGCCTTCGATCGGCGAGGTGTCCTTCATCGGGCGGACGTCGACCAGCGAGCCGGGAAGAAACGCGCGGATGCCGTTGATCATGACCGTGAGCCCGCCCTTCACCTTGCCGGTGATGACGCCTTGCACCACGCTGCCCTTTTCGAGCGCCGTCTCGAGATCGGTCCAGGCGGCGAGACGCCGCGCCTTGTCGCGCGAGAGGCGGGTCTCGCCGTGACCATCTTCGAGGGCCTCGATCGCCACGGACACGAATTCGCCGGTATGGGCCTCGATCTCGCCGCGATCATTGCGGAACTCGTCGACGGGAATGAAGCTCTCGGACTTGAGCCCCGCGTTCACCACGACGAAATTCGGGTCGATGCGCACCACCTCGGCGGTGATGACTTCGCCGATCCGCATTTCCTTGCGTGACAGACTCTCTTCGAAGAGGGCAGCGAAGCTCTCGGGGGCAGGGTTGGACACAGGTTGCGCAGCAGTTGTAACCATGAAGTGGAAAGGCCTGAAAAAATACCCGCCGATCGACCGGCGGGGCTCATGTTGGATAACAGCCAACGCAAGCGAGACGTTCGAACTTGGACGCCCGGCTCGATTACGATGACACCTCGATCACGCGGATGCGATGGCCCGGTAGCGGGTCAGGATGGTTGCGACCGCCTCGGCGATCGTGAGGTCGGTCGTGTCGAGCATCTCCGCGTCCGCGCATATCTGCAGTGGAGCGGCACTGCGACGACTGTCGCGTGAATCGCGCTCCTGAATGTCCTGCAAAATTTCCGGCATCGTAGCACTCAATCCTTTTTCCATCAACTGCTTATGGCGTCGCCGGGCGCGCTCCTCGGGGCTCGCAGTGAGAAAGATCTTGAGGTCGGCGTCCGGGAACACGACCGAGCCCATGTCACGCCCGTCCGCCACCAGCCCCGGCGCGCGCCGGAAGGCGCGCTGGCGGGCGAGCAGCGCCGTGCGCACCCGCGGGAGCGCGGCCACGCGGGACGCCATGATCCCGGTTTCCTCCGCACGCAGCGCAGCGCCAACGGGCTCGCCGTCGAGCAGGATGCCGGTTGCGGAGAATGCGGCGTCGAGTGTGCCGGCGAGCCGCGCCACTTTGGCCTCGTCGTCCGGCGGCGTGCCGGACTGCAGGACCGCGAGCGCAACCAGGCGATAGAGTGCCCCGCTGTCGAGGAGATGGAAACCGAGCGCCTGCGCCACCTGTTCCGCGACCGTTCCCTTGCCCGAGGCCGACGGCCCGTCGATCGCGATCACAGGGGCGGGACGGGCGATCGCCGCAAACCGCTCGAAATAGTCGGGAAACGTCTTCGCCACGCAGTTGGGATCGTTGATCCGGATCGGCACGTCGCCCAGCGCGACGAGCGAGAAGCACATTGCAATGCGGTGATCGTTGTAGGTGTCGATCACAGCGTGAGGCGTGAGGCGGGACGCGAGAGGCGTGAGAGGTGAGGCGGGAGGTGGGAGGTGGGAGGCGGGGGGAGACACCACCAGCCAGTCCGGCCCCTCTTCCACGCGAGCGCCGACCTTGCGCAGCTCGGTTGCCATGGCGGCGATGCGGTCGGTCTCCTTCACCCGCCAGCTCGCGATGTTGGAGAGCCGACTGGTACCCTCGGCGAAGAGCGCCACCACGGCAAGCGTCATGGCCGCATCGGGGATGTGGTTGAGATCGAGATCGAACGCCCGCAGCGCGCCCGGTGCGGGGCCGCGCGCCTCGATCCAGTTATCACCCATCTCGATGCGTGCCCCGAGGCTCGCGAGGGCCTCCGCGAAACGGACGTCGCCCTGGCTGCTCGAGCGCCCCACGCCCTCGACCCGCACCGGTCCGCCGCCGATCGCCCCCGCCGCGAGGAAGTACGACGCTGCCGACGCGTCGCCTTCGACGTACACGACGCCCGGACTCGCGTAGCCGCCGTCGGCAGGAATGGTGAACGACCGCCAGCCGTCGCGCTCGACCCGCACACCGAAGCGTGCCATGGTCGCGAGCGTGAGGTCGACGTAGGGCTTCGAGATGAGTTCGCCCGCGACCTCCACCGTGGTCTCCGTTCCGGTGAGGGGCAATGCCATCAGCAGCGCGGTGAGAAACTGGCTCGACACGTCGCCGCGTACGGCGACGCGCCCGCCCGCGCGAATGGTCGCCGGACGGATCTCGAGCGGCGGGAACCCGGGGCGGCCAAGGTAACCGATGTCCGCCCCCAGTCCGCGGAGAACGTCGACCAGGTCGCCGATGGGCCGCTCGTGCATGCGCGGCACGCCCGACAGCCGATAGCACCCGCCGCAGAGCGCCAGCACCGCGGTGAGCGGCCGGAACGCCGTGCCGGCGTTGCCGAGAAAGAGATCGGCATCTTTCCTCGGCAACGGGCCGCCGCAGCCATGGACGCGCACCGCCTCGGAGCCGATCCGCTCGATCTGCACGCCGAGCGCCGCGAGCGCGTCGAGCATGCGATCGGTGTCGTCCGAGGCGAGCAGATCGCGAATCTCGGTCGTGCCATCAGCCAGCGCCGCCAGGAGCAGCGTGCGATTCGAAATGCTCTTCGAGCCGGGCAAGCGGATCGTGCCGCGTGCACGGCTGAACGGCCCGAGATCGAGGTACCCGGGCGCGGCGGTCACGGATTCGGTCCGCCGTTGCCGCGCAGCCAGGCGTCGCGCGTGTCGCGCGCGCGAGTGAAGAGCTGCTCCAGCGCGGCCGCGTCGGCGTTTTCCAGCATCGTCACGAGGCCGGCCAGCTCGCGCCGATAATCGGCGAGCACGGCGGCGAGCGCATCGCGGTTCGCAAGACAGATGTCGCGCCACATCTCGGGCGAGCTCGAGGCGATGCGCGTGAAATCGCGGAAGCCACCGGCGGCAAGCCCGAACAGACGCTCCGCATCGGCGCGCCCCGCGACGAGATCCACCAGCGCAAAGGCGAGCACGTGCGGCAGGTGGCTCACGACGCCGAGCGTGCGGTCGTGGTCCTCGGGGGTCATCGTCGTCACCCGCGCCCCGCACGCGAGCCAGGCGCCGCGCACGCGCGCCACGGCATCGTCCGTGTTCTCGGCGAGCGGTGTCAGGATCACATTGCGGTCGACGAAGAGCGTCGCCGTCGCCGCCGCGGCACCCGTCTGCTCGCTGCCGGCGATGGGATGCGCGGGCACGAAGCGATCGAGCGCGGCGCGCAGATGCGCCGACGCGTTCGCCACCACGTCGCGCTTGGTGCTGCCGGCGTCGGTGACGACCGCATGCGCTGCGAGCACCGGCGCCATCGCCTCCATCACGGTTCCCATCTGGCCCACCGGCATCGCGAGCAGCACGAAGTCTGCGCTGCCCACGCCCGTCGCCACGTCGGCTGCGACCTCGTCGACGATGCGAAGCCGCAGCGCATCGTCGAGGTTCGCGCGACCGCGGCCGACGCCGATTACGCGCCCGACCACCCCGGCGCGCTTCAGCGCCGCCGCGAAGGAGCCGCCGATCAGGCCGACGCCGACCACCGCCAGACGTTCGATCTGCATGCGCTCGAACGTCAGCGCGACAGCGCTTGCGCGAGGGCCGCGAGGAAGCGGGCGTTTTCCTCCGGCAGCCCGACCGACACGCGCAGGAAGTCCGGCATGCCGTAGGCTGCGATCGGGCGCACGATCACGCCGAGCCGCAGCAGCCGCTGGTAGATCGCTGGCGCGTCGGCCACGCGAAAGCTCACGAAATTGCCGTAGGACGGCACGAAATCGAGCCCGAGGTCGCCGAGCCCCGCAGTGATCTGCACCATCCCCTGCCGGTTGCGCTCGCGACTTTGCGCCACGAACGCGTGATCCGCCAGCGCCGCGGTCGCCGCCGCCTGGGCCACGCTGCTCACGTTGAAGGGCTGGCGCACCCGGTTCATGAGATCCGCCACCGCCGCATGCGCGAGCCCGTAACCGACCCGCAGTCCAGCGAGCCCGTAGACCTTCGAGAAGGTGCGCGTCACCACCAGATTCGGAAATTCGGTGAGCCATGCCACGCTCTCGGACTTGAGCTCGTCCGGCAGGTATTCGCTGTAGGCCTCGTCCAGCACCACCAGCACCCGCCCCGGCACCCCCTCGAGAAAGGCGTGAACTTCGTGCGGCGGAGCGAGTGTCCCGGTCGGATTGTTCGGGTTGGCGATGAACACCACCTGCACGCGGTCCGTGATCGCGGCTGCAATCGCCGGCAGATCGTGGCCGTACGCGTGCGCCGGCACCTCGATGCCGGTCGCACCGATGGACTGCGTAGCGAGTGCGTAGACCGCGAACGCATGCTGCGCGAACACGGCCGCAGCGCCGGGTGCCAGGAAGCTGCGGGCGACGAGTTCGAGCACGTCGTTCGAGCCGTTGCCAAGCACGATCGTGTCCTCCTCGACGCCGTGATGCGCCGCGATCGCACGCTTCAACTCGAAGCCGTTGCCGTCGGGATAGCGGGCGACCTCGTCCAGCGCCGCGCGCGCCGCCGCCAAGGCAAGAGGACTCGCGCCGACGGGGTTCTCGTTGGAGGCGAGCTTGACCGCGCCGGTGATGCCGAGCTCGCGCTCGAGCTCCGAGAGCGGTTTGCCGGGCTGGTACGGCGCGATCGCGGAGATGTGAGACGGTGCGAGGTCGCAGAGGTCGATGGCGGGGCGGGCGGTCATGTTCGCAGCATGCGCATGGCGAGGTCAGTAGACGGCAACGGGGTAGGACCCCAGCACCTTGAGAAACGCTGCGAGCGACTGCAAGCCGGCCAGGGCGCGCGCCACGTGCGGCTCCTCCTGGTGACCTTCGAGGTCGACGAAGAACACGTATTCCCAGAGCCCCGTGCGCGATGGTCGCGATTCGAGCCGCGTCATGCTGACACCGTGCGCCGCGAGCGGGGAAAGCAGCGCATGCACCGCACCGGGCCGGTTCGCGGCGGACATGACGAGCGAGGTCTTGTCGCGACCGGAAGGCGCCGCCTGGTGCGTACCGATCACCAGGAAGCGCGTGGTGTTGTTCGGTTCGTCCTCGATGTTGGACGCGAGTACGCCGAGCTCGTAGAGCTCGGCGGCCGCCCGGCTCGCGATGGCGGCGGCTCCGCTTTCGCACGACGCGAGGCGCGCCGCTTCGGCATTGCTCACGACGGCGATGCGGGCGACGCCGGCGAAATTCTGTTCGAGCCAGTCGTGGCACTGGGCGAGACTCTGGGCGTGGGAGTAGATCCGCGTCACGGACGCCGCACCGTCGCGCTTCGCGAGCAGGTGCTGGTGAATGGGTAAAGCAATCTCGCCGCAGATCCGAAGCGGCGTGGCGAGCAGCAGGTCGAGGGTGCGCCCGACCGCGCCCTCGGTGGAATTCTCCACCGGCACGACGCCGTATCCCGCCGACCCGGCCTCCACCTTGCGGAAAACCTCGTCGATGGAACCCGCCGCCAGCTTGCCCGTGCTGCCGCCGAAATGCTTGATGGCCGCTTCCTCGGAGAAGGTGCCGCGCGGCCCGAGGAAGGCGACGGCGAACGAGTCTTCGAGGGCGCGGCACGCGGACATGATCTCGGTGAAAAGCCGCGCCACTGCGGCGGCCGGCAGCGGCCCGCCGTTCAGATCCTGCAACCGCCGCAGCACCTGCGCCTCGCGCTCGGGGCGATAGATCGCGCCGTTTTCCTTGAGCGCGCCGATCTCGTGGGCGATCCCGGCGCGCGCGTTGAGGAGCCGCAGAACCTCTTCGTCCAGCGCGTCGATGCGGTCGCGGAGAGCCTTCAGGCGGTCGTTCATGGAATCGGCCGCGACGCTAACCGTGGCGCGCCTCGAACTCGCGCATGAAATCGGTGAGCGCCTCGACCCCTGCCAGCGGCATCGCGTTGTAGAGCGAGGCGCGCATGCCGCCCGCAACCCGGTGACCCTTGAGCGCGACGAGGCCGCGCGCCTGCGCCTCCCGGAGGAACACGGGGTCGAGCTGCGGATCGTGCAGGGTGAAGGGGACGTTCATGCGCGAGCGATCCTCTTGCGCCACCGGATTGCGATAGAAACCGGTGGCGTCGATGCAATCGTACAGCAGCTTCGACTTGGCGATGCTCTCGCGCTCGGCCGCCGGCAGCCCGCCGCGCCGCTTGAGCCACTGGAAGACCAGACCTGCGACGTAGATCGAAAACGTGGCGGGCGTGTTGAACATGGAGTCGTGCGCCGACTGGACGGCGTAATCGAGGGTCGACGGCGTCATCGGCAACGCGCGTCCGACGAGATCGCCGCGCACGATGACGAGGGTAAGCCCAGCGGGCCCGATGTTCTTCTGCGCGCCGGCGTAGATCAGGCCGAAGCGGGCGACGTCGAGGGTGCGCGAGAGGATGTTCGACGACATGTCCGCCACCAGCGGTACGTCGCCGGTTTCGGGCGTCCACTGGAACTCGACGCCGTGGATGGTTTCGTTCGGACAATAGTGAACGTAGGCCGCGCCCGGATCGAGGTGCCAGTCGCGCTGCTTCGGCACGAAGCTGAAACCCTCCGGCTCGGAGGTCGCCGCGACGCTCACCTGGCAGAGTTTGCGCGCCTCCCGGATGGCCCGCGACGACCATTCGCCGGTATTCACGTAGTCGGCTCGCTCGCGCCCGCGCAGCAGATTCATCGGCACAGCGGCGAACTGGGTCGCGGCCCCGCCCTGCAGGAACAGCACCTTGTAGTCTTCGGGAATGGCGAGCAGCTCGCGCAGGTCGCGCTCGGCCGCACCGGCGACATTCATGAACTGGGGGCCGCGGTGGCTCATCTCCATGATCGAGGCGCCGCAGCCGTGCCAGTCCAGCAATTCCTCCTGCACCTGCGCCAGGACCTCGGTCGGCAGCATCGCCGGTCCTGGACTGAAGTTGAAAACGCGCGCGCTCACGACTGCCCTGCTGCGCTCGCGTCGTCGGGATCGAGCGGCACCTCGACGCCGGGCTCGCTTTCGCCGTCGGTCTCGATCACCCGTTCGAGCCCGGCGAGCTTTTCCCCTTCGTCCAGGTTGATCAGGGTCACGCCCTGGGTGGCGCGGCTCATCTCCCGGATTTCGACGACGCGGGTGCGGATCAGCACGCCGCCGGTCGTGATCAGCATCACCTCGTCCTCCGGGCGCACCAGCGACGCCGCCACCACGGCGCCGTTGCGTTCCGTGGTCTGGATCGCGATCATGCCCTGCGTGCCGCGCCCGTGGCGCGTGTACTCCACTACCGGGGTGCGCTTGCCGTAGCCGTTCTCGGTCGCTGTCAGCACCGACTGGCTTTCGTCTTCGACCACCAGCAGCGAGATCACCTGCTGGTCCCGGCCCAGGCGCATGCCGCGCACGCCGCGGGCGTTGCGCCCCATCGGCCGCACGTCCGCCTCGGAGAAACGCACCGCCTTGCCGCCGTTGGAGAACAGCATGATGTCGTGCTTACCGTCGGTGAGCGCGACCCCCACGAGGTAGTCGTCCTCGTCGAGATCGACCGCGAAGATGCCGCTCGAGCGCGGACGGGAAAAGTCCGAAAGCGGGGTCTTCTTCACCGTGCCGCTGGCCGTCGCCATGAAGACGAAATGATCGTCGTCGAACACCTTCACCGGCAGGATGGCGTTGATCTTTTCACCGTCCTGCAGCGGCACGAGATTCACGATCGGCTTGCCGCGGCTCGTCCGCGTGCCCTGCGGCACCCCGTAGACCTTGATCCAGTAGAGCCGCCCGAGGCTCGAGAAACAGAGGATGTGGTCGTGGGTATTGGCGATGAAGAGGTTGTCGATGAAATCGTCTTCCTTGGTCGCGGTGGCCTGCTTGCCGCGGCCGCCGCGCTTCTGGGCGCGGTAATCGGCGAGCGGCTGCGACTTGATGTAGCCGCTGTGCGAAAGCGTCACCACCACGTCCGCGGGAGTGATCAGATCCTCGAGCGAGAGCTCCTGGGCATCGACCACGATCTCGCTGCGCCTGGCGTCGCCGTACTGGTCGCGGATGTGCGTGAGCTCCTCGCGCATGATCGTCGTGATGCGCGACGGGTTGGCGAGCACGTCCAGGAGGTCCGCGATGTGGTCCATCACCTCTCGATACTCGCTGCGGATCTTGTCCTGCTCGAGCCCGGTCAGCCGCTGCAGCTGCATCTCCAGGATGCGCTGCGCCTGTGCCTCGGACAGGCGATAGCCGTCGGCGGCAAGGCCGAAGTGCGGCACGAGCCCTTCCGGCCGCGACAGGTCGCCGCGTGACCGGGCCAGCATCTCCTCGACCAGCGTGGAACGCCAGACCCGCGCCATGAGCTGCTGCTTGGCGTCGGCGGGCGAGGGCGCGGCCTTGATCAGGGCGATCACTTCGTCGACGTTGGACAGGGCGACCGCGAGACCTTCGAGGATATGGCCCCGCTCGCGCGCCTTGCGCAGCTCGAAGACGGTGCGGCGGGTGACGACCTCGCGGCGGTGACGCAAAAACGCGTCGAGCACCTGCTTCAGGTTGAGCTGGCGCGGCTGGCCGTCGACCAGCGCCACCATGTTGATGCCGAAGCTGTCCTGCATCTGTGTTTCTTTGTACAGATTGTTCAGGATGATCTCCGGCACTTCGCCGCGCTTCAGTTCGATCACGACCCGCATGCCCGACTTGTCGGACTCGTCGCGGATGTCCGAGATGCCCTCCAGGCGCTTGTCCCGCACCAGCTCGCCGATGCGGATCTGCAGGTTGGCCTTGTTCACCTGGTACGGCAGCTCGTCGATGATGATCGCCTGGCGTACCCCCTTGTCCAGGTCCTCGACATGGGTGCGCGCGCGGATCACGACCCGGCCGCGACCCGTGCGATACCCTTCGACGATCCCCTGCGTACCATACAGAATGGCCGCGGTCGGAAAATCCGGCGCCGGGATGTGCTGCATCAGGTCGTCGACGGAAAGGTCGAGGTTCTCGAGCAGCGCGAGGCACCCGTTGATGACCTCCACGAGATTGTGGGGCGGCACGTTGGTCGCCATCCCGACGGCGATCCCGGTCGAGCCGTTGACCAGCAGGTTCGGGATCCGGCTCGGGAGCACCGTGGGCTCCTGCTCCTTGCCGTCGTAGTTGGGCTGGAAATCGACCGTCTCCTGGCCGATGTCCGCCAGGAGCTCCGCCGCGATCCGGGCGAGCCGGCACTCCGTGTAGCGCATGGCCGCGGCGTTGTCACCGTCGATGGAGCCGAAGTTGCCCTGGCCGTCGATCAAGGGATAGCGCAGGGTGAAGTGCTGCGCCATGCGCACCAGGGTGTCGTAGATCGCGTTATCGCCGTGCGGGTGGAACTTGCCCATGACGTCGCCCACGACGCGGGCGCACTTCACGTAAGGGCGGTTCCACACGTTGTTGGCCTCGTGCATGGCGAAGAGCACGCGCCGGTGCACGGGTTTGAGGCCATCCCTCACGTCCGGCAGCGCCCGCCCGACGATGACGCTCATGGCGTAGTCGAGGTAGGAGCGCCGCATCTCCTCCTCGAGGCTGACTGGAACGGTTTCCTTGGCGAATGTTTCCATCCGGATGTTGATGTAAGTGACTGACCTGCAAGCGTTTACAGGAAGATGGCGGGGCGTTGCGGAAGATTCGGAAAGAGCCTGACAAAAGCGTGGATTCTAGCATCCGACGCCTGCGAGCGGCCACCCGAGCGTGGCGAGTTATGCCGAGTGAATCGGCTGTTGCGCCGATACAACAACCCGGCAGAATCCGCAAACCGGCCAAAATTTTTGTGCTAGCATGCCCCGGTAATCAGGTTTCCGGCGCCCGCAAAAAAACGGGGGGCGCAGCACCAGTCTCGATATCAAACCAATAAGCGAAGGGGTGATCCTATGAACTTTGCAGCCAAGGCCGTTCTCACGGGTTTCGCGGCGTCGCTGACGCTGTCGTCCGTTCCGGCGATGGCCCAGACGCCACGCCCGGAGGTCTACATCTCCGACTCGGCGGGCCAAGTGGTTAAGGACCCGTTTGATTTGTGCTGGAGGACGGGCTACTGGACGCCTGCGGGCGCCGCCGCCGACAAGGAATGGGGTTGCAAGTGCGACAAGGATCTCATCCCAAGGGAAATCTGCGAACCGCCACCGCCCCCGCCACCGCCCGCGCCGCCGCCGCCGGTCGAGCCTGCCCCGGTCAAGCTGCTTCCGAAGAAGATCGATTTCTCGGCCGATGCGCTGTTCGACTTCGACAAGTACGTACTGAAGCCGAAGGGCACCGAGATGCTCGACGAACTCGTGTCGACGCTCTCCGGCGCAACCTACGACAGCATCGGCGCCATCGGCTTCACCGATCCGATCGGCTCCGTGGCATACAACCAGAAGCTGTCGGAACGGCGTGCCAACGCGGTCAAGACCTATCTCACCGGCAAGGGTATTGCGGCCGAGAAGGTCAAGGCCGAAGGACGCGGCAAGAATGATCTCAAGATCACGATCGCCGAGTGCCGTTCGCAAGGTCACAAGGCCCGCAAGGCGCTGATCGAGTGTCTGCAGCCGAACCGTCGAGTCGAAGTATCAGTGACCGGTACCAAGCCACAATAAGTCCGGCAACCGTCGTATCATCAAAGCCCTGCGCAAGCAGGGCTTTTTTTTGCCCGCTCGCAACTCCCGCATCCGATCATCGTGAGCGCGACCGCCGCCCCCGTCACCGCCATCGAAGCGCGCTGGGTATTACCCGTCGAGCCGGACGGCGTCGTGCTCCCCGATCACACCGTCCTCGTGTCCGATGGCTTGATCCGCGACGTGCTGCCCACGGCGGCGGCCAGGGCGAACGCTCCCGCTGCGGAACGGGTGGCGCTCCCCGACCACGTGGTCATGCCGGGGCTCGTGAACCTGCACACCCACGCCGCGATGACGCTGCTGCGCGGCCTTGCCGACGACCTGCCGCTGATGGAGTGGCTGCAGGCGCACATCTGGCCGGCGGAGATCGGGCACGCATCGGATCAGTTCGTCCTCGACGGTACCTTGATCGCGTGCGCGGAAATGATCCGCGGCGGTGTGACCTGCTTCAACGACATGTACTTCTTTCCGGAGGCCGCCGCCGGCGCAGCGCTCGCAGCGGGGATGCGCGCGGCGATCGGGATCATCGTCATCGATTTTCCGACCCCCTACGCATCCGACCCGCACGACTATCTCGCGAAGGGACTCGCGGCCCGCGACGCGTTGAAGCACGAACGCCTCCTCACCTTCTGCATGGCGCCCCACGCCCCGTACACGGTGAGCGACCGCAGCCTGACCCAGGTGCTCACGCTGGCGGAGCAGCTAGAGGTGCCGATCCACCTGCACCTGCACGAGACTACGGACGAGATCGCGCAGGAGCAATCGCGCCACGGCGTGCGGCCGCTGCAGCGCCTGCGGGCCCTGGGCATGCTGAGCCCGAATCTCGTCGCGGTGCACGCGATCCACGTCGAAGCCTCCGAGATCGAGCTCATTGCAGCGCACGGGTGCCATGTGGCTCACTGTCCCTCGTCGAACCTGAAGCTCGCGAGCGGTTTCGCTCCGGTGGCGCGCTACCTCGAAGCCGGTGTCAACGTGGGGCTCGGCACGGACGGCGCGGCCAGCAACAATCGCCTCGACCTCATGGAGGAGATGCGGCTTGCGGCGCTGCTAGCGAAAGCGGTGAGCGGACGCGCGGAGGCCCTGCCCGCCCACACCGCCGTGCGGATGGCAACGCTCGCCGGCGCAACCGCGCTCGGCCTCGAACACCGCCTGGGATCGCTCGTACCGGGAAAGGAGGCGGACCTCACGGCGGTGAACCTCTCCACCCTCGCGATGTCCCCCTGCTTCGATCCGGTGTCCCACCTGGTGTACTGCGCCGGACGCCAGGATGTGAGCGACGTGTGGATCGCGGGTCGTCGCGTCCTGCAGGCGGGACGCCTCACCACGTTGAACGAAACGGAGCTTCTTGCCCGCGCATCGCGATGGCAGGAGCGGCTGAAGGAGTAACGGATGACCAACGTCGATCCGGCAGAGATCGAGAAATTCAGTGCGCTGGCGCACCGCTGGTGGGATCCCCACAGCGAGTTCCGGCCGCTGCACGAGATCAATCCCCTACGCATCGACTACATCGACCAGCGGGCGGGGCTTTCGGGAAAGCAGGTGCTCGATGTCGGCTGCGGGGGGGGGATTCTGTCCGAGGGCATGGCAGCGCGCGGCGCCACGGTGACCGGCATCGATCTCGCGGACAAACCCCTCAAGGTTGCGGCGCTGCATCTGCTGGAGAGCGGCCGCAAGGTCGAGTACCGGAAGATCAGCGCGGAGGAGATGGCACTCGAGCGGCCGCGGCACTACGACATCGTCACCTGCTGCGAAGTGCTGGAGCACGTGCCCGACCCTGCGAGCACCGTGCGCGCGTGCATGCAGGCGGTCAAGCCGGGCGGCCACACGTTCTTCGCCACGTTGAACCGCAACCCCAAGTCGTTCCTGCTCGCCATCATCGGTGCGGAATACGTCCTGCGCCTGCTGCCGCGCGGCACCCACGAGTACGCGAAGTTCATCAAGCCGTCCGAGCTCGCGGGCTTCTGCCGCGACGCCGGACTCACGGTGACCGACCTCACCGGCATGACGTACAACCCGCTCACGCGCGCGTTCGCGCTCGGCCGCGACACGGGCGTCAACTATATTCTCCACGCCAGGGCGGCATGATCCGGGCAGTGCTGTTCGACCTGGACGGCACGCTCGCCGACACCGCGCCCGACTTGGGGCGCGTTCTCAATCTGCAGCGCGCGACGCGCGGACTGCTGCCGCTGCCGGTGTCGTACCTGAGGCGGTTCGCCTCGATGGGGGCCCGCGGTCTGATCAAGGCCGGTTTCGACCTCGGCCCCGACGACGACCGCTTCGGCTCGCTGTGCGACGAATTCCACGAGTTGTACGCGCTCGACGTGTGCCGCGAAACCCGACTTTTTCCCGGCATGGACGAGGTGCTGGCGTGGATCGAGGCGCGCGCGCTTCCCTGGGGCATCGTGACCAACAAGATCGAGCGTTACACGTTGCCGCTGGTGAAAAAACTCGGCCTGCACGCCCGGGCGCATGCCATCGTGAGCGGGGATACCACGCCACGCGCCAAACCTCATGCCGAGCCGCTCCTCTGGGCGAGCCGCGCGTGCGCCACCGCTCCGGCGGAGTGTCTGTACGTCGGCGACGACGAGCGCGACGTGCAGGCTGCCCGCGCTGCGGGCATGCGGGTTGCCGTCGCGCGCTACGGCTATCTGGGGGTGGGCCGGCCGCCGGAAACCTGGGGCGCGGACGCCCTCATCGACGCGCCGACAGATCTGCTTGCCTATCTTTCGGGGCTGCCCCCGGCCGCGTGATCACGGTTCGTCCGGCGCCACAACGCCGGCCCCGGCAGCGCCGAGTGCTCGTGCCGAGGGAATACGAGATGCCATAATGGCGCTGTGAGCGCCGCGGCAATCGAGAGATGGGCAAAACGGGGAGGACCAGTCGATGATGAGTGACAACGAATGGCGCGTCTTCACGCTCGACGAGCTCGCGCGGAGGGTTGACGGAAAGGAAGCGAGATTCGTGGAATTCCTTCGCACGCCTACTCTGAGCTGCGCCGTTTACCGCGTACCGGCCGGTGCCCGGGACATGCAGGCCCCGCACCTCGAAGACGAGGTCTACTTCGTCGTGAGTGGCCGCGCCCGGCTGAGGATTGCCGGACGAGAGCACGAAGTGTCCGCGGGCAAGGTGCTCTTCGTGCGCGCCACCTCCGAGCATACCTTCTTCGACATCGAAGAGGATCTGACGCTGGTAGCCATCTTCGGCGCGGCGAGCTCGCTCTGACGAGCGCCCTCGCCGCTTTTCGTCGTTGCCACTCGAATTAGGCTGCCTTCGGCTGTCTCGCGAGTTCGCGGCGTTCGAACATGCGTGCGACTTCGGTAGTCTTGCGATCGGCGACGAACAGTGCGTTGGCCTTTTCGCCGCGCGTGAGAAAGACAGTAGTACCGTAGGTGGCCTCGAATACGAATTCGTCGGTGCCCCTCATTTCGGTCGAGTTAAAGTTCATGGTCGTCTCCTGTTGTGAAAATTTGCATAATCCTTGCGGAATGCCACCCTGCCGCCGGAGTTCGAAGCTCCGTTCGGATCGTGGCGTTCGGGCGGTGTGCGTTGGCTGGTCGCGCGCGGCTTGCGCAATGCGTCGACCGGCAGCGAGTGGGCGTGCATGTCTGTGGCTCGGTGCGCAACGCGTATATGGTCGCGAGAGCGGAAGGCAAGAGCGGGCTACGCGGGAGCCGTGGCGTGCACGGCACTGGAGGCCGATATCACGCGCGCTGAGCGGACGGAACCACCCGCCAAGTCATGCACACGCGTGTTACGTCACCTGACCGCGCTCTGCCTCAGCAGCGATCCCTTGGCAGACCGGAATCCGCCAAAATGGTTCGTCGCGACCCGTGCCTCGAGCAGCTGATGTCACGCAGGCGAGCGTCATGCAGCCGACGCAGAGGCGAACGGACCTTCGCAGGTTCGATCCGATCGCAGGAATCTTCAAGGGCCGTCAGCGGGCGTTGTGTGAATGGGCGCCGGACCAAATCCTCCGCCGCACGACGCGTCGCTCCGGCCCGAAGCGATACGGCACGGGGATGTGCCGCTGTTGCCCTGTGCGTCACCCAGGGCTCGAACTTTCGTATCGTCATTTGAGTGCTCCTTACGCCATCTTGCGGCGTTCGACCGGAGACGGTCTCGATCCGTGATGGGGACCGATTGGCCAGCCAGTCTAGTTGAACTGCAACCAGCGTGTGGGTAACACGCGCGATGACTCGTACCATACACGACGAATGTGTCAGTGTCACTACCGCCCACGACCTGCCGTGCTCTATGCGATGGGACGCGCACAACGCAGGTTTTGTTCCACATCAGCGCTCTCACCCTTCGGCGCTGAGACGGGCTCACACGCGACGGGACGTTGCCTGCGCACGCTGAGCCGGTTCAGAATGCATCTGACGCCCGACGACGACGCCCCGTGCTGATCGACTTCTTCCTGCACCTCAAATCGCGTGAGCTCCCGGTCTCGACGAAGGAGTATCTGACGCTGCTCGAAGCGCTCCGGCAGCATGTCTGCGGTCACTCCATCGATGCTTTCTACTACCTTGCGCGCGCCTGCCTGGTGAAGGACGAATCGCACTTCGACCGGTTCGACCAGGCCTTCGGTGAATACTTCAGGGGCATGGAGTACCGCCCCGGCCTAGCGGCGGAGATCCCCGCGGATTGGCTGAAGCTGCTCGCGCAGAAGCATCTCTCGGACGAAGACAGGGCGAGGCTGGAAAAACTCGGCTGGGACAAGCTGATGGCTGAGTTCGAGCAGCGCCTGCGCGAGCAGAAGGGCCGCCACCAGGGCGGCAGCAAGTGGATCGGGACCGGCGGCTCGTCCCCTTTCGGCGCCCACGGCTTTCACCCGGAAGGCATCCGCGTCGGTCCGGAAAGCGCGGGCAACCGCACCGCGGCGCGGGTCTGGGACGAGCGCGAGTACCGCAACCTCGACGGCAACGTGGCGCTCGGCACGCGCAACATCAAGATCGCGCTGCGCCGGCTGCGCCGCTTCGCGCGGCAGGGCGCACCGGAGGAGCTCGACCTCGACACCACGATCCAGCGCACCGCGCGCAACGCGGGTTGGCTCGACCTGCACATGCGTCCGGAGCGCCACAACGCGGTGAAGGTGCTGCTCTTGCTCGACGTCGGCGGTTCGATGGATTGGCACGTGAAGCTCTGTGAAGAGCTTTTCAGCGCCGCCCGTGCGGAGTTCAAGCACCTCGAGCACTTCTACTTCCACAACTGCCCCTACGATTTCGTGTGGCGCGACAACCAGCGCCGCCATACCGAACGCATGCACACGCTCGACGTCCTGCACAAGTACCCGCAGGATTACCGCTTGATCTTTGTCGGCGACGCGGCGATGAGCCCGCACGAGATCCTGAGCCCCGGCGGCTCGCTCCGGCATGTCAACCACGAGACCGGTGAGGTGTGGCTGCGCCGGCTGCTCGCCGTCTATTCGAAGGCCGTGTGGTTCAATCCGGAGCCGGAGGATTGCTGGAGCGAGCATGTCTCCATCGCCATCATTCGCCGGCTGATGGGCGAGCGCATGTATCCCCTGACCCTCGACGGGCTCGAGCGCGCGATGCGGTATCTGTCGCGATAGCACGACGGGTGCGGCGGCAGGCAAACAGCGCCGATGCGAGTCCTCGTCACGGGGGGTCCGCCACGCATCGGCGCCTCCTACCCTATCCCCCGCATCGCGCGCAGTTGCCGGTCCTGTAGCCAGCTCAATGCAAACTGAGACGTGACGGCGCCACACAGCGCGAGGAACATGTCCCACTGCGTGTCCCACACGTCGCCCTGGGTGGCGAGAAACGCGTCGGCACCGGTCTCGGATGCCACTGCGACCCACCACTCCAGCATTTCGTAGAAGGCCGAGAACGCGAGCGCGACGCAGGTGCAGAGGAAGAACAACATCGCGCCTGGCCTGAGCGGCGTCACCCGCAGCAGGATCTCGCGCGCGATCATCGCCGGCACGAAACCCTGCATGAAGTGCCCGACGCGGTCATAGTGGTTGCGGCCGAGGTCGAGCGCATCGCGAATCACGTCGAAGAGCGGCACCTCGGCGTAGGTGTAGTGTCCGCCGACGAGCAGCACCAGTGCGTGCGCCCAGATCAGCACGTACAGCACGGCGGTGAGGCGAAAGCGCAGATAGGTCGCAAGGAGGACGGCCGCACCGATGATCGCGGGGAAGACCTCCAGCCACCATACCGTGCGGTCCTTCGGCCCGATTGCAGACCACGCGAACACCACCAGGAAGCTTATGCCCAGGAAGGCCAGCAGCCTCGTGGGCTCGCGTGCCGGGCGCATATCAGCGCACCACTTCCTGCACCATGAGCAGCACCGAACGCCGCTCGTTGCCGGTTTCGCTCCGGCGACTCAGGTTTGCCGACGATTGCACCGAGCCGGATTCGCTCGCGCCGCCGATCTCCATCCACTCGCCGAGCGGCGCGGAGACGACCGTGCTCACGCTCTGGATGTTGCCGGCACCGGGATAGCGACCCGCTCGGTCGCGCTGCGGATTGATCTCGACTGTCACCGTATCGCCGGCGACGCGGGGCAGCACCTGGAACCCGGTGTTGAAATCGCGGAACTGGGTGGACTGAACGATCTGAGTGCCGGAGGGCGTCTGGACCACCTGCTGCGACGGCACCGGTACCGACTGGCCAACGCGGATGAACGCGACGTTGCCTTCCAGCACCTGCACGCGCTGCGTGTTCGCGTCGGAGGCGCTCACGTCGCGCGCATAGATGCGCCCGCGCACCTGCGTGTCGCCGCTGCCCGCCTGCACCACGAGACCGTCGTTGCGCACCGGCCGCCCCGGCACGGCGATGCTGGCGCTGTTGCCGAGGCCCACCCGCCCGGATAGTGCGGTATCGCGCCGGGCCGTCTCGAGGTCCACGTCCTGCCGCACGGTGATGAGAAGCTGCCGCGGTTTCGCGTCCACCTGGTCGAGGATCTTGCGGATCTCGGCCAGGTTCGCGGGCGACGTTCGCACGATGAGCTGGTTTTGCATGCCGCTCAACGACCCGTCCCGGTCGACCAAGGGTTGCAGCAGCGGAATCACCTGATCCGCCGTGCGGTACCTGAGCGTGATCACCTCGAGCACGCTCTGCGCGAGCGCCGACGTGGCCGCCAGCGCCGCGCACGCGACGAGCAACCCTGCAATTCGAATCCGATTCACGCCTCGCTCTCCTTTGCCACGGTGCGGCGATTATAGACCCCCGGGTTCCGGCTCCGGCGGGTCGGCCATCCGGTCCCAGACCTCGGGAAACGGGGCCTCGAGCAATGTCCGTGCAAAGGCGAGCGCCGCGTCGAGGTTGCGCAGCGCCGTCGCTCCGATGCCCTCGCCCAGCTCGAACCGATGGCCGCGGATGGCGAGGGCATAGCAGGGCGGCGCCGCGCGCGCGTACACCTGCTCGAAGGCAGCGAGCAGCGCGCCGGGCGACATCGCGTGGGAGGTGAAGCTCGAGTCGCGCCGCACCGCGATCCGCGCGAAAGAGAAGGGCGGCGCGCACGCGACGCTCGCATCGACGAACAGCACGAGGTCGCGGTGGCAGATGTCGGTGACGTGCTCGGGCTGGAGCTGAAAGTCGGCAAGGAGTTCCACGACAGCGCCATGGATGCTCTCGGTCGAGCAACGCCGCCACGCGCGCGAGAAACTCCGGACCCAGTCCATCGTCGCCGCGGCCGGGATTGCCCCACGCGAAGACCAGCGTGCCGCCTGCCACGGCGAGCTCAGGCGCGCAGCACGCCGGCCCCGTCGCGCCTCATGCGGTGGATGCGAGCGCCGGCGGCATCGATCAGCTCCACCTCGAGGGGCATCTTCCCGAGCGCGTGCGTGGCGCACGACAGGCACGGATCGTAGGCGCGGATCGCGACCTCGATGTGGTTGAGCAGCGGCTCGGTGATCTCGCGTCCGTCGAGATACTCGCGCGCGACCTGCCGCACCGCTTCGTTCATCGCCTGATTGTTGTGGGTGGTGGAAACGATCAGGTTGCAGCGCACGACCTGGTCGTTCTCGTCGATGCGGTAATGGTGAATGAGTGTCCCGCGCGGTGCCTCGATCACGCCGACGCCGCGCAACTGCCGCTCGCCCGCTCACCACGAGGTCGCCGTGCAGGAGGTCCGGGTCCGGCAGGAGATCGCGGATGCTCTCGGCGCTGTGCAGCATCTCGATCATGCGTGCCCAGTGATAGGCGAGCGTCGCCTGCCGCGCTCCACCCTCGTCGAAGGCGATGAAACGCCTGGCGCTCGGCTTCCGCCAGCGGCGTCGGGATGAAGTCGCAGTTGTTCGACGCGCGCGAGCGGACCGACCCGGTACCAGCCGTCCTCGGCGCCTAGAGCGCGCAGGAAAGGGAACTTCATGTACGACCAGCTCTTCACCTCCTCGCGCACGTGATCCCAGTAGCGGTCGCAGTCCTCGTGGTCGAAGAGCGTGCGCCCCGCGTCGTCGCGCGCCCGCAGCCCGCCGTGGTAGAGATCCAGAGCACCGTCGGCGCGCACGAGCGACATGAACGGCGACCGGAAGGAACCGAAGGCGCTGTGAAAGTCCTTGCGCTCGGCATAGAGGCGCTTGATGAGATCGACGGCGTCCCGGCTCCAGGCGATGGTCCGATCGATATCCGCGAGCAGGTAGTCGCGGTCCTCGGCGGTAAGGTGCCTGTTCACGCCGCCCGGGACGACGAGCGTTCCGTGCACGCGCTTGCCGGTCGTCACGCGGATCACCTCCTGCCCGTACTTGCGCAGCAGCACGCCCTGGCGAGCGATGTCGGGCAACGCCTCGGCCACGGCAAAGACGTGGCGTTTGGAGACATCGGCGTCGAAGCCGAACAGGAGATCGGGCGACGAGAGATGGAAGAAATGCAGCGCGTGCGATTGCAGGATCTGACCGTAGTGCAACAGCCGGCGCATCTTCTCCGCCGTCGGCGTGAGCTCTCTCGCCCCGGCGAGCGTGTCCACCGCCTTGCCGCCCGCCAGGTGATGGCTCACCGGGCAGATGCCGCACAGCCGCTGCACCATCACCGGCACCTCCCAGTACGGGCGCCCTTGCACGAACTTCTCGAAGCCGCGGAATTCGACGATGTGAAAGCGCGCCTGCTGCACGCGATTGTCGTCGTCCAGCAAGAGCGTCACCTTGCCATGCCCCTCGACGCGGGTCACCGGTTCGATCACGACCCGCGTGAGCGTCTCGGCGTGCACAGCGGTTTCGAGGGGGCGCTGGTCCATCAGTCGTACCGCAGCAGACGACGGTCCGGCTGCGGCACGCGACCCTGCAGGAGATCGGTGAGCAGCGTCCAGATCGCATCGGCGGACGGCGGGCACCCCGGCAGAAAATGGTCGACGCGCACCAGCTCGTAGACCGGCCGCACCTTGTCGAAGGGCAGCGGCAGCTCCGGGTCATTGGGAATCAGCCGCCCTTCCGTGCCCGCCTCGTACCGATACACCTCCTGGAAGCAGTCCCAGAGATCGACGTTGTTGCGCATGGCGGGCACGCCGCCGGTGATGGCGCACGACCCGACCGCGATCAGCGTCGTGCAATTCCTGCGGAATGCCCGCAGCACGTGCACGTTCTCCGCGTTGCAGACCCCGCCTTCGACGAATCCGACATCGCAGGGCCCGACCTCCTTCACGTCGGTGAACGGCGAGCGGTCGAACTCGACGTGCTCGAGCAGATCGAACAGGCGCTCGTCGATGTCGAGCAGCGACATGTGGCAGCCGAAACAGCCCGCGAGCGAGCAGGTGGCGATCCTGAGCCTTACGTCAGCCATCGACCGCGCTCCCGCACGGCGCGCGCCTCGGCGAGAGCGACTTCGCTGATCGGCCGACGGTCATAGGTGCGCCGGCCGATCGGTACTTCATACGCATGGCGTTTGACGAGGATCGCGCCGACCGGGCACACGCCGACCGCCGCGTCGTCCAGCGCGAGCGTCGCTGTCGCCCAGCCGGCCCGACGGCGCATTGACGATGAGCCGCGCGTTGATGCCGCGCCCACCGATCGCGAACACATGCTTGCCGTCGACCTCCCGGCTCGCCTGGACGCAGAGCTCGCACAGGATGCAGCGGTTGCGGTCGAGCAGCACGTCGGGATGGGAAGCGTCGAGGTCGCGCGCCGGAAAGAAATGCTCGAAGCGCGGTGTCACCATACCCACGTGGTATCCGACCGCCTGCAGGCGGCAGTCGCCGCTCTTCTCGCAGGCCGGGCACGTGTGATTGCCCTCGACGAACAGCATCTGCGGTGAGCGCGCGGCGCATTTCGTCGAGCGCCGGCGTTTCGCTCTCGACCGCCATCCCATCCTGGGCCAGAGTCGTGCAGGCGGCCATGCACCGGCCGCTCACCGCAACCGTGCAAAGCTTGCAGCTTCCGTGGGGACGCAAACCCGGCTTGTAGCAGAGGTGCGGGATGTACACCCCCGCCTCCAGGGCGGCTTCCATTAGGGTCTGACCGTCCCGGAAAGGAACGGTGTCGCCCGTCCACGGTGAAACGCTTGCCGGGGCTCATGGCTCTTCGCTCACGACGTGCGCCCAGGCGTCATCGCGGCCCGTAATGAGCCGGGCGGTCTGCAGTGCCGCATCCAGATCGAACGCCGGCTCGAAATCGAGATGCGCAAGCCGCCGCTCGTAGTACTCCGGAAACTGCTGCATGGTCTGCACCACCGGTTTGGCGGCCGTATGCCCCAACCCGCAGTGGCTCGCCCGCCGCATGATGTCCGTGAGCTCGCTCATCTGCCGCATGTCGTGAGCGCTGCCCTTGCCCGCGGCGAGCTTGTCCATCGTGTTCCGGACGAGCGTGGTGCCGACGCGGCACGGCGTGCAGAAGCCGCAGCTCTCGTCGGCGAAGAAGTGCGAGAAGTTGCGTGCGACCTCGAACATGTCGCGCTCGCGGGAGAAGACCATGAAGGCCCCCGCGGTGGGCAGATCCTCTATCGCGATACGCCGGTCGAATTCCTTCCACGACACGCAGGTACCCGAGGGTCCGCCGACCTGCACCGCCTGCGGGTGGACTGCGCCGCAGTCGGTCAGCACCTGGCGCACGGTCACGCCGAAGGGATACTCGTAGATGCCCGGACGCCTGCAGTCACCGGACACCGACAGGAGTTTCGTTCCAGTCGAGTGCGCGGTCCCGATCGACGCGAACCAACCGCCCCCCTGTACCGCGATCCTTGCCGCGCACGCGAAGGTCTCCGACGTTGTTCACCACCGTGGGCTCGCCGAGGTAACCGCGGGTGTCCGGATACGGCGGGCGATTGCGCGGCTTCCCGGGCTTGCCTTCCAGCGATTCGATCAGCGCGGTCTCCTCGCCGCAGATGTAGGCGCCGGCGCCGATGCGAATCTCGATGTCGAAATCGAACCCGCTCGTCCCGAGTATGTCGGCCCCGAGCAGGCCGTTGCAACGCCGGCGCTCGAGCGCCGCCTCGAGGGGCGCGAGCAGATAGAGATACTCGCCGCGGAGGTAGATGAATCCGCGCCGCCCACCGATGACCCGGGCCAGAACCGTCATGCCGTCGAGCACGAGATCAGCATGGCTTTGCAGCAGCACCCGGTCCTTGAACGTGCCGGGCTCGCCTTCGTCCGCGTTGCAGACCACGTAGTGCGCGTCGCCCGCCGCCGCGCCGCAGGAGCGCCACTTGGTCGCGGTCTGGTAGCCGGCGCCGCCGCGTCCGCGCAGGTTCGAAAGGTCGAGCTCTGTCAGCATCGCATCGGGACCCAGATCGAGCACGCGGCGCACAGCGGAGCCGGGCTCGAATCTGGCAGCGAGCAGCGGTCCGGCGCGGCGCACGTTGTCGGCGACGTCGAACAGCATGCGCGGCCAGTCGGACAGCAGCTTGCGCTCGCGCACGAGCGAGGCGATCAGATCGAGTCGATTACGATCCAGCGACGGGAGCGCATGGCCGTTTACGAGTGCGGCGGGGCCCTGATCGCCCAGGCCGATGTCCGACGTGGTGTCGACGTAGACGAGCCCGTCCTCGGAGAGCTTGGCGGGCTGAATCCACAGGCGCTCGCAGAGGTACTGCATGAGATCGTGCTGGCCTTGCATCTGATCGACGATGTTGTTCGAGAAGAGGATCTCGAACGCGCCGTGGCTCTCCGCGTGGAAGAAGTGGTAGAAGCTGGCGGTGGACTCCACCTCTGCGCGCGGCACGCCGAGCGTTCGGGCGATGGCGTCGATGCTCTCGCCGGAGAGCTGCCCCAGCTCTTCCTGTACATCGCGAAGCAGGCTCAAGAGCCCCGTTCGCATGCTTCCCCGGCGTGCAACGCCGCGCGCGACTGCGTCCTGGATTTCGGTGCCGACTGACATGGAGCCGAACAGCAAAGATTCTGGCTACTTTGAATCTACTTCCTTCTCGGTCGTCCACGTTGATCCAGGTCAAGCCTCGTGCCGATAGGCTCGCGGGCTTTGCGCTGCTTTGGCCGGTGATCTAGAGTTGCACCATGCTCGCTGCCCGCAGACTCTTTCTCCTCGGTCTCGCTGCCTGGGCGGCGGGGTGCGCGACGCGACCGCAGGGTCCGCCCGCCGCGAAGCCCGCCGACGCTGCACGCGACGCCGCGGTGTTGGCGGTCACGCTGGTCGGCCTGCCATACCGCAACGGCGGTGCCTCCCCCGAGTCGGGATTCGACTGCAGCGGGCTCGTGTGGTACGTATATCGAATGGCCGCGGGCCTCGCCCTGCCGCGCCGCACCGACGACATGGGGCGCATCGGCCGTGCCGTGGGGGAGGACGACATGCGCCCGGGGGATCTCGTGTTCTACGACACCCTGGGCCGCACGTTCAGCCATGTCGGCATCTACATCGGCGAGCGGCGCTTCGTCCACGCGCCGAGCAGCGGTGGCACGGTCGAGATCGTGTCGATGCGAAACGGCTACTGGGCGCGCCGGTTTTCGGGCGCCCGGCGCGTGTCTGCGTGACTGGATCAGCTCATCTGTGACTGCTGGAAATTCTCGATACCGACTTTCGCGATGAGGTCGAGCTGCGTCTCCAGCCAGTCGATGTGTTCCTCCTCGCCTTCGAGGATGCCCTCGAACAGCTGCCGCGACACGTAGTCCTTACAGGACTCGCAGTATGCGATCGCAGCCTTGAGGTCGGGGTGGGCGCGCATCTCGAGTTGCAGATCGCACCGCAGGCATTCCTCCACGTGCTCGCCGATCATGAGCTTGTCCAGGTCCTGCAGGTTCGGCAAACCCTCCAGGAAAAGAATGCGATTGACGAGCCGGTCGGCATGCTTCATCTCGTCGACCGACTCGTGGTACTCGTAGTCGTCCAGCTTTTTCAGCCCCCAGTTGCGGAACATCCGGGCATGCAGGAAATACTGGTTGATCGCCGTGAGCTCGTTGCGCAGCACCTTGTTCAGGTGCTCGATGACCTTGCTGTCGCCTTTCATGCCCTGCTCCTCGTCGGTGAAAGGATGGTCGGAGAGTTCCGGTGCGCGACACCATGTCGGTCCGCACACCGAATTCTACGCCGTGCGTTACAGGGGAAGGATCAGCGCAACTCAGGAAAGTTGCCGGCAGCAGGGGGAGCAGGCAAGCTGCTCTTCGAGGATGAACTCGGCGCACTCGGCGCAGCGCCCGCAGCAGGTCGCGACGCCGAGACGGCTTTTGAGATCGCACAGCGACGCGGCGCCCGCCTGCACCGCCTCGGCGATGTGGTTATCGGTAATTCCGTTGCAAAGACAGATGTACATCGGGAGCTCGCTCCGATATCCGATCAGTTCGCCGCCACCTTTGCCCGCGCGGGGCAGGTCCCGCAAGCCCCGCTGCATTTGGGCTCGGAGAAGAAGCGCGCGAGGGAGACCGAGAGGCAACTCACCGAGCGTCGGCAGGCGATCACGGGAACGCCCTCCGCCTGCGCCAAGCTGCGGAAACTCTTCATGACGTTGTGACCGAGGAAATCGGTGAACAGAATCACGAGTTCCGTGTTGCGGGCGATGGTCGCGGCGCGGCGCTGATGGGCCGCCTGCCGGCCCGACACGTGTTCATTGATGCGGATGCCGAACCCCCCCAGCACGTCGGGGATGTTTCCGAGACGGTCTGCGCCGACGACGAGTGCGTTCATGTTCGCTTCCTGAGACTGAGGATGGCCAAACGATAATAGTTCGCATTCGATCTGTCAAGTGCGAAGCATTCGCATTCTTGCAGACGAGAATGGTTCTGGTTACGATGAAGTCGGGTAGCCCTGCTGCACCTGACAACACCGACGGTTCGTTAACCAGAAAGGAGAGACCAGATGACCCGACGCCATACGCTGTCCCGCTTCATTGCGGCAGCCGCCCTCGTTGCCCTGTCCCCCGTCCACGGCGCGGAGGAGAAGGAGCTCAATCTCTACACCGCCCGCCACTATCAGACCGACGAAGCGCTCTACACGAACTTCACGAAGCAGACGGGCATCAAGGTGAACCGCATCGAAGGTTCGGAGGATCCGCTCATGGAGCGGATCAAGAACGAGGGCGACAAGAGTCCGGCGGATGTCTTCATCACGGTGGACGCCGGTCGCCTCTGGCGCGCGGACCAGGCGGGGCTCTTTCAGCCGATCAAGTCGAAGGTGCTCGACAGCCGCATTCCCGCCGCGTACCGCGCGCCCGACGGGACGTGGTACGGCTTCTCGGCGCGGGCGCGGATCATCGCCTACAACAGGGCCACGGTGAAGCCGGGCGAGATCAAGGGCTACGAAGACCTGGCGGACCCGCGGTGGAAGGGCCGCATCTGCGCGCGGTCTGCGGGTCACGTCTACATGCTCTCGCTCATCAGTTCCGTCATCGCCCACGACGGCGAACAGAAGGCCGAGCAATGGGCGAAGGGCGTCGCGAACAACCTCGCGCGCGAGCCGAAGGGGGGCGACACGGACCAGCTCAAGGCCGTGGCCGCGGGCGAGTGCGACATCGCCATCAGCAACACCTACTACTTCGTGCGGCTGCTCAAGTCGACCAAACCCGAAGACCGGGCCGTGGTCGAGAAGCTCGGCGTGATCTGGCCGGACCAGAAAGGCCCCGGCGTGCACATGAACATCTCCGGCGGCGGCGTGCTCAAGTACGCGCCGCACAAGGAGAACGCGATCAAGTTTCTCGAATATCTCGCCTCTGACCAGGCGCAGCAGTACTTCGCGGACGGCAACAACGAGTGGCCCGTCGTACCGGGCATCAAAGTGAACAACCCGGAGCTCGAATCGCTCGGAACGTTCAAGGCCGACAGCCTGAACGTCGGCGAGCTCGGCAAGAACCAGCCGAACGCGCAGAAGGTCGCCGACCGGGCCGGCTGGAAGTAAGGTTCCGGACGCACGAAGTCGCGGGCCGCTAATCCCGTACCCGCGACTTCGCGATCGAACGCGACAGGAGAACGAGCGGCACCAAGCCGACCGCGACGATCGCGAGCGATGCGGTCGCCGCCTCCGCCAGGCGCTCGTCCGCGGCGAAGTTGTACGCCTGCACCGCGAGCGTGTCGAAGTTGAAGGGCCGCATGACAAACGTCGCCGGCAACTCCTTCATCACGTCGACGAACACCATCAGCCCTGCCGTGAGGAGACTTCCCCGCAGGAGCGGCGCGTGCACGCGCCTGAGCACATGGCCGGGCGAGCAGCCAAGGCTCCGTGCCGCGGATTCCATACTGGGCGTGATGCGCGTGAGCCCCGCCTCTACCGTCTGCAGCGCCACCGCGAAAAAGCGGACGAGATAGGCATACACCAGCGCCGCGATGCCGCCGGTGAAGAGGAGACCCGTGGAAACGCCGAACGCCGAGGACGCGAATGCATCGAGCGCGTGGTCGAGGCGGGACACCGGCACCAGGATGCCCACCGCGATCACGGTGCCCGGGATCGCATAACCCAGGCTCGCCAGGCGGTTTGCGGACAGCGTGACCGGTCCCGGCCGCAGGCGTGCTGCATAGGCCATCGAGAGCGCCAGCGCGACCGCGAGGACCGACGCGATGACGGCGAGCGACACGCTGTTGCGCACCAGCATGAGGAAGCGCTCGCCGAACTGCCCGCCGTCTCGGGCCAGGATCAGGCGCAACAGAATCAGCGCCGGGAGCGCGAAACCGAGGACGAGGGGGGTCACGCATGCGAGCAGCGCACCGCCGGCCCGCCACCCGCGCAGCGCGAAAGGCGGCAGGCGCTTTCGGGGGGCGGAGTGGTGGTAGCGCGCGCGGCCGCGGGTCAGGCGCTCCAGCAGGAGCACGCCGACGACGAACCCCAGCAGCACGGCCGACAGTTGCGCCGCCGCGACCGGATCCCCGAGCGAGAACCACGCGCGGTAGATGCCGGTGGTGAAGGTCGGCACCGCGAAATAGGAGACGGTGCCGAAGTCTGCCAGCGTTTCCATCAGCGCGAGCGACGTGCCCGCGGCGATGGCGGGCCGGGCGAGCGGCAGCGCGATCCGTGAGAAGCTGCCCCACGCCCCGTAGCCGAGGGTCCGCCCGACCTCCAGCACCGCCACCGACTGCTCGCAGAACGCCGTGCGCGCGAGCAGGTATACGTATGGATAGAGCACGAAGATCATGACCGTGACGGCGCCGCCCAGGGAGCGGATGTCGGGGAACCAGTAGTCGCGCGCGCGCCATCCGGTCAGTTCCCGCAGCCACGTCTGCATCGGGCCGCCGACCTGGAGGAAGTCCGTGTAGGCGTAGGCCATCACGTACGCGGGCACGGCGAGCGGCAGAATCAGTGCCCATTCGAGCGTTCGCCGGCCGGGAAAACTGCACATCGTGACGAGCCAGGCTGTCCCCACGCCCACGATCATGACGCCGATGCCCACACCGAACGCGAGCCACAGCGTGTTGCGCACGTAGTCGGCCAGAACCGTTTCGACCAGGTGTTGCCAGGACCCACCGCTCGGGAGAAAGACGTTGCTCACGACGTACACGACGGGCAAGGCGAGGAGCGCCGCAAGGCCGACCGCGAACCAGCCGAGGGCGCCGAGCGCGGCGAAGCGCCGCGAACGCCAGGACGGTGCGCCGGGAAAGGAAAAGATTGCGGTCACGAGGAGCGAGGGTGGGCGGCGTTACCCGATCGCGGCAGTTCTCGAAATTCTACCAAGTCGATGAGAGTTGAGAATCATTCTCCATCAATCTGGTTATAATCGCACCATGAACACGGTCCTGGAAGTCCGCCAGGTCGACCACGCCTACGGTGCCTCGCCGGTGCTCAAGGATTTCTCGCTCACGCTCGCGCGGGGCGACATTGCGTGCCTGCTCGGCCCGAGCGGCTGCGGCAAGACCACGGCGCTGCGCTGCATCGCCGGATTCGAGCCAATCGCTGCCGGGAAGATACTTCTCAACGGCGAAGCGGTGAGCCGGCCGGGGTTCACCCTGGCCCCCGAAAAGCGCCGCATCGGGATGGTCTTCCAGGACTACGCGCTCTTCCCGCACCTCACTGCGGGCGACAACATCGCGTTCGGGCTACGCGGGATGGCACGCGGCGATCGGGCAGCGCGGGTGTCGGAGCTGCTGGCAACTGTGGGGCTCGATCGTCTCGCGGACAAGTATCCGCACGAGCTCTCGGGCGGCCAACAGCAGCGCGTCGCGCTCGCCCGGGCGCTGGCACCGCGGCCGGATCTCCTGCTCATGGACGAACCGTTCTCGAATCTCGACGTGGATCTGCGGGAGCGGTTGAGCCACGAAGTGCGCGAGATTCTGAAGGCGCAGAACGCCACCGCGATCCTGGTTACCCACGACCAGCACGAGGCCTTCGCCCTGGCGGACGACGTGGGCATCATGCAGGGCGGCGTAATCGTGCAGTGGGACTCGCCGTACAACCTCTACCACAAACCGGCGAACCGCTTCGTCGCCGATTTCGTGGGTGAAGGCGTACTGGTGCCCGGCCGCGTGCTGAACCCGAGGGAGGTGGAGATCGAACTCGGTATCCTCACCGGTGACGTACCGACGGAATGCGCGATCGGATGCGAACAATGCGGCAAAGGCTGCTCCGTGGATGTCCTGCTGCGGCCGGACGACATCGTGCACGACGACGGCAGCACGGTGCAGGCCGAGGTCGTGCAGAAGGCATTTCGCGGGGCGGAGATCCTCTACACGATCCGACTGCCGAGCGGAGGGCGGGCGCTGTCGCTGGTGCCGAGCCACCACAACCATGCCATCGGCGAGAAGATCGGCATCCGCATCGAGGCCGACCATGTCGTCGCGTTTCGGCATCGGCCTGACTGGCCGGGGGCGGTGGACTCGAATCAGCCGCGCCCCGGAAGGATCCGCCGGAACACCGCGTCCCGGTCCACGAGCAGGTGCTTGAACGCAGCAGCCACGTGCAGGGCGATCAACGCCACGAAGATGAAGGACGTCGCCACGTGGACGTTGTTGAAGATCCCGTACAGCGTCTTGTCCTCGGGACCCCAGGGCGGCAGCTCGATGCCGAAGTACTTCACGCCGAACTTGGTGAAATTCGAAGCGACATAGCCCGAGAGCGGCATCACAAGCAGACACACGTACAGCAGTCGATGGCTCCACGTGGACGCCACCACCTCCCAGGTCTTGAGGCTCGCGGGCAGTCGCGGCGGCACGTGGGTCAGGCGCCATCCGACTCGCACCAGGATCAGGGCGAGTGTGGTGAGGCCGATGGACTTGTGCAGATTGTAGAAATAGCTTCGCTCCGGCGTGTTCTTCGGGATGTCCACCATGTACCAGCCGAGACCGATCAGCACGAAGACGAGCAGTGCGATGAGCCAGTGCAGCAGGATGGCCACACCGGTGTAGCGGTCGGTCGCGAATGCGCTCCGGTAGTCGCGATTTCGTGCCCGTGCCGCCACGTCAGCGGATGACCACGCCCCACGGCGTATCGCCGACCGCAATCTCCTTCACGGTCTCGTTGGTGTCGGTGTCGATGACGGAAACCGAGTTCGATTTGCCGTTCGCGACATAGAGTTTCTTGCCATCGGGGGTCACGGCCATGTTCCACGGTCGCTTGCCGACGGGAATGGTCGCCACGATCTCGTTTTTCGCCGTGTCGATCACCGATACGGTGCCATCCTTGCCGTTGGAAATGAAGACCCGTTTGCCATCGGGCCGCACGGCCACGCCGTTGGAGAAGTTGCCCGCCTTCAACTTCGCGACGACTTCCTTGGTCGCGGTATCGATCACGAACACTTCGCTCGCCAGCTCCGACGCCACATAGGCGCGACTGCCGTCGGGCAGAAATCCTATTCCGCGCGGACGATTGCCGACTTTCACCGCCTTCGTCTCCGCGCGCCTGCCGACATCGATGATGTCGACCGAGTCGGCCTCCTCGGCGCTCACGTACACCCACTTGCCGTCGGGGCTGAAGACGGCGTGCTCGGGATTCTTCCCCTGCGTCTTGACGCTGAACACCTTCTTCTTCGTCTTACCGTCGATGAAGGAGACCGCATTGCTGATCTCGCTCGCCGCGATGATCCACTTGCCGTCGGGCGAGATCCCCACCCCTTCCGGCGACTCGCCCAGCTCGATCTTGCCTACCGGCGCGCGCTTCTCGAGATCGACGACCACGAGCACGTTGTTCGGCTGGTCGCTCACGTAGAGCTCCCTGCCGTCGGGACTCACGGCGAGCCCGCGCGGCTTGGTCCCGGCAGGGATGTCGCCCACCACCGTATCCGTCGCGGTGTCGATGATGGAGATGGTGCCCGACTTCTCGTTCGGGACGTAGGCGAATGGCGCGGCAAGCGCTGCGCCCGCGGTGACGAGGGAGAGTGCGAAAACGAGGGCGCGTGAGGCAGGCAACATGGACGTTTCGATCAGGACGGGCAACGTTCGCGGCGCGACTGCGCCGCAAGTGCGCGATTATGAATGCAAACGTCCGGGAATAGTTCCTGGATCGCGGCCCTATGGCCGGAAGTGCGTGATGCCCCGCGCCTTGAAGATCCCGGCGATGGTGCCGTCTTCGAGCATCGCAACGAGCGCCTCGTCGATCGCCGCCGCGAGCGCCGCGTTCTCCGCTTTCACCGCGACGCCGACGATCCAGCCGCGTTGTACCAGTCCCGGTGTCGGGATGCTGCTGATGACGAAGACCGCCCGGTCGGCCCCCTTGAGCCCCTCCTCGAGCTCTGCGCGCTGTGCCATCACCGCGACCACCTCGCCCTTGCGCAACGCTGCCATCGCGTCGGACGCGCTGCGAAAGTGCACCACGGTCGGCTGCAGGCGGCCGCCCACCGCGCCCAGCAGGAACGAATCCTGGGCGGTCGCGGTTTCGACGCCCACCGGCTTGCCGGCGAGATCGTCGACGCTCGCGAGCTCCGGCAGCCTGGCCGTGTCGTGGGCGATCTGCAGACTCTCGCGGTGATACGCTCCCGTAATCTTCACCTTGTCGTTGCGGGCGGCGAAGCGCGGATCGACGGGCACGTGCAGCATGACGTCAGCCGTTCCGCCGCCGAGGTAGTGCCCCTTCCACACTGCGTTCCTAAGATCGTCCTCCATGCTCTCGTCGGACGCCTGCACCCACATCAGGTCGAGGGTCACGCCGAGCCGCGCGGCGAGCGCCTTCGCGATATCGACGTCGATGCCCTCGCCGGCATTCGAGTACGGCGCGAAATCCCGGTACACGGCCACCCGGATCCGTCCCGGCGTCTGCAGTTGCACCAAGCCTTCGGTGGAGACCTCCGGTTCGGCGACCGCAACCCCGGACAGCAGCATCACCGCGGCCAGGGCGAGACACGACGAAAAAAAGCCGTGCCAGAGGGCACGGCGGCGTGGGGACTGGATGATCATTTCTGTTGAACGGTGTCCAGATAGGCGCGGATAGTCCAGAGCGCTTCCTGCGAGAGGATGCCCTCGTACTTCGGCATGTAGACCCGGCCGTCGCGGACCGCGCCGTTCCGCACGCGCATCACGAAGATCTCGTCGCCCTCCTTGCCTTCGGGCAGGTAGCGAAGATCGGGGGCGATCCCACCCGACACGGCCTCCAGGCCGTGACACCGCGCACAGTTCTGATTGTAAGCCGAGCTGCCGATCTGCACCGCCTTCTTGTCACCGCGGTAGGGGTTCACTTCCAGCCACTTCTCACCGAGCGGCTTGAGGCCCTTGGTATCGACCGCCTGAGGCGTCACGTCGCCATGCGCAAACGCGAGCGTTGCACCGAGTGCGAGCATGCCGGCAGCGGCCGAGCAGCGTGCGAGGGGAAGTATTCGAAAAGCCACGGGGGTCTCCTCAAAGTTGTGCGAATCGGCATCGAGGCCCGTGAACTGCAGTTGCCGTGCCACAACTTGCCGCCGCAGCGGCTCGCCCGTTCCCCGTCCCGCAAAAGTCAATGGCAGCAAGCCTTCCCCGCTGTGCAAGTAGGCCGCAGCCGGCTCGCATCCGCGTCCCGGGGCCATGTACAGCGCCGCACGCCTGCTTCAAAACTTCTCACGTGTCGCGGGATGAAACAGAAAAGAAAACGGCGCCGTTTCCGGCGCCGCTTTCAGCAGAGACTTTCTATCTGACTAGTGTTGCGATCAGAAGAACAGGATCGCGCCCAACGCAAAGCCGTTGTCGTTGTACTTATAGCCGTCCTGGGACTTGTTCTCGGTGTAGATCCACTCGCCCACCAGGTTGAGGCTCTTGGTGAGGGAGTAGTACAAGCCGACCACGCTGGAGCTGTTCGAGCTCAGCAGGTTGGGGTTGGCGGCGTTGAAGCTGCCCGCAACCGAGGTAATCCCCTCGTTGCCTGCCAGGTCCAGGTTCGACTGGCCGTAGCTATAGCCGATCTTCAGATCCTGGAACTTGTAGGTGATCTGGCCGTAGTAGCCGTCAGACTTGCGTCCCTCCAGCGAGGCGCCCACGCCGTTCGCGCAGACACCCGTCGGGCAAACGAAGGACGCCGCCTGGCTGCCGATGCCGGTTGTGCCGATGCCTTCGGCATTGTAGTAGTAGCCCACCAGCTCGAAGCCCCACATATTGGCACGCGCACCGATCTCCCAGGCCCAGCCGTCGACCTTCAGACCGGCCGGAATAGCGGCGCCGTTCGCGGTGAACGTGCCCCCGCCAGACTCCGGCCGGTTGTACATATAGCCGGCCCACGCCTTGAAGCCGAGCGGATCACCCTGGACGATGTTGAACTTGTCCTCGAAGCTCACCTTCGCCTGCCACGCCGGGGTGGTCGAGGCGCTCATGGTCGCAGCGTTGAGGTCGAAGCCCGTAAAGGAGCCACCGTTGTTAAATGTCTGGAACATGCCCCCAGCCACCTGGAAGCCGGAGAAGCTCGGCGAGGTGTAAGTGATTTGCGGGATCCAGTCGGTGTAGATGTAGCCCACACCGATACGGCCCAGGGTGGTGTCGCCGCCCAGGAACGCCGCGGCGGAGCCAACACCCAGCAGCGTCATGTCGGACAGGATCGCATCCGAGCCAAAAAGGCCGATGTCGCGACCGATCTTGATATTGCCCCAGCTCGCATCGCCGAAGGTCAGGAAGTTCTGCCGGATGTTCAGACTGGAGTTGCCCAGCGCACCATTGTTGTTGTTCTCCAAGCCGGAGCTGCCGAGACCGAAGGTCCGCAGCGTCGGATACACGCCGATGGTCACGCCCACGTCCATGTTCATCTGGCGCGACTTGGCCGAGAACACCAGCGCGCTCGGCAGCAGGCCGGATTCGATTCCGGTACTGCTCTGCTTCTGGCCCGGTTGTTGTCCGCAGGCCAGACCCCCTGCGACCTGCCGACCAAGCCCGATACTCGCGCAGTCATTGTAGGTGGCAAACCCGTTGACGTTGCCGGAGAAGTCGATATCCCACTCCCCCGCCTTGAAGCCGATACCGGCATTGGCCGTCGACGCACCGGCCAAAGCCAGAGCGCCCGCGACGGCCATGCTCAGTTTGCTGTGCTTCAGCATTGGAAAATCTCCTTGATTTAGTGTTGATCGAGAAACCTGCTGACAGGCGCACTCATGCTCGTACGGCTCGCGTCGACGTGTCAACGAAATGACAGGAATTTTCGCGAATCCCGCCTTAATTCGTTGCAAAAAAGCGACAACTCGACCCCCGTTTCCACGGTTCATGTTGCACCTGCGCAAAAAAGTCCCTGACCGCCAAGGGATTGCGGATGCTCGGAAACAGGCCAAATAACATATTTAAATCAATTATGTAGTATTTGAAGCCCCTAGTTTGTCAGCGCTCCAGGCGGGTGTTACAGTACGGGTCAGAAGAAACACAACGGGCGACGCCTCAGGAGGAGGCACCATGAATGCACGCGACGGCGACAGCAGCGGGCGCATCGCGCTCGCGCGGAAGTTCTTCTTCGACCATGGCAGCGTACCGCCTGGCACCGTCTCCGAGACGCTCGAGCGCTCCTGGCGGCGTTGCCTCGATGCCGGGCTCGATGCCGGTGCGGGCCCGGTCTTCGAACCGGTCGAGTCCGCGCAGCTACGGCAGTTCCGCGAGCAGAGCCGGCTCCTCACGGCGCGCGCTCTGCCCGCCATGGAGACCTTGTACGAGCAGATCGCGCACACGGAAAGCATGGTGATCCTCACCGATGAGCGCGGGATGATCCTGCATTCGCTCGGCGACGACGACTTCGTGGCGCGGGCGCAGCAGGTCGCGTTGCAGCCAGGTGTGGCGTGGGACGAGAACCACCAGGGCACCAACGCCATCGGTACCGCGCTGGTGGAAAAGACCGCGGTGACGGTGAACGGCTCGGAGCACTTCTTCCCGGCCAATCACTTCCTGACCTGTTCCGCCGCACCCATCCTCGACCCCTTCGGCATACTGATCGGCGCGCTCGACGTGTCGGGCGATCACCGCGGCCACCAGCCGCATACGCTGGCGCTCGTGCGCATGTCGGCGCAGATGATCGAGAACCACCTCTTTCGAGAGCGGTTTTCGGGACTGCTGCTGCTGCATTTCCACGCCCGTCCGGAATTCATCGGTACGCTGTGCGAGGGCATCGCGGCGTTTTCGCCCGACGGGCATTTGGTGTCGGGCAATCGCAGCGGCCTCTTCCAGCTCGGCCTGACGCTGCCGGAGCTGCGCACGCACACCTTCGACTCGCTCTTCGATATCCCGATGCACATGGCGATGCCGCGTGCGCGCCAGGACGGTTTCATGACGCTAAAAATGCACACCGGCGTGCGGGTCTTCGCCAAGGCGGAGATGCGGGGGACAGCCAAGGGCAAGATCGTGCAGCTCGACGATTTCAAGCGCGCGCCAGCACGGACAGAGGGCGAGTCCCGCCCGGCCGGCTCACCATTTTCGCTGGACTGTCTCAACACCGGCGACCCCCGCATCGCCGCCGCCGTGACCAAGGTGCGGCGGGTCCTGGGCCGCGACATCACGGTTTTGATCCAGGGCGAAACGGGCACCGGCAAGGAGTGGTTCGCCAAGGCGATGCACGAGGACAGCCCGCGCCGCAACAACCCCTTCGTCGCGGTCAACTGCGCGGCGATCCCGGAAGGGCTGATCGAGTCGGAGCTCTTCGGCTACGAGGAGGGCGCCTTCACCGGCGCCCGGCGCAAGGGCGCACCGGGCAAGATCCTGCAGGCAGACGGCGGGACGCTGTTCCTGGACGAGATCGGCGACATGCCCCTCTCGCTGCAGGCGCGGCTCCTGCGCGTGCTGCAGGAGCGGACGATCACGCCGCTCGGCAGCGCCCGCGCCCAGCCGGTCGACGTCGCACTCGTGTGCGCGACCCATCGCAAGCTGCGCGAGCTCATCGCCCGGGGTGAGTTCCGCGAGGATCTCTACTACCGGCTGAATGGTCTCGTCGTCACGCTGCCG
This sequence comes from uncultured beta proteobacterium, assembly GCA_963734295.1. Lineage (GTDB taxonomy): Bacteria > Pseudomonadota > Gammaproteobacteria > Burkholderiales > JAEUMW01 > JAEUMW01. Next base: position 30,132 of record CAVTGS010000016.1, on the reverse strand, counting down.
CCGCTGCGCGAGCGTACCGACCTGCCGGAGCTCGTGCGCAGGCTGGTCGCGACGGAAACGCGCGGCGGTGAGCGGGTCGAGATCGGCGCCGAGGTCATGGATCTCTTCCGCCGGCACGCCTGGCCCGGCAACCTGCGCCAGCTCCACAACCTGCTGCGAACGGCGCTCGCCATGGTGGACGGCGACGGCCTCGTCGGCCGCCACCACTTGCCGGACGACTTCCTCGACGAACTCGGCGACACCGTGCCGGAAGCCGCGGTCCCGCTGCAGATGGTTGCTAGCCAGGGCGAGCAGCCGGCGCCGGTTGCGGCCGGCAGCCTGGACGCCCTCGAGGCGACCGCGATCCAGCGCGCCGTGGAGTTCCACCGCGGCAACATCTCGGCCGCCGCGCGCCAGCTCGGCATCAGCCGCAACACCCTGTACCGCAAGCTCCAACGAAAGTGAAACGCCGCCGCATCGACACCCGAGCGCGCACGGATTTGCTATACTCTAGGTGCGTGTTGTGAGCTTCGCAGCACGCTTTCATGATAGTTCTCCATTTCAAGCCGGGCTCTCGAGCCCGGTTTTTTCTGGGCGAGCGGAGAGCGGCGGCGGCGCAAGCTGCGCGCCCTTTCAGCCCGCCACCCGACACGAGTAAGCTGAGGGCCGACGCCCGCCCGGAGCGCGGGCAGAGGCCGGCGATGCGTAACCGATCCCTGAAACACCTGATGCTGCTCTACGCGATGGGGTACCTCGCCCTGGTGCTCGCTGCGGGCGCCGTCGGTGGGGCCGGCATGTACTTCCTGCGTCAGGCGTCGAAAGAGTCGTCCCGCATCACGAGCATCGTGAACGAGGTGCAGGACATGCGCGGCAACCTCTACCGCCAGGTGAAGGAGGTGTTCGACGGCGCCTTTCTGAACGACCCCCACGCCCAGCAGCAATATCAGCAGTACCAGCGGCGCATCGAGCAGCATCTCTCCCGTATTCAGGCGGCTCCGCTCAACGGTCGCGAGCGCGAGGCCATGAACCGCCTCGAGGCCGCGTACCGGACGGTGAAGGAACAGTCCGACGGCATCCTCGAGAGTCGCTCGACGATGAGCCTCCTGCAGCGGCAGAAAATCTTCGACGCCGAGCTCGAAGGCGAGGGGCTTGGCGAGTACGAGGATGCGTTCCGCGCCATCGAGCGTGTGCTGCTGCTGCAACAGTCCGAGCAGCAGGAGCGGCTCGGCACGCTCAACGAGCTCGCGCCGCTGCTCTTCGTCGTTCCCATCCTGCTCGCCCTGGCGCTGCTCGTCCTGTCGCGCCTCTTTCTCTCGCAGCAGGTAGTGGCACCCCTCTCGGCGGTCGAGTCGGCGACGCGAAAGATCGCGAGCGGCGAGCTCGCGCACCGGGTGCCGGAGGCGGGCGCCGAGGAGCTCCGGCGGCTCGCCCAGGCCGTGAACCGGATGGCGGCCGACCTCGAGGAAAGCCGCGCCTCGCTGGTTCGCGCCGAGAAGCAGGCCACGCTGGGCGCCCTGCTCCCGGTCGTCGCCCACAACATCCGCAACCCGCTCGCGAGCATCCGCGCCACCGCCCAGGTGATGAGCCAACCGCCGATCTCCCCCGAGATCCGCGACGGCCTGCATGGCATCATCTCGACGGCGGACAAGCTCGACCGCTGGACTCAGTCGCTCCTCAACTACCTGCACCCCCTCGCGCCGCAGCGCACCCCTTGCAAGCTGTCGGCGCTCCTGGACAATGTCGTGCAGATGCTCGGGCCGAAGCTCGCCCAGAAAGAGCTCCATCTACACCGCGACGGCTGGGACGACGACGTGGAGATCAGGGCCGATCCGCAGCTCCTCGAGCAGGCGCTGCAAGGCCTGCTCTCGAACGCCATCGAGGCCTCGCCGAATGCCGGTCGCGTCACGGTGCGGGTTAACGGATCCGCCGATGCGGCCTTCCTGTCGATCCGTGACGAAGGCGGCGGCATCCCCTTCTCGCCCACCGCCAGAGACCTCGCCCCGGGCCCGTCGACCAAGCGTTTCGGTACCGGGCTCGGGATACCGTTCGCCATGAAGGTGTGCGACGTGCACGGCGGCAGCATCGCCTTCGACAACCTTGTCCCCGCGCGGCACCGAGGTGCGGATCCGCCTGCCGCGATCATGAGGACGCTGGACACCGTCACTGCCCCCGCACCGCCCCCGGTCGCCGCCCGCGCCCGCGTTCTCGTGATCGAGGACGAAAGCCTCTTCGCGCGCGCCGTCGCGAAATCGCTCGACGCCGCGAGCTTCGACGTGGCGTGCGCCGCGACGCTCGCGGGCGGCCGTCAAGCGATGCAGGCGGCGGCGCCCGACCTCGTGCTGCTCGACCTGCGGCTGCCCGACGGCAACGGCATGGATTTTCTGGCCGAGCTCGCAACGCTCGGGGAGGATCGCCCGCAGGTGCTCGTGCTCACGGCCTACGGCGAGATCGGCGACGCGGTGCAGGCGATCAAGCTCGGCGCCGCGGACTACCTCAAGAAGCCGATCGATCTGGATGAACTACGGCTGGTGGTGGAGCGGGTGCTGGCGACCACCCAGATGCGCAACCAGCTCGACTACTCGCGCGAGCGCGACAGCCACGTCGCGGTCGAGGGCGCGCTCCTGATCGGCGAGAGCCCGCCGATCCAGCGGCTGCGCGATCAGATCCACCGCCTGGCGCGCCTGGGCGGCGGTGCCGGCGAGCCGCGGCCGACGGTCCTGATCCTGGGCGAGACCGGCAGCGGCAAGGATGTCGCGGCACGGCTGCTGCACCTCACGGGGCCGTTTCGCGATCAGCCCTTCGTCCAGGTGGACTGCGCGAGCCTGCCACGGGACCTGATGGAAGCAGAGCTCTTCGGCCACGAAAAGGGCGCATTCACGAGTGCCGTCGGTGCGCGCGCGGGCCTGCTGGAGGCCGCGGAGAACGGCACCATTTTTCTCGACGAGATCGGCGAGCTGCCGCTCGACCTGCAGGCAAAGCTCCTGAACGTGATCGAGCGCCGGCGCACACGGCGCATCGGCAGCGTGAAGGAGCGTCCGATTCAGGCGCGCATCATGGCGGGCACCAACCGCGATCTGCCGGCGATGATTGCCGAAGGAGAGTTCCGCGCCGATCTGTACTACCGCCTGAACGTGATCACTTTGACGGTGCCGCCGCTGCGCGAGCGCGGTGGAGACATCGTCACCCTCGCGCGCCATTTCGCCTTGCAGACCGCGCGCCGCTATGGGCTGCCTGCCCACCGCTTCAGCCCCGCCGCCATGGAAGCCATGAGCCGCTACCACTGGCCTGGCAACGTGCGCGAGCTGCGCCATCTGGTGGAGCGCGCGGTGCTGCTCTCGCACGGCGCCGTGATCGACGCGCAGGCGCTCGCACTCACGCAGACGCCGCAGGCGATGGCCGAGTCGTTCCCGCTCAGGGGTCTCACGCTGGAGGCGGCCGAGCGCATGCTGATCGAGCAGGCGCTGCGGGACACCGGCGACAACGTGTCGCAAGCCGCCCGCCGGCTGGGTGTCAGCCGGATGACCCTGCGCTACCGCATGGACAAGTACGGCTTCAAGGACGCCTGAGGTTTGGCTGGCACGGGCGTTGCGCACTGCCCTCGCCCTGCACCGTCAAGGCTATACCAAGCTTTGATTTCCAGGCCGGGGGCGTCTCACCCGGCCTTTGTTTTTGCAGCGACTTTCCCACCCTCCCGCTCCTGGCCCGGCTGGACCCTGCCACACGCGCTGGTTCCAGGCAGCCACCAGCAGGTTGATTGCAGCCAATTCTCCCGGGACGGCCACCGAGCCGCCGGGCTCGTCCCGAACTCGGTCGGGTGGACGCTGTCGCTATAATCCAGCAGCATCGTCGTCGGGATTCTCCGCTGTCGTGAGCGTCGATCCACCCGGGTCACGACGCACAGCGCGGGCGCAACCCGGCCGGCGAACCGGCGTGTGAGCCGGTGCCGCGTACCGCCCGCCGGCGGCACGAGACTGCTGCTGAAACGATGAACACCACCACCGAACCCCAGATCCAGGAAGTCGCCACCGCACCGCACGGGCCGGCCGTCATGCCTGCGCCGCGGTCGAGACGACAGCGCTGGCTCTGGCCGCTTCTGGCAGTCCTGCTCGTCGCCGGCGCCTATGCCGCGTATACCCGCTTCCCCGCCAGCCGCGACCCCGCCGCGGCAGCGCGCGGACCCGACGCGGCCGAGCGCCCGATTCCCGTGGTCGCAGCGGCGGCGAAGACCGGCGACATCGACGTCTACCTGGAGGGCCTCGGGACCGTCACCCCGCTCAAGACCGCCACGGTACGAAGCCGGGTGGAAGGGCAATTGATGCGGGTGCTCTTCAAGGAAGGCCAGCTCGTCAAGGAAGGCGATCTGCTCGCCGAGATCGACCCGCGCCCGTTCCAGGTGCAGCTCGCGCAGGCCGAAGGGCAGCTCGCGCGCGATCAGGCACTCCTCGCCAACGCAAGGCTCGACCTCGACCGCTACCGCACGCTCTTCGAGCAGGATTCCATCGCGAAGCAGCAGGTCGACACGCAGGCCTCACTGGTGCGCCAGTACGAAGGCGCGGTCAAGGTCGACCAGTCCCAGGCCGGTAACGCCAGACTGCAGCTCACCTATGCCAGGGTCACCGCGCCGATCAGCGGCCGCCTCGGCCTGCGCCAGGTCGACCCCGGCAACATCGTGCGCGCTTCGGATCCGAACGGTCTCGTCGTCATCACCCAGTTGAAACCCATCACGGTGGTGTTCACGCTGCCGCAGGACCATCTGCCGAGCGTGATGAAGCGGCTCGACTCGGGCGATCGGCTGGCGGTCGACGCCTACGACCGCGAGAAGAGGGTGAGGCTCGCGGAGGGCGTGCTGCTCACGTTCGACAACCAGATCGACCCGGCCACCGGGACGGTCAAGCTCAAGGCAGAGTTCCCCAATACCGACGGGACGCTCTTCCCGAATCAGTTCGTGAACGTGCGCCTGCTGCTCGACACCCGGCGCGGTGTCACGACCATCCCGACCGCCGCGATTCAGCGCAGCGCCCAGGGGACTTTCGTCTATGCCGTCACGCCCGAGCAGACGGTCGCGCTGCGGCCGATCAAGCTCGCGGCGATCGAAGGCGACACCGCGATGGTGGAGTCCGGCGTGGCCCCCGGAGAGCGGGTGGTAGTCGACGGCGCCGACCGGTTGCGGGAAGGCTCCAAGGTCGAAACGATCGAACGCAGCGCCGGTGCCGGCGGTGCCGCACCATCCTCCGCCAAGGCCGGCGCCGCACGCAGCCGTCCGCGCACCGCCGCACCATGAATCCCTCGCGGCCGTTCATCCTGCGGCCGGTGGCGACCTCGCTCTTCATGGCGGCGATCCTGCTGTCGGGGATCATGGCCTACCGGCTGTTGCCGCTCTCCGCGCTGCCCGAAGTCGATTACCCGACGATCCAGGTGATTACGTTCTATCCCGGCGCGAGCCCGGAAGTCATGACCTCGTCGGTGACCGCGCCGCTCGAGCGCCAGTTCGGACAGATTCCGGGCTTGAGGCAGATGTCTTCCACCAGCTCCGGCGGCGCGTCGGTCATCACGCTGCAGTTCAATCTCGACTTGAGTCTGGATGTCGCGGAGCAGGGTGTGCAGGCGGCGATCAATGCCGCCTCGAACCTGATGCCGCCGGATCTGCCCGCCCCGCCCGTCTACAGCAAGGTCAACCCGGCCGATGCGCCGATCCTGACGCTCGGGCTCACGTCGCAGACGCTGCCGCTGCCCGAGGTGCAGAACCTGGCGGACACCCGCCTCGCGCAGAAGCTCTCGCAGGTGTCGGGCGTCGGTCTCGTCACGCTCGCGGGCGGTCAGCGGCCGGCGGTACGGGTGCAGGCGAATCCGAAGGCGCTCGCCGCGCAGGGCCTGACCCTCGAGGAGGTGCGTACCGCGATCGCCGCGGCCAACGTCAACAGGGCGAAGGGGAGCTTCGACGGCGCCCAGCGCAGCTACACCATCGACGCCAACGACCAGTTGCGCTCGGCCGCTGAGTACAAGGGCATCGTGGTCGCCTATCGCAACGGCGCACCGATCTACCTGTCCGATGTCGCCGACGTAATCGAGGACGCCGAGAACGCGCGGCTCGCCGCGTGGATGAACGACGTGCCGGCGGTGATCCTGAACATCCAGCGCCAGCCGGGCGCCAACGTGATCGAAGTGGTGGACCGGGTCAAGCGCCTGCTGCCGCAGTTGCAGTCGTCCCTGCCCGCCGCCGTCGAAATCGCGGTGCTGACAGACCGTACCGTGACCATCCGCGCATCGGTTCGCGACGTGCAGTTCGAGCTCCTGCTCGCGGTAGCCCTGGTGGTCACGGTGATCTTCCTCTTCCTGCGCAACGTCGCCGCCACCCTGATTCCGAGCGTCGCCGTGCCGTTGTCGCTCGTCGGCACGTTCGGCTTCATGTACCTCGCCGGCTTCTCCATCAACAACCTGACGCTGATGGCGCTCGTCGTCGCAACCGGCTTCGTGGTGGACGACGCGATCGTCGTGATCGAGAACATCGCGCGCTACATCGAACGCGGCGAACCGCCTCTCGCGGCGGCGCTGAAGGGATCCCGCCAGATCGCCTTCACCATCATCTCGCTCACGCTGTCGCTCATCGCGGTGCTGATCCCGCTGCTCTTCATGGGCGACGTCGTGGGCCGGCTCTTCCGCGAATTCGCGATCACGCTGGCGGTGGCAATCCTGATCTCGGCGGTCGTGTCCCTCACGCTCACGCCGATGATGTGCGCGAAGCTCCTGCACCGCACACCCGCGTCCGAACAGAGCCGCTTCTACCGCGCGACGGGACGGTTCTTCGATGCGGTGATCGCGCGCTACGGCAGGATGCTCACCTGGGTGCTCGACCGGCAGGGCGCGACGCTCGCGGTCGCGATCGCCACCCTCGTCCTCACCGTGGTGCTCTACCTCCTCGTGCCGAAGGGCTTTTTCCCGGTGCAGGACACGGGCGTGATCCAGGGCATCTCGGAGGCCTCCCAGAGCGTCTCCTTCTCGGCCATGGCGGAGCGCCAACAAGCGCTCGCGCGCGTCGTGCTGCGTGACCCGGCGGTAGCGAGCCTGTCCTCGTTCATCGGCGTGGACGGCACCAATGCGACGCTCAACAGCGGGCGGATGCTGATCAACCTGAAGCCCCTCTCCGAGCGCGGGGCGAGCGCGACCGAGGTCATCCGGCGGCTGCAACCGGAGCTCGCGAAGGTGGAGGGCGTCACGCTCTACATGCAGCCGGTGCAGGATCTCACCATCGAAGACCGCGTCAGCCGCACCCAGTACCAGTTCACGCTCGAGTCCTCGGATCCGCAGACCCTCGCCACGTGGGTGCCGCGACTCGTCGACGAGTTGCGACGGCTGCCGCAGATCACGGACGTGGCAAGCGACCTCCAGGACGCGGGGCTGCAAGTCTTCGTCGACATCGACCGCGACACCGCCGGACGCCTCGGGATCACGCCGGCGGCAATCTCCAACGCGCTGTACGACGCGTTCGGGCAGCGGCTGATCTCGACCATCTTCACCCAGGCGACGCAGTACCGGGTGGTGCTCGAGGTCAAGCCCGAATTCCGTAGCGGACCGGAGGCGATCAAGGGCATCTACGTAACGGCGTCGTCCGGCGCTCAGGTGCCGCTCGATGCCCTCACCCGGGTGACGGTCGGGTCCGCGCCGCTCGCGATCAATCACATCGGCCAGTTTCCGGCCGCGACCATCTCGTTCAATCTCGCCCCCGACGCCGCGCTCGGTGCGGCCGTGACGGCGATCGAAGCGACGGCGCAGGAGATCGGCCTGCCGCCCTCCGTGCTCACGAGCTTCCAGGGCGCGGCGCTCGCTTTCCGCGCATCGCTCACGAATCAGCTCCTGCTGATTCTCGCCGCCATCGTCGTCGATGTACATCGTGCTCGGCGTGCTCTACGAGAGCTACATCCACCCGATCACGATTCTCTCCACGCTGCCCTCGGCTGCCGTCGGCGCCCTGCTCGCCCTGATGCTCGCGGGCACGCCGCTCGGCATCATCGCGATCATCGGCATCATCCTGCTGATCGGACTCGTCAAGAAGAACGCCATCATGATGATCGACTTCGCCCTCGAGGCGGAGCGCAGTGAAGGCATGACCGCGCGCGAGGCGATCTACCAGGCGTGTCTGCTGCGCTTCCGCCCGATCCTCATGACCACCCTGGCGGCACTGCTCGGCGCGCTGCCGCTCATGCTCGGCACCGGCGTGGGGTCCGAGCTGCGCCACCCGCTCGGCCTCACCCTGGTCGGCGGACTGATCGTGAGCCAGGTGCTCACGCTGTTCACGACACCGGTGATCTACCTCGCGTTCGACCGGATGGCCCGGCGCGTCGACCGGCCCCCCGCGGCGAGCGCGCGCGGCCCCGCGGTCGAGGGTCGGCAGCCGTGAACCTGTCCGCGCCCTTCATCGACCGCCCGGTCGCGACCACGCTGCTCATGCTGGCGCTGGTCCTCTCCGGTGCGGTGGCTTACCGGTTGCTACCGGTCGCGCCCCTGCCCCAGGTCGAGTTCCCGACGATCTCGGTGACGGCGGCGCTGCCCGGCGCGAGCCCAGAGGTGATGGCCGGGACCGTGGCAACACCGCTCGAACGCCAGCTCGGCCGCATCGCGGGCGTGAACGAGATCACCTCGTCGTCGACCCAGGGATCGACCCGGATCACGCTGCAGTTCGATCTCGCGCGCGACATCGACAGCGCCGCGAACGACGTGCAGGCCGCGATCAACGCGGCGCGCGCCCAGCTCCCCACGAGCCTCCCGAACAATCCGACGTACCGGAAGGTGAATCCCGCCGATGCCCCCATCATGGTGCTGGCGCTCACCTCCGATCTCTTGACCCCGGGCCAGCTCTACGACGTGGCCTCCACGGTGCTCGCGCAGAAGCTCTCGCAGGTGGAGGGCGTCGGGCAGGTAAGCGTCGGGGGCAGCTCGCTGCCGGCGGTCCGCGTGGAGCTCAACCCGACCGCGTTGAACCATCACGGCATCGGGCTCGACGAGGTGCGCGCAGCGCTTGCCGCCGCGAACGCCAACCGGCCGAAGGGCTTCCTCGAGAACGGCGAGCGGCAGTGGTCGATCTACGCCAACGATCAGGCAAAGAAGGCGGCGGAGTACCGGCCGCTCGTGGTCGCCTACCGCAATGGCGCCCCGGTGCGGCTCGGCGACGTGGCGGAGGTGGTGGATTCCGTGCAGGACGTGCGCAACGCCGGCCTCGCGAACGGCAAGCCGGCGATCATCCTCCAGATCTCGCGCGAGCCGGGCGCCAACATCATCGAGACGGTGGAGCGGGTGCGCAGCCTGCTGCCGTTCCTGCGCGCGTCGATCCCGGCCGCGATCGACCTCGAACTCATGATGGAGCGCACGTCGACCATCCGCGCCTCGCTGCGCGAAGTCGAGCGCACGCTCCTGATCGCGATCGCGCTCGTCGTCGCAGTGGTGTTCGTGTTCCTGCGCAGCGTGCAGGCGACGCTCATCCCGACCGTGGCGGTGCCCGTGTCGCTGGTCGCGACCTTCAGCGTGATGTACCTCGCCGGATTCAGCCTGAACAACCTGTCGCTGATGGCGCTCATCGTGGCCGCCGGCTTCGTCGTCGACGATGCCATCGTCGTGCTCGAGAACGTATCGCGGCACGTCGAGCGCGGCATGAACCCCACGCAGGCGGCACTCGTCGGCACGCGCGAGGTAGGTTTCACGGTGCTGTCGATGAGCGTGTCGCTGGTGGCCGTGTTCATGCCGCTCTTGTTCATGGGCGGCATCGTGGGCCGGTTGTTCCGGGAATTCGCCGTCACGCTGTCGGCGGCCGTGCTGGTCTCGCTCTTGATCTCGCTCACCGCCACCCCGATGATGTGCGCGCGGCTGCTCAAGCCCGAGCACGAGCGCACTCGCGGCCGCCTGTACCGCGCGAGCGAGCGCGTCTTCCAGTGGCTCCTGCACGGCTACCGGGTGAGCCTCGCCTGGTCGTTGCGCCACGGCCGCTTCATGATGGTGCTGCTGGCGGCGACCATCGCCCTGAACGTCTACCTGTACGTGGCGATCCCCAAGGGCTTCATCCCGACGCAGGACACCGGCCGGCTCATCGGCTGGATCCGCGCCGACCAGAGCATCTCGTTCCAGGCGATGCGGCAGAAGGTCGCGGACTTCGTCGAAATCGTGCGCGCCGACCCGGCGGTGCAGAACGTCACCGCGTTCACCGGTGGCGGACAGCGCAACTCGGGCACGATGTTCATTCAGTTGAAACCCCTCGCCGAGCGCAGGGAAACGTCCGACCACGTGATCGAACGGCTGCGCCCGCAGCTCGCGCGGCAGCCCGGCGCGCGGCTTTTCCTGAACCCGGTGCAGGACGTCCGGGCCGGCGGGCGGCAGTCGAGCGGCACCTATCAGTACACCCTGCAGGGAGACGACGTCGGCTGAGCTCCGCACCTGGACCCTGCGGCTGCAGGACGCCTTGCAGCGCGTGCCGGAGCTCACCGACGTCGACTCCGACCAGGAGGTGCGCGGCCTCGAGACCGCCCTCGTGATCGACCGGCCGACCGCGGCGCGCCTCGGCGTCACGGCCGATGCGATCGCCTCCGCGCTCGGCAACGCGTTCGGCCAGACGCAGGTATCGACCATCTACTCCACGCGCAACCAGTACCGGGTGGTGATGGAGGTGGCGCCGCAATACGCCCAGGGACCCGAGGCGCTGAAGGGGATCTACGCGCGCGCCGAATCGGGCGTGCTGGTTCCGCTCTCCGCATTCGCCCGTTACGAGCTCGCCAACACGCCCCTCGCGGTCAACCACCAGGGCCAGTTCGCGGCGACGACGGTCTCGTTCAATCTCGCCACGGGTGTGTCGTTATCCGAAGCCCTGCGCGCGATCGATGCCACCATGGTGCGTATCGGCGTGCCCGCGACGATCCAGGGCAGCAACCAGGCAACCGCGAAGGTCTTCCAGCAATCCCTCGACGACCAGCCATTGCTGATTCTCGGCGCGCTCGTTGCCGTCTACATCGTGCTCGGCATCCTCTACGAAAGTCTCGTGCATCCGATCACCATCCTCTCGACGCTGCCGTCGGCCGGCGTCGGCGCGCTGCTGGCGCTGCTCCTGACCGGCACGGAGTTCAGCGTGATCGCGCTGATCGGTGTTTTCCTCCTGATCGGGCTGGTGAAGAAGAACGCGATCATGATGGTGGACTTCGCCCTCGACGCCGAACGCAACCAGGGAAGGCGCCCGGCCGAGGCGATCTTCGAGGCGTGCGTGCTGCGCTTCCGCCCGATCATGATGACCACGCTGGCGGCGCTGCTCGGCGCGCTGCCGCTCGCACTCGGCAGCGGCGACGGCGCGGAGCTCAGGCGTCCGCTCGGCATCGCCATCGTCGGCGGCCTGATCGTGAGCCAGATGCTGACGCTCTACACCACGCCGGTGGTCTATCTCTACCTCGACCGTTTCCGGCTGTGGGCCCAGCGCCTCTGGCGGGCTCGCCTCGGTCGCAGCGCGCCGCGCGCCGCCGCGCCGTCCGGAGCCGGTCGATGAGGCACGCTGGACGTCTCGTCCTCGTGTTGCCGGCCGCGGCAGCGCTCCTCGCCGGTTGCATGGTCGGACCCGATTACGTGCGCCCGTCGACGGAAACCCCGACAGCCTACAAGGAAGGGAGCGCATGGAAACCGGCCGAGCCCCGCGATGACGTGAGCCGGGGCAAGTGGTGGGAGATCTTCGGCGACCCGCAATTGAACGCTCTCGAGGAGCGCGTCCAGATCTCGAACCAGAACGTGCTGGCGGCCGAGGCCCAGTACCGCCAGGCGCAAGCGATCGTGCAGCAGGCGCGCGCCGGGCTGTTTCCGACGCTGGGCGGAACGGCCTCGACGAGCCGCAGCCAGTCGCCGAACCTCGCGAACCGCCCGGTCAACTCCACCGCCCCGGTCAACAACTACACGCTCTCGCTCGATGCCACGTGGGAGATCGACCTGTGGGGCCGCGTACGGCGCCAGCTCGAGGCGAGCGAAGCCAACGCCCAGGCGAGTGCCGCGGACCTCGAAACAGTGCGTCTCGCTGCGCAAGCACAGCTCGCCCAGAGCTACTTCCTCCTGCGCGTCGCCGATGCACAGAAGAAGCTCCTCGACGACACCGCCAGCGCGTTCGAGCGGTCGCTCCAGCTCACGCAGAATCGCTATGCCGCAGGTGTGGCCGCCAAGGTGGACGTGGTCCAGGCCGAGACCCAGCTCCGGACCACGCAGGCCCAGGCGATCGAGATCGGCGTCCAGCGCGCCGCGCTCGAAAACGCCATCGCCGTGCTCGTGGGAGAGACGCCCTCGACCTTCTCGATTCCGCCGGCACCGCTTGCTGCGACATCGCCCTACATCCCGCTCGGACTGCCCTCCGAACTGCTCGAGCGCCGACCGGACGTGGCCGCAGCGGAGCGCGCGGTCGCCGCCGCGAATGCCCAGATCGGCGTCGCCCAGGCTGCGTTCTACCCCACCTTCACGCTGACGGGATCCGGCGGTTTCCGCAGTCAGGATCTCGGGGATCTGATCAGCAGTCCGAGCCGCTTCTGGGCGGTCGGCCCGGCGCTCGCCCAGGTGCTGTTCGACGGCGGGCTGCGCCGCGGCGTCAGCAATCAGGCGAAAGCGGCCTACGACGCCCAGGTCGCCGCCTATCGCCAGACCGTGCTCACGGGTTTCCAGGAAGTCGAGAACAACGTCGCGGCGTTGCGCATCCTCGAACAGGAGGCCAACGTCCAGGACGAGGCGGTGCGACTGGCGCGGGAGTCGGTCGAGCTCACCACCAATCAATACAAGGCCGGGATCGTGAGCTACCTCAACGTGGTGGCCGTGCAACGGGTCGCGCTCGACAACGAACGAACCGCGATCGGCATCCTCGGCCAACGGCTGACGTCGAGCGTATTGCTGGTGAAGGCCCTGGGCGGCGGTTGGACTGCATCGGAGCTCCCGACGACGGGGAGCCTGCTGCCGTGAGCGCGGACGGGCGCGCGTGCGTGGCACGGCGATTGCGCGATACAACGCTCGCACTGTTCAGGCTTTCGTCTAGGCTGAACTTCGGGCTGGGCCGCAAGTGGCCTAGCCCTTGTTTTTTCTGGCGGTTCCGACCAGGCAGGGAGAATGCGTCGAATAGCCCTGCGCTTCGCTGTGGTTCCTCGCAGCCAGCATCCTGGTTCAATCTAGCCAGACACGCGATCGGGGCCGCGCCGCAACCGTCGCTATAATCTCAGGCAGCCGCACGCCGTTAGCGCGGCTGCCATCCGATCCCAGCACACCGATCGCACGCGATGAGCCTCAAGCTCCGCCTGAACCTGGTGATCACTCTCGTGCTCGCCGCCATCTTCCTCGCCGGCAGCGCGTTCCTCGTGCGCGAAGCACGCACCGATGTGCGAAACGAGATTGCGTCCACGGCAAACCTCGCCATGCACTTTCTCGACGCCGAGCTCGCGCGCGCGGCCTTGGCCGATGCCGGTCCGCCGCGTTTCGATCTGGCGGCGCTCGGTCAGGTGCGTCACTTGACGATCGAGCTCTACGATCTCGAGGGAGGGCTCCTGGAAACGAATCACCCGGACGGTGCGCCGGCCGCGTCCGCGCCGCGCTGGTTCGCGAACCTGGTCGGGAGGATCCCGAGCACCGATGTCACCACGATCCGCCGCACAGTCGTGGCAGAGGGCAAGACGGTCGGCGCGCTGGTGGTGAGTCCCGATCCGACTTTCGAGGTCGACGAGGTATGGAAAGACGCGACCAACCTCATGCAGCTCGCGCTCGCGATCTTCGTCGTGACGAACGCCCTCGATCTACTGGTTGGTGGGGCGCGCGCTCGCGCCGGTGAACAAGATCCTCGGCGCCCTCACCGAGCTGGAGCGGGGCAACCTCGACACGCGGATGCCGCCCCTCCCGCTGCCCGAGCTCGCGCGCATCGCGTCGACCTTCAACCGCATGATGGACAAATTGCAGGCGAGCGTGACCCAGAACCGCCGGCTCGCACAGCAGTTGATCCAGGTGCAGGAGGAAGAACGACGCAGCCTCGCGCGCGAGCTGCACGACGAGCTCGGGCAGTGCCTCACCGGCATCCTCGCCGACGGCGCCGCGATCCTGAACGCAGCAAAAGCCGGCAAGCCCGCGCCGCGTGAAAGCGCCGAGGCAATCGTGGAAGTCACCCGCCACATCATGGACCTCGTCCGCAGCATGCTGCAGCGGCTGCACGCCGAAACGCTCGACAGGCTCGGCCTCGAAGAGGCCTTGCACGAGCTGGTGAAGACCTGGCAGCAGCGCAACCCGGGCACTGCCTGCGAGCTTCATGTCGGTGGCTCGCTGGACGAAGTCGGCGAAACGTTGAACATCACGGTGTACCGGGTCGTGCAGGAAGCGACTGACGAATGTCGCGCGCCATGCGCACGCGCGTCACCTGGAGGTCCGCGTGCACCGGGGTGCGGCACTCACCGTGGAAGTGCAGGACGACGGCATCGGCATGGACCGCAACGCCGCCGGCCGTGGCTTCGGGCTTCCGGGCATGCGCGAACGGGTCGAGTCCCTGGGCGGCGCCATGCAGGCTCGCGAGCCGGCGCGGCCGGGGCGTGACGCTCATCGTCGAGCTGCCGGTCGCGGAGACCGAGCGGGTGTGAGATGACCGCCAGCGAGATTACGTTAATGCTCGTCGATGACCACGCTGTCGTGCGCGCCGGCTTTCGACGGCTGCTCGAGCAGATGCCCGGCATTCGCGTCGTGGCCGAAGCGGTGAGTGGAGACGAAGCCTACCGCGCCTTCGGCGACTGCCAGCCCGATGTCGCCGTGATGGATCTCTCGATGCCCGGCATGGGCGGTCTGGAAGCGATCCGCCGTATCGTCGGGCGGTTCCCGGCGGCGCGCATCCTCGTCTTCAGCATGCACGAGAGCGCCGCTTTCGCGCAGCAAGCGATGCGGGCTGGCGCGTGCGGATACGTTACCAAAGCGAGTGCGCCCGAGGTCCTGGTGGAGGCGGTGCGCACGATTGCCGCGGGGCGCACGTTCCTGTCAGCAGAGATGGCGCAGAAGCTCGCGCTAGAGAGCGTTGCCGGCGAGCGCGATCCCTTGAGCGCACTCACGCCGCGGGAGTTCGAGATCTTCCGCCTGCTCGCCGCGGGACAAACCGCCGAGCAGATCGCCGAAGCGCTCTACGTGAGCGCGAAGACGGTCGCCAACCACGCCACCCAGATCAAACAGAAGCTGGGGATCTCCACCGCGGTCGAGCTGCATCGCGTCGCTCTGCGATACGGGATCGTCCCGGAGTAGGGTCCGCGCCGTGGTCCGCGGGAAGATTTCCCGTGGGACGCCGCGAGATTCTCCCGCGCAACCGTTGCCCCGTGTTCGTTAGAGTGATGCGATCCTCATCTGCCTCGGGAGTCTCGCCGTGGACCCGCGTCTGCTCTTCGTCGCCGAGATGCTGCTGGGGCCAGTCGGGGTCGCGATTGCCCTCCTCGTGCTCGTCCGAGTCATACATTTCGTCTTGCTGCATCGTCGGCACCGGCACGCGACGCACCCACCGACCTCCGTCTGAAGTTCGATCGTCCCGTGCGATCGGGAAATTTTCCCGGGTCCGATGACGGGCGCATCTGCTAGATTGCGGCGGGTCGGTCGATGGCTACATCCCACGACCCAAAGAATACGCGCGGACCGTATCGCGACGAGCATCCGAGAACCCAGAAAGACTCAGACGAGGGAATCTGCATGCGTCCGTCCCGCACACATTTCCGGTTCCGCCGCCTCGCCGTGGCGACCGCTGCTGCCTGCGCCTCGTTCACGACCACAACCTTCGCCGAGGAGGCCCGCAATCTCGAAGCACCGCAGGTGGATGTCGTCGGCACCACCCCCGTCCCGGGACTCGGATCGCCGAAGAACGAAGTACCCGCCAACGTGCAGATTCTGACTCCCAAGGACATCGAGCGGCAGCGACCTCTCGATCTGCCCGACCTGCTCGATTCCACGACGCAGAGCGTCAACGTCAACAACATCCAGGGCAACCCCTACCAGCCCCAGGTCAACTACCGGGGTTTCTCGGCCTCCCCGCTGCTCGGCGAGCCGATCGGCCTCTCCGTCTTTCAGGACGGCGTACGCATCAACGAACCATTCGGCGACGTCGTGCAATGGGACCTCATTCCCACGGGTGCGCTGGCGACGGTCGATGTCATCCCGGGGTCCAACCCGCTCTTCGGGTTGAATACGCTCGGCGGGTCGCTTGCGCTGCGGACGAAGACCGGTGCAGCGTTCCCCGGCACGGCGATGCAGGCGTACGGCGGTTCCTTCGGGCGCGAGAGCGCACAGATCGAACAGGGCGGCTTCTTCGACAACGGCATCGACTACTACTTCTACGGTAACTACTTCGACGAGGACGGCTGGCGTGATTTCTCGCCAAGCCAGGTCAATCAATTCTTCGGCAAGGTGGGATGGGAGTCGGGCGGCACCGATGTTGACCTGTCCGTCACGCGGGTCCACAGCGATCTCACTGGCAACGGGCTCACGCCGCAGTCCTTTCTCGACCAGAACTGGAAGAGCATCTTCACCCGTCCCGACAACACAGTGAACAGTCTCTGGCTGACCAATCTGACCGGCAGCCACTTTTTTACGGACAGCATGCTGGTCTCCGGCAATGCCTACTACCGCAGCCTGGTCCGCGACACCCTGAACGGAGACGTCAACGACGACTTCGAGGATGACGACGAGCTCGACGGGGCCGAAGGTGCCAATGGGGGGCTGGGATTCAATCAGAGTACGGGAGCCAACAACCGGACGGACACCAGCACCCGCGGCTGGGGAGGCTCGCTCCTCTTCACGCTTCTGGGAAAGAACAATGAGTTCAAGGCCGGGGCCACGTACGATCAGGCCAACAGCGGCTTCTTCCAGACCACCCAGCTCGGCGTCTTCACCCCATCGCGTTCGGTTCTCCAGACGAGTTTCCCGGTTCTCGAAAACAGCCTCTCAGGATCGACCAAGACCTGGAGCCTGCTCGCCACGGACACCTTCCGGCCGTGGGAAAGCCTGGCCCTCACGGTATCGGGGCGCTACAACCACTCGGACGTCGAAACGACGGACCGGATCAATCCGATTCCGCCCAACCTCGACGGCAACTATACCTACACCAAGTTCAACCCCGCGGCGGGCCTGACCTACTCACCGCTCGAGACGCTCAACCTCTTCGGCGGCTGGAGCCAGGGCAACCGGGTGCCGACGCCGATCGAGCTGGGCTGCGCGGATCCCCTGAATCCCTGCACGCTTCCGGCGGGACTCGCTTCCGATCCGTTCCTCGAGCAGGTGACGGCGCAGACCTGGGAATTCGGCGCACGCGGACTCCTGCTTGGCGACATCAACTGGAACATCGCGCTCTTCAGCACGACCAACAAGGACGACATCCTCTTCGTCGGAACGAGCACGAGCGCGGGCTACTTCACCAACTACGGCGAGACCCGTCGGCGGGGCCTGGAGATGGGCCTGAGCGGCAACTCGCCGCGCCTGAACTGGTTCGTGAACTTCAGCTACATCGACGCGACGTTTCAGTCTGACGCCTGCCTGCTTTCCGAGAACAACAGTTCCCGCGGCACGTCGCCCTTCTGCACCGATGCGGCGACCGGGGTCGGCGACGATCTCATCCGGGTGCAAAGCGGCGATCAGATCCCTGGCATCCCTCAGCTCCAGGGACGGGCCTTCGCCGAGTATCGACTGTTCGAGGACTTCTGGGTTGGCGGCAACGTACTGGTGTTTTCCGATCAGTACGTACGCGGAAACGAGAACAACCAGTCGACCACCGGCACGGTCACGGACCTGCTCGGCAACACGCGCACGTATCTCGGCAGTGGCACCGCCGGAGGTTATGCGGTCGTTAATCTCAACGCGCGTTGGCGCCCGGATCCGCGCTGGGA
Organism: uncultured beta proteobacterium; assembly: GCA_963734295.1. GTDB lineage: Bacteria > Pseudomonadota > Gammaproteobacteria > Burkholderiales > JAEUMW01 > JAEUMW01. The sequence goes on along the minus strand of CAVTGS010000016.1, from coordinate 12,286 downwards.
GATCTTCGCCCGCATCAACAACCTCTTCGACCGCAAGTTCTACTCGGGCGGCGCACTCGCCGAGAATCCGTTCAATGCCGCTGGCGTCTTCCAGACAAATTCCGACGACTGGACCCGGCAGACCTTCTACGCACCCGGCGCGCCGTTCGGGGCGTGGGTCGGCGTGCGTTTCCTGCTGGAGCGGCCGCCCCGCCAGTGACCCGCGCCCGGAAGAGGTTCCAGAAACCTTCTTCGCGATCTGCCGGTCCGATCCAAACTGTCCCTGTCGCGGCTCGTCCGGCTGCGACGCAAGCCTTCCGTTTCCCCCTGTTTCAGGAGAAAGCTCATGCAACCCTTCGCCCCTGCGCTGTTGTTCGCTGCAAGCGCCCTTGCCCTCCCCTCTGCCCATGCCGCCGACCCGTCGAGTTTCAAGCCAAAGGCGGGCTTCGAGATGTGCCTCAAGGCAGCCCTGGCGGCGAAGCCGGGAGAAGTCGTCAAAGTCGAAGCCAAGACCGAGAAGGGCGTTCCAGTGTACGAGTTCGACATCGCCGGGGCGGACGGTAAGGCCTGGGACGTCGAGTGCGACGGCAACACCGCCAAGATCACCGAGATCGAGCAGGAGGTGGCGAGCGCCGACGATGCGGCGTTCAAAGCCAAAGCCAAGCTTAGCGAGGCCGACGCGCGCAAGATCGCGCTCGACAAGTATCCCGGTGAGATCGTCGAGGTCGAGTACGAGATCGAGTCCGATGGCACGGCTTCGTACGAGTTCGACATCAAGACCAATGACGGCAAGGAGTGGAAGGTGGAAGTCGATGCGACGACGGGGAAAATCGTCGAAGCGAATCCCGAGCACTTCCAGATCGGGAAGGAATGATCCAATCGGCGACGGGCGTTGACGAGTCAGTCAGCATGCTTCGAGTGCCCGGTGGGTCGTTCATGCCTCCGCGCGAGCAGGTGGTGTGCAGCTTGAAAGCCCGCTCAACGACCTCGTCCGGGCTTGTTCTTTCTTGACGTCCCGCCGCGTCTGTAATCGCCATCGAGGCGGCGGTCACGCGGCGCCGTCACTCGACCGGTTCCGAACCGGAAAGCCCGTCTGAGATGAAAATTTTGCTCGTCTGCATGGGCAACATCTGTCGCTCTCCGATGGCGGAAGCCGTCGTCCGCAGCATGCTGGACAGCAATGGCCTAGCGGCGCGCACGACGGTGGATTCCGCGGGGACGCATGACTTCAATGTCGGCTTGCCGCCGGACCCGAGAGCGCGCCTGGCGGCGCAGCGGCGGGGTTACGACATGGCGGGGATGCGGGCGCGGCAGGTGCAGAAGGCGGACTTCGAGGACTTCGACATGATCCTCGCGATGGACCGCGGAAACCTGGCGATGCTGGAGGCGGACTGCCCAGAAAAGCATCGGCACAAGCTCACCCTCTTTCTCGACTACGCCGCAGGGGGCGATGCGGACGAGGTGCCGGATCCGTACGGCGAATCGCAGGAAGGCTTCGAGCGCGTGCTCGACATGATCGAAGACGCGGCACGCGGTCTCGTCGAGGCACTCCGCCGGAGCTGAGCTGCCGCAGCGACTCGACCCTTCACTGCGGCGTCCCGGTCTCGATCGCAGCAACCGCCATCTCGGCCGTCTCTAAACGCGGCAGTCCGGCGAGCACGGTCGAGCGCGTCAATCGCTTGCGGAAGCGTGCGTGACCACCGCCGATGACGGTGACAAGACCACGCTGCCGTGCATCGCTCACAGCCTGTTCCAGCACCTCGACCCCGGTGCTGTCGAGGGCCGTCATCGGTGGGCTGGCCAAGACCTTCGACGACGTCATGGTCGAATACGCTGACCGGTATGCGGACATCACCGAACGCGATCAGACGCAGCTCCGCGAGGCTATCAACGACGGCACGATAGAAGTCGTACGCGATATCTGAGCCGGATTGCGCGTTACACGGACCCGTGCCGGACCGGCTCGGCACCGGGTCACGTCACCAGAAGACTATACAAACAGTTCCCCGGCGAGAACGCCCCGCGGCAGTACCGAGATCGCCATGTGCTCAGCCAAACTGTAAACGCGCCGCAGCTGGTCGAGTATCTCGAACTGCACGCGGTGCTTGAGCAGGCGGTCCGGGTCGTCCTGGGCGAGACGCGCGGCCTGTTGTCGGTGCAACTGGGCAATCAGCTCCAGGATCGCGTGGCGCTCCGCAACCACGGTCTGCGCCGCCCGCTCGTCACCCTCCACCAGTGCCCGCAGCGCGGCATGCGCTGCCCCCTGGATCAGCTGAAACAGCCGTTCCAGCAGCTCAGCGGTCTCTGGCGAAGCGGCTATATTCGCGTCCTTCAGGGTCTGGGCCAGTGGTGCCAGTTCGCGGCTGATCGCCGCACCCAGGTTCTCGATGTCGCCGGTGGCGGCAACCAGGCGTGCATGCTCGTCAGCCTCCAAGTCGCTCAGCTCGCCGCGTCCGACGCGCTGCAGGTAGCCGAGCACCGCCTCGCGCAGCACTACGACTTGGTCATACTGCTGCGACAGTTCGCTGAGATCCCTGGCTTTGATGGCCGACCTGACCTTCGCCAGCATCGCTTCGGTCAGCTCGCCCATGTGCCCGAGCTCCATCCGCGCACGCTCCAGGGCCATCGATGGCACCCGGATCAATTCGTCGTCGAGATACCTGGGGCGGACGATTGCCCGCTCTTCAACCGCCCGGTCCGGAATCAGCTTGATGGCCATCTTTGCAAACAACGCGGCGAACGGCAGGAAGATCACCGTGTTGGCCGTGGCCCAGATAGTTGCGGCGTTGGCGATCTGGCGCGGCACCTCTTCGGCGAGCCGCTCCGCGCCCTGCGGATGCGCGGCCACCGGCGAAACCAGCTCGGCGAGCCCCGCGAGCGCAGGGATGAACGGTAGCCAGATCAAGGCACCCAAGACATTGAACAGGACATGCACGGCGGCTGCGCGCTTGGCATCCCGTGGCTTGCCGATCGCGGCGAGTCCCGCCGTGATCCCAGTGCCGATCTTTGCCCCGAACAGGATCGCAATACCCGCCGGAAGCGAAAGCAGCCCCTGCGTCGCCATCACAACCGCGAGACCGATGGTTGCCGAGGACGATTGCACCAGCGCAGTAAAAGCCGCGCCGGCCAGCATCCCCAGGACCGGGTTCTGCAGGGATTGCAGGAGCTCGGCAAAGCCCTCGTGCGCGCGCAACGGCGACATGGCCGCGCCCATTGCGCCATGCCATAGAAGATCAGACCGAGCCCCATCAACATGGCGCCATAGTGGCGTGCGACGCCCTGCTTCCAAACGAAGGTCATGACAAACCCGATGGCGATCAGGGGATAGGCAAGGGCGGTCGTGTTGAACGCCACGATCTGCGCCGTCACCGTGGTGCCCACATTGGCACCGAATATCACCCCGACCGACTGCACCAGGGTCATGAGCCCGGCACTCACAAAACCCACCACGAGTACCGTGGTCACCGAGGAAGACTGGATCACCGCGGTCACGATGGCGCCGGTGATGGCACCCAATACCGGGTTACCTGTCAGCTTGTCCAACAGCGCATTCATCTGCTTGCCGGCGGCTGCCTTCAACCCGTCGGTCATCTTTTCCATGCCGTACAGGAACAGCGCGAGCCCGCCGAGCAGCTCGATCGTCATTGTCAGGGGGTCTAGTTCGGTCATGGCTGGACTGTCTGTTCTATGCGCACTGTGACGATCCGCTGAACTGCATCGACCAAGGGTCGTGCCACGTCTCATTGGCATTCTTTGGCGATCTGCAGCAGCCTGAATGAAGGACGGATTCTATGTCGCCATGCAAGCGCGGCTTGAGATTAGGTTGGAAGTCGACCTCGTTCCTGAGCAGGACGAAGCTTAGGCGGGCGGCGATCGCGCATCCCGCAGCCGTGTCGCCAAAATGACCACCCGGCATGCGATTCGGACTTTAACCCGCTGGCTACTCCGCTCCGAGGGCGTTAGGCCGCTCCGGCGGAGACAGCCGCACAATCCGCCGCCAGCCCCACGCGCGCTCGTAGACGTAGATCGCCTGCGCGCCGAAACCGAGCAGCGCCCGCTTCCACGCCGGCCAGCGCAGGATCTTGCCGACGGCATCGACGAACGCGAGGCTGACCTGGCGCGTGGTCCGGATCTCTGCCATGGCATAGCGCTTCAGCGTGGGCCGGATGAAGTCGCCATAGCCCAGCGCGCCGAAGCGCAACAGCTCCTCGTGACAGAAGGAGAGATGATTCACTTCGTCGTCGGCGACCATCGCCAGGCCGCGCTTCAATTCGGGATCGTTGCGGAAGCAGTCGAGCATCTGCGCCACCTGCTCCATCGCGCGCTGCTCGGTGACACGGCTGTGCGCGAGGTAGACGATGATCTCTTCGTCCGACAGCGGGCGCTCCTCGTGCAGCCGCGCGTGGGAAAGCCCGATGCCCTGCCGCTCCAGCAGCATGCAGTAGTCCGCATGCTCCGGCACGTCGGCGGGCTGCAGCCCGCGGCGGCGCAGAAATGCGGCGAAGAGCCGACCGTGCTTGGTCTCGTCTTCCCCGTGCCGCAGGATCTTCGCAGCCAGCACGGGATTCTGTCAGGGCGGCGATACGCTCCTTCTCCCAGACGCCCTGCAGCTCGTACTTCGAGGCAGTGCCGGCCAGCAGGCGAAAGGCCTCGTCGTTCCTGCGGATCTCTTCGAAAATGGCGCGGGGGGAAAGCATGGTGCGTCCAAACCGGATAAGAAAGCGTGGAAGTATAGCGCGGTCGGCCCCCGTGCCGTCCTGTCGGCGCGGCCGTGGGATAATCGCCGTCTCGGCAACGACCCCTCGCGAACCATGACCCTGCCCCCGAAGGAAATATTCAAGGCCTACGATATCCGCGGCATCGTCGGCGAGACCCTGACTCCCGAGTACACCCAGGCCATCGGCCACGCCATCGGCTCCGAAGCGCTCGACCGCGACGTTTCGACGATCGCCATCGGCCGCGACGGTCGCCTCTCCGGCCCGTCCCTCGGCGAGGCTCTGGCACGCGGCATCCAGTCCGCCGGCGCGAACGTGATCGACGTGGGTCGGGTTGCAACCCCCATGCTCTATTTCGCGGCGTACGAGTGCGGGACGCAGTCCGGAGTCATGGTGACCGGCTCGCACAATCCGCCGAACTACAACGGGCTCAAGATGATGCTCGCGGGCGAGACGCTGGCGGGCGATGCGATCCAGGCGCTCCGGGCGCGCATCGAAACCGGCAAGCTGCGTCGCGGCGCCGGCAGCCTTCAGACGCGCGACATCGGCGAGGCCTACATCTCGCGCATCGTCGGCGACGTGAAACTCGCGCGACCCATGAAGATCGTTGTGGATGCGGGCAACGGCGTGGCCGGTGCGTTCGCGCCCGATCTCTACCGGCGCCTGGGGTGCGAGGTGCGCGAGCTCTTCTGCGAGGTCGACGGGAGCTTTCCCAACCATCACCCCGATCCGTCGGTGCTGGAGAACCTCGAGGACCTGATCCATGCGCTCGCGACCACCGACGCCGAGATCGGGCTTGCCTTCGACGGTGACGGCGACCGCCTGGGCGTCGTCACCAAGGACGGCACGGTCATCTATCCCGATCGGCAGCTCATGCTGTTCGCCGCCGACGTGCTGTCGCGCAACCCGGGCGCGACGATCATCTACGACGTGAAGTCCACCCGCAACCTCGCGCCGTGGATAGAGCGCCACGGCGGCAAGCCAGTGCTCTGCCGCACCGGACACTCGTTCATCAAGGCGAAGATGCGCGAGACCGGCGCAGCGCTCGCCGGCGAGATGAGCGGCCACGTCTTCTTCAAGGAGCGCTGGTACGGCTTCGACGACGGGCTCTACGCCGGGGCGCGCCTGCTCGAGTACCTCTCCGCTCAGCCCGACATCGACGCCGCGCTGCATTCGCTGCCGGACGCCGTCTCCACCCCCGAGCTGCAGATCCAGTTGAAGGAAGGCGAGAACTACGCGCTGATCGACGAGCTGCAGAAGACCGCGAAGTTCACCGACGCGCGGGACATCGTCACGGTCGACGGACTGCGGGTCGAGTATGCCGATGGCTTCGGACTCGCGCGCTCGTCGAACACGACACCGGTCATCGTGCTTCGCTTCGAAGCGGACGACGAGCCGGCGCTCAAGCGCATTCAGGACGACTTCCGGCGCGTGATCCTCGGCGCGAAAGCGGACGCGGTACTTCCGTTCTAAGCGACGCGTGAACGGCACCGGCAGGTGCGACGGCATGTACTTCTGAAGCACACCCGTCGTCGTGCCCTTCGATACGCTTTGCGATGAGGCCTGGAGGGAGCGTCAGCCCGCTAGGCTTACGTTCGAACTCTTCATAGACCTTCTGGAAAAGTAGCGGGCGCGTTGACGAAATAGTCCTCGTCGAACTGATATGCAAGGTTGCAGGACTTGTGGACCGCAATCGTCCGAAGGTTCGGGTGATGTGCTTTCCGGACCGCATCTGCGTAGAACTGCCTCGGCGGAACGTGATCTTGACTCAGCGAAGGAGAAAGTATTTGACCGCAGAGATAGCAGAGAGAAGGTGACGGCTGCGTCATGGCTATCGACGCCCAACTGACGGTTGGGCGTCATATTCTCCGCTCCACTCCACTCCTAGAACATCGAGTTATTGTTCGCTGACTGAACTGGCACGACTTGCAGCACGTCCCAGTGTTCAACGACTTTTCCCTCGGCGTCCACACGGAAGATGTCAATGCCAGCCCAGTCCTTATTCTCGTCGGTTGGCCACTCTTGATGACAGTGGAGGACTACATAGTTGCCTTCAGCCATGACCCGCTTGAAGTGCACACGTTTGCCCGGATACTCCCGGGCCATCCGGTCAAAGTAGTCAATGAAGGCTTGCTTGCCATCGGCCACATGCGGGTTGTGCTGAATGTAGGTAGCACCTGCGTACTGTTCGATCGCGTCCGCGGGTCTGCATTGGTTGAACATCAGATCGTAGAACGCAAGCACGTTTCGCTTGTTACGCTCCAACGTTTCACCGTTCATCTAGACCTCCAGGCTACCGCTCGCCCGACCCTCAGGATGACACCCAACGTTGCGTTAAGCCGACGCCGCCCGGGCGGCTTGGATGAAACGAGACCCGTCCCCGGCGGTCGGCTTGAACGCTGGTTATACCCACTGCTTCAAGGAACTCCTCGGGGTCTGGGGATGGAAGACGCTTGTCCACGTGTGGCAGGTAGCGTGCGGCGTCAGGGCCCCAATCGAAATACAAGCCTGTACCAGGCTCTTGCAGCGTTGATGCAACGTCCGTGGTGATCTCGAGCTCTTGCGAGAAGAGCAGCTTCGCTTTTCGCTCACCGAGCTATGGCCTTCACGCTGCGACCTCAACGAGCACCTCAGGATGGCGCTCCGCGATCTTCAAGAGCTGTTTCGCAGCACCAGACGGTTCGCGACGTCCTTGCTCCCACTGTTCCAGCGTGCGTTTGGAAACCCCCAGGGCGGCCGCAAACTGGGCCTGCGATAGTCCGCTCTTCAAGCGTACCCGAACGATCTGAGACTTGGCCTCTACTTTGGTCCGTTTGCCTCCGCCTGCTTTGATCTCCCGCACCCCATCCAAGACTTCTTGCCACACGTCGCGCTCGGCTTCGAACTTGGCCAGTGCCTTTCCAGTCAGCTTCTTACCCATGTCGAAATGCCTCTAACAATTGCTTGAGAATATGCGCAGGGACATCCTCGCGCTTGGCTTTGGCGTACAGCGTCAACATCCAGAACTCGTTCGGCTGATACCGTACGAAGTAGATGATCCGAATCCCGCCTCGCTTTCCCATACCCGGCCGCGCCCAGCGCACCTTGCGAACCCCACCCGAGCCAGGAACGAGTTCGCCAGCCTCCGGATTCTGCATCAGAAACTGCTGGAACTCGGAGTATTCATCGTCGTCCAGGTATACGGGGAGGATCCGCTCGAATATGGACGATTCGATGAAGGTGAACATCCTACGACTATACGCCTTTGGCGTACATCATGGCAAGATGGATGCCCAGATGCCAGGAAGGGGTCGAACGTCTCAGTTCAGCGGCCCGCGTAGGCGGGCGGAGCCCGCCGGAGCATGTCCGCTGCAACTGATGGTTGGGCGTCTACGCATCCGTTTGCTCCCCATCGATGATGAAGCCGATTCGCCGTGCTTTCTGCTCGGGCTCCACCTTGCGTGCGTAGCAAAGCAGTTGCACCGTGGATTGATGGGCTAAGACCATGCAGGGACTCGTATCGATCGTGCCTTCGATGCGGATGCCGTGAAACCCTTCCTGCGCCAGACAGTCGACTTGAATCTGAACCCCTCCATGTAGGAGTGCCACGACGGCAGGTTCAATTCCCTGCGGGAGCGAGCTACGCCATTGCTTGATGGTCTTGGCTAACCGACGCATTAGCGTTGCGGCGCTTTGATAGGAGTGCGTCTCCTCGTGCGTGGGTGGCACGTAGACTGGGAGGTCGAAGTCCTTAAGGCCGAGATCAGGAAGCTTTGACGACGATGCCTTCAGAGATTTGAAAGCATCGAAGAGCGGCGAATCGGCTAGCTTGCCCAGGCGTTCGATGGCCTCGAATTCCTTGGCAAACTTCTTCGGCAAGTCCAAGTCCTCGAACATCTTCCGAGTTCTCTCCGCCTCCTCGGCGATGCGTTTCAAGTCGTCAGTCATAGTTGCCTCACTTTAGACGCCCAACGACGGGTTGGGCCTCAGCCCCGTGACGCGCCAAGCAGAGCCGTTACTTACGGCCGCGCCAGTAGCCAGGTATGCGGCTCTGGTGTGCAAGCGCGATGACCCGAACTTCGTCGGGTCTGAGCTGATAGATGATGCTGTACGGAAAGCGCCGGAGAGGAAAGCGGCGTGTGCTGCCGCGCCAGACGGGGCCAAGGCGCGGGTAGGTGCAAAGGACGCCGACAGAGCGCTCGAACTCGGTAATGAATGCAAGTCCGAGCTCGGCATTTGCTTCTCGCGCGTAGTACAGGGCTCCGTCAATCAGCTCGTGCTCAGCCTCGAGACTGACGGATGCGATCACTTCACTGCTTCACGGGCGCGTGCGATCGCTTCGGCGGCCGGAACTACATGCCCACGCCCAGCTTCAATCTCGGCGATGCGGCGCTCCACTTCAAGAGCCCACGCCTCTTCAATCTCGGCGTCGTCAGACAGGCTCGCGATCAAGCGATCAGCCAAGCGCGCCCGCTCCTCGAGGGAAAGCTTCATCGCCTCGGCTTCCAGCACATCAACTTGGTTCGACATCAGAATCCTCCGCCTACCTTGACCGATACGATGATACCCCTGCTATGGCGTTGCCGGCTGACGCCCAACGGTGCGCATAACCGGGACGAAACAGTGGCGCGCAGCGCCGCTGTTGAGCGTCCGTGCTCATGCGCGGGTTAGGCCTGCCGCCGGAAAGCCAAGTAGTAGTCATTACAGTCCCTCACTCCGAACTCTCGGGAGCCGTACGACATGTTCTGAATAGGCCAAGCGATAGCAACTTTATCTTGGGTCTTCACGGATTCGTGTGGGTGATTGTGGGGGGTCAACAAGGCTGAAAGCCTCATGGATACTGGGTTTCCGGCGTTCCGCGTAGTGCCCGGATTTGGCATCATGTTTCAATGGCCAAGTCAGCGAAGCGAAGGCGGCGGTTGTGGGATGCATACGCCTTCCCGGGATTTCGTCCGCTCCCCACGGTGCGCGGCGTGTTCGGTGATCCGAAAACGCGCGTCATCACTCTCAAACGGCGCTCAAAAAAACGCTCTGCGGCGGCTGCGGACAAGTGCATTGGGGCTGGTACGACCGACGCACGCGCCGGGTTCGCGATCTGTCCAGTGGCGACGCACGCATCCTGCTGGAGTTCGAGGTGCGTCGTGTTGCGTGCAAGCGCTGCGGGCACGTGAAGCGCGAGCGGCTGGAGTTCCTGGCGGACAACCCCTCGTACACCATGCGTGGGGCGGCGCTGCCGGCAGGCCACCATCAAGGACATTGCCCAGGAACTGGGGCTTCACTGGGAGACGGTCAAGACCCTGGAGATGCAGTACATGCGGGCGCAATTGGCCCGTGCGGGCAGGCCCGGACCCCAGGCGATCGGTATCGACGAGATCTCGATCCGCAAGGGCCACACCTACCGCATCGTGGTGAGCGATCTGGTTCGGGGGCGAGGACCGCTCCGAGGCGAGCATGGCGCTGTTCTACGACTGGCTGGGCCCGAACAAGACCCGCGGCATTCGCCTGGCGGTGATGGACATGTGGAAACCGTTTCGCAACGTCACCGCGGCACGTGCGCCGCAGGCGGCGATCCTGTTCGACAAGTTCCACATCATGCGCCACCTCGGCGAAGCGCTGGACAAGGTACGCAAGGCCGAGTACGCGCGCCTTTCGGGGCGCGATCAGCGCTTCATCAAGGGCCAGAAGTACACGCTGCTCTCGCGTCGGGAGAACCTCAGCCTGGAAGGCAGGAAGTCGCTCAAGGTGTTGCTGGCGGCCAACAAGCGTCTGAACACTGCGTACCTGCTCAAAGAATCCTTCGGACAGCTCTGGGACTACGAGCGCGAGGGCTGGGCACGCAAGTTCTTCGGGAACTGGCGCTCCAGTCTGAAGTAGCAGAGGCTCGCCCCCTACGAGAAGTTCGCCGAAATGATCGAGCGGCACTGGGACGGGATCGCCGCCTACCGCAAGCCGGAAAACAAAGTGTCGCTCGGCTTTGTCGAGGGAGTGAACAACAAGATCCGGGTCCTCCAGCGCCGCGCCTACGGACTGCGCGACGAGGAGTACTGCGGCTGAAGGTACTCACCTGCATGCTGCCGAAACTGTGAGCAACCTGCGCCTCGGACACGGGTTATCCACCCCCTTGCCCACCGCCTCCGTCGCACGGCGATGTGGAAGGGCCACTCCGTCGGCCGTGGACAAGAGCGTGGATAACCCTGCACCACGCGAGTCTTCAAGCAAGTTCGCCGCTCAAACATACAGGGCTAAGGACCAGAAAATGCCCAAAATCACCCACACGAATCCGTGAAGAGGCTTTATCTTTAACAGCCGCGAAGTAGCCATCTGCATCTGGAACAGTGAAGTAAATCGTCCCGGAAAAACCGAGCGGGGTTTCCCACAAGTCACCAGATGTGAAGATGAGCACCCCACCGTGATATTCGGCGGTGAGCGTTCCATCAGCGGTGTCGCGGACGTTGAAGCCCAGCGCTGACTGATAGAACTCGCGAGTTTCTTCAACATCACGGCAGCGCAAAAGAATCGTCAGTGGCATACGTGCCTCCTAGCAGGCCTAACGTCCTGCTCTGCGGTGGGGCGACTGCACCGATGGCAGCGCTGGCACGGCAGCAACTAAGGTTAGCTAACCGGCGGGCCGCGCCGACGCCCGCCAGCGAGAAGCCGCGTACCGGCCCGTCCGGTTGAGCGCAGGGTTGGGCGTCATCCACCCACCAGCACTCCGTCGAGCCAATCGAACATACGCTGATTGAAGAGCGAGCGCGCCAGCAACTCGCAATGGTCCCCCGCACCCTCGGCTGCGAGAAACCGAACGAGTGTCTTTGGACCGGCCAGCGCATCGTAGACCTCCACAGCGGACGCCGCAGCAGGATCGTTCTCCGCGCATGCGAGAAACACCGGGCAGCGGATCGACCGGAGGGCTTCCCGATTGTCGTAATCGCGGCTGATCGCGAGATAGGCGGCGAGGGAGTCGATGCCGTGGACCCAAAACCCCCGTTGCACAACCTTCCAGCGAAGCTCTGGCGAGGCTTCGATGCGGGCGATGTAGGGTGCGAACAGTGCTGGATCCGCTGCGCGCGGGTTGGCCAGTGCCTCGGGCGGCAGTCCCGCAAACATCTGCTTCATCGGCTCCCACAGTCCGGTGAAGGCGGGATCTGCGATGCAGGCGCCGAGCCGAGGTTCGCCGCCTGCTCCGCGCAATGCGAGGTAGCCTCCAAAACTCCAGCCCGCGAGCGCAAGGCGCGCGGGATCGACCTCCGGACGCGTCGACGCGTAATCAACGACCGGGCGCACAACGTTTTCCCAATCCGGGCGCATGGGCAGGCACTGTTTGATGAGGACACGGCCCTGGCCTGGCCCGTCGAACAGCAGGCAGTGGTAGCCACGCCGGTTCGCGGCCACTGCGAATGCGAAATACATCTCGTGCAGTGTCGAGTCGTATCCATTGGTCGCAATCAGTGTCCGACCGCGGCCTTCGACATGCGTGGCCCGGCAAAAATAGCCCGGTAGCGTGGTCCCCTCGTAGGGAATTTCCACCGGCTCGAGTGGGGGATCCGCCCGCAAGGCAAATTCCCGGAAGGTCGCTGACTCGTGCTCGAATGCGCGCACCAGTTCGGGGGTGT
>CAVTGS010000015.1:0-137003 GCA_963734295.1 uncultured beta proteobacterium | reverse complement strand
AGGTTGCGTCATGACCGATACCCCCATCCTGGCCGCTCCGGACAAGGCGGTCGATCCGCTGCCCATAGTCTGGGACCCGAACTCGCGCGTCGGCGAAATGCTGAAAGGCAAGCGCGGCCTCGTGATCGGAGTCGCGAATGCCGAAAGCATCGCGTATGGCTGCGCAGTCAAGCTGCGCGCCTTCGGCGCGGACATCGCGCTGACGTACCTGAACGACAAGGCAAGACAGTACGTCGCGCCGCTCGCCGAGAAGATCGACGCTTCGCTGCTCTTGCCGCTCGACGTAACCAAGCCCGGGCAGATGCAGGCGGTGTTCGACCGCATCCGCGCCGACTGGGGGCGGCTCGATTTCGCGATCCACTCGATCGCGTATGCGCCACGCGAGGACCTGCACGGGCGAGTCGTCGACTGCTCGCAGGCCGGATTCCTGCAGGCGATGCAGGTGTCCTGCCATTCCTTCATCGAGATGGCGCGCCTCGCCGAGCCGCTGATGACGGAGGGCGGCACGCTGATCACCATGAGCTACTATGGCGCGGACAAGGTCGTGAACAACTACAACCTGATGGGCCCGGTGAAGGCAGCACTCGAGGCCTCGGTGCGCTACCTGGCGAAGGAGCTCGGCCCGGGGGGCATTCGCGTCTTCGCCGTATCGCCCGGCCCGCTGCGCACGCGCGCCGCGAGCGGCATCGCCCATTTCGACGAGCTGATCGACATGGCGGTGACGCGCGCGCCCGCCGCAGCGCCTGGTCGACATCGCCGAGATCGGGCGCGTGGTTGCCTTCCTCGCCGGCCCCGCTTCCTCCGGCATGACCGGCGACGTGGTCTACATCGACGCCGGCCTGCACAACATGGCTTGACAGCGTGCCTCATGCCAAATCCTCCTGCGAGCCAACCATGACGAGCACCTTTGCCTCCGATGACCTCGAGGTCATCCGCAACCGCACCTTCGACGAGATCGCCGTTGGCGATAGCGTGAGCATCGAGCGCACGCTGACAGCCGCCGACATCCAGCTGTTTGCCGCGATGTCGGGTGACATCAACCCGCAGCACATCGATGCCGAGTTCGCCGCGTCGACCCGGTTCCACGGCGTCATCGCCCACGGCATGTGGGGCGCAGCGCTGATCTCCGCGGTGCTTGGCACCCGCCTGCCGGGGCCGGGCACGATCTATCTGAACCAGACGCTGAACTTCCAGGCGCCCGTTCGCGTCGGCGACACGCTGAAGACCACCGTGACCGTAACGTCCCGCGACGAGACGAAGCATCACCTCGTCTTGGCTTGCACTTGCGTGAACCAGGACGGCAAGACCGTCATCTCCGGCGAGGCGACCGTGCTTGCCCCTACCGAGCGCATCGAGCGCCCGCGCGGCACGCTGCCGCACGTGCGAATTGCGCTCGCGCAAGGCGACGACCTGATTCGGGTGCTGCAGTATGTGCGGCCGCTGGGGCGGATCAAGATGGCCGTCGTTCATCCCTGCGACGCTGTCAGTCTGTCCGCGGCGCTCGATGCTCAGGCTGCCGGACTCATCGAGCCCGTGCTGGTCGGTCCGCGCCTGCGCCTGCAGGCCGTTGCCGAGAAGTCCGGTTTGAAGATCGGCGAGCTGGCGATCGAAGACGCGCCGCACAGCCACGCCGCTGCCGCGCGCGCCGTGGAGCTCGCGCTCAGGGGTGAGGTCGAAGCGCTGATGAAGGGCAGCCTGCACACCGATGAATTGATGGGTGCAGTGGTCGGCAGTGCGCTGCGCACCGAGCGTCGGATGAGCCACTGCTTCCTCATGCAGACGCCAGCCTACCCGCGCCCGTTCATCATCACGGATGCGGCGATCAACATTGCGCCGACGCTGGAGGATAAGGCCGACATCGTGCGCAATGCGGTCGACCTCGCCCATGCGTTCGGCATCGCGCGGCCGCGCGTCGCCATCCTCGCGGCGGTCGAAACGATCAACCCGAACATGCCCGCCACCCTGGACGCGGCAATCCTGTGCAAGATGGCCGACCGCGGCCAGATCGCCGGCGCCATGCTCGACGGGCCGCTCGCGTTCGACAACGCCGTTTCCGCCGCTGCAGCGCGCACCAAGGGCATCGTGTCCGATGTCGCGGGTTCGGCCGACATTCTGGTCGTTCCCGATCTCGAGAGCGGCAACATGCTCGCGAAGCAGCTCGAGTACCTGGGCGGCGCGGCGAGCGCAGGCATCGTCGTGGGCGCGCGCGTGCCCATCGTGCTCACCAGCCGCGCGGATTCGCGCGAGTCGCGCATCGCGTCGTGCGCGGTTGCGCTCGTCGTTGCGCGACGGCTTTCGCAGCACGCTGCCATCACTGCCGGGCCATCCCGGGAAACCCCATTCGCGCAGGCGGTAGGCGTTGCCGCGCCGCCAACCGGCGACACCTGAGTTGCGCGAATCAGCAAGTCGGACTCCGCACGCCCTGGCCGTGGCGAATTGACGTCTTGCCACCACGAAACTATGCCATGACTGAGAAGCAGGACCACTTCCTGGTCGCCTGGTGGGCGGACAACCTCGACGAGCTCGACCGTGAGATTGCCAGGCTGGCGCTCCTGTGCAAGGTGAGGATCCTCGATCCCGGAGTCATCGAGCGGGTGCTGCACAAGGACGCTTCGGTGTGCGGCACGGACAATCCCGCGGCTTTCGCGAAGCTGCACGGCATGATCATGATGCATCTCGCGATTCGCGACAGGTCGGCCGACGCGCTCGGGCAGGCGCAAACGGCGGCGATCGAGGCGCATATCATCGAGCGGCTGAAGAAGTCCTTCCCCGATTTGGGGGAGTGGCCGCCCGCGTGATCCCCGTCGGAAGAGACCGCAGACGCCAAAGGGGAGGGTATGGACACGACGTTGGTGAGCGCAATGTCAGCCGTGCTGGGGTCGCTCGTCGGCGGCTCCGCTTCGGTCGCGACTACCTGGGTCACCCAGAGGACACTCACCAGGCGTGATCTGATTCGGGAGGAGTTGCGCAAGCGCGAGACGCTCTACGGTGAATTCATTGGCGAATGCGCGAAACTCTTCGTGGACGCGTGCACCCACTCGCTGGAGAAGCCGGAGACATTGTTGCCCGTCTACGCGCTGGTCAACCGCATCCGGCTTACCGCATCGGACCCGGTTCTCGCGGAGGCGGAACATCTGTTGACGCGCATTACGGAACAGTATTTCTCTGCCCACTTGAGCGTGGAGGAGATGCGCGAGCTTCTCCGGTCGGAAAATGCCGATCCACTCGCGGCGTTCGGCGAGGCTTGCCGCGTGGAGCTCAAATCGATGCGAGGGCGGGTGTAGTCAGTATCACATGGGGTCGTGTGGCGCATGCTCACCAAGTTCCGACCGAATGCCGACGCTTCATTGACAACTCCCTGCGGGCCTTCCGCTAGCCTGTTCGTATTCGTGAAACGCATAGACCGACCCGAGGAAGCGTCGTGAAACCATCTCTGTCTGTGGCCCTTCTCGCCGCGCCGATCGCCGCGGTGACTGCTGTCCGCGTGCAAGCCGGACCAGCCCGCAGTCGAGGCGCTGCGGTCGGTTCGCACCGCGGAGATCCGCTACGACAAGGCCGACGAAACGAACCGCTACACCGGCACGGTGCAGGCGCGTCACGAGGTGGACCAGGCGTTTCGCGTCGGCGGCAAGATCATGGCGCGCAAGGTCGACGTCGGCCAGACCGTGCGCGAAGGCGACGTGCTGGCGGTGCTCGACGAGACCGACTACCGGCTCGCCGAGGAAGCGGCGCGGCAGCAGTCGATCGCCGCCACGACGGCGGCGCGGCAGGCCGAGTCGGATCGGCGGCGGAACCAGGAGCTGGTCGGCGACGGTGCGGTCAGCACGGCCGAAGACGAGCAGACGCGAACCGCGGCGGTCCGGACGAAGGCGGCGGCCGAGGCCGCGGCGCGGGAATTCGAGCTCGCCCGCAACCGGCTCAAGTACACGGTCCTGCGCGCGTCGCGGAGCGGCGTCGTCACGGCGGTGAAAGCCGAGAGCGGGCAGGTCGTCGCCGAGGGGCAGCCGGTCGTCTCGATCGCGAACCCGGGCGAGCCGGAGATCGTCGTCGACGTGCCGGAAGATCACGTCGCATCGTTCAAGACGGCGCGGTACACGGCTTCGCTCGCAGCCGCGCCCGACGAGACGTTCGACGTCGCCCTGCGCGAGCTCGCGCCGCAGGCGGCAGCGCAAACGCGCACGTACCGGGCCCGATTGAAGCCCGTGACCGCACGTCAACTGCCGCTCGGCGCGACCGCCACGCTCGTCGCCAATCGCAATTCTGGGGAACAGGCGGTGGCGGTGATCCCGGCCAGCGCGATCACCCAGAGCAAAGGGCAGCCGGCGCTGTGGGTGGTTCGTCGCACGGGCACCGAGCCCGTCGGAACCGTCGAGCTGACCGAGGTCGCGGTGCACGGGTATCGCAACGACGAAGTGCTCGTCTCCGGGCTGCCGGCCGGCGAGCTCGTCGTCACCGCCGGGGTGCAGAAGATGGCGCCCGGACTGCGCGTCGCGCTGCCCGGCGCAGCGGGCAGCGAATGCCGCCAAGCAGGCCGCCCGATGAAATCGTTCAACCTCACCGAATGGGCGCTGAACCACCGCGCCATCGTTCTGTTCCTGATCCTCGCGATCGCCATCGGCGGCGTAGCGGGCTTCACGAAGCTCGGCCAGCTCGAAGACCCGAACTTCTCCGTGCCGTCGATGACGGCGATCGTGATCTGGCCCGGCGCGACGGCGCAACAGATCCAGGACGAGGTGCTGAACCGCATGGAGAAGAAGTTCGAGCAGCTCGACCACTTCGAGAAGGTCAAGACCTACGCGCGCCAGGGCTACGGCGCCATGCTGATCACGGTGGTCGGCGGCACCTCGCACGCGGATCAGCGGGAGGCGTGGTACCAGGCGCGCAAGAAGTTCAGCGACATCAAGCTCGAGCTTCCCGAAGGCGTCATCGGCCCGATCTTCAACGACGAATTCGGCGACGTGACCGGGCTGCTCTATGCCGTCAAGGGCGACGGCGTCAGCCTCGCGGAGCTTTCCGACGTGACGGAAGACATCAAGCGTCGACTGCTCAAAGTGCCGATGGTGAAGAAGGTCGACATCTACGGCAAGCAGGCGAAGAAGGTCTACGTCGAGTTCTCGCACCAGCGGCTGGCCGCGCTCGGGATTACGCCGCTACAGATTGCCGAAAGCCTGAGAAACCAGAACAGCCTGCTGGCGAGCGGCCAGATCGACACGCGCGGCGACCGCGTGATGGTCCGCGTGAGCGGGCAGTTCGCCAGCCTGGACGATATCCGCAACGTGCCGGTCTCCGCCGGCGGACGGCTGATCAAGCTCGGCGATTTCACGACGATCACGCGCGGATACGAAGATCCGCCGACGTACACCGTCCGCCACAACGGGCAGCAGGTGCTGATGCTCGGCATCACGATGACCAACGACGGCAACATCGTCGACCTCGGCAAGGCGATCGAAAAGGCGGTCGCCAAGATCCAGGCGGAGCTTCCGTACGGCGTCGAGCTCGAGCGCGTGGCCGATCAGCCCACCGTCGTCAGCGAATCCATCTGGGAATTCGAACGCTCGCTGCTGGAAGCGCTCGCGATCGTGCTCGCGGTCTGCCTGCTCAGTCTCGGCTGGCGCATAGGCATCGTGGTCGGGCTCTCCGTGCCGCTCGTGCTCGGCGTCGTCGCGCTGGTGATGCTCGCGATGGGCTGGAACCTCGAGCGCGTCTCGCTCGGGTCCCTGATCATCGCGCTCGGCCTGCTGGTGGACGACGGCATCATCGCGGTCGAGATGATGGTCGTGAAGATGGAGGAAGGCTGGGATCGCCTGAAAGCGGCCGCCTTCTCCTACGAGGCGACTGCCATGCCCCGGCTGACCGGCGCGCTCGTCACCGTCGCCGCCTTCATGCCGATCGGCTTCTCCCAGTCGACCACCGGCGAATACGCGGGCGGCATCTTCTGGATCGTCGGCACGGCGGTGCTGCTCTCGTGGGTCGTTTCGGGGATCATCACGCCCTACCTCGCCGTCAACATGCTGCCCAAGGACTTCGGCAAGCATCACCATGGCGGCGACCCGTACGACACGCCGTTCTACCGCAAGCTGCGCCGCTGGATCGACCTCGCCATCGAGCGGCGCTGGCTTGTCATCGGCGCCACCGTGGCCGCCCTGGCCGTCGCGATCTGTCGGAAGCACGGTTCGTGCCGCAACAGTTCTTCCCCAACAGCTCGCGGCCCGAGCTCGTCGTCGAGCTGCGACTGAAGGAAGGCGCTTCGTTCGCCGCGACGACCGAGCAGGTCAAGAAGATGGAGTCGGTCCTCGCGAAGGACGAGGACGTCCGCTTCTTCACGGCGTATACGGGCGCCGGGCAGCCGCGCTTCTATCTATCGCTCGATCCGGAGCTGCCGAACCCGGGCTACGCGGTCTTCATCGTGATGACGCGCGACATGGAGGCGCGTGAGCGGGTGCGCTCGCGACTGATGGCGAGCGTCAACGAGGAATTCCCGCACGCGTGGGTCCGCGTCACGCGCCTCGAGCTCGGTCCGCCGGTCGGCTTCCCGGTGCAGTTCCGCGTCGTCGGTCCGGACACCCAGAAGGTGCGCGAGATCGCGCGCGAGGTCGAGCGCGTCGTCGCTTCGAGCCCGAAGGTGCGCGATGTCCAGCTCGACTGGAACGACCCGGTGCGCACCCTGAAAGTCGACCTCGACCAGGACAAGGCCCGTGCGCTCGGACTGGCGCCGGCCGACGTGGCGTTCGTGACCCAGACCGTGATGAACGGCGCAACGATGTCCCATCTGCGCGAGCACGAAGACCTGATCGACATCGTCGCCCGTGCGGTTCCGTCCGAGCGTCTCGACGTCGACACGCTGAAGGACGTCAATCTCTTACACGCGCCGGGCACCGTCGTGCCGCTGTCGCAGGTCGCGCGCGTCGACGTACGAGCTCGAAGAGCCGGTGCTGTGGCGCCGCAACCGCGACATGGCCATCACCGTTCGCGCGGACGTCAAGGACGGCGAGCAGGGCGTGTCGGCGACGCAGTCGATCCGGCCGCTGCTGAAGGACATCGAAGCGAAGCTGCCTTTCGGCTATCGCATCGACGTCGGCGGTGCGGTCGAGGAAAGCGACAAGGCCAACCGCGCGCTCGCGGCGGTCTTCCCGGTGATGCTGTTCACGATCCTGACGATCCTGATGCTGCAGCTGCAGAGCTTCTCGCTGATGTTCATGGTGTTCCTGACGGCGCCGCTCGGACTCATCGGCGTCGTCGCCGCGCTGCTCCTCTTCCAAGCGCCGCTCGGCTTCGTCGCGATCCTCGGCGTCACCGCCCTCTCCGGG
The DNA here is from genome assembly GCA_963734295.1 of uncultured beta proteobacterium. Lineage (GTDB taxonomy): Bacteria > Pseudomonadota > Gammaproteobacteria > Burkholderiales > JAEUMW01 > JAEUMW01. Next base: position 129,696 of record CAVTGS010000015.1, on the reverse strand, counting down.
ATGATCATGCGCAACTCGGTGATCCTGATCGACCAGGTGAAGGCCGAAATGGCCGAGGGCCGCGACGCCTGGACCGCCCTGCGTCGACGCGGCCGTGCATCGGACCCGTCCGGTGGTGCCTGACGGCGGCGGCCACCGTGCTCGCGATGATTCCGCTCACGCGCAGCGTGTTCTGGGGTCCGATGGCGATCGCGATCATGGGCGGCCTCACCGTGGCGACGGTGCTGACGATCTTCTTCGTGCCGGCCCTTTACGCCGCGTGGTTCAGGGTCGGACGCGCGGCAGCACCGTCTCCGGCCTCCGCGCCTGCCCCGGCGCAATGAAGGGCCGATCCGCGGCTCGACAGCATGTTCCAGGCCCTCGCCGAAGCGCGCCCTTGCGATGCGAAAAAGCCGCACTGCCAGTCGCACGCATCCGGCAGCGATCGACAACAGACCGAACATCGACCTTTCACTTACCACTCGGCGATGCGATCCGACTACGCTGTCTCCGAGTTTCCCTGGCGACACCTGCAATGCCTCTTGACTCCAAGCCCAAATACCCGAGCCGACGCGCGTACGTGTTGAAGATGCGCGGCGATGCGAAGCGCGGTGCGCTTGCCGGTCGTATCGAGAACCTCGTCACCGGCCGGAGCCGCGAGTTCGTATCGGGCCACGAGCTGCTCGATTCGCTTGCAAGCGATCTCGAGACGAGCGGCGACGAGCACTCGGTCACCGCAACCGGCAGTGATCGACTCAAGCGCCCCAACGAACGATGAACCTCTCATTTGACCTCGAGGCGCCGCTCGATGTGGCGCGGGCGGTAGCGCGATCGGGGGCTGCGCGCGCCACGAGCCGAACGTGGCACAAGGGCCGTGCGCTGTGGTCGCTCGCGGTGATGTGCGCAGCGGGCCTCGGAGTGCTGGCAGCCGGCTGCTCGCTCGCGCCCGAATTCACCCGACCCGCGCTGCCGGTCGCGGACGCGTATCCCACCGATGCGCCGATGCCGCCGGTCGCGAAGCCCGATGCGCCCGCCGCCGCGGAGGTCGCGTGGCGCGACTACTTCGCCGACCAACAACTGCAGGCGATGATCGCGCAGGCGCTGGAGGAGAACCGCGACCTGCGCGTGGCGGTCCTGCGCGTCCAAGAGGCGCGCGCCGCCTTCCAGATTCGCCGCGCCGACCAGTTCCCGACCCTCAACGCGAATGCGGGAGAGCTGCGGTTGGGGGTTCCCGCCGACGTGAGCCAAACCGGGAGCGCGCGCACTTTGCCTGCGTACTACGTCGGCTTGAGCGTCGTCGGATGGGAGCTCGACTTCTGGGGCCGCGTGAGCAACCTCAAGGACGCCGCGCTGGAGCAGTACCTCGCCAGCGACGACGCCAGGCGCGCAGTCACCGTGAGCCTCGTTGCGCAGGTGGCCGACGGCTACTTCACACTGCGCGAGCTCGACGAGCGCATTCGGATCACTCGCGACACCATCCGCACCCGCGAGGAGTCGCTGCGCCTCTTCAAGCGCCGATTCGAGGCCGGGCGCGACGACGCGCCTGGACGTGGCGCAGGTCGAGACGCTGCTCACCCAGGCGCAGTCGCTCGGCGCGCAGCTCGAACAGGCGCGTGCCGCGCAGGCGCACGCGCTCACGCTGCTGGTGGGGACGCAGCCGGCGGGGCTCGAGGACCGCGCGAATCTGAACGATGCGGAGCCGATGCACGAGCTGCGCGTCGGACTGCCCTCGGAGCTGCTCCAGGAGCGGCCCGATATCATCGCCGCCGAGCATCTTCTGCGGGGAGCGAACGCGAACATCGGCGCCGCGCGCGCGGCATTCTTTCCGAGCATCACGCTGACCGGATTCTTCGGCACGGCGAGCGCCGAGCTGGACAGCCTGTTCGACTCGGGAACGAAGGCCTGGCTCTTCGCGCCGCAGCTCGTCCTCCCGATCTTCGACGCCGGCCGCAGGCAGGCCAACCTCGACCTTGCCGAGGTGCGTCGCGACGTAGCGGTGGCCGGTTATGAGCGCACCATCCAGACCGCGTTTCGCGAGGTCTCGGATGCGCTCTCCGCCCAGCGCTGGCTCGCCGAGCAGGTGGCGATCCAGCGCCGGGCGCTCGCGGCGCAACAGGAGCGCGCGCGGCTCGCACAGATGCGCTACGACCGCGGGAGCGCGACGTTCCTGGAAGTGCTCGACGCGCAGCGCGACCTGCTCACCGCCGAGCAACTGCTGGTGCAGCTGCGGCGGGCGCTGCTGTCGAGCCGCGTCGCCCTGTACGCCGCGCTCGGCGGCGGCAGCCAGCATTACGGCGAGCCGCCGGCGCCGTCCTCTCGATACGAAGCGCAGCAGGCGAAACAATGACCCTCTATTGGACCGTGACGCCGGCAACATGATGCCACCTGCGGAAGCCCTCGTGCCTGAGCGGCGCCCAAATTGCCTCATCGTCGGTGAACGCGACATCAAGGTGTCGCACGCGACGCGACAGTGATCAACATCCCGCAGACAGGTGCAAAGATGACCCACATACCCGGTTCCACTCCTTCAGCTTTCGATCCGCAAGCGATGCCGGCGACGGCGCAGCAAGCCTACGATTACTGGGTCGACGCCTGCCAGCGCACGATCCTCTTCTGGGACGTGCTGCGCCGGCGCAGCGACCAGTATTACGAGCAACGGGCGCAGCCGGTGCCGCACGTTCTCAGCTTCGATGCCGAGCTGGTATTGGATGCCCGCACCTTCGAGCGGCCCGTCAACTATCTGCTGGTGCGCGTCAAGCCGCCGAGCGGGGTAACCATCGATCCCAGGAAACGGCCGTTCGTGGTCGTCGATCCGCGCGCCGGTCACGGACCGGGCATCGGCGGCTTCAAGGCCGACAGCGAGCTCGGGGTGGCCATGCGCGCCGGGCATCCGGCGTACTTGGTCGGGTTCACCCCTGAGCCCATGCCCGGCCAGACGATCGAAGACATCATGCGCGCCGAGGCCGTGTTCCTCGAGAAGGTGAACGCGCTGCACCCCGATGCCGACGGCAAACCGTGCGTGATCGGCAACTGCCAGGGGGGCTGGGCGGTGATGATGCTCGCCGCGACCCGGCCGGAGCTGTTCGGCCCGATCATCATCGCGGGCTCGCCGCTCTCGTACTGGGCGGGCATCGAGGGGCGGAACCCGATGCGCTACAGCGGTGGACTGCTCGGCGGGAGCTGGCTGACCGCCCTCAGTGGCGATCTCGGCGCAGGCAAGTTCGAGGGCGCCAGGCTCGTCGAGAACTTCGAGAACCTGAATCCGGCCAACACGCTGTGGACCAAGAACTACAACGTCTGGTCGAAGGTGGATACCGAGGCCGAGCGCTTCCTCGAGTTCGAGAAGTACTGGGGCGGCCACATCAATCTCAACGCCGAGGAGATACAGTGGATCGTCGATCAGCTGTTCGTCGGCAACCGGCTTGCGACCGCCGAGATTGTCACGAGCGACGGCATCCGCATCGATCTGCGCAACATCCGCTCGCCGATCGTCTGCTTCTGCTCCAAGGGCGACAACATCACGCCGCCGCAGCAGGCGCTGGGATGGATCGTCGATCTGTACGAAAAGGACGAGGACATTCGTGCGGCCGCCCAGACCATCGTCTACGCCATCCACGAGAGCATCGGCCACTTGGGCATCTTCGTCTCGGGCGGGGTAGCGCGAAAGGAGCACGGCGAGTTCGCGACCAACATCGACTTGATCGAGGTGCTGCCGCCCGGCCTGTACGAAGCGGTCCTGACGCCGAAGACCGACGCAGCCGCCAATCCGGACCTCGTCGCCGGCGACTGGCTCGTGCGCTTCGAGGCACGCACCCTCGGCGACGTGCGCGCGATCGTCAAGCCCGACCCCGAGAACGAGCGCCGGTTTGGCGCGGTACGGCGTGTCTCGGAAACCAACCTCGCGCTGTATCGCACGTTTCTGCAACCCTTCGTCCGGGCGTTCGCCAATGCGCAGAGCGCCCAGTCGCAGCACCAGCTCAACCCCGCCGAGCTCCCCTTCGCGCTCTTCTCGGATCGCAATCCGCTGATGCGCCAGATCGGCGAGCTGGCGGAACAGGTCCGCCAGGAACGTCGTCCGGTCTCTCCCGACAATCCTCTGGTCAAGATGCAGGGCATGGTGTCGGATCAGATCATCGCCGCCCTCGACGGCTGGCGCGACTGGCGCGATTCCACAATGGAGCAGATCTTCCTTAACGTCTATAGCTCGCCGCTCATGCAGGCGCTGGCCGGCGTGAAGGATGCCGATCAACCGCCACGCCGGCGTCCGAGCGTCGAACCGGAGCGGATTGCCTTCGTCCAGCAGCGCATCGCCGAGATCAAGGCGCGCGTCGCCGAGGGGGGTGGGCGCGAGGCCGCCATCCGCGCCCTGGTGTACATCGGCCTGGCGGGCCACAGCGTGGACGAGCGTGCCTTCAACGAGCTGCAGCGACTGCGTGCCGAGGAGGGGGGCATGACGCTGCAGGAATTCAAGGAGGTGTTGCGGGAGCAGTTCTTCGCGCTTCTGCTGGACCAGGACGCAGCGCTCGCCGCCATCCCGAAGATGCTGCCTCCCGACCCGGCAGAGCGCGCCGAATTGCTCGGCATCATCCGCGCTGTCGCGTCGGCCCCAGGCGAGCTCACCGGCGAGCGGGCGGAACGGTTCCAGCAGATCGAACAGCTGTTCCAGGCCGGCGGCGGCGAGCCGAACGAACCGCGCAAGCCCGCCGCCGTACGGGCCGTTGCTGAGAACGCGCCACGCCCGCTTTCCGTCAAACGGAAGAGCTCATGAGTAAGGCTGCACCGAACTCGGCGCGATGGAGTGCTGCGGCCCGCGCACGGCCATCTACAGCTTCGTCGAGCATCGGTGCAGCAGCGTATACACGAATGGCAGCCTCACCTTGTCTCCTCCGCAGCCTGCGTTAGGGGCGAGGCGGGGCATTACGATACCAAGGCGCATTCCTTCACCCCATCGCCGTGGTGGCCAAGCGCGAGCCATCCGGTTACGATACGTCCATGCTCATTCGATTCGACAGCAAGGCCGGCCGGCTCACCATGTTCGGCGACGTCGCGGTCCATCTTCTCAAGATGATGGGTCACAGCGGAACGGTGCCGAGCGCCATCCTCGCGGCGGATATTCCGGCCGCGGTCCAGCGGCTGGAAAAAGCGCTGGAAAATCCGCCGCCGTTGCCTGCGAAACCCAAGCAGGCGGAGGGCGAGAAGGGCGACGGCGATGAAGACCGGGAGTCCCGCGTGTCCTTGCCCCAGCGTGCCTATCCACTGCTCCAGTTGCTCCGGAATGCCGCCGCGCAGAAGGTGGACGTGATGTGGGAGCAGGAAGGCCCGGCACCGATGAGGTTTTGATTCCTCGCCGCGCGTTGCCCGCCGAAGGTAGTATCGGCAGGTCAACCGTTCACTCGCTGATCCGTTAGCAGCCCGCGATGGCAAGACTGCTTCCTTTCCTCATCTTCATCGGCCTCTGCTTCTGGCTGATCTTCCGCCTGTCCGCGCTGCCGCGCAGCGACCGCACCTACCGCCCGCGCCCGCGCTGGCCGGACTGGTTTGGCGCCGACGAGAAGGCAGCCGCACCCGGCACCGTGCACATCGTGCGTCGCGGCGAGCTCGCGGGCTTGCGCGACGCCTATTCGAGCGCGCCGATCGACCCGAGGCAGCCCCTGTTCCGCTGCGGGAAGTGCCTGTCCATGTATCACGGTGAAAGCGTCGCCGTGCTGAAGCGCGAGAACGGCGGCGGCTGCATGGTCTGCGGCGGCACCGACCTGGGTCAGGTGCGCCTCGCGGACGACTGATCGCGACCGCTCTTCCCACCGTCGGCCGCGCCGATGGGCACGGATCGCTACCTCCGTCACAGCCTGATCGACTGGTTCTCCCAGGACGAGGTACGCGCTGCGCGCGTCGCGGTCATCGGCGCCGGCGCCGTGGGAAACGAGGTGGTCAAGAATCTTGCGCTGCTCGGCGTCGGCGCGATGGACGTCTACGATTTCGACCGGGTCGAGCGCCACAACCTCACGCGGAGCATTTTCCTGCGCGAGAGCGACGTCGGTGCGTCCAAGGCGGAAGCGGTGGTCGCGCGGGCGCGGTCGGTCGATCCGTCGGTCGAGCTGCACGCTGTCGACGGCGACTTCTGGCGCAGCCTCCGCCTGTCGATGCTGGTGCGCTACCGCACCGTGGTGAGCTGTGTCGACAACTTCGAGGCGCGGCTGCGCGTGAACCAGATGTGCCTCATCGCCGGCGTGGATCTGGTGAACACCGCGATCGACAGCCGCTTCGTCACGGTCGAGACGTTCCCCTTCTCGGGCGACGCCATCCCGGCGTGCTACGAGTGCCACCTGCCGCACTCCGCCTACCAGCGCATCGCCGAGCGCTACTCCTGCGGTTGGCTCAGGAAGACGGCCTACACGGAACGGAAGATTCCGACCACGACCATCACCGCCAGCATCGCCGGCGCGCTCGCCGCGTCGGCAGCGCTCCGGCTCGGCGACGCCCACGACCGCACGGCGCGGCGTGTCTTCTTCGACACGCTGGGTGGCGCGAGCACGGTGACCACGCTCGACCGGCAGACCGAATGCGCGGGCTGCGGCCTGTTCGCGCGGCGGCCGCGCGTGATCGCCGCCGGAAACGATTGGGCGCGGCGCCTGTCCGAGGCGACAGGAGCGGATGCAACGCTCAGCGCGCCTCGCGCTTCGGCTCAGCGATCCGCTCATCACCGAATACGAATGTGCGAGCTGCGGGGACACGTCGCGCGGCGCCGATTTCGTCGATCGGCGCGCGGCGGACTTCGACGATCGCATCATGCGCTGTGCGGTATGCGGCCTGCGCGCGGCGCGGGTCGCAGATACGCGATGAGTTCACGGCGGAGGAACTGGCAACCCGTTTCTGCGGTGATGCTCCGCCGGCGAAATATGCGCTGGCAGATGCCGGTGGCGAATGGATCTGTCTCGACTTCGAGGAGCAGGAATGATGGCGGAAGAGGTCAGGTTGATGGTGCGCACGGCCGACCAGACGCGAAAGGCGGAGCTCACCCTCGGGGCGGGCAGCACCGGCGGCGAGATCATGCAGGCCGCGGTGGACAACTGGGCGCTGCCGGCGGACACCGACTACACGCTGGTGAACACCACCACCGGCCGCGCGGTCGCGCCCGGTGAATCGCTCGCGAAGAGCGGCGTCAAACCCGGCGACGTGCTCGAGGTGCAGCCGGTGCTGGTGGCCGGCTGAAGTCGACCCACATTTCCCCGACTTCGCTGGCATGCCGAGCTCGGTTCGCCTGGCGGCCGACAGCGACCGGCTGCGGGCGCTCGCAGCAGCCTCGCGTGGCCGGATCACTCTGGTTGCCCTGCCGACTCCCGGCTCTCCGCGTTTCGTGCTCGACCTCGGTTTCGTCACGGCCGGCTCTTCCGCGTATCCGGCCGAGCGCCGTACCAACACGCGACTCGTCATCGACCTGCCGGCGCGCTACCCCTTCATGCCGCCGGCCGCGACCATCGCCACGCCGATTTTCCATCCGAACGTCTATCCATCGGGCCTGGTCTGCCTCGGCACCAAGTGGCTGCCGAGCGAGGGCATGGACCTCTTCGTCCGCCGCATCGCGCAGCTCGTTACGTTCGATCCGCTGATCGTGAACGCGCAGTCTGCCGCGAACGCCGGTTGCGCTTCACTGGTACGTGCAGGCGCTGCGAAAGTTTCCGCAGGCGTTTCCCTCGGACCGCGTCGATATCGCAGCGCCGGAGCAGCCGGGCGCGCAGATCCGCTGGAACGAGACGGCGCCCGATGACGCCCGGGTGATTCGTTCCTGTCCGCACTGCGGCACGCGTCTGCGGCTGCCCGCCGGACGCCGCGGCACCGTGCGGTGCCCGAAATGCGCACGCGGATTCGAGGCGGACACGTGATCCAGTGGCGCGAGCAGAAGACCGAGCTGCCGATCCTGCCGATCGACGAGCTGTTCCCGCGTCTGCCGGACGCCGAAGCGACGCGCGTCGAATCGTGCTGCGCGGAAGGCGTGGTGATCGTGGTGGATGCGCAGGCGCGAGCCGCCGCGGAACGCCACCTTGCCGGGAGCTTCGACGAGCAGGGCGGACTGCTCGTAGGAGAAGCGTTCTCCGGCAACGACGGGTCCATCCTCGCCGTGTTGGTGCGGAGTGGCGTTGCCGCACTGGAGTTCGCGAGCTCGGGCGTGTCGTTGCGAATGGAATCGGGGGTGTGGACGCGTGCCCGGGAAGCGCTGCGCTCCGGTGAGCTCATCGTCGGCTGGTATCACAGCCATCCCGGGCTGGGCGCTTTCTTCAGCGGCACCGATCGCACTACCCAGCGAGCATTCTTTCCGCATCCGTTCAGCGTCGGCTGGGTGCGCGACCCGCTGCGCGGGGAGGAGTGTTGGTTCGTCGGTGGCGAGTCGGAGGAAGTGCCCGCGCAGCGCGTGGTCACGTTCGAGCCGGCGCCCTGACGCGGGGCCAACGCACGATAGGGTCGATGACCGGCTGCGAACGGCCAACTCCCGCCGTTGGTGGTCGCCGCGAAATCTTCCGATAAGCCGCCATTGACGAGGTGACCCGCGCCGGGCGATCCCGCGACGCCGCGGTCAACCCCGCACCGGTTGTCGCTTCTGCGATCCCTAGTTCAGAAGCGCCGCACCTTGCCCATGCGCGGCGGCTGCACCGGCTCGGCCACGCCATAGATGACATTGACTCCGGTCGATCTTGCCGTTGAAGCTCGATATCCAGACGTTTTCCCGCGTCACGGCGGTGCCCCATCCGACTCCGTTGATCCCGGCACCCATGAAGCCGGTGACCGGGGGAGAGAGTACGGAACCGTCAGGGCCGAGCTTCGCGGCGCCTCCGCCGATGTTCTTCACCACGTTGGATTGCGACCCCGGCATCCAATTCACACCGCTCCAGAGATTGCTGTCGGCGTCGAACATCAGCCGGCCCGGTGCGTAGAGGCCACCGCCCGAAAAGCGCAAGATGAGCGCGAAGTCATTTGGCGCGTACAACAGGTAAGGCGCAAACGGCGCCGCGTTCGGCAAACCTTCCTTCGCCTGCGGATAGGCCTCCTCGAAGAGTGCGAAGAGGTCCTTGGGATGTGCCCATGACTCACTTTCAATGCCCGCCATCGCTCCCAGCGTGTTCGACGGCGTCGTTCCATCGCTTGGCGTTGCCGCGCGGAAGAACCGCGAACGCCAGTCATCGCTGGCAGACGTGCTGGCATAGGTGACGAGGGACGCGAGCGTATTGAAGTTCGAAAGCGTCGTGCTGCGCGTGATATTGAACCCATCGACGATGACGGGTCCCCAACTACCGCTTTGCAGGTTCACGAAATTCGGGACGTTCATTGCGGCGATTCGCAGCCCGAGCGAATTCCCGGAAATGGCCTCGCCCCTAATGAATCGCGCGGCGGTGAAGGCCGAGGCGACGGTCGTGAATTCGTTCACGATAACGCGTCCCGGCATTTTTCCGGTCACTGCAACATCACCGCAATATACGTAACTGTAGTACTCGCCTTCGAAGAACGGTGGTAAATACTTTCTCCGTGTGCAACTGTTAAGGTGCACGAAAAGAAGCGCAAACGAGCGAGGTGCAAACCGTAGGCATCCGCGCCTCGCGACGGCGCGTTTGGCAGACCAACAAACCGCTGCGCGATTGCTGGATGTAATTCGTGCAGCCCTTCACCTCACCCACTCGCATTACCCTCACAGGGAGATGGTAAGACATGTGCTTGCAGGCGACGCCGTCGTCCGCCTACTCGATGGCCAAGGCGGGGCTCCATGCGCTGACCCAGCACCTGGCGATGGAACTGACCGGCGCCAGCATCCGCGTTAACGCCGTCTCGCCAGCCGTGGTCGAAACGCCGATCTATGAGGGCTTTATCGCCAAGGACCAGGTGCACGATACTCTGCAGGGCTTCAACCGCTTTCACCCCATCGGTCGGGTCGGCGTGCCTGAGGACGTGGCCGAGGTCGTCGCCTTCCTCCTGTCTGACAGGGCTTCATGGGTCACCGGCGCGATCTGGGACGTGGACGGCGGCGTCATCGCCGGACGCAACGATTACAGCTGACGCTTCTTCTCGGGGCGCAGCATGCGTTTCGCGAGCGCCTCGATCTCGGCATCGCGGCCAAAAAAGCGATCAGCCCCCTCGGGGCGAAAAGCGCGCAGGCCGGGGCAGAGGCGACCTTCGAGAGAACATTCGACGGGGACAAGGGTCGCACCGCGACGGTCCCTGTCCGGCCGATTCTGATGAAAAACTCCACACTGCAACGACTCCCAATTTTCGCGTGGGCGTGTTGAAATCAACAATTCGCTCGGCAAATTGTCGGGGTGCTTGTCAGAGCGCTTCTGGTCGCACGTCGCAGACGATCGCATGGTCCTCCACGTCCGACCAGCAGCCTCTGCGGGCCGGGAATTTTTCGAGTAGCTCTGGAAAAGGTTTTTCAACAGAGCCTCTTGCAAAATTCCTGGCGAAGGTGACTTGAAGTAGTCGCCTCGTCGCTTGGCGATGATATGCGGATGGCCGCCGGTCCTCTGAGTCTCTTTACCCGCTGTTCATGGCAAGATGAGTCGGTTTTTTCTGTCGTCGGGGCGAGCGCTGTCCCGCAAACCGGTTGCGAGGCGCACCCAATTTGGGCTGTGAGCGGTTCAGGTCACCCATCGCAGCAATTGATCCGCGGTCAGGGCAAGGACGCCGAACATCAGGTGCGCCATGACCTTGGTGGCCCCGCGTACGCGGACGTGACGCGCCCGAACTCGTCTTTCAAGCGGGCGTTGGCCCGCTCGACGGTGGAGCGTTCCTTGAAGCGCTCGGCCTCATGGGGGGCGAAGGCGATCTTTTCTCCACGACGCGGGTTGTGATCGATGAGCGGCACGTGATCCAACTCGCGGCTGAACTCACGCAGCAGCGGCGAGCAATACGCCGCGTCGGCTACGTCGTAGAGGCTGGTGACCCGCTCGGCACTCATCTTCGCCAAGGGGATGAACGCCTGGCTGTCGTGCAACGAGGCCGAGGTGAGCAGTGCGGCGATCGGAATGCCCCCGTCGGCCACGTCCCAGTGCAGCTTGTAGCCGACCCAGCTGTGTTTGTGGCCCTGGCTGTCGCGCTTGGTGCCCACATCGCAGGCACGCGGCAGATCGGCGATCATCTCGCTCAGCCCTTTCATCCGCAATTGCCGCTCGATGCGCGTGGGCTCCTTGGGGCGTGACTCGCCCCGCTTCGGCCGACCGCGGCGCCGGGCGGGCTTCAGCGCCGGGGCCGGCTTGTCCGCCGGGCGTTCGCGCGCCACGATCTCGGTGCTGTCTGGGTTCAGATGTCCCACGATTCTCTCGCCCAGATGCGAGGCGATCAGCGTCGCATGCACCCGCTCGGGCAGGCCACGGGTGGCAAACTCCTCAAAGGCGCGCGAGAAGGTCGCGGCATCGGGCAGCTTCTTGGTCAACGCGAAGCCGCACAGGCGCATCAGGCTCGTGTCGTTGCTTAACCGGTCAATCAGTGCCTCGGTCGTCGGCAAATCGAGCACCGCCTTGGCGACGAATGCGCGGGCCAGCGCCACCCGATCACGGGGCGGGCGTCCCACCGCGCCCCAGCTCGAGCCCACGTGCTCTTCAACACGCGCGACTTCCAGAATGCGGATCAGTTGCTCCAGCTTCGGCGTGAGGGCCTGCCCCAACTGCGCTTCGATCTCCGGGAACAGTGCGTTCTGAACGGCAAACCAGATTTGCGAAAGGCGCGAGCGCAGTTTAGTATCCATTGCGAGCAGATGATGGTCTATGACAAGCACCTTATCGCTCGATGTCGAGCCACGCTCACCCCTGTTCGTGTCATTCAGACGAAAATAATCTTGCTCGGCAACAGGATTTTGCAAGAGGCTCAACAGAATCGACCAGAACCGGTCACTCGCCACTGTGCCAGAAGATCTTCGCGTTCTAGTAGCCGCAATCGGCACCCAAGAGAGTATGTCTTTTTTCAACGATCTTCTCGAGAAACCCGCTAACCTATCTACTGCATCGAAATACGCAGTGATGAATGGTTTTATCTATCTTGCCCTCGGAGGCTTGTTGATTGTTTGGCCAGGTGCGGTGCAGACAATCTTCATGGATGCGCCATTCGACGGACACGAGAGTGCGCTCTTCCGTGTGCTTGGTATGACGGTAGCCGTCATTGGATGGCTCTACGTATTCGGCGGCCGTTCGGGCGCTCGACAATTCGGACCGGCCTCCGTGCTTGATCGGGTGGTGCTCGTTCCTCTAGTGCTCGTGCCCCTTGTGATAGCCGGTGTTTTTCCCCATACGCTGGGGGCGTTTGCGATTCTTGACCCTGCACTCGGCATCGGTGCTTGGGTGCTCCACAATCGCAAGACGTGACCGCGCTGACCGACAGGACATGACCGCTGCGCCTCAGACCGACGCCGAGGATCGCTCGGGCCTGCTCAATCTCGCGGTCGCCGGCTTGGCGGTCGGCGCGCTGGCCGGGCTCGTCGGCAGCGCGTTCCACGCCCTGGTCGACCGCGCCGAGACGCTGCGCGACGCGCTGGTCGCCTGGTCGCACACGGCGCCGTGGATCGGCTGGCTCGTGCCCGTCGTGGTCGCCGCCGCGGCGGCATTTCTCGCGCGCTGGCTCGTGCGGCGCTTCGCACCCGAGGCCTCGGGCAGCGGCGTCCAGCACATCGAGGCAGTCGTCCGCGGCGACGCGCGCGTGACGGGCGCCGCGGTGCTGCCGGTCAAGTTCTTCGGCGGCGTGCTCGCGCTCGGCGCGGGCCTCGCGCTCGGCCGCGAAGGGCCGACCGTGCAGATGAGCGCGACGGTCGGGCACCTCGCCAGTCGCTGGTTCAGGCTGGGCGCTGCCGACGCCCGCGTGCTCCTCGCCGCCGGCGCAGGCGCGGGCCTTGCGGCGGCGTTCAACGCGCCGCTGGCCGGCGCGGTGTTCGTGCTCGAGGAGCTCGTTCGCCGCTTCGAGCTGCGCGTCGCCGTGGCGACGCTCGCCGCGTGCAGCGCCGCGCTCGCCGTGATGCGCGCGCTGGTCGGCGACCGGCTCGTGTTCACCGTGCCGGCGATCGAGGTCGATCTCTTTCCGGGCTATCTGCTCTTCCTCCTGTTCGGCGGGCTCGTCGGGCTCGTTGGGGTCGCGTACAACCGGATGATCGTCGCCGCCATCGATCTTCTGGAGCGCGTTCGCGTCGCGCCCGAGCTCCGCGCCGCGGCGGTGGGCGGAACCGTCGGGCTGGTCGCCTACTGCGCGCCAGCGCTCGTCGGCGGTGGCGAAACGCTGATCCAGGGCGTGCTCGACGGCGGCCACTCCGTGGCAGCGCTCGTCCTCGTTCTCGGGATACGCCTCTTACTCGGGCCGCTTTCGTATGCCCCCGGGGTCCCCGGAGGACTGTTCGCGCCGCTGCTCGTGGTCGGCGCGATAGCGGGGTCGCTGTTCGGGCGCTCAGCCGAAGCCATGGTGCCGCTGCTCACGACCCCGATCGTCGCCTTCGTCGCGATCGGCATGGGGGCGCTGTTCGTCGCCGTCGTGCGGGCTCCGATCACCGGCATTGCGCTCGTCGTCGAGATGACCGGTGCAACGACGCTCTTCGTCCCGTTGCTCACGGCGTGCGCGGCCGCGGTTGCTGTGCCGACCGCGCTCGGGGACCGGCCGATCTACGACGCGCTGCGGATGCGCGACGCGGCGCGGCAGAAGAACAAGGGAGGCGCAGCGGGCCGCAGCGCGGGTCGGGCGCTAGGCGGCGGCACCTAACAGGAGAGAGGTGATGAACAGCACGAAGAGGAAATTCTTCATCATCGTCGGCTTGCTGTTTGTGGCAGGCGTGGCAATCGCGGGCGTGCTCTACGTCACGTTCCCGGTGCAGATGACGACCTACGGCGGCATGGGACTCAACTTTCTCAAGTCGCTGTCTGCGCCGGCGGGCACGTTGATAATCGAAACGAATCCCGCCTACAAAGCGCCCGTAGCCGCGGTGCCCGCCGCGCCTCTCGCCGACGCGGCATGGCCAAACGCGGCGGCCGGGGACTGGCCAAGCTACAACAGGACACCGACATCGCAGCGCTACTCGCCGCTCAGCCAGATCAACACGAAGAATGTCGGGAACCTGAAGGTCCTGTGCACCTACGACCTCGGTGTGTTCACTGCCTTTGAATCCGGTCTGATCATGGTGAACAACGCGCTGATCGGCACCACCGAGTTCGAGATTTTCTCCATCAACCCGGCCACGTGCGCCGAGAACTGGCGCACGCGCCTGGATTATCCCGGCGCGCTCCTGCCAGCCAACCGCGGCGCCGCCTACATGGACGGCATGCTGTTTCGCGGCACACAGGACTGTCGGGTGCTGGCCTTCGATTTCAAGACGGGTAAACAAGTGTGGGAGACGACGATCTGCGACCCGAAACGCGGCGAGTCGGTGCCGTCGGCGCCGATCGCGTGGGATGGCCTCGTCTACGTCGGCAATGCCGGCGGAGACTACAAGGGTGGCAAGGGTAACGTATACGCGCTCGAGGGAAAGACCGGCAAGATCGTCTGGCAGTTCTTTCTCGCTCCCAGGGTCGAGGGCGACGTCGTCCGAGGCCCGCTGGGCAAGTCGCCGCTCGACACGTCGACCTGGAATAACGCGCCCGGCATACCCATCAGCGGCGCCGGGACCTGGACCTCGTACACGCTCGACATCAAGAACGGTTTGCTGTACGTCCCGGGAGGCAATCCGGCCCCCGACTTCGCCTCGGGAGCGCGCGAAGGCGAGAATCTCTTTACCGACTCGGTCGTCGTACTCGACGCCAAGACGGGCGACTACAAGAACAACTTCAAGGTCGTGAAAAAGGACTGGCATGACTGGGACGTGTCCAGTCCGCCCATCCTGCTTCAAACCATGGGCGGCAAGCAGCTCATGTCGGTCGCACCGAAGGATGGGCACCTCTATGGCTACGATCTCGCCACCAACAACCTGCTCTACCGCGTGCCGGTAACCACGATCGAGAATGCCGAGGGCACTTTCGCCGTCGGCCAGAATGTTCATTTCTGTCCGGGTCCGGTGGGAGGCACTGAATGGAACACCCCGGGCTACGATCCGACCACGAATCTCATCATCACCGGCACCGTCGACTGGTGCGATACCGTGACGATCAAGACTGACGAGAGAATGCGGTCGGTGGCCGTCGGGCAGCCCTGGACCGGAATGGCGACGTGGAACCCGATCAACATGTTCGGAAAGGAAGACCCCACCGACGGACACTGGGCCGGATGGATCTATGCCAGCGACGCCGACACCGGGATCTGGAAATGGCGCGCCAAGTCCAACTATCCCATTGTCGCGGCCATCACGCCGACGGCCGGTGGAATCGTGTTCGTCGCTGACCTCGGCGGCAATTTCTACGCGTTGGATTCTTCCACCGGCCAGAAACTCTGGGGAGGGCCGCTCGGAACCGGCGGCGGGATCGGAGGCGGCGTGATCACGTACACCGTGGATGGCGTGCAGAAAGTTGCCGTGGCTGACGGATTCACCATGGTCGCGTGGCCAACGAAGCCGAGGCGCGCAAGGGTCGTCATCCTGGGGCTGGACAGCGCCGCCGCGAAGAAATGACAGGGGAGTTCGAACCATGGACCTCGATCCCGTCTTCCTGTCGCGCATCCAGTTCGCGTTCGTCATCAGCTTCCACATCATCTTCCCGGCCTTCACGATCGGGCTGGCGGCGTGGCTGGCGACGATCGAGGGCGCGCGGCTCGCCACCGGCAACCCGCTCTACCGGCGCGTCTTCGACTTCTGGCTCAAGGTGTTCGCGGTCTCGTTCGGCATGGGGGTGGTCACCGGCATCGTGATGGCGTTCCAGTTCGGCACCAACTGGGGCGTGCTGGCGCAGAAGACCGGCTCGATCCAGGGGCCGCTGCTCGGCTACGAGGCCTTCACCGCGTTCATGCTGGAGGCGACGTTCTTCGGCGTCATGCTGCTCGGGCGCGACCGCGTGTCGCCGCGCTTCTACTTCTTCGCCTGCTGCATGGTCTCGCTCGGGACGATGTTCTCGTCGTTCTGGATCCTCGCCAACAACAGCTGGATGCAGGTGCCGCTCGGCCACGCGATCGTCGACGGCAGGATCATCCCGGCCGACTGGCGGGAGATCGTGCTCGGGCCGGTGATGATGGTGCGCTGGCCGCACATGCTGCTCGCCGCATTCCTGACGACCGGCATGTGCGTGGCGGCCACCGGCGCCTGGTACGTGCTGCGCGGCATCCATCGCGCCGAGGCGCGGGTGATGCTGCACTGGGGGCTCGGGCTGGTCGCGGTGCTGATCCCGATCCAGCTCTTCTTCGGCCACCTGACCGGCCTGTACGTGCTCAAGCATCAGCCGGCGAAGTTCGCGGCGATCGAGGCGCGCTGGAAGACGCAGCAGCCGGCGAGCGAGGTGCTGATCGCGATTCCCGACGAGGCGAACGAGCGCAATCTCTTCGCGATCGAGATCCCGAAGCTCGGCAGCTTCATCGCCTCCGGCAACTGGACCTCGCGCGAGATCGGGCTGGAGACGTTCCCGCCGGAGGACCGCCCGCCGGTGCTGATCCCGTTCTTCGGCTTCCGCCTCATGGTCGGGATGGGACTGATCATGCTCGCGGTCTCGTGGTTCGGGAACTTCCTGCGCTGGCGCGGCCGGCTGGAGACGACGCGCTGGTTCCTCTGGGGCGACGTTCCTCGTCGTTCCCGACCGGCTTCGTCGCCATCCTCACCGGCTGGTTCACGGCCGAGGTCGGGCGCCAGCCGTGGGTCGTGTACGGACTGCTGCGCACCAAGGACGCGGTCACGCCGTCGCTCACCACCGGCGACGTGCTGTTCTCGCTCGCCGGCTACGTTGCTCGTCTACGCGGTGTTCGTCTCGTTCGGCGTGTACTACATCTACAAGCTGCTGCGCGAGGGGCCGACCGACGAGGCCACGGCCATCCCGGGCGCCACGGGCAGCCGGCCGCTGGCGTTCGCCGACAGTGCCGAGACGGCGACCGGCAGCACAGCGCAGGACTGGCGGATGAGCGCCATGGAACCGAGCGCTCTCGCATTGTTCTGGGCCGGCGTGATCGCGCTGCGCGATCCTGCGTCTACGTCATCCTGGACGGCTTCGATCTCGGCGTCGGCGTGCTGTTCGGCACGACCGCGGACGAGGCGCACCGGGTGCAGATGATGGACACGATCGCCCCGTTCTGGGACGGCAACGAGACCTGGCTGGTGGTGATCGGCGCCGGGCTCTTCGCGGCCTTTCCGGACGTCTATGCGGTGTTCCTCGGCGCGTTCTACCTTCCGGTGCTGCTGCTGCTGTTCGGGCTGATCTTCCGCGGCATCGCGTTCGAGTTCCGCTTCCGCAGCGAGCGCATGCGCTGGCTCTGGGACTGGGGATTCTTCCTCGGCTCGACGGTGGTCGCGTTCGTCCAGGGCGCGGCGGTCGGCGCGATGATGCGCGGCATTCCGGTCGCGGACGGCCAGTACGCCGGCGGCCCGTTCGACTGGCTGCACCCGTTTCCGATCCTCACCGGGATCGGGCTCGTGCTCGGCTACGCGCTGCTCGGCGCGGGCTGGCTCGTGCTCAAGAGCGACGGCGAGCTGCGCGACTGGGCCTACGCCCGCATCCGGTGGCTGGCCGCCGGTGTGCTGGTCGTCCTGTCCTTGGCGTTCGCAGTCACGTTCGACTACAGCGTCCTCGCGCGAAGCGATCTGCAGGCGACGGCCCTGGGGTCTCGTGTTCCCCGCGATCGGCGTGCTCGCGCTGGTCGGGATCCTGCTCGGCGCGCGGCAAGCGGCACGACGCGCTGCCGTTCGCGATGACCGTGCTCTTCTTCGTCGCCGCCTTCCTGACGCTGGGGGTGATGTTCTGGCCGTACATGATTCCGTATTCGATCACGGTCGCGAACGCGGCGGCGCCGGATGCCTCACTGCGATTTCTGTTCTACGGCGGCGTCGTGGTCCTGCCCGTCATCGCCGCCTACACGATCGGCGTCTACTGGGTCTTCCGCGGCAAGGTCCGCAAGGGCTACGGTTGAACGACCGGAGGCGGGACCTAAGTTGAACTCATCGAGGTGATGCAAGCAGCGTCGCGCAGCCGCTGCTATCTGAAGGAGTCGATCGATGGCCGATCAGGGCACGCAGCCACACCGATTCGAAGTCAGACCGACCTCGGACAGTCACTTCGGGTGGCTGCGCACCCGCTTGAGCCT
Organism: uncultured beta proteobacterium; assembly: GCA_963734295.1. Lineage (GTDB taxonomy): Bacteria > Pseudomonadota > Gammaproteobacteria > Burkholderiales > JAEUMW01 > JAEUMW01. Next base: position 111,564 of record CAVTGS010000015.1, on the reverse strand, counting down.
CGAGCGCACGCTCATGTCGTGGGTGCGGACGGCGGTGGCGCTGATCGCCTTCGGCTTCACGATCGTGCAGTTCTTCGAACACCTCCACTCGATGGCGGGCATCGCCCCAGCCCTTCAGCCGCAAGCACCTCGGTATCTGGGGCTCGCGCTCATTGCTGCCGGTGTGCTTGCGCTCCTCATCTCGACTTGGCAGTACCGCTCGGTGGTGCACTACCTGTTGAGCAAGGAGTTCGAACCCATCGCCGGATTGGGTGAGGTGGTCAAGCACACGCCCCTCTATGCGATCTCGATCGCGATGATCTTCATCGGGCTGTTCGCCTTCGGGGCGGTGTTCCTCCGCGTGACATAGAAAGTTTGCCGGGACGACGGTCAACGACCGTCGTTTACAACGGAGATCGTTCGTTGGAAATCCACTCGACGGCACAAGACGACAGGCGCGTCCAGGGCTCACCTCCGCCCGGCAAGCCTCCTGCCGACGGCATGGTCTGGATTCCCGGCGGGGCCTTCCTCATGGGGTCCGACCGCCATTACCCGGAGGAGGCGCCCGCGCACAAGGTGACCGTGAACGGTTTCTGGATGGATCGGTACGCCGTGACGAACGCCGACTTTCGCCGCTTCGTCGAGGCGACCCGGTACGTCACGCTCGCCGAGCGGCCCGCAAACGCGGCGGACTACCCCGGCGCGAAGCCCGAATTGCTCGAACCCTCGGCGGTGGTCTTCCGCAAGACCGCGGGCCCGGTCGACCTGCGGAATCCCCACAACTGGTGGACGTACGTGCGGGGTGCCGACTGGCGGCATCCGCAGGGGCCGGGCAGCACCCTCCAGGGGCTATGGAAGCATCCGGTGGTGCATGTCGCCTACGAGGACGTCGAAGCGTATGCGAAATGGGCCGGAAAGGAGCTGCCGACGGAAGCCGAGTGGGAATTCGCCGCGCGGGGCGGACTCGAAGGTGCGGAGTACGCGTGGGGAGACGAGCTCACGCCCGGCGGGAAGTCCATGTGCAACACCTGGCAGGGGGAGTTCCCGTGGCAGAACTTGCGGAGCGACGGCTACGAGTGGACCGCGCCGGTCGGGTCTTTCCCGCCGAACGGCTATGGGCTGAACGAGATGACCGGCAACGTCTGGGAATGGACGACGGATTGGTATCAGGAGCATGGCAAGATCGAGCAGGCCTGCTGCACCCTGGAGAACCCCCGGGGCGGGGAGGCAGAGCAGAGCTACGACCCACGCCTGCCCCACGTTCGCATCCCGAGAAAGGTGATGAAGGGCGGCTCGTACCTGTGCGCGCCGAACTACTGCCGGCGCTACCGGCCGGCGGCGCGCATGGCGCAACCGGTGGATACCGCGATCGGCCACCTCGGATTCCGCTGCATCGTGCGTGTCGTAAGCGCTTCAACACAATAGCAATCGCCCAGGAGGTACGATCGAAGAGCTTCTTGCATCACATCGCGCATTACGTGGCGCTCGTGCTCGAGCCGCCAAGTCGCAAGTCGCGGTCGCAAAAGACCGCTAACCGAAAGGAGTAAGGCATGGCAAAGACGGACAAACCCAATATCCTCATTCTCTGGGGCGACGACATCGGGATATGGAACATCAGCCACTTCAGTCGCGGCATGATGGGCTACCAGACCCCCAACATCGACCGCATCGCGAAAGAGGGCGTGACCTTCACCGACTACTACTCGCAGCAGAGCTGCACCGCCGGGCGCGCGTGCTTCATCACCGGCCAGAACCCGATCCGCACGGGCCTCACCAAGGTCGGCATGCCCGGCGCGACCGTCGGCTTGCAAAAGGAAGATCCGACCATCGCTGAAATGCTAAAGCCGCTCGGTTACGCCACCGGACAGTTCGGCAAAAACCACCTCGGCGACCGCGACGAATTCCTGCCGACCGTGCACGGCTTCGACGAATTCTTCGGCAACCTCTACCACCTGAACGCCGAGGAAGAACCGGAACTGCCCGACTATCCCAAGGACCCTGCGTTCAAGAAGCAGTTCGGACCGCGAGGTGTCCTCCATTGCAAGGCCGATGGCAAAGGCGGGCAGACGATTGACGACACCGGTCCGCTTACCAAGAAGCGCATGGAAACGATCGACGAGGAGATCACCGACAAAGCTCTCGCGTGGATGGAGAGCGCAGGCCAAGGCGGACAAGCCGTTCTTCCTCTGGTACAACTCGACGGCGATGCACTTCCGGACGCACGTCGCCGCAGAAGAATATCGGCAAGAGCGGCCAGGACCCCTACAGCGATCGCATGGTCGTCCACGACGAACAGATCGGCCAGATGCTCGACAAGCTCGATGAGCTGGGCATCGCCGACAACACTATCGTCATGTACTCCACCGACAACGGACCGGAGAACGACACCTGGCCCGACGGCGCCACCACCCCGTTCCGCGGCCAGAAGGACACCAACTGGGAAGGCGGCTGGCGCGTGCCATGTTTCATGCGCTGGCCGGGCAAGATCAAGGCCGACTCGGTGCTGAACGGCATCGTCTCCCACATCGACATGTTTCCGACCTTGCTGGCTGCCGCCGGCAATCCGGACGTGACCAAGCAACTGCTCGACGGCTGCACGGTCGGACGGGAAGAAATTCAATGTCCATCTCGACGGCTACAACATGATCCCCTACCTCACCGGTCGAGGTGAAGGAAAGCCCGAGAACCGGCCATCATGTACTTCAGCGACGACGGCGAGGTCATCGCGGTGCGGGTCGGCGACTAGAAGTTCCATCTGGCGGTGCAACGCGCCAATACGATGAGACTGTGGGCCGAGCCGTTCGTAAAGTTGCGAGCTGCCGTACATCATGAACATGCGGCGCGATCCGTTCGAGCGAGCCGAATACAACTCGAACACCTACCTGGGACTGGATGGTCGATCACGTGCCCCAGATGTACTTGATGCAGGCAGTTGGTGGCGGAACAGATCGCAGACTTTGCCAAGTTTCCGCCGAGGCAGAAACCCGCCTCGTTCAACCTGGACGCGGTGCTGGCGCAGGTGTCGAGTCACGGCCATTCCTGACCTCCACAAGGTCTTGCAGTCATAGCCGTGGGCGCCCCACGCGTCTCGGTAGAACCAGCCCATGCATGGGACCATCCCGTGCATGGGTTCTTTTCTCGCAACGCAGATATCATGAAAGACCACGAATCACGAAGCGAGGATGTCGCGAGCGTTGAGGAAGAGGTGCGTGCCTTTTACGAGCATCATCCCTATCCACCTCCAGTCGATAGCCTTGAGAAATATCGACGGTTCGGGCAGGACCGGCAAAAACGCCGGGTGGACTACCATCTCTTCTGGCCTGTAAGACCGTATAGGGAAGACCAATCCATCCTCATTGCCGGTTGCGGGACATCTCAGGCGGCCAAGCATGCCATGCGTTGGCCTGCGGCTCAGGTTACCGGCATCGACTTCAGCGCAACCAGCGTGCGCTGTACCGAGGAGCTCAAGCGGAAATACGACTTGGACAATCTCCAGGTCCGCCAGCTTCCCATCGAGCGGGTAAGCGACTTGAAAATGAGCTTCGATCAGATTATCTGCACCGGGGTTCTCCATCATCTTGCGGACCCCGATGCGGGGCTCAGAGCACTGCGCAACGTGCTCAAACCGGACGGAGGAGCGATGCATCTCATGGTGTATGCGCCCTACGGACGGACCGGCATCTATATGCTGCAGGAATTCTGCAGACGGATCGGCATCCATGCCAACGATGAGGAGATCCGGGATCTCATCGCGGCGCTCACAGCGTTGCCACCCGGACATCCGTTGGAAAATCTGCTGCGCGAGGCGCCGGATTTCCGCCAGCGAGGCGGCGCTCGCCGACGCGCTGCTGCATCCGCAGGACCGCGCCTATTCAGTGCCGCAATTATTCGATTTCATCGAAACGGCAGGACTGACATTCGGCCGGTGGCTAAAACAGGCACCCTACAATCCGCACTGTGGTGTCATGGCAAAGATCCCGCAGGCTTCCCGGCTGGCACAGCTTCCCCTCGCAGAGCAGTATGCTGCCGTCGAACTATTTCGCGGCACAATGGTTCGCCACAGCGTGATTGCTTATCGAGACGATAGCCCTGGCGGCGCGCAACCGATAAGTTTTGCCGGTGATGCCTGGCTCGGCTATGTGCCCCTTCGAATGCCAGACACGATCTGTGTTCAAGAGCGGCTGCCCCCCGGGGCGGCGGCCGTGTCTGATCAACCCGACACACGCCTACCGGGATCTAATCATGCCAATCGATTCAACAGAAAAGCGGTTGTTCGATGCCATTGATGGGAACTGTAGTATCGGCGGGATAGTGGAAAGAACGTTGCCATCCTCACAAGCAAAACCGCAACTCGACATGGCACGTACCTTCTTCGAAAAGCTCTGGTACTACGATCAGGTGGTGTTCGACGCGTCGCGGTGCCGTGCGAATCGAATTTGAGCGTGCGCCGCGATTAGCGGGATGACTTTTGCGGAGCTACATCTAGGCCATGCGCGAGCTGCAGCACCGACCGGCACGAGGAGAGAACAATGCAAGGCGCACCTGACGCGACCGCGCTGATCGGATTCGGCGCGATTTTCACGCTGTTTTTTATCACGCTCGGGCCGCTCAAGATCCTCGGCCCGTTCGCGCAGCTCACGCGGGAGACGGACGAGGCGACGATGCGGAAAATCGCGGTGCGCGCCTTCGTGCTCGCGGTGATCGCGGTGGTGGTCGGCGGCCTCGCCGGCCGGGTGCTGCTCGACTACTGGGGCATCTCGTCGTCGGCGATGCTGCTCTCGGGCGGGATTATCTTCGCGCTCGTCGGCCTGAGCGTGGTGCTCGAGCAGTATCAGCCGGTCCATCCGGCGCCATCGCCGCTCCCGGCCGTGCCCATGGCGGCAGCGATGCGGATCACGTTTCCGACCGTCGTCACGCCCTATGGCATCGCCGCGCTCATCGTCGTCCTCACCAACAGCCGCGACGCCGAGCGCACCGGGGGCATTCTCACGCTCCTCCTGGCGGTGATGGTGCTCAACCTGCTGACGATGCTGTATGGGCGCCGGATCATGGGCGGAGTCACGGTCATGGTGCTGCAGGTCATCGGCGCGGTGCTAGGTGTGCTCCAGATCGCGATCGCGATCGACATGATCCTCCGCGCACTGCGCGAGCTTGGGGTACTGCACTAGCGTGCGGATGAACTTCGACCCCCGGGGTCGCATCTCCGACCTTGCATTGGAGGACAGAGCCATGCGGGTGACCGCACTGCTGGAAGACTTGAAGACGCAACGGGAACTGGGTGGCGCTGCGCGCTGCCGCCGCCGCGCCTCCTTCCCTCAACAATCCTAAGGGCCCGCGCAATGCGATTCCCCCATTCCGTGGATGGCTCGTTCTTCGACACGGCGCCCATGCGCTTCAAGAACGTGGTGGAACTGGATGCTCCCGCAAGGGAAGGTGTTCGCCATCTTTGAGGACGGAGAATCCTGGCCCAAATGGTTTCGCGCCATCCATAAAGTGCAATGGACGAGCAACAAGCCGTATGGCGTGGGGACCACCCGGACTGTGTGGCTGACACTGGCGACGCTCGACGAGCACTTCTTCCGATGGGAGCAGAATCGCCGTTGCTCGTTCTACTTGACCGGGCTTTCCATGCCGCTCGCGCACGCGCTTGCCGAGGACTACCTGCTCGAGGAAGTGGCGCCGGGCAAGACGCGGTTCACCTACAGCGTGGGCTTGAGCCACGCCTCGCGGTCGCCTTGGGCGGTCCCATCTCGCGAATGTACTTCGGATCAATGTTCAAGAGCGCCTGCAAGAACCTGAAGAATTACGTCCTTGAAGCCTGAAGCTTTGGAAGGAGAGATGACATGACGATGCTGATGCGTTTCTTGGACGACGGGGCCCCCGGCGATCTTCCACGCACAGGAACCCGCCGCACCTTCGCCTCACCAGGATGACGTCGCACCCGGACAACGGAACGAAAGGAGGATGACGATGGCCAACTCCGATTACACCACTTTGGTCGCCCGGCAGCGCGACTACTTCCTGTCCGGCGCCACGCTTCCAGCGGGGTGGCGCAAGTCGCAGCTCCAGGCGGTGAAGGCGCTGTTCACCGAGAACCACGACGAAGCTGTGCGAGGCGCTGTGGAAGGATCTGCGCCGCAACGTCATCGACGCCGACCTGATGGACGTCGACTACTGCGTCAAGGAAGCCGAGTACGCGCTCAAGCACCTGAAGGCGTGGATGAAGCCCGCAAGCGAGCCCATGCCGCTGGTGTTCCGGCCCGGCCGCATTCTCGTGCGCCGCGAACCGCTGGGGGTGGCGCTCATCATCGGCGCGTGGAACGAACCCTTCATGCTGACCTTCGGGCCGCTGACGGCAGCGCTGGCCGCGGGCAATACCGCGGTGATCAAGCCTTCGGAAATCGCGGTGAACTGCGCGGCGACGGCGGCACGCCTGGCGCCCAGGTACTTCGATCCCCGCGCCGTGGCGGTGGTCGAGGGCGGCGTCCCGGAGACGACAGACCTGCTGGCGCAGAAGTGGGACATGATCTTCTTCACCGGTAGCCCACCGGTAGGCAAGATCGTGCACCAGGCGGCCGCGAAGAATCTGACACCTTGTGTGCTGGAACTCGGCGGGAAAAATCCGACCATCGTTCATTCGTCGGCCGACCTGAAAGTGGCCGCGCGGCGCATCGCCTACGGACGCTACAGCAACTCGGGGCATATCTGCACCGCGCCGGACCACGTTCTCGTCTGGCCCGAGGTCAAGGACGAATTCCTGCGGCATCTGACCGAAGCGATCCGCGACTTCTATGGCGACGACCCGCAGCAGAGCCCCGACTACGGACGGGTGATCAACCGCAGGAACTTCGACCGCCTGGTGAAGCTGTTCGACAGCGGCAAGGCTATCGTCGGGGGCCGCAGCGACGCCGCGGATCTGTACATCGCGCCGACCGTGCTGGTGGACGTTTCGCCGGACTCGCCGATCATGCAGGAGGAAGTGTTCGGCCCCATTCTGCCGGTGCTCGAAATCGGCTCGGTCGAGAAGGTGATCGAGTGGGTCAACAGCCGGCCGAGTCCGCTCGGCCTCTACGTATTCGCCGAGGACAAAGATGTGGTCGAGCGCATCCTCGGTGCCACCCGGTCGGGCGATGTGGAAGTCAACGACTGCGCGATCCACCCGCTCGTCCCCGAGCTTCCGTTCGGCGGTGTTGGCAACTCTGGAATGGGGAAATACCACGGCCGCTGGGGGTTCGAGGCGTTCACCAACGCGCGCGGCGTGCTGTACCACAGCACCAAGGTAGACCCGGGCATGCGCTACCCGCCGTACTCGAAACACACGCTCGAGCGCAAGATCCAGAGCAAGTTGATGCCCTAGCCGGAGCGCAAGGTTTCACGCGGCAGCACCATCCCGCTGAATGACTATGGATCTGTCAATCTATCATCATTGGCTAATCATCGCTGCGTTCATCGGCATCGTGATCTGGGCGTTCGGCCGCAAGCGTAAGGCGCGCTTCGACAAGGACGCCCGGATACCTTTCGACGACGAGAAGGGTTGAGGTGATGAATCACAGCAAGCAGCGGAATAGTCCGACGGGTCGGTGTGCGAGGAGTTAGTCGAACTACTGTAACCGGGCGGCCTCCTCCTGCTGAGTGAGGGCTGAGGCGGGCTGGAATGCGTCGGCAAGAGCGGATCAGGGGAAGGACAACACCATGACTGCCGTTGCCGGTGCTGCAGGACGACGCCGTCGGGGACTTGGCGGCGAGTTTCTTCATCGTGAGAGGAGTACCAAGATGAAACCGATTTGCAGAGCACAGGTTGTGACCGCACGGATGAGTCTGCTGCTGGCGGTGATCGCAGGGTGCACTACGGTGCCTTCTGTACCAACCAAGGTGACCGCGCCGCCCGGCGTGACCCTGCCGGTCCGCGCGCGCGTCGCGGTCCAGGTGAATCCGACGATGCCCGGCACGCAGACCGTGGAGTTTCGCGGCGAGACCTGGCAATACCCGGACAGCGGGCTGATGCAGCAGGCTGCGATCAGGGTCTTACGGGAAGTGTTCTCCGAGGTCGATGCGGCGCAAACCCTGAGCGCTCCCACGATCACCGTAGTGCTGAATGGCAGCAGCTCGGTCAATCCCGTGATGAGCGAATACTACTCAAACGCCACGGCAACGGTGTTTCCGGGTGGGAACACTTACATCCAGCCGCTGGGAACGTTCTCGGGGAGCGGCACCGGCAGCCAGCCGAACTTTTCCCAGGCGGGGATCGCGGCCGCGTACGAGGGAGCATTCCGGCAGATCGGTAATCGCATGCTCGCCGACCGGGGGTTGCTCGCCAAGCTAGCGGGCAAGTAGGACGCGGCAGGGCCTCGGAACAAAGGACAAAAAGGGGAGCAGCCAAACATGAACCTCAGGGACATTATCGTCGTTGCAAGCATAAGGCAGTATTCGAAGGACTCAAGTTGCGGGACTAAGCGCAGGAGGCGTTCACCGGATGGCACAGGCTTTTTTTCGAGCGTATCTCGACAGGGTACATACAAAGCAGGCCGTAGTATGAAAACCAAACTCGAACCACGATGGGTGGTTGTCGGCGCGTTGACGGCAGCAATGGTGGCGAGCGTACCTGCGTCCGCCGAGATGAGCGCTACGGAGCTGGCGAAGCTCGCGCAGAATCCCGTAGGTAACCTCATCAGTCTGCCTTTCCAGAACAACACCAATCTCAACTTCGGACCGGACAAGGGGACGCAGAACATTCTCAACATCCAGCCGGTGATTCCGATCTCGGTGAACGACGACTGGAACGTCATCACGCGCACGATCCTGCCGGTAATCTGGAACCCTTCCCTGGGTCCGGGCGATGGGGCCACCACCGGCATTGGCGACACGACCTTCACCGCGTTCGTGGCCCCCGCCAAGCCGGGCAGTTGGATCTGGGGGGCGGGGCCCGTTCTCCAGTTGCCCACGAACAGCAACGCGGAACTGGGAAACAAGAACTGGGGCCTGGGTCCCTCATTCGTGGTATTGCACCTGGACAAAGGCGACCCGTGGGTCTATGGGGTGCTGATGAACAACGTGTGGTCGCTTTCCAGCAACGAGCAAGGTGGCTCCTACAGCACCGGCCTGATCCAGCCTTTTGTGAACTACAATTTCGAGGGCGGCCTCTATCTCGTCAGCGCGCCGATCGCCACGGTCGACTGGAATGCCGACGGGGAGAAGTGGACCGTGCCTGTTGGCGGCGGGATCGGCAAGATCTTCCACATCGGCAAGCTTCCGGTGAACACCCAACTCAGCGCCTATTACAACGTCGTCCATCCTGACAGTGGCGCGAACTGGCAGATTCGCGCCCAGGTGCAACTCATGTTTCCGAAGTAAATCGTTCATGGCCAAGCGACAATGGCGAAACCCCCCTCTTGGAGAATCTGAATGGGCGCCAGACTCAGAACCGTCCACGCTGTAGGTTGGGCGTTGCTTGTGATCACTGCGTTGCTCGCGTGCGGCGGTGCTTACGCCGCACCGGACAAACCCGAGCCGCCGGCGGCGCCTGCCAAGGAGATCAAGGAGGAGCGCGCGCTCGAGCTGCTGAGGGGTATGAGCGATACCCTGACCAAGGCGAAATCGCTCAGCTTCAAGGCGCGGAGCCTGGTGCCGTTTGCCGCGCCCACCGGGCAATACGTGAGCTTGTTCGCTTCGTCCCGTGTGGTGTTGAAACGCCCCGACAAACTCTACGTCGCGACCCGCGGAGACCTGTTCGCGAATGACCTCTATTTCAATGGAAAGACGATGACCGCGGTCGCGGTCGGCAAGAAGTACTATTCGCAGCGCCAGGCAGAAGGCGCAAGCATCGACGCAATTGTCAAAGATGCGTACCCGGGCTCGGACGCTTTGGCGCCCTTCGTCGAGATGCTCGTCTCTGACCCGTACGCGGTCCTTACCAAGGAAGTCTCGAGCGCGATCTGGGTTGGGCAATCCGAGATCGGCGGCGTCAAGACCGATCATCTCGCGTTCACGGCCAAGGGCCTCGACTGGGAAATATGGATTGGTACCCGGGACAAGCTGCCGCGTCTGATGGTGGTGTCGTACCGCGACGGCGAGCGGCAGCCGACGTTCACCGTCGAGTTCCATGACTGGAAGCTTGACGCGCCGGTCTCCGCCCAGACGTTCAACTACACTATCCCGAAGGGCGCGGTGAAGCTGGAGTTCAGACCGCAAAACCTTGCGCAGCCCAATGAGCGGTGAAAGGAGCCATCCGATGAAACCATTGAAGACAGTCATCCTCGGCGTCGCAGTGACGGCAAGCGGACTCGCTCCTTTACACGATGCCAACGCGTGGATCGCAGCCGGCGGTTGGCATCGCGGCGGCTACTATCATGGCGCTGCCTATTTCCACCCCTATTACCACGGTGGATGCTACGGATGCGGGGCGGCGGCAGGTGCGGTGGCAGGGCTGGCCGTCGGAGCTATGGCGGGGGCAGCGATCGCCAACGCCTCGCGACCCGCTACGGTAGTGGTCCAGCAGCCCGCGACGGTGGTCGTTCAGCAGCCGGCATATCGCACGCAGGGCAATCTGCCGATCGGGACCCAGGTCGCGGCACTGCCGGCCGGCTCAACCAGCATGGTCGTGAACGGCGTGAACTACTATCAGAGCGGGCCGACGTGGTACAAGCCGTACTTCGGCTCGAGCGGCGTGTATTACGAGGTAGTACCGACACCGTAACGCGCGGGATGGATGGTTCGGAAGCCGCCGTTGAGTTCAGCGCGGACCGTCCACAAGCGGCGCTGCGTTTGGTTGTGTCCGGCCCCTGATCGCGAACGCTACGAGCCGCCCGAGCGTCGGCTATCGCCGCGGTTGAGTGTCTGCTGTCGGGAAAGGCGAATGTCGCAAACGGGTCGAGTACGGACTTCGAACAGAGTGGACTTCGAAGCCAGCAGACGTTGTCAGTCAGGGCGAATCCAGGTTACGACACCTTACTGCGGCGGAGGCTGTCCGGTCACGGCCTGGCGGATGCCGATCAGCGCGCTCTTCACCTTGGCCGCGTTCTCGCTGCCCATGCGGATCAGCGATTTCTGCCCGGCCGAGAGGGCCTCCAGTTTCGGGTCTTCGAACTGGTAGAGGACTCGAGGCTGCACGAGCCTGATCGGTCCCTCGACGTTCGGGGTCGCGAGCAGATGGTCGATCACCTCGACCAGGCGGTCGTTGAAATAGCCCTTGGGGTAGCCCAACTCCTGGTACGCCTGCTGGAAGAGCGGGTACAGGCGCACGTACGCCGCGACGACCTGCTTCGGATCGGCGCTTAGCAACAGCCGTACATACGGGGCGTAACGCGCGTAGTTCTCCGGGCTCAGGTAGAGGCTTCCCGCTTCGCCCCGGGTGACGAAGAGACCGCCGGGCGGCTTCATGGGAGAAAGCCGCGAGGCCACCTGTTTACGCGGCAGATTGTCCACCGTGACGACGATGCGGCGCACGATATCGTTCAGGTAGAAGAACTGCCCGGGCGCTTGCCCACCGTAGAGGCCCGCGAGCGCTTCCTGCATGGCGGTGTCGCTCTCGTCGAGCGTCGGCGCCGCGGCGGCCTCCGGCGCTGTCGAACCTTCTGCCCCGAGTTGCTGCTGCGCGGTCTCGATCGGATGGAGAGCCTGCGGTTCGGCTGGTGCTGGCGGCGGCGCGGGTGGGGGCGGGGCTTCGGCAAGGGGCTCGGGCTGCGCCGGCGGGGTGGGGCGGGGCTGTTCCGACTCGCTCTGCCGCCACAGATACACCGCCGCGGTGATCGCGATCAATACGGCGGCAAGGAGTAACCAGACCCGGTTCGTGTTCATGTGGGAAGGATAGGGTGACGCGGGGGATGGCCAAATTATAGCCCAGCGGTCGAGGCGGTTCCGATTGCCGTGACGCGCTTCCTTCGCTATGGTTGCCCGGGTGCAGCAGCACACTCGACAACATGGGGTCAGGACGATGAAGCGCTGCGGCAGGGCGGTTGCCTCCGATCGGCCATGAAGATCTCCGTCATCGGTATCGGCAGGGTCGGCGCCACCGTTGCCTTCGTGCTCGCCGAGGAGGGGCTCGCAGCCGAGCTCGTGCTCTGGAATCGCAGCGGCGCGGTGGCGCGGGCGAACGCGCTCGACATCGAACAGGCGTGCGCCTTCACGCCGTACCGCGTCGCGATCCGGGCGGGCGCGATGGCAGACACCGCCGGCTCGGACATACTGGTCATGTGCGCGAGCGTCCCCATGCCGCCGCAAATGGTCGATCGCTGCGAGCTCGTCGCCGGCAACGCGGCCCTGATGCGCGACCTGGTGCCGCGGCTAGCCGCCCTGAGCCCCGATGCCATCATCGTGAACGTCACCAACCCGGTCGACGCGATGACCTGGTACATCCTTCGGCTTTCGGAATTTCCCTGGCAGCGCGTGATCGGCACGGGCACGCTCGTCGACTCGGCCCGGTTCCGCGACATCCTGAGCCAGCAGGTCGGCATTCATCCCGTGGACATCCGCGCCTACATACTGGGCGAACACGGCGACAGTCAGTTCGCGGCGCTCAGCATCGCCACCGCCGGTGGCGAGCACATCGACGCGACGCCGGCGCGGTACAAGATGCTGGAGCAGGCGAAAGAGACCGCATTCGAGGTTCTGCGGACGAAGGGCTATACCAACTACGCCGTCGCGATGGCCGTGCGCGGCATCGTGGAGGCCATCGTGCGCGACCTGTGCGCGACGCTGCCGGTCAGCGTGCGCATCGGCGGATTCTGCGGCGTGACCGATATGTGCCTGAGCCTGCCCGCGGTCATCGGGCGGGGCGGCGTGCACTTCACGCTCTCGCCCGACCTGAGCGCCGAGGAGCAGGAAGCCTTCCGGCGCTCGGCGTCGATCGTCCGCAAGGCCATCGAGGCGATCGGCGAGGGTTGATTCGGCGGCGATCGTCCCCGCGGGTCAGCTCTCTTCCGCTTCGGCGGTGCTGGCGGCGCGCTTTGCTCGCAGCGTCGAGTCCGAGACGTTGAGCTTTCTCAGCCGGGCCGATTTCTTCTGGTGGTGCGCCTGCGTGCGGAGCAGGACGTCCGTCAGGAAGCGCAGCGTCTCGCGGATGTAGGGACCCTTGTTGAGCATGACGCACTCGGCGCGGCCGGCCATCGCGGCGTCCGTGACCTCTGCCCGCGATGGCATGCCGCCCTTCGCCAGCGACTCGAGCACCTGCGTCGCCCAGATCACGGGGACGTGCGCGGCCTCGCACAGCCAGAGAATTTCCTCCTGCACCTCGGATAGCCGCTCGAATCCCACTTCCACGCCGAGATCGCCGCGAGCGACCATCACGGCAACGGGTGGTCGGCGGATCGCGCCGAGCAGTAGCTCCGGCAGACGGTTGAAGGCGGCCTGAGTCTCGATCTTCAGCACGACGCCGAGGCGAGGGGCCTCCAGGCGTGCGAGCTCCGCATGCAGGGCGTCGATGTCCTCCGGACGCTGCACGAAGGAGAGGGCGACCATGTCCGCGTGCTTGGCCACGAAGGCAAGATCCTCGATGTCTTTCTCGGTCAAGGCAGGCAGCTCCAGGATCGAGTCCGGCAGGTTGATGCCCTTCTCGCTGCGGAGTTTGGCGACACCCCCCACGGCGCTGGCGATCTCGACGCGCAGGCGGTCGTCGGTGACGGCGCGGATCACGCCCCCGATCTTGCCGTCGTCGAAGAGGATGCGCTCGCCGACGCGCACGCTGCGGAACACCTCCGGCAGCGAGCAAGAGACAGTGGCGGGCTCGAGGATGCTGCCGTCTTCATCGTGCACCGCGTCGCGCCCGGGTTCGTCGCCTCGCACCACGTCGAGCAGGTCGCCCTCGCGCAGCGCGATCCACTGGGGCGCGGGCGGCAGCGCACCGATCGACCCCTTGGCCACCGTCTTGCCTTTGCGCACGAGCTTGAGCGGCGTACCCGGCACGACGTAAGCGGTGGAGTCCGTTTCGCACGTGCACTCGCCCTTTCTGGCCGCGACCACCTCCAGGGAACGCTCGCGACCGCGGGTGTCGGTAAGCTCGATCACGTCGCCGGCATTCGCTTCGCCGACGATGTCGCCTTCGACCGGGATGCCGGGCTCGTCCTGTTCGGTGTCGTCGACCTGCGCAACAAAGCGAACGCGCGCGGGTTCGACCACCATGCCCAGGCGGTCCCGCTCGGGGCGCCACTTGGCGACCTCCGGCCCGGGCGCGATCTCCCCCGTGCGCAGCTTCGGGCCGGCCAGATCGAACGACACCCGACAGGTGCGGCCCGCCTCGCGCTCGGCCCGACGCAGGTGTTTCACCATGCGCTCCCACACGCGTGGCTCGTCGTGGGCGCAGTTGATGCGCACCACCCCCATTCCTCCGGCAATGAGGTCGCGGATCAGATCGGGGTCGTCGGCCGCTTCGCTCGGCATCGTCACCATGATCCGCGTCATGCTGCCCTCGCCGCTCGGACCCAGGATGGCGCTGGCGTGCTCCGCAAGAATCGCGTCGCCGGTGTCGAAGTTGATCGATTGCGGGGCCTGAATCTCCTCGGGGACAGGCTGCCCGCGCAGCGCGTAGAGCGCAGCCAGCACGGCATTCAACGAGGCCATCACGTGCGCCTCCATCCTTCCGAGGGAGCTCAATCCCAGGCGGCTCAGGTCGTCCTGAAGCGGCCGTACATCGTGACGGCGAACCGACAGGTAGTGGACGAGGTTGTACGCGCTCTCGCGCAGTTCGGGCGCCGTCAGGCCGAGCTCGGCGCCGAATTCCTCCTCTGCCGCCAGCGCGGCGCGGCGCAGCTGCTCCACCCCACGCGTCGCCCGCTCGACGAGCAGTCCCCTGCTGACCTCACGCTCCGTAAAGCGCTTCCGCTTCTGCATGGCGAGCCTCCTCCGTGGGTTCAGACGGCGCCCGACCCCCGCGCCGAACCCATAAAGATAGCGCCAGAGTGTTACAAAAGCTCGCGCTGCGGGGCCGCGCGGGTCAGGGCAGCGGACGGGTCTCTTTACTTCTTACTTCGGCTGGGGAACGATGCGCAGATAGGGCTTCGGCGCCTTCCAGCCCTGCGGGAATCTCTGTTTCGCTTCCTCGTCGGAGACCGAGCCGGCGATGATGACGTCCTCGCCCGGCTTCCAGTTCACCGGTGTGGCGACCTTGTGCGTCGCGGTAAGCTGGATCGAATCAAGGAGGCGCAGCACCTCGTCGAAGTTGCGGCCGGTCGTCATCGGGTAGGTGAGCATCGCCTTGATCTTCTTGTCCGGACCGATGATGAACACCGACCGCACGGTCAGGTTGTCGGCGGGCGTCCGCCCCTCGGAAGTGGTGCCCGCGCCCGGCCGGCAGCATGTCGTAGAGCTTCGCCACGCTCAGGTCCGGATCGCCGATCAGCGGGTAGTTCGGCGCCTGTCCCTGGGTCTCCTCGATGTCCTTGGCCCACTTCTCGTGGCTGTCCACCGGGTCCACGCTCAGTCCGATGAGCTTGGTGTTGCGCCGGTCGAACTCCGGTTTCAGTTTCGCCATGTAGCCGAGTTCGGTCGTGCAGACCGGGGTGAAGTCCTTGGGATGCGAGAACAGGATCGTCCAGGTATCCGCCGATCCAGTCGTGGAAGCGAAGCGTGCCCTGGGTGGTGCTGGCGGTGAAGTCGGGTGCTGTGTCGCCGATACGCAATGACATGGGAACCTCCTTTGTGCGCGCTGGAGTGTCGTTTTGCCGGGCTCTGGTTGCCGCCCCGGGCCGTGTCGGGATTTACTAAGACAGCGGGCGACGGCGGAGAAATCCGGCTGCGGGCGGGGAAGTCTACAACGCCCGCGCGCACCTCGCACGTTGCGCGATCGAGATCGAGGGGACGCGGACCGGCAACTCACGCGCGCGAAAGTGGTCGACCGGAAGATCATGGACCATCTGCTGCTGCTCCACCTCATGGTGCTCCTCGCCGTCGCCAACGGGGCTCCGATCATCGCAACGAAACTACTGGGCGCGCGGCTCGCTGCGCCGCTCGACGGCGGGGTCAGACTGCACGACGGCGCGCCGCTCTTCGGCGCCTGCAAGACGATTCGCGGCGTGGTGGCGTCGGTCGGCTGCACCGCGCTCGTCTGCGCCGCTGCTGGGTTTCGACTGGGAGGTGGGGGCCGGATTCGCCGCCGCGTCCCTGGCGGGCGACCTCTTGTCGAGCTTCCTCAAGCGCCGCCTCAAGCTCGAGCCGCATGCCGAGGCGTTCGGCATGGATCAAGTTCCCGAGGCGCTGCTGCCGCTGCTGCTCTTCAAGACGCGGCTCGGTCTGACGCCGCTCGAGATCGTGGTGCTGGTGGCCGCGTTCGTGTTGCTCGCGGTCCTCCTGTCGCAGCTGCTCTTTCGACTCAATATCCGCGACCGGCCCTATTGAGGGCTGCCTGCCGCGCGACGAAGGCGGTGCAGCGTGACCTCGGGGGCGCAGTTCAAGCGCACGTCCACGATGGAGGTACCCGCGCCTACCGACGTGTAGCCGACCATGCCGTGATGGCGCCAGGCGCCGCGCGCCAGCCGGCGCGGACTGTCGGCGTCGGTGAGTACCGGCACTCCTCCCGGAAGACAGATCTGTCCGCCGTGCGTGTGCCCGCATAGCATGAGGTCGTAGTTGGCGTGAGCCGCGCGCTGGTACACCTCGGGCGTGTGGGACAGCAGGATCGACACGGCACCGCGGGGGATGTCGTGGCCGGCGCGGTGGAAGTTCTCCATGCGGTAGTAATGCGCGTCGTCGATGCCCGAGAGATAGATCGCGTCTGTGCCGCGCGTGAGCTTCGTCCACTCGTTGAGCAGCAATCGATAGCCCATCGCCTCCATGCCCGGCACGAGTCGGATCGTGTCGTGATTGCCCAGCACCGCGTAAGGGTCACCCTTGATCGCGTGGCGCAGCCGCTCGAGCCCGGCGAGCGTCGCCGCGAACGGCCCGAACGTTCGGGTACGGTAGTCGCCGGTCAGCACGCATAGGTCGTAATCCAGCGGGTGCACGCAATCCGCGAGGGCAGTCACGAACTCGGTGCTGGAATCGACGTGCAGGTCGGACAGATGCAGGATCGTGAAGCCGTCGAACGCCGGCGGCAGTTTCGCGAGGGGTACGTCGTGGCGGCGCACCTGGATGTCGAGGGCATTGCGGCGGCCGCGCGCATGCAGGCCCGCAAGCCGCAGGCTGCCGCGAATCAGGCCGTGCATCGAGTACCAGTTCTCGAGGTGGAAAAAGTGGGTTCCGCGCCGAAACACCTGCGCTTCATGGTCGCGCTCGAGCCCGAGACGCTGCCGCACGTGCAGATGACCGAGCCGCGACTCGAGGGCCGCGAGCGCGGCCTGCTCTTCGGCGGTGATTTCCGGTGACCTCATGGAGCGTCTCCCCTGGCGCTTGTTCAATGGTTCCGGATCGACACGGCCCGATCGTGTTGGGGGAGGTGTTCTGGTGGGAGGGCCGTGCGCCCGTCGCTCCGGTTGCAACCTCAAGGTAACACGAAGGGTCCGCGCAGCGTCCGGTGGTGACGAGTGTTGGCTTGGACGCCCGCGACGGGGTGACGCGCGACCGGATTCTCGTCGCTGGCGTCGGTCGATCGACAGTCCCGGCCCGCGCTCGCGCCGCACGCCCGAGCGCGACGCTGGCTGCGCTCGCTGCACGGCCGGGGTTTTCGGGCGGGTCACCGCGATCGCGACGCGCTCGGCACCCAGTCGCACGCTTCCTGCGTAGCTCCCACGCGCTATGGACGACGCCAGCTGCAGCCTCTCGATCCGGTCCGCCGCCACCGCGGGATGGTCGTCCCACGCCCGGCTGCTGCGCACCCCGGTGCCGTCGCCCAAGGATTCGGACGCCCGCTTCAGGGCCCTGGTCCAGAACTCGGCCGACATCATCACCATTCATGACGCGAACGGGATCACGACCTTCGAGGCGCCTTCGGCCTCGCGCGTGCTCGGTCGTCCGCCCGGCGCGCTCATCGGTCACAGCCCGTGGGAGTCGGTTCATCCGCGCGACGTTGGCCGCGTCCGCAAGGCCTTCGACATCGTCGTGCACGGCAAGGGGACGCCGGCGTCGATCGAGTTCCGCTACCGGCACGCAAACGGGTCGTGGATCTGGCTCGAGGCGGTAGGCAACAACCTGCTCGACTACCCGCATGTGCGGGGCGTCGTGCTCACTTCGCGCGACATCACGCGCCGCAAGGCTGCCGAGCGGCAGATCGAGCACCTGGCGCATCACGATTTCCTGACCGACCTGCCCAACCGTTCGCTGCTGCACGACCGGCTCGACGTGGCCCTCGCACAGGCACGACGCCACGGTCACCTGGTAGCCGCGCTCTTCGTCGACCTCGACCGCCTCAAGGTGGTCAACGACACGCTCGGCCACGCGGCCGGCGACGAGATGTTGCGGGAGGCCGCCACACGCCTTGCGAGCTGCACGCGCGAAGGCGACACGGTCGCCCGCTTGGGCGGCGACGAGTTCATGGTCGTCCTGCCCAACCTGAGCGACGCGCGGGGCGCGGCCGCCGCGGCGCAGAAGATACTCGACAGCCTCGCGCCGCCGACGCAACTCAAAGGGCAGGAGGTGTGCGTATCGGCGAGCATCGGGGTGAGCCTTTTCCCCGCCGATGCGGCGGATGCCGAAGCGCTGATCCGCAACGCGGACGCCGCCATGTACAGCGCCAAGCGCTACGGCGGCGACAACTACCAGTTCTATACCGCCGACCTCAACGTTCAGGTTCAGGAGCGGCTCGCGATCGAACAGGGCCTGCGCAACGCCGAACAGCGCAACGAGCTTTATCTGCTCTACCAACCGAAGATCGACCTCGAGAGCGGCAGCATCATCGGCGTCGAGGCGCTCCTGCGCTGGCAGCATCCGAGCCTCGGTCTCGTCTCGCCGGAGCGTTTCATTCCGGTCGCGGAGGAGACCGGTCTCATCATTCCGATCGGCGAGTGGGTGCTGAGGACGGCGTGCGAACAGATCCGCACCTGGCGCGACCTCGGCATCGAGTTGCCGGTCGCGGTCAACCTGTCCGCCTGTCAGTTCCGCCAGCGCAACCTGGCGGAGACTATCCACCGTATCCTGTCCGAGACCGGCGTGCCCCCGCAGTGCCTGGAGATCGAGATCACCGAAAGCGATGTCATGGAGAACGCGGAAAGCGCCATCGCGACGCTCGACGACCTCAAGTCCAAGGGCATCAGCATCTCGGTCGACGACTTCGGGACCGGCTACTCCAGTCTGAGCTACCTCAAGCGCTTTCCCCTCGACGTGCTCAAGATCGATCGCTCCTTCGTGCGCGACATCGCCGTCGACAGCGACGACGCCGCGATCGTCGAGGCGATCATCGCGCTCGCCCGCAGCCTCGACATCAAGGTGGTGGCCGAAGGCGTCGAGACCGAGGACCAGATGGCGTTCCTCAATCGCGCCGGCTGCAACTTCGCCCAGGGCTACCTCTTTAGCGCGCCGGTCTCCCCGGAGGAGATCGTCGCGCTGCTCGAGCGACGGTAGCCGGTCCGGCTCTGACTTCTCCTCCTCTTCTATCGCGCGCCCGTCCGGCCGCAGCGGCGCGCACCCACTGATGGGGCAGGTGTTTGGTTGCCGCCGACACAAAGTATGGGCACAGCGCTTGCTGCCTCAAGACCGGGTGGCGGCCCGTCAAGATGTTTGCGCGGCAACATGCCACGCCTTGAGCTCACAACTCCGAAAGAACCGAAGCAACGTTACGGTTACCGAAATGTCCCGACGAAATCGCACGTCTCCTTTCGAAGATCTGATCAAAGTCGCATCAAGGGTTCCGTGGTGGGTGGGTGTCCTATCGGCGATCGTCGCCTACCTCGCACTCCACCACATCGCGACCATGACTTTCGCGAGTCCTGTCAATTTGCCAGAACTTGGCTCGGTCGCCGGTAAGAGCATGTTCAAGGCAACAGCCATCTACCTACAGTATCTCCTTCCGTCCGCTCTCCTGCTTGGCTCTGCGATTTCTCTGCTTAACGACCGCAGGCGCAAAGTCTTGGCAGGTGCGCTGCTGGCGCCCGTGTCTCGAAATCCTTTAGCCGACGTGAGCTGGCAGGATTTTGAGATTCTGATTGGTGAGGTCTTCCGCCGCGCAGGGTTCGTCGTGACGGAGATGGGCGGGACACAGGCCGACGGCGGTGTTGACCTCGTCTTGCGCAAGGACGGCGAGAAACACCTCGTGCAGTGCAAGCATTGGCGGGCTCAAAGAGTGGGCGTGCAGATCGTACGGGAGTTGTACGGAGTAATGGCAGCAACCGGCGCGGCCGGCGGCTTCGTCGTCACCAGCGGCCACTTTACGAACGAGGCGAAGAGCTTCGCGGCGGGAAGAAACGTGGAATTGGTCGACGGGGAGGAGTTGGCGAAGCTCTCGGATGTCTTGGCGATCCAGACAGAGCGGTCATCCCGTTCGGTCCCCAGCGAAACGTCCGGGGAAGCGAGCAGTTCACGGACTCCCGCGTGCCCATCGTGTGGCGCTCCGATGGTTGCGCGGATCGCGCGCCACGGAACGAACGCTGGGAGCGAGTTCTGGGGCTGCACCGCCTTCCCAAAATGCAAAGGCACGCGACCCGTCGTCTGAAGCAGCTCGCGGCCCTCGAAGAATGCGCACCGCAGCCGAATGACCGAATCGTCGCTGCTATAATCCACGTCTCCCCTCACCTCACGCTGGACCCGCGGGATAGCCTCATCACGCGCGGATGAGCCCGCGTCAACACGCCAGCACATGAACGACGTCTCTTTCCAGGCTGCGCTCGCCCGCGATGTTTCGCGCCGCCGCACCTTCGCCATCATCTCCCACCCCGATGCGGGCAAGACCACGCTCACGGAGAAGCTGCTGCTCTTCGGTGGCGCGATTCAGATGGCCGGCACGGTGAAATCGCGGAAGAGCGTGCGCCACGCGACCTCCGACTGGATGGAAGTGGAGAAGCAGCGCGGCATCTCGGTCACGAGCTCGGTGATGCAGTTCGAATACGACGGTCACATGATCAACCTGCTCGATACGCCCGGTCACGAGGATTTTTCCGAGGACACGTACCGCGTGCTGACGGCCGTCGATGCGGCGGTGATGGTGATCGACGCGGCGAAGGGCGTGGAGGCGCAGACCATCAAGCTCCTGGAGGTGTGCCGGTTGCGCGCGACGCCCATCATCACGTTCGTGAACAAGCTGGACCGCGAGGTGCGCGAGCCGCTCGCCCTGCTGGAAGAGATCGAGTCGGTGCTGAAGATCGACTGCGCGCCGGTGAGCTGGCCGATCGGCATGGGCAAGAGCTTTCGCGGTGTGTTCGACCTGCGGCAGGACCGCGTGGTGCGCTTCACGCCCGGCGAGGAGCGCGTGCGCGACGACGCGGAGCTGATCGAGGGGCTCGACAATCCGCGTCTCGACACGCTCTTCCCGGCAGAGCTGGCGGCGCTGCGCCATGACGTCGACCTCATTCGCGGCGCGAGCCACCCTTTCGATCTCACCGAGTTTCTGGCCGGTCGGCAGACGCCCGTGTTCTTTGGATCGGGCATCAACAACTTCGGCGTGCGGGAGATCCTGAGAGCACTGCTCGAGTGGGCGCCGCCGCCGCAGCCGCGCGACGGCGGCAGCCGCATGGTGCGGGCGGACGAAGCGCCGTTCACCGGCTTCGTGTTCAAGATCCAGGCGAACATGGACCCGAAGCACCGCGACCGGATCGCGTTCTTTCGCGTGTGCTCAGGCCGTTACCAGCCGGGCATGAAGGTGCGGCAGTTGCGCACCGGGCGCGAGCTGAAGCTCGCCAACGCGCTCACCTTCATGGCGAACGAGCGCGTCGCGAGCGAGGACGCGGTCGCGGGCGACATCCTCGGCATTCACAACCACGGCCAGCTCCAGATCGGCGACACGCTGAGCGGGGGCGAGATGCTCGCCTTCAAGGGCATCCCGTACTTCGCGCCCGATCTTTTCCGTGTCGCCCGGCCGCGCGATCCGTTCAAAGCGAAGCAGTTGCAGAAGGGTCTCAAGGAACTGGGCGAGGAGGGCGCGATCCAGGTGTTCGAGTCGATCGTGGGCAATACGCTCTTGCTCGGCGCGGTGGGTCCGCTCCAGTTCGAGATCGTGGCTCAGCGGCTCGCGACGGAATATAAGGTGGACGCGATCTACGACCCGGCCAATATCTCGACGGCGCGCTGGCTGACGTTTCCAGACGAGGCCGCACGGCGGCATTTCGAACGCGAACAGGCGGCTGCGCTGGCGACCGACGTGGACGGCAATCCGGTATTTCTCGCCACCAACAAATACAACTTGCAGGTGACGATGGAGCGCTGGCCGAAGGTTGGCTTTCATGCAACGCGCGAGCACGGCGAGCGGCTCGTGCCTGCGTGACGACCGGACTCTCTCACTCGACGTTCGAGCCGACGATGGAGTCGATGCGCTGCATCACATCGGTCGTGAGCTTCGGCACCACTGCGAGCGCTTTCAGGTTCTCCGCGAGCTGCGACGTACGTGTGGCGCCCAGTATCACGCTGCTGACAGACGGATTCTTGAGGCACCACGCGATCGCCAGCGGCGCGAGCGCGCAGCTTAGGTCTCCTGCCACGGATTCGAGTTCGTCCACGATGCGGTTGCGGACGGGATCGGTGAGCCCGTCGCGCAGGAAGTCGTAGTTGGCCAGTGTGGCGCGCGAGCCAGCCGGAATGCCGTGACGATACTTGCCGGTGAGAAGACCGGAAGCGAGCGGGCTCCAGGTGGTGAGACCGAGGCCGGGCGTCTGGCAGAGCGGGGCGTACTCCGACTCCACGCGCGTGCGGTGAAAGAGGTGATACTGCGCCTGCTCGGTCACGGGCTGGTGCAGGTGATGGCGCAGGGCGAAGTCGCAGGCGGTGCGGATCGCTTCCGCCGGCCATTCGCTGGTGCCCCAGTAAAGCGCCTTGCCGCGGCCGATGATGTCATGCATGGCCCCGACGGTTTCGTCGATCGGTGTGTTCGGATCGGCGCGGTGGCAGAAGACGATGTCGACGTAGTCGAGCTTGAGGCGCGCGAGCGATCCGTCGATGGCGTGCAGCAGATACTTGCGGTTTAAGGTGTTCTTCTCGTTCGGCCCTTCGCCCATGCCCCAATAGAACTTGGTGGATACCACGTACTTCATGCGCGGCCAGCGCAGCGCTTTGAGCACCGCGCCCATGATCTCCTCGCTGCGACCGTTCGCATACACTTCTGCGTTGTCGAAGAAATTGACGCCGGCGTCGAACGCGGCTGCCATCAGCTCGCGCGCGGCGCGGGTATCCAGCTGGTTTGCGTACGTGACCCAGGACCCCAGCGAAAGCTCGCTGAGTTGCAGCCCGGAGCGGCCGAGGCGACGGTAGTTCATGGCCGGCGGGCGTGCCGAGCAGATGAAAAGAGAGAGCGGCTCACGTCTCTTCCGGCAAGTCCCTGAGCTCGCACGCGCTCTGCACGATTTCGATCTCGTCCCAGGCCGCGTAACCCATCTCGGCCAGCGCCGCTTTCAGGCTCAACGCATCCGCGCGGCTCGCCTGGCCGCAGCAGACCCTGAGCAGGGCAGCGCGGACCCCCGGGGGCTGCTCTGGTTCGAGATCACCGCGACAGCACCAAGGGGTGCCGTTGATACGGACGTGCCAGTTCGCCATGCGTTTCATACTATCCGGCCTGTGCCATCCTTGCCACCACCGAGCGCCCTCTCCGATGGTCGACTTTCTCGACGCCTATTGCGAACGCACTGGTCCCGGTCTGTGGAACGAGCCGCTCAACGCCGTCACCAATCTCGCCTTCATCGTGGCGGGGGCGATGGCATTGCGGCAGTGGCGCAAGGCGCCGGGACTCGCGTGGCGCAACAGCTGGGACCTGCTGCTTCTGATCACGCTGCTCTTCGCCATCGGCGTCGGGAGCGCGCTGTGGCACACGTTCGCCACGCGCTGGGCGAAGTTCGCAGACGAGATCCCTATCCTGCTGTTCATCAGCTTGTTCCTACTCGCGTTCATGGTCCGGGTCGGTCGCCTGCGGTGGGTCGGGACGCTGGGGCTCTTCGCTCTCTTTCATCTCTTGAACTTCAGTGTGAGCGCCGCATTTCCGCGGGAACTCCTGAACGGATCCATCTTCTACGGACCCGCGTGGGCAACGCTCATCGTGATGGCCGTTTTTCTCGCCGCGCACAAGGATCCCGAGGCACGCGCCTTCGCCCTGGCCGCGGGTGTTTTCACGGTCTCGCTCGTCTTCCGCACGATCGACGAGGCGGTCTGCCCGGCCTTCCCGGTCGGCACTCATTTCCTCTGGCACCTGTGCAACGCGGGCATGCTCTATCTCCTGCTCGTGGCGCTGATCCGCAGTGCTTCCGGGCCGGACTAAGCACTGCCAGAGCGTCGCACTTCAAGATCTGCTCGCGGCCGTCCGTCGGTCGCCTGGAACCGTTCGTTCCGTTCGGCGGGTCTTATACTCGACCCCACGGCCCGGGGGCATGCGCATGTCGTCCTCCCGGGCGGGCGCATGTTCCGGATTCGATAAAACTATTGGAAGGCGGCAAGGATGGCGACGATCATCGGCACTCCCCGCAACGACCTCCTCCTGGGCACCCCGGCCGATGACCTGATGTTCGGCCTCGCCGGCGACGACGCGCTGGTGGGCCAGGGCGGGTCGGACCTGCTCGACGGCGGCTTCGGCGCCGACTATCTACGGGGCGGCGCGGGTAACGACACCTACCGGGTGGACAGTGCCGGCGACCGCGTGGTCGAGACCGGGAACCCGCTCTCGCTCGTGCGCGTGTCCGCAGCCGCCGATGGCACTCAGGGCAACAACACGAGCTTCAATCCCGCCATTTCGGCGGACGGACGATTCGTGGCTTTCGGCAGCCTCGCATCCAATCTCGTGCCGGGCGAGACCAACGTCGTCCAGGACGTTTTCGTGAGGGACCTCCAGACGGGCGCTGTCCTGCGTGCCTCGACCGACGCGGGCGGGTTCCAGGGCAACGACACCAGCTTCAATGCCTCGATCAGCGCCGATGGTCGCTACGTCTCATTCCTGAGCAATGCATCGAACCTGGTGCCGGGCGATCTCAATTTCGCCACCGATGTCTTCGTGAAGGATCTCGCGTCGGGCGGGATCGTCCGCGCATCGGTGAGCGAGCGCGGTGTCGAGGCGAACGACTCCAGTCTGGATGGCGCGATCTCGGGAGACGGTCGCTTCGTCGCCTTCGCAAGTCTTGCCTCGAATCTGGTTGCCGGCGATCGGAACGTCTCGGCCGACGTCTTCGTCAAGGATCTGCAGACCGGCGCGATCGTCATCGCTTCGTCCAATAGCCAGGGCATCTCGTCCGTCGGAAGCAACGTCGACCCCGCCATCTCGGGCGACGGCAGCGTGGTTGCGTTCAGCAGCAACGCCTTCGATCTGGTCCCGGGGTTCACCGGTGCGGTGACGGGGATCCTCGTGAAGAACCTGTCGACAGGCGCCATTGCGCTGGTTTCCACGGCGTCGGACGGCAGGCAGGCGAACGACTCGAGCTTCGCGCCGTCGGTCTCGGCGGACGGGCGCTTCGTCGCGTTCCAGAGCGCTGCCTCCAACCTCGTTCCGGGCGACTTGAATGCAGTCTCCGACATCTTCGTCAAGGATCTCGAGACCGGCGTCATCGCGCGCGTGTCCACGTCCGCGAACGGCGTCGAAGGTAATGCCGCGAGCGATGCGCCGCAAATCTCGCCCGACGGCCGATACGTAGTCTTTCGCAGCGCTGCCTCGAACCTGGTACCAGGTGACAACGGGGCCACTATCGATGTCTTCGTGAAAGACCTCGTCACCGGCGCCCTTACCAGGGTTTCGGAAGGCCAAGCCGGACTGAACCCGAACGACAACAGCTTCGGTGCCTCCATAGCGGCCGATGGCAGCGTCGTCGCGTTCCTTAGCAGTGCCTCGAATCTTGTGCCCGGGCTTCCCAACACGGTCTCCGACGTCTTCGCCGCGACGCCATCGATCGTGTCGGGCGGCGGCATCGATACCGTCGAATCCGCTGTCTCGTTCGCGCTCCCCGCGAACGTCGAGAACCTCACGCTCGTGGGCGCTGCAGACATCGACGGCGCGGGTAACAGTCTGGGGAACATCCTCGCGGGCAATGTCGGCGCGAACCGTCTACTGGGCGGGGCCGGGGACGATGGACTCTTCGGCGCGCCGGGCAACGATGTCCTGAACGGTGGCGACGGCGCCGACTACGCGAGCTATGTGGGGCCGCGGTCGCTCTACGTGGTACTCGGCGCTGGCGGCCAGTTGGTGGTGAGCAGCGCCGTGGAAGGTGTCGATCGCCTCGCCGCCATCGAGACGCTCGTCTTCGCGGACCAGGTGCTGCCCGCGGCGGGTGTGGACAGCGCGCGCGAGTACCTCGCATCCTATGTGGATCTCATGGCCGCGTTCGGCGCCAATGGAGCCGCCGGGTTGAATCACTTCGCCGCGGCCGGCTACGCCGAGGGCCGGACCGTCACCTTCGACGGGCTGGAATACATCGCCTCCTACGGTGATCTGGTGAACGCTTTGGGGCCGAACGCGGATGCCGGTGCCGCGCACTACATCCAGGCCGGGCGCTTCGAGGGTCGCACCACCAGCTTCGACGGCCTTGAGTACATCGCCTCGTACGGCGATCTCATCAGTGCCTTCGGCGCGAATGCGGGGGCGGGAGTCAATCACTACATCCTCGCGGGCTACGCCGAGCATCGCGCTACCGATCTCTTCGATGCCGCGCAGTACCTCGCCAACTACGTCGATCTGCAGGCGGCCTTCGGCACCGATACCGAAGCCGCGACGCTGCACTACATCACCAACGGCTACTTCGAGGGCAGGACCGATGAACTCTTGGTCTGATCGGTACGGATCTCTACGGCGCCTGTTGCTTTGACACTCCCCCAAGGAGGGCTCGTAACGACCGGTCTGCTTGGTCGAGAAAGCGCTTCCGATCGTAGCCGTAGAAGCGAGCTGCCTTGAACAGCGTTTCTGCGATGCCGAAGACGCAGATGCCGACCGCTTCCAGGTCTGCGTCAGTGCGGATTTCCCCGGAGCGGATGCCGTCTTCGAGAATCGTTTGTATCTGCTGTCTGCGGATGGCGATGCTGCCCTCGAAACGCGCCTCCCAGTGTTCGTCCCAGCTCCACGAATAGGCCATCAGCGTGCGTAATAGCCGCTCGGTCGGCACCGCGTAGTCCAGAAACACCCCAAACACTTTGCGCAGGCGGGCGCGCACCGTGCCCCGCCGCGGCACCCGCTTCGCGATCAACCGATCCAGAGCGGCGATTTCTTCGTGCATCAGGGTCGCGAGCACGTCGGCCTTGGAGGGAAAGTGGACGAAGACGTTTCCGGCGGAGAACCCCGTGGCCTGAGCGACCTTCTGCATGGTCGTGGCCTCGTAGCCGTGCTCGGCGAAGAGCTCTTTGGCTGCCTGGAGGATGCGCTCGCGCGTCGCGGCCTTCTGCTGCTTGCGCCGCGTGTGGGCGCCGATGGTGAAGCTGCGGCGAGTAACGGTCATGGACGTGGTTGAGAAAACTGGATCGGTACGCTCAGGTACTGAAAATTATGGATCAAGTCCGTCTTGTCGACACCAAAAAAAAAGCTTTGCAAATTGATCTTGCGCATGGATTCACTGATCGCGATCGTTTATTGTCAAAACATAGACACAAGAACGATCGACCAGGGGCAGGATCATGGCACACATCATAGGGACAGCGAATAACGATGTTTTGAACGGCACTGCGAGCGACGATCTGATCGAGGGGGGTGGCGGGCAACGACACGATCTCTGGGAAAGGTGGCAGTGACGCCCTGATTGGCGGGCCGGGTTCGGACTCCGTAAGTTACGCGGGGAATGCTGTCGGACTATGACATTGCTGTCGGCCAGCAACTTGACTGGCTATTACTTTCTCGTCTTCGAAAGGGTCGTTACCGGCATCGTTGCCCTGTTGTTCGACTGGCAGGGAATCCTACAGACCTACGGGGGCCAGTCGAGCCTCCAATTGGACACGATCCCGTGGCCGGCGCGCACTCCCGCGTGGTTGGCCTTTGATGATTCCATCGCGGGCAGCACGGGATCCGACACGCTTGTTGGCTTCGGTGGAAATGATGCGATTCGAGGTGGCGGTGGCAACAACATTATGGACGGTGGAGCTGGCGTAGACACCGCCATCTTCGCAGGGGGCTCGGCGGATAATCACTACATCATCGGCGGCTTCGCCGGCTATTTCGAGGGCAGAACCGATCATCCCGCCGTCTGAACACCTGGGACGCTTCGATGTGTTCGCCGGACAGCAAGGATTCGCTTGCACTGAGTATGTTTACTGACTAAGATTTGTTATATGTGAATTTATCGGTAACGGTGCCGAAGACGCCGGATCGCGAGAGAAAGGGAGGGGGCCCGTGGCAGCTAACAACACGAAGAAAGGGCGCGAGAATGGCGAAGAAGACGGGGCGGCATCCGGCGCGGGCCGGACTGGTTTCATTGGCATTGCTGGCGACGGGGGGCTGTGCGACGCTGACCACGAGCTCCTCGCAGACCGTGACGGTTCAAACCGAGCCGGCGGGGGCTGCATGTACTTTCACCCGAGACCACAATCTTGTCGGTCTCGTGAACCCGACTCCGGGGACTCTAACGGTAAGCAAGAGCCGAATCGACCTTAGCGTTTGTTGCGTCAAGGACGGGTATCTTGAAGCGAGCGGGCTGGTCGGCTCGCGCTTTCAGCCGATGACCTTTGGCAACATTCTCTTCGGTGGTCTTGTCGGGGTCGTCGTCGACGCGTCGAGCGGCGCGATGACGAAGTACGAGCCCCTGATCACGATCACGCTGGTTCCTGCCGAGTTTGCCACGACAGAAGAACGAGATCGATTCTTCGATCAAAGGGCGAGCCAGTTTGCCGCCGAGGCAGTCAAGGTGAAGGAACGCATCCGGACGAAGTGCGAAGGGCAGGACTGCGAGCGCAAGTTGAGACTCGCCGACGAGGAGGAGGCCGCAGGACTTGCACGAATCCAGCATCAGCGCGAGACCGCGCGCATCAACTCCCACGAAGCTACCGAGCCGAATCCTCCGGGCGACACGGAGACGCTGCTCGTGACACCCGCGGCGCAGTGACAGGTTCCTGGATCGACCGTTTCATAACAACTCGGGCTGTCGGCTGCAAGCGCCTGGGTCGCCCAAGCCGGGAAGGTGAAGAACGATGAACGCGGTTCGCTCATGCAGGCTGATTCTGGCAACGGTCGTCTTGCTCGCCGTCGTCGGATGCGCCCATACGGGCGCCTATAATGCGGCTACCTCGCTGCCGCGCGCCGGCCTGTCGTCGCGCCCTGCGAAGGAAAGGTCCTGGTGGTGACCACGGAGCGAGAAGTGGTCTCACGAATTTGAACAGCGCTATAAGTGGAAACTCCGGGTATAAAGCCGGACCGAAAGTGGTCTGACGAGAGGAGTTTCTGATGGTCAAGAAGAAGGCATCGGCGCGGCGCACGCGGCGCGCGCACAATCCGGCGTTCAAGGCCCGCGTGGCCCTGGCCGCCTTGCGAGAGGACCGCACCATGGCTGAACTGTGCGAACAGTTCGAGGTGCATCCGAATCAGATCGCCGACTGGAAGGGGCGGCTGCTCGAGCGCGCAGCCGAGGTCTTTGGCTCTGGTGCCCCGCCCGAGCCGGTGAACCTCGCCCCGCTGCACGCCAAGATCGGGGCGTTGACGCTGGAGAATGATTTTTTAGAAAGCGCGCTCACCAAGGCGGGATTGCTGAGCGCAAAGCCATGATTGACCGAGACCACGAGCTTTCCATCACGCGCCAGGCCAGGCTGCTGAACATCAGTCGGGGCACGGTCTACTACCTGCCCCAGCCGGTTAGCCCGGCCGATCTGGCACTCATGCGCAAGATCGACGAACTGCACCTGGAGCACCCCTTCATGGGTGCACGCATGCTGCGTGACCAGTTGGCCCGGCAAGGTATCCATGCGGGACGGCGCCACATCAGAACGCTCATGTATCGCATGGGCATTGAGGCGCTGGCGCCCCAGCCGGGCACCAGCAAAGCCACGCCGGGCCACAAGATCTACCCCTACCTGCTGCGCAAGCTGGCGATCACCCGCGCCAACCAGGTCTGGGCGCTCGACACCACCTACATCCCGATGGCGCGGGGCTTCGTGTACCTCACTGCCGTGGTCGATGTGGTCAGCCGCAAGGTGCTGGCGCACAAGGTGGCGATCACGCTGGAAGCCTGCCACGCCACAGAGGTGATGGAACAGGCCTTGGCCCGATACGGCACCCCTGAGATCGTCAACACCGACCAGGGCAGCCAGTTCACGGCCGAGGAGTTCACCCGAGTCGTGCTGGACCAGGGCTGCAAGCTGTCCATGGACGGGCGCGGGGCCTGGCGCGACAACGTCTTCGTCGAGCGCCTGTGGCGCAGCGTGAAGTACGAACGGGTGTACCTGAAAGCCTACGACAGCGTGAGCGCGGCACGCGCCGACATTGCCGACTATCTGGCTTGGTACAACACGCATCGCAGTCATTCGAGCCTGGGCGCATCACGCCCGAGGAGCAGTATCTGGCAGCACTGCCGCCCATGCGCTTGGCTGCGTAAGATGAAGTCTCTGGTGCGCCCCGAGTTGCCCACCGCGGCTTTGCGTTCGTCGCAAGCGACGCACGCCGCCGTGGACAACTCTGCACCTTCAGCAATCTGCCCGGAGTCCACTTATAAATCGGGGAAAGTTGTTCAAACAAACGGAACCACTTCTGAAGCCACATTGGCGGCCTTCAGTGACGCGTTCCGCGGCGGCGCCGAGACGGGCGCGACGATCCACGACGCCGATCGCTTCGTTGCGGTGGTAAGCCCCCACCCCGTGTCCTTCACGTACGAGTACAACCAGCTCAAGAACGTGGGGTTTGCGATAACGCCCACTGCGGTCGTTTCGATCGACCTGCATGTCCTCGACGCGACCGGTGCAATCCGCTGGCAGAAGGTTTATGTATCCGGCCCGGTAGAAGGACCTTCGTACATGCTCAACACGGCGCCCTCAGGAGGAGATCGTCAAGGTGACGCACAAGGCGGTCTATGACGTGATGGCGAAGGCGGCAGGCGACGTTGCCGCGGAGGTCGTCGCTGCAAGGGAATCGAAACCCGTCGCGCAGTGACTTGGCAGGCCGCCCTGCGGTAGACAGAAGCGTGGGGCCGATTCCAGGTGACGACAATCGCCGGGAGAAGCAGGAGGGCCGGAGGAGGAGAGAGTGGCAACACCAGTCGGAAATGCAGTCCCCGTCAGCAGCGATCCATTCCTTGCAGGATTGATCCAGGGGGGCAGGTGGTTCTTCAGCGGTCCGCCCGTGTTCACCTACTCCGAGCACAGCGACCCGCCAGCTGGCGCGTATTGGACCGCGGAGCTTTCGAGCGGCTACTCACGAGCATTCGTCGAGTGGGCGAACGTCGCGAATGTGAGCTTTCAGAGAACAGGTGGCCCTTCTCTACTCACGCAGACCGGCGCGGACGTGGCGGTGGCGCTGTTCAGTGATGCCGCAAATCCCTCGCTCGTCAGCTTCAGTTTCTTTCCGGATCCCGCCTTCGCGGATAGCATCCTCTCCGCCTCGGGTCTCACCCGGTCCGAGTATCCGCGGCCGGAGGGGGACATGTTCTTCAACCTTGCGAGCGGCTTCCCGTCCTACATGCAGCCGGGTGGCGTAGGCCGCTGGGCCGCAGTGCACGAGATCGGGCACGTTTTGGGACTGAAACACCCGTTCGACGATGGCGGAAATGGCCGGCCGACCTTCTCTGCGCTCGGGATCGGCGCGTACGACTCGGGACTGTGGACGGTCATGAGCTACGACAACATCAGCCCGACGATCCCGAGCGCAGGTCACCAGGCAACGCCGATGCCCCTGGATATCCGGGCCGTACAGAGCATCTACGGCGCGAACACGGCATACCACGCCGGCGACGATGTCTATCCCCTGCTCGACGACGGCGTGGTCAGGACGCTCTGGGACGCCGGCGGCATCGACGCGCTCGATGCCTCGGGACTGACCGCTGCCGGGGCGACGCTGACGTTGGTGCCGGGAGGCTTCTCACGGACTGGCGCGAACTCGGTGACCGCGGTCGCCTTCGACGTGGCGATCGAGAGCGCGATTGGGTCGAATCTCGCGGACACGATCGTTGGCAACGACCTGGGGAATCGCCTGGAGGGCAGAGGCGGCGACGACACTATCACAGGCGGTGCCGGCATCGACTCGCTGGATGGCGGCGACGGCAGCTCGGACGTCGCCGTCTTCACCGCAGGGCACGGCGCCTACACTGCGCTGCGGGCGCCGGGTGCAATCTTGGCGGTCGGGCAGGACGGCGGGGGCGGCGACGGGGTCGATCGCCTGTGGAACGTGGAGTTCCTCCGGTTTGCCGACAGGACGGCCGCGGCGTCGACAGTCGACAGCTCGCTCGAGTACGTCGCGAGCTATGCCGATCTCATGGCGGCACTGGGCGCCAATGCGGGCGCGGGGGTCGATCACTATGCGAACGCCGGCTACTACGAAGGTCGCAAGGTGACTTTCAGCGGGCTCGAGTACGTGGCCTCGTACGGCGATCTGATGAACGCCTTGGGAGCGAACGACGAGGCCGGTGCGGCGCACTACATCGTTTCGGGACGCTTCGAGGGACGCGGCACTACGTTCGACGGTCTGGAGTACATCGCCTCCTATGGCGATCTGGCAAATGCGCTCGGTCTCGACGATGAGGCCGGCGCAGCGCATTACATCTCTGCGGGGCGGTTCGAGGGGCGTAGCATCAGCTTCGACGGCCTGGAGTACGTGGCGTCTTACGTGGACTTGATGAATGCCATCGGCGCCAACGCCGATGCAGGCTCGACACACTACATCCAGGCGGGCCGATTCGAAGGCAGGACCGTAAGCTTCGACTCGCTGGAGTACATCGCTTCCTACGTTGATCTCATCAAGGCGCTCGGTGCCAACGGCGACGCCGGGGCGAGTCACTACATCGGCCCCGGGCATACCGAGGGCCGGCAAGTCACGTTCGACGGTCTGCAATACATTGCTTCCTACGCGGACTTGATCAATGCGTTTCACACCCCGATCGCGAGCCATCCGGATCCCGACATCGGGGCGAACCACTACATCGTCGCCGGCTACGCCGAGCATAGGGTTGCCGACCTGTTCGACGCCGCGCAGTACCTGGCCAACTATGCGGACCTGCACACTGCATTCGGTGCCAACACGGAAGCGGCGACGATTCACTACATCACGGCGGGATACTTCGAGCACAGAACAGATCATCCGCTGACCTGAGCTACGCCTGCGCGCAGAGGCCGCGCGAAACGATCTCGTGCATCCAGGAGCAAATGCCATGTCGAAGATTTTCCTCGTCGCCAAGGAGGCGCACACGCTCGGATTCGAGACGGGCAAGTCCCATTGCTACCTCGTCTACGAGAAGGATACGGGAGAGCGATTCGTCACCTCGCTCTCCGACGTCACCGTGGATCCGTTCCCGGTGCTGCGCCTGCGCTTCAACGTCACGCAGATCGGCATTCCTTACGCTCAGGCCCAGGAAACCAGCGATCTCAACCGGGCGGAGCGACTGCTCGACTTCGGCGGGCGCGACGTCGATGCGGTGTGGAGCCTCATCATGCAGCATGCGCTGGAGATCAAGGCGCAAGCGCCCGACTACTACGTCCTCACGCAGAACTCCACGTCGTTCATCGCATCGCTGCTGAACGTCGTCGGACTCGATTTCGTCAACAATCTTCCCCCCTTCAACGGCAATCACCCGTCGAACAATCCCCAGCCCAGTGATTATCCCGGCTATGCCAATCTTCTCGACTTCGATTATCGACTTGCCGGCACGCCTTCCGACGACGTCATCCGCGGTGCCGGGGGGAGCGATATTCTCTGGGGAGACCTGGGCGCCGACACGCTGACGGGGAACCAAGGCTCCGACGTGCTCGACGGCGGACCTGGTCTGGACACCGCGGGCTACTTCGGCCCGCGTGCGGCCTATGCCATCGCCTGGAGCGGCGGCGCGACGGTCTTCTCGAACTTCGACGGCGTCGACCGCCTATTCGACACCGAATCGATCCGATTCGCCGACAAGGTCGAGCACGTAACGCCGGAGCCGCTCGCGTACATCGCTTCCTATCAGGACCTGATGGCGGCCTTCGGGACTAACGCCGGAGCAGGGTTCAATCACTACTGGCAGGCAGGTTTCTACGAGGGGCGCACGACAACGTTCGACGCTCTCGAATACATTGCTTCGTATGGGGATCTGGTCAATGCGCTGGGTGCGAGTGCCGATGCGGGGGCGAGTCACTTCATCCAGTCTGGTCGCTTCGAAGGCCGCACCACTACGTTCGATGGACTCGAATACATCGCCTCGTACCCCGATCTGATCAACGCATTCCACGCTCAAGTGGCGGCGAATCCGGACCCCGACATCGGCGCTAACCACTACATCGTGGCGGGCTACCTCGAGCACCGCGCCCCAGACCTGTTCGACGCCGCGCAGTACCTCGCAAACTACGCCGATCTCCAGGCAGCCTTCGGCGGTAATGCCGAAGCAGCGACCCTCCACTACATCACCAACGGCTACTTCGAGGTCCGGACGGATCACCCGTTGGCCTGACGCGCCATACCCTTCCCCATGGAAGCGGCTGGCGGGGCACGAAAGCTGCTCTCTGGGCGGGATGCTGTATGACCCCGAAAAAGCCGCGTCCGTGGCTTCGAATCCCGCAACTTCTCATCGTGTGCTGGACTTTCTCTGGGGCGCGAACTTCTTGTGTCCGCTCGCCTACGCAGCGCTTGCCTTCTTTCTGGGTGTCGCCGACGACGCGGCTGCGCACAAGCTCTGGGCCCTGCCCTATTTCTTCGGTGCGGTCGCAGCCATCGCAGCCGTCATCGCGCACACCATGTGGCGCCGCTGGTCGCCCTCGGATCTTCCGGTTCACCGGGCCCGCGCCCGCGCTGCGGATCTGCCGATCCTGCGCGTCCGGCTGGTTCAGGTCTGGGCGCTGGATTCGCTGGCGGGCCTGTTCGGGTTGGCGATCGCCTTCCTCGGCTTCCCGAAAGACGTGTGGATTTGGTTCATGATCGCCTCCGCGGCGCTCCTCTTCCTGCACCAACCCGCGCAGCTTCGCCTCAACGAAACCGCGCGCTGACCGCCTACGCGTCAACGCGCAGGCACGACCGAGTCGCCTGCCACCACGTACACACGGTCACCGCTCTCCGGAGCCAGTGTGTACGTGCCCGTGAACCCGCCGAATGCGGGAAGAAGCGCGTGGTTCCGACGCAACACGAAGCACGGCAGCCGCGCCCGGTCGCGCCCTCTTCCTTTCAAGCGCACCGCGGGGTGAACGTGGCCTGCGAGCACGTACTGGCCCGCGACCGGCTGCGGATCGTGGCAGAGCGCGAATGCGCCAATCACGACCGGCTGATCCATGCAGACGATGCGCCACTCGCCGGGCGGGTCGCCGGCGTGCCGGTCGTGGTTGCCGCGCACCAGCACCATCTCGACGCCCGCATGCCGCGCCCGCCACGTGCGAAACGCATCGAGCGTGCGTGGTTGTCGTCCCTGCCGGCTGTGCAGCAGATCGCCGAGGAACGCGACGCGCGCTGCGCCGAGTTGCGCGATCAGATGCGACAGACGGGCGAGGTCCGAGGCGGTCGTACCCGCCGGAATGGCAATACCGGCGGCACGAAACGCCGCCGCCTTGCCGATATGCGCGTCGGCCACGAAGAGCGTCCCGCGGGCCGGCCAGAACGCGGCAAGCTCGGGCAGCAGCCATAACGTTTCGCCAGCCACATCGACAGAGACCGCGCTCGGCGGCCGTACCGTGCCTGGTTCGGTTGGAGTGCTGGTCAGGCGCAGCGCTTCGATTTCCATGGCAGGCCGGAAGCGTAGCACGCTTGCCCGCGCGTCTCTTCATGCGGTGCGGCTGCGGACGCGGCGATTGAAGCACGCTCGGCCTCGGATAGAATGCGCGGCTGATCCCGCTTCGTTCAATCCGTGATCCAGTTTCGCAACCTCACCCTCGCCCGCGGCGCGCGGCGACTGATCGAAGATGCCACGCTCCAGATCCATCCTGGCTGGCGGGTCGGTCTGGTCGGCGCGAACGGCAGCGGCAAATCGAGTCTGTTCGCGCTGCTGCGCGCCGAGCTCCACACCGACTTGGGCGACTGCGAGCTGCCTGCCGAATGGACCATCGCTTTCGTTGCCCAGGAAACGCCGGCACTGGCGACGCCGGCGCTGGAGTACGCGCTCGACGGCGACGCGGAGCTGCGTGCGATCGAGCACGAGTTGGCGGACGCGGAAGCCGTGCACGACGGCCACCGCATCGGCGAGCTGCACGCACGACTGCACGAGATCGAAGGCTACGGCGCACCGGCCCGCGCTGGTGCGCTACTGGCGGGTCTGGGCTTTGCCGAGGGGGATCTCGCGCGGCCGGTGGCGGATTTCTCCGGCGGCTGGCGCATGCGCCTCAATCTCGCGCAGGCACTGATGAGCCGCTCCGACCTGCTGCTGCTCGACGAGCCCACCAACCATCTCGACCTCGACGCGGTGGTGTGGCTGGAGCGTTGGCTCGCAGGCTACCGCGGCACGCTGATCCTCGTCTCTCACGATCGCGATTTTCTCGATGCCTGCGTGACCCACGTCGTCCACATCCACAGCCGGCGGCTCACCCTGTACACCGGTAACTACTCGTCGTTCGAGGTGCAGCGCGCGACCCAGCTCGCCCTGCAGCAAGCGATGTTCGAAAAGCAGCAGCGCGAGATCGCGCACCTCGAGCGCTTCGTCGCGCGGTTCCGCGCCAAGGCCACCAAGGCGCGCCAGGCTCAGAGTCGGCTGAAGGCGCTCGACCGCCTGGAGCGCATCGCCGCCGCCCACGTCGACACGCCGTTCGATTTCGTGTTTCCGGCCCCCGCGCGGGCTCCGGACCCGCTGCTTGCGCTCGACGACGCGGCAGCGGGTTACCCAGACCGTGTCGTATTGGAGAAGGTGAGGCTCACGCTGCGTCCGGGTGCACGGCTCGGCCTGCTCGGACCGAACGGTGCGGGCAAGTCGACGCTCGTCAAGCTCCTGGCGGGAGAGCTCGAGCCGCTCTCGGGGCGGCGCACGGCAGGCAAAGGTCTCGCCATCGGCTACTTCGCGCAGCATCAGCTCGAGCAGTTGCGGCCGCAGGAGTCGCCGCTGCAACATCTGCTGCGATTGGAGGCCCGGACGCGGGAGCAGGATCTGCGCGACTACCTGGGCGGATTCGACTTCGGAGGCGCAATGGTGGACTCCCCGATCGAGCCGTTTTCCGGCGGCGAGAAGTCGCGACTCGCCCTCGCGCTGCTGGTGCGACAGCGGCCCAATCTGCTGCTGCTCGACGAACCCACCAACCACCTAGACCTCGACATGCGCCTCGCGCTCACGAAAGCGCTCGCGGAATACGAGGGTAGCTTGGTGCTGGTGTCTCACGACCGCGCGCTGCTGCGAACCGTTTGCGACGAATTCCTTCTCGTGGTGGACGGGCGCGCGACCGGGTTCGACGGCGACGTGGACGACTACCTCGCCTGGCTCGAGGGGAGGCGCAACGCGCGGCCCGCGACGCGGAACGAAGCCGATCGCCCGGCCGACAAGACAACACGCAAAGACGCCCGCGACAATGCCGCGGCGGATCGTCGGTCAAACCTCGCGCGGCGCCGGTCGTTGCTGAAGGAGGCGGAGGCGCTCGAGCGGGAGCTGGGGCAGTGGCAGCAGGACAAGCGTGATCTCGATGCGCGGCTCGCGGATCCGGCGCTGTACACGGCAGCCGAGCACGGCAGGCTGCAGGGCATGGCCAAGCGGCAGAAAGAGCTAACGCGACTGCTCGAGGCGGCGGAAGAACGCTGGCTCGAAGTCCACGCCGAGCTGGAAGCGATCGGCGAGATCTCGTGACCGTCGGGCTTGTCGATTACCGTTCATCCGTTGGTCAGCGCTATCATATGAGGATGAGAAAACTTCTCGATTGGAAAAGCGTCAAAAATCGCGGTGAGCGAGTTCGAGGAAGGCAGCGGTGAACAGTCTGTGCAGACAGGTCAACGGCTTGATGGAGCGCGAGGTCGATGGGGAGGTTCTCCTGCTCGATACCGAATCCAACCTGATCCATCAGCTCAACAGGACGGCCAGTTTTATCTGGCGCAAGTGCCAGGAGGGCCTCTCCCCAGGCGAGATCGCCGAGGCACTTGCAAAAGATTTTGACGTGGAGGAAGATAAAATCCAAGAGGATGTGAGGCGAGCTATCGATCGATTCAGAGCCCTTGAGCTCATAAGGATCGTAGCGTAGGTCTCCGATTTAAATCGAAGGTTGCCGGTAGTCAACGGGAAAAAACTAAATGAGAAATGAGCACAGCAATTCACGGCGTGAATTCGTGAAGAAAGCAGCGTACGTTGCGCCGGCGATTCTTACCTTGCAGGCCGCTCCAGCCTATGCGAAGGTGGGGTCCCGGAAGAACGAAAAGCCCAAAGAGGATAAACCCCCACGAATAGAGCCCCGGCCACGGCTCCGGCAAAAGCCTTAGCGCACGACTCTTTGTACCCGTCTTACGGGCGCCCAGCCTCGCGAAGCGCCAAGAACTGCCTGTATCGAGGCTTAAGTCCGTAGCGCGCGAGTCCCTATCCCGTCAAGAAGGTCGTTCGGGTATTTCGTTGTCCAGACCGACGTTCTGGTTTTCGATACTCGGGCAACTCGTTCGGGTTGAGTGCACCGAGCCCTCGTTGTACTCCCTCATTGCGACCAAGTTCGACTCGATGGGCAGCGGCGCGGGAGCGTTTCCGCCCGATCTGGATTACTCGGTCGAAAGCAGCGACACGTCATGTTCGATTATTCGGGACGGGCAGTCGCCCCTTCATTGCGTGGACTCCGACGAGTTGCTCTTTCTGCTGGAGAAGGATCTCACCGTCGAGCTGCAGAAGCGGCGGCCCGACCTCTATTTCCTGCATTCCGCAGCGCTCGAATGGAACGGCAAAGCGTGCCTGCTCGCGGCGGACTCTGGCGGCGGCAAGTCGACCACGACTTGGGCGCTGCTCCATCATGGGTTCCGCTATCTCAGCGATGAGTTGAGCGCCATCGATCCGAGATCGATGCAGGTGTTTCCATATCCCCACGCGCTCTGTCTTAAGCACCCGCCGCCCGACTATTCGCTCCCGGCAGACACAATCGACCTGGGTCGCACCCTCCACGTGCCAGTCCGCTCGTTGCCGAGCGAAGCGATTACAGCGCCGCTGCCGCTCGGAGCCGTATTCCTGGTGAAATATCGTCCCGACCTCACCGGGCCGGAACTGCACGCGATTAGCCCGGCGGAGGCCAGCGCCCGGCTCTACCTCACGGCGCTGAACGCCCTGTCACACCCCAATCGCGGACTCGACGCAGCGATCCGCATCGCGGAGCACGTGCCGTGCTTTGCGATCGATTCGGCCGACTTGCCCGCGACCTGCGCCCTGATCCGCTCGGCGCTGGCAGACTGACCAGCTCTTGCCCGGTCGCTCCGTTGCTTTCCCGCCCGTCACGCATTGGCCAGCACCACATCGACCCAGTAATTCGATCCGTTCCAGGTGTTGGTCGGAAACGCGCTCGCCCCATACGCATACACGCCGTTTCCGCCTGAAACGAGCGGACTCGCGGGCGCGTGCAGGGGTCCGACGTCGACGCCTTGGGTCGAAAAATAGCCGACGTCCGCCGAATAGAATCCAGTCGGGGTGTGATAGGAAGCGACGTACGTCTGCCCTGCCGCAACCGTCAACGGCGTAGCGAAGTCGACCTGCTGCCAGCCGCTCGCCGTCTCGTTGGTGAATGTCGCGCTGGCAAGCTTGGTCCCGGTCGAACTCCAGATGCTGCCGACGTGGGTGCCAGTGTCCTGCGACCCCTTGTAGAAGCGCAGGGACGTGATCGAGGCATCGATATCCGACCTGAACTTGACGCCGAGCTCGACCGGATTCGGATCATTCACGTTGACGAGTGTCGGGACGGCGGTCGTGCCGAACAAACTCCATGGCCCTGTCGCGGCCTGCACGTTGACCGTAACCCCGGCTGTCGGTGTCTGCGTGTTTAGGCTGTCGTCGGTCGCTCGCGACTTGATGACCGCCGATCCGACCGTGGTTGGCCGCCACGAATAGGACCAGCTCTCCCGACCCGAAGCCGGGTGCCAGCTCGTGCCGTTGTCGACCGAGACCTCGACGCCGCCGACCCGACCGCCGCCGGTGTCCGACGCGGTCCCGGTGATGGTCACGGTCTGGCCAACCGGGAACGAGGTGCCCCCAGTGGGTGTCGCGATCGACGAGACGGGAGCAACCGTATCGGTCGACGCCGTCGCCGGTACCAGTCCCGACTGAAGCGAGGCGGGCTGGATGCCCATGTCCGCGAACAGGTTCACCGTCGCCTGCTGCATACGTGGATCGACGCGTCGAGCTCTCGTTGATGTGGTCGCTGTCCAGACCCCATGACCACCGGGTAGTGCCCGCCCCGAAGACGAGCGCGCCGCTGGGAGCCTTGTAGAGCGTCAAATTGTGTGTGGCGTTTCCGGCTCCCGTACTGTTGCCGTAATCGAGCAGGTACTGTGAGACGCCGAGCTCCGTCGTGGAAAGCTTGATCGCGCCCGGCGGGCGGAAGCCGTTGTCCCGGTCTTCGTCCCATTCGTAGCCGAGTACATTGGGGTGTCAAGGTCGCCGTCTGTCCCGTGCCGAGATTGGCAATGCTGGTGTTGCGCCAGAAGCGCATCTTGCCGTCCGCGGCGGGAACCTCGATCGAATCCAGTCGATAGGAATCGACCTGGAAGATCGTGCCGGTCAGCTGGTTCTCCGGGCGACCGCCGTCGGCACGGTGGGACTAAAGCGCGGGTCGCGCCACGTTCCGGTCCATTGCGGATTCGGATCGACCTTGGCGTTCGACCAAGTCTCCTTGTAGGTGACGAGCGTCCGGATAAGGCGTGCCGGACGCATCGATGCTGTTCTCCCAGCGCGTTTTCCAGTACATCTCGTTGCCGCTGAAGAAAGCGAGGTCGACACCGGCATCGCGTGCGGCCTCGACGTTCGCCCTTTGCTCGTTCGACCAGTACTCGTCGTGGCCGACTGACAGGAACGCCTTGTGTTCGAGCAGTTCCTGACCTCTGCGCGCGGTGTCGACGTCCGTGGTGTAGCTCACGTTGTAACCATTGGCTTCCATCCAACGGATCATCGGGTACTCGGCATCCATCAGAGGCACGTTGACCGAGTTCGTGGCGTTGCCGAACGGCCGGTTGTAGCTCACCTTCTTTGCCTGGGTAGGCGAGGACGGGGTGCCCGTGTAGAAGTCTTCGCCGCCCCACAGGTTGTAGGCTTGCCAAGTGCTGTCGGAGGTCTGGAACATCATGTCCGAACGGCCGTCGTCGTCGCGGACCACGAAGTACATGTGGTTCTCTGCGGAGGTGCCCGCTTCGCCCACGAGCTTGGCGATGTATACGCCGGAGACCGCGTCTGTCGGGACGTTCCAGGACGCGGAGACGCTCCAGTTACCGGCATCGGCCAAACCAGTGGCAGTGTCGCGAAGCGGACCCGGTTGCTGGGTGATGATGGATGTAGGATCGATCGACGTGATGTAGCGCGCGCCGTTCCCCTGGTAATAGCCCATCCGATAGATGTCGATGCGATAGTCGGACGCGACGGTGTTGACCTTGAAGTCGATTCTCTGGCCCTGATCGACGCTGATGTCGGTCGCGAAACCTTCGATGGCGGTCGTCGGCCCATTGATGCCCCACACGCTCTGCGGCGTCCCGGGCAATTGGTTTTCCGCAACTATCCGATTTGGGCCTGCGTCGTCGACGCCCGTGACGGTCACGGCCACTGCTGCTGAGGAAATGCCTCCTTGACCGTCGGAAACTTCATAGCTGAAGGTATCCGTCCCCTGCTGACCGGCATCTAGCGACTGGAAAGCCGCACCAGGGTTGTAGGTGATGGTGTTGTTGGCATTAATCGTAGCGTTGCCCTGCGTTCCGGTGAGGTTCAGAAGCGTAACCGTGAGCGGGTGGCCGTCCGGATCGGTGTCGTTCGCGAGGACACTGATCGTCACCGGACTGTCTTCGTTGGTCGTGGCGCTGTCCGCAACCGCGTTGGGAGGTTGATTGCCTGACGCACCAACGGTGAGGTTGACCGTCGCCGTAGCTTGCGCGTTGCTCGGATCCTTGATCGTGTAGGTGAAGCTCGCGGGGCCGCTATAGCCGGTGTTTGGTGTGAAGACCACGTTGCCGGTCTGACCGGGAGGCGTAACCGTGCCATTCACCGCGCCGCCCACCGAGTCGACGGTAAGCGTGTCGTTGTCCGCATCGGTGTCATTGCCGAGCAGCGTCGATGTCGGAATGTTGAGGAACGTCTGGAATGGTGTCGTGAAGCCGCTGTCGTTGTTCGCGACCGGCGTATCGTTCACCGGATTGACGGTGACGTTGACGGTCCCGGTCGCCGTGCTGTTGCCGTCCGAGAGGGTGTAGGTGAACGCAGCTGCACCGCTATAGTTCGCGGTCGGTGTGAAGACTACGTTGCCGGCATTGAGCACTACGGCGCCGTTCGAGGCGCCACCCACGGCGGTGATGCTCAGTGAATTGTTCTCCGGATCCGTATCGTTGGCCGTCAAGTCGGTCACGGGCAAAGTCAAGGCCGTGTCCTCGCTGGTCGAGCGCGCATCGGGATTCGCCACCGGGGGCTGGTTGACTGGTCCCGTCTGGAACACGACGTCGACCCAGTAGTTCGAGGCGGCGAAGGTCGAGTTCGGAAACGCGCTCGTGCCGGTGTAGCGGTAAACGCCATTGCCTCCCGAGGTGCCGGTGGCGAGGGCAGTCAGCGGGCCATTCGTGAAGGCCGAATTGAAGTAGTTTTCGTTGACCGAGTACTTGCCCTGCGGGGCGAAGTAGGAAGCGACGTAGGTCGTCCCCGCGGTCACCGTAACCGGGTTCGCGAAATTGACCTGTTGCCAGCCGCTCGCGGTCTCGTTGGTGAAATTGGCGGTCCCCAGCAACTGTGTTCCCGTCGCGTTCCACAAATTGCCGACGTGGGTGCCGAGGTTCTGCGGGCCCTTGTAGAAGCGGATGCCGGTGATCTGGCCGGCTTGGCCGGGCACGAACTTCACGCCCACTTCGATGGGCGCGCTGTCGGGATCCGTGACGATGGCTGGTGTGGTCGACGCACTCCAGAGTGAGAACGTTCCGGAACCCCCGCCGCCCGAACCGACGGTGACGTTGATGCCGGCGCCCGGAGTTTCGAGATTGAGGCTATCGTCGGCCGCGCGGCTCCTGATGTTGTTGCTGCCGTTGACGGTCGGCGTCCAGCTATAGGTCCAGTTCGATCTTCCTTCTGCACGCCGCCACGTCGTGCCGCCGTCGGTGGACACCTCGACGCCGCCGACGCGTCCCGCGACATCGGATGCCGTGCCAGTGATCGTGACCGGGGTCCCCGGCTGCAGGGTGCTCCCGCCGGTGGGTGAGGTGATCGTCGACGTTGGGCGCGTTGTATCGGTCGACGCAGTGGCGGGCGTTAGCCCCGAGATGAGCGTAGAGGGCTGGACGCCCATATCGGCAAACAGATTCACCGTTGCCTGCCGAATCCGGCTGTCAATGGCCGACGAACCGTCGTGGACGGCATCAAGACCCCACCCCCAACGCGGGGTGCCGGCGCCAAAGACCAGCGCGCCACTCGGGGCCCGATACATGGTCAGACTGTGGGTTGCCGACCCTGTGCCATAGGTCGATCCAAAGTCCTGCAGGTAGCTCGTGCTCGGATCGGTCGTCGAAGACAGTCGAATCGATCCGGCGGGCCGCGAGCCGTTGTCGAGGTCCTCGTCCCACTCATAGGAGAGGATGTCGGAGGCAAGCTGCGTAGCCGTCGAGCCAAGTCCGGTGTTGCGCCAGAACCGCAACTGACCGTCTTCAGCAGGCACCGTGATGGCGGTCGGCGGCGCGCTGCCATCGTTGACGGTGAAGATCTGCCCGGTCAACGCATTTTCCGGGCGGCCCGCGTCGCTTTCGAACCGCGGATCCCGCCAGGTCCCGGTGGCCTGCGAACTGGGATCGTCGATGCCGGTTGGGGCGGTTTCCTTGTACGAGACCAGCGTGGTGTAAGGCGTGTTGGAGCCGTCTATGCTGTTTTCCCAGCGCGTCTTCCAGAAGACCTCGTTGCCGCTGAAGAAAGCCAGGTCGACCCCCGCGGCCCGAGCCGCTTCGACGTTGGTCCGCTGCTGGCCGGACCAGTATTCGTCGTGGCCGACAGACAGGAAGATGTCGTGTTCCTGGATCTCGGCGCCACGACGATCGCTGTCGATGCCGGAGAAGTACGAGACATCGTAGCCGTTGGCCTCGAGAAAGCGGATCGTCGGATACTCCGAATCGAAGAGAAAGTCGGCCGGTTGCCCGGGCGCGCTGGCGAACCGGGTGTTGATCGGCCGGTTGTAGCTGACCTTGTAGGCCCTGCCCGCCGGGGACCCCGAGTAGAGGCTGTTGCCACCCCAGTCGTTGTAAGCCTGCCAAGTCGTGTCCGCGGTCTG
This sequence comes from uncultured beta proteobacterium, assembly GCA_963734295.1. Classification (GTDB taxonomy): domain Bacteria; phylum Pseudomonadota; class Gammaproteobacteria; order Burkholderiales; family JAEUMW01; genus JAEUMW01. The sequence goes on along the minus strand of CAVTGS010000015.1, from coordinate 67,185 downwards.
GAAGAGGACGTCCGAGTTGCCGTTGTCGTCGCGGACGACGAAGGGGATATGGTTGGCACCGCCGCCATTGCGCACCAGCTTGGCGATGTAGACCCCGGAGACGGCGTCGGCAGGCATGTCCCATGTCGCGGAGACGGTCCAGTTGCCCGCGTCGACGAGTCCAGTGGAAGCATCGGTCACCGGATTCGGCTGTGACGAGCTGGGCAAAGAACCGATCGTTGCGACCTTGCGGGCACCGTCTCCGCCGTAATACCCGAGCCGATATATGTCGATCTGGTAGGCAGCATCCGACTCGACCTTGAACTGAACGTCTTCGCCCTTGTTCACGCTGAACTGGGCAGCGTACCCCTCGATCCTCGTGTCGTAGTTCGTGACGTCCCATTCACTCTGCGGATTACCCGGCTTCGCGTTCTCCAGCACGATCGCGTTGGATACCGGCGTTCCCACCGTGATGGAGACCGTTGCGGCATTGCTGGGGGTTTGGCCGTCGCTCGCGGTGTAAGTGAAACTGGCTGTACCGGTGAAGCCCGTCGTCGGGGTGAAGATGTAGTTGCTACCGCTGGGCGCGACGGTGCCGTTGGTGGCGCCGGCAACCCCGGTGACGTTGAGCGGACTGCCTTCGACATCGGTGTCGTTGGCGAGGAGCCGCGTGGCTGCGATCGTCAGCGGCGTGTTGAGCGGCGTGCTCAGATCGCTGCCGCTGTCGTTGTTTGCGACCGGTGCGTCGTTCACCGCAGTCACGGTGACGCTGACATTGCCTGCAGCGGTGCCGCCCTGGCCGTCGGAGAGGGTGTAGTTGAAACCAGCGGAACCGTTGTAATTGCTAGCCGGGGTGAACGTCACGACGCCCGCGGTAAGTCCCACAGTCCCATTGGTGGCGCCGCTGACGGCGGTGATCGCCAATGAGCCTCCGTCTGGGTCAGAGTCGTTCGCCAACAGCGTGGATGGTGGCGTTGAAGGCCACGTCAAACTCACATCCTCAGCGGTCGTGGCAGTGTCAGCGACTGCGACGGGCGGCTGATTGGAGCCGCCCAGCGGAACCGTAACGCCGGAGAACTGCAGGAATTCGATGTTGCGGACGGTGTCGCTGCCGTTGGCCGTGCTCGCAACGATGAAGCTGCCGCCCGTGCCAGGCGTCACGGTGTAGTCAGCTTGTACCCCCGAATAGCGTGCGATGTCGGCGGTGCCTGCCCCACCATCGAGGGTGTCGTTGCCCGCCGCACCTTCGAGGATGTCGTCCCCATCACCACCATTAAGCGTGTTTGCTGCAGAATTGCCGGTGAGGGTGTTGTTGAGCGCGTTGCCAGTGCCCGTGAGACCGCTCGTGCCTGTGAGGACGAGGTTCTCGACGTTCGCCCCGAGCGTGTAGGTCACGCTGGCGTTCACGGTGTCGGTACCTTCGCCCGAATTTTCGGTCACGACATCGCCCGTGTTGTCCACGGTATAACTGTCGTCGCCCGCCCCGCCCAACATCGTGTCGGCGCCCGTGCCGCCGGAGAGCGCGTTGTTGCCGGCATTGCCGGTCAAGGTATTGGCGAGGGTGTTGCCGGTGCCGTTGATATTGCCGGTGCCGGTCAGCACCAGATTCTCGACGTTGCTGCCGAGCGTGAACGTCGTGCTGGCTTGGACGGTATCGGTTCCTCCGCCCGAAGATTCGGTCACGACGTCGGTCGTGCTGTCGACCACGTAGGTGTCGTTCCCCGCACCCCCAGTCATCGTGTCGACGCCGGTCCCGCCGTCGAGGACGTTGTTGCCGGCGTTACCCGTTAGAGTGTTCGCGAGATCGTTACCCGTGCCGTCGATGTTGCCGGTTCCGGTGAGCGTCAGTCGCTCGACGTTCGCCCCGAGCGTAAAGCTCACGCTCGCCTGGACGGTATCCGTGGTGCCTGCACCTGCGGCTTCCGTGACAACGTCCGCTGCGCTGTCTACGACATACGTATCGTTGCCGGCGCCGCCAATCAGTGTGTCGTCGCCCAGACCGCCATTGAGCGTGTTGTTCCCCGAATTGCCGGTGAGGGTGTTGTTGAGGGTGTTGCCCGTGCCGCTGATGTTGCCGGTGCCGGTGAGCAGCAGATTTTCGACGTTCGCGGCGAGCGTGTAGCTCGCCCCCGCGTTTACCGTGTCGATTCCTTGATCGGCGAGTTCGGTCACCACATCGGTCGCGACGTTAACGACATAGGTGTCGTCGCCCAGGCCACCGCTCATGGTGTCGTTGCCGGTGCCGCCGTTGAGCGTGTTGTTTCCGGTGTTGCCAGTAAGTGTGTTGGCGAGTGAGTTACCGGTGCCGTTGACGTTATCGATACCAGAAAGGACGAGGTTCTCGACGTTGCTGCCCAGCGTGAAGTTCACGCTCGCCCAGACCGTGTCCGTGCCCCCGGTACTCGACGACTCGGTCACGATGTCGCCCGTGTTGTCCACGAAATAGGTATCGCTGCCTGCGCCACCAACCATTCGGTCGGCGCCGACACCGCCGTCGATCTGGTCTCCAAAGGCGGTCCCGGTAAGGGTGTTGGCGCCTGCATTGCCGGTCATGAGCAAGCCATAACCGACGCCGCTCGCGTTGACATTGTTGGCCGTGGTGCCACTGGTGTCGGCGGTCGAGGTCGTTCCCGTGCCGATCACCACCTGTTCGACGTTCGTGAGCGTGCTGCCGAGCGTGAGCGTCTGCGCCGTTCCCGTGTTCGTGAATCGCAGCTCGTCGACACCGCCCGCGCCGTCGACGGTACCCCCCGTCATGGCCGCGGAACTCGGTACGAGAATGAGGTCGCCGCTGTCCGTGCCGGTCACGGGCAGACCCGATGCCTTCGTGTAGACTTGCCCCGGAGCGTCGCCTGGGCCACCGGCTCCATCCTGTGAGATATCCGCAGGTCCTGTTCGCAGCCCCCGCAAGTCGCTCGGCCGATTGATCGTCACGCTCGCCGACGCCGTCGCCGTTCCCCCCTTGCCGTCCGACACGGTGTAGAGGAAGGTGGTCTCGTAGGAAGCGAAATCGGCGAGCGCCCACTGGATACCGGCGGGCGGTGTGAAGACCACAGAGTTGCCGACGATCCTGACGCTGTTCGCTGGCTTGCCCTTCACCTGCGTGATGCTTAGCCGGTCCCCGTCAAAATCGACGTCATTACCGAGCAGGCGCGCGAAGGGTATCGTCAGCGATCTGCCATCGACGACCGACAATCCCTCGTCGGGCTGGGCGAGCGGGGCATTGTTGGAACCATCGAGGAATACCTGGCGGTCCTTGAAATCGAGCCGCTTGACGTTGCGCGCGAGGTCGTTGCCGTCGTTCTGGCCCGGGCGAAACCGGGCGTGCCTGACGCGCACCTGGGTCGAAGAGATCCTGGAGATGTCGTATTCGAGAACGGAGCCGCGGTACCGGGCGACGTCGTTCCCGAGCCCGCCATCGAGGACGTCGTCGCCTGCCCCACCTATGAATACGTCGTCGCTCGCCCCACCCACGAGCTCGTCGTTCCCCTCGCGGCCGTCGATTTCGTTCTTGCCCGGGCCGCCGACAATGCGATCGGCGCGGGGCGAGCCGGCCAGCTTCTCTCGCTGCACCCGAGCCTGTCTTTCGGGATCGTTGACCGCCAGCAGCGACGCCTGGGTTCCATCGCCAGAGAGTCTCCCTGGGACCTCGTACGCCGTCTCGAGAGACGTTGCAACGCTCGGACCGCCGCCCACGGCATCCTGAAGAATGCTCCGGGCGGTGACGACGAGCGGATCCGCCTGCAACCCATCGGCTCCGGCCTCGACGCCGCTGGAGGTCGCGGTAATCGAGGTCGGGCCGTTCACGGCGCTGTCATACCCGGGAGACGCGGTCGCCGGTTCACTCGGCTGCAGATTGACCGCGGTGCCGAGGCTGGCATCGCTCTCGCTTATCGGCTCGTCCGTCGCGCCGATGGTCGGGGAGGGGCGGTCGCAGGCTCCCTTCACTCCATAGGTGGAATAGGCCGACCCGCCCGAAGCGCTGGCGAGTAGCGCCCCCGTGATTTTGGCATCCAGGAGGAAAGCGCCGGGGTTCAGGGGATCGCCCGCGACTATCAGATCCTTGGAATACGGCGTGTGCTGCTCGAACCGTTGCTTCAGCTCATCCCCGGATATGCCATTGCTCGCCCGATACCTTGTCTTCATGCTCATGTGCTCCACCTCCATCCCCGCTCGGTACTGTCTATGCATGCCCCTTGCACGAACCTATTACCCGCCCACCTTCCCGTTCGACGCTCCGCGTTCGAATTGCACGTGGGTGCAACGCCTATTGCGTAGGGCGCCCGACCTGCAGCCTAGTGGCTGCGCGGCCAGCCGCCCGCCGCGTACAATGCTGTGGGAAAAAGTTGGGGGATCGGGCGCATCGGCTGCACCCGTCGGTGAGGCCACCGGTGCGGTGGCCCGCCCGAGGCTTGAAAGAATGCCCGCAATCGCCACGTCTTGAACCATTACGCATCTCCGTAAACGTTCAAGCAATCGCCGTAAGGGCCGGCACAGAAACGAAATACACCTGTTTTGCTTCTAGTTTGATTACGCTTGACGGTCCATCGACGAGGCGGGCGACAACGAGCGAAACCTGCCAGTTCGATAGTTTTGAGGGTAGACTATTTGTTAGGCAAGATCAATCTCTGAGACTAACGGAATTTAGTAGCGGAGCATGCGATCGAGCAAAGGGGAACGAACGATGCACAACGAAACTTTCATAGACGGCATCAGCGAGATAACGGTCACGGGACCGACCATCCGCATCGACATGTTCAGCGCATCGCCATCGGAGAAGGATGCCGACGGCAATCCCAGGCCGGTGCACCGGCAGCGCGTCATCATGACGCTGGAGAGCTTCATGAACGCGCGGGACCTGATCGAACGGGTTGCCCGTGAGCTCATCCAGGGGGGCGTCGTTCGCCGTCTCGACACTGCCGCGGCAAAAGAGCCCGCGAAACCCGCCGGCTCGCCGAATTTCCCTCCCGGTCATTCCTGAGCAACTGTCTTTAGAGTCAAGCGAGATGAAGGGAATCGTCCCAGGGTTTTCCGGTTCTGACCATGGCGTTAAGGATGGTGAGGAGTTTGCGCATGCAAGCGACGAGCGCGATCTTCTTGGGTTTGCCTGCGAGGACCAGGCGATCGTAGAAGTTACGGATGACGGGATTGAAGCGAATGGCGACAAGGGTAGCCATGTAGAGGCTGCGCCGTACCTGGGCGCGTCCTCCGAAGATCGTGCGCTTGCCGCGCATCTGGCCGGAATCGCGATTGAACGGCGCCACACCGATCAAGGCACTAATTTCCCGGCGGGACAGTTTGCCGAGTTCCGGGACATCGGCGATCAAGGTGGCGACGGTGGCGGGGCCAACGCCGCGCACGCTGGCGAGTTGCCTGGCCAGCTTGGCATGATGCGTCTCGATTTGTCGGGCGAGTTCGGCCTCCACCTCGTCGAGTTGGGCGCGGATGGCCTGGATCAGCGCCTCGATGCTTTTGCGGGCGGCCTGGTGGCTAAGCGAGAGCCGCTGATGCTCGGCCACATGCATTGCGACCAGTTGCCGGCGGCGGGCAACCAGCGCCTGCAGCACCTGCTGCTCGGGTGTGGGCAAGACGCTGATGAAGCGATCTCGCTGCGGATGACGTGCCAGCACTTGGGCGAGTTCGGCGAGCGCCCTGGCATCAATTCGGTCGGTCTTGGCCAGATACCCCATGGCCTTCGCGAAATCCCGCGCTTGGCGGGGATTGATGACGGCGACCGCGAAGCCGCAGGCTTGCAGCGCGCAGGCCAGATCGCGCTCCAGTCCGCCCGTGGCCTCCATCACGATCAAATCGACCGCAACCCCGGCCAGTTTGGCGATGAGGGCATCATGGCCGGCGTCGTCGTTGGGGAACGACTCGATCGTGCCGGCAACCCCGAACGCGACATCGAAGGTCTGCTTGGCGATGTCGATGCCAATGACGATTGGTTCAGGCATGTTCCTCTTCTCCCATCCTTGCAAATGCGATCTTGGATCAAGCAACTGTTCGGGCTCAAAAGGAACGGTCACGGCGGTGCGCCATTGGCTCAGACACGGGCTTGTCGGCCCCGAGGGAAAACAGGCTGCGCCGCCGCGCCCGAAACCGCGAACGCTGTGGATCTGTGGGCAGTCGGCTGCGCCGATTCCCGCCTGAGCGCGCAAGCGCGCTCCCCCCTGGGCAAGCCATGGAAAACGCTACGCGTTTCCCACCGCTTGCCCACAGGTCGGCGGCTGCCCACAAGCTCCACAGCGTACCAATCTCGACGTTCATATTCATAATTCGGGAAGATACAAGGGATTGTCGGTCTTGGTAGGATTGGTACGCGTGAGCATAAGCCTTGGATCCAACGGTACTCGCACCGAGCCGCCGCCTTTTCACCTCGGCTAACGCCCGTCAGATCGCCTTCTCTGCATCCGCCGCCCTGTATAGGCTCCCCTGAATCGAATTCAATCTCCTTCGAGATCCGGCAGGTCCACTTCCGAAAATACCCACGCGTTCAGTTTCAATGGGCGCGCAGAAACAGAACAGCGTTGACGCAGGAGAAAAGCTCTTGTTGACCGATAACCGGCGGGCACCCGTGCGGGCCGGGTGCATTCGCGAGTCTGATCGTCGATGACATCATGCGCATAGGCGCCGGCGAAACCGAGCGCCCGAAAGTCGAGGTAGACCCAAGCGCCGGCGAGAAACGAGACGGACTCTCGAGTCTGGCGCCGGGAGCCCAGGATGCCGAACCGGCAGGCCATACGTCGCTGCGCTGCCTGGTGGCCGTGACTGCGCACTTCGGCATCCCGACGTCGTGCGACAAGCTCGTTCTCGAACACGGCCTCTCGGGGCGCGAGCCTTCCCCCGCGCAACTCGTTTCCATCGCGCAGAAGCTCGGGCTGCGGGCGCGCGCCGAGCGCCTCGCCTTCGAACGCTTGGTCGCTCTGGACCGGGCTTATCCAGTCATTGCGCGTCTCGACAACGGCAACAGCGTGGTCGTCGCGGCGATCCATCAGACCCCCGAAGGCATTCGTGTCGCGGTATTCGATCCGCTCGCGAGCCAAACTGGCGTTTTCCTCCTGGAATCCGAGCGGTTCGTCGAGCGCTGGACCGGGGACGTGATGTTCGTTCAGCGCGACTATCGGCTGAGCGATCCCCACCAGCCCTTCCGCCTGCGCTGGTTCATCCCCGAGCTGCTGCGCCAGCGACAGGCGTTTCGCGACGTCGCGATCGGCACCCTGGCGCTCTACGTCGTGGCACTCGCCGTCCCGATTTTTTTTCAGCTCGTGATCGACAAGGTGGTCGCGCACGAAAGCGTGTCTACGCTTTACGTCCTCACGGTCGGCGTGCTGCTCGCACTGCTGTTCGAGTCCGTATTCGGATTCGTCCGGCAGTACCTTCTCCTCTATGCATCCAACAAGATCGACGTGCGGCTCGCGACGCGGACCTTCGGACACCTGCTCGCGCTGCCCATCGACTACTTCGAGCGGTGCTCGGCGGGCGTCGTGGTCCGCCACATGCAGCAGGCGGAGAAGATCCGCCAGTTCCTGACAGGGCGCCTTTTCCTCACGCTGCTCGACGCCTGCGCGCTCCTCGTCGTCGTTCCCGTGCTGCTTTTCTACAGCACGAAGCTCACGATCATCGTCTTCGTTTTCGCAGCCGCCATCGCGGCGATCGTGGCCTCCATGATCGGCCCGTTCCGCCGGCGTCTGCTCGACCTCTACAACGCCGAGGCCGAGAAGCAGGCCATGCTGGTGGAGGCAATTCATGGCATGCGCACGGTCAAGACCCTCGCCATCGAGCCGATCCAGCGTCGCAAATGGGACGAGCGCACCGCCGCCGCCATCCGGACGCACTTCCGGGTCGGGCAGATCGGCATCTCGGCGCAGGCGGCTACGGGCTTTCTCGAGAAAGCCATGGTGGTAGCCATCATTGCCTTCGGCGCCCAGTCAGTGTTCGACCATCAGATCACGATCGGCGCGCTCATCGCCTTCCAGATGCTCTCGGGGCGCGTCGTCACCCCGCTCGTGCAGATCGTCTCGCTGGTCCAGGAGTATCAGGAAACGGCGCTATCGGTCCGCATGCTGGGGACCGTGATGAACCATCCCCCGGAGCAGCGGCGCACGTCCGGTCTTACGCCGCGCCTCACCGGCACCGTGGAGTTCGACCGGGTCGGCTTCCGCTACGCGGCGGGCGGGGCACCGGTGGTCGACCGGGTGTCGCTGCGCATTCCCGCGGGGGCACTGGTCGGCGTCGTCGGCAAGAGCGGATCGGGCAAGACAACGCTGACGCGGCTCATGCAGGGGCTCTACCCGGTCCAGGAAGGGGTCATACGCTTCGACGGTGTCGATATACGTGAGATCGATCTTCCCCACTTGCGGCGCAACATCGGGGCGGTTCTGCAGGACAGCTTCCTGTTCCGGGGCTCCGTGCGCGAGAACATCGCGGCGACCAAACCGTGGGCTTCCATGGAAGAGGTGGTCACAGCCGCGCAGATCGCCGGGGCACACGAGTTCATCGAGCGCCTGCCGCAGGGCTTCGACACCGCGATCGAGGAGAACGCGGAGAATTTCTCGGGCGGACAGAAGCAGCGCCTCGCGATTGCCCGTGCGCTGCTGACCCAGCCGCGCTTCCTGATTCTCGACGAAGCCACGAGTGCCCTGGACCCGGAGAGCGAGGCGATCTTCCTGACCCAGCTCGGCCGCATTCGCGCGGGTCGTACTGTCCTCATCATCTCGCATCGCCTGACGACGCTGGTCCAGTGCGACCGCATCGTCGTGCTCGACCAGGGTCGCATTGCCGACATCGGCCCCCACCAGGAGCTGGTGCGGCGATGCGAGATCTATCAGCGTCTGTGGACGCAGCAGACGAAGCATCTGTAGCGCGAATGCCGGCGAGATGGCCAACGACCCCTTGAGCGCGGTCGATCACGGCGGATTCCTCTCCGAGGCGGAAGCGATCGAGAAGGAGCCGATGCCGTGGCAGGCGCGTGCGACGCTGTACGTACTGGTCGCACTGCTGTTGGCGGCAGCGACCTGGGCGTCCTTCGCCAAGGTGGACCGGATCGTGGTCGGCCGCGGCAAACTGATCACGACCACCCCGACCATCGTCGTGCAGCCCCTCGAGCCGTCGATGATCCGCAGCATCGACGTTCAGGTGGGCCAGATCGTGAAGAAGGGCGCGCGCCTGGCGACTTTCGATCCGACCTTCGCGAGTTCCGATCTCTCGCAACTCAGTGTGCGGCATGCGAGCCTCGACGCGCACACGAGGCGGCTCGAGGCGGAGCTCGCGAACGCCAAGGCGCCTGCGGGCGCGCCCACCAATTCCGAGGAGCTGCTGCAGTCGCGGATCTTCCAGGAGCGGCGCGCCAATCTGGAGTCGCGGCTGCTCTCGCTCGACGAGAACATCAAGCGCCTCAAGGCGGCGATCGCGGGCAACAAGCGCGAGGAGGCGGTGCTACGCGAGCGGCTGCAGAAGACGCTCGAGATCCAACACATGCATGAATCCCTCGGCCAGGGAAACTACGTGCCCAAGCTGAAGATCCTGGAAACCCAGCGCGACCGGCTTCAGACCGAACGCGACCTGGAGCAACTGCTGAACACCTCGGGCCAGCTCGCGCGCGAAATCGCCAAGCTCGAGGCGGACCGAGCCGCCTTTTCCCAGGATTGGCGGGAGAAGGTGATGGAGGAACTGGTGGTCGTGAAAAGAGACCGTGACGCGGTGGCAGATCAGCTGAAGAAAGCCGAGCGGAAGACCGAGCTCACGACCGTGACGGCGCCGGCCGACGGGGTGGTGCAGGAGATCGCAAAGCGCTCGACCGGGTCGGTCCTCAAGGAAGCCGAACCGCTGCTGACACTGGTACCGCTCGATGCGCCGCTGGAGGCGGAGGTACAGATCGACGCCCGTTACATCAGTTACCTGCGCGCGGGAGATCCGGCGCGCATCAAGCTCGATGCGTTTCCTTTCCAGCAGTATGGCGTGATCAAAGGGCGGGTTCGAACCGTCAGCGAAGACTCGTTCGTCCGACCCCAGGGAGCCGCCGGCGAGGATCAGGACTCCGGCCGCGAAGCGTTCTACGTCGCCCGCTTGACGCTGGAGGACAAGACGCTGCAAGGGGTGCCCCCGGACATTCGCTTCCTGCCCGGCATGACGCTCACCGCGGAGGTGGTGTTCGGCGACCGCACGGTCATGTCCTACCTCCTCTACCCCATCATCCGCTCCCTCGACGAGGGGCTGCGCAGCCCGTAGCACGTCTCCGTCTCCGGCGCAGCGCGCCTCGCTGCGGTACGGATCCTGCTTTCCGCCGTTCGTCGGTTTTTGCCGACACCCACGAGACACGATGACTTCTTCGCTGCGCCGCTCTATACGCGCGAAGCCCGATCGGTCATCCCGAGTCGTCAGACATTTTCCGGGTTTACGTCGCCAGCCCATGTCACATGCCAACTCATTCCGCATCGTCCGCGCGCGCGGCTTCACGCTCATCGAAGTCATGGTCGTCGTCGTCATCCTCGCCGTGCTCGCGGCGATCGTCGTACCCAAGATCATGAGCCGCCCGGACGAGGCGCGCGTGGTCGCGGCGCGCGCCGACATCGCGGGGATCACCCAGGCTCTCAAGCTGTACCGGCTCGACAATTCCTTCTATCCGACCACCGAGCAGGGTCTGCAGGCTCTGGTGACGCCGCCGACGAGCGCGCCGATGCCATCGAACTGGAAGCGGGGCGGCTATCTCGACCGGGCGCCCAAGGATCCTTGGGGTCGCGAGTATCAGTACCTGAACCCGGGCCTACGCGGGGAGATCGACGTCTTCAGTCTCGCTGCCGACGGGCAACCGGGTGGCGACGGCGCGAACGCCGATATCTACAACTAGCCAGCTTTCCGCTGCAACGCGCATGTTGGTGACGGCGCCTCCCCACGCCGGCCCTGCCGGGCCCTGGTCCCGCGGCTTCACGCTCATCGAGATCCTGGTGGTCGTGCTGCTGCTCGGGATCACCGTCGCATTCGTCACCGTGAGGCTCGGGTCCGAAGACCGCGACACGCTGCGTGGCGAAGCGGCACGCCTCGCGCTGGGACTCGAGCAGGCGCAGGACGAGGCGACCCTGACGGGCGCAACCCTCGCCTGGCGCGGCGGCGCCGAGGGCTACCAGTATCTTCGCCGCAGCGCCGACGGCAGTTGGACCCCATTCGACGGCGGCGACGCTTATCCGCCGCGTCGGCTTGCCCCGCCGGTGCGGGTCGTCGACGTCGAAGTCGGGGGCGTGAAGCTCGCAGCGGGCGCGCTAGTCCTGCTCTCTCCTTCCGCACTGGCCGCGCCGGTGCGCATCGTCCTCGAGGCGAACAGCGAGCGGGCCGCGGTCGAGGTCGGCGCGACGACACGGGTGGTGCTGGGCAATGGCGCCTGAGCGGGGGTTCACGTTGGTCGAAGTCCTCGTCGCGCTCGCGATTTTCGCGGTCGCGCTCACGGCGGCGCTGCGTACGTGCGCGATCGCGACGGACTCGGCGCTCGATTTCCGCGAGCGGCTGCTGGCCGGGTGGGTCGCCGAAAACCGCCTCGCCGCCTACCGCATCGGGCTCGTGCCCGAGCTCGGCGAGCGCGTGGGCACGGCCGAGCAGGGAGGCATCGCCTTCACCTGGCGGGAGCGGGTGTCGGCAACCGAGCTGCCCTTGAATCGCCGCATCGATGTACACGTCTTCCTGGCCGGCATACCGGGCCATGTTCTGGCGCAGGCAGTGGGCTATGCGATCCGCACACCCTGACCGCGAAGCCGGCTTCACGCTGGTCGAAATGCTCGTCGCGCTAGCCATCTTCGGCGTGCTGGCGGTGGCCGGTTACCGCGTGCTCGACACGGTGCTCGTGACCCGCGAACGGGTGACGGACGAGTACCGGCGGTGGCGCGCCGTCGCCCGGGCGGTCGCCTGGATGGAACGCGATCTCGAAGCGGCCGCGGCGCGGCCCGTGCGAAACGCTGCGGCCGGGATCGTGGCGCCCGTGGTCGGCGTCGAAGGGCTCACACAACCCGCGCAAGCCGCCATCACCCTGACGCGCGGCGGCGGATTCGACGCTTCGGGTTTCGCCGCGCCGCCCAGCCGGATCGGCTACCGGGTCCGGGACGGCGCGCTCGAGCGGCTTGCCTGGCACGCGCTCGATCAAGCCACACAGGGCGAACCTGCGGTCGCGGTGGTGCTTAGCGGTGTGTCGAGACTGGGCCTGCGCTATCGCGACGCCGTCGGTACCTGGCGCTCGAGCTGGCCCCCCGCCACCGCGCCGAGCGCAGCTGGCGCAGCCAGCTCGCACGTCGCTCGAGCCGGTCTGGTCGATACGACGTTGCCGACCGGAATCGACGTCACGATCGAGCTCGCGGGCGGTGAGCGGATCCAGAGGCTCGTGCCGCTGCACTCCGGACCGAGATCATGACCCCCCGCGCGCGATCGAGAGGCTTCGCCGCCATCTCTGCGATTCTGATCGCCGGCACGGTCGCGGGCATCGGAACATTCCTCGCCTGGCAGGGTGTGCTCGCAACCCGTCAAGCCGAGAACATCGCGGCTGCGCGGCAGGCCCGGCAGCTCGTGCAGGCCGCCGCTGCGTCGGCCGTGGTGCTGCTCGCCCGCGACGACCCGCGGGTGGACCACCGTGGCGAAGCCTGGGCCAGGAGCCTCCCCGCCATCGAGATCGAGGGCGCCACGGTCACCGGCCTCATGACCGACGAGCAGGGAAAGTTCAACGTGAACAACCTGGCCGACAGCCACGGCGTGAGCGCGGCCGACATGGCGGCGTTCCGCCGTCTGCTCGGGCGCGCCGGATTGCCCGAGTCGCTCGCCGATGCGGCTGCGGACTGGATCGATGCCGACGACGAAGTGACCGCACCTCATGGCGCCGAAGACGCCTACTACGTTGGTCGCGCGCCCTCATACCGCGCGGCCAACCGCGAAATCGTGGAGATCGGCGAGCTCCTCTTCGTGAAAGGCTTCAGCGCCGAGCGCCTGCATCGGCTCGCACCCTACGTGACGGCCCTGCCCGGCACGACCAGAGTGAACGTGAACGCCGCGAGCGCGGAACTGCTGTCGGCGCTGCTGCCGGGGCTGACGGCGAGTGCGGCGAGGGCGGTCGTCGCGGCGCGCGACAAGCAACCCTTCGGTTCGAAGCTGGAGTTTTCCCGGCGGCTGCCCGAGTCGGCGGCGCAGGCCGCGCAGGATCTGCTCGATATCCGGAGCGATTACTTCGTCGTCAGCGGCACCGTGCGCGCCGGACGCATCAGCGCCGGTTACCGCGCGCTCGTCGGGCGCGAGGGACCGGCAGTGAGATCGATCACCCAGGAGCTCGGCTGATGCTGTCGTACCGCCGCGACCGCTCGATCCTGCAGTTGCACGTTCCCGAGGGCTGGCCCGCCCCCGATCGCCCATTCCGCTATGCGCGATACGCCGGCAGCTCGTGCGACACCGGCGTCGCGGAGCTCGCCGCATTGCCCACCGCGAGCACCACCATCGCCGTCGTGCCGGCGAGCGCGGTGCATTTCGTGCGCGTGAAGCTGCCGCGCGCGGGCGCGACCCGGCTGGCGAAGTTGTTGCCGCTCGCGGTCGAGGAGGCCGTCGCGGCGCCGCCAGAAGAGATCCACGCGGTGGTCGTCGCGCGCCTGCCCGACGGCGCCAGTCTCGTCGCGGTGGTGAACAAGGACTGGTTCACCGCTATGCTCGAAGCGCTCGCGACCCATGCCTTGCGACCCGCGCGCGTCATCGTCGAGACCGAGCTCGCGGCAGAGCTCACCGCCACCGAGGCGGCGCATCCCTGGCTCGTCGTGCGCTCGGCCGGCGGCGGGTTCGCGTGTCTCGGCCAAGGCGAGATCATCGCGCTCGACCTCGGCGCGGACGCAAGCGGCCTGCCGCTCGCGCTGCGACTCGCGCGCAATACCCATCGACGCTGCGGCGAGACGCCCGGCGAAATCGTCTTGTACGACCTGCCCGGCGTGAACGGCCCCGACCTCGCCACCTGGCAGCGCTTGCTCGACCTGCCGGTGCGAAGCGGCGGTGAATGGCGGCCGGAGCTCATCGACGGCCGCGCATTGCGGGCGACCGACCTGCTGCGCGGCAGCTTCGCCTCGACGATCGGATGCACGTGGCATTGCCCGATCGGTGAGACTCGCGGGCGTGGCCGCCGGCGCCGTGCTCGCCGCGCACACCCTGCTCACCGTCGGCGACTGGTGGCGGCTCGCCGCAGAGCAGCGCCAGCTGCGCACGCAGATGGAGAGCGAGTTTCGCCGGATCTTTCCCGACGCGCAGGTCGTCGTGGACGCACCGCTCCAGATGCAGCGCGGCCTCGGCCGGCTGCGTCGCGAGGCGGGCGCGCCCGATGCGTCGGACTTCGTGCCGCTGCTGGCAGCCGTCGCACCGTCGCTGACAGCGGCGGGCCTCAACACCGAACGCGTGCGCTACGAGCGCGGCGCCCTCGAGGTCGAGGTCACGCTGCCGGCGGGGGCAGGGCGGGACGCGCTTGCTCGGCAGATCGTCCTGCCCGGATTTCGGGTGCGCGTGGAACCACCTTCGCCCGGTGCCGCCGGTGCGGTCGCAACGGTGGTCGTTGCGGCCGAAGGCTAGCGCATGGACGCCCTGCGAACTGCCTGGCATGCGCGGACCCCGCGGGAGCGAACCACACTCGTGTTCGGCGGTGTCACGGTTGCCGCGCTTCTTCTCTACGGTCTGGTGTGGCAGCCCCTGCGCGCGGACCACGAGCGATTGCGCAAATCCCTGCCGCAACTGCGCGCGCAGTCCGTGCAGTTCGCCGCAGACGCGGCGGAAGCCGGAGCGCCTGCGCGGCATCGGGCAGGCCGGGGCGATCGCTGCCAGTCCCCGCGCCGCCGTGGAAGCCGCCGCCGACGAAGCCGGTGTGCGGGCACGGATCAAGTCGGTCGCCGAGACTGCGGGCGGGCGCTTGCAGGTCGCGGTGGAACCGGTTGCTTACGAAGCCTTGCTGCGCTGGATCGGCGCCCTCGCAGCGGGCGCCGGTATCACGGTCGAATCGGTGCAGCTGCGCCCGGGGCCGGTGCCCGGCACGGTCGTGGTCGAAACGCTCGTCCTCAAGGGCGGGGCGCATCGTGATGGTCACCCACGGATTCGCCTGGGGCCGAAGCCGCGCCGCGCAGCGCTTCGGCCCGCTCGTCCTGAAGAGCGCGCTCTGGACCCTCGTTCTCGCCTGGGCTTCGTGGATCGCGTTGCCATGGCTGCGGGATGCGTTTGCGACACCTGCGGCGGTCGCCGCTGCCGCCCCCCGCCCCGCACTCGACCTCGAAGCGGCCATCGCCACGGCCGCGGCAACGCCCACGTTCGGGGCAGCGGCGGCGATCGAGTCGGCTGCGCCCGCTCCTGCCCCCCAGCTCGATATCAAGCTGAAAGGTGTCTTCGCCAGCGGCAGTGGCCCGATGGGGGCGATCGTCGACATCGGCGGCGAAGAAGACGAGTTCGTCGTGCCCGGGAGGGCGGTGGGCGCCGGCGCAGTGCTGGAAGGCGTCTACCCGACCCACATCGTCGTCAGTCGCGGCGGTGTGCCCGGTCGCATCGAGCTGGAGGCACTGAAGAGCGACGCTTCAAAGTCGAAGGCGGCACGCACGAGCGGCATGCGGCCGGTGCATGGCCAACCCCCGGTGCCGTCGACCTCCGCGGGGGACGCGCCCGCCACCAGCACCGAAGCGGAGTCCTCCGCGCCTCTGGCCCCGCCCATGCCGCAGTCCCAGGCGGTACCGAATGCCCTCTCACGCATCGGGTAACGCCATGACTCAGCCGTTCGCCTCGCCAGAAATGCTTCCGCGTGATCGCCTTGGCAGTGGCGACGAGCTTGCTCGTCGGCGCGGCCGGCGGTCCCTACGCGGCCGACGCAGCGGCGCCCACGGCGCCGATGGCGGCGAGCGACGACAAGGCCGTCACGCTGAACTTCGTGAACGCCGATCTGCCGGCCGTCATCAAGGCGGCGGCGGAAATCACCGGTCGCGACGTGCTGATCGACCCGCGCGTCACCGGCACCGTCACGATCATCACGCCGAAGCCGGTCCCGCGCAGTCTGGTCTGGAGCATCATGCTGTCGGCAATTCGCGCGCAGGGCTTCACCGCCGTGGGGAGCGAAGCCGGTGTCGCGCGCATCGTCCCCGAAGCGGACGCGAAGTTCTTCGGCGGCCCGGTCGGCCGGCAGCGCGGCGCGGGTGACCAGATCGTCACCGAGGTGTTCGTGCTCGAAAACGAGCGCGCCCAGCAGCTCGTGCCCGTGCTGCGGCCGCTCATGTCGCCGAACAACGTGGTGAACGCCGCACCCGCGGCGAACGCGCTGATCGTCACGGATTACGCCGAGAACCTCGAACGGATCCGGCGCGTCATCGCCGAGGTCGATCGACCCGCGAGCGGCGAGATCATCGCGATTCAGTTGAAGCACGCGGCCGCGGCCGACTTCATGCAGATCGTCCAGCGCCTGGTCCCGGATGCAGCGGCCACGGCGGCGGCGCAGGGCGCTGCCGCACGCGTGGCCCTGGCGGTCGATCCGCGCACGAACTCGATCCTGGTGCGGGCCGACAACCCGACGCTCGCGGCACGCATCCGCTCGCTCGCTTCGACTCTGGATTCACCGTCGAGCCAGCTCGGCAACATCCACGTGGTGTATCTGCGCAATGCCGATGCCACACGCCTCGCGGACGCGCTGCGGGCACTCGTCTCCGGCATGCCGAGCCAGTCCGGGGCGACGCAAACCCCGAATGCCGGTCAGTTCGGTCAGGCGCTGGGCGGTGGCCGGCGCGGCGGCACCCGGTCAGCCGGGGACGCAGCCGCAGACGCAAGCCGCCATGAGCACGGTGGCTGCCGGGCAGCTCGCGACGCTGCCGCCTATCTCGAGCGGCGCCACCCCGGGCGGCGTGACCATCCAGGCTTATCCGGAGCAGAACTCGCTCGTCATCGTCGCGCCTGACCCGGTCTACAACGCCCTGCGTGCGGTGATCGACAAGCTCGACGCGCGCCGCGCACAGATCTACGTCGAAGCGCTGATCGTCGAGGTCGGTTCCACCAAGGCGGCCGAATTCGGCATCCAGTGGCAGGACCTGAGCGGGCTGCACGCGACACGGGAACGAGCTTCATCGGCGCCACCAACTTCACGAACGGGCTCGGCCGGGGCATCACCGACGCGAGCCAGTCGCTTCCAGGGCTCGCTCAGGGCCTGAGCCTCGGCGTCGTCAGTGGTCCGTTGACCATTGCGGGGAAGCAGATCTTCGACCTGCAACTGCTCGCGCGCGCCCTCGAAGCGGACTCCGAGGCCAACATCCTCTCGACGCCGAATCTGGTGACGCTGGACAACGAGGAGGCGCGCATCATCGTCGGTCAGAACATTCCCATCACCACCGGCAGCTTCACGCTGACCGGGGCCGGCTCCGGACTCACCAACCCGTTCCAGACCTTCACGCGCCAGGACATCGGCGTCGCCCTGCGGGTGCGCCCGCAGGTGGCCGAGGCCGGGGCGGTGAAGCTCGGCATCTATCAGGAGGTGTCGAGCATCCGCGACCAGAACAACCCGAACGGCATCATCCTCAACAAGCGCGCGCTCGAGTCGCAGGTGGTGGTCGACGACGGGCAGATCATCGTGCTCGGCGGCCTCATCTCCGACGACGTGAACTCGACCGTGCAGTCCGTTCCGGTCCTCGGCAACATCCCCGTGATCGGCTGGCTCTTCCGCTACACGACGCGGCAGCGCGAGAAGACCAATCTCATGGTGTTCCTGCGGCCGTTGGTGATACGCGACTCGGCCGCGGCCGCGCGCGTGACCGGCGAACGGTACGACTACATTCGCGACGTCCAGGGCAGCCAGCGCCTGCCGCCCAGCCTCCTTGCTGCCCAACATGCCGACGCCGCAGCTGCCCGCCGCTCGGCGGCGATCCGGGCACGCAGGTGCCGGCGGTCCCTCCGCTCCTCGATCTGCGCGAGCGGCCCGCGCCGCCACCCGCTGCCAACTGACCGGCCGATGGCGGTGGCATCCGACCCCTTCGATCTGTCGGTCGACATGCCCGGCGCATGCGCCGCCCGCGA
The DNA here is from genome assembly GCA_963734295.1 of uncultured beta proteobacterium. Taxonomy (GTDB): domain Bacteria; phylum Pseudomonadota; class Gammaproteobacteria; order Burkholderiales; family JAEUMW01; genus JAEUMW01. The sequence goes on along the minus strand of CAVTGS010000015.1, from coordinate 49,185 downwards.
CCCACGCTCGACCCCGGGTTCGCGCGCCGGCTCCCCTATCACTTCGCACGGGCGCAACGGTGTCATCGCCGCGCGCCGCAGCGACGGCGCAGCCGAGATCTGGGTGCTGCCCGAGATCACCACGGCGACCCTCGGCGAAGTGCGGCGCGTGCTGGGACTGCCGCTGAAGCCGGTCGTGCTGACCGCAGAGGCATTCGCCGCGCGGCTCGCCCAGGCCTATACGCGGGAAGAGTCCGGCGCCGCCAGCCTGATGCGACGACATCGACGGAGGCGAGCGACCTCAAGAGCCTCGCCGACGGGCTGCCGGTGATCACCGATCTCCTCGAGACGGAGGACGACGCACCGATCATCCGGTTCCTCAACACGCTGCTCACCCAGGCGCTGCGCGATCGTGCCTCCGACATCCACATCGAAGCGTTCGAAGGCCGCTCGCTGGTCCGGTTCCGCATCGACGGCGACCTGCGCGAACTGCTCGAGCCGCCGCGCGCGCTGCACGCGGCGCTGGTGTCGCGCGTGAAGGTGATGGCGGAGCTCGACATCGCCGAGAAGCGCCTGCCGCAGGACGGACGCATCACGCTGCGCATCGCCGGGCGTCCGGTCGACGTGAGGGTGTCGACGCTGCCGACCGGGCCACGGCGAGCGCGTCGTGCTGCGGCTGCTCGACAAGCAGGCGGGCGTGCTCGATTTCACGAGTCTCGGCATGAGCGACGACACGCGTGATCGCATGGACGAGCTCGTGCGCCAGGCGCACGGCATCGTGCTGGTGACCGGCCCGACCGGCTCGGGCAAGACGACCACGCTCTACGCCGCGCTCTCGCGACTCGATGCGGATCGCCTCAACATCATGACCGTCGAGGACCCGATCGAGTACGACCTCGACGGCATCGGCCAGACCCAGGTCAACGCCGGCATCGACATGACGTTCGCACGGGCGCTGCGCGCCATCCTGCGCCAGGATCCGGATGTCGTGATGATCGGCGAGATCCGCGATCTCGAGACGGCGCGGATCGCGGTGCAGGCGAGTCTCACCGGCCACCTCGTCCTCGCGACACTGCACACCAACGACGCGGTGGGCGCGGTGACGCGGCTGATCGACATGGGGATCGAGCCGTTCCTGCTTTCCTCGACCCTGCTGGGCGTGATGGCGCAGCGCCTCGTGCGCCGCCTCTGTCCGGATTGCCGGGCCGCGGCGCCCGCGAATGCGTCGCAGCGTGCGGAGCTGCCGCCCCAGCTGCGCGATCACCCGCTTCATCACGGCGTGGGCTGTCCTGCGTGCAAGGGGACGGGCTACCGCGGCCGCACCGGAATCTACGAGCTCCTGGTCGTCGATCGTGAATGCGCGGAGCTCGTCCGCAGCGGCGCCGCGGAGCAGGTGCTGCGTGACTGCAGCGTTCGGCAAGGCATGGTCAGCCTGCGTGCCGATGGCATGCGCTGGATCGCGGCCGGCGAGACCACGCTCGACGAGGTGCTGCGCGTCACGCGTGCTACGGTCGAGGCCGAGGCGTAGGGCTCATGTCCGGGTTCAACTACGAAGCGCTCGCGGCGGATGGGCGCGTCAAGCGCGGGGTGCTGGAATCCGACAGCGCGCGCCAGGCACGGTCGCAGTTGCGGGAGCAGGGCCTCACGCCGCTCGCCGTCGAGCAGATCGGTCCGCAGGACAAACGCAAGGGGTCGGCGTTCGACGGCCGCGGGCTGCGCGCCGGCGAGCTCGCCCTCGTCACCCGTCAGCTCTCGACCCTGCTCGGCGCGGGTCTCACCATCGAACAGACGCTGAACGCGCTGATCGAACAGGCCGAGACCCAGCGCGAGCGGCAGTTGCTCGCGGCGGTGCGTGGCGAGGTGCTGGCCGGCCAATCGCTGGCGCGTTCGCTCGCCCGTCATCCGTCCACTTTTCCTGAGCTCTATCGCACGCTCGTCGACGCAGGCGAGCGCGCGGGCCGGCTGCCGGACGTCCTGCTGCGGCTCGCCGACTACACCGAGGACAGCGCGGCGCTGCGCGGCAAGGTGCTGCTCGCTTTCGTGTACCCGGCGCTCGTCACGCTCGTTGCGGTGGCGGTGGTGAGCGGGCTGCTCGTGTTCGTGGTGCCGCAGGTGGTGCGCGTGTTCGAGAACAGCCACCAGACGCTGCCGCTGCTCACCCGTGCGCTCATCGCGGTATCGACCTTCGTCCGCGGCTGGGGCGTCTATGCGCTCGCGGCGCTGGTCGCCGCATCTCTGCTCGTCCGGACGATGCTGCGGGTGCCTGCCACGAAGGCGCGCTGGCATCGTTTCCTGCTCCGGGTGCCGCTCGTGGGCACCCTGCACCGCAGCCTGAATACGGCGCGCCTCGCGAGCACGCTCGCCATCCTCGTCGCGAGCCGCGTGCCGCTGCGCACCGCTCTTCGCGCGGGCGAAGGCACCGTGGCGAACCTGCCCATGCGTGCCGCGCTCGCGGAGGCGGGGCAACGCGTCGAGCAGGGGTCGACCCTCGCACGCGCGCTCGGCGTGAGCCAGCTTTTCCCGCCCCTCATGGTGCACATGATCGCGAGCGGGGAAGCGAGCGGCAAACTCGCGGAGATGCTGGAGCGCACCGCGACCCAGCAATCGCGCGACCTGGAACGCCGCATCGGCGTGATGATGTCACTGCTCGAGCCGCTGCTGATCCTGGCGATGGGGGCCGTGGTGCTCGTGATCGTGCTCGCGATCCTGCAGCCGATCTTCGAGCTCAACACCATCGTGCGTTAATCTGCTGCGAGCGAGGCCAGACCGCGGGCTTCGTCACAACGGCTCCAGATGTCCGCCCGCGAGGATGACGGCGGCACGCACCGGCTTCCCTGCCGCGAGGGTCGCGATCGCCCGCCGGTAAGCGTCGAGCTGGGCGCGGTACTTTCGCATCGCCTGCGGAGCATCGCCGGTCTTGTAGTCCAGTACCCAGATCTCGTCGGCGAACTCCACCACGCGGTCGACCCGTCGCAGCTCGCCTGCCGCGTCGACGTAAGCCACTTCATTCCGCGCCGACAGATGCTGTGCCGGATTGAAAAACCGCTGCAGATGTGGCGCCGCGAGGATGTCGCGGGCCGCGCACGACAGCGCTTCGAACTCCGCCTGGTCGACCTGCAGCAGCTCCTGCAGCCACTTAGCATCCGTAATCGGCGCGGGCGGCGCGAGATGCTGCAGCAGGAGATGGACCCGCGTGCCGCGGCGCGTGGCGGCGGTGGCGAAGTCGGCGCTCCGCGAACCGGTGGGCAAGGGTCGGACCAGTCTCGGCAGAAGCGCCGGGTCCGCCAACACACGATCGCCCGCAGCGGGTCCGGGCGCGTGCGGGGCCGCAGGGGCACCGTGCGTGTCGACCGTCATGGCGAGGTCGTCGCCGAGCGCGCCGCCTTCGTCGTCGAAGGCGAGCGCCCGGCCGATGCGCCGATACCAGCTCTGCGGCGCTTTGCTGTTCTCCGCACCGCTCACGATGAGCGCCTGCTTCGCTCGCGTTATCGCCACGTAGAGAACATTCGCCTCTTCCCGCTCGGCGAGCGCCGCCTCATTGGCGAGTATCGCGTCGCGTGCGCGGCCGCGCGCGGCCTTGGTCGTGAGCAGGGAAAAGTGCCCCGGCCGCATCGCCTCGGGCGGCCAGTCCACGAGCACCCGATGCGCCTCGCTGCTCCGCCGCGCATGGTGCGCATCGAGGAGCCACACGATCGGCGCTTCCAGGCCTTTCGCGCCGTGCACGGTCAGGATGCGGATCGCATCTCCCGCTGCGCCGACGATGCCCTCGTCGGGAGCCTCTTCGTCGTCGCCGCGGCGAAGCAGTGTGAGCTCGTCCAGGAATCGGGGCAGACTCGGGTAACGCCCGGCGTCGACTTCGAGCGCGAGGCCAAGGTACGCGCGCAGATTCGCGAGCACGAGCTCGCGCATCGCCTCCGGCACCGAATCGGAGTACCGCCGCAACACGTCGCCCTCGAAGTAAACGCGGTCGAGCAGATCGTGCACCGGCAGCCGGTCCACCTGCTCGAGCCAGCCGCGAAGCAGGCGGTGCGCGCGCACGAGCGTCGGACTCGCCGCGTCATCGACGACGAGGCGCTGCAGGCGTCGCCACCACGTCGCGCCCTCGGCGCTGGCGAGTGCGATCAGGTCTTCGTCGGCACAGGAGAAAATCGGCGAGCGCAGCGCGGCTGCGAGGGCGAGACTGGCGAACGGCGTCACCAGAAAGCGCATGAGCGACGTCAAGTCGGCGGCCTCGAGGGTTTGCAACAGTCCGCCCTGACGCGTCGTGAGATAGGGAATGCGTGCTTCCCGCAGCCGCTCCTCGTACAGGTGCAGGTGGGTGCGTGCGCGCACGAGGACGAGGATGTCGGCGTGACGCGCCGGCCGGTCCTGCTGCGTGACGTCGTCGCGCACCCTCCATCGGCCGACGATGCGGTGAATGCCGGCGACGAGTTGCGCCGCCTCGACCTCGCGCGCCTTTTCCGGCTCGACCGCACGCGGGGTCGTAAGGGGGTCGCGCAGGCGCGGATCCAGGGCGCTCGGAGCCGGTGGCGCGACTGGATCGATTCGCGGCGCACGCGCGAGCGGCAGCACCTCGACACGCCCCGGGAGGCCGTGGTGATGCGTATCGTGGCGCGCAAACCCGGGTTCGCTCTCGAACACGCGATTGACGGCCTCGATGACCGGGCGCGCGCTGCGACGCGACTCGTCGAGGGCAACCGCGCTGCCGCCCAGCACGTCCTCGACGTATCGAGCACCGAGCTCGAAGAGCCGCGCCTCGGCGCCGCGGAAACGATAAATCGACTGCTTCGGGTCGCCCACCAGAAACACCGTGGGTGCGCGGTCGACCGCTGCCGACGCCTCGAGCCAGGCGAGCAGCGTTTGCCACTGCAGCGGGTTCGTGTCCTGGAACTCGTCGACGAGGATGTGGCGATAGCGCGCGTCCAGCTTGTATTGCATGTATTCGGCATGATCGGAGCGGGACATGAGCTGCCACGCGTGCCACTCGATGTCGGTGAAATCCATGCCGTGGCGCAGTCGCTTCAGTCTCTGGTAGGCCTCGACCAGCCTCACTGCGCACGGCAGCGCCGCTTCGTGGAGACGCCACGTCTCCTGCTCGGTGAGCGCGACGCGCGCCGCGGCGAGGCGCTCGCACACGTAGGCGTGAGCGCCGCTCACCGCGACGCCGGACTGGCTGCAAACCTGCGCGAGGGGTTGGTTGGGCGCACGCTCCTTCGTAAAGAGCCGCGACTCCAGCGCCTCGAAGCGCGCTCTCGCTGTCGGCAGGGCGAGCGCGGCCTCGATCGCTTCCGCCGCCTTGCGGCTGGCCCGCGTGCCGCTTTGCATGCCGCAGATCGCGCGCAGAGCGTCGAGGAGGGTCGCATCCGCCATCGCCTCCGCGATCGGATCCGCGTCCGGGTTCACGTCCAGCAGGCAGCGGAGGTCCGCCAGCGCGAACGCGACCGGGTCTTCACGCCCCGCCGTGTACGCCCACCAGCGCGCCCGCTCGCGCAGGAACGCCGTAAGTAGCTTGCGCACGCTGGAGAGATCGTGGTGCTCGAGCAGATACCGGAAGCGCGCGGCGAGCTCACCGGCCTCGTCGCGGGCGAGGCTCTGCGCGAACTCGTCCCATGCATCGCGCACGAGCGAGGACGTCTGCTCGATCGGCGCCACGCCGCCGAACGCCCCTGCGGCCAGTGGCGCCCGCTTGAGTACCTCCAGGAACCAGCCGTGGAAGGTGCTGACCGTCACCCCCGGCTCCGCGGTGAGAAAGCGTTCCAGCAAGCCGCGCGCGGGCTGCAGCATCGCTTCCACCTCGCCCGGCGGAATCGATCGTGCACCGAGAAACGCCCGCACCGCGTCGTCCGATCCGAGGGCGAGCAGGCGCAGCCCCTCGCGCAGGCGACTCTCCATTTCCTGCGCGGCCTTGCGCGTAAAGGTGATGGCGAGGATCTCGGACGGCGCCGCGCCGGCGAGCAGCAGGCGCAGGACACGCGACACGAGAAGCCAGGTCTTGCCCGATCCCGCGCACGCTTCCACCACGACGTGGCGCGATGGATCGAGGGCGGTATCGTTCAGCTCGCCGCGTTTCATGCCCAGTAATCCTTGCGGCAGAGCGCGCGCATCTCGCACCAGCCGCACGCGCGCGGATCCCCCTGCGCCGGCAGCGGGGCACCCCGCAGGAGACTCGAGAACGAACGCGCGATGCGCTCGCGGTCGGCCGCGGCGAGCGCTACCGGTTCACCGTTCGGCGGCACGGCCTGCACGCTTCCCTTGTCGAGGCTCAGGTACGCGGCTTCGCATCACGTCCCCCTGCAACAATGCATACGCGGCGAGCTGCACGTCCTCGCCCGGATCGCGCACCTTCCTGCGCAGCGCTTCGATGCTCTGGGTCTTGTAGTCGAGCACCGCGCATTCGACTCGCGCCCCGCACTCGCGCTGATCCAGGCGGTCGAGCCGGCCGCGCAGCGTCAGCGTTTCCCCGCCTTCGAGCGCGATGGCGAGCCTGCGCTCTTCCTCGCCCGCCGCGAAACGCCAGCCGTTCATTTCCCGCGCGGCCTGCCAATCGAGATAGGCAGGAATGAGCGCCAGCCAGCGCACGAGCCAGCCGGTCGCGAGGTAGTTCCGCGCGACGAGTCGCGCGAAGATCTCTTCGCTGATCGCCCGGAGGTCGCGCTCGAGCACGTCGCGGCTCGAGGTCGATACGCGCGGATGTCGCCCATGAAATTCCAGGAGGATCGCGTGTACGACCTCGCCGTGGTCCCTCTTCTCGATCTCCTCGCGCACTTCGTCGAGCTCGTTCAGCTTCAGCATGTGGCGCGCGTAAAACTGGTACGGGCAGGCGACGAAGCTGCCCCACGCACTCACCGACGCCTCCCGCGGGACCAACCTCGGGGCGGCAGGCGCGGGTGCGCCGGTCATCCGCGCCGGGGGCGCAGCGCTCGTGTCGGTCGCGACCTGCGCCGCCCGAATGAAATCGGCCGGACATGCGATCCGAAGATCGTGACCGAATGCGATCGTGCTGAACGCCTGCAACCGTTCGAAGTACGGGCTGACCTGATTCGGCTCGCCGTCGATCTGGGCCTGCCACGTGACGAGCACCTCGGGGCTCGTGGCCATCAGCGCGACCAAGTGGCGGCGCACCTGCTTCGAGTGCGTCCGCGCGCACGGGCAAACCGAGCTGCCGACGCACGGACTGGTTGAAGAAGAGCCCCGCTCCCCCGGTGCCGGGAAACTGACGCGCATCGCACCCGAGCAGGATGACGCCGTCGAACTCCCGCAGCGCGGTCGCCGCGAGGTGGGTGAAGAGAACCGGGCTGGTTACGCCGCGATCGCGGAAGGTCTCGCGTTCGAGCACGGCGGCGAGCCAGCGCCGCCATTCGGTCAGGCCGACCCGCGGTCCGCCGTCGCCGAGCTCCCGACGCAGACGCTCGGCCAGATCGAGGAGCTCCCGCCCGGCGGCGTCCAGGGCGAGGCTCTGCGCGGCCCCGAGCGTGTCGAGGCTCGCGCGCAGGCGCTCGAGCCACGCCCCGACCGTTGCCGGCCGCCGCGGAAACATGCGCAACGCTGCACCGCCCAGGCGCTCGAGCGCGGCTTTCGCGTATTCGGCATCGCCATCGCGCTCGGCGACCTCGACAAAGTTGCGTAACCCGGAGACCACGCTCTCGCGGCGGGTCAGCCGCTCGATCGTGTAGGCCGCACTCCTGCGGGCCTCGGCGCTCCAGTCCCCGAAGAGAAACGGCGACTTGAGCAGATCGACGAGGTCCCGGTGGTGGAAATCGCTCGCGAGGCAATCGAGGAACCGCATGATCACCGTCGCTGCGGCCACGGTGGAAAGCGCCCAGCCGGTCTCGTCGTGCACCAGCACCTGGGCGCGCTCGAGCAGCGCGCGCAGCCGCCGCGCCACGAGGCGATCCTGCACCACCACCGCGATCCGCTGGCGGCCCTCCAGCAGCCAGGCGCGCACGCAGACATCTGCGGCCTGGGCTTCCTCTTCGAGACTGGCAGCCGCAATGAGCGAGAGCCGACCCGCCAGCGGGCTGCGGTCAGGATCGCGCGCGAACGCGCTGGCGCGCTCTCGCAGGCTCGGTCCACCGTCGGCAGGCGCGGGCCACGCGGCCTCGAGCACCCGCAAGACGGGTTCGAGGTCGGTCGCCGCAGCCCCGGCAGAGATGACGAGCACCGGCTGCCGCTGCGCGTAGGCGGCGAGAAATTCCGACTCCGCCCCGCTGAGACCGTCGAGCCCGACCGCAACGAGCGGCGCCTGAGCAGCGTCGGCCAGCAGCGCGAGTTGCAGGTGATAGCGGGTCACGCCGTCCACTGCGCCGCCACTCTCGCCTACCATCGCGCGCCACGCCTCGTGCACGAGCTGCGCTTCCATCTCCATCGGAGCGCCTGCCTTCCGGCGATACGCGACCTCGAGCCGGGCCGTGAACTCGGCGACCGTGGAGGGCAGCGCGGCGCGGTGCCGCGTGAGGTCGTCGGCAAGACGGCGCAGTTCCCCGGCCACGGCCCAGAGGTCCGCGTCATCGAACCAGCCGCGCCCGCGCAGCTGGGCGAAGAGCGCGAGCTCGCGTGCGCTGTCGGTCCAGAGAGCCCGGCAGCAGGGAACCGACGCGGCCCAGTCGGCGAGCGTGGTGAGCCGCGGCAGCAGCACCGGGCTGCCGGCCAGTCCCGCGAGGATGCGCGCGAAACCGCCGGCCGCGAGCCGACTCGGCAGCAGTACCGTGACCGCGGAAAGATCGGCGTGCGGCGGCCCGAAGCGCTCGATCACCGTCCGCGCGCCATCGCGCAGAAGGCGGGGCGGCGACAGGATCAGGTGTTCCAGGGTCGGCGTAGGGCGCTCGGGGGGACGCTGAAGCTAGCGCGGGCGAAGCGGTGGTTGGGAGATGCGATCGCGGAGCGGGCGATTCGGATGCGTGCGACGACGACCATTACTTCTCCAGGAGCTCGCGCTTCTCCTTGACCTTCGCCCATTCATCCGCGTCCGGCGGACCATCCTTCTTCTCCACGATGGCTGGCCAGCCCTTGGCGAGCTCCGCATTGATGGCGATGAAGTCTCTCTGGTCCGCCGGCACGTCGTCCTCGGCGAAGATCGCCTCGACCGGGCATTCCGCGACACAGAGGGTGCAATCGATACATTCGTCGGGGTCGATCACGAGGAAGTTGGGGCCTTCGCGAAAGCAGTCCACGGGACACACGTCCACGCAGTCCGTGTACTTGCACTTGATGCAGCTCTCGGTAACGACGTAAGTCATGACACCCTGTACTCCTCTCTGCGAGTTGTAGAGTTGTAATCGATCCGTACCGCGAATGCGCGCGATTCTAGCAGAAACGCTCGCCGCGGATTCTCGAGCCCTTCCCTTGCAACGCCGTTTTGGATAGCATAGCTGCGTCAACTCCCTCCTTTGCCGGCTCTTTTTGGCGGCACCCCCCGAAAAATCGCAGTTCTGGACAGACTCTTCGAGATCCCATGAGTGAGCATATTCATTACGTGACCGACGACACCTTCGAGCAGGAAGTTCTGCAGTCACCTACACCCGTCCTCGTCGACTACTGGGCCGAGTGGTGCGGGCCATGCAAGATGATCGCGCCGATCCTGGACGAGGTGGCGAAGGAGTATTCGGGAAAACTCAAGGTGGCCAAGCTCAACATCGACGAGAACCAGGCAACGCCGCCGCGCTTCGGCATCCGCGGCATTCCGACGCTGATGCTCTTCAAGAACGGAAACGTCGAAGCGACCAAGGTGGGCGCGCTGTCCAAGTCGCAGCTCTCGGCCTTCATTGACAGCAACCTGTGAACTCGTTAGCTTAGATCGTCGACGCTTCCTCGACGTCACCGTGTTCGCGGTGGCGAAGCCAGTCCAGGTTCTGAAGCGAACGCCCGTTCCCTGCTGGACCCCCCAGATTCCGGTTGTCCTTTTTCCCTCTCCGCCTTCGCGCCTTTCCTCATGCATCTCTCCGATCTGAAAAATCTCCACGTCACCGAGCTCGTGGAGATGGCTATCGCCAACGAAATCGAAGGCGCGAATCGCCTGCGCAAACAGGACCTGATCTTCGCGCTGCTCAAAAACCAGGCAAAGCGCGGGGAAAGCATCTACGGCGAGGGCACCCTCGAAGTCCTGCCGGACGGGTTCGGCTTCCTGCGCTCGCCCGACACCTCCTATCTGGCAGGGCCGGACGACATTTACGTGAGTCCGTCCCAGATTCGCCGATTCAACCTCCACACCGGCGACTCGGTGGAAGGCGAGATCAGGACACCGAAGGATGGCGAGCGCTACTTCGCGCTCGTCAAAGTGGACAAGGTCAATCACGAGCCGCCGGAGAACGCGAAGCACAAGATCCTGTTCGAGAATCTCACCCCCCTCCATCCCACCCAACCGCTCCTGCTCGAGCGCGACATCAAGGCAGAAGAGAACATCACCGGTCGCATCATCGACATCATCGCGCCGATCGGAAAGGGCCAGCGCGGCCTCATCGTGTCGCCACCGAAAGCGGGCAAGACGGTGCTCATGCAGCACATCGCCCACAGCATCACGGCGAACCACCCCGACGTCATCCTGATCGTGCTCCTCATCGACGAGCGGCCGGAGGAAGTGACCGAGATGACCCGCACCGTCAAGGGCGAGGTCGTGGCGTCGACCTTCGACGAGCCGGCGACGCGCCACGTGCAGGTCGCCGAGATGGTGATCGAGAAAGCAAAACGACTGGTAGAACACAAGAAGGACGTGGTGATCCTGCTCGATTCCATCACGCGCCTCGCACGCGCGTACAACACCGTGGTCCCCGCGTCCGGGAAGGTGCTGACCGGTGGCGTCGACTCCAACGCCCTGCAGCGGCCGAAGCGCTTCTTCGGCGCGGCGCGCAACATCGAGGAAGGCGGTTCGCTCACGATTCTCGCCACCGCCCTGATCGACACCGGATCGCGCATGGACGACGTGATCTACGAGGAATTCAAGGGCACTGGCAACATGGAGATCCACCTCGACCGGCGCATGGCCGAGAAGCGCATCTATCCTTCGATCAACGTCAACCGTTCGGGCACGCGGCGCGAGGAGCTGCTGATCAAGCAGGAGATCCTGCAGAAGATCTGGGTGCTGCGCAAACTGCTGTATCCGATGGACGACCTCGAGGCAATGGAATTCTTGCTCGACAAGATCAAGGCCACCAAGGGCAACGCCGACTTTTTCGATTCGATGCGACGGGGGTAGGATCGGGCCTCGAGGTCCGCCGACCGCGCCCGCCTCGACGCAATACGTGCGGAACAAGTGAGTTTCCAGAGGGAAAAACATGCCAAATCAAGCCGCCAGAAAAATTCCCGCCACCCTCATCCCGGGCGACGGCATCGGGCCCGAAATCATGCACGCCACCGTGCGGGTGCTCACGGCGCTCGGCGCGCCGTTCGAGTGGGAAGAGGTCCTGGGCGGCATGGCAGCGGTCGCGCGACAAGGCGACCCCCTGCCGAAGGAAACGATGGACAGCATCCGCCGCACCCGCCTCGCCTTGAAGGGACCGCTCACGACGCCGGTGGGCGGCGGCTACCGATCGGTCAACGTGCGGTTGCGCGAGGAGTTCGAGCTCTACGCGAACCTGCGGCCGGTGCGCACCATCGTTCCGGGAGGACGCTACGAGGATATCGACATCGTGCTGGTGCGCGAGAATACCGAAGGGTTCTATGTCGGGTTCGAGCACTTCATTCCGATCAAGGGCGACCCTCATGCAGTAGCCATCGGCTCCGGCATAAACACCCGCGCGGGTTGCCGTCGGGTCGCCGAGTTCGCGTTCGACTACGCCGTCAAGAACGGCCGCAAGAACGTCACCTGCGTGCACAAGGCGAACATCCTCAAGGCGCTCACGGGGCTGTTCCTCGAAGAGGTGCGCGAGTGCCACGAGCGCTACGCCGACCGAATCACGCTCGATGACCGAATCATCGATGCGTGCGCGATGCAACTCGTGCTCGACCCGACGAAGTTCGACGTGATCCTCACGACCAACCTGTTCGGCGACATCCTGTCCGACCTGATCGCCGGGCTGGTCGGGGGTCTGGGCCTTGCCCCCGGCGGCAACATCGGCACCGAAGCGGCGATCTTCGAAGCGGTCCACGGCTCCGCGCCGGATATCGCGGGCAAAGGCGTCGCAAATCCCACGGCCCTGCTCCTCGCCGCAGCGATGATGCTCGATTACGTGGGTGAAGCGGCGAAGGCGGGTGTCCTGCGCGATGCCATCGACCGGGTGATCCGGGACGACAACGTTCGCACCCGCGACTTGGGCGGCAAGGCCTCGACGCTCGAGTACACCGACGCGCTGATGCGTCGGATCGAGGCGATCGCACCAGCCAAGGCGTGAGGCGCTACGCGCGCGGGAGCCGCAAGCGTGCAAGCGGAGCTCGACTTGCATGCGCGGCCGTTTTTCCGCATAATTTTGCGCCTTTCGCGTCGCCCTCGGGCGCAAGCGATGCGGGCAGGAGAGCTCGATGAAAGAGAAGATTCACCCGAAGTATGAAGAGATCACGGTTACCTGCAGCTGCGGGAACACGTTTCAGACCCGCTCCACGATGGCGCGGCCCCTGCACGTGGAGGTTTGCTCCGCCTGCCATCCGTTCTACACGGGTAAGCAGAAGATCGTGGACACCGCCGGGCGCGTGGAGAAGTTTCGCCAGCGCTACGCCCGCGGTGCGGCAAAACCCTCCGCCTGAGAGCCGCCGGGATCGAAGCCCGCGGCGCGGTTTTCGCCCCGATCTGACGAGGAGAAAAGGCAGCGGCGTGCTGCCTTTTTGCTTTTCGGACGCCGGCCCCGGCTCGGCACGACATGCGCGGCGGACGACTGGTGGCAGCCGGCGATACGGGATCGCGGACGCGTGATCCGCGTGGCGCCCGATGGGAGCAACGACAATGCAAACGACCACGTACCCCGATGCCCTGAAGGTTTTGCGAACCGATCGCTGGGAGGGTGCGGCGCTGGGCGAGGCGGGGGGTGACACGGTCGATGCGCTCGAGCGCGGAGAGATCCTGTATTTCCCCGATCTGCCCTTCGAGCTCACGCCGGAGGAGAAGCCCTTTCTCGCGCCCACCACCTCGGACGGCAAGTCCAAGAACGTGGTGTACGACATCCGCAACGACAGCCTGCACGGTACGGCCCTCACGGCAGCGGCGCGCGAGGCACTGCAGGCCATGATGCGTCGTTATTGCCAGAGCACGACGAAGCTCGTCAAGACCATGCTGCCCGGCTACGCGGGTGAGCTCGAGATCGCCCGCACGAGCTTCCGGCCGGTACGGGTGGAGGGCCGGCCCAGCTCGTACAAGAAGGACGACACGCGGCTGCATGTGGATGCTTTCGCTTCCTCTCCCAATCAAGGCCGCCGCATTCTGCGCGTCTTCAGCAACGTGAATCCCGAGGGCGAGCCGAGGCGCTGGGAAGTCGGCGAGCCGTTCGAGTCCTTCGCCCCGAAGTTCGTGAGCCGGATCAAGGTGCCGAGCCCGGTGCGCGGTGTCCTCCTCGAGCAACTGCGCGTGACGCGGGGCCGCCGCACGCCGTACGATCACGTCATGCTCGAGCTGCATGACCGCGGCAAGGCGGACATGGCCTACCAGAAGGCTTCGCCCAAGACCGCCGTCGCGTTCCCGCCGGGCACTACCTGGATCGTGTACACGGACCGCGTCATGCACGCGGCGCTCGGCGGACAGCACCTCCTGGAGCAGACCTTCCATCTGCCGGTGGCGGCCATGCGCAACCCGGAGCGCTCGCCGCTCAGGATTCTCGAAAGTCTGTATCGGCGCCCGCTCGTGTAACGGGCTTCTTCCGCAACGCGTCTGGGCGCCGGACTTGAGCACCGCTTCGCCACACCTGAACGAGTCGCTTGCCGGTAGCGTGGCGCCGGCGAGGCGCCGCTTCCATGTCCGGCTCTCCGCCGCCACGACCGCCGTTCTGCTCGGCATCGCGTGGACTTTGCCGGGACTCGTCGGCCATGAGCCGTGGAAGCCCGACGAAGCGGCCACCATCGGCATCGTGAACAATCTCGTTGCCGGCAAGGGCAACTGGGTGGTGCCGCAGCTTGCAGGGGAGCCCGCGCTCGACACGCCGCCGCTCGTGTACCTGGTCGGCGCCGGTTTCACCAGACTCTTCTCCTGGCTCCTGCCGCTGCACGACGCGGCGCGGCTCGCGAGCGGTGCGTTCATGGCGCTCACCTTGTGGTTTACCGCGCTCACCGCCAAAGAGTTGTACGGGCGCGACTACGCGGGCATCGCCGCCATCGGCCTGCTCGGCTGCGTCGGATGGATCGTGCGCGCGCACCAGCTCATCCCCGACGTGCCGCTGCTCACGGGCATCTCACTCGGGTTTTACGGTCTTGCCGTCGCAGCGCGCAGACCGCTGCTCGGCGGAACGGCTCTCGGCACCGGGATGGGCGTCGGCTTCCTCGCCCGCGGGCTGGTTGCGCCGACGGTGCTGGTTGCTATCGCGCTGATCCAGGCGGTGCTGAGCCGCCGCTGGCGCCACGCGGGATTCTTCGCGACGCTCGGCAGCGCGTGCCTCGCGGTTGCGCCGTGGCTCGTGGTCTGGCCGCTCGCCCTCCACCGGCAGTCGCCCGAGCTCTTCCATCAATGGTTGAGCGACGACCTCATCGGCGCGCTGTTCCTCACCGGCGCGGCCAAGCCCACCTTCGCGTGGTACCAGTATCTCGTGCTGCTTCCCTGGTTTGCGTGGCCGGTGCTCCCGCTTGCCATCTGGACCCTGTGGCACGGCCGCCGCGGCCTGCTCGAGCGAGCGGACCTCTTGCTTCCGCTGATTGCGCTCGTCGTGATGTTCGCGCTGCTCGGTCTGGTGGCGAACGCGGGCGATGTCTACGCGCTGCCGCTTCTGATTCCGCTCACCCTGCTTGCGGTGGCATCGCTCGATACCCTGAGGCGCGGTGCGATCAGCGCCCTGGACTGGTTCGGCATCATGACGTTCGGCCTGATCGCGATCCTGCTCTGGATCGCGTGGGCCGCGCTGCTGACCGGGTCGCCTTCGGGCATCGCGCGCGAGCTCGCGGGGTTCCAGCCGGGGTTCGAGGGGCGCTTCCACTGGCTTGCCTTTCTGGTCGCCGCCGCCAGCACCTTGCTGTGGGCCGCGCTGGTGGCGCGCACCATGCCTACGACGCGCCGCGCGCTCATCAACTGGGGCGGCGGCATCACCCTGATGTGGATACTCGCATCCACGCTGTGGCTGCCCTACGTGGACGCGGGGAAGAGCTATAGGGGCGTGGTGAGGGAGCTCGAGCGCGCCCTGCCGAAGGGCAGCCGCTGTATCTCGAGCATCGGTCTCGGCGACTCGCAGCGGGCCATGCTCGAGTATTACGCAGGCATCGTCACTCATCGCGAGGAGATTCCGCAGCCGAAGCGCGAGTGCGACTTCCTGTTGACGCAAGGCACCGCGATGCAGGAGCCCGTCGTCGGCAGCGGCTGGAAGAAGATCTGGGAAGGCGCCCGGCCGGGTGACAACAAGGAGCGCTTCAGACTGTACAAGCGCAGCCCGCCCAGGAAGCCATAGCATTCCGGCATGTCCGACCTCCACCCGATCGGGGTCTTCGACTCCGGTGTCGGCGGCTTGAGCGTGTGGCGCGAGATCGTGCGGCAGCTCCCGCACGAGAACACCGTCTATTTCGCCGACCAGGCCCATGTGCCTTACGGCCCCCGGCCGCAGGAGCAGATACGGCATTTCTGCGATGCGATCACGCGTTTCCTCATCGACCACGGGTGCAAGGCGGTCGTGGTCGCTTGCAACACGGCTTCCGCGGCTGCGCTCAAGCACCTGCGCGAGGCGTTTCCGACCCTGCCGTCGGTCGGCATGGAGCCGGCGGTGAAGCCGGCCGCGCTTGCCACCAAAAGCGGCGTCGTGGGCATCATGGCGACGCCGGCGACCTTTCAGGGACGGCTCTTTCAGGCGACCGCGGGCCGCTACGCAGCCGGCATACGGCTCGTCAACCAGGTGTGTAACGGGCTCGCGGACCGGGTCGAGGCAGGCGACCTCGACGGCGCCGAGACCGAGGCGCTCTTGCGCGAATACGTCGAGCCGATCCTCGGCGCAGGCGCGGACACCATCGTGCTTGCCTGCACTCACTACCCATTCCTGATCGAGCTCATCCGGCGCATCGCCGGCACGGCGGTGAACGTCATAGACCCGGCACCGTCGATCGCACGCCATCTCCATCGGGTGCTCGAGCAGGAGGGCCTCCTCGCGGCGGCCGGGCATGCGGGGCGACACACGTTCTACACGACCGGCGACGCGGGCCGCTACCAGCGCGCACTGGAGCGATTGTCGGGTGCAACGGGTCCGGTGCGCGTTGCGCGTTGGCAGGGCGAGCACGCGGTTGTCGAGCGCGCTGCGCGCAGCTGACTAATACTCGACGGGAATCGGATCGAGGCTGCGCCAGAGATACCAGGTGGCGACCGAACGCCACGGGGCCCACGACTTGCCAAGGGCTTTCAGCCGACGCAGGGGAACCGCCTGTCCGCGGTTGTAATGGAGGCTCACGGCTTTCTGCAGCCCGAGATCGTCGAGCGGCAGAACGTTCGGCCGCAGCAGATGGAAGATGAGGAACATCTCGGCGGTCCAGCGTCCGACGCCGCGCACCTGGGTGAGCTCCGCGATGAGCGCCTCGTCGTCGAGCCCGCTCCAGTGGGCCGCATTCACGGTGCCGTCGAGAAAGTGGGCGGCCAGGTCACGGAGATAGGTGCTCTTCTGTCCCGACAACCCCGCCCCCCGCAGCTCCGGTACGGGCCGCTCGGCCACCGCGGCCGGAGTCACGGTGCCGACCACGTCGATGAACCGCTGCCAGACGCTGTCCGCCGCCTTCACCGAGATCTGCTGGCCGACGATCGCGCGCGCGAGGGTGGCGAACGCATCGCCGCGGCGGCGCAGCGTCAGCCCGGGAAAGCGCCCGATCAGTTCGCCCAGGACCGGATCGCGATCGGCCAGCTCCCGCGCCGCCTGGTCCCAGTAGTGTGGCTTCACGCGTCGGTGGGGCCGCGGCCCCGTGCCCGCGCCCGCGCGCGCTTCCGCCATGCATGGACCGCCCAGAGGCGCCACGCTCCGCGCACGGCGAAGTAACCCACCACCGCGAGCAGCAACGCGAACAGTGGCAATCCCACCGCGAGCGGTTTGCCCATGGACAGGAGCCATTCCCACAGCGCGGGCATCCACTCGGACCATGGCTTGTCCGCGAGGCTGAGCGGCGCCGGGGGACCGTCGTTGTGGCTCTTCGTCACCCAGGCACCGACCTGATACGCCGCGATGTAGAGTGGCACGATCGTAAGGGGGTTGGTGTAGAGGGTCATGAAAACGGCGACGGGCAGATTCACCTTGAGCACGACCGAGAGGACGGTCGCGGAGAGGACCTGCGTCGGCCCCGGCACCAGCCCGGCGAGCAGTCCGACGGCCACCCCGCCCGCGACCGACCGGCGATTGAGGTGCCACAGGTTGGGGTGGGTGAGGAAGCCGCCGAAACGGGCGACGAAGCGATTCCCGGTGATGCTTTCGTGGCTGGGAAGATACTTGCGGAAGAACTTTCTCGGCACGGGACTCTGATGTGGAAGGCTGGCGACGCGCCCGACTTTACCGCAATCCCTGTCGGCAAGACAGGTGCCTAGACGGGTAGTCGCTGCGTTCGCATGCGCGTCTGGATCCTGTTCCTTCTGGTGGGCGTTGGCTGGCTGCAGACACGCGCCGAGCTTCCTCCCCATCCCTGGATCTGGTTCGGTGCGACCTTCGCGCTCGCGGTGAGCTTGCGCATCGTTCGGTTCGGAGGACGGTACGCAGCGCTTCGCCGCGGGGTCGCGTTGATCGCCGCCATCGCGCTCGGATTTCTCTGGGCCGCGGGACGCGCGGAGGTGAGGCTCGACGAACGACTACGGCCGGAGCTGGAGGGCCGGGATCTGCACGTCGTCGGCGTGATCTCCGGCCTGCCTCACGCACACGAACGCGGACTTCGCTTCGCCTTTGCCGTCGAGCACGCGGATGCGGGTGTGGCGCTGCCGTCGCGCGTGCTCTTGAACTGGTACGGTCGGACCGACGACGAGGACGAGCGTCCCGCCACCGTGCCGGCGCTCAAGGCCGGGGAGCGGTGGTCGCTCTCCGTTCGCCTCAAGCGACCGCACGGCACCGTCAATCCGCATGGCTTCGACTACGAGCTGTGGTTGCTGGAGGAGGGCATCGGCGCGACGGGCTACGTGCGGCGCGACCCGGGCAACCGGCTGCTGGATCCGCTCGTGTGGCAGCCCGGTTTCCTCGTGGCGCGGCTGCGGGAGATCGTGCGGGAGCGGATCCGAGCGATCCTCGGTGACCGTCCCCACGCGGGGGTGATCGTGGCGCTCGCCGTGGGCGACCAGCGGGCGATCCCCGCGGCGCAGTGGCAGGTGTTCACGCGGACCGGCGTGAATCATCTGATGAGCATCTCCGGGCTTCACATCACCATGGTGGCGGGCCTCTTCGCGGGGCTCTTCGGATTTTGCTGGCGGCGCACACGCTTGGCGCTCCGCGTGCCGGCGCTGAAGGCGGCAGCGCTGGCGGGACTGGCCGCGGCGTTCGGTTACGCGCAGCTCGCGGGTTTCGAGGTGCCGGCCCAGCGCACGGTGCTGATGCTCGCCGTGGTGGCGCTTGCGATGATGCGCGGCGCGGAAGTCGCGCCTTCCACCGTGCTCGCGCTGGCACTCTTCACCGTCGTCCTGTTCGATCCCTGGGCGGTGACCGCAGCGGGCTTCTGGCTTTCATTCGGGGCGGTTGCGGTCATCCTCTATGTGACCCACGGGCGCATCGGCCGCCCGCACTGGTTCGCGGCGTGGGGGCGCGTGCAATGGGCGGTGACCCTCGGGCTCGTGCCCTTGCTGCTCGCGCTGTTTCAGCAGGTGTCGATCGCCTCGCCTCTCGCGAATGCCGTCGCCATTCCGGTCGTGAGCTTCATCGTCGTTCCGCTCACGCTCGCGGGCTCTATCCCGCCGTTCGGGTTCCTGCTGCCGGTCGCGGAGCTCGTCCTCGACCTCTGCATGCAACTTCTCAATGCCCTGAGTGACGCTCACGCTGCTGTCTGGGAAAGTCACGCCCCCCCGCTTTGGGCGGTGGCGCTCGCCCTCGCGGGCGTGGCGTGGCTCCTCCTGCCGCGGGGATTCCCGGCGCGCTGGGTCGGGCTCGTCTGCTTCGTGCCGCTCTTCGCGGCGCGTCCAGAGCTGGTCGAGCCTGGCGCGCTGCGTCTCACGGTGCTCGACGTGGGGCAGGGGCTCGCGGTGGTCGCGCAGACGCGTCATCACGCCCTGCTCTACGACACCGGCCCCGACTACAGCGGCGACGCCGACGCCGGCAATCGCATCGTCGTGCCGTTTCTGCGTGCGACCGGTGTGACACGGCTCGACGGTCTCGTGCTCTCCCACGACGACATCGATCACATCGGCGGCGCGGCGTCCGTGCTGCACGCCGTGCCGGTCGGCTGGGTCGCCTCCTCCCTGCCGGAGGATCACTCGCTCCGTGCGCAGACCGCGGGGTTCCTGTCCTGCCTCGACGGGCAGCACTGGGAATGGGACGGGGTACGCTTCGACATGCTGCACCCCGCCCCCGGCGAGACCCCGCGCAGTCGCCGCGACAACGACTCGAGCTGCGTGCTGAAGGTCACGACCGCATCGGGCAGCGTGCTCATCCCCGGCGACATCGAGAGCCGCGCGGAGGCCGAACTGGTGGCGCGCGCCGGTGCGCGGACGCAGAGCACGCTCCTCGTCGCACCCCACCACGGCAGCCGCACTTCGTCGAGCGAGGTGCTGCTCGACGCCGTGCAGCCAAAGGCGGTCGCGTTCACCGCAGGCTATCGCAACCGCTTCGGTCACCCGAAGCCCGAGGTCGTCGAACGCTACCGCGCCCGCAACGTCGAGGCTTTGCGCAGCGACCGCGACGGTGCGTTGCTCGTCGACTTCGCTGAGGGACGGATGAGCGTCATCCGCTGGCGCGAAGCGGAGCGGCGCTACTGGCGCGACGCCGCGCGATGACTGGCGTCAGGGGACGGGTTGGCGCCGCAGGTCGAGGGTGAACGGGAACAGCCGGTTGAGCGGCTCGTCCTTCACGTTCATCGGGCCGGGCGTGTGGCCGTGGTCCCAGAAGCGGGCGACGCGCCGGGCTTCCGCCTCGTTCGCATTCACCGGGAAGGTCTCGTAACTGCGTCCGCCCGGATGCACGACGTGATAGGTGCAGCCGCCGATCGCGCGTCCACTCCAGGTGTCCACGATGTCGAACACGAGCGGCGAGTGCACGGGAATCGTCGGATGCAGCGCCGACGGCGGCGCCCACGCGCGGTAGCGCACGCCGGCAACGTACTCGCCGTGGGTGCCGGTGGGATGCAGCGGCACCGGGCGCCCGTTGCAGGTGACGACGTGGCGCGAGTCGGTCATGCCGTTCACCTTCACCTGCAGCCGCTCCAGGGATGAATCCACGTAACGTGCGGTGCCGGCCTGCGAGACCTCTTCCCCGAGCACGTTCCACGGCTCGATGGCTTGCCGCAACTCGAGCTTCACCCCTTCGTAGACCACCGTGCCGTAGCGCGGGAAGCGGAATTCCACGAAGGGCGCGAACCACGCCGGCTCGAACGGATAGCCCGCGGCGCGCAGGTCGCGCACCACGTCGCGCAGATCGTGCTCGACGAAGTGCTGCAGCATGAACCGATCGTGCAGCTGAGTCCCCCAGTTCACGAGCCGTCCCGGGTAGGGCTCGCGCCAGAAGCGCGCGACCAGCGCGCGCAGAAGCAGCATCTGCAGCAGGCTCATGCGCGGGTGGGGCGGCATCTCGAAGGCGCGGAACTCGAGGATGCCGAGACGGCCGGTCGGGCTATCGGGCGAGTAGAGCTTATCGATGGAAAACTCCGCCCGGTGAGTATTACCGGTCAGGTCGACGAGCAGATTGCGCAGCAGTCGGTCCACCAGCCACGGTTGATTGCTCGGCTTGCCAGGCGTGAGCTTCTCGGCGATCTGTTGAAACGCGATCTCGAGCTCGTAGAGATTGTCGTCACGGGCTTCGTCCACGCGCGGTGCCTGGCTCGTCGGCCCCACGAAGGCGCCGGAGAAGAGATACGACAGGGCCGGATGGTTCTGCCAGTAGGTGATGAGGCTCTTCAGGAGATCGGGCCGGCGCAGCAGGGGGCTGTCGGCGGCCGAGGGGCCGCCCAGGGTCACGTGGTTGCCGCCGCCGGTGCCGGTGTGGCGACCGTCGAGCATAAACTTTTCCGTCCCGAGCCGCGAGAGCCGGGCTTCCTCGTACAGCGTCGTGACATTGGTCACGAGCTCGTCCCAGCTGCCGGCCGGATGGATGTTGACTTCGATCACTCCCGGATCGGGCGTTACGTTGATCACTCGGATGCGCGGATCGCTCGGCGGGGAGTATCCCTCCAGTCGAAGTGGCATCTTGAGGTCCGCCGCCGTGCTCTCGATCGCTGCGACGAGGTTCACGTAGTCTTCTAGATGGGTGAGCGGCGGCATGAAAACGTTCAGGCGTCCGTCGCGGACCTCGGCGCAGAGCGCGGTGTGGATCACTTCTTTTGGTTTAGGGCGCGTCTCCAGTGGCTCCGTCTTCCCTGGGCTCGCGGCCGGACCGGAGGGCTCCGCGTGGGGGTCGCCCAACGCCTCCCGCTCCGCGAAAGGATCCAGCGCGTACTCGACTTCGGCGTCATCGGGTGCGACCCACGGCAGCGAATCGAGGGGAAGCCGCAGGCCCATGGGGGAATCGCCTGCGATCAGGTAGACATGCTCACGCTTCAACGGCCAGCGACTGGAACGCCAGCGGCTCTCGGCGGGGTTCGCCCGACCCTTCGGGAGGCGCGCCCGGTCTTCAGGCTTGATCGGCAATACGTAGCCCACGACCTGGCCGAGGCCCCGGTTCAGGAGCTTCGCGAGCCGCGAGCGCTCGGCGTCGTCCTTCAGGTCGCGCGCGCAGGGATCGACGTTGTCCGGAAGGTTCTGTTCGGCCGTCACGGCCTTCCAGATGTCCTCGAAGGCGGGCATGGCATACCGCGCGGACAGTCCGAGCCGCTGCGCGAGGGTCTCGACAAAGCGGCGCGCGTCCTCGGTACCGAACGTGCCCTTCTCGTCGGTGGCGGCAATGAGCGTGTCATCGCGCCAGAGAGGCACCCCGTCGCGGCGCCAGTAGATGCCGAGCGCCCAGCGCGGCAGCGGCTCGCCTGGGTACCACTTACCCTGTCCGAAGTGAAGCAGTCCGCCCGAGGCGAAGCTGGCCTTCAACCGGCGTTGCAGGACACCGGCGAGCTCGCGTTTTTTCTCGCCATGGGCGTCGATGTTCCACTCGGGGCCATCCATGTCGTCGATCGAGACGAACGTCGGTTCGCCGCCGAGGGTGAGCCGGACATCGCCCGCCGTAAGTTCGGCATCCACCTTCTGTCCGACGGCCTCGATCGCCTGCCACTGCTCTTCGTGGAACGGCTTCGTTACCCGCGGATCCTCGTGGATGCGGGTGACCTTCATCTCGAAGTGGAAGTCGCATTCGCAGACGTCGGTGAAGCCGACCACGGGTGCCGCGCTGGAGGGGAAGGCGGTGCACGCGAGCGGGATATGCCCTTCGCCCGCGAGCAGCCCCGAGGTCGGATCGAGCCCGACCCAGCCCGCGCCGGGCAGGTAGACCTCGGTCCATGCGTGGAGGTCGGTAAAGTCGGCAGCCGGTCCGGAGGGGCCATCGAGGGCCTTCACGTCGGCGGTGAGCTGGATCAGATAGCCCGATGCGAAGCGGGACGCGAGCCCGAAGTCACGCACGATCTGACACAACATCCACGCGGTGTCGCGACACGAGCCGGCGGCCCGGGAGAGGGTTTCCTCCGGCGTCTGCACCCCGGGCTCCATGCGGATGAGATAGCTGACGTCCCGGGCGACCTTCTGGTTCAGCGCTACCAGAAAATCATTGATGTTCATGCCGGGTTTGAGGCCGTTTGCGCGGAAGTCGGCGAGCCACGCGGCGAGCAGTGGTCCGGGCGGATCGCGCTCGAGAAACGGCGTCAGTTCCTTGGCGAGCTGGGGCCGGTATTCGAAAGGGTATCGTTCCGCGTACTCCTCCACGAAAAAGTCGAAGGGGTTGATGACTGTCATGTCGGCGACGAGATCGACCGTAATCTCGAGCTCCCGCGTCTTCTCGGGGAACACCAGCCGCGCGACATAGTTGCCGAAGGCGTCCTGCTGCCAGTTGATGAACTGCTTCTCCGGCCTGACCGTGAGCGAGTAGCTGTGGATCGGTGTCCGGCAGTGGACGGCCGGGCGCAGCCGGATCTCGTGCGGCGAGACCGCGACCGGGCGGTCGTAGCGGTAGCGGGTGTTGTGATGCAGTGCGACGCGGATGGTCATGATTCACGACGAGCGGCGTGGACGGCGGCGCGGGCTTCCTGCCGCACGCGGGCGACGGAGCTTGCGACCGTCGCGGTCAATCGTCCCAATGCGGGTTCGGCAGCTCGGAGAAGACGCGGCGAACGCCTTCCCCCCACATCTTGTGGATGCGTGAGAAGTACGGATCGTCCTGGACAATGCGCCTTTGCAATCCGACGGTGAGGCTGTCGTTCTCGTAGACGAGCAGATCGATGGGCAGGCCGACCGAGACATTGGACCGCATGGTCGAGTCGAAGGACACCAGCACGCACTTCGCCGCGTCCATGAGACTGGTGCGGCTCGTGATCACCCGGTCGATGATCGGCTTGCCGTACTTGATTTCGCCGATCTGGAAGTAGGGCGTCTCCGGAGTGGCTTCGATGAAGTTTCCCTCCGAGTAGATGTGGAAGAGGCGCTGGCGCTCGTCCTCGATCTGGCCGCCGATCAGGAACGACGCGAACGATTCCACGTTCGCCTGCATGAGATAACCGGCATCGCGCTCGCGCACCTCGCGCAGCGCATCGCCGAGCAGTTGCGCGCCCTGGAACATGGAGTTCAGGTTCCAGATCGTGTGGCCGCTCTCGGTGGTCCTGCCCGCTTCGAGCAGATTCAACGCGCCCTGGGTGATGGAGAGATTGCCCGACGACAGCACGACGATGACCCGGTTGCCCTCGGCCACGAACAAGCGCATCTTGCGGAAGGAAGCTACGTGGTCGACGCCCGCGTTGGTGCGGGAATCCGACGCGAAGATCATCCCCGCGCCCAGCATCATGGCGACACCGTAGGTCATGCCGGTTCCGTGACAGGCGTGTGAAGGTAACGGGCAAGAATAAGTGAATCATCGGGGCTCAGCAAGGCGGCGGGGTGCCCGCACGTCCGCCATGCGGC
Organism: uncultured beta proteobacterium; assembly: GCA_963734295.1. Lineage (GTDB taxonomy): Bacteria > Pseudomonadota > Gammaproteobacteria > Burkholderiales > JAEUMW01 > JAEUMW01. The sequence goes on along the minus strand of CAVTGS010000015.1, from coordinate 24,974 downwards.
GGCGAATCAAGCGTACACCGGCGTCAAGAACTGCCGGTTGATCTCGTCACCCAAGGTGCCGATCTTGCCCAGGAAGTCAGTGAGGTACTCGTGCAGGCCGAAGTCCACGACCTGCTCGATGCGGCCATAGTGAAGCTGGGCGTGAATCTCCCCCGCGAGGCGCTCGGGTTCATTGACGTGCGAGTCGCTCACCTGCTTCAGGATCTCGTACACGTCGTTCATGCACGCGTGCAGCGAACGCGGCATGTCGTCCCGCAGGATCAGCAGCTCCGCGACGCGCATCGGCGTAATGGCATCCCGGTAGATCTTCCGGTAGGCCTGGAACCCCGACAGCGAACGCAGCAGCGCGCTCCACTGGTAGTAGTCGACGGCACCGCCGACGGCACTCACACTCGGGAGCAGGGTGTGGTACTTCACGTCGAGCAGCCGCGCCGTGTTGTCCGGCCGCTCCATATACGTGCCGAGCCGGATGAAGAGGTAGGCTTCGTCGCGCAGCATGGTGCCGAAGGTGATTCCGCGCAGCAGGTGCGAGCGCATCTTCACCCATTCGAAGAACTCCTGCACCCCGCGGTTCGCGACCGCGTCGAAGTCCATCGGGCGCACTTCCAGCCAAGTGTGGTTGAGGCTTTCCCACATCTCTGGGGTGATCGCGCCGCGCTGGGAGCGCGCCGCCTCTCGCGCCGCCTGCAGGCAGGAGTAGATCGACGATGGATTGCTCGCGTCCAGCACCAGGAAGTACAGCACGTTATCGGCGGAGAGCTCGGAATGGCGCTCGTAGTAGTCGCTCACGTGCCCGGTGATGATGAGGGGTACCGCCCAGGGTTCGGCCCACTGCTCGCGCCCCTCCTCGACGATCCGGTAGGGCAGAAGCGACATGCGATAGGTGATGTCGAGCATGCGCGCAGTGTTCTCTGCGCGCTCCATGTAGCGCGACATCCAGTAAAGGTCGTTTGCGGTGCGGGACAGCATGATCAGGCCTCCAGCACCCAGGTGTCCTTGGTGCCACCACCCTGGGAAGAATTGACGACGAGAGAACCCTCGCGGAGCGCGACGCGCGTCAGTCCGCCGGGGACGAGGGTGATCTCCCGACCGGACAGGATGAAGGGTCGAAGGTCCACGTGGCGGGGCGCGACGCCGGACTCCACGAAGGTTGGACAGGCAGAGAGGGAAAGGGTGGGCTGCGCGATGTATTTCTCGGGCGCGGCGAGAATGCGCTGCCGGAATTCCTCCAGCTCGGCAGTACTGGCGGTCGGTCCGATCAGCATGCCATAGCCGCCAGAGCCGTGAACCTCCTTCACCACCAGCTCGGCGAGATGGGCGAGCACGAAGTCGCAGTCCTCGCGCTTCGCCAACAGGTAGGTATGGACGTTGTTGAGGATCGGCGTCTCTCCCAGATAGAAGCGGACCATCTCCGGTACGTAGGGATAGACGGACTTGTCGTCGGCGACACCGGTGCCGAGCGCATTCGCGAGCGTTACCTTCCCTGCGCGGTAGGCGGCGAAGAGGCCGGGCACACCGAGCATGCTGTCCTTGCGGAAGGCCAGCGGATCGATGAAAACGTCGTCCACGCGGCGATAGATCACGTCGACCCGGCGCGGACCCTTGGTGGTGCGCATGAAGACGGTGTTGTCCCGGACGAACAAATCCTGTCCCTCTACCAGCTCGACGCCCATCTGCTGGGCGAGGAACGTGTGCTCGAAGTAGGCGCTGTTGAAGATGCCTGGGGTGAGCAGCACCACGGTCGGGTCGGAGACGCCTGCCGGCGCGACGCTGCGGAGGCTTTCCAGCAGCAGGTACGGGTAATGATCGACAGGCGCCACCGACTGCGTCGAGAAGAGCTCGGGGAAGAGCCGCATCATCATCTTGCGGTCCTCGAGCATGTACGACACGCCCGAAGGCACGCGCAGGTTATCCTCGAGCACGTAGTACTCGCCCTGGCCCGCCCGCACGATGTCGACGCCGGCCACATGGCTGTAGATGCCGTTCGGGACTGCAACGCCGCACATCTCGGGACGGTATTCGGAATTGCCGAGCACCTTCTCGGGCGGCACGATGCCGGCCTTGAGGATCTCCTGATCGTGGTAGATGTCGTGCAGGAACGCGTTCAGGGTCTTCACCCGCTGCCGCAATCCTTGCTCGAGCATCAGCCACTCCTGGGCGGGGATGATGCGGGGAACGATGTCGAAGGGGATCAGCCGCTCGGTGCCGCTTTCCTCGCCGTAGACGGCGAACGTGATGCCGACGCGGTGGAACATGACATCGGCCTCGGCGCGCTTCTGCGCGATCCGGTCCGGCTCGGTGCCCGCCAGCCAGTCCGCGAAGGGCTGATAGTGCGGTCGAACCGTGCCGTCCGGCAAGAACATCTCGTTGTAGAAGCAGGCTTCCGACATGGGTGTGCGCTCGCTCGTTGTTTTGTTAGTTGACGCTTTGCCTTGATATTTTGCAACCGCTATGCCACGAAACGCGGTGGATTCTCGGGCTACTCGTCCAATGGCCTCCTGCCACGTAACCGCTTGATAGGCTTGGCAGGCGGCACGAAACAGCGCAGCCGGTCGCGATGGTCGCGGATGCATCGACGCCTGTTGGGCGCCCCCTTCCGGTGCGCCGCGCTCCGTTTCGGAGCGGGTTGGCCTGCATCCGCGCTGCCGCGCCGACCGTAGCATGGACCGGTGAAACACCAGCGAGAGGTGTCAGCGATTGATCTCTGTCGTGATCCCCGCCTGGAACGAGGAGCGCGCACTCCCGCGGACGCTCGCGAGCGTCTTCGCGCAGGCCATGCCGTACCAAGTGATCGTCGCCGACGGCGGCAGCACCGACGACACCCGGTCGATCGCCGCAGCCGACCCGCGCGTGTCCCTCGTGAGCGCGCCGAAGGGCAGGGCGTCGCAGATGAACGCAGGCGCACGCCGCGCGCGGGGCGATTGGATCCTGTTTCTCCATGCGGACACGCGGCTGCCGCCCGGTGCGTTGTCGGCCATCGCGGCGCTGCCGCCCAGGGTTGCGGCGGGCTGTTTCCGGCACCGGTTCTCGGGGCAGGACTGGCGGCTTGCACTCATCTCGCGGCTCCATGACTGGCGCTTCTCCGTCACCGGGATCGTCTATGGCGATCAGGCGATGTTCGTGCGGCGTGCGCTGTTCGATGGATTGGGCGGCTTCCCCGAGGTCTCGCATCTCGAGGACGTGCTGTTCTCCGAGCGGCTCGTCCGCGTGACGCGGCCGAGTATGCTCGACCTCACCGTCGAAACCGAGTCGCGCAAGTTCGAGCAGATGGGCATCTGGAAGAGCTTAGGGCGCGTGCTGGCGATTCTCGCCTGCCACCAGCTGCGGCTGCCGCTTCCCACGCGCTTTTTCCGCGACGTGCGCTGACCGGGCGGACGAGGTCGCCGCGTGCCCCGTGAGACAATCACTACGATGAGCATCCCGCCGACCGATCTGCGCCGGGGATCTGCGCCCGCTCTCGACCGCGTGGCAGTGCTCGCCGAGCTCACCGCGCGTCTTTCCGATCCCGACCAGGCGCTGGTCGCCCGCGCTCTCGACTTCGCCCGGGTCGAGCTCGAGGCGCGGGCGACCGCCGACGGTGAACCCGCGCTCGCCCACGCCGTCGGCACGGCCAGCGTGCTCACCGGCCTGCCGCTCGCGGGCAGCGCGGTCGCGGCTGCGTTGCTTCACGACGTGCCCCACTTCGTTGCGCGGAGCGAAGAGAAGCTACGCCAGGTGCTGAGCGCGGACGTGGCGAGTCTCGTCGACGGCGTGGCCCGCATGGGGGAGATCCAGGCCCTGACCGGCGGGGTCGCCTCGGGCAGGGGTCGCGAGGACGGCGCCCAGCTCGAAAGTCTGCGCAAGATGCTGCTCGCGATGGTGCAGGACATCCGTGTGGTGCTGATCAAGCTGGCGGAGCAGACCCAGCGCCTGCGTTACCTCGTGAAGTCCGGCGAGGAGGTGCGGCGCCAGGCGGCCGCCCGCGAAACCCTCGACCTGCTCGCCCCGCTCGCCAATCGGCTCGGTGTGTGGCAGTTCAAGTGGGAGCTCGAGGATCTCTCCTTCCGCATCCTCGAACCCGCCGTTTACAAGGAGGTCGCGCGGCAGGTCGACGAGAAGCGCGCCGCCCGGGAGCGTTACATCGGCGAGGCGATCGCGACGCTCAAGGGCGAGCTCGTCGCGGCAGGCATCGCGGGCGAGATCAGCGGCCGGCCGAAGCACATCTACAGCATCCACAAGAAGATGCACCGCAAGTCGGTCGACTTCGCCGAGATCTACGATGCCCGCGCGATGCGCGTCCTGGTGCCGGAGGTGACGGATTGCTATGCCGTGCTCGGCATCGTGCACAACCTCTGGACGCCGCTGCCGCAGGAGTTCGACGACTACATCGCGAAGCCGAAGCCGAACGGCTACCGCTCGCTGCACACCGCGGTGATCGGTCCCGACGGGCGTGCCCTCGAGATTCAGATCCGCACCCACGAGATGCACCGGCATGCCGAGCTCGGCGTCGCTGCCCACTGGCGCTACAAGGAGGGCAGCGGAGGTCGCGCCACATCCTACGACGACAAGATCGCGTGGCTCCGGCGCATTCTGGAATGGCCCGACGAGGTCCCGGACTCGGCCGAGATCGCGGAGCGGTTCAAGACCGAGCTCTTTCGTGACACGGTCTACGTGTTCACCCCGCAGGGGCAGGTGATCGCGCTGCCGCGGGGTGCCACCCCGGTCGATTTCGCCTACCACGTGCACACTGAGCTCGGTCATCGCTGCCGCGGGGCCAAGGTGGACGGCGCCATGGTGCCCTTGAACTACGCGCTCGCGAACGCGCAGCGGGTGGAGATCGTCGCGGCCAAGAGCGGCGGGCCGTCTCGCGACTGGCTGAACCCGCTGCTCGGGTACCTCGTGAGCGCGCGTGCGCGGTCCAAGGTGCGGCAGTGGTTCAACAGCCAGAACTTGCAATCTGCCGTCGCCCTGGGCCGCAGCACCGTGGAGCGGGAGGCGCATCGCGTCGGTGTCGCGCTGCCGGCGCTGGAGGCGCTCGCGCAGCGGCTTGGCTTCGCGAAGGTCGACGATTGCCTCGTCGCAGTGGGGCGGGGCGAGATCGGTCTGCGCCAGCTTCAGGTGGCCTTGCGTGGCGAGGCCGAACCGAAGGCGGAGCAAGCGTCCATCGTCCCGGCGCGTGCCCGGGCGACCGGGAAAGGCGACGGCGTCCTGGTCGTGGGGGTAGAGAATCTGCTCACAGCGCTCGGCAAGTGCTGCAAGCCGGCGCCGCCGGACCCGATCATCGGCTTCGTCACCCGCGGTCGCGGCATCTCGGTCCATCGGCGCGACTGCCGAAACTTACGCTCGATGCCGGACGAGCGGATGATCGCGGCCGCGTGGGGGCGCACGGCAGGCCAGCACTTCCCGGTCGACCTCCGCATCGAGGCGCGCGATCGCCAGGGGCTGCTGCGAGACATCTCGGAAATCCTCTCCCGCGAGCGCATCAACGTTACGGCGACCGATACCCTCAGCCGGGGCGATTTCGCCTCGATGCGGTTCACGGTGGAGGTGGAAGATGCGGACCAGCTTGCCAAGGTCCTGGGCCTGATCCGAGACGTCGGAGGCGTCACCCGCGCGGAGCGGGGTTAGCTGGACGCAGACTCTGCACGACACCGGCTGCGCGAAATTGAACCACGCCCGCTTTTTATAATAAACTTCGCACCCTTGCAGGCGCGTAGCTCAGCTGGTTAGAGCACCACCTTGACATGGTGGGGGTCGTTGGTTCGAATCCAATCGCGCCTACCACGCTTTACTCATCAATACAATCATTTGTTCCCTTCTTCCCCCGCTGCGGGGAAACTCCGGGGAAAAACTCGCCTAACGCCGCGCCCAGTTTCGACGCCTCTCCACCCTTGTCCGCCTCGTCGATCCAGCGCGCATAGACGGTGTAGAGCACCTGCAGCGAGTGCCCCATCTGACGCGCGATGTAGGCGGGCTTGATGCCAGCCATGAGGAGGCGCGTGGCGTACGTATGACGGGTAGCGTAGGCGCGACGGCGCCGGATGCCGCATCGCAGCAGCGCCGGATTCCAGTAGTGTTCGCGCTGGCTGCGCTCGTCATGCCACGGCTTGCCTGTCACGGGGTTGTGGAAGATCTCTGCCCGCAAGAGCAGCGTGTGCGGCCTCTGGCGCTCCAGGGCGGCAAGGGCACGGGGCGATAGATCTACGTCGCGATCGGCGTGGTTCTTCACTTCCTTTACCGTTCCGCGGAACGTCCGCACGCGCTGGACGCGGGCCGTACGCCGCCGCCAGTCGATGTCGTCCCAGCGCAGCGCAATGATCTCCTCGGGGCGCATGCCCGTCTGGAACGCAAACTCGAAATAGTTGTAGACGGTTTCCGGGTAATGACCCAGCAGATCGACGAGGATGGCCTCCGACTCGTCCGCGCTCAGCGGATCGGGCAACTTCCTCACGCGCTTCATGTTCCGGATGCCGCGTAGCGGATTCTCGAAATTGAGCACGCGTACCGCCAGTTCGAAGGTGCCGCGAAGGGGGATGAGGTAGTTGTTGCAAAGCCTCCAACTCGGCCAGGGGTGCGCGCCGATCAAGGCTGCGAGTTCCGCGTAGGTGACTCGGTCGATGTCCTTGTCAGCGCCGATGCCTTTCTTCCAGAACTCCAGCGCATTCCGATATTGCGCTTGGGTGGCGGCGGCCGATCGACCCATCGAGTCGAGATAGAGCTGGCAGTAGTAACCGAAAGAACGCGGGACGCGTGCAGCGTCGGGTCGGCGCGCGCGGGGACTCTCCGGGAAATACGACCCGTAGTCGAAAACGCCTAGCTTGATGCGCTGGCGGATTTCCTCTACGAGCCGGGCGGCGTATTTCGCATTGCCTGCCGAGGGGTTGAGGTCGAGCGTTTCGCGACAGAACTCCCCGTTCCAGGTGAAGTTGATCCGGATGGTCGTTTTGCGTAGTTCGACGCCACCTGCCTTTCGCCTCGTGCCCATCGCTCATACCCCTCAATGTCGATCACGATTCGGCCAGTGGGCGTGCGCCAGTACTCGTAACCTTCCAGCCAGACGCCCTTTTCGATCATACGGCGAACGGCTTTCTCGGTGTAGCCGTTCGCCCTTGCCCAGGCGCCGAGGCGCGGGTGGCGCGAGGTCAATGTAGTCTCATCAATTGATTCGGCAGGTTTCATTGCTGGATTCCTTTCCTGGCGAGTAACGTCCGTCTGCGCGGTGCGGTCCTGAGGCCTGCCCCAAGCATCCACACGCCGACGAACGTATCAGCGTGTATCACCAAAGAGAACTAGCAGCAGAACTGACGGGACCTGGCAGAACTGACAGTGCGCGCAGGCTACTGCCCGCGCGGCACATCGCCCTGAAAGAGCAGGACCCGCAACTGCGCTTTCGATCGTTGCGAATCCACTGTGCAGGCCCCCTCGGCGCGTCTCCCGGTGAGCCAGAGCCGGTTCTTCGCGAACCAGCGGTAGCCAAGGTCGAGGGGCGTGCGCGATTCCGGGCAGTGGCCCTTGCCGCAGAGCTTTCGGCACCACTTCGGCTTCGCGACGACACGAGCCCGCTATCGGGGGCGTGCTCCTGTCGTGAGGGCTGGACATGCCCGTGCTCACGCGATCAGTCGGCCTCGCACCGGCAGGAGTAATCAACCTCTGAGTAAGGGCCGTGCCGTCGGTCCATAGGGCCACTGGCCCGAGCGCCAGCAACCCAAACCGCTCCTTCGCCTGGGACAGCGCTTCGCCCAGCTAGGTCAGATCGCCCGCTGGCACGGACACCTGGCGCCGCCTCGCTCTGTCGCCAAACGTCACCCCCCCGGTCTTGTTGCTCAGCTCAAGGGCCATGTACAGCATCGCCTCAACTACGTTATCTTCATGCTTACCGGTCGCTGGGTTCATCTTCCGGTCTCCTTCTCTTTCGGTTCACAAAGCCACCAGAGGGTAACTCACGCGGTCCCACATAGAATCTTTCCTTCCGCGACGACGGATGACGGTCGCATTCCACGGTCCCCTTGACACCCTTCTGGGGCCGCGGATCGCCCGGCCCTTGGCGGCGCGGTACTGGCCGCAGAAGGCGATGGAGGTCGAGTCGTTGTGAAGGCGCTCGAAGTTCACCTGAAAGCGCTGCCCGATGGCCACCACCACCTCGGTGAGCAAGGCCGCCCGATCGGCGTCGAACAATCGGTCCAGGGCACGGCCGATGCGGTCGTCGGACAGATGCGCCATCTGCTCGGCGCTGAGCCCGAACGCTCCGCTGGCGAACCCGTGCACGGTCTCCTGCTGGCGGTAGACCGGCTCGCGCTCGACGATGATCGAGCGCAGCAGCGGGCGTGGGCCACGGCACAGCGCCGATCGGTGGTGGGGACGTGCTTGTCGAGAAGTTCCTCCAGACCCAGGCGCTGGAGGAAGTGGTTGATCAGGGGCAAGGGGCCCAGGCGCTCGCTGCGAAGCGCGAATTCGGATTGCCGCGGCGGGGCTTGCGGGGCGGGCATTCTGGCGTTAGTATTAACGCCAGATACGCGCTTGTCAATCCTCATGCCGCAACGCAGCCCCAAACAGATCGCCCGCCAAGCCCGCTCGCGCATCGAGCGCATCCGCGCACTCTTGGGCCAGATCGACTACCTGTGCTCAGGAACGCTTCTGGAACGAACCAAAGTCTGCGGCAAGCCGACGTGCCGTTGCGCCCAAGATCCGGCGGCACGTCATGGGCCGTACTTCGAGTGGGGACACATGAAAGGCGGCAAGCTGGTGCACCGCCAAGTCTCGGCCGAGCAGGCCGAGCTGCTGCGTCTGGCGATCGACAACTACCGCACAGTCCAGCAACTACTGCGTGACTGGGAGCTCGAAACCGAGCAGCTCATCGACGCCGAAGTGCCCCGTCAGCGCTGATCCAGCCAGCCGGCCGGAAATTCACGAGAAATGCGTTTGCAGATGTGCGGAATGTAAGACCGGATGTCGAGGTACCCAGGGCCCGACTCCGTGCGCCAGTGCAGGGGATCCACCCAGAACAGGACTAACTAAGCCACCCAGTCCCAGACAAGCCAACAGGGCCGCCGTGTTGGCCTGAGCATTCACCGGTCCCACAGACGAGGCCACGCCCGACTCTTCACACCGCTGCGCAAAAGGATGACGCGCTTTCCATTCGGAGCCAAGGACAAAGCACGCTAGGACGATGGCTGCGACAAGGTATAGCGGCCACTCGTAGTAATCCACGAAGAAGTTGGTAGCGATTAAGGCAACGAATAGTCCGCCACATGCCCCGCCGAGGGACATCCAGAGATAAAACTCGGTCAAGTATTTTGGATTGCGAGGGCGCAGCCGGTACAGTTCTCCATGGCTCATGAAGCACACGAGAAACATGGTGATTAGGTGGATCCAGCGGACCTCGTTCGCTCCATTAATCCCATTCCAATCCGAACCACCCAGGAATCTCGTTGCGCCCGCTGAGAAAAATGACAGAGCCCAGGCACATCAAGGCCACCCACGCCCGCCGGTACCAGCGCGGATGGTCAAAACAGATGATGAACGTCAGCAGGTAGAAGCTGAGCGTGGCGATCCACAACCGCGGTTCAGGAGCAATGTCGTGGCTGACGCGGTCCGTGGTGGTAATGAAAGCAAGCGACGCCAAAGCCGGCAAAGCAACCCAGCCAATACGTTGAGGCAGCGTCGGCTGGACGAGTGAGTCTGTCGTTTCAGATACTGTTGGAACGGCTCCGATTGGAGTCGTTGCTCTGCTCAGGTACCTCACACGCAGGGTGATCGCCGCACACAGTAGCGCAAAGATCCAGAACCCGTATGTCCAGAAGCGCCCCAACTGTGGCAAGTCGAAGAGGGGTTCAAAGATGTACGGAAAGGAAACAAGCGCGAGTGCGTATTCCGGACCAACGTGACCGTTGATTCCGGGCGAACGTGACCGGTGATTCCGGAGCAACGTGACCGCGATTTCCGATCGAACGTGACCGGTGATTCCGGAGCAACGTGACCGGCGATTCCGGCCGAGCGTGACCGATTTTTGCCCCACGGGCGGATCGGCGGTCACGATCCGGAGTCGGTGATCCCGAGCGAGCGGAACGAACCCCGGGTCGGCGCTGGATTTCCATTGCCGCAGGCTACCCTCTCCGATTTCTTGGAGAAATGGGATGCCTGCCAGTCGGAGAGCCATGCGCAAGATTATCGATGTCCTACGTCTGAAGTTCGAGACGGGTCTCAGCCACGAACGCATCGCCGCCGCCACCAAGCTATCCAAGGGGGCGGTGACGAAGTATGTGCAGCGCGCCCGCGATGCCGGTCTGGGCTGGCCGCTGCCACCGGAGGTGGACGAGGCGCGGCTCGAGGCGTTGCTGTTCCCGCACGCCGCACCGGCGGTGGAACGCTACGCCGCGCCCGACTTCGCGCACCTGCACCAGGAACTCAAGCGTAAGGGCGTCACCTTGCAGTTGCTGTGGGAGGAGTACGCCGAGGCCCATGCCGGCCAGGCGTATCGCTACAGCCAGTTCTGCCTGCACTATCACCGCTTCGCGCAGAGCCTGAAGCGCTCGATGCGCCAGGTCCACCGCGCCGGCGACAAGCTGTTCATCGACTACTCCGGTGACACGGTGCCGATCATCAACCCGGGCACCGGCGAGATCCGCGGCGCCGAGATCTTCGTCGCGGTGCTGGGCGCGTCGTCCTACACCTACGCCGAGGCGACCTGGAGCCAGCAACTGCCGGACTGGATCGCCTCGCACGTCCGCTGCTTCGAATTCATGGGCTGCGTCGCCGCGCTGCTCGTCCCGGACAATCTCAAGAGCGCGATCAAGCGCGCCTGCCGCTACGAACCGGAAGCGACCTCGACTTACGAGGACTTGGCGCGGCATTACAGCACCGCCATTCTGCCGGCGCGGCCGTTTCATCCGCGCGACAAGCCGGCCGTCGAAGCGAGCGTGCTCCTGGTGCAACGTTGGATTCTGGCCCGGCTCCGGCACCGTCAGTTCTTCTCGCTCGAAGCCCTCAACGCGGCCATTGGCGAGCTGCTCGTCATCTTGAACAACCGCCCGTTCCAGAAGCTCGACGGGTGTCGCCGCAGCGTCTTCGAGACCATCGACCGGCCGGCAATGACGCCGCTGCCGGCAACGCGCTACGAATTCGCCGAGTGGAAGAAGGTGATCGTCAACATCGACTACCACGTCGATGTCACCGGCCACTACTACAGCGTCCCGCATAGCCTGGTCCGACAGAAGATCGAGGCTCGCTTCACCGCCACCGCGGTCGAATGTTTCTTCAAAGGCAACCGGGTGGCGGTCCATGTGCGCTCCAGCCTGCGCGGCCGCCATACCACGGTGGCCGAACACATGCCCGAGGCGCACCGCAAGCACATGCAGTGGACGCCTGGGCGATTGTTGAACTGGGCATTGGACATCGGCCCCGCCACCGGCGACGTGGTCAAGTGGCAGTTGGAGAACCGCCCGCATCCCGAGCAGGGCTACCGCGCCTGTCTGGGCCTGCTCAATCTCGCCAAGCAGTTCACCGCGGCGCGCCTGGAAGCGGCCTGTCGCCGGGCGTTGGCCATCGGCTCGCCCACCCGCAAGAGCATCAAGTCGATCCTGGAGGCGAAACTCGATGCTCACCCCGAGCTGTTCCCTGCGACCGATCAGCCGCAGGCCACCACCCCGCCGGCGCACGGCAACGTGCGCGGGGCGGATTACTTCCGTTCCACCTCACCCGGAGACGTTGACCCATGCTCATCCAACCCACCCTCGATACATTGAACCGGCTCAAGCTCCATGGCATGGCCGCCGCCCTGTCCGAGCAGCTCACCCAGAGCGCGGCCATGGGCCTCGCCTTCGACGAGCGCCTCGCGCTGCTGCTCGACCGCGAAGTCGTCCACCGCGACAATCGCCGCCTGGCGCGGCTGCTGCAACTGGCGCAGCTCAAGCAACGCGCCTGCGTCGAGGACATCGATTACCGCGCCCGCCGCGGGCTGGATCGCAGCCAACTGACCAGCCTCGCCAGCTGCGACTGGATCCGCCAGGCGCAGAATCTCCTGATCCACGGTGCCACCGGCTGCGGCAAAACCTTCATCGCCTGCGCGCTCGCCCAGCAGGCGTGTCGGCAAGGTCTGTCCGCGCTTTACCTGCGCGCGCCGCGGTTGTTCGACGAACTCAGCGTCTGCCACGCCGACGGCAGCTTCCGCAAGCGCCTCGCCGCCATCGCCAAAGTCGACCTCGTCCTGATCGACGACTTCGCCATCGCCCCGATGGGCGCGCGCGAGCGCACCGACTTGCTCGAACTGCTCGACGATCGTGTCGGCACTCGCTCCACGCTCATCACCAGCCAGCTTCCGGTTGAGCATTGGCACGACTACCTCGGCGATCCGACCCTCGCCGACGCCATCCTCGACCGGCTCGTGCACGGCGCCCACAAGCTCCATCTCGAAGGAGAATCGATGCGCAAACGCACCGCCGTCAGCACCGACAAAATCGCGTCCGGCAAGAAGAAAATTGACGGAGCGTGACCGCTCAAGGTACAAACCCAGCACAGCGCTGACCCGATGTTCCTGTCGGTCACGTTCACCCGGAAATCGCGGTCACGTTGCTCCGGAATCCGCGGTCACCTTCAGCCGGAAACACCGGTCATCTTCGCCGGAATACGCACGAGCAACGATCCTACGTTTGACAGCGCATAGAGCCGAAATACACCGTGCCACTGGAGCTGATACGCGCAAACCAGTATTGGATCAACGGGCCGGTCGTGGCCAGGCAAAAATACGGCAGCCCTACACTCAGGCCCAGGAGCAGCAGAATTCGGGTGATCGGGTCCTCGTTGCCATTGGGCTTAAGGGATTGACCGGGTATGACGAACACGGCCAATGCCGCAGCAGCGATCAGCAATGAGACATGCGTTGCGGCTTGCACGCGAGGCGAGCAGCGGCCGCTAATAACATGTGCATACACGTAGCCGCAGAATAGAACGCCTTGAAAAAAACAGCATGGCAGTAGTCCAAACGGTCGGACTCCCACCAAACCAAGGCAGGATAAACTTACTGATTAGTGGCTGGACCTGCAATAGGAGGTATGCACTCAAGAAGACCGTGAGTCCGAATAGTGCAATCTCCTTGGCGTCCAACCGATCAGTCAACACGGTATCCGGAGGATTACCTCCGCTCTCGCAGTAGCTGTTTACAAGGGGTCCCCCGGCAGTTCGGGGCGGCTATAACTCAACAAGCGACAAACAGTGGTTCGCTATCGCTCATGACAGTATGCCCCCGCGGCGAGGGCGCAAGCGTTCTATGCGAAATTGTATGCCTGCAAGACTTGAGGTTGGCTATTCCGACCCCGACCACTTCCACTGCGCCGTGGTCGATCCGCTACGTTGCGACGATCGCAATCTGTCACAAAGCTGTCATCGCCGCTCCGGAGCAGTGTAGGACGGGTTCGGGGCGGTCTCCGCCACAACAGGTAATGGTCAATCATGGGCTGCCGTGCGGCCAATAGCCGTTCGGTCGGCGCGCGTAGATCCCGGAGCGCGGGGTCGATCTGGGTTGTGGTACGCTTTTCCTCAATGACGAAGCCCAAGCTGATCTACTTCGACGCTCCCGTAAGTCGTGGCGAGGAATGCCGGCTCGCCCTGCACCTCGCGGGCATCGACTTCGAAGACGTGCGCATCAACCCTGCCGCATGGCCCGCGATGAAAGAGCAGATGCCCTACGGTGGCCTGCCCGTCCTTGAATTGCCGGGATGTCCGCCGCTCGCGCACTCCAACGCCATCCTTGTGCTGATTGGCCGCCGTCACGGCCTCCACCCTGCCGACGACTTCGAGGCGGCGCGCCACGAAGGGATGATGCAGCACGTGGAGGATCTCCGCGCCGTCGTCGCGCCGACGATCCGCATGGGGGACGCAGAGAAGAAGGCCGCGCGCGAGGCTATCGTGGCTGGTTTCCTGCCAGCCTGGGCGAGGTCGGCGGAGAAGAACATCCCCGGCGAGCCGTTCTTCGGCGGCGCGAAACTCCACGTCGTGGACCTCAAGCTCCACATGGCGGTGCGCTGGTTCATCGGCGGCAAGGTCGACCACATTCCCGCCACGATCTTTGCCGGCTACCGCAAGCTCATTGGTGTGCACGACGCCGTTCGCGACCATGCCGGCGTGAAGTCCTGGTACGAGAAGTCTTAATCCCCGTCCGCAGGGACTGCGCTTCCCCGGGACCTGGTCTAGTCTCCAGCGACCGCCAGCCCCCGACGGTCGCTGACCGGCCAGGAGCAGACATCGACCGTGGTGCAAGGCAGCGCCTCCGAGCGGCAGGTTCAGACGCCGTAGCGGTCATTGGCCGCAATGCGGCGCGGAGATGCGCATCATCTGCCTTCATCACGTAAGCACCAAACCACGAATTCGATCAGCGCGTTGTGTGGTAGGCGCCAACGAGACGAGCCGCGTCGCCGGTCATGTGGTGACCGATGTTCCCCATGACTCCCTTGTCCAGGGAGCATTGCTGTCCGACTCGTCGCTCACGACCTCACACCTCACCGGACCGAGAATCAGCCGTCCAAGCCGGTCCCGCGCAGCCTCGTGCGCGGCGGCGTTCTCGGCGCTCGTGAACTAATCGCAGATCATCAAGCCGCCGCGCGATCGTCGCGCTCGCCACCGTAACTGAACATCTCAAATCTGGCCCTGACGGTGACCCTGCGGCGTGGCCCTCGCCTCAGCCACAAGCTCGCGGGGTCAGTGGTGAACGCGAACGCTGGCGCTTCGCTGGACACCAGCCTTCTGTCTGGCGGCTTTCACGAGAACGTTTACTTCCTTCAAGTACTCCAGCGCCTCTCCGCGCGTTCGCATGGCGTCGACGCGAGCTATGATCGTTGCGTGCTCAAACGGCGGTGTGACCTCGAGATGCTGGGCAAGGCCCGACGCGAGGGTCGCTGCAATCCTGCCCGTCGGATCGTCATCGATGGCCCTGTCTGGCTCTTTGGCCGTCTTCGCTTCGAGTGGGACCTCGACGACTCGGGCGAGCGCCGCACCCATCGGATCCGGCAGCGTCATCGGAGCGTCGGACCGAGGCTCATCGAGCGTGGCCAGGGGCTTCAGGTCCGAGGTAAACGACGATCGCGTCGTGAGCTCCTTGAGGCCGAAGAGTCTTATCACCGTGGCTACGATCGTCGAGTGCTCGTAAGCGCGATGGTCGATCATATTCCTCGGAATGCGCGGTGAGATGACGATAGCGGGGACTCGCGGACCGAGCTGATCGAAAGTGAATCCGAACTTTCGTCCAGTGGAGCCGGTGGGCCGCGCCGACGGGGGAGCGGCGTGATCGTAGAAGCCGCCGTGCTCGTCATAGGTGATGATGAGCATGCTGTCGTTCCAGATCGGCGAGGCGCGCAGAGCTTCATACGTCCTCTTGATAATCATCTCGCCCGCCTTGACGCTGCCGAGAGGGTGCTGCGAGTTGCCGCCCTCGTACTCGTCAAACGGGTCGTAGCTGGGCTCGATGAAGGTGTATGCCGCGTTGTAGGAAGACGAGGCGACGTCTTCCCGGAAGTCCTCGAACTCGTCGATGTCGAACGTCCGGCTGACACCCTTGAGCAAGGCGACGTTGGGAAAACTGTCGTCGCCGTAGATCCGCCACTTGACGCCGGCTTCGTCGAGCCGATCGAAGATCGTTCCATGCTCGAATGCAATGCCGGACCACGGACTCGAGAAGGCTTCCGCATATTCCTTGGTGGTAGGTGCATTATCAAAGAAGCCGGCCGTCGCGGCGTGAACGAAGAAGCGATTGGGTTCCGTCGGGCCCGGCATGGAAGAGAACCAGCGATCGCAGACGACAAACTCCCGCGCGAGAGCGGTGATGACCGGTACCTGTTCCGGCGTGAAGCACCGCATGGCTCCATCCGGCAGCTCCGGATGCGACTTCGCATAGACCGATACGAACCCCGAGTTGTTGATCGCCGGGTACGGCTGGCCGCTCACGTACGCGGCCCCCTCGCCACAGAGCTGCTCGAGGACACCCGGAAAACTATGCGATGGGTCGTGCTCAGCTCGGTCCGGAGCACCTCGCTGCACCGTATAGGTGACGCCGTTGTACGAATTCGACTCCGACCCATTCAGTCCATCGATGGAAGTCGGTTGCCCAGTCACCGCGTCGGTCCCGGTGATCCCAGAGAACCCGAGGATGTGGTCGAACGAGCGATTCTCCAGCATGAGCACGAACACGTGCTTGATCTTGGACTCACGATGGTCGCGCACAATAGGATCGCCGCCTCCATGGCCTGGAGTCCCCCGCGGGTCTTCGCCTCGGTGGTCGCGTACGACGATGACACCTCCGTCAGCGGGTAGCGGCTCTGTGCGCGGCGGAATAGGAGGCGCCGCTGCGGGCGTCACGTTGGTATTAGGCGACGCGCCGCTTGCGCGTTGCCGTTCCCAATGCCCGTTTACAAATTGCCCGTCACGGATCGCGCCGCGCGCCCACACGAAGCCAGAGCGCTCGGTTCGAAAGACGTGCACGTACGACGTCTTCTTGTCGAAGCCGTAGACTGTAAGATCGGGACAGTCCTCGAGCAGATCGACCGAAGCGCCGTAGCCACTGTATTCGTTGGCGTGCTCGTACAGCATCGCACAGTAGCCTGGCGCCACCCGAATGGAAGAAGCGGCGTCGTTGAAGTCAGTTGTGAATCGGGTGTGGCCCTCGTCCAGAGAAACGGCCGCACCAGTAAATTCCCGATCGCTGAATAGGGTTACCGCACTCATGCTGCACCTCTCTTTGTGTGCGCCGCACTGTGCTGGCGCTCGCCCCCTACCTCGTCATTATCCCGCGGACGCCTACCGTGTCAATGAAGGAAGCAGCCGTTCTTTTTTTCGAAGCCGAATGGCTCCTGTGGGTCGTGAAGCGCCCGTCGGTCGGGATCAACATGAAGCTCCTTTCCCACAGAAAAGGGGTCGTTCATGGATACCGCCATCAAGACCGAAGGGCGCGCAGAACCTTGGAACAAGGGCAGGAACTCTCGGCACGAAATCCGCGATTGACCTCGGCTGCCACCCGGGGATACTCCGCAAGGTGCCATTGAATTTCCTATCCTCGCGACGGTCAGGAGTCAACGAAACCAGGAATCTTAAGCGAGGTGAGTGCGAACGTCGGATCGGGCGTGCTTGAACCGCCGTACGGCCAAACGTTGAAGTAGATCGACATTTCAGCGTTGACGTCAGGCGCGTTCACGATGCTGGTCCAGGATATGACCGGAGACACAAAAGGGTTGGCGACCCGCCCGTAGGCGGCGGCGAACTCGACGGGCCGACCCTGCTTCCAAGTGACACCGAAAGTTACTTCCTTCGACTTGGCTGCCTTGGTTGCATCAATCAGGAAGCGATGAAGATTGTTCCAGTCGGGTTTCGTGCCATCTTGCGACCAGGGTTGCACGACGAACTGGGCGTTGCTGTCGTGGGGAGGACTGGGCGGCTGTTGGTAAACCCAGTTGGGATTACTACCGTTATCGTACAGTCCCTGGTTTTGGCGACCGATCTCGACGATATCGATCTCGTGGGCCGTGTCTGAATAAATGAAGAGCCCGCAGGTGACATTCGGGTTTTGGGTCAGAAAAACGGACCAGTCAGTACAGGAGATGCTGGCGACGTAGATCCCATAATCGAGGCGCTTCCCGCTCGGAACCTCGATCCGCGCTTCGGCCGCCGCCCAAGCTTGGTCAGCGCCTGAATCGGGGATAAATCCATTGGGCCACTGGTACTTATACCCCGAGTTGCGTGCCGTCTTCGCCTGCAAAGTGTTATCCACCACTGCGATATTGGCCGGCAACCACAGGTTCGGCCCATAGCTGTTGTCCGTGGCCTGTTCCGGGGGTTGTGCCTGCGTCGGTGGTGCCGGTTTATCGGTTATCCACGTGAAATTGTTCCAAGTCAGTTTCATTATTGATCCTCGACTGATGATTTGTGGCGACACTTTCGGAAGCGTGACGAGATTCGTGGATTTGTGCAACGCATGCTGACATTTTCCGGCAGAGTGGCCGTGCTCGCGTGAAAACGTGTGACGAGCGACGATCTGAAAGCCGAGAGAGCCGCCGAAGCGGTGCCCGCGTATGCGGAGCGGGAGGTTGGCCGTCTACCTCACGTGCGGAATTCTCGCCCATGGCTTCTGCCCAAGGGAGAAGCTGCGCTGGTGGGGGACGGCAATTCGTCGCAAAGCGGTCACTGCGGCTTCGGAGCCGTGAACGACTGGTCAGGGTCGATCTCAGCCGGTCGTCGGTGAACGGCGCGGACCGTGTTGCACACCGTCCGCGTTGATGAGCAGCGTGGCGCACCGTATCAACCGCCACACCGTGCGCGAGTTTCCTTCTCGGAATGCTAATGGGCGCTGCCCCTCGCGCCGCGCAAGGGTGAAGCTCTGCCGCGTGGCCGGGTTTCCCCGACTTTCCGCGCTGCGCTTGTGCAAGCCGGGTGATCCCTTGCGATCCCCCTCCCGGCCCTGCGCCCTTGCCGCTTTGCTACCCCCGATCTCGCCGATGGGCATCGGTGCATGTGCATGTGCACAGCACCCGAGCCCTGAAAGGAGATCACATCATGAGCAATACGACTTCCACCCGCGGCGACGTCTACGCCCGCGTGACCGATCGCATCATCGCCGACTTGGAAGCGGGTGTGCGCCCCTGGCTGAAACCGTGGAAGACTGTCGATCTCGTGCATAGCTTGCAGCCGAAAGCGAACGCGCCCGAGGACACCTCACAGCTCGCCGCTTCACCTCACGCGAAGACCGAAACGCCGGAGGCCGCAGGCCCCGGCGTTTCTGCGTCGCCGCCGTAGTCGATCTGGCTGAGTTCCGACGGCAAACGGCGCTGTCCCTTCGGGACCGCACTCGGTCCGTCACGCGAGGCGGAACCAAGCGCGGAGCCGCCGCGAAACTCCGGGCGAGCCCTCGTCGTTCTTGCTGACATCACGCGCAAGTAATCTCGCGACGACAGCGAGGCGAACTACCGCATCAGCAAGGTCACGTCGGCGGCTTCGCCGCTCGCTGATTTCCTTGTCGGCGTGCCGGAACTGCTGGCGCTGAAAAGCCGACCCCACGCTCCCACCTATCAGAACTGAGAGTTTCGACAGAACCCCACGGCCGCTAGAGTCGACACCCCTCGCACGCTCTGCAACTTGCGAAAGGCAAGCTGGACAAGGTTCGAACCGCAACCGGAGGCAACATGGGAAACCGTCTCACGCTCTACCCGAATGTCTTGCGGCTCCTTGCCCACCGGCACGGCGTTCCGCTCGAGCGGGCGCACAGGCTCTGGGATGCGGCCGCGGGCGAATCGAATGCGCCCGTGGGACTCACTCCGGAGGACACCCCGGAGTGGGACGCACTCATGTCGAGCTTCCTGACAGCGCTGCGCGACGAAGCGCAGCACCGGCGCTGACGGGTGGTAGCGGAGAAGGGCCGTACATCCCTCACCTGTCAGAACTGTGAGTTTCGACCTCGCAGCGCGGTTGCTACAGTCGGCGTCATCGCTCACGTCCTGGAGGAAATCGCTCATGGCCTTGCTCAAGTTCGAACCCCCGAAAGAACTCGCTCCGCTGCGCGTCAAAATCGCCTGTCCCGTGCACGAGCGGGTCGAGCGTTACCGGCAGTTCTGCGGCGCACTCGCGCTCGCCGATCTGGTGGAACGTGCGCTCGCCTACGTCATGGATCACGACGCCGACTTTCGCGCGCACGAGAAGGGGACCGTGACTGCCCGTGCGAAAAGCGAGCCCCGCCCGAAAGCGAGCCGGGTCTCCCCCGTCGATAAGGCCGACGGGGCCCCTTAGATTTTGTGTCACACCTGATGCACTTCTGCGAAGAGCCGAAAAAGCCATGCATACCAGAGACATAAGGCGACTACACCCCGCAGTCTCAGGCGAATACGGGTACTACGGCTGATGGGCTTGAAATCAGGGCATGCTGGCGAAAAACGGCGCATACGCCAGAGGACAATAACCGGACCCCTATCGTGAGAATCAAGACCCTCCGCTTGCCCGACGAACTCTCGCACGAGATCACCCGCCGTGCCCGGATGAAGGGCGTTCCCGACGCGGATTACTACCGACTCCTTATCGAGCGGGGGCTGCTTCGGGAGACCGTAGAAATGGGGATGGAGAAACCGCTTCCGCCGGCCTACTGGGGCCTGTGCGAAGCGGTCCTGGAGACGCGAAACATCCTCCGGTCGCTCGCTGCGGCCCGCGAGCACAGCACGATTCCGAAGGCCCAGGTTCAGGCCCGGGACGAGCTGCAGCGGATGAAGCAGGATGGCGACAAGTAGACAAACCCCACGCGTCTGGTCCGACGCTATTCGCGGCTCTGAGATCCTCGCTAACTGGTTCAAGCTGGGTGCCAACGCGGTCGTGCTCTGGCTTTCCATCGGGATGATCCTGGGTGGCATCGTCGGGGGAGTCTGGTTTCTCGAAGGCACCACCTCGCTCGATCGCCGGCTGTGGCTGCACCACGTCCGCAATGGCCTCGGCATCGGCGGCCCGATCGCCGATCTGCCCGATCCCAACGGCAGCGGTGAGCGGATCCGGGTACCCAAGGCAGGCGTTCAGCGCTACACGCTGCCGAGCTTCGATTCCGTCAGCCATCGCTTCCAGGAGAGCCTCTTTCTGGGCTTCCTGGTGGCGGTGGCGGGCACGGTCACGGCCGGCTATTTTCTTCGCCAGAGCGGCCGCTCGGCGACCGAAGACCAGCATATCCGGGGGACAACGCTTGCCCCTCCTGACGTGGTCATCGCACTCGCCAAGGCCTCCCACCTCCCTTACGACTTCACCCTCGCCGGCATTCTGCTCTTCCGCGAGGCCGAGACCGATCACATCCTCGTGTGCGGGGCACCGGGGAGCGGCAAGGGGGTGGCGATCAAGGAGCTTCTTGACCAGATCCGCGCCCGAGGGGATCGCGCCATCCTCTACGACCCGAGCGGCGAGTACGTCCAGGTCTACTACCGCCACGGCCGGGACGTGCTGCTCAATCCCCTCGATGCCAGGAGCCGACCCTGGACCCTGTGGGGCGAGGTGCGCGAGGCGTACGACTACGCGAGTCTCGCCGCCTCCATCATCCCCGACAATGAGCGCGTCAACGACCCGTTCTGGCGCGAAGGTCCGCGGGGACTCTTCGAGGCGGTGGCGCTCCGTCTCGCGGAGCGCGGCGAGGCGACCAACGCCGCCTTCCGGCACATGATCTCCATCGCGCCCCTGGGCGAGCTCTTCGCATTGGTGAAGGGCACGGAGGCCGCCCCGGCGATCGATCCGGCCGCCGAGAAGATGGCGATCGGCGTGCGCGCAACGGTCAGCACAAAGATCCGCGCCTGGGCCTATCTGCCCGATCCGGACCTATTCAACCAACCGTTCTCGGTCCGCCGCTTTATCGAAGACGAGGGAAGCGATGCGTGGCTCTTCCTCACCTCCCGGAAGGACCAGCACGCCTTCCTGAGGCCGCTCTTGTCCCTGTGGTGCGACCAGGCTGCCGCCTCGATCCTGAGCCTGCCGCCGGACCTGAAACGCCGCTTCTGGGTGGTCCTGGACGAGGTCGCGAGCCTGCAGGAACTGCCCGCTCTCACGCCAGACGGGGGGCTGCTCACCATGTCCCGCAAGCACGGCGGTGCCACCATCCTGGGGCTGCAGGACATCGGACAACTGCGGCGCCTCTATGGGGTCTACGGCGCCCAGAGCATCTCCGGTTCCTGTCTCACCCGACTCATGCTGCGAAGCGTCGAACACGCCACGGCGGAGTGGGCGGCCCAGTCGCTGGGCGAGCAGGAAGTGAACGAGGCGACCGAGTCGATCTCGATGAGTCCGCACGATTTCAAGGACGCCGTGAACCTCCAGCGCCGGGTCGTGAAGCGCCCGATCGTGCTGCCCTCGGAGATCATGAATCTGCCCAAGCTCTCGGGGTTCCTCAAGCTCCCTGGCGGGTATCCGGTCACCAAAATGACGCTGCAGATTCGCGAGCGGGAGCATATTGCCCCGATCTATGTTTCCCGCCACGGCGAGGTGTTCTGATGCTCTCCATCGGAGTCCTTCACTCCTCCGCCCAGGCCGGAACCTATTACGCCCAGGACGACTACTACACCAAGGGCGGAGCCGGGGAACCGTCTCAATGGGACGGGCAGGGGGCCGCGTCCTTCGGCCTCGCCGGACCGGTTGATCGCACCCAAGCTCCTGATCAACGACCAGCACTGGTCCGGATCCAGGCCGGTGAAGGCGACGGGTAGCAAACTACGTGAGGCAACAGGTCAGCACAGGTAGCAGTTCTGATGAGTCAATGCGCCGGAAAAAGTAATTGATGCCAGACACTCAATAGTCGAAAGGTCGTTGCGATAGGACCCAGTCGATCCCTTGCCGACAACTTTCGCCGGCAGGTCCTAGTCACTTCCGAAGCGCCGGCGGTCCGCTGACGTGCGGGTTTCCCGCTTCGTAGAAGCGCAGGAGGCGCGTCGTTTCCTTCGAGATCCCGATGCGCACCGACGTGGCGACGCGCCCCGGCGCACGTACCTCGGCGCCGAGCCACAACGGACTGCGCGAGCACAGGTCGATGCCGTCGAGGCGGCGGTCGATCTTCATGGCTTCCGCCAGCCGGCCGGGGCCGCGCACAAGGTCGGTGAGGCGATGCACGCGGCGGCGGGCCTGCATGATTGCCACGCCCTCGATTGGCTCAAGCGCGCGCAGGAGCACGCCGGCGCCGATGCCGGGGCGCTCGCCCGACACGTTGACGCAGTAATGCATGCCGTAGATGAAGTAGACGTAGGCGTGGCCGCGGCGCAGGAACAGCGAGCGGTTCCGATCCGTCTCGCCGACGTAGGCATGGCCGCTGGCGTCACCGGGCACGTAGGCCTCGGTTTCGACGATGCGACCGCTCGTGCGGCCCTCGGGGGCATCGCGCACGAGCGTCTTGCCGATGAGAAAGCGCGCGAGCGAGGCGGTATCGACCGGCAGCTCGGCGCGCTTCAACCGCCGGAAAATAGGGTCAGACCCACCGCGGGTGGGTGAGGACAGCAGCGCGGACGAGTCGGGCGAGGATGGATGTGAGATCAAAGCGACGATTGAAGCGATACTGCACGTCGGCAAGATAACGGTCGGCATACTTGGCAAACTTGAACGCATGGTAGGTCCCGGAAATCTCAGTCTTGAGGTTGGAGAGCACCGTGTTCACGCGGCGAAACTCGGGGCGGGTCACCGCCTGCCGACTGGAGCCTACGACGATCGCGGTGTGGCTCGCCACTTCGCCGGCAACCGCCTTGAAGCAGTGCAGCCCGTCAGAGATCACGTGGGCCGATGCTGCCAGGGCCGTATGGGCCCACGCCTGAATGGCGTCCTTGGTGAAAGCGATGCGATTCATGCGCGCGACCACCGGCTGGCCATCGTCGGTCGTCTGCACTGCCACCACGAACGGGATTTTGTTCTCCGAGCCCCGGCCTGGCTTGCCGGGCCGCTCACCCCCCAGATAGGCGTCGTCGATCTCCACCCGTCCATCCAGTACCCGGTGCGCTTCGCGTTCGGCCATCACCTGCAGGAGCTTGTGCTTCATCAACCAGGCGCTCTTGTAACGAAGACCGAGGTGGCGCTTGAGTTCGAGGCACCCGATTCATCCCCTGTCGCATCTCCTCTGCAAAGATGCGTTCATTATCAACACCCCACTGGCTCACCACGTGAGCCTGGCTGAGGTTTAGGGCTAATCAAGACCTATCTTGATGAAGGCACACCTGCGGCAGATCAGGTTTTCCTCTGTCTGCATGGGACAGCCTACTTGGAGCTCAAGGCGCAGAGTCCGCGTTATTGCGCGTGGTGACAAAGCAGTTGCAGGTGATCAGCGGGGAAAGTCGCGCAAAAGTCGCGCAGACGGGCATCAGTGCAGAAACGGGTCAGGAGCGGAAGCTTCTAACCCGTTGAAAGAACTACGCCATTTTGGCGCGCCCGGCAGGATTCGAACTCACGACCCCCTGGTTCGTAGTTGCCATAATGACTAGAGGTGACTATCATACGACTATGAACGGGGTACGCATCGCTGACTTGAAGAGCCGCCTGAGCGAACATCTGCGCAAGGTAAGGGGCGGCAGTTCATTGACGATTCTGGACCGCGATACGCCGATCGCGCGCATTGTTCCGTGGAAGGCGGGCAATGGTTCCCTCAAGGTTCGGGCACCGCTTCCCGGAGCGCCGAAACTCCAGCGCGTGCCTCTTCCGCCACCCATCCCGCTCCGCGGAGACATCGTGAAGCTGCTCATGGAAGAGCGGCAAGGCGATCGGTGATCGCCTACCTCGATTCGTCAGTGTTGCTGCGCGTCGTCCTTGGCCAGCGCGACGCCTTGAAGGAGTGGGGCCGAGTCACGCAAGGCATCGCCTCGGCGCTTGCGGAGGTGGAATGTCTGCGCACGCTGGACCGGTTGCGCTTGGCTCAAGGATTCGCGGACGAGATGATCGCCGCACAGCGGGAGGCGGTATACAGGCTGTTGGAATCAATGGAGATCGTAGAGATTACACACTCGGTTCTGTCGCGCGCTGCCCAACCGCTTCCGACAGCACTGGGAACGCTGGACGCGGTTCATCTCGCGACGGCGTTGCTGTGGAAAGAACAGGCGGGAAAAGACTTGTCGATGGCGACTCACGACGTGGCATTGGCCGTTGCCGCGAAGGCAAGTGGGCTGCGCGTTATCGGAGCGTAACGGGTGATCCGCAACTATGCGATCGGCAGTTTCAGGTTGCCCGGCCTTGGTCACCCACGCCCGCTGGGCGCTGTTCGGGGCGAACACGCCGTGGTAGCGGGTGAGATTCACCCGCGGCCTGGGCACCAGCGCGGCCAGCCGCGTGAGGACATCCAAGGCGTATTGTTCTGTCGGTGGCGAATTCGCAGTCAAGCTGATACTGGTGTCTGAAACAGCCTCGACAATGCATGGGGTTGGCGCTGGGGGTGGCGCACCGGCGAGTTGCATGGGCGTCGTGCCATCCAGCGAACGGTGCACGCGATGTCCGTTGTAATAGTCTCTGAATTCAGCCAGCTTCCGGGCGAGATCGGTGACGTTCCA
>CAVTGS010000014.1:0-248046 GCA_963734295.1 uncultured beta proteobacterium | reverse complement strand
GGCTCGCCCAGCAGCGTTCCGTCGGGTGCCACGATCGCAGTGAAGCAACCGCCGGTGATGGGCGCGATGTTGCAGCCGGTGTCGTTCATGATTTGCGCCTGCTGATCGGCATCCAGCCAGGCCGCGGCGTAGACGACGAAGCACGCCGACTCCAGTGCGTGCTGCCGGACGTTGACTTCCGTCTGCGCGGCGAACAGGTCGCCGAAGATCGAGCCCGGATACATCGCGGAGTGAATCTGCTCGCCGTCGGCCATCATCGCGTACCGCGCCAGAGGGTTGTAGTGCTCCCAGCATGCGAGCTGACCAATGCGGCCGACCTTGCTGTCGACGGCGCGCAGGCCCGAGCCGTCGCCCTGGCCCCAGATCATGCGCTCGTGATAGGTCGGCGAGATCTTGCGGCGCCTCTGGATCAAGGTGCCATCGGCATCAAAGAGAAGCTGGGTGTTGTACAGGGTTCCGCCGTCACGCTCGTTGACGCCGATGGACACGACCACTCCCGCCTGCTTGGCAGCTTCGCTGATGGCGTCGGTGGCAGGAGACGGCACTGTCACCGCCTGGTCGAGCAGCTTCAGGTGCTCACGTCCGGCAATGATCTGGTAGGCGGGCTGGACGAACGAAAAGTACGGGTAGTACGGCACCACGGTCTCCGGGAACGTGGCGAACTGCACCCCTTGTTGCCCAAGCTCGTCGATCTTCCGCACGACCTTTTCGACCGTTCCCTCGCGGCTATACAGGACGGGACTCAGTTGGACCGCGGCGGCTTTGACAATTCTCATTGCAATCTCCTGAGCGGCGGTGGTGACACCAGGCGCCGGGACGATGGCTGGACATCGCACTGGCCCGAATCCACCACTACCGCAGCGACCGGAACGCGGCCCGGAGCTCGGTCGCGAAGAGCTCCGGTCTCTCCCACGCCGCGAAGTGACCGCCCTTGTCGACCTCGTTGAAGTAGATCAGGTTGCGATAGGCGCGCCGCGCCCACGTCTCCGGGGCTCGATAGACCTCCTCCGGAAATACCGTGATGGCCACCGGCAGCGAGATCTCGGCAGGTCTTCTGCGCGGCCGCGACAATGACGCGCTTTGGCCGCCGGTCTCCCAGTACAGCCGCGCCGACGAGGTCGCGCTGTTCGTCAGCCAGTACAGCGTGACGTCGTCCAGCACGTCGTCTTCGTCGGTGACTGCAGGATCGCTCGGGCGTACGCCACTGCTGTAGCCGGATGCACGAGCATGAAGGCCGCAAGGCCGGCCGGAGAGTCCGTCAGGGCCTAGCCGATCGCCTGCGGCCGCGTGCCCATCATCTGCGACGTAGGCCCTCCGCTTCTTGTAGAACGCATCGAGCGAGTCGAACGCCGCGCGTTCCTTCTCGGAGAGTCCCGCCGGCGCGGGCCCGCCGCTGGCGAGCACCGCGGCCACCTCGGGCGGTACCGTCGCCGGCAAGTTGATGTGGATGCCGAGCAATCCTGCCGGCGCCTGGCGCGCCATCGCGCTCGAGACGGGGGCATCCCCAGTCGCCGCCCTGGGCGACGTAGCGGGTGTACCCGAGGCGCTTCATCAGCTCCGCCCAGGCTCGCGCGATGCGGTCGGGATTCCAACCGGTGCCGGTTGGCTTGCCGGAGAAGCCGTAGCCGGGCATCGACGGGATGACGACGTCGAAGGCGTCCTCGGCGCGTGCCGCCGTGCGCGGTGGGATCGGTGAGCGGGCCGATGATCTTGAGCTGCTCGATGACCGAGCCCGGCCAGCCGTGCGTGATGATCACCGGCAGCGCGTTCGGGTGACGGGAGCGGACGTGGATGAAGTGAATGTCGACCCCGTCGATCGTTCGTCATGAACTGCGGCAGGGCATTGAGCTTCGCCTCCGCCTTTCGCCAGTCGTAGTCCGTGCCCCAGTAGCGAACCAGCTCCTGCAGCTTGGCCAGCTGCGTGCCCTGCGACCGATCGTCGACGGTCTCCTTGTCGGGCCAGCGCGTGGCGGCGATGCGCCGGCGCAGGTCATCGAGCGCCGGCTTGCGGCACCTGGACCTTGAAGGGGCGGATCGAGTGATCTTCGGCTGCTTGGCCGGTGGCCAGCGCCTGCACGACAACGATAGCGTCAGAGGTTTTCGTGGTCTGCGCGTAATCAGGAGAGGCGAACGCGAACAGGCTGACAGAAAGCACGACTAGCGAGCCGGCAACAAAGCTGCGCCGGGTCGGCAACGAGGACGGAGCTGTTTCGATCATTCGACTTCGCGCAAGGACTAACTTGTCGGATCTCGGCGAGTACTGCAGTTCCTCGAGCATCTTGGACGGATCCACGTTTAGAGGAGGCCGGGCAGTGGGCAGCCTCACGACGAGCGAAGTGAATGCGCGCATCGGTTACTCTCCTCTCGCCCCGTCAGGCGCGGGCGCATGAAAGAAGGGGATCAGCTCAGCGGATGACGATCACGCCGTAGTCGCTCACGAAGGCAATTCCGCGCCGGCATGCTCGCGCACGATGTAGTCGGCGTACCAGTCGGGCCAGTTCGCGTCCGCCTCGCCGATGCGTTTCTCGTGCTCGCCGTGGGCGTTCGCAGCGCGCCGAAGGGCACTCGCGAGATCGTTCTTCGACGCGAAAGTCGTTGCCGACGGGTCGATCCGGCCGGGCCGGCGCGCGGTGACCTCCTGGAATAGCCAGCTGTTGCCGTCCGGATCACTGAACGAGGCAAAAGAGGCGTAGCTGGTTCGATCGGGCGCGGGCCCGCTGACGCGACCATCCGCGCTGGCGTCCCGAAACCTGCAAGCGAACCCCGTCGAACAGTGGAACACCTCGCTGACCTCGACACCGCGTCTGACCAGCTCTTCGCGCGCGGCCTCGATGTCGGAGACGATCAGGTACAGGTCCCGGGCCGAACCGGGAGGGGCCGACGTGATATTCGTGCCGAATTGCACCGAGCACCCCGAGGCCGGAGGCGTGAACTGGATCAAACGAGCGTCGCCAGCAACTATGTCGGCGTCGAGCCTCCACCCGAGGCTCCCATAGAATTTCTTCGCGCGGTCGACATCCGAAACCGGGATGACGACCACCTCGAGCTTCATGTTGGCGTTCTCGACGCTCGCGATCTCGCGAGCGTCGTCGCTGCGGACCTCCGTCGTGCTCATGGCGGCCTCCTCGGCTTGTGTCAGCAACAGCACAGGAAATTCAACCTCACCTCCGACTCCGCTTCGACAATCGCCGAGGCTCATCCCAGATGTGTCGCGAAGAACTCAGCCGTGCGGTCATCGGCGAGCTGGGCGGCTTTCGCGTCGCGGCGCTTCCCGCTTGTCACCGCAAAGCCGTGGCGCAGCCCCGGATAGTCGTAGATCTTCACCTTGGGGTGTTCGTCCAGACCCTGATGCATCGCTCTTTGCGAGTCGCTGCTGACGAACTGATCGTCGGTGGGGACGTGAAGCAGGACAGGATGTGAGATGGCCTGCTTTTCGCCGAGCAGCTCGTCGATGCCGACCCCGTAGTAGCCGACCGAGGCATCGATATCCGTGCGTGTGGCGGTCATGAAGGCGAGCCGGCCGCCCAGGCAGTAGCCCACGCAGCCGACCTTGCCATCACCGATCCGGGCGCGTATCGCGCGGATCGTGGCGCCGATATCGGCCACACCCTGATCCTGATCGAACCTCTCATACAGGTGCAGTCCTTCCTGGAATTGCTCCGGCACGTCGGGATCGAGCTCGATGCCCGGCCGGAACCGCCAAAAGAGATCGGGGGCGACAGCCAGGTACCCGGCCTCTGCCCATCTGTCGCTCTTGCTGCGAATCCCGGCATTTACTCCGAAGATTTCCTGAATGACGATGATCGCCGCCCTGGGCACGCCGTTCGGCTGCGCAAGATACGCGGGAAATCTCTCCCGCTGCTCCGGTGTCTCGATGCTGATCGAGGTTCCCACGTATCCGCCTCGCCGAGTTGGCAGATCTTTCTTGCTACGAGACCAGTGCAGCGTCCAGAGTAATCTCGGTCTTCAACAGTTTGGACACCGGACATCCAGCCTTCGCCATGCCGGCGAGCTTTTCGAACGTCGCTTGGTCGGCACCCGGAATCTTGGCCTTGAGGGTGAGATGCACGGCCGTAATGGCGAAGCCGCCCTCGACCTGCTCCAGCGTGACCTTGGCGGTGGTGTCCATCCGTTCCGCGGTGAGCTTCGCCTCGCCGAGGATGAGGGAGAGGGCCATGGTGAAGCACCCGGCGTGGGCAGCCCCGATCAGCTCCTCCGGATTGGTGCCGGGTACGCCTTCGAACCGGGTGGCAAAGCCATACGGATGGGCATTCAAGGCGCCGCTCTCGGTCGAGATCGCGCCCTTGCCGTCCTTGAGTCCGCCCTGCCATTGCGCCGATCCGCTTCGGTTGATTTTCATCTCGATTCCTCCAAGATCTTGGTGAAAGGCTGCGTTGGGACTCGGACGAAGCTCAATCGTTCAGGACCGGATGAATGCGAGCAGATCCTCGTTGACATCGTCCTTCTGCGTGGTGCACATGCCGTGCGCCCCGCCCTTGTAGACTTTGAGCGTGGCGTTCTTGACGATCTTGCTCGAGAGCATCGCGGAAGCCCCGATGGGCACGATCTGATCGTCGTCGCCGTGCAGAATCAGCGTCGGCACGTCGATCTTCTTGAGATCCTCCGTGAGGTCTGTTTCGGAGAACGCCTTGATGCAGAAGTAGGCGGCGGGGAAGCCCGCCATCATTCCCTGGAGCCAGAACGATTCGCGCACGCCTTCCGAGATCTTGGCCCCCGGTCGGTTGTAGCCGTAGAACGGCAGCGTGAGATCCTTGAAGAACTGCGAGCGATCGGCCACCACCCCGGCGCGGATACCGTCGAAGACTTCGATCGGCAAGCCACCAGGATTGGCAGGGGTCTTGAGCATGAGCGGCGGGATGGCGCCGATCAGCACCGCCTTCGCCACCCGCTGGGTGCCGTGACGGCCGATGTAGCGCGCGACTTCGCCGCCGCCGGTCGAGTGGCCGACGTGGACTGCGTTCTTGAGATCCAGCGCTTCGACCAGCGCTGCCAGGTCGTCGGCGTAGGTGTCCAGGTCGTTGCCGTGCCAGGGCTGGCTCGAGCGTCCGTGGCCGCGGCGATCATGAGCAATGCAGCGATAGCCGCGGGAAGCCAGATAGAACATCTGGTCCTCGAAGGCGTCCGCGGAAAGCGGCCAGCCGTGGCTGAACACGACGGGCTGTCCGTTGCCCCAGTCGTTGTAGTAGATCTGCGTGCCGTCCTGGGTCGTGATCGTGCTCATGGCATCTCCTCTATTAGGGTGAAGGTGAGTGGTGGGGAAGGATTCGAATTGCTACGGGCGCTCTCAAGCCGAACGCAGTTGCTCGCCGACCGGCAGCTTCCGTATCCGCTTGCCGGTTGCCGCATACACGGCGTTGGTCAGCGCCGGCATCACGCACGAAGTCCCGGGCTCGCCGATGCCGCCGGGCGCCTCTGCGCTCTTGATGAGGTGCACGTCGATCTGCGGCGATTCGCTTATGCGCAGCACGCGATAGTCGCCAAAGTTGGTCTGCTCGACGCGCCCCTCTTTCAGCGTGATCTCACCGTACAGCACCGCCGACAGACCGAAGATGATGCCGCTCTCCATCTGTGCACGAACGGTGTCCGGGTTGACCATGTGACCGCAGTCGACGGCACACACCGCGCGCGTGAGCTTGACCGTTCCATCCTTGTCCACGCTCACCTCGACCACCTGCGCGATGAAACTCCCAAAGCCGGTGCACAGCGCAAGGCCGCGGCCCTGTCCGGGCGGCAAAGGCTTCCCCCAACCGGCCTTGTCGGCGGCGAGTTGCAGCACCGCTTTGGAACGCGGACTCTTTTCGAGCAGCGCCAGGCGGTAGGCAAGCGGATCCTGTTTCGCGTTCGCGGCGAGCTCGTCGATGAAGCTCTCCAGCACGAAGGTTCCGCGGGTCACGCCGACGCCACGCCACCACGCGGTCGGTATGCCGGGCGGCTCCTGCGCGATCCACTCCACGTGGATATCGCCAACTGCGTAGGCCGGATCGGCCGCAACTTCGACGGCGTCGTGATCGACACCATTCTTGAGAAAGGCGGGAAAGAAGCGTGCGATGATCGACGAGCCGGCGATTCGGTGCGACCAGGCCACGGGCTTGCCTTGCGCATCGAGCCCGGCGCTGATGCGATCGTAGTAGTAGGGCCGATACATATCGTGCTGGATGTCTTCTTCGCGCGTCCAGATCACCTGCACCGGGCCTTCGACCTGCTGCGCAATCTGCGCCGCGCGCAGCGTCCCGTCGAACTCGAGGCGGCGACCGAATCCGCCACCCAGCAGGTGATTGTGGAGGCGCACCTGCTCCGGCTTGAGACCGGTCACCTTGGCCACCACGGCCTGCGAGACTCCAGGAATCTGCGTCCCGACCCAGACATCGCAGCCGTCCTTTCGTACCTGAACAGTGCAGTTCATCGGCTCCAGCACCGCGTGGGCCAGGAACGGCTGCTCATAGATGGCCTCGACCTTTTGCGCGGCCTTGCCGATGGTGGCTGCCGCGTCGCCTTCACGACGCGCGACCGCGCCGGGCTTCTCCATGGCGGCGGCGAGTTGCTTGACCACATCGGCGGTCGAGAGCTTGGCGTTCGGCCCGGGGTCCCACTGAGGATTGGCAGCGGCGAGGCCTTGCTTGGCGGCCCAGGTGTGGATCGCGACGATGGCGACTGCGTCGTCCAGGCGAACGACCTGCGTGACACCGGCGACCGCCTTCGCCTTGGGTTCATCGACCGAAACCAGCTTGCCGCCGAAGGTCGGTGAAATCGCGACGACGGCGAACTTCATGCCCGGAAGCCTGGCATCGATGCCGAACTTCGCGCTCCCGTCGACCTTGCCGGCGATGTCCAGGCGCCGGTGCGGCGTGCCGATCAGTTTGAATTCGGCCGGCGACTTGAGTGCAACCTTCTCCGGTACCGGCAGCTTGGCCGCGGCGTCGACGAGCTTGCCGTAAGCGAGCTTGCGCCCTGTCGGCGCATGCACGACCACGCCATCCTGGGCGCGGCAGGTGCCGGGATCGACTTTCCATTGCTGGGCGGCCGCGCTCACCAGCATGACGCGCGCAGTCGCGCCGGCGCGGCGCATCGGCTCCCAGGCGGCACGGATCGAGGTCGAGCCACCAGTGATCTGAATGCCGATCAGAGGATTCGCGTACAGCTTGTTATCCGGCGGCGAATGCTCGATCACGACTCGGTCGACGTCGACTTCCAACTCTTCGGCGATCAGCATCGGGATCGAGGTATAGGTGCCCTGTCCCATCTCGATGTACGGCATCACGAAGGTGATGCTGCCGCTGCGGTCGATGCGCAGAAACGCGTTGGGCGCGAACGGCGCGCCGGTAGTGAGCTCGTCGCTGATCACGGCGCGTGCCGGCAGGCCGAAGCCGAGCAGCAAACCGCCGCCGACCGCGGCGCTCACCGTCAACTTGAGAAAATCGCGCCGCGCAGGCGAGAACGGCTGCTCGTTCTCGATGATCGAGGTTTTCATGTCAGGCCTCCGTCGCGATGGGTGCCTCGGAAGACTTGGTCGCCAACTCACCCGCCGCGCGCTTGATGCCTGCGCGAATGCGCGGATAGGTGCCGCAGCGACAGATGTTGCCCGCCATCGCGTTGTCGATGTCGGCGTTACTGGGCTTGGGATTGCTGGCCAGCAGAGCGCTGGCGGACATGATCTGACCCGACTGGCAGTAGCCGCACTGTGGCACGTCCAGCGCAAGCCACGCCTGCTGGATCTTCTTGCCGGCAGGCGTCGCGCCGATCGCCTCGATCGTGGTGATACGCTTGCCCGTGGCAGCCGAAACCGGGGTGATGCAGGAACGCACCGGTCTGCCGTCAATGTGGATGGTGCAGGCGCCGCACAGCGCAACGCCGCAGCCGAACTTGGTGCCGGTCATGCCGAGCACGTCGCGCAACACCCACAGCAGCGGCATGTCGTCGGGAACGTCTAGCTGCCTGGCTTTTCCGTTTACTTTGAGCGCGGTCATGGTTACTCCGTTGGACGATGGGCTTCAAAGCATCTCGAGGGCAAGGGCGATCCCTTGTCCGCCACCTATGCAAAGCGTCACGACACCTCGCCTGAGCCCGTCGCGCTTCATCGAGTGCAGTATCCGCGTGGTCAGCACCGCGCCGTGGCCCCGATGGGATGACCGTGCGCAATTGCACCACCCTCGACGTTGACGATGTCTTCCGGCCATCCGAGCTCACGCAGAACGGCGAGCGGCACCACCGCGAACGCTTCGTTCATCTCGACCTCTCGACATCACCCAAGTTCCAGCGAGCGGCGGCGCCCAGGTCGGTCGCGGGAACCGCTTTCAACGTACCGTTGTAGGCGCCGATAGAAGTGGTCTCACGAATTTGAACAGCGCTATAAGTGGAAACTCCGGGTATAAAGCCGGACCGAAAGTGGTCTGACGAGAGGAGTTTCTGATGGTCAAGAAGAAGGCATCGGCGCGGCGCACGCGGCGCGCGCACAATCCGGCGTTCAAGGCCCGCGTGGCCCTGGCCGCCTTGCGAGAGGACCGCACCATGGCTGAACTGTGCGAACAGTTCGAGGTGCATCCGAATCAGATCGCCTACTGGAAGGGGCGGCTGCTCGAGCGCGCAGCCGAGGTCTTTGGCTCTGGTGCCCCGCCCGAGCCGGTGAACCTCGCCCCGCTGCACGCCAAGATCGGGGCGTTGACGCTGGAGAATGATTTTTTAGAAAGCGCGCTCACCAAGGCGGGATTGCTGAGCGCAAAGCCATGATTGACCGAGACCACGAGCTTTCCATCACGCGCCAGGCCAAGCTGCTGAACATCAGTCGGGGCACGGTCTACTACCTGCCCCAGCCGGTTAGCCCGGCCGATCTGGCACTCATGCGCAAGATCGACGAACTGCACCTGGAGCACCCCTTCATGGGTGCACGCATGCTGCGTGACCAGTTGGCCCGGCAAGGTATCCATGCGGGACGACGCCACATCAGAACGCTGATGCTGCGCATGGGCATTGAGGCGCTGGCACCCCAGCCGGGCACCAGCAAAACCACACCGGGCCACACCATCTACCCCTACCTGCTGCGCCAGCTGGCGATCACCCGCGCCAACCAGGTCTGGGCGCTCGACACCACCTACATCCCGATGGCGCGGGGCTTCGTGTACCTCACTGCCGTGGTCGATGTGGTCAGCCGCAAGGTGCTGGCGCACAAGGTGGCGATCACGCTGGAAGCCTGCCACGCCACAGAGGTGATGGAACAGGCCTTGGCCCGATACGGCACCCCTGAGATCGTCAATACCGACCAGGGCAGCCAGTTCACGGCCGAAGAGTTCACCCGGGTCGTGCTGGAGCAAGGCTGCAAGCTGTCCATGGACGGGCGCGGGGCTTGGCGCGACAACGTCTTCGTCGAGCGCCTGTGGCGCAGCGTGAAGTACGAACGGGTGTACCTGAAAGCCTACGACAGCGTGAGCGCGGCACGCACCGACATTGCCGAGTATCTGTCCTGGTACAACACGCATCGCAGTCATTCGAGCCTGGGGCGCATCACGCCCGACGAGCAGTATCTGGCAGCGCTGCCGCCCATGCGCTTGGCTGCGTAAGATGAAGTCCCGGGTGCGCCCCGAGTTGCCCACCGCGGCTTTGCGTTCGTCGCAAGCGACGCACGCCGCCGTGGACAACTCTGCACCTTCAGCAATCTGCCCGGAGTCCACTTATAAATCGGGGAAAGTTGTTCAAACAAACGGAACCACTTCTGATTGCCGTGCGAACGGGATGGCACAGCACGACTTCTCGGTCGTTCATTTTCATTCCTCTGATCCCAAGAGCCCAACTGTTCTATTGCAGCCAGGAGTGTGGGGATGCGGCGTGCCGCAGGCGTATCGCTTCGGGGCCCGCGCCATGTCAGCAGACACCCGCTTGTTGCAAACGTAACGCGATCGCCAGGCAGACATCTCAAGGGTGAGCGCTCCTGAATGTGACCGATCCGCCCGAGGGGTGGCGCGATTGACCGCGTCCGGGGCAGGGCATACCCTTTCTCTCAATAAGGAAAAAGTGGCGAGAGCCGTATTGTCTGCAAACCCTGAGGTACCTCGTGACCGACCTCTCAGACTCCTCTTTCTCGGGCTACTGGCGCGTCAGCGCGCCGGACGTCGACCCCACCGAAACCCGTGAGTGGCTCGACGCGTTCGACGCCCTCGTCGAATCGGATGGGCGGAGCGTGCCACCTTCATCCTGCGCAAGCTGCTCGACCGCGCGCGTGCGAAGCGCGTGCGCATGCCGCCGGTGCTGAACACGCCCTACTGCAACACGATCGCGCTCACCGATCAGCCGCAGTTTCCCGGCGATCTCGAAGTGGAGCAGCGGCTCGCGTCGATCATCCGCTGGAACGCGCTGGCGATGGTGGTTCGCGCCAACCGCGCGCACGCCGAGCTGGGCGGCCACATTGCGAGCTACGCGTCGGCGGCGACCCTGTACGACGTCGGCTATAACCACTTCTGGCGAGCGCGCACCGATACGCGTGAAGGCGATCTCCTGTTCGTGCAGGGGCATTCGGCGCCCGGCGTCTACTCGCGCGCGTACCTCGAAGGGCGCATCGCCGAGGAGCAACTGGACAACTATCGGCGCGAGGTGGGCGGTCGCGGACTGTCGTCGTACTGCCACCCGTGGCTGATGGCTTCGTTCTGGCAGTTTCCGACCGGCTCGATGGGTCTCGGGCCGATCAACGCGATCTATCAGGCGCGCTTCATGCGCTACCTGGAGGACCGTGGCGTGCTGCGGACCGACGGTCGCAAGGTTTGGTGCTTCGTCGGTGACGGCGAGATGGACGAGCCCGAGGCGCTCGCCGGGCTGTCACTCGCGGCGCGCGAGGGGCTCGACAATCTCATCTTCGTCGTCAACTGCAACCTCCAGCGGCTCGATGGCCCGGTGCGCGGCAACGGCTCGATCGTGCAGGAGCTGGAAGGCCTCTTCGCCGGCGCAGGCTGGAACGTGATCAAGGTACTGTGGGGCTCGGACTGGGATCCGCTCTTCGCGCGCGACCAGGACGAGGTGATCCTGAAGCGGCTGCATGAGACGGTCGACGGCGAGTTCCAGACCTACGCCGCGACCGACGGCCGCTTCAACCGCGAGCACTTCTATACGGCTTGCGGAGAGATGTACGACAGTTCGATCCGGAATGGGCCCTTCCTTGGCATCTGAAAACCCTACTCGAAGGTTCAGACCAAGATGCCATACGCGAACACAATTATCAACCATATATAGACGAGGCCACCGCGTTGCGTCGGCGCGCGGCCAAGTATACGTTGCCTTACTTCGAGGTCGTGCGGGCCAAGATGATCCTGATGGCGGCCGACGGCATAGACAACGACGAGATCGCTGCGCGGCTGGACACCCGGCGCGAGGTGGTTAGCCAGTGGCGCAAGCGCTTCTTCAAGGAACGATTGGCGGGCCTCGAAGAGAGGGCCCGCCCGGGACGCCCTCGGGCCTTTCCCCCCAGAGCTCACCGTTGAGGTCAAGGCGCTGGCCTGCGAGCTGCCGGCCACCTTGGGCTTGCCGCTGTCGCGACTCAGTGTGGCCGATGTGGCGCGGCACGCCCAGTCCACGGGCTTGGTGGCTTGCATCAGCAACAGTACGGTGTGGCGTTGGCTGCACGAGGACGCCATCCGCCCCTGGCAGCATCGCTGCTGGATCTTTCCCCGCGATCCGCAGTTCCAGGCCAAGGCCGCGCGCATCCTGGACTTATACGAGCGGCGTTGGCAAGGGCAAGCGCTGCGCGAGGACGAGTTCGTCCTCTCCACCGACGAGAAGACCAGCATTCAGGCCCGGCTGCGTATCCATCCGAGCTTGCCCACCGCCCCCGGTGAGTCGATGCGTGTGGAGCACGAATACGCGCGCGGCGGCGCCTGGGCCTACCTGGCTGGGACGTCCACCGCGCAAAGGTGTTCGGGCGCTGCGAAGCGACCACTGGCATCGCACCGTTCGAGCGCCTGGTCGATCAGGTCATGAGCCAGCCGCCGTACGACACCGCGCGCCGCGTGTTCTGGATCATGGACAACGGCTCGTCGCACCGTGGCGAGGCTTCGGTACGGCGTCTGACGCAAGCGCATCCTCGAATCGTTCCGGTTCACGGCCCGGTCCACGCAAGTTGGCTCAACCAGATCGAAATCTACTTCTCGATCGTACAGCGCAAGGTGCTCACCCCCAACGACTTCCCCCGCCTGGAGGCAGTGGCCGAGCGACTGGCGAACTTCGAGCGCTACTTCGAGAGTATCGCGCACCCGTTCGAGTGGAAATTCACACGCGCCGACCTCAACGCCCTGATCGCTCGGATGCGCTCACGCTATTGGCAGCGCCAGCACTTGAAACTGGCCGCCTGAGCAATACGTGTGCGAACTTCTGAAACGGACTACTAAGGTCGAGCGGCCCCGGTGGTGGCGCGGTCCCGGTTCTTGTCCGCGCCTCTCATCAGACTTCCGTGCCATCGAACGCTTTGCAGTAACGTGACCGCTCAGGTCATGGTG
Organism: uncultured beta proteobacterium; assembly: GCA_963734295.1. Classification (GTDB taxonomy): domain Bacteria; phylum Pseudomonadota; class Gammaproteobacteria; order Burkholderiales; family JAEUMW01; genus JAEUMW01. The sequence continues at coordinate 235,555 of CAVTGS010000014.1, read as the reverse complement.
TCCCGGTAAAGCCCGCGAAACACTCCACCGCGCCTGAAACGCATTGCTTTGACGTAAGTCATCGCGACGTTATTGAGTGCGAGTAGGCTGATCAAGCTCACCCTTTAAGGAGGGCAGGCGATGTCGAGCAAACAGAGGGTTGATATCGGCGTCCTTAGGCGCTTGACAGTGCGGTGCATCTCCGAGACTGGCTGGTTTGACGACGCCACGCTGCTTGGCGATGTTAAAGCGGCCGGTGGCGTGAGCGTGAGCCAGTATCAGCTTCGCTGGCCGCCATTTGGCGACCTACATCCCGACAATGCTGCCGGTGCTTGGGCCCTGATCGAAGCCGAGGAAATGGACGGCACCATCCATAGGCTGCTCTTCGACACCGGCTGGGGACCGGATTGGATGAACAAGCGATTCGCCGAGGAGGGCATCGACAAGATGCTGGCAGGCGGCGAGATCGAGTGCCTGATCGTCAGTCACGAGCACTTCGACCATTTCTGGGGGATCGGCGCAACGCTCAGGCACCGGCCCGATATCACGATTTATGTGCCGGCGGGCTTTCACGAAGAAGGACTGGCATTCATCAAGGGCAACGGTCACACCGGCAGGCTCATCACCGCCCAGCCCGGTGAGCCGCTGTTGCTCTTCCCCGGGTTTGCCTTGGTCAATTTTCAGATGACCACCCTGCTACAGGTGCAAGGGGAGAACGTCCTCTACTGCGGCATCAACGATAAAGGCGTCGCGATGCTGACCGGATGCGGACATGGTGGCGTAATCCAGTTGCTGGAATACGCCAGCCGGACCTTTAAGAATGGCGAACGGATACATGCCGTGTATGGTGGTCTGCACATCTCGCCGTTCGGCGAATGGGACCAAGATCGGGAGCAACTCGTTGCCGCGCTGGGCCGCTACCCGATAAAAAAACTCGGATGCAATCATTGCACTGGCCCTAACGCTGTCCAGAGGATGATCGACATCGGCTTGCCGGTCGTACGCGGGACGCCCGGAACGGCTCAAAGACAGATCTCTACCTTGGTAACGGCGACACGTTGGAACTCGGTTATAACCGCATAGCCCGCTACGCATCAGACAGACTCAGCGGACGCAATGGATAGCTTCGTGAAACGATATCTGCTCGGCTCCCTGCTCCTTGGTCTATTGGCAGGTCAGTATGCGAGCGCGCAACAGCAGGTTCCGGAAGATCCGCGGCAGCTCGTGGCTATGCCGCCGCTGCAGCAGGCGTTGTTGCGGGAGGAGATGCTGAACAACCTGGGGGCACTAAACGAGATCATCGGGCCCGGGCTGGTTGCCAACGACAAACTGGCTGAGGCGGCCGACGTTGCGGAAAAGCGTCTCGGTCACAGCAGCATGGGCAAGCATGCGGCACGCACGCGCGGTATGGGTCCGGGCCGCTTCATGCCCGAGGCGATGCGCAACATCGGCTTGAGCATGCACGACGCTGCCAGCGACTTCGCCCGGACCGCCAAAGCGGGCGATCGCGCTGCCGCGCTCGCCCAGCTGCAGCAGGTGACCGGGGCCTGCGTTGCCTGTCACGCCGCGTTCCGCACACGCTGAGGGTTTTTCGGCGCTTTGGAACGACAATGTGCGCGTGGTCTGTGCGTGCGCGGCCACGCTGGTTGCGAGATTCTGAGCGCCGGGATTGAGGCGTTGACAAGGTCGAACCTGGTCCGATCCGCAAGGATCGATTCATCAACCACGAGAGGAGTACCAGCCATGAAGGTGAATGTCGGAAACGTTGATCGCATCGTACGAATCGTTGCGGGGCTTGCACTGATCGGATTGGCCGTCGCTGGCACAATCGGCCCTTGGGGGTACATCGGCATCGTCCCGCTTCTCACGGGATTCATGCGCGTGTGCCCAGCATATTCTCTGCTGGGCATCGACACGTGCTCAACAGCGAAAAGCTGACCGCACAATAAATACGCCGATGGCGGCTCGAAGGGGGGCGGGCATGCCGTTCGCGCTGAAGGCTGCGGTGGCGCTTGCGGCCGCCGCGGCTTGCGGGTACGTGGTCGTTGCTGGTGCACAGACACATCAGCGAGACGGCTGCACCTGCCGCTGTCCACACGGACGGCCGGGATCTGGTCAAGTTCCCCGCGCCGATGCGCCTGCACATCAGCACCAGCATGCGTGACCATTTGCTCGCCTTGCAAGAGATCGACGTAGCCTTGTCGAAGAGCGACTTTGACAACGCCGCACGGGGCCGAACAACGGCTGGGCATGAGTTCGTTGGGGCTGCACGGCGCCCACGACATCGCGCCCTACATGCTGCAAGGAATGCAGGACATCGGGACCCAGATGCATCGGTCGGTGAGCCGTTTCGCAGTCGAAGCGCAGAATGTGAGTGTCGACAACGACGTACGGCCCACGCTCGCGCGCTGGGCACCGTGGTGCAACACTGTCGCGTGTCACGCGGCGTATCGCCTGCATTAGCCCCTCCATGAACGCCGCTGCTATCCGGGCGGACGCGCTGACCCGCGCCTTTGGCGACCGGGTGGCGGCGGATTCGGTCAGCTTTGACGTGGCGCCTGGAGAAATCTTCGGCTTTCTTGGTCCCAACGGCGCCGGGAAGAGTGCGACGGCGCGGATGCTGACCGGTTTCATCCCGCCCACGCCGTAGTTATCCAGAATCAAATGCACGTCGAGCTGGGCCGGAACATTGGCCTCGATGGTGCGCAGGAACGCCAGGAACTCCTTGCTGCGATGGCGCTGATGCAGTTCGCCAATGACCCGACCGGATGCCAAATCCAACGCCGCAAACAAGCTCGTCGTGCCATGACGCTTGTAGTCATGGGTGCGCCGCTCAGCGACGCCCGGCGCCAGCGGCAACAGCGGCTGGGTCCGATCCAAGGCTTGAAGCTCTCTGCCCAGCGCTGTGGGCGCCGCCAGTCCGCGCATGGCGCGGTGTTTCTTGACCAGGCTGACAGTCTATTCCGCGGGTTTGCCTGCCTTGCACGCACCGTTTCGGCGAGACTGAAGGCGCCGCATCAGTATCGATACCAGCATCGCCGTCGCGGCAGAGTAGACGATCATCGGCGACGCGGCGAGCATTGAGGCGAGTCCGCCGATCGTGTCGACACTGGCCTGTTGGACGTAATCGACGAGCGCAATCACATCGATTCCTTGCACGGACTGTGCGTCCTCGGCGCGAATGTGCAGGTCGCTCCACCCGTTGCGAAACCAGATCTTTGTGAAGATGCCGTTGCACACACCGACAACTGCCAACGCACCGAGCGGGCGCAGGAGGTGTTCGAGTATCCGGCGGCGCTCGGCCATCGGCGCAGCATCGTAAATTCTGCCAACCAGTTGCGGAATCTCGACGTGAGCGGCGTGAATATCCGCGGACGACGGTGCCGCGTCGGAACGATCGTGGGAACTCATGGCGATTACCCCTGATTTGAGTAGCCGGCGGTGCCGGCGCCGTTACGTTGCATACGTGCTGGTGCCGGCGATGGCTAACTCAATCCTACGACGTTCCCGAAATTCCCGTCAATTTCAGAATATCAGAAAATTGGGTCTATCCGGATTTCCACACGGTGTTTCACCCCAGATTGGTTTCGCAATGGGTTCGGTGATGCTGCGCCCCGGAGCCGGGTCAAGGGCGGCCGGCCCTGCCGGCCGGCGCCAGCGAACCCTTGAGGCGGTGTCGGGACGATACGCTGGTGCATGGCTGTGGGCGCAGCAGTTGGGCGCCCACAGCCTGCAGACAAGAGCGCGGCCAGGGCGCGTGCTTGAGGGTGATTGGATGCAGCGGCGTGGGCCTCATGTCTTGGTTTTCAACCTCCGCGAGATGAGCCCTCCATGAACAACGCGAAGCTACTGAGCACGCTGCTGCACCTGAAGGAGTTGAAGATCACCGGCTTTGAATTCGGCAACCGCGGCAAGGAGCTGCACCTGGCGGTCAAGCCGTACAAGAACGGCTGCCGCTGCCCGCATTGCCAGCGGCGCTGCCGCATCGCTCGGCAGGCAGCCCAGTGCCGGCGCTGGGATGACCTCACCGTCCTGGGCGTGGGTATCGTCTTTCACTACGCCCCGAAGGAAATCGACTGTCCCACCCATGGCAGGGTCCAGGAGCAGATCCCGTGGGCAGCGCCGTATTCGCGCGTGACCCACCGGCTGGAGTTTCGCATCTGCGCCCTATGCCAGATCATGACCCAGAAGGCAGCAGCGGCGATTCTCAAGATGCCCACTTCGACGCTGTCCGACCTGCTGCACCGAATCATCACGCGAGTACGGCAGGGGCACTCGATCCGGGCGCTGGTGACCCTGGGCGTCGATGAGATCTCCTACTATGATGAGATCTCCTACTGCAAGGGCCATAAGTTGGCCACCATCGTCTATGACCTGGATCGTGCCCACGTGGTGTGGGTGGGACAAGGCAAGGGCTGCGAGAGCATCGATCGGTTCTTCCGCGAGGCGCTCAGCGAGGGGCAAAGAAAGCGCATCCAGTGGGCCAGCTGCGACATGAGCCGCGTCTATATCGAGGCGATCAAGGAGCATTGTCCGAATGCCACCCTGGTCCTGGACCGCTTTCATATCGTCAAGGCGTTGAACGGCGCCGTCGACGAGGCGCGCAAGGAAGAGTGGCGCCAGCTGGGCGCCGACGAGCGCAAGGCGATCAAGGGGCTGCGCTGGCTGCTGGGCATGCACTCGCGCAATCGGACCAAGGCCCATACCCGATTCCTGAATCGGCTGCGCAACTCCAACCGCCGCATCCACCGCGCCTGGGTGCTCAAGGATGAGTTCGAGCATTTCTGGCACTACCGCTACCCGGGCGCGGCCCGGCGCTTCCTCAAGCGCTGGATGAGCGCAGCACTCAAGAGTCGCATCCCCTCGATGCGCGCGTTCGTCGGTACCCTGCGCACCCATCTGGACAACATCATCACCTTCATCCAACGCCCACTGACCAACGCCGTGGGCGAAGGCATCAATCGCATCATCAAGATCGTCAAGAACCGCGCCTCGGGATTTCGCAACCTGGAGAGCTTCACCGACCTGATCTTCCTCACCGTCGGTGACCTCGATATCCCTGCTCAAATCCCGAGCACACTCCGCACCCTCTAACTGTAGCCGAACCACACCCTATGAAAGGACCGTTTCCGCACATTTCACCGTGGCCAATTCCGGATATAGCCAGAAAATTGTAATCGAATCTGCTTTCCGAAATGCCCCCCCGCGCACGCATGCGGAGGCGGCGTATCGTCGGCCGGACGATTGGGGAGCCGATCATCTGTACCGACCAGGGGACGCGCGCCGTGGATGTGCGGCGATCCCATCCGCTACGCACGCCGCTCGACACCCGACGACGGTCGCGACGCTTGCCCTCGAACTGGGCCATGCGTCCGCGGCTGGATTCGCAGGTGTCTGGCGGGCGAGCCGCCAGCAGCGTGGCAACACGAGCGCAGTGCGCAACTTTCATTATGCACGCGACGCCGCCGGCCGGTTCCTCGTGCCCGAACCGCTGCCCAAGAGACTGTTGTACGCCGAGCCGCTGCGCCGGCGCATGCGCGTGCGCTTCGGCGGAACCTGGATCGCCGATAGCGAGCACGTCCTCCTGCTCTTCGAACTCGGCCGTTATCCGGCAGCCTCCTTCCCGGAGACCGACGTCTCTCCACACACCCTGGAACACACCGACCATACCACCGCCACCCGATCTCGGGCTCACGTCCTGGTACGCTGTCCGGGCGGGCGAGCACACCGCGCCGCGAGGGGCGTGGCGGCACATCGGCCTGCCCCGCCCACGCGAGCGAACTGCAGGCACGCGTCGCATTCGCCTGGCCGGCCATGGACGCCTTCTACGAAGAGGACGAACGAATCGTGGGCCATGCCGCTGACAGCTACCACCGGATCGACATCCGCCAGGCATCCCGTAGTCTCCGTGGTTCGCGATCGTGACCGCATCGTTGCCGACACCAAGCGACCGGTAATCCTCTACGAGTCCGGCTTCGCGCCGCGCTTGCGTTCGCCACCGTCAACCGCGGCTACAAGGTCCTCTACCGCGAGGCCCATCAGTTGATCGAGGACATCCACGAAGCGCGCGAGCTCGGCCAGCTTCGGACGCTGCGCACGCAACTCAAGGCCGCGGAACTGCTGGTCATCGACGATTTGTTCCTGCGAAGGCTTCCGGCCGGCGCCGGGGATGAGTTCGCCGACGTGCTCATGAGCCGCTACGAAAAGGCTTCGACCATCATCACCTCAAACCGCGGCCTGGATGACTGGGCGAAGCTTCTCGGCGACGTGGTCATCGTCGGCCCGCTCATCGATCGTCTTATGCACCACGGACACCTGCTCAAGTTCGACGGCAAGAGTTGGCGCCTGAAGGAGGCCGCCGCGCGTATTGTCAAGCGCGGATCAGCCGAATAAAGTCCCCCTGTCTCGTCGCCGGGGGTGGAGGAGTTTGGGGTGGCCACAGGTGGAGGAGTTTGAGGTGGCCAGCGGGGCGCTGGCCTCGTTGATTTCGAACCCGAGACCACAAAGACGGGCCGCATCATCCGCGCGTGGGTGATCGACTTGAACTGGCGCGGCCATGAGTTCTTGGATTCCGTTCGGTCCGACAAAGCTTGGCGGAAGCTTTTGAAGTAGGCCAAAGACAAGGTCGGGGCTCTGCCGTTTGAGTTGCTCAGAGTTCTTGCCGTCGATCTGCTCAAGGAGTCCATCAAGCAATGAACGATCGGGACAGTGCGGTGATACGGGTTACACATCGGGACGTATCCAAATAGGTTTTTCTGCATGCTTGTTGTACCCAAACAAAGGAGCCGACCATGAAGCAGTTACCGAAGGCAGAAATCGACGAGTTCAAAGCGCACTTCCGTGGGGAGGTGCTTCTTCCTGGCGACGCGGGCTACGACGAGGTGCGCCAGATCTGGAACGCCATGATCGACCGCAGGCCCGCGCTGATCGCCCGCTGCGCGTCGCCTGAAGATGTCGTCCAGGCCGTCGAGTTCGCGCGCAAGCACGACCTCCTCGTCTCGATCCGAGGCGGCGGACACAACATCGCGGGCAATGCCGTCTGCGACGACGGTCTCATGATCGACCTCTCGCTGATGAAGAGCGTCCAGGTGGACCCGAATGCCCGCCGGGCGACCGTCGAACCCGGCTGCACCCTCGCCGACTTCGACGCGGCCGCGCAGGCGCACGGCCTCGCCACGCCGCTGGGCATCAACTCGACCACGGGCGTGGCCGGTCTGACGCTCGGCGGCGGCTTCGGCTGGTTGAGCCGGAAGTACGGCATGACCATCGACAACCTGCTCTCCGCGGATGTCGTCACGGCGGATGGCAGTCAAGTGCACGCCAGCGAAACGGAAAACGCTGACCTCTTCTGGGGGCTGCGAGGTGGCGGTGGGAACTTCGGCATTGTCACCCGCTTCGAGTTCCAGCTCCATCCCGTCGGGCCGGACGTGTTGAGCGGGCTCATCGTCTTCCCGTTCGAGCAGGCGAAGTCCGTGCTCACGCAGTTTGCTCGTTTCACCGAGACGATGCCGGACGAGCTCAACGTCTGGATGGTCACCCGGAAGGCGCCGCCGCTGCCCTTCCTGCCCGAGGACGTCCACGGGAAAGAGATGGTCGCGCTCGCCCTGTGCTATGTGGGCGACCCCGCTGAGGGCGAGAAGCTGATCGAGCCGCTGCGCGGATTTGGCACGGCGCATGGCGAGCACATCGGCGTGCAGCCGTACACCGCCTGGCAGCAGGCCTTCGATCCGCTCCTGACGAGGGGTGCGCGCAACTACTGGAAGTCGCACAACTTCTCGCGGCTCAGCGACGGCGCGATCGACGCCATCATCGAATACGCCGGCGCGCTGCCGTCGCCGCAGTGCGAGATCTTCATCGGCACGATCGGCGGCCAGACGACACGCGTAGCGCCGGAGGCGATGGCCTACTCGAGCCGAGACGCGAACTACGTAATGAACGTGCACGGCCGCTGGGAGTCGCCCGCCGAGGACGAGCGCTGCATCGCCTGGGCGCGCCAGTTCTTCGCCAAGTCACAGCCGTTCGCCAGCGGCGGCGCGTACATCAACTTCCTCACCCAGGACGAGACCGACCGCATCGCGTTCGCCTACGGTGCGACGTACAATCGACTGGTGAAGCTCAAGAAGAAGTACGACCCGACGAACCTATTCCGGATGAACCAGAACATCAAGCCGGCATGAGAGGAAACCATGCGCCTGACGACGGAGCGGACGATTAGCCACCATTGAAAGGAAGGTCGCATGCTTGAACTCAGATCAACCTGCGAGAACTGCAACAAGGCGTTGCCTCTCGACTCGCTGGAAGCGCGCATTTGCGGCCAGATAACAACCGCATGCAGCGGTGCAGCGGGTCTTAGCTCTTCCATCCGAGGCGGCCGTCGCCGTTCGGATTGCCGGTCTTCCCGAACGCAGTCCAAAAGCCGCTGACGATGCACGTGGTCTGCCGCACCGCTGTGATGGCGCCGAAATCGGGGGGAGCCTTCAACATGCCCCGCCGGAGCGCAGATGAAAACGACTACCCACGCGGCGGACACCTTGAGGACGGCGCTTCTGCGCGCAGATGAAACGACTACCCACGCGGCGGACACCTTGAGGACGGCGCGTCTGACGGCACGGGATGGTAGCGTTCGCCGCCAATTCGATTCTCTGCCGCCTCGCGCTGCAGAACCCAACGATCGACGCGGCGAGCTTCGGCAGCGTGCGCCTCGCAGCAGGCGCAGTGACGCTCGCGCTTATCGTGCATCTCCTGCGCAACGAGGGCAAAGCGGTCCGGCCCGACTGGTGGGCGGCGGCAATGCTGTTCCTGTACGTCGCCTGCTTCTCGTTCGCCTATCTCTACCTCAGTGTGGGCACGGGCGCACTGATCCTCTTCGGAGCGGTGCAACTCACCATGTTTCTCGTGGGACTGCGGCGCGGCGAGCGGTTCCGGCCGCTGGCGTGGGCGGATTTCGCGGTTGCGGCGGCTGGTCTCGCGTTTCTGCTCGCGCCGGGCGTCACGGCACCGTCCCCGGTTGGCGGCGCGCTGATGGCGATCGCGGGCATCGCTTGGGGCGTCTACTCGCTGCGGGGGCGGGGCGTGGAGAATCCCCTGCGGGCCACCGCGGGCAACTTCGTGCGGGCGGTGCCGTTCGCCCTGGCGGTGAACGTCGTCTTCGCAAATGACTTTCGCGCATCTGCGACCGGCATTGTCCTCGCCTTCGCGTCCGGCGCGATCACTTCGGGCGTCGGCTACGTCGTCTGGTACGCGGCACTGCGCGGATTGACGGCATCTGACGATTGAGAACGGACTGAGCACGTTCATGAACGGCGGCGAGATCAGTGCTCTCCTCGTGGACCTTGCCGGCCTTGACTTCGGAAACGGCTGTTCTCGGCGCTCGGTATTCCTAACGAGGCTCCGCCTCAGACCGACGAGGCGGTGGACGATGAGCAAACATCGCAGACGGATCTCACTTCTCAGCGAGCCGCATCTCGCGACGGTCAATATCACCGCTTCGCTCTCGAAGCGGATTCCGCCTCCCACTCATGTGGGATCGGGCCACTCCAAGGCACCTACCGTCCTTTGTCGCTTCGCTGTAGAAACTCACGAGAACCGCCTGATTCACTCGCCCCCTTTGCCTCCGCGAAACTTCGCAGATGGGTAAGGGGGTGTTTTGCTTTTCCAAGAAGAAACTTGACTCATTTGCACCAACTTTCATTGCCCAAGTACTCTAGGCACGATCGGTCAGTTGCGAATGGACCCCGACAGTTTGACTGTCTGGGTCCTTTTGTTGTCCGCTGGGGTTCTGAATCGCATCCGTGGCGGGGCAAGCGTGGACCGCCGATTTGCGTTCCTCCTAAACTGGCAGGTGGCGGGCGAGTAGAAGGAGGAGTGCGGCGACGCCCGCCTCCCGCTCTAGAATAGAGCCACTTCCCCGAGGCGATCACCTGCTTCGGGGCACTTGGACCATGGGCAGCGACAGGACTTCGTCGTGGATTGTTCGTTTTGGCGCGATGCCGCGGCTGGCTTCGGCGCTCGTGCTGGCGATCGCCGCGTTCCTGGCGCAGCCGGACTTCATTTCTTGGCATACGCGCGCGGTCGCTAGCTGGGATCTCGGCACGATCATCTATCTCGCCTTGGCGTGGTGGCTGATCGCGAGTGCCGACGCCACGGGAACGCGCGACCATGCGTTGTCCCAGGACCAGAGCAGCTATCTCATCTTCCTTTTCGTGGTGAGCGCGGCCTGTGCGAGCATCGTGGCCATCGGCTTTGTCGCGGGGACCATCAAGGAGCTGGCCTTCTGGCCGAGGGCATGGCATCTGGCGTTGACCGTCGGGGCACTCGTGTCTTCCTGGCTGCTGATCCAGACTGTATTCGCGTTCCACTACGCGCGCCGCTATTACGATCGCGCTGGCCGGGACAGCGTGGCGCCTGCAGAGCTCCTGTTTCCGGGCGGGCGGGAGCCCGACTACCTGGACTTTGCTTACTACTCGTTCGTGATCGGCATGACCTCGCAGGTGTCCGACGTAGCCATAACCTCGCGGCGCATGCGGCGCCTCAGCCTGATTCACGGCTTCCTGGCATTCGTATTCAACATCGCGGTGCTGGCGCTGAGCATCAACATCATCGCCAGCGTGATTTAGAGGACGCAGCAGAGCGACGGTGCTCTCGGCCACGAGCAACGAGATCGAGTGGCTGCCGTAAGGCGTTCGCCGCAATCTGCCTGTGGTCACCCTTGGTGCGATTGCCGGGGGCCTGCTGGACGCCATACCGCGCCTCGACAGCCTCCTCGGGCGGGCCGCTGAATGTCTGCGTCGGAGACACCCGACCGTCCCGGGCCGGACATCAAGGCTGGAGTCGAAGCTTGGCTGAAGTACTGCGCCCGGTAGAAGCATGCGCGGGGTACGCCCAGCGCCGAGCACGCGACGGCCACCCCGATCAGCGGCGCCAGTTCCACGGCGCTGCTCATCGCAGCGGTTCCTCGGCTGTGGGCAGTCCCAAGGCTTCGCAGAGTTTTTTTTGGGCGTCGATAATCAGTTCGGCCCGTCCCAGCTTCTTGCCCAGCCGCTGCACCGCGGTCTCCAGCACCAGGGTACGACGAGCTTCAGCCAAGGTCGCGCTGGGCTTGGGCCCGCGCGCCTTGGGACTCAGAGCGGCATGTTCCGCCGCATCGAGTTCCTTTCGCCACTGCGTGAGGTTCGAACTGTACAGCCCCTCCCGACGCAGGAGCCTTCCGATCTCGCCCGGCTCCGTGCAGGCGGCGGCTGCGCGTACGATGCGCCGCTTGTAGCTCGGAGCAAAACGCCTGCGTCTGGCCACCGCGACCACCTCGTTCCCGGCAGCTTCCGTGGGTGTCTCGCCAGCAACCCGGCCGGTCCCTGGCGAAACGCCGGCCACCTCACTTCCTGCAGCAACTTCGGACAATCCTTGCTTCTCCCGACGCATGATCTTCACCTTCTCTCTTCTACAGTAAATTCACTGAGGAAGGTGTCTCACTTCATGCTGACACGAGGGGCGGAGATAAAGAAGCGGATGGAGCTTGACCAGACCGCCGGTCCTGCACGCTACCTTTTCATCTATGGACTACAACGAGCACGGGATCTACGGCAGGACGAGGATCAATCCTTTAGGTCGTTTGCCGACGAGCCCTCTCCTCCTAATCCTGCTCAACAGTTCCTCGGGGTACTGCGGGAAGGTCCGGAAGTCGGTGTTCACACGATTGTCTGGTGCGACAGCGGCACAACCTGCAGCGAATACTTGAGCGCCGTGCGGTGCAGGAATTCGCAATCCGAGTGCTCTTCCAGATGAGCGCGGATGACTCCTCCAGCCTGATTGATTCTCCGGTCGCAGGATCGCTTGGTCCCCTGCCGCGCTATGCTTTACAGCGAGGATGAGGGTTCACTGGTCAAGTTCCGCCCGTATAGCCGTCCGTCGAACGATTGGCTTAGTTGGGCAAAGGACCTTCTGCGTAAGAAGGCAATAGTCTAGCCTTGGGCGACGAAGGGGTGGGGCAAACAGTTGGCTTGTGTTGGCTTGTGTCGAAAGTAGATGAAGGCGTGAATCTTGTTACCACGACTCTGTGCCAAAGCCCTCCCGCAATCGCGGCAGCACTGCCAGATACTGCTCGTCGGGGGGGTGATGCGCCCCAGGCTCGAACGACTGCGGTGCGTGTTTTACCAAGCCAGATACTCGGCAATGTTGGTGCGTGCCGCGCTCACGCTGTCGTAGGCTTTCAGGTACACCCTTTCGTACTTCACGCTGCGCCACAGGCGCTCGACGAGGACGTTTTCGCGCCAGGCCCCGCGGCCTGTCCATGGACAGCTTGCACCCTTGGTCCAGCACGACTCGCGTGAACTCCTCGGCCGTGAGCTGGCTGCCCTGGTCGGTGTTTACGATATCGGGGGGTCCGCTACAACGCTACAACGAAACGGGCGCCGCCGGGGAAAAACCCGGGGAAAAAATCGCGGTTTCGAGGGGTACGGAAGGGCAGTGCTTGGGAGACTTCCCCGCCACTACGGGCGGGCGTTTCCCTCGGTTCCCCTCGCGACCCCCATCAAAATGGTTCGAATCCAATCGCGCCTACCAACTGCCCTCCGGGCGCATTCTAGGGCAAGGTGCGCAGGAGCAGAGAGGGCGACAGTCCACCGACCCGCCGCTTTTCCACACGGCACTCGTGGGTCGGAACGATGGTGCCGTCCTCGTTGGCCGTCTCGAGCCGTACGGTAAAGCCCCACAGATACGCGAGATGCCGTAGCACGTCCTTGTAGGGCGGCGTAAGCGGACGCCGCTCGTTGCGATAATGGCGGAGCGTGAGTGAACGGTCGCCGCGCACGTCGACGTTCACGATCTGGATGTTTGGCTCGCGTTCGCTCAATGCGTACTGCTGCGCGAGCGACGTGCGCAGCGCGCGATAGCCCGCATCGTCGTGAATCGCGCCCACCTCGAGGTGGGGCTCGGTGTCGTCGTCGATCAGGCAAAAAAGCCGGAAATCGCGCATCACCTTGGGCGACAGGAACTGCTGGATGAAGCTCTCGTCCTTGAAGTTGCGCATCGCGAAGTCGAGCGTGCGCACCCACCCCGAGCCGGCGAAGTCGGGAAACCATCGGCGATCCTCTGCCGTGGGCGACTCGCAGATGCGCTGAATGTCCCGGTACATCGCGAAGCCGAGCGCATAAGGATTGATGCCGCCGAAGTGCGGGCTGTCGAATCCCGGCTGCGCCAGCACGTTCGTGTGCGAATGCAGGATCTCGAGCATGAAACTGTCGGCGAGCAGACCTTCGTCGTACAGCGTCTGCAGAATCGTGTAGTGCCAGAACGTGGCCCAGCCCTCGTTCATCACCTGGGTCTGGCGCTGCGGGTAGAAGTACTGGGCGAGCTTGCGGACGATGCGCGCGAGCTCGCGCTGCCACGGGTCGAGAAGCGGCGCGTGCTTCTCGAGGAAGTAGAGCAGGTTCTCCTGGGGCTCGGGCGGGAAGCGCTGTTCCTCCGGCTCGGCGTTTTCGATCTGGCGCCGGGGTAACGTGCGCCACAGCTCGTTCACCTGCTGCTGCAGGTGCTCCTCGCGCTCCTTGAGCCGCAGTCGCTCCTGCGCAAGCGATCGCTTCGCGGGGCGCTTGTAGCGGTCGACGCCGAAATTCGCGAGGGCGTGGCAGGCATCGAGCGTCCGCTCCACCTCCTCTTCGCCGTAGCGGCGCTCGCACTCCGCCAGGTACTGCCGCGCGAAGAGCAGATAGTCGATGATCGCGTCGGGTTGCGTCCAGGTGCGAAAGAGATAGTTGCCCTTGAAGAACGAATTGTGGCCGTACGACGCGTGCGCGATCACGAGCGCCTGCATCGGCATCGTGTTTTCTTCGAGCAGATACGCGATACAGGGGCTCGAATTGATCACGATCTCGTAGGCGAGCCCCATGCGGCCGCGCTTGTAAGTCTGCTCCGTGGCGAGGAAGCGCTTGCCGAAAGACCAGTGGTAGTAGCCGATCGGCATGCCGTTCGACGCGTAAGCGTCCATCATCTGCTCAGCGCTGATGATCTCGATCTGATTCGGAAAGGTGTCCAGTCCATAGCTCTCGGCGATGCGGCTGATCTCCCGGTCGTAGCGCTCGACGAGCCCGAACGTCCATTCGGAGCCGCCGGGCAGCGGTGCGGCGGCGCGACGCCGCAGCGCAGGCGCGGGTGGTCCAATCTCGATGAAATCCTCGGGCAAGGGCAAGGGCATCTGGCACTTGACCGCCGGTGGCTGCTTCGGCGCGGGCTCTCGCGTGCTCATTGCCTTCAGGCTGCCGTGCGTTCTTTGTCCTTCTTCGCGAAAAGCTCGCGGAGGACAGGGAAGATGTCACCGCGATCGCGAATGCGTCCCAGCGCGAAGTTCGGGCGCGCGGCCCGCGCCTGCTCGTAGTGCACCCACAGATTCTGCGGCTCGCCGGTGGTGATCTCGACGTAGGCCATGTACTGCACCATGGGCAGCAATTCGTTCAACAGGAGCTCGCGGCAGCGCGGCGAGTCGCTCTCCAGGTTGTCGCCGTCGGAAGCCTGAGCCACGTACACGTTCCACCGGTCGAGAGGGAAGCGCTCCCTGATCTCGTCGATGGTCATCTCGAGGGCGCTCGACACCCGCGTCCCGCCGCTTTCGGTCGAATGGAAGAACTCTTCCTCGTTCACCACCTTGGCGGAAGTGTGGTGGCGGACGAAGACGATCTCGATGCGGTCGTAGTGACGCTTGAGAAACAGATGCAGCAGAATGAAGAAACGCTTCGCGAGGTCCTTCCGCGATTCATCCATCGAGCCCGAGACGTCCATCACGCAGAACATGACGGCCTGCGCGATGGGCATCGGTTGCGTGACACGGTTGCGGTAGCGCAGGTCGAAGGTGTCGATGAAGGGGACACGGCCGATCCTGGCGCGCAATGCTTCGCGCTCGCGCAGGAGCTCGGCCACGCGCGGGTCCTCGGGGTCGGCCGCGTCGCCGCCGAGCGCTTCGAGCGCGTCGTCGACCTCTCGCAGCCGCGCGAGCGCAGGTCCCGCAAAAGCTATGCGCCGGGCGAGCGATTCACGCATCGTGCGAACGACGGCGAGACTGGAGGGCGTACCGTCCGTACGGTAGCCCGCGCGTACGCGCCGGTGATGAGGCACGGCGGCGAGCTGGGTCTTGACCAAGTCCGGCAGCGCCATGTCCTCGAAGAAGAAGTCGAGGAACTCCTCGCGCGACAGACGGAACCGGAAGCTGTCTTCGCCCTCGGCGTCGTCCGACGCGCCGCTGCCGCCTGCCCCGCTGCCGCCGCCCTGCGGCCGCTGGATCGCGTCGCCGGTGACGTACTCCCGATTGCCGGGCAGCACCATCTGGCGCCGACCGCCGATGCCGTGCGAGAACACCGGCTCGTTGAGGTCGCGGGCCGGGATGGAGATGCTGGCGTCCCGGTCGGTCTCCGCGATCTTACGGCCGGAGATGGCGCGCGCTACCGCTTCGCGCACTTGCGCGCGATAGCGCCGCAGGAAGCGCTGCTGGTTGACGGCGCTCTTGTGGCGCGGATTCTCCCTTCTGTCGATGATGTCGGCCACGGGCTAGCTGGACTTCCTCACGCGGAGATACCACTCTACCAGCAAACGTACCTGCTTCGCCGTGTAGCCCTTTTCGACCATGCGATCGACGAAGTTCTGGTGCTTCTTCCGCTCGTCATCGGAGGCCTTCGCGTTGAACGAGATCACCGGCAGCAGATCCTCGGTCGTGGAGAACATCTTCTTCTCGATCACCGACCGCAGCTTCTCGTAGCTCGTCCAGGACGGATTCTTGCCGGCGTTGGCGGCGCGGGCGCGCAGCACGAAGTTCACGATCTCGTGCCGGAAGTCCTTGGGATTGCCGATGCCGGCCGGCTTCTCGATCTTCTCGAGCTCGTCGTTCAGTGCCGCGCGATCGAGAATCTCGCCCGTGTTGGGATCGCGATACTCCTGATCCTGGATCCAGAGGTCGGCGTAGGTGACGTAGCGGTCGAAGATGTTCTGACCGTACTCGGAGTAAGACTCGAGGTACGCCGTCTGGATCTCCTTGCCGATGAACTCGATGTAAGGTGCGGCGAGATGCTCCTTGACGAACGCCCGATAGCGCTTCTCGAGTCTCCGCCGGGAACTGCTCGCGCTCGATCTGCTGCTCCAGCACGTACAGCAGATGCACCGGGTTGGCGGCGATCTCGCTATGGTCGAAGTTGAAGACCTTCGACAGCACCTTGTACGCGAAGCGGGTCGAGAGACCGGTCATGCCCTCGTCGACGCCTGCGAAATCGCGATACTCCTGCAGCGACTTCGCCTTGGGATCGACGTCCTTCAGGTTCTCGCCGTCGTACACCCGCATCTTGCTGAAGATGCTCGAGTTCTCGGGCTCCTTCAGGCGCGTCAGCACGGCGAACTGCGCCATCATGCGCAGCGTCCCCGGCGCGCACGGCGCTTCCGCGAGCGACGAGTGCTTGATGAGCTTCTCGTAGATTTGAATCTCGTCCGTGACGCGCAGGCAATACGGCACCTTGACGATGTAGACGCGGTCGAGGAAGGCCTCGTTGTTCTTGTTGTTGCGGAAGCTCTGCCACTCCGACTCGTTGGAGTGAGCGAGCACGATGCCGTCGAACGGGATGGCGCCGAAGCCCTCGGTGCCCTTGTAGTTGCCTTCCTGCGTGGCGGTGAGCAGCGGGTGGAGCACCTTGATCGGCGCCTTGAACATCTCGACGAACTCGAGCAGACCCTGGTTGGCGCGGCACAGACCGCCCGAGTAGCTGTAGGCGTCGGAGTCGTCCTGCGCGTACTGCTCGAGCTTGCGGATGTCGAGCTTGCCCACCAGCGACGAGATGTCCTGGTTGTTCTCGTCGCCCGGCTCGGTCTTGCACACGCCGATCTGCGCCAGCGCGGAGGGCCGCAGCTTGACGACGCGAAACCGCGACAGATCGCCACCGTACTCAGCGAGCCGCTTCACCGCCCACGGCGACGGGATCGGGTCGAAGTAGCGGCGCGGGATGCCGTACTCCGCCTCCAGTGCCGGACCGTCCTGCACAGCGGAGAAAAGCCCGAGCGGTGTCTCGTTCACCGGAGAGCCCTTGAGCGCGTAGAAGGGCATCTGTTCCATGAGGGCCTTCAGCTTCTCGGCGAGCGAGCTCTTGCCGCCGCCGGGCGGGCCGAGCAGATAGAGGATCTGCTTCCGCTCCTCCAGGCCTGCGCGGAATGCTTGAAGTAGGCCACGATCTGCTCGATCGTCTCTTCCATGCCGAAGAAGTCGCGGAAAGCCGGATAGACGCGAACGATCTTGTTGGAGAAGATGCGCGACAGGCGCGGATCGCTCCGCGTGTCGATCATCTCCGGCTCACCGATCGCCATCAGCATGCGCTCGGCTGCGGTGGCGTACGCGCCGGGATTGGTGCGGCAGAGTTCGAGGTACTCGGGGAGCGAATACTCTTCTTCGAGTCCGCCCTCGTAACGCTCCCGGAAGCGATCCAGGAAGTTCGCGCCAGCCTCGTGTGCACCGCGGCTCGACGCCGCTCTGGAGCTAGCCTCTCCGAAAGCCGAGAGGACCTGTGTCGGGTTTCCTTCCATGCGAACCTCCGCTGCCTTCGGACGCTCTTCCGCAAGTCTACCTTGGGGAGTGGCCAAACGTCCGGGTGCTTGAAGCAAAAAACATTGTGGCACACCTTGAAGCCGTAGCGCTGATAGCGATTTTCGCGCCAACTTCGCCCCTTGGGACAACGTGTGTGCGCCAAAAGTTGCCCTTGGAATGGAGGTGCAAGTGTTTCGGTAAAGCGGCAGCGGCGCGCGTCCGTTGACGTGGCGTGGCCCGCGTGCTGCGATTGCGCGGTAGGGGTCGATCCCGTCATACTTCGCGGTTTCGTGTCCGATCCGGTCGCGCCGCCTCGTGCTTTTCTTGCAAGAGTTGAAGTCGAAATGCCCGTAATCAGACTACTCGACGGTTCCGAACGAAACGTCGAACGACCCTTGACGGTTGCCGCCCTCGCGGCGGCGATCGGACCGGGACTCGCGCGTGCCGCGATCGCCGGCAAGGTGAACGGCCAACTCGTGGACACGTCCTTTCCCATCGAGCACGACAGCGAGGTCGCCATCGTCACTGAGAAGGATCCGGAGGCATTGGCGATCATCCGCCACTCCGCGGCCCACCTCCTCGCCCACGCGGTGAAGCAGCTCTTTCCCGAGGCTCAGGTCACGATCGGCCCCGTGATCGAAAACGGCTTCTACTACGATTTTTCCTTTGGCCGTCCCTTCACGCCGGAGGACCTCGTACGGATCGAGACGCGCATGGCGGAGCTGTCGAAACAGGACGTTCCGGTGCAGCGGGAAGTATGGGACCGCTCGGAGGCCATCAACTTCTTCAAAGGCTTGGGGGAGCACTACAAGGCCCAGATTATCGAGAGCATTCCCGCCGGCGAAGCGGTTTCGCTCTACCGTCAGGGCGATTTCATCGACCTCTGCCGCGGACCGCACGTGCCTTCGACCGGGCGGCTCAAGGTCTTCAAGCTGATGTCCGTCGCCGGTGCGTACTGGCGTGGCGATTCGAAGAACGAGATGTTGCAGCGAATCTACGGCACTGCCTGGCTCAGGAAGGAAGACCAGGACGCCTACCTGCACGCCCTGGCGGAGGCCGAGAAGCGCGACCACCGCAAGCTCGGCCGACAGCTCGACCTCTTCCACCATCAGGACGAGGCGCCGGGGATGGTTTTCTGGCACCCGAAGGGCTGGGTGTTGTGGCAGCAGATCGAGCGTTACATGCGCGCGGTGTTCCGTGACAACGGCTACCAGGAGATTCGCACGCCACAGGTGATCGACCGGTCGCTGTGGGAAAAGTCGGGGCACTGGGAGAATTTCCGCGACAGCATGTTCACGACCGAGTCCGAGTCGCGCGATTTCGCGGTCAAGCCCATGAACTGCCCGGGGCACGTCCAGGTGTTCAACCAAGGTATCAAGAGCTACCGCGACCTGCCGCTAAGGCTCGCCGAGTTCGGCGCGTGTCACCGCAACGAACCGTCGGGGGCGCTGCACGGGCTCATGCGGGTGCGCGCCTTCACCCAGGACGATGCCCACATCTTCTGTTCCGAGGACCAGGTCGAGGGCGAAGTGACGCGTTTCATCGATCTGCTCGAACGGGTGTACGCGGACTTCGGCTTCGACCAGATCCTGGTCAAGCTCTCTACGCGTCCGCCGAAGCGGGTCGGGACGGAAGAGCAATGGGACCAGGCCGAGGCGGGGCTTGCCTCGGCCCTGCGAAACACTGGTCGCGCTTTCGAGCTGCAGCCAGGCGAAGGTGCCTTTTACGGTCCCAAGATCGAGTTCTCGCTCAAGGACAGCCTCGCGCGCGTCTGGCAGTGCGGAACGATCCAGCTCGACTTCTCGATGCCGGGGCGGCTCGGTGCCGAATACGTTGCCGAAGACAACAGCCGACGGGTTCCCGTGATGCTGCACCGGGCGATTCTGGGGTCCATGGAGCGCTTCATCGGCATTCTCATCGAGCACCATGGCGGTGCATTTCCACTTTGGCTTGCACCGGTCCAGGCCGTAGTGATGAACGTCTCGGAAGGACAGGTCGATTACGTGCAGGAGGTGGCGGCACGACTAAAGGCGGCCGGGCTGCGCGTGGTTGCCGACTTGAGGAACGAGAAAATTACCTATAAAATTCGAGAACATAGTTTGCAGAAGCTGCCTTACCAGCTGATCGTCGGCGAGCGTGAGGTCGGCACTCGTGGTATTTCCGTTCGTGCCCGTTCCGGTGAGGATCTGGGCGCGATGTCTTTGGAGGCATTTATCGAACGGCTCGCCGCGGAAGTCGCGGGGAGTCGTGCTGCATCGAAACAGTCTTAAGCGGGGGGTTGCCGCGCGCCGAGGCGCAGGGGCGGCGGCCCTGAGAAAACGAGCCTGGAGGAATTCGCATAAGTCAGGAAAAGGATCTACGGATCAACGGTGAGATCAACGCACCCGAGATCCGGCTGGTCGGTCTGGAAGGAGAGCCACTCGGCATCGTGAGTCTCGCATTCGCCAATTCCATGGCCGAAGAAAAGGAGGTCGATCTGGTGGAGATCGCGCCGACGGCACAACCCCCGGTTTGCCGGTTGATGGACTACGGCAAGTTCAAGTACCGGGAGAGCAAGAAGCGCCACGAGGCGAAGCTCAAGCAGAAGCAGATCCAGGTCAAGGAAGTCAAGTTTCGGCCGGGAACCGATGAAGGGGATTATCAGATCAAGCTGAGAAACCTCATCCGGTTCCTGGAGGAAGGCGACAAGACCAAGATCACGCTGCGCTTCCGCGGGCGGGAGATGGCGCACCAGGAGTTCGGTGTGCGGCTTCTCGAGCGGATCAAGGGCGAGCTCGAACCCTTTGGCGTGATCGAGCAGTTCCCGAAAATGGAGGGGCGGCAGATGATCATGGTGCTGTCGCCCAAGCGGAAGTAGCTCTGCAGCCCTACCCGGCGCGAGCCGGTCTTACAAGTGATGCCCGGGTCCGCAAGCGCTTCGCCAGGAGCCACCCGGCGTCAGGCCAAAACGAAGGAGTCGTCATGCCCAAGATGAAGACCAAGCGGGCCGCCGCGAAGCGTTTCCGCCCGCAAGGCAGCGGGGGGATCAAGCGCACGAAGGCGTACCTCCGCCACATCCTCACCAAGAAGACCACCAAGCGCAAGCGCAACATGCGCGGCACGACGCAGGTCGACGCCGCCGACGTGCGCGCAGTGCGCGCCATGCTGCCGTATAGCTGACAGGGGGGATGCGATGCCAAGAGTCAAGCGAGGTGTAACGGCGCACGCGCGCCACAAGAAGGTCCTCGACGCGGCGAAGGGGTTCCGCGGCCGCCGCAAGAACGTGTTCCGCATCGCCAAAGAGGCGGTGATGAAGGCGGGCCAGTATGCCTACCGCGATCGCCGCGTGAAGAAGCGCGAGTTTCGCGCCCTCTGGATCGCCCGCATAAACGCCGCGGCGCGCGAGTGCGGGTTGTCCTATTCTGCGTTCATGAACGGGCTCAAGAAGGCTTCGGTCGAGGTCGATCGCAAGGTTCTGGCCGATATCGCGGTGCACGACAAGGACGCTTTTGCCCGCTTTGCCGCCCAAGCGAAGGCGAGCCTCGGCCTCTGAGGTTCTCCGAGACGGAGCAAGGAGGCGCAAGCCTCCTTTTTTTCTGCGGAGGCCGCTGCAGTTGAATCGGCAAAGGTGCCATGCAGGATCTCGAAGCCATCGTAGGTGAAGCGCTCGCGCTTTTCGCCGCCATCGACGACCCCGACGCGCTGGAACGGGTCAAGGCCCGCTTCCTGGGGAAGACGGGTGCCCTCACGGACCTCCTCAAGGGCCTGGGCAAGCTGCCGCCGGCGGAACGCCCCGCGGCTGGCAGCCGCATCAACGAAGCGAAGGCAGCGCTCGAGGCAGCGCTTGCTGCCCGCCGCGAGGCGATTCGCGTCGCGCGCATGGAAGCGCAGCTGCGGGCGGAAGCCTTCGACGTGACCCTGCCTGGGCGCGGCGCGGGCCGCGGCGGCCTGCACCCCATCACCCGCACGCTCGACCGCATTGCCGTCCTGTTCGCTTCCCTGGGCTTCGAGATCGCGTCGGGACCGGAGATCGAGACCGACTTCTACAATTTCACCGCCCTCAACACGCCGGAGGATCATCCGGCGCGGTCGATGCACGACACGTTCTACCTGGAAGGCGGGGACTTCCTGCTGCGCACCCACACGTCCCCGATCCAGATCCGCTATATGGAAACCCACCGGCCGCCGATCAAGATCATCGCGCCCGGCCGCGTGTACCGGGTCGATTATGACGCGACCCATTCACCGATGTTTCACCAGATCGAGGGGCTCTGGATCGACCGGGACGTGAGCTTCGCGAACTTGAGGTTCGTCCTCACCGACTTCCTGCAGCGCCTGTTCGAACGGCAGGATCTCGTGGTGAGGTTCCGCGCGAGCTACTTTCCCTTTACCGAGCCCTCCGCCGAGGTCGACATGCGCTGGGGCGAGGGACGCTGGCTCGAGATCGGCGGCTGCGGCATGGTTCACCCGAACGTGCTGCGACAGGTCAACATCGATCCGCAGGAATACCAGGGCTTCGCGTTCGGCATGGGGCTCGATCGCATCGCGATGCTGCGCTACGGCGTCGACGATCTGAGACTCTTCTTCGAGAACGACCTGCGCTTCCTGCGGCAATTCAACTGACGGGCTCGCCGGCCGAGCCAGCATTGGAACAGTGACAGGATGAAGTTTTCGGAACAGTGGCTGCGTACCTTCGTCAATCCCGCGCTCGATGCGGAGGCGCTCGCGCACGAGCTCACGATGGCCGGGCTGGAGGTCGAGGAAGTCGCTCCCGCCGCGCCGGAATTCACGGGCGTCGTGGTCGCGGAAGTGCTCGCCGTCGCGCCGCATCCGGATGCCGACCGCCTGCGCGTATGCGAGGTGATCGCAGGTCCGGGGGCCCCCCGTACGGTGGTCTGCGGTGCGCCGGATGTCGACGCAGGCTTCAAGGTGCCGTGTGCGCTGCCGGGTGCGAGACTGCCGGGCCTCGAGATCAGCGAGACGAGCGTGCGCGGGGTGGTCTCGGCAGGCATGCTCTGCTCGGCACAGGAGCTCGGCCTCGGCGACGATGCCTCCGGTCTGCTCAGTCTGCCCCGGGATGCGCCGGTCGGTGCGGACTTTCGCAACTATTACGAGCTCGACGACCGTCTCTTCACGCTGAAGCTCACCTCGAATCGCGGCGATTGCCTGAGCCTTCTCGGCATCGCGCGCGACGTCGCGGCGCTCACCGGAGCGCCCGTTCGCCCGGTCGAGATCGCGCCGGTTCCGGCGGCGATCGCCGACAGCGTCCCGGTCCACATCGAGGCCACCGATGCCTGTCGACGCTACTGCGGCCGCGTCGTGCGGCAGGTGAACACGAGGGCGGCCACTCCGCTCTGGATCAAGCGGCGCCTCGAAAAGAGCGGCCTGCGCGCGATCAGCGCGGTGGTCGACATCACCAACTACGTGATGCTCGAGCTCGGCCAGCCGCTCCACGCGTTCGATCTCGCGAAGCTCAAGGGTGACATCCACGTGCGCTTCGCACGCGCCGGCGAGAGTCTCCTCTGTCTCAACGATCAGGACGTGGCGCTCGCCCCCGACTACCTCGTGATCGCCGATGCCGCGGGACCGGTGGCGCTCGCGGGCATCATGGGGGGCAAGCCGACGGCGGTGGACGACGACACCGCCGATCTCTTCCTCGAAAGCGCCTTCTTCGATCCGAAGGCGATCGGCGGGCGCAGTCGCAAGCTCGGCTTCGCGAGTGATTCCTCGCACCGGTTCGAGCGCGGCGTTGATTTCGATATGACGGCGCGCGCGCTCGAGCGGGCGACGCGACTGATCCTCGACTGCTGCGGCGGCGAACCAGGGCCGCTCACCGAAGTGCGCACCCATCTGCCGGCGCGGCCCGCGGTGCGGCTCAGGACCGCACGCGTGCCGAAGCTGCTCGGCATCGACCCCGGTGCCGAAGCCGTCGGCGCGATCTTCGAGCGGCTGTCGATGTCGGTCCACCCGGACGGCGACAGCCTGGTCGTCACACCGCCTTCCTTTCGCTTCGACATCGCGCTGGAGGAGGATCTCGTCGAGGAAGTGGCGCGCATTCACGGCTACGATCGCATCGCGCCGCAACCCCTGGCTACCGCGCCGGCCATGCTGCCGTTGCCGGAGGCGATGCGTGGCCGGCGCGAGCTGAGGGCAGCCCTCGTGCTGCGCGACTATCAGGAAGTCGTGACCTACGCATTCGTCGACCCCGCGTGGGAAGCCGACTTCGGCGCCGGTCCGCCGCTCGAGCTCGCCAATCCGATCGCAAATCACATGAGCGTGATGCGCTCGACGCTGCTCGGCGGGCTGCTCGATCGCCTGCGCTTCAACCTGAATCGCCGCCAGGGCAGGGTACGCCTGTTCGAGATCGGGACGGTTTTTCTGGGCACCGGCGAGGAGCGCCAGCCGGCCCGCGTCGGCGGTCTCGCCTATGGCCCGGTCCTGCCCGAGCAGTGGGGCAGCGCCGCCCGCAACGTCGACTACTTCGACGTGAAGGGCGACCTCGAGGCCCTGAGCTACCCGCTCGCGCTCAGCTTCGAACCGACCCACCACCCGGCGCTGCACCCCGGCCGCGCCGCCCGGATTTTCCTGGACGGACATCCGATCGGGTGGAGCGGCGAGCTCCATCCCCGGTGGCAGCAGACAGTACGACCTGCCGCTCGCACCCGTCATGTTCGAGCTGGACGTGCAGGGCCTCGAGCGCCTGCCGGTGCCGCGCTACCGGGAGATCTCACGCTTCCCGCCGCTGCGTCGGGATCTCGCGCTGGTGGTGGACGAAAAAGTGGCGGCGGACGCGCTGCAGGGATGCCTGCGGCGGGCCGCGCCAGGGGTCGTCTCGGAGGTCGCCCTGTTCGACGTTTATCGCGGTAAGGGCTTGGATTATGGGAAGAAAAGCCTTGCCTTTCGCATTCTGTTGCAAGATACTCGAAAGACTCTGACCGACGAGGAAGCCGATGCGGTGGTGGCAGCGCTCATCACGGCTGCGGAAGAAGAATACGGTGCGAGCCTGCGCAGATGACAGGCTCCCAAAGAAGGGGAAAAGATGACGCTGACCAAGGCCGATCTGGCCGATATGCTGTTCGAAAAGGTTGGTCTCAACAAGCGCGAAGCGAAGGACATGGTCGAGTCGTTCTTCGAGGAAGTGCGCATCGCCCTCGAGAGCGGGTGAGGGCGTGAAGCTTTCCGGCTTCGGCAATTTCCAGCTGCGCGACAAACCGCAGCGTCCGGGGCGCAATCCGAAGACCGGGGAAGAGATCCCGATCACCGCGCGCCGCGTGGTGACCTTCCACGCGAGCCAGAAGCTGAAGGCGATGGTGGAACAGAATGCCGATGGAGCAGCACGCCGGCTAGGCAGCCGCTTCCGCCGATCCCCGCCAAGCGCTACTTCACGATCGGCGAGGTCTGCGAACTGTGCGGTGTCAAGCCGCATGTGCTGCGCTACTGGGAGCAGGAATTCACACAGTTGAAGCCCGTCAAGCGCCGCGGCAACCGGCGCTACTACCAGCACCACGAAGTGCTGCTCATCCGGCGTATCCGTCAACTGCTGTACGAAGAGGGCTTCACCATCAGCGGTGCCCGCAACCGACTCGAAGCGGCGAGCCTGGACGGAAACCGCAGGGCCGCCGCTTCGCCCGCCGTGAAGCTCGATTTCGCGAAACTGAAGGACGAACTGCGCGGCCTCATCGACCTGCTGCGAACGCCTTGACAGGCTGTCGACCCGGCGGCGATTCACGAACCCTTCTGCTATAATCGCGCGCTCTCGGGGCGTAGCGCAGCCTGGTAGCGTACCTGCATGGGGTGCAGGTGGTCGGAGGTTCAAATCCTCTCGCCCCGACCAATCAGAACCAGCCATCATGAGGTCGCGCCGGCGCCCTCATCGCATCGAAGCGCAGGGCTCCTCTGCGGTTCAGGCATTTGTTCCAGTCAGCAGCGCGGCGTCCGATGAAGATCCTCGAATACGTCGGCCTCGACACTACTCGCGTCAAGGCGAGCTATCGCAAGGTAACCGACGCCATCGCTCGTCGCGACTTCCGCGCGGCGCAGGTCAAGAAGCTCGCCAATCCAAGCCACGGCAGGTTTTACCGGGCGAAGCTCGACGACGCCGACCGGTTGCTGTTTACTCTGATTCGCCACGGCGACGAAGTCTGCGCGCTGATGCTCGAAGTGATCGCCAATCACGACTACGACAAGTCCCGCTTCCTGCGGGGCGCGGCCATCGACGAGACCCGGATTCCGGATGTCGATGTGGCGGACGCCATCGACCAGGCGCAGCCGGTGCGCTACCTGCACCCGGAACGCACCGCGGTTCATCTGCTCGACAAGCCGATCTCCTTCGACGACGTGCAGGAGGCGGTTTACCGCCAGCCGCCGCCGTTGATCGTCGTCGGCAGCGCGGGCAGCGGCAAGACGGCGCTGACCCTGGAAAAGCTCAAGCACGCGGAAGGCGAGGTGCTCTACGTCACCCACTCGGCCTACCTTGCCCAGAGCGCCCGCGATCTCTACTATGCCAACGGCTTCGAGCACACCGGACAGGAAGCGCGTGTTCCTCTCCTACCGCGAGTTCGTCGAATCCATCCGCGTGCCGAAGGGGCGGGAAGCGAGCTGGCGCGACTTCGCCGGCTGGTTCGTCCGCATGCAGCAGGTGTTCAAGGGCTTCGACGGTCACCAGGTCTTCGAGGAAATCCGCGGCGTCATCGCTGCCGGTGCTGGCGGAATCCTGAGTCGGAACGATTACCTCGCGCTCGGCGTGCGCCAGTCCATCTTTCCCGCAGACCAGCGCGACCAGACTCTACGACCTCTTCGAGAAATACCGCGCCTGGCTTACCGAGGCGAACCTCTACGACCTGAACCTCGTCGCCCAGGAGTGGGAGACGCTCGCCGCGCCGCGTTACGACTTCGTCGTCATCGATGAAGTGCAGGACATCACGACGGTGCAGCTCGCGCTGGTGCTGAAGACCCTCAAGAAGCCCGGTCACTTCCTGCTCTGCGGCGATTCGAACCAGATCGTCCACCCCAACTTCTTCTCGTGGGCGCAGGTGAAGAGCCTGTTCTGGCGCGATCCGAAGCTGGCCGAAAGGCAGGAACTGCGGGTGCTCACCGCCAACTTCCGCAACGGGCTCGAAGCAACGCGCGTCGCCAACCAACTGCTCAAGATCAAACAGCGGCGCTTCGGCTCGATCGATCGGGAGAGCAACTTTCTCGTGCAGGCCGTCGGTGGCGAAAACGGACTGGTGGCGCTCATGCCGGACAAGGACGCCACCAAGCGCGAGCTCGACCAGAAGATGTCGCCAATCGACCCAGTTCGCCGTGCTGGTGATGCGCGACGAGGACAAGGCCGCGGCACGAAAGCACTTCGCTACGCCTCTGCTCTTCTCGATTCATGAGGCCAAGGGGCTGGAGTACGCGAACATCATTCTCTATCGCTTCGTGTCGGACTACCGGGCCGAGTTCGCCGACATCGTCCGAAGGCGTCGCCAAGGCCGATCTCGCCGTCGACGCGCTGGATTACCGGCGGGCCAGGGACAAGACCGACAAGTCACTGGAGGTCTACAAGTTCTTCGTCAATGCTCTCTACGTCGCGCTCACGCGGGCCATCACGAACCTCTACATCATCGAGTCGGACACCGCGCATCCGCTGTTCGGCCTGCTCGATCTGAGCCCGGCCGGCCAGGTGAAGGTCGAGGCGAAACAATCGACCCTCGAAGACTGGCAGAAGGAAGCGCGCAAGCTCGAACTGCAGGGCAAACAAGAGCAGGCCGAAGCGATACGCCGCACCATCCTCAAGCAGACGCCCGTGCCCTGGCCGGTCATGGACGAGGCAAGGCTCCGGGAACTGCTCGTCAAGGTGTTCCGGGAACAGGCGCCGGGCGGCAAGACGCGGCAGCAGCTCTACGAATACGCGACCTGCTTCGACGAGCCGGTGCTTGCCGCGTGCCTTGCGCAGGAGGCGAAGTTCGACGCGGCGAAAAACTTCGAGCAGCAGCGCATGACGCTGGGGCGCAAGACCTACGTCCAGTACTTCGCCAACCGCTTCGCGGACATCCTGCGGCAATGCGACCACCACGGCATCGAGCACCGGCTGCCCATGAACCAGACGCCGCTGATGGCGGCTGCCGCGGCAGGCAACGTGCTGCTGGTGGAGGCGCTGCTCGAGCGCGGTGCCGATCGGGAGGCGGTCGACCATTACGGCGCCAATGCCCTGCACTGGGCTTTGCGCGAAGCCTTCCGCGACCCGACGTTTGCCCGCGGCCCGCTCGCCGCCCTCTACGAACTGCTCGCCCCGTCGAGCATCGATGTCAATACCGGCGACAGGCTGGTGCGCATCGACCGGCATCTGTCCGAATACTTCCTGTTTCAGACCCTTTGGACCCTGTTCCGGTCGCGCTTTACCCACCGACAGCGCCGCCCCTACGCCGCCTTCGAGACACAGGCGATTCTCGAAGCTTGGCAGCATCTTCCCGCGAACGTGGTGCGCCCCGAGCGCAACAAACGTCAGCACCTGTCCAGCGTGCTCTCGCGCAACGAGGTCGAACGTGAGTATGCGTACAATCGGGCGCTCTTCATGCGCGTTGCCCAAGGCTGGTATCAGTTCAATCCGAAGCTCTCCGTGCGCCGGCGGCGAGGCGACGAGGAGCTCTGGGTACCGATCTATAGCGCGCTCAATTTGCCGCTGGTGAACGAGTTTGCCTGGGACGGGGGCCGGGATGGCGTCGGGGACCGCATCGCCGAGTACCTCGCCCTGGCGGAGCTTCCCGAGCGCACCATCCCGATTGCCGCCGAACGTGCGGTCGCGCGACGGAAGGCCTTGGCCCGGGAAGAGGAAGAGCGTGCGAACGAGCAGCGCGCCGCCCTCGAACGCTTGCGGAAGGAACAGGCCGCCGCGCGGGAACGTCAGCAGGCGGAAAAGCCGAAGTGGGGCACGCCAGAAGCCAAACGCCAGGAAATCGAGCGCATCAGACGGGAAATCGAGGAACGCAAGAAGCGCTGATCGGCCCGGCCCGGCAAGCTCCAAGGTGCATAGCCATTGCATCGCGCGTCGATTGGTGCGAACAGCGGTCCTCCGGTGCCATCAGTACGGCGTCGAGGTAACGCGCAGCCTTCGAAGCGGATTGTTGCGGGGCAGCATTGACAGCCAGGTTTCGCCAGCTCACCCCAATCTACGGGGCTAGCCGTCTCTCCGGCGCGGCCCTGCGCCCACTGCATGCTGGGAAACCGAAGGGGTCCGCAATTCCAGTGCCCCGAGCTGTGGCTCGTCAGGAATCCGGGGCTGAGGGATGGCGGCATCGGAGGGTCGCGCATCGGCTGACACAACGCTTGGCGAAGCGGGGCGGCGAGGCACGTCGGCCCCTTGAATGACTGCCTGCATTTCGCGAATCAGCAGGTTCATCGTCACGGCCCAGCTGCCGTTGTCGATGGCGGTCGCCTGAAACCGAAGCAGCGGAACGAGCGGGTCAGGAAGGTCCAACGCCTCCGGAAGTCTGGCGCCTTCGACGAGCACCGGAAAGATCGCCTTCTTGAGGCGAAGCAACTCCGCGATTTCCTTGCGTACCTCGTCGTCCTTTTCGTGCAGCCGTGATGTCTGGCCATCGCGCCCGGGCGCCAACCACTGCCGGCCGATGACGATGACGCCGACCTTGCACTGCTGCAGCGCGCCTTCGATGGATTGATCCCATGCCCGGCTCGGTGCGATGCCCTGGATGTCAAGGAACACGCGACGCTGCCCGAAGTGCTCGGCGAGGTCGTGCGCGAGCCGTCCGGCCGCAGCCGGTGCATCGCTGCGCCGATACGAAACGAACACATCGGGCGTCTCGGCAAGGGTTCCGCGCAGCAGGTTCGCGAGCGTACCGGTGCCGCTCACCCAGGGCTCGGCAAGTCGCAGGAACTGGGTCCGACTCAGACCGGGCACCGGATGGCCGTCCCAGGTCTTGAGGATTTCCTGGAACACGAAATCCGAATGGCCGGTGATGCCGCCCAGGAAGGGGAGGGGAAACACGGGCCGGCCCCGCTCGATGAAGCGGCGCGCGATGTCGAGCGCACCTCGCCCACCCCCGACCATCACAGCGGCATCGCTGCGGGCGAGCGCCTCTCGCCTCCATGCCTCGACGCTGTCTGCCGGAACCTTGCACGCAGGCGGCGCAGCGTAACCGGGCAGCGGCAGTCCACCGCGCCGGAGAACGTGCACACCGCCGAGCGCAATCTGAATGAACGCACCGGGAACCGGCTCCCCGCGCTCGGCGCGGGCTGCGCAGAAGGCATCCGAAGCCCATTGGTCGACGCCGGTGGAGTTGCCCGTGACCATCCCGAATCCCGCTTCCGCGAGCGTGGTGCCGAGCATCCGCGCGACGCGCCGCTTGGCAGGGCTCGTCCATCCGGTGCCGGTGACGAGAACGGACTTGGCTGGCGTCTCCGTCATGCGATCGATCTCCATCCCAACCTGCCTCGATCGTTCGAATTTTAGCATCGTCCTGCGGGTCGAGAGCTGGCGGTTCTTGGCAAGGGTGCGGGCGATGGCGATAATCGACGGAGCAGCCCTTCTCCTGCGAGTCTAACGATTCAACCATGCCCGATATCCGGCAGCCTCTCGTCTTCGTCAGCTATCGCAGGCAGGACAGCTCCGCGGCGGCCCGCTGGCTGGCGCAGACAATCGCGCGCACGTTTGGATCGCAGAGCGTATTCATCGATACCGAGGCCATCCGCACCGGCGACGACTGGGCCGAGCAGATCGACCAGGCTCTTGAGTCCGCATCCATTCTGATTCCGGTGATCGGCCCGAGCTGGCTGCGCATCGCGGACGAGTACGGACGGCGGCGGCTGGATCTCGACGACGATTGGGTGCGGAACGAAATCCTCCATGCGCTGGAGCACAAGCTGCGCGTCATACCGCTGCTGCTGTCGGGAACGCCGCTCCCGAAAAAGGAAGCGCTGCCGCCCGGCATCGCGCGACTCACCGCCCATCAGGCGTTCGAGCTGCGCGACGACCGCTGGGAGCCCGATCTCATGCTGTTGCTGTCGCGACTGGAAGAGCTGGGCCTGCCAGCGCTTCCCGGTGCCGGCGATTCGATATCCCACGCCGCGGGTTACGCTGAAGGAGCTGTCGCCGGCAGAGATGGATAGCGCGCTCGCGCGGCTGCCGGGCTGGCAAATCGTCGTCTCGGACATGCCGGGCAAGGAGCCGAGGAAGCGCAGCGAGCTCTTTCGGGTCTTCGAGTTCGCCTCCTTCGAGGATGCGATCGCTTTCATGAGCGCGGCAGCGTCCGAGATCGCGCGCATCGATCACCATCCCCGGTGGGAGAACATCTGGCGCAGCGTTTCGGTCTGGCTCACGACCTGGGATATCGGTCACGAGCCATCGGTGCTGGACACGGAGCTCGCCGAGTTTCTGAGCACGCTGCGGGAGAAGTACGCCCCGGCGCAATCACAGCGCGCGGAGAGTCGACGATCCTGATGACTGATTGCGATGCGCGTACATCCACGAGGGGCGTGAGCAATGATGATCACGGGACATGCACGGTCGCGCAATCCTCTGCCTCGGCATTGCTGCTTCGCTCTTTGCAGGCGCCGCCATGGGCTGCGAGCCACCGTCCACCCTGCGTGAGGCCACACCCGAGGAGATCCGCGCCTTCTTCGCGAGCAAGAAGAGGAAGGTCGTCACGTTCCTGGGCTATTCGGGCGCGGGCTACGAGGACGAGGCGGCGATGCTCGATCAGGCCGCTCGCATCCTCGGCGAGCTCGACCCCAAGGCTGGGCTATTCGGGCGCGGGCTACGAGGACGAGGCGGCGATGCTCGATCAGGCCGCTCGCATCCTCGGCGAGCTCGACCCCAAGGCGACGATCGTGAACAGCGGCGCGACCGCCGAGGGCATCGGCGCGGTCTACCGCCTCGCCAAGGAGAGGGGATTCGTCACCTCGGGCATCGTTTCCACCCAGGCGCGGGAGAACAAGGTGCCGTTATCAACGTGCGTGGACATCGTGTTCTTCGTCGAGGACGAGACGTGGGGCGGTTTCCTTCCCGGAACCGACGCGCTTTCCCCGACCTCGAAAGCGATGGTGGAAAACAGCGATGTGCTGATTGCGATCGGAGGCGGCGAGGTCGCGCGCGACGAGCTCGTCGCAGCGAAGGGGTGGGGCAAGCGCGTCGAGTTCATCCCCGCCGACATGAGTCATCAGATTGCGCGAGAGAAGGCGCAGAAGAAGGGTCAGCCCGCCCCGACCGATTTTCGCGGTGCGGCGGCCACGGTGTTCTGACGGCACGCGAGATTCATTGCGGTCGACGTGTCCTCGATGCCTGCCGCTGCCTTCACGCCACCGGCTCCGGCCCCGCCGTATCGGCCGTCGTCGGCAGCGGATAGCTCGCCAGCGCCGCATCGATCTCGTCGAGCGTTTGCGGGTCGGTAGGCGCGAGCGCGAGCAAGAGGCGCGCGAGGACGGTGTCGAGCGCGGTGCGGTCGCTTGCCGCGATTGGCACGAGCCTGAGAATCGAGGCGACGCGCTCGCCCGGCTTGAGGACCTTCGAGGCGAGGACTCGCGCCGCGAACCACGCGGCGAGCATCGACGCGAAGCGAGGGTCGGGCACGCGCACGTAGGTTTCCATGCGACCCGCGTCGCTGTCGGGAAGCTCCGCCTTGGCGCTAGGAATGCCCGGGTTCGCCTTGACCCAGTCCCCGACCGGCCGCTGGTAGGCACGGGCGAGGTCGTCGAGCGTGCGCGCCTCGAGCAGCCACTTGGGCAGGCGGCTCGTGGGGTTGACCGCACGACGCCCGAAATACTTCTCACCGACGCGGTGCAGAGGCATGAACTCGGGCCCGTGCGGATCGCGCCCGAAGCGCGCGACAGTGTCCATCACCGCGATATCGTCGTTCTTCGCCGCTGGCCACCGTTGGTGCGCGAACGCGTTCACGCGGCTCACCGAGCGCGCGCAGAAGACGAGGTCCTGCACGTTCACCGCGGCGCGCCTGGCATCGGCGAGCACACCGTCTACGCGCGCGGCGGCCCCGCAGAGCGCAAGCGTCCCAGCGAGCGTGAGGCAGGCGGTGACCTGGAAGCCCGCGTAGCCCTCGGGAATCGTCGACGCGCGATCGAGAAGCGGGCGCACGTCCTCTTGCCAGAGCCAATGCCGTGCCTCCGCGTGCGCGGCAAGCGTACGCCGATGCTCGCCCCACGAGTCACCTTGGCCGCGCAGCGGCGCGAGGTCCTTGGTCGCGTCAAGCGCCGCCTGCGTGAATTCGTCGAACGCGGCGCGCCGCAGCGCCTCCATCGAGGCGCGCAGCGCAGCGGCCGCCACGATCGCCGCACCGCCGAACTCGCGCCCGCCTCCGGCAAGCGCCGCCGCGATGATCGTCTGTGCCATCTCGCGCACCCAGTCCGCATTCTCGTGGCGCACGGCCGCGAGCAGGATCTGCCAGAGCGAGCCGTTGCGATAGACGCGATACGCATTGGCGGCATTCAGCGCAACGTATTCGCGCAGCTTCTCCGTGCCGAGCAACGGTTCTTTCTGAGCGAACGCGACGAATGTCGGCGCCTGGAATTCGGCGAGATAGCGTGTTCCTTCAGCGTCGAGCTTCACTCCCGGCGCGGGCGGCGCGGCTTGGTCCCAAAGCATCGAGGGATTGACGGCCTCGCCGCTGGATCCGCCGGTCTCGCGGAGGATCTGCGTGACCGCATCGAGGTCCGCGACGACACCGATCGGCGGAAACTTCGCAGCGCGCCGCTCGAACGCGGCATCGACCCGCTCGTCGAGCACGGTGAACGTACGGCTGCGTGCGCGCAGCTCGTCGGCGGGGAGCCGATCGGTTTCGCGTGCGAGCCACGCCGCCACGAGGCGCGCGGCGTTCAGCCACTGCTCGTCAGCGTCGTACAGTTGCAGCTCCGTATCGACCTGCCCGAGCTTGCCCTCGCGCCCAAGACGGAAAATGCGCGAGGCTTCGAGTCGCTCGCGCCGGAAAGCGTCCAGGCCGAGTGCGACACGCAGCGCCACCGGCGCCGACTCCACCGGGGGTCCATCGGCGACCGTCTGCAGCGCCAGGCGAAGGCTCGTATCCATGCCAAACGGGTCGTCCAACCGTTTCTCCTGCACGACCGGATCGAGGACGAACTCCGCCAGTGCGCGCTGCAGCTCGGGCCTGCGCGCCTTGTCCGCCGCGTCGCCGCGGCGAGATGTCGCGCGAGGTGGGCGAGCGCGTATGTGGAGAGTCTGGAACCGGTCCGTCACGAAACGCCCGAAGAGCCCGTCGGCGAGGAGCACATGCCCTTCGTCCGGGTCGATCCCGAACGCTCCACCGCGCTCATCCTCGCCGGTCAGCCATTCCGCCAGCGACTGATGAAAGATGGCGTGGCGCGGGATCTTCTCGGTCGTCGTCCGAACGTACGCGCCGAGCGCGGCGAGCCGCTGCGGCAATGTCTTCTGTGCATCGAGGCCGGTGGCCCCGGCCAGCTCGTCGTCGGGAAGCGGTTCCTGCGCGGCGACGAGGGCTGCGAAGAGCGGCCGCGCAGACGGCCACGAGGCGGCGTCGGTAAATCGCCGCCCGAAGAAGAGCCGGTATTGCTGCGTCAGACCGGGCGGCAGCTTGCCGAGGTCCTCGACCTCGAGGAGGTCCGCTTCGAGCGCGTCGAGCGCCTGCTCGGCGTAGAGGAAATTTCCTTCCGCTGCATCGCCGAGTTTCTTCGCGGCCCACGCCAGCTTGCGGCCGCTCGCCTCGAGCTTGGCGGCGAGGGCCGGCGCCGTGAGGCGATTGGAAACGTAGCGCCTGAGGTCGCGCACGTTTTTCACGTCGGTGGCGTCGATCACGAGCGGCTTCAGGTTCGCGAGCAGGTCGAGCACGGGTTTCTCGGGCCGGCTCGTCGCAACGAGCGCGAGCCACTTCGGAAAACGTGCGAGGCGCTTGGCGAGAAGCTGCACCAGGCTCGTCGGTGAGTCGGGCGGAGCCCGCATGCCCTCGTCGAGCGCATCGACGACGAGCACCCAGCGTCCCGGCTGCGGCGGGCCGAGGCGCTCGAGAGCGGCGAGCACGCCTTCTTCGAAGGCACTCTCGGGGTCCGCGTTACACTGCTTCTCGGTGAGGACATCGCGATACGGCGCCTGGTCGAGCAGCGCCTCGTAGGCCGGGTGCCGGCTCGCTATCATGCCCGCCACGCTGCGGACGAAACGACTCGGGTTGAGCGTTTCGGGCGTCGTCGCCTGGCAGCAGTGGAACGCGAGCACGTGGCCATCGGGATTGCGATGCAGATATTCCGCAACGAAGGCGGACTTGCCGAAGCCAGGCCCGCCGGTCACGAGGATCGCGCGAAGCTTCGCGTCGTCGATGCGCGCCTTCAGCTCGCGGAAGAGCCAGGTGCGCCCGACGAAGCCGCGGCGCTTCTCCGCGAGGTAGTTGCCGTAGTCCCACGGCTGCAGACGGTCCGACCACGCTCGGTAATGCGTCTCGCCGCGCAGCGCCGCGCCGATGCCATCGAGCAATCGCAGAAACGCATGGTCGTACGAAGGGGGCGTCTTCCATTGCGTGAAGTCCACGTAGTCGAGCCGGAAGATCTCGAACGGCGGTGTGCACAGGATCGCCATCGCGGGAACAATCGGTTTCTGCGCGCCGAAGCGCGCGAACGAGATTTCGTCGAGGCACACGCTGTCGCCGGTCGAGCGGCCGTCGGCGCGGCTCCGTACCGCATGCGGCGACAATACGGCGACCACGACGTCGACGTCGCGCAGCGCCGCCGCGAGTTGGGCGGTCCACGCGCGGCCGGCCTTTATCTCGGCGCGGTCCTTCCATGCCGCGTAGCGCGGGTAACCCGCGACGGTGTGCTGCGCCAGATCGTGTACGAGCTTGTCGACGAGCGCGGACGCGTCGGCGCGGCCGTAGCTCAGGAAGATCTTGTGCGCACCCGGTGTTGGCATTGGGTTGGGAGAGCTATGTCAGCAATGTTTTCAGATCGGCGAGGATCGCGCGGAGCGCTTGCTTCTTGGGCGAGTCATCCGTCTGGGAGACGCTGCGCTCGAGCGTGCCGATCGTCGTGTCGAGCTTCCAGGCCTGGGGTCCGGCCCGTCGCACTTCTTTCGCAGACGCCTCGATCTGACTGTCGGGGCTAGTGGTAAATGTTGGTTCACTCGCTGCGGGCACGCAACAAACCCGAAAACCGTAGTAGTCGTCACGGCCGCCAGGGTCGCCGCCGTTGCGGTAGGCGCATCGGCAGGGGCCGCCGCGGCCGTACCACGAGCCGCCGCGCAGCACCCGGACGTCTTCGCGGCCCTGCGAGACATCCCCCAGTTGCCGGTACTTGTCTAGGCACCACTCCCACACGTTGCCCGCCATGTCGAGCGCACCGAACAGCGAGACGCCTTGTGGGTAGATCCCGACCGCTGATGTCTGGGCGAGATGGTACGGTCCCCCGATTTCCCAGGTTTCGTCGATGTTGGCACAGCCGGACTGGTACGTGTCTCCCCATGGGTATTCGCGTCTGTTGGTGCCGCTCGCCGCCTTCTCCCATTCGTGTTCGGTCGGCAGGCGCACTTGCCATCCGTGGGAGAGCGAGCCACTCGCGCGCAGCCGGCCATCGAGCCAGCGCGAGAAGGCTACGGTCTCGTACCAAGACACGGTCTCGCGAGGGTGATTGGGGTAGTCCCAGCGGGAGCGCACGGGCGCGGGATGTCCGCCCAGGCCTTCCCACCATTCTGGTGAGTCGTATCCGCCGTCCTCGATAAAGCATTGGTACTGGGCGTTCGTGATCGGATAGCGGGAGATGCGAAATGCGGGGAGTGACACGACTCGATTCTTTTCGCCGTACTTGAACTTGCCCGCCGGCACCTCGACCCAGTCGATGTCGGGTAGACCATCCTTCACGCCGACACCCTTTCGGTCGTCCAGCCCAATGCGTCCCAGCGAGCGCCACAGATGGGCGCGCTCGGGTGGATTCAGGTGTTCCAGCGCGTGCCCGCAAGCTTGGCGAAAGGGCGCGGCAAAACGATCCAGGTTCCACCCGCGTGCATGGGCGATTTCGAGGCAGTCCGCCAGCAGCAACGCCGGATTCGCATTGGAGGAGAGCTGCGGTGGGCCGAGCTGCGGGAACAGCGAGGCGTAGGCGGTCGCCGCGCTTTCCGCGGAATCCTGGTCGGCAATGGCACAAAAGAGAAAAGTGAGGGTGCGCCGCCAGTCGGGCGTTGGCGCGTAGCGCGCAAGAAGCTCTTCCGGTTTCTCCGGCAGGCGGCGCATGCGCAGTGCTGCAAAGAACTCCTGAAACGTCAGGTGGTAGAACGCCGCGCGCTTATTGGCTCGCGGCAGCAGGAGGCCCGAGTTGGAAAGCAGATCTTCACGACGGGTGGCCGCATCCAGCGCGCCGCTCTCGGTGGTCGCGTCGGTCTGGGACAGCCGCGCAAGCATGCGGTCGACCTCATCCCAGCCCACTGCGGCTTCGGGGGTCGCCTTCGCTTGCTCGGGTGCACCTGCGTGCATGCCAAACGCGATCGCCGCGAGACGGATGCGCGCACGGTCGCGGTCGTTCTCCGTGGCGTAGCGTTTGTGCAGTACCTGGCTCACGACGCTGTCGTAGAGTCGGTAGAAATCCTTCGGCAGGCGCTGACCCTCGTCGTACTTCACACACAGTGCTGTCAGCAGCATCGGGTTGGCGCGGAGTTCGTCGAGGTCGCGCCGTTCTTCCAGATGTGCGATCAAACCGTTGGCTTTCTCCTGCGCGCGCGGCGGGTCGGCCGCCGCGTACCAGCGGCGGACGAAGGTCTCCTGCAGTGGCGCAGGCAGTTCGGCCAATTCGGCGATCGGCAGGTTCAGCACGCGCCGTTCTTCATCGTTCAGACCGTAGGGTCGGCTCGTGAGCAGAATGCAGTTTCCGGCCTGGCGCCAGTCTGGCAGCGCGTCGGTGAGACCGCTCAAGAGGTTGCGGCGGGGCAGGTGATCGCCGATGCGCTCGGGGACTTCGTCGACGCCGTCGAGGATAAGGAGGCACCTGCCGTTCTTGAGCTCCTCCCGGAACAAGTCCGGAGTCAGATCGCCCGGCTTCGCTGTCGAGATCCAGCAGGCAAGGCTTTCCTCGAGCTGCGCCCGCGTCCAGTTGCCATTGCCTTCGACGCACTTCGGATGCCCGGCCCACTCGCGCAGCCGGCAGCGCAGGGGGAAGCGACTGCGCAAGGCATCGGGTAGCTGCTCCTCGAAGGCCTCGTCTGCCACGATCGGATGCGGCGGGATCGCGCCGCTGGCGAGCACGAGCGCGACCCAGCGGCAGAAGGTGGACTTGCCGGCGCCGGGGGCGCCGGGGACATAGAGCGATTCTTTGCCGAGGTGATGCAGGAGGAGGGTGACCCGCTCATCATGAAAAGGACGCTGGAAAGCACCTAGGCGCAGGTCGATACTAGTGACGGTGACCGCGGGAACGTACACCTGCCCGAGGCGCACGTTCTGGGTTTCCTTCGCGTCGAGCCCCAGCAGCTCCACCGTCTCGCAAGTGCGGCGCAACCATGCGAGGTAGCGCTCGCGGACGACGGCGTTCGGCGCCGTCGAACCCTTCAGGCCACGGCGTTCGCCCCATTCCTTCAGCGCGTGAAGCACCTCAGTGGCGAGCTGATCGGGGTTCGCGAAGGTCTTGCGCGTGCCGATGTTGTCGAGCCAGGCTTTGAAATCTTCCAGCGCTTCCTCGTTTCGGCTGACCTCGAAGGCAATCTCCTGCTTCCTGTCTCGCGGCGCCTCGCGAATTCGATAGCCCTCGGTCAGGGTCCAGTCCCAGCTTGCGCGCTCGTCGACGAGGAACGGGATTACCTCGATGCCTTTGTCGCTCGCTTTCGCCCGTTCGCATTCCAGCCGCGTGATGCTCTTGTTCTCGCCGGCAGGCTGGTCCGGCGGGGTCCAGCCGTGGCGGTGCGCGACGATCGCAACGACCACGTCGGCGTCGTCGACCTTCTGCAGGCAGGTCGACAGCGGCGGATTGCCACCTGCCGCCCAGTAGCGGCAGTCGATCGCCAGCCACCCGAGGCGCTGGATCGCTTCGAGCACCTTCTCGCGGAAAGGCTCGAGGTCCTCCAGTGTGGAGGAGATGAACACCTTGGGTATCTGGGGTCCAGCCATGCGCGATCCCGTCGATGCTGAAGCCATACGGTCAACCGCGAGCCCGCTTCTCCAGCGCCTCCTCGATCGCCGTCGCCCACGCGATAGCTTCTCCGCGCGCGGCCCTCGCGTCGCTGATCAGGGCGAGGTTGCGCGCAGTCGTTTCCGGCTCCCAGGTCTCGCGGACGACGGCGAGCGCGTTGGCGGCGGCATCCATTGCAGCCGGCTCGTCCTTCTGCAGAATCGCCAGCTCGAGCAGCGTGGCATGGTCCCAGTAATCCGGCGTGCCTTTGGCGACGCGACGCTTGACCGCGTAAGTCACCACTGGCAGCAGTTCAAGCCGACGCGGGTCGGGCGGGCTCTTCAGTTCCATCAGTGTCACCGCGTTGATGCCGGGGTACGCGTCGCGCCAGTCGGCTTCAAATCCCTGGAGATAGGTTTCGATGGCCTTTGCGAGCCACCCGGCCGCGTTGAAGATGTCATTGGCGGCGCGTGCCTCGTCCCAGCGATCCTTGTACACGCGGCCGAGGAGACCGTTGGTTTCGCTGCTCGGCCCGCGCTCGTGAATCAGATCGCGCAGCACCTGCTCCGCTTCGTCGCGCCGCTTGAGACGGTTGAGCGCGAACCCGAGCTGTTCCCGCACCATCACGCTGCGTGCAAGCGGCGCCGGCATCTCTGCGGCGAGGTCGACCATCGCCTGCCAGTCGCTGACCGCGCGATAGGACAGGAACAAATCGATCACCACGCCAGATTCCAGATCCTTCACGTCGCCCAGCGTACCGGCCGCCTGCCTGAGCGCGTCCTTGCCGGCGCGGCGGGAGGCGGCGAGCCGGTTGCGGGCCGCCACGGCGTATTGCGCCCGTTCGCGAAAGACATCGGTCTTCAATCGTGCGATGTCGGGGGCGCTGTAGCCGTCCACCAGTTGGAACACCGGGCTGTCGGTGCCGGGTTCGCCTTGCTGGCTCTTCGCGATCACGAGCAGCTTGCGCAATCCTTGGCGAGCGGCCTCCACGTCCGTCGGCTTCCCGTCCGGGCCAAGCTGATACGGCAGCGCACGCAGCGGTGCAACGTCGAACGCCATGCGTTCGGTGCCCGCGAAGAGCAGGACTGTCGTCGCCGGTCGAATGCCGTGACGCAGTCCGAGCTCGTAGAAGACGTTCGCGTTGGCGCCCGTCAGGTCCGCCACGGCGAAGTCGCACAGGATCAGCCGCTCGAACATCGGTTTGTGGATGACGCCGCCGGAGACCTCCTCGTCGGCGCGCAGCGGTTCCATGCCGGCGGCGCTGATGGCTGGCGCGATCAGGTCGTGGTAGACCGCGTCGAAATCCACCGTGGTGCCGGACGGGATGGTCTTCTTGCCGAAGGGCATGAGCACGAAACAGAGGGGTAGCATCACTCTTCTCCTTGTCGGAAGATGCGCGTCAGTTCCCGGCGCATCGACTGATCGCCGATCAGCCGGCTCAGATAGATCGCCTGCTGGTACATCGATTCCAACTCCCGCGGGGTTGCCTCGAGCGCGGGGTCCGCGGCCTGACTGTAGCAGGCGTAGGCTCGATCTTCCTTGCCCAGCACGAGCAACGCTTCGCCCTGGGTGGCGAGACGCCATTTCCTGTTGGGCGCCAGCTCGTCCGACTCGGCTTGCTTGCAGAAATCGAGCACTTCCGTGGCGCGCGCCCGCGCCTGCCGCGTGTCCTTGCAGAAGGCGAGATCGAAGAACGCGAGGTTGATCGCGTGGTAGTAGCACTGCGCCGCATCCCCCGCGGCACGCGCCAAGGCGAGCGCCTCGGCATAAAGGGCTTGTGCGCGCTGCGCGTCGTCTTCTCTCTGCGTGAGCAGCCAGCGCCGCTTGAGCCGGCCGGCGAGAACACCCATGGCGTCGGTACCGAGCTGACCGCGGGCAGTGATGACATCGATGGCATCGGCGGTCCGCCCGATGCCCTCCAGCGCCAAAGCGAGCCGGACGAGCCCGTCCTGGTCGAGGTGGTCCTTCTCGGGCTCGAGCAATTCGACCGCGCACTGGAAGTCGCGCGACTCCACCGCTACACGGGCAGCGTTCCAGGGCCCGCCGGGCGCCGCTGCTCCGACGAGCCCGTTCACGACTAACTGCGCACTCTCGCTGTCGGCGGATCCAGGCTTCACGATCTGCAGGTGATTGCCTGGCACCACATACCTGCACCTGGGATACGCGTCGTCGGGAAAAGGCGCCAGGGAGGACTCGAAGGGTACGAACTCGTCACGCTCGCCACCCACCGCGAAGAAACGGAATGGCAGACGCTTGCCGTTCTTCTGACTGAACTGTACGTCCCAGTCGCCACGCAGCGTGCGGATGAAGTCACCGTTCTGCGCCATGTCGCGCAACTGCGGCTTGAGGATGCGGACGAGCGATGCCTTTTTGAGACCGCCGCTCGGTGTGCCGAAGAGGAACACATGGCTCGTCCTGTCCCGCAGGCTCTTGTCATCCAGCAGCGCGCGCTGGACCGCCAGGCCGCCCATGCTGTGGGCAATCAGACACAGGCTCCTGTAGTCTTTCAACGCGCCCAGCTTGGCGTCCGCCCCCAGCTTGAGCGCGATCTCGTTGAGATCCGGGTCCGCGCTCCAGAGCTTGAGGATGTCCACCCGCAGCCGCGTGTCGTAGCCGAGGGTGAAAAGATCCCAATCGGAGAGCTTGCGTTCCTGGGCCAGCAGTTGCGGGAACTGCTGCCACGTTTCGATTGTGTCCCCGCCGAAGCCGTGAACGAAAACGACGGCCGCCGCTGCCCGAGGCGCGCTGCTGCGAACAGGGCGAAGCTGTGAGTCCATGAGACCTCCCATTGGTCAAAGCGCAGCGATCGCGTGTCGGGCGACCTCACCGGCAGCGGGGGACGTCTCTCCAGCGACGCCCCGTCGCCAGAGTTACGGTGCCGTCGAAAGTCATTTCTTGTTCGGCGCACGCCCCTTCTTTTTCACTACGCGGGTCGACGCACGATCTGCCGCGCCGCGAGGAGCGCGCGTGCTGGCTTCTTCGGTCTCACCAGCCGCGGCAGTCCCGCCGACCGGAGCAGGGGGAGACGGCGGCAGCGGCTCTCCCAGTCCGCGTGTCAAATGCTCCAGGCCCGCCGCGGCCGCTGCGTTCCGATCGCGCGCCATGTCGAGCAGGAAGTCGAGGTGTTCGCGCACCGACTCGAACTCGCGCAGGCTCGACAGGCGGCGCACGTCGTCGTAGGCGGCGAGCAGCTTGTCCACCTGCATGGAGAGCTCGCTGGTCCAGAGTCCGGCAGTCACCCTGAGATCGGCGAGCGAGGCGAGGTCCCACATGTCCGCGCGGCTTTGCACCTTGCGTTGGAGGTGGGGGAGCAGCTCGGCCATCTCCGCTTCGGCACGCTGCCGGTCCTCGGTGGAGATACGTGCCCCGTGCCAGTCGAGCACCATGAGGGCCGCAACCCAGTTGAGCGTCGGATAGGCGAGAATGCCCGCGGAGTCCCGCGCCCGGTCGGCCGCCTTGCGGTACCAGTCGCGCATCTCGCCGAGCGGCTCGACGCGCTCCGACGGCGCAGCGATCCACGCCTTGCGCTTGTGGGCGCTGCCGAGCAGCGAGTAACGCTCGCGCGTTTCCGGTTGTCCGGCCGGTATGTCCTGACCTTGATCGTCCTTCTTCACGCCGATCGGCAGCTTGACCAGCGCCACGCAGCCGTGTCGATCGCGACGTCGATCCGTTTGCGGATCGCATCCACGGCACGCCTCTCTCTGGCCCGCTTTCCACTGCGCGACCGCCGCGCGCGACTCGCAGTTGGAGAGCTGCTCGAGATCGCGTGCCGTCAGCCCGCCGTCCTCGCAGCCGATCGCACGGTAGAAGCAGTCGATCGCGGCTTCGAACTGAAAGGCCCGGTTCCAGGCGCGGCCCAGCGCCGCCCAGGCGCGTCCGCTGTCGCTCCAGCCGGATGCCTGCAGCGCCTTCTGCAGCGACTCGAGCTCCGTGAGCTGGGCGCCGATGGCCTTGCCGCCGCGCGTTTCGCACTCCGCCTCGAGGTTCTCCATCCGGTTGATCATCTCCTCGACCGACGCGTACTCGGTGTCGCGCCCGCCGTCGCCTTCGTCGCGCTCGACGATGCGGAAATCCGGATCGCCGTAGCACTGGTAGGCCCCCCAGGTGTTCGCGTACGAGTGCCTCTTGAACGTTTCGATGCGTGCGGCTTCGACGGCTTTGCCGAACGGTTCCCCGTCGAGCATCGCGCCATAGAAGGCCTCGGCGAAGGTCTTGCCGGCGGCATCGTCGACCGCCCAGCCGGCCGCGATCACCGCTCTCACCCCCATCCGGATGAACTCGGTCGCGACGTTCGCAGCGAAGAGGTGGTAGTCGGCGAGCGGCGCAAGCCTCGGCGCCGCACCCTGCTGCGCTTCTTCCTGCACGCGTTGTTCACGGTCCTCCGTGTAGCCGAGGTGGCAGCAGTTGATGAAGACGAGCTCGGGCACGCGCCGCATCTGCTTGACTTCGCCGGGCGTGAGATAGACGCCGTCGCCGATGACCATGCCGGTGACCGTCTGCGTGGCACGCGGCGCCGCGGTCGACGGGCTCACGCCGTCGGCCGGCTTCACCGGTTCCTGCCATTCGTAGACGCCGTGGCCGGCCAGATGGACCATGCGATAGGGGCGCGCGAAGAACGCCTGCACGATCTCCTTCGCGGAAGCCTCGATGCGCCGGGTGACCTTGAAGCGGCGCGAGCGCTCGAGCCGGTCGGCGACGGCCGACGCTTCGTCCCGCGCGCCCGGCAGGCGCTTGAGCGGACCGTTCTCGGGCAGGATGGGATCCCCGACCACGAGCGCGTCGTTGCCGAGGCTGCGGATCGGCGCTTCCCTGAACACCTTCGTCTCCAATTGCCGCAGCAGGCCACGGCTCAGCGCGACCGGCTGCCCGTCCGCATCGTAGGCGTTCTCCAGGAGCTCCCACGGATAGCGCGCCGAGGCGTCGTCGAGCACGATGACGAGGCTTCTGCGGTCGGGCGCCTGCTCCTTCAGCTCGTTCGGGAGCAGCAGCTCGAAGAGCGTACGCGTCAGCTCGCGATCGTGGCGCGTGTTGCGAA
Source organism: uncultured beta proteobacterium (assembly GCA_963734295.1). Lineage (GTDB taxonomy): Bacteria > Pseudomonadota > Gammaproteobacteria > Burkholderiales > JAEUMW01 > JAEUMW01. The sequence continues at coordinate 191,966 of CAVTGS010000014.1, read as the reverse complement.
TCGTGTTGCGGACGAACTGATCGACGAGCTTGCGCTGTGTCGCCACCACCCGCGCCTCGGCACGTGCGCGCTGGGTCAGCGCGACGTAGCGGAGACTGCCGTCGTCGGGCCGCCCTTCTTCCCGCTTGCCCTTGATCTGCAGCCGATCCCACCACCCTTCCGGCTCCTTGAACGCGACCTGCCGGCGCGCGCCGCGCCGCGTCTCGATGACGTTGGGCACCTTGATGGCACCGCGCAGTCGCGAATGCGTGGCGAGCAGGTCGAGGTCCTCGATGGCAACCAGCGCGCGGCTCAGGTAAAGCTCTGCGAACTGGACCGTCGTGACGCGTACCCCGCGGCTGGCGGCGGCGAGCGCCTCGTTCGCGTTCTCGACGCCCTCGAGCACGGCGAGGAGCGAATCGCGCACCCTTACCCCACCCGCGTTGGTGCCGACGAGGAGCGACGAGAGCCCGATTTCCTTGACCATCGCCTCGGCCTTCTTACCCGGGATCTCACGCAGGCGATCCTCCTCTCGCTCGGCAATCCTGACGGCGTAGGCGAGCACCCCCTGCGTGACAGTCTCCACGAGCTTGCCGACACCGAGCTCGCCCACCATGCCGAGCCCGACGACGATAGCGCCGCTGAAGGCGTTCGGGTCCTCGCGCCGCCGCTTCAACGCGACCTCGTGGGTGCCGATATTGCCGGGATAGAGCCCGAGCCGGTGGCGGCCGCGCAACCGGCCATCGAGGTCCTCGTCGAGCTCCGATTCGGCGCTCACGATCGTGTCGCCCTGGTAGTGGCCGACGAGCACGGGGTGGTCCGCGAAGCGCAAATGGCCGTGGATCACCCTGACATCGAGCACCGGCGCGCGGCGCAGGCGCTTGCGCGGACGCGTCGGCGCGGCACCGAGCACCGCGGCCGCGAGCGCGCGCTCGTCCGGCAGGCTTTCCTCGATCGCGGGCTCGACGACGAACTCGCGCGCGGCTTCGCGGCTTACGGGTTCTTCGCGCGCGAGGCGCGAGGTCGTGCCCTGCTGCAGAAGATCGACGATCGCCGGGAAGATCTCGGTCTCCGCCGACAGGTCGCCGTGGACGACGTTCGGCGCATACCACGCGCGCAGCTCGGAGGGTATGCCGGTGTCCCAGAGCACCTGCCCGTCGCCTCGCGTCGTGGCCCGGAAGCGGATGCTGCCATCCTTGGCGTCGCGGAACATGCCGACCAAGGTCGCCCGCGCCTGGCCGGCGACGTAGATCATCCGCTCGGAATCGATCGGGCTCGAGTCGATCAACGCCCGGAATTCGCGCGCGCGGTCGAGGTCGGCGGGCTCGGGCAGCACCCAGTTGGCCTTGCCTGCGCCGGCGTACTGCTTCCAGGTTGCGACGGAGTAGTAATCCTCGTCCGCGGTCTTCGGGAGCATCGCCAGTACACCCGGCAAGCGCGTGAGGATAGCGAGAAGCTCGGTGTGCGAATGCGTGACATCGAGCAGCGCGAGCTTCGCGAGCGTTCCGGCCTGGCCGACCACGAGCTCGTTGATGGAGTACGAGCCGCCGTTCGGCGTGCCGAGCATCACGAAGCGTGCGCCTGGCACGCTCGCCATCTCCCGCCAGACCTCCGGATGGCGCGCGATCATGGTCCGCGCGATCAGGCCGCCCATCGAGTGGGCGACGATGCGCACCGGCTGGCCGGCCGCCTTCGCTTCCGCGACGGCGCGGCCAAGGTCCTGGGCGAGGCGATCGGCTTCCTGCTCGGGCGGGAGGCGCCAGTCGAACGGGAATGCGATCACCTTGTGCGTTTCCGCGAGGAACTCGATGAGCTCGCCGTAGTACCCCGCATAGGGCCGCAGCGGCGTCACGCCGGTCGCACCGATGTGAAGCTGGGCGAGACCCCCCGCGAAGAGATCCACGAAGTCGATCCAGACGCGATTGCCGTTCACCTCGAGCTCGCTGCCCATGATTCCGGGGAGCACGAAGACCACCGGTCGCGGTCCGGCGGGGCCGCGGGAGAGCTCGCGGGCAATCGGCTTCTCGGGCGGTCGCAGCGGCTCGAACCCGGCGACGCGTGTGCCGAGCGTCGCGAAGTCGGTGTCTTCCAGCGCGACGACGATGGCATCGGCGCTCTCGGAATTCTTGAAGTAGTTGAAGTGATTGACCGGCGCACCCTGCTGGTAACACAGCGCGGTGCGCCCCGTCTGGCGCGGCGCACCGCCATACATCGAGCCGGTGTTGACGACGAGATCGTGCTCGCCGGCATAGAAGCGGTCGGCGACCAGCATGAGGAGACGCTTCCAGATCCCTTCGGGTTCGCTGTCGCCGGCAATCACCGCGAGCTCCGAGGCGACCGTCCGGCGCGGGTTGTTCACCATCCGGACGAGCCCCGTATCCGGCAGCATCGCCGCGATGCCCGGCAGCATGGCGGGGGCCGTGCGCTCCTTGAGCACGGCCGCGATGAAATCCCCCAGCGCATCGACCAGCTCGCCGACGGGAGACGCGGCCGACGCGAACCGGCCGACGTTCGCGAGAATCTGCACCCAGCGGTCGAGCCGTCGGGAAACGAGAGTCGTCCCCAACGCGGGACACGCGACGCGCACGAACCTTCGGATCCGCATCTTGCGCGCGGCGAGCTGTCCGAGCGCGGCCGCGAGGGTCTTCAGCCGGTCGCTTTCGCCTGCGAGTGCCTGCTTCGCCTCGTCGATCGCAGCCTGCGGCAGGTCGGGATCGGCGGCGAGCCACGCCGTGTCGGTGACGAGCTTGTAGTCGAGCGCCTCGTACGGGTCGGATCCGTCGGCGATGTTCATGCGGCACAGCAGCTCGCCGACGAGCCCACCCCGCGAATGGCTGATGAGGTCGACCTCGGCGCCGTCCGCAAGCAGCGCGTCGAGTGCCTCGGCAATCTCGAGCGCGTTCACGATCGGGCTCACCGTCATCGAGCGGTGTTCGAGCGCGATGACGTTGTCGCCGTAGAGCCGCTTCAGCCCCGCGAGCGTCGCGGAGCGCGGCGGCGACCACAGCTCGCCGAAGCTGCCCCAGGTGCTCGACGCGGTGCCGTGAAGGAAGAGCAGGACGCGTTTTCCGCCGAGCTTGCCTGCGGGGAGATCGTCGAGCGCGAAGTCCCCGGTGACCATGCGGCAGCGGTAGACGCCGGGACCCGGACGCTTGCGTCCCTCCTGCTTGTCCTCGAACGCACGGGCGAGCTCGACGGCGGTTTTCCCGGCAACGTCGATGCCGACGACCTTGAGCGACTTCATCACCCAGCCGACGACGCCGCGTTCCCGGGCCTCGTCGCCTCCGAACGGGAGTGTGTCCGGAATCTCGAGGGCACCGCTCGCCCCCGGCGCGCGCTTCTTCGTCTTCTCGAGCTTTTCGCGGTATTCGGCCGCGGTGAGCCAGATGCGCAGCCCGTCTTCGAATTCGACCTCGACGAGCTCGTCGTCGCGAACCGCTACCTCGGCTTCCTGCTCGGTACCCGAGCGAAAGCTCCCCGGCCGAAACTCTGCCCTGACCGTGGCGGAGCTGGACGGCAGTGCGGAGCCCGACTCGTGCGGGACCTTGTACCCCTTCAGCTTCGTTTCCTGCGCCATCTGAGCCCCCTTGGTTCCGGATGTGTTGGTGTTATCTCGCGGCTCGCAGCGTCGCGGCTCAACTGAAGATGCGTTTCTTCTTGTTGGCGCCGTTGCCTTCGAGCTGCGGGTGCTGCGGATAATCGGCCGCATCGAGCAGGCTGCGAACGCGCGAGTGGAGGTCCTGCCAGGTGATTTCGTAGTTCGCCGCACGGATCGCAGTGAGCGCCATTGCGGTCAGCGCGCCGTGGTACGTCCCGTCGATCAGCGCGTCATACGAGTACTCAGTCGGGTCGCAGCCGGAGAGCAGGACCTCTTTCATCTGCGACTGGGGGTACCGCTGCCGGCCGCGCGCCTTTGCCTCAACAGGGTCTTTCAGCGCGCGCCGGCCGAGGTGCGCGGGGTTGAGAAACCGGACGCGCCGATCGTCCGTGAAAGGCACGCCGGGTACCGAGTCGGCGACCGCCGCCCGCGTGAGGGTCCCCGAATGGCAGGAATCGGAGATCACGGACATGCTGACCCCGGCCGGCAGTGCGGCGAAGAGCTCGCGCAGCTCGTCGTCGATGAGCAGATGCTTGTCGCAGTCGTAGGGGCAGATGGCTTCGTCGTATTCCTCGTCCCCGGAGTCGTCGGCGACGTACGTGCCGTGCGACGCATTGGTAAAGACGAGCCGGTCACCGGACTTAGCTCCGGCGAGCAGCGCCTTCAGACCCGCGACGATCTTCGCCTTGGTAGCCTGCGCGTCGAGCAGGACCTTCACGTCCCCCGGCGCGAATCCGTAATGCTCTGCCAGCAGCCCTGCCCATGCCTTCGCGTCGTTGACGCAGCCCTTGAGATCGTCCTGACCGCCGGGGTATTCGTTGATGCCGACACAGAGCGCTTTCTTCGTCATGGCCTTGCCCTCTCCGCGCTTGGCCTTCGGACAAGGCCGCCGCACGCCGGTACTTTTATCAGCAACGCACTCATTACACACTAGGCCAAAAGTCTTACCGGTGCCAAGCTCGACGTCACCTGCATTCGATCATTTCCGGCCCTGCGCGGCGACGCTGGCAGGCCGGCTCGGTATGGTCTATGGTGAATACATGCCGCATCGATGACGGAGGCCGATCATGTTGACTCGCAATGAGCTGCTAGGTGTGATGCCGGGCGCTGCCGGCATGGCCGATCGATTGATACCGGCGCTCGATGCCGCAATGCAGCGATTCGATATCGTGTCCCCCGCGCGAAGAGCCGCGTTCCTGGCCCAGCTCGCCCACGAGTCGGGCGAGCTGCGGCGCTGGACCGAGGATCTCACGTATCGGTGGCAGCGACTGCGACAGGTTTTCCCGAAGTATTTCCGAACCGATGCCGAAGCGCAGCCTTTCGACCGGCAGCCGGAGCGCATCGCTAACCGTGTCTACGGCGGGCGACTCGGCAATGGCAACGAGGCGAGCGGCGAGGGCTGGCGCTATCGCGGGCGGGGGCCGATCCAGCTCACCGGCAAGGACAACTACCGGAGCTGCGGGCAGGGTATTGGCGTCGACCTCGTCAACGAACCCGAGCGTTTGGAAAGCCCCGACGTGGGGTGCCTCGCGGCCGCCTGGTTCTGGGCGAGCAGGGGGTTGAACGCCCTCGCCGACGCCGGCGACTTCGTGACCATCACGAAGCGGATCAACGGCGGCACGATCGGTCTGGAGGAGCGGATCACTTTCTGGAAGCGCGCCAAGGCGGTGTTCGCGGTGGCGGCACCCGTCGTGGCGGCAGCGCCGCGAGCGCGGCGCGGGATGGCCGGCGCAGCGACCCTCGAACATGCAGCGAAACCCGCTGCTGCCGCGCGCAAGAAGCCGGCGAAGCCACGCCGCATGGCGACGGCGAAAGCGGGCGTGAAGGCAGGAAAAGCTCGCGTCGCATCGGCGAAGAAAGCTGCAACGAAGGCAGCCACACCTCGCGCCGCGACTGCAAGGAAGACGGGAACGAAGGTCGCGAAACCTCGCACGGCTACCACGAAGAAGGCGGGAACGAAGGCCGCAACGACTCGCGTCGCCGCTGCGACGAAGGCAGCGACGAAGACCGCCAAGCCGCGCGTGTCCGCCGCGAAGAAAGCGGCAACGAAACCCGCGCAGCCGCGCGCTGCGGCGGCGAGGAAGACGGGAACGAAGAAGGCAGCCAAGCTGCGCGCCTCAGCCGCCAGGACGGCCGAAGCCAAAGCTGCGAGACCTCGCACTGCGCCTGCACGAAAAGCGGGGACCACCGCGGCGAAGCCACGCGCTGCGGCTGCGAAACGGCAAGGCGCAGGTTCGACGGGAACTGCTCGTGGCAAAGCGTCGAAGAAGGCGCCCAGGAAGGCCTCGAAGCCCAGAGCGTCGGCGGTTGGAAGGACGAGCTATTGAGCTATTGAATCTGCTCATTACCACGACTGGGTCTGTCGGATATGGGCCTTGATATCAATCGTGGACCGCTGCTGGCAGCCGGACGCGTCGGGAATGAAACGGGGCGGGGCGTGGACCGCAGCGGAGATTCGCCATGAGACCGAAGCGCATCGTCATTTACGGGGGCACGGACCTTCCCGGACCGGCCACCCGATGGGTGAAGCATCTGGTGAGGGCAATCCTGGCCTATCCGGACACGGTGATCGTCACCGGCGGCATCGTCGATGCCCCCGGAAAGGAGCAGGGTACGACGCCCACCGACGTAGCGGTGACACGCGCGGCGGAGGAGTATCTCGGCGAGCGCGGCATCGCCGTGCGCGACCGACTCGAGTCCTGGGTACCGGATCCCGAAGAGGACGAGCGCTGGGATCTGGTTCGCGACTGGGCGAGAGCGGCGCGGACGTTCCACGGCTATACCGCGGAGGGCCGGCGCTTTGCGCTGGTCCTGGAGACGGACGCCATCATCACCTTCAAAGGGGAAGTGCACACCGCGACCGTGCTGGAGCTGGCGTTGCTGGCGGGCAAGCCCGCACTGCCGATGCCGTTCACGGGCGGCGACTCCGAACACTATTGGAAAAAGCACCGAGCGCGCTTCCAGAGCCGCTTCAAAGGCGCCGACGACCTCTTCCGCGCACTCGACTCGGCGTCCCTCGACGCCGTCGACGAGCAGGCCATGGAAGCCCTGGCGAAGCAGATCGCGGAGGCCCTGGCGCGTGCCCTCGAACGGTGGTGCCTGGTGCTGATGCCGTTCGGTGAATGGGGCCCCGAAGCCTTCTTCGAGTACGTGGCAAAGCCGGTGATCGAGCAGTCCGGGTTTCAAGTCGAGCGCCTCGATCAGAGCGTCCGCGCCGGTCACATCCCGCAGATGTTTCTCGAACGCCTCGACCGCGCCGATGCAGTCGTCGCGGACCTGAGCGATGCCAATCCGAACGTGATGTACGAGATCGGCCACGTCCACGGTCGCAGGACGACGCCGTTTCTCTATTCGCGTAGAGCAGGCGAGCAGCCGTTGTCCGAACCGCCTTTCTACTTCAGGCCTGAAACGATCTACCTGGTCGACCCTGCCGACAAGGAGGGCACCGGCGGCTTTCGCGCAGCGCTCGGCGACTACCTCGAGGAAGTGATCAGGCGCGGTATGCCGTGCTGGCCATCGGACTCTGCGCTGTCCGTGCAGCCCCGATCCCGGCTTTCTCGGATAGAGTAGCCAGGGCGCTCTCGATCTCCATGACGCGCCCCGACCCTCCGAGGAGACCCATTACATGCCACTGATTCTCACCGAGCAGCGCGACGACATCGGCTTCATTACCCTCAATCACCCGGAGAAGCGCAACGCGCTGAGCGAGCCGCTGGTGGAAGACTTCATGGCCGCGCTTGCGACGCTCCGAACGCAGAATGTCCGGGTCGTCGTCGTGCGCGCGCATCCAGGCGAGAAAGTCTGGTCGGCGGGCCACGACGTGAACGAGCTGCCCGAATCGCAGCGCGATCCCCTGGGCTGGGGCGATCCGTTGCGCCAGCTCGTGCGCGGCATTCAGTCGTTTCCGGCGCCCGTCATCGCCATGATCGAGGGCACCGTGTGGGGCGGCGGCTGCGAGATGGCGCTCGCCTGCGACCTCATCGTCGCGACCGCTGCCACGACGTTCGCATTGACGCCCGCGAAGATCGGAGTGCCGTACAACGTCTCGGGCATGGTCAACTTCCTGAACGCGGCGAACCTTCATGTCATCAAGGAAATGGCGTTCACGGCGCAGCCCCTGGGCGCCGCGCGGGCCGAGCGGCTCGGCATGGTGAACCACCTGGTGCCGGCTGCCGAGTTGGAATCCTTCACCCTCGATCTCGCACGCCAGATCGCGCGGAATGCGCCGCTCAGCATCGCCGTGATGAAGGAGCAGCTGCGCATCCTGTCGAGCGCCCGTCCCATGTCGCCGGAGGGTTTCGAGCGGGTGCAGGGATTGCGCCGCGTCGTCTACGACAGCGATGACTATCAGGAAGGCATCCGCGCCTTCAAGGAAAAGCGCAAACCCGACTTCAAAGGTCGGTGATTCGGTCCCTGCCAAGAGGACGAATCCGCCACACCCATTCGCGGCCATAGGCTGTCATCGCGGGCGCGCAACCCGCGAAGCCGGCCGGACGCGATAGAATCATGGTTTGCAAATTGCGGTGCAGCGGCGTCCATGCGCATCCTTCTCTCGAACGACGACGGCTACTTCGCGCCGGGCTTGGCGGCGCTCGCCGACGCGCTGTCGCCTTTCGGCGCGGTGACCGTGGTGGCACCGGAGCGCGATCGCAGCGGCGCCAGCAACTCGCTCACGCTCGATCGGCCGCTCACCGTGCGCAAAGCGGCGAACGGCTTCTCCTACGTGAACGGCACGCCGACCGACTGTGTGCACCTCGCCGTCACCGGGTTGCTCGGTTACTTGCCGGACATGGTGGTGTCCGGCATCAACGAGGGGGCGAACATGGGCGACGATACGATTTACTCCGGCACCGTCGCCGCCGCCACCGAAGGTTTTCTGCTCGGGATTCCGTCCTTCGCGGTCTCTCTCACGAGCAAGTCGCCGCGCTACTACACGACGGCGGCGCGCATCGCGGCGCAGATGGTGGAGCGCTTCCGCGACCATCCGATTGCGCAGTCGGTGCTGCTCAACATCAACGTGCCGGACGTTCCCTTCGACGAGCTCGCGGGCACCTCGATCACGCGCCTGGGCAAGCGGCACAAGGCGCAGCCGGCCGTGCCCTCGCGCGATCCGCGCGGCAACGTGGTGTACTGGGTGGGCGCGGCGGGCAATGCCCAGGACGCCGGCGAAGGCACCGACTTCCACGCCGTGGCGCAAAACTGCGTCTCCGTCACGCCGCTGCAGATGGATCTCACGCATTTCGCGCAGCTCGAAGCCGTGCGCGCATGGCTGGGATGAACGGCCCCGCCTCCGGCATCGGCATGACATCCGAGCGCACGCGCATGCGCATGGTGGAGCGCCTGCGCGAGCGCGGCGTGAAGGACGAGATCGTGCTGGCGGCGATGACCGAGATCGCCCGTCATCTCTTCGTGGACGAGGCGCTGGCGAGCCGGGCCTACGAGGACATCGCGCTGCCCATCGGATTCGGCCAGACCATCTCCAGCCCCTATGTCGTCGCGCGCATGAGCGAAATCGCGCGCGGCGGCGCGGCGCTCGGGCGCGTCCTCGACATCGGCACCGGTTGTGGGTACCAGGCGGCGGTTCTGTCGCGGATCGCGCGCGCGGTCTATTCCATGGAGCGCGTCGCGACGCTCGCCACGAAGGCGCGCATACGGCTGCGGGCGCTGCGCATCCACAACGTGAAGCTGCGCCACGGGGACGGTCATCGCGGGCTCCCCGAGGCCGCGCCCTTCGACGCGGTCGTCATGGCCGCCGCTGCCACGCACGTGCCCCAGGCACTGCTCGAGCAGATCGCGCCGGGTGGCCGGCTGGTGTTTCCGCTCGGCACCCGCGAACAGCGGCTCTGCTGCATCACCCGCACGCCGCGCGGGTACGACGAAGCGGTGCTGGAGGAAGTGAAGTTCGTGCCGCTGCTACCTGGGATTGGTTGAAGATGCTGCTTCCGCTCGACATGAAAACGCGCCCGCTGCCCTTGCTGGTCTGCGCGATGTTGGTTGTCCTCGTCGCCGGCTGCCAGACGTCGGCGCCGCGGCCCGCGCCGGTGGTCGAGCGGGGGAGCGCTGCGACCGGAACCAAGGCCGCGCCCCGCAAGCCTGGGGTGGCGGATACGCGGCCGGAGTTCTACACCGTCAGGAAGGGCGACACGCTGCACTCGATCGCGCTCGACCAGGGCCTCGACTACCGTGATCTCGCGGCGTGGAACGGCATCACCGATCCGAATCGCATCGCGGTCGATCAGCAGCTGCGCCTGCGTCCGCCGGGTTCGCCGCCCGCCGCGGGAGGTGAGGCCGCGACCGTGGCACCGCTCGCGACCGTCCCGCCGCCGGCCGAGGGCAAGCCCCTGGTGCCGGAGGCGAAGCCGCAAACTCCTCCGCCAGGCCTGACCCGGCCCGCAGACGCCGCGCCGTCCGCGGCTCTCGTCAAGACGCCCAAGGCGCAGCGCCTGCCGTATTCCGACGAAGCGCTGGCCCAGTTGAAGGGCGCGCCGTCGCCGTTCGCCGCCCCTGCGGTGATCGCAGCCGCGTCGGCCGCGACCCCCAGGCCCGCCGGGCCGGAAGCGACGAAGCAGGAAGCGCCGCGCACGGAACCGCCGAAGCCCGAGCTCGCCAAGGTCGACCCGAAGCCGGAGGCCACCCCCGAGCCTCAGGCCGGCGACGACGAGGATCGGGTGAGCTGGTCGTGGCCGGCCAACGGGAAAGTCGTCACCTCGTTTTCCGAAGCGGCGAACCTCAAGGGCATCGGCATCGGTGGCAAGGCCGGGCAGCCGGTGCTCGCGAGTGCGGGCGGCAAGGTGGTGTATGCGGGGAGCGGCTTACGGGGCTACGGCAAACTCGTTATCATCAAGCATAACAAGACCTACCTGAGCGTCTACGCGCACAACAGCGAGATACTGGTGAAGGAAGGCCAGACCGTCGCGAAGGGACAGAAGATCGCCGAGATGGGCAATACCGACGCCGACCAGGTGAAGCTCCATTTCGAAATCCGGCGCCTCGGCAAACCGGTCGATCCGCTGCGCTATCTCCCGTCCGGCAAGGGCTGATGATCGCGAACGGCATGTCGCCGGGGGAAGAGGATCTGGTCGACGAGCTGGCCGCGCTCGCGGGCGAAGACTCGCCCGTGTTCGAAGTCGAGAGCCCCGCGACCGACCTGCTCTCGGACGTCATGCAGCTCTACTTGAACGAGATCGGTCACAATGCGCTGCTTCGCCCGGAGGAGGAGCTCCAGCACGCGCGTCTTGCCAGGCAGGGCGATTTCCACGCGCGGCAGACGATGATCGAGCACAACCTGCGGCTCGTGGTGAACATCGCGAAGCACTACGTGAACCGCGGTGTGGCGCTCCTCGACTTGATCGAGGAAGGCAATCTCGGGCTCATCCACGCGCTGGAGAAATTCGATCCGGAGCGCGGCTTTCGTTTCTCCACCTATGCGACGTGGTGGATCCGCCAGAACATCGAACGGGCGATCATGAACCAGTCGCGCACCATTCGCCTGCCGGTGCACGTGATCAAGGAGCTGAACGTCGATGCTCCGCGCGACGCGGTACCTGGAGACGCACGGCGATCGCGAACCGACGGTGGAGGACGTGGCGCATCTCACCGGCCGGTCGACGGGCGAGGTGCGGCGGGTGCTCGCCTTGAACGAGCGCATGACCTCGCTCGATGCGCCGCTCGACGTCGACCCGATGCTCTCGATCGGCGAATCGGTGCCGGACGATGCGACGCCTTGCGCCCGACGAGCGTCTGGAGCATGTCGAGGCCGAGTCGCAGGTGCAGGACTGGCTCGCGCAGTTAAACGACAAGCAGCGGCGCGTGATCGAGTGCCGTTACGGCCTGAGCGGGTCCGAGATCCTGACGCTCGAGCAACTGGCGGACGACCTCGACCTCACCCGCGAGCGCGTACGGCAGATCCAGCTCGAGGCGTTGCATAGCCTGCGCTGCATCATCAAACGGGAAGGCGTATCGAGGGACGTGCTGCTGTAGCGCCCGCTCGCACAGCTCAAACCTTGAACCCCGTCACGAGAGACTCGAGCTTCTGCACGTCGCCGGGGCGCGGCGACCTGCCATAGCGCAGCCGGATATAGATCTCGCCGATGACGCGCACCTCGTCCGCGACCTGCGGGAACTCCCGCTCGATGCGTCGTGCATAGTCCACCGGCCCTTCGCTCGGATGACGTGCCGCGCCGCGCCGCGCGAGCTTGCGGCAGAAGAGCTGCCAGGCCCGCTGGACCGGGTCGTTGCGCTGCGCGCGCAGGTTGAAGAGCAGGAGGCCCGTGAGCGCGAGGAGCACGAGGCAGGTCATGCCGAGCAGCACCATCGCCATGGTGCGCCAGGTGGCGTCGTCGAAGCCGACACGCGCGAGGAAACTGCGCTGGCGTTCCGGGTTGTACCCCAGCACCCACTGGTTCCAGGCATTGGCGATGGCGTCCCAGCGATAGAGCGCGTCGCGCAGCCAGGCGACATCGTCGCGTGCGAGCAGTGGCACCGGGTCATCGGCCGGCACCGCTGCCGCGAGCCCTTCCGCCAGGCGCTGCGGGGAAACCGCAGCGGTGGGATCGACGCGCACCCAGCCCCGGTCCTCGAGCCATACCTCCGCCCACGCGTGCGCGTCGGCCTGGCGCACGATGACATAGTCACCGACGGGATTGAGGGCGCCGCCGTGATATCCGGTCACCACGCGCGCGGGCACCTCCGCGGCGCGCATGAGGAAGACGAACGCGGAAGCGTAGTGCTCGCAGAAACCGCGCTGGGTCCTGAACAGGAACTCGTCGACCGGATCGCTGCCGAGCAGCGGTGGGCTCAGCGTGTAGAAAAACGGTCTCTGAGTGAAGAACTCGAGCGTGCGATGCAGCACCTCCTCGTCGCTGCCCGCCTCGGCACGGATGCGCTCCGCGAGTGCGCGCGCGCGCGGTGCGACGGCCGGCGGGAGTTGCAGCGCACGCACGCGCACTTCATGGGCGAGCAGGTCCGGTGCGACCCGGTAGGTGAGGTACGACAGCATGTCGTAACGCTTGCGCTCGCGCAGCGGCTTCGCCTGCATCATCTGGAAGTCGGCGGTGATGCGGGCGCCTTCGGGCCTCATGGCCGGCAGGTCCAGGGCGAAGAGCCAGTTCTGTTCGTGCGGCTCCACCGTCACCGTGTAGCGGACGGCGTCGCCGGCCCCGAGAAGCTCCGCGGCCGGTCCCGCGATCGGATTGCCGGCGCGCCAGGCCTTGCCGTCGAAATCCCACAGCACCGGTCCCCGCCAGTAGAGACGCGCGTGATTCGGCGGCTCGGCGTCGAAGCGGGCGCGAAAGGCGACCGCGTCGGAGAGGCTCAGGCTGGATAGGCTGCCGGGCGCCATCGTGTCCGAGAGCCCGGTGCTGCCCGCGTAGGCGTCCTGCGGCAGCCCCCACAGGGGGCCCTGTACGCGCGGAAAGAAAAGGAACATCACCAGCATGAGCGGCACCGCCTGCGCGAGCAGCAGCCCGGAGGTGCGCACGGCCGATTTCCATGCCTGCTGCGGCGCACGCTGCTGGAACCCGACCATGGTCATGGTGATGAGCCACACGACGGCGAGCATGTACGCCGCCGTCGCCACCGTCTGCGAATACAGGAAATGCGTGATGAGCAGCAGATACGACAGGAAGATCACCATGATCGCGTCGCGGCGGCCGTTCATCTCGAGCAGCTTCAACGCGAGCATGAGGACGAGCAGCGTGACCCCCGCGTCGCGCCCGAAGAGGCTGCGGTAGTGAAAGAAGATGCCGACGGAACCGGCGATGGTGAAGAGGCTCAGGAGCCAGCGGTTGGGAAGCCGCAGGTCGCGATGCAGGAGGTAGACGCGCCACAGCCACAGCGACGCCGCGAGCAGCAGCACCCACTTCGGCAGGTGCAGCGCGTGCGGTGCTGCGGCGAGCAGCACGGCGAAGAGCAGCGAGTACACGCTGAACACCTGCAGCGGGCTGCCCTTCGTCATGGCGCCCCCGCGCCGTCGAATCGTGCCAGCGCCTCCAGGCAGCGCAGGCGATGCTGCTCGCCCGCAGCCGGGGCGAAGCGGCAGGCAGGCAGGCGCAGGCCGAAAAGGATGCCGCTGCGATCGGCCTGCAACACCCAGCTCGTCAGCCGGGAGAGCCGCGCTTCCACGCCGAAATGCGCCGGCAGGTCGTTCCAGTCGAGCCACATCTCGTGCGCGGCCTGCCCGGCGAACTGCTTGGTGAGCAGCGTCTCGCCGCGGACCGATGCCTTCCACGCGATGCGCCGGGGCGAATCTCCCGGCTGATAGGACTTGAGGCCGGAGAAGTCGTCGTCGCCCGCGCCCGCCTGGGACACGTCGCCCAGTTGCGCGCGCGGCGCGAGCCGCGGCAGCGGGGCGTCGTCGGGTCGCGGGTAGACGAGACAGGTCGCCTCCAGCTCCACGGGCGACCACGCGAAGAAGAGGCCCATTGGGTAACGCGTGAAGAGCGTGAAGCGACCCGCCCGCAGCACGCCGCGCCGCGGCGCCGGCACGCAGAGCTCGATGCTGCCATGGCCGCCGCACGGGATGTCCGCGAAGCCCTGCTCATCGCCTTGCCGCGCGAGGCCGACCGAGAACCGCGCCTGCCGCGACGGGTTTTCGAGGTGGACCGGAAAGCGTGCGGTGGCGCCGGCGAAGACCGGTTCCGCACGCGCGATCGCGACGCGCAGCTCGGCCAGGTTCCGATACGCGTGCAGGATCGACACGATCGCCACCGATCCGAGCAGGAACGTGAGCACGAAGCCGAGCGAAAGACCGTAGCTCACCGATCCCGCCAGCATGACGAGCAGTACCGGAGCGAAGCCGAAGCCATACTTCGTCGGCAGGATGAAGATGCGGCGTTGCGTAAGCGTCAGCGGACCGGCTTGCGCACGGCCGGGCCGGGCGAGCCAGTCTTCGATGAAGGGCTTCAGGATGTGGATCAAGGGCGCTGCCCCGTGGCGACGGAGAACCCCGTCAGGGTATCGCGACTTCCGACAGCAGCTTCCGTGACAGTTCCGCGCCGTCTACCCGCGTGAGCTCGCTCGCGGTTTGCAGGCGATGCCCGATCACACCCGGCAGCACCGTCTGCACGTCTTCGGGCAGCACCTGGTCGCGGCCTTCCATCGAGGCCCAGGCACGCGCGCAGGCGAGCAGCGCGAGTCCGGCGCGCGGGGAGAGACCGGTGACGAAATCGGGCGCGCGCCGCGAATGCTCGATCAGTGCCTGCACGTAGTCGAGCAGGGCCGACGACGCATGTACGCCGGTGACCTGCCGCTGCAGCGAGATCAGGTTCTCGGGGCGCAGGCGCGGTTGCAAATTCGCGATCAGGTCGCGGCGGTCGGCGCCCTCGAGCAGCGAGCGCTCCGCCGTGCGGTCCGGATAGCCCAGGGTGATGCGCATCAGGAAACGGTCGAGCTGCGATTCCGGCAACTGGAAGGTGCCGACCTGGTGCGACGGATTCTGGGTGGCGATGACGAAGAACGGTTGCGGCAGGGGTCGTGTCTCGCCTTCGACGGTGACCTGCCGCTCGGCCATCGCTTCGAGGAGCGCGCTCTGGGTCTTCGGCGTCGCGCGGTTCACCTCGTCGGCCAGGATCACCTGCGCGAAGATCGGTCCGGCATGGAAGCGAAACTCGCCGCTTTCCCGGTCGAGTATCGAAACCCCCAGGATGTCGGTCGGCAGCAGATCGGCTGTGAACTGGATGCGCTGGAAATCGAGGCCGAGGGAGATCGCGAGCGCGTGGGCGAGGGTGGTCTTGCCGACCCCCGGCAGGTCCTCGATCAGAAGATGCCCGCGCGCGAGCAGGCAGGCGACCGCAAGACGGATCTGCTTTTCCTTGCCGAGGATGACGGCGGAGACCTGCTGAATGACGCTGTCTACAGGGTGAGGCATGGTGCGGGTTTTGACGGCGGGGGAAACGTGCCTGCCGGGTGCAAGTTTGGTGCCACGGATTTCCTCGCGACCGCCCGCCTCGCCCGCGGGCTCTCGCGTCAGAGCGAGCGCACGCAACGCTTCAAGTCGGCGTCCTCTTCGTTCGGCAAGACCTCGAAGCCGAGTTTCTGCATGAAGCGCAGCATCCTGGTGTTGGACGTGAGAACGTCGCCATCGATCCGGCGCAGACCCTTCTCGCGCGCCGCATCCATCAGGTTCACCATCAGCCGTCCGCCGATGCCCTGCTTCTGCCAGTCGTCGGCTATCGCGATCGCGAACTCGCAGGTATCGCCACTCGAGTTGATGACGTAGCGGGCGACGCCGATCTGGACGTCGCGGCCGTTTTGCTGGGTCACCGCCACGAGCGCCATCTCGCGGTCGTAGTCGATCTGCGTGAAGCGCACCAGCATCCGGTGCGACAGTTCGCGCACGGTGCTGATGAAGCGATAGTAGCGCGACTCGTCGGACAGGTTGCGGACGAACTCCTGCTCCATCTCCGCGTCCTCCGGGCGGATGGGACGGATGACGATCTCGGTGCTGTCGGCCAGGACCAGCGTCTCGGTCAGGTGCGCCGGATACGGGCAGATCGCCATGTGGGCGTAGCGCCCGAAGAGATCCGGCGAAGGGTGGTCGACCACGATGCGCGCGTCGACCGCGAGGATGCCCTCCTCGTCGAGGATCAGGGGGTTGATGTCCATCTCCACGATCCAGGGCAGCTCGGACACCATTTCCGAGACCCGCTCGAGCACCTCCACCAGCTCGTCGATGTTCGCGGGCGGCATGTTGCGGTAGGCCCCCAGCGTCTTCGCGATGCGCGTCCGGTGGATCAGGTCGCGCGCGAGAAAAGCGTTCAGGGGCGGCAAGGCGACCGCCTGGTCCGCCAGGACTTCGACCAGCGCCCCGCCGGCGCCAAAGCTGATGACGGGTCCGAACTGCGGGTCGGTCACGACACCGATCATGAGCTCCCGCCCGTTCTGCTTGACGCCCATCGGCTGGATCGCGATGCCCTCGATGCGCGCGTTGGGCGAGATGCGCTTCACGCTCGCGATGATGTCCGTATAGGCGGCTCGCAGCTCCTGCGCGTTCTGGACGTCGAGCCGTACGCCCCGCGCCTCGGACTTGTGCACGATGTCGAGCGAGCTGATCTTCATCGCCACCGGAAAGCCGAGCTGTTCGGCGTTGACGATCGCTTCGGCGAGAGAGCGGGCGACGACGGTCCGCGCGACCGGGATGCGGAACGCGGCGAGCAGCGCTTTCGATTCGGTCTCGGTGAGGATCTTGCGCCGCTCCGCGAGCACCGCTTCGACCAGGATGCGCGCACCCTCGATATCGGCCGGCTGCTCGCGCTCGAGCGGCCCCGGCACCTGCATCAGGAGCTGCTGGTTGCGGTAGTAGTTGACGATGTTGCGGAAGGCTTCGACGGCGGGCTCGGGCGTGCGAAAGACCGGCATCGCGGCATCCTGCAGCACCTGCCGCCCCGCCGCGACCTGGTCATCGCCCATCCAGCAGGCGATGAGGGGCTTGCCGCTCTCCTGCCGCGCCGCGAGCACCGCCTGGGACACCTCGACCGAATCCGTGACCACCTGCGGCGTATGGATCACCAGCAGGCCGTCGACGTGTTGGTCCTCCATGCAGGCGCGGATCGCTGCCGCGTAGCGATCACGGCTCGCGTCTTCCTGGATGTCGACCGGATTGTGCACGGGATAGCCCTCCGGCTGGACATTCTGGATGGCGGCGACGGTGGCAGGCGCCAGTTCCACGACCTGGATGCCCTGGTCCATGGCCCAGTCGGCCGCAATCACCCCCGGACCGCCGCCGTTGCTCACGATCGCGAGCCGGTCGCCGCAGGGCTTGTAGCGGGACGAGAGGCACTTCGCCGCGGAGAAGAGCTGCGAATAGGTCAGCACGCGCACCGCGCCGGCGCGACGCAGCGCCGCGTCGAAAATGTCGTCCCGTCCCACCAGCGCCCCGGAGTGGGTGATGGCTGCCCGCAGCCCGGCCGCCTGCCGCCCGGCCTTCACCACGATCACGGGCTTGATGCGCGCGGCGCCGCGCAGGGCGGAGATGAAGCGCCGGGGGCGATTGAAGCCCTCGACGTAGAGCAGAATGCTCTCGGTCTGCGGATCGGTGGTGAGGAAGTCGAGCACGTCGGAGAAACTGACGTCGACCCGGTCGCCCAGGGACACGATGCTCGAGAAGCCGACGTCGTCGGTCCGGGCCCAGTCGAGCATGGACGTGAGAAGAGCCCCGGACTGGGAAACGAGAGCGACGCTGCCGGGCTTGATCGAGCCATGAACGAGGGCGGCGTTGAAGCCGAGCGCCGGGCGCGCGAGACCGATCGAATTCGGTCCGAGGATGCGAATGCCTGCCTTCCGCGCGATACCGAGCGTGGTGTCGAGCAGCGCCTGCCCCGTGGGCGAGGCGCGCCTGAGCCCGGTGGACAGGATCAGGGCCGAGAACACCCGCGCCCGGCGGCACGATTCCATCACCTCCGGCACCGACTCCGCGGGCGTTGCGATGACCGCGAGGTCGATCGGTTTTCCGATCGTGTCCACGCACGGGTAGCTCGGGGCACCGAGCACCGTCGAATAGTGCGGATTCACAGCGTAGCACTCGCCCTTGAACCCCCCGTGCAGAAGATTCTCGGCGAGCGCCCGGCTCGCACTGCCTGCGCGCTCACCCGCGCCGATGAGGGCGACCGAGGTGGGCGAGAACAGCTGGGCGAGATAGCGGCGTTCAGCGGTATAGAGTGAAGTCATGGACGCGGGCCGGCTCGTAGGCGCTTGCAATCGTGACGGGCGGAAGGATACCTATGTTGCATTGCAATATCGTGGCGGGATCATAATGGACTTTGCCGCGCACTGACTATAACATTTCGAAAATACAACAAATTTGTCAAGAAAGGGGGCGCACCGACCCCGCGCCGGAAGGAGGCGCCAGTTGACCACCGCGTTTATCTCCCACACCGATTGCCTCGCACACGACATGGGCTCGTACCATCCCGAGAGTCCCCTGCGCCTGCGTGCCGTCGAGGACCAGCTGATCGCGTCGGGCCTCATCAACTATCTGGACCACCGCGACGCCCCCGCCGCCGACCGGGCGCAGCTGGAGCGGGTGCACACCGCAGCGTACATCGACAGCATCTTCGCCTCGGTTCCGAAGGCCGGGATCCACCACCTGGATCCGGACACCGCGATGAACCCGTTCTCCCTGCGGGCGGCCCTGCGCGCGGCCGGCGCGGTGGTGTATGCGGTCGACCTCGTTCTGTCGGGAGAAAAGAAGACCGCTTTCTGCTCCGTGCGGCCTCCGGGGCACCACGCCGAGCGCGAGCGGGCGATGGGGTTCTGCTTCTTCAACAACGTGGCCATCGGCGCCGCCCACGCTCTCGAGCATCATGGGCTCAAGCGGGTGTGCATCGCCGATTTCGACGTCCACCACGGCAACGGCACCGAGGACATCTTCCGCGACGATCCGCGGGTGCTCATGGTCTCGACCTTCCAGCACCCGTTCTACCCCTACAGCGGGGCCGACAGCCGATCCGCGACCATGGTGAACATCCCGCTTCCCGCCTACACCGGCGGAGAGCGGTTCCGGAACGCGGTGACCGAGCACTGGATGCCGGCGATCGATGCGTTCGAGCCCGAGCTGCTCCTGATCTCGGCCGGTTTCGACGCCCACCGGGACGACGACATGGCCTCCTTCAGCCTGATCGAGTCGGACTACGCGTGGGTCACGCAGACGCTGCTCGACCTCGCTGCGAAGCACTGCCGAGGCCGCATCGTATCGGTGCTCGAGGGGGGCTACGAGCTGCATGCGCTGGGACGCAGCGTCATGACCCATCTCAAGGTGCTGTCGGGGCTGTAGTGCCGCGCGGCTCAGGCGAGCAGGATCGCCGCCGCCACCTTCCTCCCCTCGGCAGCCAGGATGTTGTAGGTCCGGCACGCCGCCATGGCGTCCATGGTCTCGAGGCCGGTCCCCGCCTGCAGGACGATTCTCTGCATGGATACCGGCGGGAAGCGCAGCCGCGCTCCGGTGCCGAGCACGACGACTTCCACGCCGAGCCCGCCGAGGAACTCGAAATCGGCCGGCGCGAGCGCATCGAATGCGGGGACATCCCACGGGTCGATGATGCGCTCCGGAAGGACGACGAGGCTCGCTTCGTGGCGCACGCCATTGACGGCGACGTATCCGTCGCCGTAACCCGTGAAGAGGTTCAAGCCGGGGGCGCTGGCGAGGTGGAATTTCATGGGGCGTAACCGGGCAACGATTTGCGGCGCATCGCGGCCCGCCCTAGAATCATAATCTTTTTCGCTTCACCCATCCCGTCTCCACATCCCCCATGGAAGAGTTCAGTCGCATCCGGCGTCTGCCGCCGTACGTCTTCAACATCACCGGCGAGCTCAAGGCAGCGGCCCGCAAGCACGGCGAGGACATCGTCGATTTCGGCATGGGCAACCCCGACGGCCCGACGCCGAAGCACATCGTCGACAAGCTCATCGAGACGGTGCAACGGCCCGACACGCATCGCTACTCGGTGTCGAAGGGCATTCCGCGGTTGCGCCGGGCGATCTGCAACTGGTATCGGCAGCGCTACGAGGTCGAGCTCGATCCCGACAGCGAGGCGATCGTCACCATCGGGTCGAAGGAAGGCATCGCGCATCTCACGCTTGCGACCCTCGACACGGGCGACATCGTGCTGGTGCCGAATCCGAGCTATCCCATCCACATCTACGGGCCGGTGATGTCGGGCGCCGACATCCGCCACGTGCCGATGGCGCGCGGTGTCGATTTCTTCGAAGAGCTGCAGCGGGCCATCAGGGACAGCTATCCGCGGCCCAAGATGCTGATCCTGAACTTCCCCAGCAACCCCACCACCCAGTGCGTCGAGCTGTCGTTCTTCGAGCGCGTGGTGGAGCTCGCGCGCGAGCACCACATCTACGTCGTGCACGACATCGCCTATGCAGACATCGTGTTCGATGGCTACCAGGCGCCTTCGATCCTGCAGGTGCCCGGGGCGCGGGAAGTCGCGGTGGAGTTCTTCACGCTCTCGAAGAGTTACAACATGCCCGGCTGGCGCGTGGGCTTCATGGTCGGTAATCGCGATCTGGTCGCGGCGTTGAGTCGCATCAAGAGCTATCACGACTACGGCACCTTCACGCCGATCCAGGTGGCATCCATCGTTGCGCTGGAGGGTCCGCAGGAGGCCGTGCGTCAGATCTGCCAGACCTACCAGAATCGGCGAGACGTCCTGTGCAAGGGGCTGCAGCAGGTGGGGTGGGGCATCGAGATACCGAAAGCGACCATGTTCGTCTGGGCGCCGATTCCCGAACCCTACAAGGCCGCGGGCTCGCTCGAGTTTTCGAAGAAGCTCCTGAACGATGCCAAGGTGGCGGTGTCCCCGGGTGTGGGCTTTGGCGAGTACGGTGACGATCATGTGCGCTTCTCGCTCATTGAGAACGAAGCCCGCACCCGGCAGGCTCTGCGCGGGATCAAGGAAATGTTTCGCAAGGACGGGCTGCTGTAGGCGACCCGCGCTGTCGTGCAGATCATCGAGATTACGAACGAGGCGGGACAGGTGGTGGAAGCGCTCTGGCTCGCGCGAGCGGAGCGGGTGCATCGCGAGCTGCGACCGCAGATCCCGGAGCCCTACGCGCAAAGCATGGAGCGCGTGTTCGACGGTGGCGGACGCATGATGGTGGCCGTGTACGCGGGCGAGGTCGCCGGCGTGGCGGTGTTTCGCGTGCACGAGAACACCTCCCATGGGCGCAAGCTCTACGTCGATGATCTGGTGGTGGACTCGGAGTGCCGCTCCCGCGGCATCGGCTTGCGCGCTGCTCGCCCAGTTGGAAGAGAAAGCACGCCGCGCCGGCTGCGTCGTGCTGGACCTCGACTCCGGGACCGAGCGCGAGCGCGCGCATCGCTTCTACTTTCGCGCCGGCTACACGATCAGGACTTTCGGCTTCAAGAAAACGCTATGAGACCCATCAACGCAGGATTGCTCGGCATCGGCACCGTCGGCGGCGGCACCTTCACCGTGCTCACCCGCAATCAGGGAGAGAT
Organism: uncultured beta proteobacterium; assembly: GCA_963734295.1. Classification (GTDB taxonomy): domain Bacteria; phylum Pseudomonadota; class Gammaproteobacteria; order Burkholderiales; family JAEUMW01; genus JAEUMW01. Next base: position 170,424 of record CAVTGS010000014.1, on the reverse strand, counting down.
CGCGCGCCGCGCGGGCCGCGAGATCCTGATCCGCACGGTCGCCGATCGGGATATGGAGAAGGCGCGCAGCCTCGTCAACGGCGCGGCGCAGGTCACGGATGACGCGTTTTCCGTCGTGCGCGATCCCGAGATCGACATCGTGATCGAGCTGATCGGCGGGTACACAATTGCCAAGGATCTGATCCTCGCGGCGATCGAGCACGGCAAGCATGTGGTGACCGCCAACAAGGCGCTGCTGGCGGTGCACGGCAACGAAATCTTCGCGGCGGCGCAGAAGAAGAACGTCATGGTCGCCTTCGAAGCCGCCGTATGCGGGGGCATCCCCATCATCAAGGCGCTGCGGGAGGGCCTTGCCGCGAACCGCATCGAATGGATCGCGGGCATCATCAACGGCACCAGCAACTTCATCCTGACCGAGATGCGCACCCGCGGCGTGAGCTTCGAGCTCGCGCTCAAGGACGCACAGTCGCGCGGCTACGCGGAAGCCGATCCCACCTTCGACATCGAGGGCATCGACGCCGCCCACAAGCTCACCATCATGGCGGCGATCAGCTTCGGCATTCCGATGAAGTTCGACGCCGTCTACACCGAGGGCATCTCGAAGCTCGCCCGCCTCGACATCCGCTACGCGGAGGAGCTCGGCTACCGCATCAAGCTCCTGGGGATCACCAAACGCAAGCCCGAGGGGATCGAGCTGCGCGTGCATCCGACGCTGATCCCCGAGGGGCGGCTCATCGCCAACGTCGACGGCGTGATGAACGCCGTGCTCGTCAAGGGCGACGCGGCCGGGGCGACCCTCTACTACGGCGCGGGGGCAGGGGCGGAGCCGACGGCGTCGGCCGTGGTGGCGGACCTCGTGGACGTGACGCGCATGCACACCGCCGACCCCGAGCACCGCGTGCCGCACCTCGCCTTCCAGCCGGACAAGGTGTCCGACCTGCCGATCCTGCCGATGGCGGACGTCGAGAGCGCCTACTACCTGCGCATGCGCGCCTACGACAAGCCGGGCGTGCTCGCAGACATCACCCGCATCCTCGCCGACGTGGAGATCTCGATCGATGCGATGATGCAGAAGGAGCCGCAGGAAGGTGAAGAGCACGCGGACATCATCATGCTCACCCACGTGACGCGCGAGAAGCACGTGAACGCTGCGATCGGGCGCATCGAGAAACTGCCCACGATCGCAGGTGCCGTGACGCGGATCCGGATGGAAGAGTTGAACGCGAAAAGGTAGCGTCCCCCAGCTTGAAGTACATCTCCACCCGCGGCGGCATGCCGCCCACGCCCTTCACCGACGTTCTCCTCGGCGGTCTCGCCCCCGACGGCGGTCTCGCGATGCCCGAACGCTATCCGCGGGTGACGCCTGTCGACCTCGCGGCCTGGCGCCCGCTCGGTTATCGCGAGCTCGCCTTCGAGATCCTTTCCCGGTTCATCGACGATATTCCCGCCCAGGATCTGCGCGACATCCTGAATCGCACGTACACGGCGGAAGCCTTCGGGTCGGAGGCGATCACGCCGGTCAGTACGCTGGAGCCCGGCCTGCACCTGTTGCACCTGTCCAACGGGCCAACCCTCGCGTTCAAGGACATCGCGATGCAGTTGCTCGGCACGCTCTTCGAATACGTGCTGGGCAAGCGCGGCGAGGAGCTGAACATCCTCGGCGCCACCTCCGGCGACACGGGCTCGGCGGCGGAGTATGCGATGAAGGGCAAGCGCGGGGTGCGCGTCTTCATGCTGTCGCCGGCAGGCAAGATGAGCCCGTTCCAGACCGCGCAGATGTATTCGCTGCAGGACGCCAACATCTTCAACATCGCCGTGCGCGGCGTGTTCGACGACTGCCAGGACATGGTGAAGGCCGTGTCGAACGACCTCGCGTTCAAGGCGCGGCACCATATCGGTACCGTCAACTCCATCAACTGGGCGCGGCTCGTGGCCCAGGTGGTGTATTACTTCAAGGCGTATTTCGCGGTCACGTCGTCGAACGACGAGCAGGTCGCCTTCGCCGTGCCGTCGGGCAATTTCGGCAACGTCTGCGCCGGCCACGTGGCGCGGATGATGGGGCTGCCGATCGCGCAGCTCATCGTCGCCACGAACGAGAACGACGTGCTGGATGAATTCTTCCGGACCGGACGCTACCGCGTGCGGGCGTCGCGGGACGTGGTGCAGACCACGAGCCCGTCGATGGACATCTCGAAGGCGTCGAACTTCGAGCGCTTCGTCTACGACCTCGTCGGCCGCGATCCACGCGTGGTGGCGGATCTGTGGGCGCACGTCGACCGCGGCGGCGAGTTCGATCTGGCCGCCACACCCTATTTCGAGAAGGTGGCGGACTTCGGCTTCGTTTCGGCGAAAAGCTCCCATCGGGATCGGCTGGCGACGATCCGCTACGTCTACGAGCGCTATGGCGTGATGGTCGATACGCACACGGCGGACGGCATCAAGGCGGGCCTCGCGCATCGCGACCCGGCGATCCCCCTGGTCTGCCTCGAGACCGCGCAGCCTGCCAAGTTCGCGGAGACCATCCGCGAGGCTCTGGGGCGCGATCCGGAGCGCCCGGCCGCGTACGCAGACATCGAACATAAGCCCCTGCGCTTCGACACGATGGAGCCAGACGCCGAGTCGATCAAGCGCTACATCGGGGACCGCGTCTGCGGCTGACGCATGCCGGATTTCGACGATGCGCGCGAAGTCTGGGAGGGTCGCTTCGACACGGACGAGTACATCTTCGGCACCGAGCCGAACCGCTTTCTCGCTTCCCAGTCGCATCGGCTGCGGCCCGGCGCTCGTGCGCTGAGCGTCGCCGACGGCGAGGGCCGCAACAGCGTCTGGCTCGCCCTGCAAGGTCTCACGGTCGACGCGGTGGAAATCTCCCCCCGCGCGGTCGAGAAGGCCCGTCGGCTCGCCGCCGATCGCGGCGTGGAAGTGCGCTTCGAAGTGGCCGACGTGCGCGAATGGCGCTGGCCGGCGGCGCGCTACGACGTGATCGCAGCGATCTTCATCCAGTTCGCCTCGCCCGCGGAACGCGCACGGCTTTTCGCTCGCATCCGCCGCGCGCTCGAGCCCGGGGGTCTCATCATTCTGGAGGGATATGGTGTCCGCCAGATCGAATACGGAACGGGCGGACCACCGCACGTCGATCACCTCTACACGCGCGAGATGCTCGACGAAGCCTTCCGCGATTTCGAGATCCTCGTGCTCGAAGAACGCGAGGACTGGCTGGAGGAGGGGACCAAGCACGTCGGCCGCTCCGCCCTGGTCGACCTCGTCGCGCGCAAACCGGCCGCGCTGTAACATAAACGAAATCCAGTCCCGCTACCGTGTCGCGTCGAACCCTGCTCCCGATGACGCCCTCATCCGCTCGCTGCCGCCGTGCCGCGCGTGCCCTTGCGCTGCGCCGGGTCGCGGGAGCGCTGCTCGCCGTCCTGCTGGCCACGGGATGCTCCGTGATCGGTCCGCGCTCGCTGCAGCAGAGCCGGCTGCAGTACAACGAGGTGGTGAAGACCACCTCCGAGCAGGAGATGCTCCTGAACATCGTCCGCCTGCGTTACGTGGACACACCGAGCAGCCTCCAGATATCGAACATCGCGGCGCAGTTCGAGCTTCTGAACAGCCTGCAATTGACGCCGTTCTTCGTGGCGTCGGGGGCAGAGCCCAACCGCTCCTACACCGCGGTGCTACCCCAAGCCAGTATCGGCGGCGCGGATCGTCCCACCTTCAGCCTGACGCCGCTCGATGAATCGGAGTTCGCCAAGAAGCTCTTCACGCCGCTCACCCTCGACGGCGTGCTCTATCTGGTCAAGACCACGTGGCCGGTCTCGACCGTATTTCGCCTGTACTTGGAGAACCTCAACTGGGTGCCCAATGCCGAGATCGCCAGCGGTCCGACGCCCAGACTCGCGCCCGACTATGCGGAGTTCCTCGTGGGGATCAACGCTCTGCAGGCGCTGCAGGACCGCGCCCAGATCGTGTTCGCGCTGGAGGAGCGGAGCGAAAGCCTGGGCGGACCGGTGCCCGCTTCGACCGTTACAGCATCGAACGTGATCGATGCCGCCAAGGATGGCAACGAGTATCGTCCCGACCCGGGCGGGCTGACGTGGTCGCTCTACAAGAAAGTCCGGCAGCCCGTCCTGCTCATCGATCCGCGGGCCCTTGGCACGACCGAGATGGAGATGTTCACCCGCACGTTCCGCTTGAAGCGCGGAGTAACGAAATACGACGTGACTGCGGAAGCCCTCAACCCATTCCCGTCCACCTACCCGCCAGAGGGTGTCACGAACATCGATCTCGAAACCCGATCGCTCCTGCAGGGGTTGTTCTTCGTTTCCCACGGGGTCGAGGTGCCAGCGGAGCATGCCGAGCGGGGTGTCGCGCGGGTGACGCTCGACGAATCAGGCCGGCCTTTCGATTGGCAGCACGTGACAGGCGGCTTCTTTCGCGTGCGTTCGAGTGCTGGAACCGAGCGGCCGCCCGGCGCGCATGTCGCGATCCAGTACAAGGGCTACTGGTTCTACATCGACGAGACGGACCTCGAGACCAAGTCGACCTTCACGCTCCTGATGGAGCTCGCGCGGCTGAACCTAACCGACAAGGGCGGTACCAAACCGCTCTTCACGCTGCCACTGGGCGGGCGGTAACCGGTTTTCGGCCCTCGTCGTGGGGCTGAACAGCGACAAGGTGCGCCGTCGTGACTTCTCGTGTCTCGAAAGAGATCGCCCTTGCAAGCTTCGACGCATGAAAATACGAGGTTGCTAATTAATTACCTCGAAGGCGACTGCATTCTTGCCTTGGTTCTTGACCTTGTACATCAGGGTATCGGCGGCCCTGATTGCATCGTCCGCATCGAGCGATGGAGATAGAAACGTTACGCAACCGATGCTGCAACTGACCACCGACTGATCGCAATCGCGCGTCTCGAGCAGCGAGTGCCTCATTTTCGCGATAATCTGCTCCGCACCGGCTCGATCCGCGGCCGCGATCAGCAGGGCAAACTCATCCCCGCCAAGGCGGGCAACCACGTCGGTGCGGCGGACTGACTTCGTCAGTGCGCTCGCGACGACCCTAAGTACCCGGTCACCTTCGTCGTGTCCACTCCGGTCATTGATGCGCTTGAAATCGTCCAGATCGATGTATGCCAGAGTGATCGGCTTTCCCTCGCGTGCCGCGAGATCGAGACGAAATTGGAGTTGCTCCAGGAAAGCACGACGATTGAAGATGCCGGTGATCAGGATCTGATCTGGCCAGGTCCCGTTGAACTTCCATGTGGCTACGCAGGCTGTCCAGGAGATACACGATGACCAGCAAGAATCCAAAGTGCAGGAGCCCGTTCCAAATCATGAGCCCTGGACGTGCAAAGACATGGCCGGCGCCAAAGTCGCCAGCGAGCCCCAACAGTGCTGAGAGCCACGCGATCAGCGTCCCGGTCTGTCTTCCGGCATACCAGGTTGCGATAGCGATAGGGCACACATAGAGACCGAGAGGGAAATTTCGAAGCCAACGAGGTAGTCCGGGACGCCGACTACCCCGACAGCCACAAGCGCGACGATGAGAATCTGCGCTCGCGACAACTTGCACAAGGCCCGGTCGACCGGACCAAACGCGCGGCCAAGGCTCACGGAGCCGCCTGACGGTCCCGTATGGAAATCATCAGTCGCCGATTTCTGCCCAAGATTGGTTTAGCGACTCGAGAAGTGCACGGTGACTGGCTATTGCTTTCCTCGCCCACTGGTGACCGCAGAGCTCTCAGCAATCCATTCCGATAATGCGGGGGTTGAGTAGTGCTATTTCCTGCGAAGTCGCTTCGTTAGGATGACCGGTGCCCTCGAGCGAAAAAGCCAGCATCACGCCGCAACCTTCTTGTCGCCTCGGCTATCGCCGGCCGGAGAACGGCGGCCAGGTCAATTGGGCGGCGGGGGCGGCGGCGGGTAGTACCCGGGCGCCGGCGGCTTGGCTGCAGCCGGGGCGGTAAAGTGCCCGTATACCGGAATCCGGTTTCCTTTCGAGTACATACACTGCAGGTAACTGTTGTCGTAGCGTTGCTGCACGGCGTAATAGGCGCCGCTTGCGTAACCGGTGCCCGCCGCCGTGCCAACGATCAGCCCGGTGCCTGCACCGACCGCGGCACCGCTGCCGCCCCCGATAGCGCCGCCGGCCGCCGCACCCACGGCCGTTCCGACGACGGCGCTCGTGACTGCAGCATTCTCACCCGCCTGCTGTGCACTTGTGCCTCCCACGGACTGGTAGGCGAACTGCCGGCACACGGCATCGTCGTACCGAAATTGATCGAAGTTCTTCCCGGTACCTGGCAACGACATCATGCTCGGCGCGGTCGGCAGGGTGGTGCATCCGGCAAGCACCGCGAGCGCCAAACACGACAAACATTTGACGGTCTGGGGCATGTGGTTACCTCGCAGGTACTGCCGGCGGAGGTGTAGCAGGAACGGACTGCCAGCCGCTGGGGCACTGATTGACGTAGGGATAGTAGCCCTTCGACTCGGGGCAGTAGTACCAAGCCCCCGCCTGATTCGACGGTGCAGGCCCGGGCTGACCCTGCTCAATGTAGACCGGCGGCGACGCCGGCACACTAACCACGGCCGGCGGGTACGGAGGATAGTAGTAATAGGGCGGGTAGTACCCGGGGCCCCATACGGGTCCGCCGATGACGACGCCGACGCCAGGACCGTATCCGTAGTAGCCTCCACGGTACCAAGCCCCCGCAGGATAACCTCCGTGGTACCAGCCCCCCGCAGGATACCCCCCGCGGTACGGGCCGTGTGCCAGCGCGGACGTACTCAACAAGGCTGTGGCCGTCACGACGGCGATCATGGCAAAGCGTTTCATCGTTATCCCCTTCCTCTGGAGCGCGAGGGTGGCACCCAATGCGTCCCCGTCTGCTGTGGCGATCAACGCCGCGATTATCCCACCGGATCGCGATCACGCTCTGGGCGAATGTTGGTCGCAACTGTACGCGTCACTCCCTGAACGGCAGCTGAACGCCCCGGAACTGCACCCGAAAATCGACCGCAGAAACATCATTTCGTGCCCGCTCTGCGGTTCCGCATATCCTGGAGCCACCTGGTCCGGCGTCGAGACTAAAATATGGCGCAGACGCCGATATCCTCTGTGTCGAAGTACGCGCGTAATATCGACGACATAGCTTTCCCTAACCTCAGTCTGTTCTGCCGTTTGCGAAATTGTTCGGGGGGCTCACTCGGTTGCGGGATGCGCTTCTGTGCGCGGAATGGCCGGCACCGATTACGCCACAATACTTTGCTGGAGTGACCGCGGATCAAAGGACTTTTGTGAATCGTGCGCTCATCGTCTCCCCTTTTCTGTTGGCAATGCAGATGCTGGCAAACACCGCGCTTGCCGCCGACTGGCACGTGGTCACCAAGATCGAGGAAGCGACTGTCTACGTCGATGCGCAGGGCATCGTCCTGAAGGACAAACTGAGGAGAGCATGGGACCGCTGGAATTACGCCGAAGACCAGGCGGGATTTCCCGACAGCGGCATCAGAACCTTCAAAGCGTCGAAGCATCTCGCCTTCTACAATTGCGAAGAAAAGACGTTTGCCGTCGCGCAGGTCGTCTACCTCGACGAGAAGGGCAAGAGCGTCGGCCAGATCAATCTCGACGTGAATCCCGCTTCGTTCAGCGTTGTAGTTCCCGACTCGGTGGCAGAAGCTCAGCTCAGATTCGTATGCGCCGCAAAGCCTGGCACGAAGCCTTAGCAGGCCGTCTCCCAGAGCCCGCGGGGAGGGGCGAACCCGCCTCAGAGCCTGCCGCGCACCAGCGCGCTGCAATGGGGGGGACCTGCTCCTTTCTATTCACGGAAGCGCAGGACAATGAAAGACCGCAACGTAGTGGGGCGAATCGTCGCCTTCAACCGTGGGCGCGACCCCCAGCGCCTGCGGCTCAAGTACCACGCGATGAGGACCAGCCCTCTCGCCTTCCTGCGCGGCACCTGTCATCTGTTCTATGAAGAGCTTCCACGGTCCGCTCTGCTCAAGAAAGCGCCGCCGGCCTGGATCTCCGGTGACCTTCACGTGGAAAACTTCGGGACCTACAAGGGCGACAACCGGCAGGTCTATTTCGACCTCAACGATTTCGACGAAGCGGCCCTCGCACCTTGCTCCTGGGATATGCTCAGGCTGGTGCTGAGCACCCTCGTCGCCGCTGAGTCGCTCGGCGTTCGCAGCAAGCAGCGGCGGGCGCTCGGGGCGATACTGATCGACGCATACGCCGAGGCGCTCGTCTTCGGCAAGGCGCGCTGGGCGGAGCGCGAAACGGCCGAGGGCTTGGTTCGTACTCTGCTCGACCAGGTTCGTCATCGCGACCGGAGGCAGTTTCTCGACGGCCGCACGCTGATGAGGGGCGGAACCGCTCGCTACTCATCGACGGGAAGCGCGCGCTCGCTGCATCAAAGCCGGACTGCGAGCGAATCATGGCATTCATGAAGAACTTCGCGCGGAAGCAGACCAGCCCTGAGTTCTTCAAGCCGCTTGATGTGGCAAGGCGCGTAGCCGGAACCGGGAGCCTGGGCCTCGATCGCTACGTCATCCTGGTCGAGGGGCGCGGATTGCCAGGCGGCAACGTGCTGCTGGACCTCAAGTTCCAGTCCACGCCGGCAGTGGCGCCCTACCTGAAGTTGCCGCAGCCACACTGGAAGAGCGAGGCGGAGCGGGTCATCGCCATTCAGCGCCGCTCACAGGCCATCGCGCCCGCATTTCTTACGGCGGTCCAGGTGGGCCGCAGGTCGCTCATGCTCAAGGAAGCTCAGCCCACGTCCGACAAAGTCGACCTCTTCGGTTCGCAGGCCACGATTGAGGATCTTCGGTGTCTTGCCCACACGTTGGGGCAGCTCGTCGCATGGAGCCATCTGCGCGCCAGCGGACGAGAGGGGTCGGCGATCGCCGATCAGTTCATCGATTTCGGAGGACAGAATCGCTGGCGGCGCGAACTGCTCGAATTGGCAGAAGAGATGGCTCCCCAGGTTGAAGAAGACTGGCGCACATTCCGCGAAGCGGAACTCTGAGATCTCTGTCGGGCGTTTGCACCCTCGGCGGGCCTGACGCCGTCCCCTCAGCCGAAGCGCATCGAGAGGTCGATCGACTTCACGTCCTTCGTGAGCGCACCCACGGAGATGCGATCGACGCCGGTCTCCGCTACCGCCCGCAGCGTGTCGAGATCGATGCCGCCCGACGCTTCCAACTGGGCGCGGCCGGCGTTGATCCGCACCGCTTCGCGCAGGTCGTCGAGGCTGAAGTTGTCGAGCAGGACGAGCTTCGAGCCCGCGCCGAGCGCTTCTTCGAGCTGCGCGAGCGATTCCACTTCGATCTGCACCGGCACCTTGGTGCTCAGTTGCGTCGCCGCTTCCAGCGCCGGGCGAATGCCGCCCGCCGCCGCGATATGGTTCTCCTTGATCAGGATGCCGTCGTACAACCCCATGCGATGGTTGCGCGCGCCCCCGATGCGTACCGCGTACTTCTGCGCGAGCCGCAAGCCGGGCAGCGTCTTGCGCGTGTCCACGACCATCGCCCGCGTGCCGCGGATCGCGTCGACGTAGCGGCGCGTGGTGGTCGCGACCGCCGACAGCGTCTGCAGAAAGTTAAGCGCGGTGCGCTCACCGGTTAGCAGGCTGCGGGCAGGACCTTCGACGGTGCAGACCGTCGTGCCGGCCGCCACCGCCTCGCCGTCCTTGTGCAGCCACGTCACCTGCACGGCGGGACTCAGCCGCCGGAACACCGCGTCGAACCAGGGTGCGCCGGCCAGCACCGCGGCCTCGCGCACGACCACCGAAGCGCGCGCCGTGTCGTCCGCCGGGACCAGGACGGCGGTGAGATCACCGCTGCCCACGTCCTCCTGCAGCGCCGCGGAGACGTTGCCATCGATCACGTACTCAAGCCCTCGTGCACTCACGCATGGCTCCTTGTCTTGTTCCGGAACGCTTCAATCGCGCAATAGGCAATTATGGCTCTCTTCGAGCGCGCGCCGAAAGTGGTCGAGCACCTGTGCCGCCACGTTCGGGGACAGTGCGTCGAAGCGCGCCACGCGCCGCATGGGCCGCAGCCACGTGAGCTGGCGCTTCGCCAACTGTCGCGTGGCTGCAACGCCTCGTTCGCGCAGTTCCCCGAGCGAGAGCTTGCCGTCGAGGTAATCCCAGGTCTGCCGATAGCCCACGCAGCGCATCGAAGGCAGGTCGGGATCGAGGTCGAAGCGGGCGCGCAGGTCGCGCACCTCGCCGATGAGCCCGAGCTCGAGCATGGTCTCGAAGCGCTCTGCGATGCGGGCATGCAGCGCGCCGCGGTCCGACGGCTCCAGCGACGCGGCGACGACACGGTAGGGCAGACCCTCGGGTTTGCGCTCGCGCAGAAGCTCGGACAACGGACGGTCGGTCGCATGGATCACTTCCAGCGCGCGCTGAATGCGCTGTGCGTCGTGCGGGTCCAGGCGCTCCGCGGTCTCGGGGTCGAGGCGCGCGAGCTGCTGCGTGCAGCGCCGGCCAGCCCAACTCCCGCGCCATGGTGTCGATCACGAGCCGGATCGCCGGATCGGCTTCCGGCAGGTCCGCGAGCCCGTCCTGCAGCGCCTTGAAATACAACATGGTGCCGCCCACGAGCAGCGGCACGCGGCCGGCCGCGGTGATGCGCGCCATCAAGTCGACTGCCTTCTCGCAGAACTCCGCCGCGGAAAAACGCTCGGTCGGGTCGAGGATGTCGATCAGGTGATGAGGTGTCTCGCGCCGCGTGCGGGCGTCCGGCTTCGCGGTGCCGATGTCCATGCCGCGATATACCTGCGCCGAATCGACGTTGATAATCTCGACCGGGAGGCGCTGCGCGATCGCGAGCGCCACCGCGGTCTTGCCGCTCGCCGTGGGACCCATGAGGAAGAGGGCGGGGGGAGCGATTGCGTCACGCTAACGGGAACGGGGTCTGCACTTCTTTCCCCTTCCCCCTTCCGCATTGACTCCTACCTCCCCCTCATGAACATCCGATCGAGCTCATCAAGCGTTACCTGCCGCCAGGTCGGGCGGCCATGATTGCACTGAGACGAGCGCTCCGTCGCTTCCATCTCGCGCAGCAGCGCATTCATCTCCGGCAGCGTCAGGTTGCGGTTCGCGCGCACTGCGCCGTGGCAGGCCATCGTCGCGAGCAGCTCGTTGCGGCGTTCTTCCGCCACGCGCGTGCCGCCGAACTCACGCACGTCGCGGATCAGCTCCCGCGCGAGCGCGCCCGCGTCGGCGTCACGCAGCGCCGCCGGCAGTCCTCGCACCGCGAGCTCGCGCGGCCCCAGCACGGCGACGTCGAATCCCAGCGCCTGGAACGCCTCGCCCTGCTCCTCGACGGTGGCCACTTCGAGCGGATCGGCGCCGAAGCTCACGGGAAGCATGAGCGCCTGCATCGCCACCGCGCGCTCGTCGAGGGCGCGCTTCAGCTTCTCGTAGAGGATGCGCTCGTGGGCGGCATGCATGTCGACGATCACCAGGCCGGCCTCGTTCTGCGCCAGGATGTAGACGCCTAGCAACTGGCCGAGGGCGTAGCCGAGCGGCGGCGCTGCGCCGGGCGCCGCCTCGGGGACGGAAGGCGCACTGGGGGCCGCGGCAAGCGCTTCGTAGAGCGCCATCGGCTCCGCTGCCGTGAGCGGCATGCGCACCTGTTCCGGGGCCGGCGCTCGCGTCGGGGTCGCTGCCGTGACAGGCGGAGCCATGGCCGCGTCTGGCGTTGCACCGGCGGTGGTCCGCGACAGCGCCCGGTGCAATGCGCGGAACACGAACTGATGCACCGCGCGCGACTCGCGGAAGCGCACCTCGATCTTGGTCGGATGCACGTTCACGTCGACGAGCCGCGGCTCGATGTCGAGAAAAAGTGTGTACGCGGGCAGGCTTCCGTGGTGCAAAACATCGGCATACGCTTGGCGGATGGCGTGGCCGATCACCTTGTCGCGGACGAAGCGCCCGTTCACGAACAGGTACTGCGCGGGGCGTCCGCCGGTCGCCGTCGGCGCCGTGATCCAGCCCGTGAGCGCAAGCACATCGGCGCGTTCCGCGACCGCGAGCGCGTTCGCCGCGAAGTCCTCTCCGATCACCGCGCGCACCCGCGCCGCCGCGTCCTGCGCGGGGAGCGACCAGTTCGCCCGCGCGTCGTGGCGCAGCGAGAATTCGGTGTCGGGCCGCGCCAGCGCCGCGCGCCGGAGGGCCTCTTCGCAGTGCCCGTACTCGGTCGCGGCGGTGCGCAGGAACTTGCGCCGCGCGGGCGTGTTGAAGTAGAGATCGCGTATCTCGACCGTCGTGCCGGGAGCGCCCGCCGCCGGCGCCGGGGAGGCCACGCGCCCGCCGGCGGCTTCGATCTGCCACGCGTGGCGGTCTGCCGCGCGCCGGCTCACGATGCGAAGCTGCGACACCGATGCGATCGCCGCCAGCGCCTCGCCGCGGAAGCCGAAGCTCGCCACCCGCTCGAGGTCGTCCAGCTCGGCGATCTTGCTCGTCGCGTGTCGCGCAAGCGCAAGGGGGAGCTCCTCGCGCGCCATGCCGCTGCCGTCGTCCGCGACGCGCAGCAGCCGCGATCCGCCTTCGGCGAGCTCCACCGCGATGCAGCGCGCGCCCGCGTCGAGACTGTTCTCAACCAGTTCCTTGAGCGCCGACGCCGGGCGCTCCACGACCTCGCCCGCGGCGATCTGACTCACGAGGAGATCGGACAGGACGTGGATCGCAGTCATCGGATCGGGCGCGGTAGCGAAGCGCGTATTCTACGCCCGGACTGCGGGCGCTTCTCGGTCGAGCTACTCGTCGTGCCGAATCCCCGCTGCCTTAATTCACCGCCAAGCGATCACGCCTTGATCGACGCCAGCACCTCGTCGAGCATCTTCTTGGCGTCGCCAAAAAGCATGCGATTGTTCTCCTTGTAGAACAGCGGGTTGTCGACGCCCGCGTAGCCAGAGGCCATGCTGCGCTTCATGACGACGGAGGTCTTCGCCTTCCACACCTCGAGCACCGGCATGCCCGCGATGGGGCTGCTGGGATCGTCCTGTGCTGCCGGATTCACGATGTCGTTGGCGCCGATCACTATGGCGACGTCGGTGGCTGGAAAGTCGTCGTTCAGCTCGTCCATTTCCAGCACGATGTCGTAGGGCACCTTGGCTTCGGCCAGCAGCACGTTCATGTGGCCGGGCATGCGGCCGGCCACCGGGTGGATGCCGAAGCGCACGTTGACGCCCTTTTCGCGCAGGAACTTGGTGATTTCATAAACCGTGTGCTGAGCCTGCGCCACCGCCATGCCATACCCCGGCACGATGATCACGTTCTTGGCTTCGCGCAGCAGTTCGGCGGTCTCGGGCGCGGTGATTGCCTCGACCTCGCCCGCCGGCTGCGCACCGCCCGCGGCCGCGGGGGTACCGCCCTCGGTGCCGAATCCGCCGGCGATCACCGAGATGAAGTGGCGGTTCATGGCACGGCACATGATGTAGGAAAGGATGGCGCCGCTCGAACCCACCAGCGCACCGGTGACGATCAGCAGATCGTTGGAGAGCATGAAACCGGTCGCCGCCGCAGCCCATCCGGAGTAGCTGTTGAGCATTGACACGACCACCGGCATGTCGGCACCGCCGATCGCCATCACCATGTGGATGCCGAAGAGCAGCGCGACGACTGTCATCACGATCAGCGGTGTCATGCCGTCGGCCACTGCGTGCGTGTTGATGAACTTCCAGCCGAACCAGATCACGATCAGCAGACCGGCGAGATTGAGGAAGTGGCGCCCTGGCAGCAGCATCGGCTTGCCGCTGATCTTGCCCGACAGCTTGCCGAAAGCGATCAGAGAACCGGAGAAGGTCACGGCGCCGATCAGGATGCCGATGTAGATCTCGATTTCATGGATGGTCTTTTCCGAGCCGGTGAACTGCCCCGCCGCAGCTGGGTCGATGTAGTTCGCAAAGCCGACCAGCACCGCCGCGAGACCGACCAGGCTGTGCATCAGCGCGACCAGCTCGGGCATCTGCGTCATTTTCACGACGCGCGCCGCATACAGACCGATGGTGGCGCCGACGACCATCGCGCCGACGATCCACCCGTAGCCGCCTGCGGTGACCTGCGGCCCGAAAACCGTTGCCAGCACGGCGATGGTCATGCCGATGATGCCGTACAGATTGCCGCGCCGTGAGGACTCCGGATGCGAGAGTCCGCCGAGACTGAGGATGAAGAGTATGGTCGCCCCGATATAGGAGACGGTAGCCAGGCTTGCAGACATTATTCGAGTCTCCCTATTTCCGGAACATTTCCAGCATGCGGCGGGTGACCGCGAATCCGCCGAACATGTTGATCGTCGTGAGCGCAATCGCGACAACCGCGAGCCCGAGGATCCAGGTCTCGGGACGCTCACCGCCTGCCGCACCACCCAGCAAAGGCGGCGCAACCTGCACCAGCGCACCGATTGCGATGATGCTGGAAATCGCGTTGGTGACGCTCATCAGCGGCGTGTGCAGTGCCGGCGTGACGTTCCATACCACCATGTAGCCGACGAAGCATGCCAGCACGAAGACGGTAAAGTGGGCGAGAAAGGCTGCCGGCGCGCTTGCACCGATAAACCAGAACACGACGGCAGCGACGGCGAACATGATTGCGGTGCTGGTAGCCGAGGCTGGCGCGCCGCCGCCACCGTGACCATGCCCCTTCGACTTTTCCACCGGCTTCGCGGCCGCCGGCTTGGCCACCGCCGGCGGTGCGGCAGGCAGCTTGGGTGCAGGCGGTGGCCAGGTGATGCTGCCTTCCTTGATCACCGTCAGTCCGCGGATGGCCTCGTCGTCCATGTTGACGTTGATGACGCCGTCCTTGGTCTTGCAGAGCTCCTCGGTCACGCGCAGCAGGTTCGTCGCGTACAGGGTCGAGGACTGCTTGGCCAGGCGGCTGACCAGATCGGTGTAGCCGATGATGGTGACACCGTGCCTGACGACGGCCTGGCCGGGCTCGGTCAGTTCGCAATTGCCGCCCTGCTCCCCCGCCATGTCGACGATGACGCTGCCGGGCTTCATGCTCTTCACCATCTCGGCGGTGATGAGCTTTGGTGCGGGCTTGCCTGGAATCAGGGCGGTGGTGATGATGATGTCCGCTTCCTTGGCCTGCTTGGCGTACATCTCGCGCTGGGCCTGCTGGAAGCCCTCGCTCATCACCTTGGCGTAGCCGCCGCCACCGGATCCTTCTTCCTCGTAATCGACCTTGACGAACTCGCCGCCCAGCGACACCACCTGGTCGGCAACCTCGGCGCGCGTGTCGTTGGCGCGCACGATGGCGCCCAGGTTGGCTGCCGTTCCGATCGCGGCCAGACCCGCGACACCGGCACCGGCGATGAAGACCTTGGCCGGCGGAATCTTGCCGGCGGCGGTGATCTGGCCGTTGAAGAACCGGCCAAAGGCGTTGGCGGCCTCGATCACGGCGCGGTAGCCGCTGATGCCGGCCATGGAAGTCAGCGCGTCCATCTTCTGGGCGCGGCTCAGCATGCGCGGCAGCGAGTCCATGGCCAGCACGGTGACCTTGCGCGCCGCGAGCTGCTGCATCAGCTCGGGATTCTGCGCGGGCCAGATGAAGCTGATCAGGGTCTGGCCCTCGTGCATCAGGCCGACCTCCTCGGCGCTCGGCGCGCGGACCTTGAACACCAAGTCCGACTTCGCCCACAGTGCAGCCGCCCCCGCGACCACTTCAGCGCCCGCGGCACGGTAGGTGTCATCGCTGAAGTTCGCCGCGTCTCCCGCTCCGCTTTCCACCGCCACCGAGAAGCCGAGCTTGATGAGTTTTTCAACGACTTCGGGCACGGTGGCAACACGCTTCTCACCCGCTGCCGTTTCCCTCGGCACGCCGATGACCTGAGCCATGGCACTTCCTCCCTTATTGAGTTTCGGTTCTGGGGTCCGCCAGGTTGCGGGACAGGTCAACAGCCTGTTAAACACGATCCTGACGGACAAAAACAAGGGCGCACCGCGAACCTGCAGCAGCTGCGCACGCACGCACTATACCGTTTTGTCCGGAATGCCGTCACGCGCCGGGAAAACCAGCAAGGTCGTAGCCCGAAAACGCGTCGGCCGCAGGAGCTTGCAACGCACACCCTTATACTCCGCTGGAATAGTTGTCGGGACTCAGTTCCTCGGAAGCCGCCGCGAAACCGGTGATGCTTTCCGCTGCGAGGCTGCCGAGCTAGGCCGTGCTGGCAGAGCGGCGCGCTGCGCCGCCGTGAGCCCGGGCAGAGGTTGCGGGGTTGAAGGCTTTGCGCCAGGCGTGGTCGGGCAGCCGGGGTGTTCGGCGGATTCCTCGCGGCGCATGCTCGTAGATCAGGCGGGGCCTCGATCGGGCGGCGCCGATTTGACGCTGCCTGCTGCGTTACCTAAACTCCTCGCGACGTCATCCCGGCGCGCTGCCACCCGGCGGCGCGCCGCAAGACGACAAGGGCAGGCAACGCGCGAATCCGCTCCTCAGCGGGTGTGCGACGAGGAGGACGACCGGTTGGGGGTGGCTGCCGACTGCATACTCGAAACCCGTGGCCTCAGCAAGGAGTTCAAGGGATTCGTCGCGGTCGACGACGTCGACCTGCGCGTTCGCCGGGGCACCATCCACGCGCTGATCGGCCCGAACGGCGCGGGCAAGACCACCGTGTTCAATCTCGTCACGCGGTTCCTCGATCCCACGGCCGGCGCCATCCTCTTCAACGGCGGCGACATCACCCGCGAGAAACCTGCCCAGGTCGCGCGCCGGGGGATGGTGCGCTCGTTCCAGATCTCCGCGACGTTTCCGCACCTGACCGTTCTCGAGAACGTGCGCGTGGCGCTGCAGCGCAAGCTCGGCATCGCGTTTCAGTTCTGGCGCTCGCACAAGGTGCTCGACCGGTTGAACGATCAGGCGCGCGAGCTCCTGGACGGGGTCGACCTCGGCGACTTCGCCGACTACGTCACGATGGAATTGCCGTACGGCCGCAAGCGCGCGCTCGAGATCGCGACCACGCTGGCGCTCGACCCCGAACTCATGCTGCTCGACGAGCCGACCCAGGGCATGGGGCACGAGGACGTGGGTCGCGTCACGGCGCTCATCAAGAAAGTGGCGGCGAATCGCACGGTGCTCATGGTCGAGCACAACATGAACGTGGTCGCGGATCTCTCCGATGTCATCACCGTGCTCCAGCGCGGCGCGGTGCTGGCCGAGGGACCGTACGAGACTGTGTCGAAGGATCCGCGCGTGCTCGAAGCCTACGTGGGGACGGCCGATGAGTAGCGTGGCGGCCGCGACCGAGTTCCTGCGCGTGACCGGCCTGCACGCCTTCTACGGCGAGTCGCACGTGCTGCACGGCGTCGACTTCCAGGTGAACCGAGGCGAACTCGTGACGCTGCTCGGCCGCAACGGGTCGGGACGCACGACCACGCTGCGTGCGATTCTCGGCCTCACCGGGCGGCGCACCGGGTCGATCATGATCAACGGGCGCGAGGCGATCGCGCTTCCGACCCACCGCATCGCCCATCTCGGGATCGGCTACTGTCCCGAGGAGCGCGGCATCTACGCGAGCCTGACCTGCGAGGAGAATCTGCTGCTGCCGCCCGCGGTGGCGAGCGGCGGCATGAGCCTGGACGAAATCTACGAAATGTTTCCCAATCTGAAGGAGCGCCGGAAGAGCCCGGGCATGCGGCTTTCCGGCGGCGAGCAGCAGATGCTCGCGGTCGCGCGTATCCTTCGCACCGGGGCGCGGCTCCTGCTCCTGGACGAGATCACCGAGGGGCTCGCGCCGGTGATCGTGCAGGCGCTCGGCCGCATGCTGCGGACGCTGAAGGAGAAGGGCCTCACCGATCGTGCTGGTGGAGCAGAATTTCCGCTTCGCGGCGCCGCTCGCCGACCGGCACTACGTGCTCGAGCACGGGCGGGTGGTGCTGGAGGTGGAGCGGGCTGAATTGCAATCGAACATGGAGCGGCTGCACGAGCTGCTCGGAGTGTGAAAGCGTGAGGCGTGAAGCGAACGTGAGGCGTGAGCGTGAACCTGAACAACCAAGAGGAAGACCATGAAGAGAAGGACGGCGAAAGTTCTGATGAGCGCGGCAATGATCGCCGTGGCGGGAGCAGCGCAGGCCCAGGTATCGAACGACGTGGTGAAGATCGGCGTGCTGACCGACCTGTCCGGCACATACTCGGATCTCGCCGGACCAGGCTCCGTGCTCGCGGTGAAGATGGCGGTGGAAGACTTTGGCGGCAAGGTGCTCGGCAAGCCGATCGAGGTCGTGTCCGCCGACCACCAGAACAAGGGCGACATCGCGGCCAACAAGGCGCGCGAATGGATCGACCGCGACAACGTCGACATGATCATCGACCTCGTCAGCACCTCGACCGCGCTCGCGGTGATGAAGGTGGCGAAGGAGAAGAACAAGGTGAGCATCGTGTCCGGCGCGGCGTCCACGAAGATCACCAACGAGGACTGCACCGACACCAACGTGCACTACACCTACGACACGCGCTCGCTCGCCGAGGGCACCGGCCGGGCGGTGGTGAAGCAGGGCGGCGACACCTGGTTCTTCCTCACTGCGGACTACGCGTTCGGTCACTCGCTGGAAAAGGACACGAGCGAGGTGGTGATCGCCGCCGGCGGCAAGGTGCTCGGCTCGGTGCGCCACCCCTTCCCGGGCCAGGATTTCTCCTCCTTCCTGCTGAAAGCGCAGGCGTCGGGGGCGAAAGTGATCGGTCTGGCGAACGCCGGCACCGACACGCAGAACTCGATCAAGCAGGCGGCGGAGTTCGGCATCACGCCCAAGCAGAAGCTCGCCGGGCTCTTGATCTTCATCACCGACGTCCACAGCGTGGGGCTCAAGGCCGCGCAGGAGCTGTACGTGACCGAGTCCTTCTACTGGGACAAGGACGACGCCACCCGCGCGTGGTCGAAGAAATTCTTCGATCGCCACAAGAAGATGCCGACCATGGTGCAGGCCGGCGACTACTCCGCCACGATGCACTATCTCAACGCGATCAAGGCCGCCGGCACCGACGACACCGTGAAGGTGATGGAGAAGATGAAGGCCACGCCGGTCAACGACTTCTTCGCGAAGAACGGCAAGATCCGCGCGGACGGGCTGCACGTGCACGACGTGTATCTGTTCCAGGTGAAGAAGCCGGCGGACTCGAAGCAGCCCTGGGATTACTACAACGTCGTGCAGACAGTGCCCGGCGAGCAGGCCTTCACGCCGCTTTCGCAGAGCCGCTGTCCGCTCGTGAAGAAGTAGTCTCGTGCGCGCGACAGCCCCGAGCAGAGCGCCACGCCCGATGACCGAGATCTTCGGCATACCGCTGCAGGCGCTCTTCGGCCAATTGCTGGTGGGCCTCATCAACGGCTCGTTCTACGCCGTGCTGAGCCTCGGGCTCGCGATCATCTTCGGGCTGCTCAACATCATCAACTTCACCCACGGCGCGCAGTACATGATGGGTGCGTTCCTGGCGTGGATCGGTCTCACCAAGTTTGGCCTGTCGTACTGGGTGGCGCTCGTAGTGTCACCGCTGCTCGTGGGCGCGATCGGCATGGTGATCGAGCGCACCATGCTGAAGCGGCTCTACCATCTCGACCATCTCTACGGGCTGCTGCTCACCTTCGGGCTCGCGCTCATCATCGAGGGCTATTTCTTCAACGAGTTCGGCAGCTCGGGCCAGAGCTACGACGTGCCGGAAGCGTTGTCCGGCGGCACCAACCTGGGTTTCGTCTTCCTTCCGAACTACCGCGCGTGGGTGGTGGTGGCCTCGATCGCGATGTGCCTCGCTTCCTGGTTCGCGATCGAGCGCACGCGGCTCGGTGCCTACCTGCGGGCGGGCACCGAGAATCCGAAGCTGCTGCAATCCTTCGGCGTCAACGTGCCGCTGCTGGTGACGCTCACCTACGGCTTCGGCGTGGCGCTCGCCGCGTTCGCGGGGGTGCTCGCCGCGCCGGTGTTCCAGGTGAGTCCCGACATGGGCTCGAAGCTCATCATCGTCGTGTTCGCGGTGGTGGTGATCGGCGGCATGGGGTCCATCCTGGGTTCGATCGTGACCGGCCTCGGGCTCGGCCTGATCGAGGGCCTGACGAAGGTCTACTTCCCCGAGTTCTCCGCCACCATCATCTTCCTCATCATGGTGATCGTGCTGCTGGTGAGGCCGGCGGGCCTGTTCGGGCGCGTCCGATGAGCGCGGGCGGCGCGGACGGCGGTGCGACGGCCCGCGACTACCGGATCATGGCGCTGCTGCTCGCGGCCCTGGTCGCGGCGCCGTTCCTCGGCGTGTACCCGGTCCTGCTGATGAAGATCCTGTGCTTCGCGCTCTTTGCGAGCGCGTTCAACCTGCTGCTCGGCTACTCGGGGCTGCTCTCGTTCGGACACGCTGCCTTCTTCGGCGGCGCAGCTTACATCACCGGCTATCTCTGCAAGGATCTCGGCCTCGGACCCGGGACCGGCATCCTCGCCGGCACCGCGTTCGCGCTGGTACTCGGCTGGGTGTTCGGCAGCCTCGCGATCCGCCGCGCCGGCATCTACTTCGCGATGATCACGCTGGCACTCGCGCAGATGATGTATTTCGTCTGGCTGCAGCTCAAGCTCACCGGCGGCGAGGACGGGCTGCAGGGCATACCGCGCGGCCGGCTCGCCGGGATCGTGGACCTGTCGCAGGACCTCAATCTGTACTTCTTCGTGCTCGCGGTCTGCGCCGCCGGGTTCTGGATCGTCTACCGCGCGATCCACTCGCCCTTCGGCCAGGTGCTGAAGGCGATCCGCGAGAACGAGTCGCGCGCGATCTCGCTCGGCTACGACGTGGACAAGGTCAAGCTGCTGGCCTTCGTCTTGTCCGCCGGGCTCGCAGGGCTCGCCGGCTCCACCAAGTGCCTCGTGCTGCAGCTCGCTTCGCTCACCGACGTGCACTGGCACATGTCCGGTGAGGTGGTGCTCATGACGCTGCTCGGCGGTCTTGGCACCGTGTTCGGGCCGATCGTCGGAGCCGCGCTCGTGGTCGTGTTGCAGAACGCGGCGGTGTTTGGCCGCTGGACCCTGGTCGCCCAGGGGCTCATTTTCGTGGTGTGCGTGCTGCTCTTCCGCCGCGGCATCGTGGGCGAGATCGCCGCCCTCTTCAAGCGCGTGACCCGCCCCCAGAAGTCCTGAGCGCCGGCCCGCGAACGCACTTGACGGGACCGGGGTTCGCTGGGAGCATTCCGGCCACCATCGACTTCGCTCCGCTTTCCCAGACGGTCCGACTCCGCCCACGACCATGCGCTTCCGCTTTCCCGTCATCATCATCGACGAGGACTTCCGCTCGGAGAACGCGAGCGGGCTCTCCATCCGCACGGTCGCGAAGGCGATCGAGGACGAAGGCTGGGAAGTCCTGGGTGTCACCAGCTTCGGCGACCTCTCGAGCTTCGCCCAGCAGCAAAGCCGTGCGTCTGCGTTCATCCTGTCGATCGACGACGAGGAGTTCAGCTCGCCCGAGCTCGCCGACAAGTCGGTCGCCGACCTGCGGGCGTTCGTGGAAGAGATCCGCTGGCGCAACGCCGACATCCCGATCTTCCTCTACGGCGAGACGCGCACCTCGCGCCACATCCCGAACGACGTGCTGCGCGAGCTGCACGGCTTCATCCACATGTTCGAGGACACGCCGGAGTTCGTCGCGCGCTACATCGTGCGCGAGGCGAGGGCCTACCTCGACAGCCTGGCGCCACCGTTCTTCCGGGCGCTCACGCACTACGCGCAGGACGGTTCGTACTCCTGGCACTGCCCCGGACACTCCGGCGGTGTCGCGTTCCTGAAGAGCCCGGTCGGTCAGATGTTCCACCAGTTCTTCGGCGAGAACATGCTGCGGGCAGATGTCTGCAATTCGGTAGACGAGCTCGGGCAGCTGCTCGACCATACCGGCCCGGTGGCGGCGAGCGAGCGCAATGCCGCGCGCATCTTCGGCTGCGATCACCTGTTCTTCGTCACGAACGGCACGTCGACCTCGAACAAGATCGTCTGGCACTCCACCGTCGCGCCCGGCGATGTCGTGGTGGTCGACCGCAACTGCCACAAGTCGGTGCTGCACGCGATCATCATGACCGGCGCGGTGCCTGTTTTCCTGATGCCGACCCGCAACCACTTCGGCATCATCGGCCCGATCCCGCTCGACGAATTCAAGCCGGAGAACATCGAGCGCAAGATCAGGGCGAACCCCCTCGCGCATGGCACCACGGGTCAGCCGCGCATCCTCACCATCACCCAGAGCACCTACGACGGCGTCGTCTACAACGTCGAAACCATCAAGTCCATGCTCGACGGCTACATCGACACGTTGCACTTCGACGAGGCGTGGCTGCCGCACGCGGCGTTCTACGGGTTCTACGCCGGCATGCACGCGATCGGCCGCGAGCGCCCGCCGTGCAAGGAATCGATGGTGTTCTCCACCCAGTCGACCCACAAACTGCTGGCGGGCCTGTCGCAGGCCTCGCAGATCCTGGTGCAGGACTCGCGAGAGGCGGCACCTCGACCGCGACGTCTTCAACGAGGCGTACCTCATGCACACGTCCACCAGCCCGCAGTACGCGATCATCGCGTCGTGCGACGTGGCGGCGGCGATGATGGAGCCGCCCGGCGGCACCGCGCTGGTGGAGGAGTCGATCCAGGAGGCCCTCGATTTCCGGCGCGCCATGCGCAAGGTGGACGCGGAGTTCGGCGCGGACTGGTGGTTCAAGGTGTGGGGACCGGAGCACCTCGCCGAGGAGGGCATCGGCGAGCGCGAGGACTGGATGCTGCGCGCGGGCGAGCGCTGGCACGGCTTCGGCGACCTCGCGCCCGGCTTCAACATGCTCGATCCGATCAAGGCCACCGTGATCAACCCGGGCCTCGATGTCGACGGCGACTTTGCCGAGACCGGCATCCCGGCGGCGATCGTCACCAAGTATCTCGCCGAGCACGGCATCATCGTCGAGAAGACCGGGCTCTACTCGTTTTTCATCATGTTCACCATCGGCATCACCAAGGGCCGCTGGAACACGCTGGTGACCGAGCTGCAGCAGTTCAAGGACGACTACGACCAGAACCAGCCCCTGTGGCGCGTGCTGCCGGAGTTCATCGCGGCCCATCCCGGCTACGAGAAGATCGGGCCTCAAGGACCTGTGCGACCAGATTCACGGGCTCTACCGGGCGAACGACATCGCCCGGCTCACCACCGAGATGTACCTGTCCGACATGGAGCCGGCGATGAAGCCGGCGGACGCCTTCGCGCGCATGGCGCACCGGGAGATCGACCGCGTGCCCATCGACGACCTCGAAGGGCGCATCACGAGCGTGCTGCTCACGCCTTACCCGCCCGGCATTCCGCTGCTCATCCCCGGCGAGCGTTTCAACCGTACCATCGTCAACTACCTCAGGTTCGCGCGCGAGTTCAATGCGCGCTTCCCCGGCTTCGAGACCGACATCCATGGGCTCGTCGACGAGCCGGACGCCACCGGCGCGATGCATTATTACGTGGACTGCGTGCGGGACAGTTGAAGGAGGCGTCATGGCGGTTCTGAAAGGCAGGAGCGCTGTGGTCACGGGCTCTACGAGCGGCATCGGGCTCGGCATCGCAAGAGCGCTCGCCGGCGCGGGCGCGCAGATCGTGCTGAACGGCTCGCGTGCGCCCAACCCCGAGATCCATGCGCTGCGGGAGGAGATCGAGCGCGACTTCGGTGTGCGCGCCGTCTATTGCAGCGCCGATCTCTCCAATCCCGCGCACGTGCGGGAACTCATCGCCGTGGCCGAGCGCGAATTCGGTGCCGTCGACATTCTGGTGAACAACGCCGGCATGCAGCACGTGGCACCGGTTGATGAGTTTCCTGACGACAAGTGGGAGAAGCTCATCGCGCTCAATCTCTGCTCGGCGTTCTACGCTGTCAAGGCGGTACTGCCGGGGATGAAGAAGCGCAACTGGGGGCGCATCATCAACATCGCCTCAGCCCATGCGCTGGTGGCGTCACCTTTCAAGTCTGCGTACGTCGCGTCGAAGCACGGGCTGCTGGGCTTTACGAAGGCGGTGGCGCTCGAGACCGCCGAGACCGGCATCACCTGCAACGCCATCTGTCCCGGCTACGTGCGCACGCCGCTCGTGGAAGGTCAGATCGAGGATCAGGCGAAGGTGCACAAGCTCTCGCACGAGCAGGTCATCCGCGACGTGATCCTGGCCGCGCAGCCGAGCAAGCGCTTCGTTGAGCCGGAAGAGCTCGGCGCGCTCGCGGCGCTCCTCTGCAGCGAAGCCGGTAGGTCCATCACCGGTGCTGCACTGCCCGTCGACGGGGGGTGGACGGCACGGTAGGAAGCTCGTCGAAGCTGTGACCGAGCGACGTGCCAGTTACTGAAGCTCTGGCCGGATAGCAGACCCGGGGGCTCACGGGAGCGCGTCACCGGTTCGCCGGCTTAGGCCTCGACGGGACGGCCGGCTGCCAGGGCTTGTTGCTCTGCCTGACGTATTCCCTCTTGGCATTCGACCCCCCTCCAGGGCGCTTGGGGACGTTTTGCCGGTAGCATTTCGCCAACTATCCTAGTACAGTCTAGTACAGTAAAATTCTACCAATTTGTGAGGTTTGCCACGAATTGGGGCACGGCTGGCAGGCGCCTGAAGGCCAGGGCAGCCGTGAATTGGTGGTGCACTGCAAGAGGAGGAACGATGATGGACAGGAAGAGGATTGCAGTGGTGGGTGGCGTGGGTCGGGGGGGGGAATCACGATCAGGAAATGGTGCATGGCGGGCGCAGCCGTGCCCCAATGCCATCCTGATCATGCCTCGGGCCGCGGCGGGTGAGGACAGCAGCGCGGACGAGTCGGGCGAGGATGGATGTGAGATCGAAGCGACGATTGAAGCGATACTGCACCTCGGCAAGATAGCGGTCGGCATACTTGGCAAACTTGAACGCATGGTAAGTCCCGGAAATCGCGGTCTTGAGGTTGGAGAGCACCGTGTTCACGCGGCGAAACTCGGGGCGGGTCACCGCCTGCCGACCGGAGCCCACGACGATCGCGGTGTGGCTCGCCACTTCGCCGGCAACCGCCTTGAAGCAGTGCAGCGCGTCAGAGATCACGTGGGACGATGCCGCCAGGGCCGTATGGGCCCACGCCTGAATGGCGTCCTTGGTGAAAGCGATGCGATTCATGCGCGCGACCACCGGCTGGCCATCGTCGGTCGTCTGCACTGCCACCACGAACGGGATCTTGTTCTCCGAACCCCGGCCTGGCTTGCCGGGCCGCTCACCGCCCAGATAGGCATCGTCGATCTCCACCCGCCCCTTCAGTACCCGGTCTGTTCTTCACGGGCGCGCCTGCGCACTCCAATGACTACTGCCCGGTCAGCTATTGGAATCTGAAAAGTGCGCTTACGAGTGCGGCCACCGCCGACTCGACAGGACTTAACAATAATTACTGGGCGGTCGTGGTGACTCCCGGAGGCGTCGTCTGCGCGGTCGCCTATTCTGGCGCGGCACGCGGTGACCAGTGGCTGTCCAGTCGGCAGATCGCGGCGGCCAAGGCCTTCACGGCTAACGGCCTGAGCCTCGATTCGAAACCTCTCTCTACCGCCCAGTTGTACCAGTGGGTGCAGCCGAGCAATCCAGACATCGGGAACCCTCTGTTCGCCCTCGAGGGCGGCAACGTCCTCAACTCCTTTTTCGCTTATCAGGGCGATTATTCGACCTTCGGCACGCCGACTGATCCAATGGTCGGAAAAAGAGTCGGCGGCCAGATCAGCTTCGGCGGCGGTCTTGCTCTTTACAGGGGCACGACACGCATCGGCGGCATTGGCCTCTCCGGTGACACTGCTTGTGCGGATCATTCGGTTGCATGGCGCACTCGCAACGCTCTCAATATGAAGCCGACCGCCGGAGACGACAGACTGCCGTTCGCGACCAACGCCACCAATACGAACGGACATCCGCATTGCCCGAATGATGCGAACACGCAAGGCGCGAAGTAAGAGCAGCTTTACTCTTCAGCGTTTTGCAGCGGGGTGCCCTACTTTGGCGTGGGGCACCTCTTTTGATTCTCGGGCCCGCGACGGGGGCAAGTTCTTGAGCAGCCGCTCGCGGACCTTCTCCTTGGCGCTCCCCGACTGGGTCTACCGATGCCTCTTGGCCGGCCTTCTCGACCGATGCCTGGCGGCGCGAGAGCCTGGTGTTGCCCCCGCGGGACGGTAAGGCCGAGCAGCGTATCGAAGTCGTGAGGGTCGCGCTTTGAGGTGGCTGAGGCAACGCCGAATGCAATCCATGTGCTGCACGCTCTGCCACGAGCAGGTGATCCGCGACGTGATCCTCACCGCGCAGCCGAACAAGCGTTTCGTGGAAGCAGAGTAATTGGGTGCGCTGGCGGTGCTCCTCTGCAGCGAAGCCGGTCGATCGATCACCGGCGCCGCGCTGCCCGTCGACGGGGGGGCGACGGCGCGGTGAGAGAACCGCTTCCTGGGTCTTTTCTCGGTGTACTGCACTGCACAAACGGCTCCGGTCTCGGTAGAATTTCGGGCTGATCGTTTAGGAGCCCGGACCTGATGGACTGCCCCATTCCGCTCGGCACTAAGCGTGTGATCGATGGCCAGGAGCGCGTTCATTACTATGGCTACTGGGTCAAGACCTATCCTGTTCCCGCCGACACACTGTATGCCAAGAAAGAACTCATTGCCGCGCTTACGCGCCGGCTCTTCAATCACACCGAGCACGGCCTCAACGTGCCGGGTCCTCGTCTCGACGAAGCGCGTCGCGCCTACTGCGGGGAAACGGATCCACAGCGCCGCCGCGTCAAGGGCGCCATGCTGGCGGGCGCATTGTTCAATCGCGCCACCGGCATCTTCACTCAGCTGGTGGAGATCCAGGCGCTCGGCGTCGAGATCCTGCCCGACAACGCGCTGATGCATCAGTGTGGCGAGCACTTGCAGGAGGCGCTGGACCTCTGCAAGCTGGTGCTGCACCGTAGCGGCGAGGAGGGCATCGACGAGTTATGGGGCGAGCCCTTCAAGGCGTTCTTGCTGCCCGTCGAGAATTTCTACGAGAGCCGCTACATCAAGATCGCCCAAACGATGCGGGACATCGACGGTATCGCCGACGCAATGGTGGCAACGGTTGCCGACCTCGACGCTTTCTCCGGCATCGAGAAAGCCGTTCGGGAGTTCGCGCGAGCCGCCAAGATCAAGAGTGAGACCCTGCGCACCGATTCGGACATCTTCGACGTATGGACCACGTTCGTGGTGTCCGCCGAGCAACTCTCTGCCTTCGAGCCGACCGTCTTCCCTGAAGCGCCGCCGCGTGCGCACCAAGAAGTCGCCGATGCACGCCGGCTGATCGGGCAGGGCAAGGATCTCATCAACTTCATCACGCGCGCCCGCGTGCCTATGCCCAAGAGCACGCGTGATTTCCTCGAACGCTGCGAGCGCTTTCGCGGCTCCTGTACCGCCCTTGTGCCGGGCGCACGGAGCGTTGCGTGATCGAAGTTCATGCTGACCCCGCTTTCGGCGAGATCTTCCGACGCTGCATCCCGCATACAAGCCATCGACCTGCGGCCATCCGGAGCGCTTCCTTGGCGCCAACACGATCCTCGCCTGGCGGCCCAAGCGGCAACAAGGGTTCGCCCTTCGCGACGCGCTGTGAAACTGATCGAGCAGGGAAGGCAGGTCGGGTAGGCCCACTCTGCTGCGCGGCCCCCCGCCGCTGCCCGTCAGGTCGGTTCCCGGTTGGCGACATATAATCGCTGCTCGCAGCGAGTGGTCCGAGCTCTTGGCGTCCGGCGAGCGCTGGAATCGCCGCCGCCTTCGCTTCCCTCATTGCGCCTGAACGATTCTCTCTGTC
Organism: uncultured beta proteobacterium; assembly: GCA_963734295.1. Taxonomy (GTDB): domain Bacteria; phylum Pseudomonadota; class Gammaproteobacteria; order Burkholderiales; family JAEUMW01; genus JAEUMW01. The sequence continues at coordinate 142,640 of CAVTGS010000014.1, read as the reverse complement.
GCTGTGCTTTCCTGCATCTCCCTTTCCCCCGAACGCGCGCGGCGCTTCGCTGGCGGCTACGCGCCGTGTCGATGGCGCCGCGTCGGGGCGGCATGGATCGCCGCGGTGCTGTCCCTGGCGATGTGCGCCGCGGCCCTCGCCGAAGAGATCGAATTCCGGGTCGAGATCGAAGCGCCGAGAGCTCTCCGTGACCTGCTCGAGCAGCACCTCGATGTCGTGCGCCGCTCCGCGGAGAAGGCGTCGACGGCTGCGGAAGTGCGTCGGCTCTACACCCGTGCGCCGGAGCAGATCCGGCAGCTCGTCGGCACCGAAGGTTACTTCACGCCGCACATCGATGCCACGCTCGACGACCGCTCGAGTCCCTGGAAGCTTCGGTTCGAGATCGACCCGGGCGCGCGGGCCATCGTGCGCAACGTCGACTTGCAGTTCCGGGGCGACGTCGAGGTGCCGAGTCCGCATAACGTCGACCGCCTCGAGCGGCTTCGCGGCGAGTGGAGGCTCGAGCCCGGCATGCCCTTTCGCAGCGCGGACTGGGAGGCGGCGAAGCGGGAGACGCTGCAGGAGCTGACCGTTTTTCTCTATCCCACGGCGAAGCTCGTCGACAGCCGCGCGACCGTGGACCCCGAGAACGGCACCGTCGATCTCTTCGCGGAGTTCGACAGCGGGCCGGCTTTCACTGTCGGGGAGCTCCAGGTCACGGGCTTGACCCGTTACCAGACCGCCATCGTCGAGGGGATGAACAACATCGACCCGGGATCGCCTTACTCCCAGGATCAACTGCTGCGGTTCCAGCAGCGGCTGCAAAACAGCGGCTATTTTTCGAGCGTGTCCGTGCGCATCGACCCCGATCCCGCGCAGCCGGTCGCGACGCCGATCTTGGTCGACGTGATCGAGCGCAAGACGCAGCGCATCGCGCTTGGCTTGGGGTACAGCACCGACTACGGACCACGGGCGCAGGTCGACTACCAGCACGTGAACCTGTTCGATCGAGCCTTGCGCTTCAACGTGCGCACTATCGCCGACACCAAGCAGCAGTCGCTGTTCACCAACCTCTACTTCCCTACGGAGCAAGGCGGATTGCGCAACGGCTTCGATGCGACCATCCAGTCGAGCGACATCCAGAACCAGAGCACGCGCACCTATTCGGTTGCTGCCAAGCGGCAGCACTTCGAGGAATGGCGCGAGAGCCTGATCGGCCTTCAGTACCAGTGGCAGGACGTGGACGTGAGCCCCTTCCCCACCGTCCAGAATCGGGCCCTGAGTTTGAACCGCGAGGTGATCCTGCGCCAGGTCGACAACGTTCTGAATCCCACCAGCGGCTATTTCGCCACGCTCCAGGTCAACGGCGCGACCAAGGCAGTCCTCTCCGATCAGAATTTCCTGCGGGTCTACGGGAGAGGCGTCTACTTCTACCCGATCACGAGCCGGGACGGTCTCGTCCTGCGCAGCGAGATCGGCGTGACCTTCGCGCCGAATACCGACGGCATTCCCACCGATTTCGTGTTCCGCACCGGCGGCTCCCAGACCGTGCGCGGCTACGCCTACCAGTCGCTCGGTGTGAAGAAGGGCGACGCGGTGGTCGGCGGGCGCTATCTCTTCGTGGGAAGCATCGAGTACGTGCGCTGGATTCTCGAGAACTGGGGGGCGGCGGCCTTCATCGATACCGGCAATGCCTGGGATCAGTTCGAACGGATCACGCTGGTGCGCGGCTATGGGCTCGGGGTGCGTTGGCGCAGCCCCGTAGGTTCGCTCTCTGCGGACGTGGCGTACGGCGAAGCGCTACGCGAATTCCGCCTGGACTTCACGATCGGGTTCCGGTTCTAACATGGCGAAGCGCCTGCTCCGCGTCATCGAGTGGTTCGGCATTCTGCTGGGGGTGGCGATTCTCGTCGCCGCGTGGCTCGCCACCCGCGAGGAGACGCTGCAGTGGGCGGCGCGGAAGCTCGCGGAGCAGACTGGTGGCGCCGTCGTGCTCGAGGACGTGCGCGGTTCGCTGCTGGGCCCGGTAACTGTCGGCAGAGCCCGTTACGAGGATCCCGATCTCAGGATCACTGCCGAGGAAGTGGAGATCCAGTGGGAGCCGGTCGCGCTCCTGATCCGGCCGCACGCCGTCCGCATCACGGAGCTCCAGGCTGCACGGCTCGAGCTCGCGTTGCTCACTGAGACCGAGGGGCCGACGAAGCCTCCCGACACGCTGCGCGTACCGGTCGCGATCGCGCTCGACCGGGCCGCGATCGGCGAGCTCGTCTACGTAAGTGGCGAGACGCGGATCGAATCGCGTGCAGTCAAGCTTGCCTACGAGGTCGACAGCGCAACAGCACAGGCTCGCGATCGAGCGCGCGGAATCCGACCTCGGTGTCCTCGACGGTCGCGTGACGGTCGGCGTCGATGCGCCGTTCCCGGTGGATGGCGTGTTCTCGCTTCACGGCCACCGCGATGAGTATCCCTATCACGTTCGTGCCACTGTCGGGGGTAACCTCGCGCAGCTCGAGGTCGTCGCCGTCAACAGCGAGCCGCCGCTCGTGGCCGAGGTGAATGCCATCGTCACGCCGTTCGAAACGCTGCCGGTGCGTCAGGCGACGGTGCGCGCGGAGAACCTCGACGTGCGAGCGTTCGATGAGAGCCTCCCCGCGACGGATCTGAAGGTCGATCTGCAGGTGCGTCCTCTTCCACGAGGGCGCTATGCCGGGGAGTTTCAGGTTACCAACCGCAAAGCGGGCACCCTCGACCAGGAACGGATTCCGATCGCTGCTGCCGCGGGCCGGTTCGAGGGCGCACCGCAGGATCTCGCGCTCACCGACCTCACGATCGACCTCGGTCCCGGCGGCCGTCTGACGGGACGCGGCGGGGTGACTGCAGGTCGGCTGCACTTCGATCTCGCCACGCCGGGGCTGAATCTCAAAGGTCTGGAAGGCAAGCTCAGGCAGACCAAGCTCGCGGGTGCGCTTACGCTCAAGCTTGCGGCAGACACGCAGACGCTCACCGTCGATCTGTCGCAGCAGGGGTATCGGATCGAAGGCGAGGCCGTGCACCAGAATCAGGAGGTGGACGTGCGTTCGGCGCGAGTCCGCGCGAAAGGTGGCGAGCTCGACTTCAAGGGGCGGGTCGCGCTCACTGGCACGCAGGTGTTCAGCGCCGAGGGCAGCGTTTCGCGCTTCGATCCTGCCGCCTTCGGAGACTTCCCGAATGCGCAACTGAACGGCAGCTTCAAGGCATCGGGGACGCTCTCGCCGCAGTGGGCGGCCCGCGTCACCCTCACGCTTGCCGAGAGCAGCCGGTTGCGCGGGGCGCAGCTTGCGGGCGGCGGGTCGCTGGATGTCACGGAACAACGCATCGCCGACGTCGACGTGGCGCTGCGCCTCGGTGCCAATCGACTCAACGCAAAGGGAAGCTTCGGCAATCCGGGCGACCGGCTGGCGTGGAACGTCGAGGTGACCGAGCCCGCCGTCATCGACCCGCGGCTCGCCGGGCGATTGGCCGCGGAAGGGGTGCTGGAGGGGACGCCGGCGCGGCCTGCGGGCAGCCTGACGCTCGACGGGAAGGGGCTACGCTGGGGGAGCGAGCTTGCGATCGGCGAGGTGAAAGCCCGTGGCGACGTCAGTCGCGGGCTCGAGGGCGACTTCAGTCTGACCGTGCAGGCGCTCGACGTGAAAAGCGGGACGCAGCGTCTCGATAGCGCCACTGTTGCGGCAACTGGCAAGCTCGACCAACACGAGATCCAGCTCACCACCGTCGGGCCGGCGTTCGACGCGTCGGCGCGCTTGGCCGGCGGGTGGTCCGCCCGGCGCGGCTGGACCGGTCGCGTGATGACGCTCGAGAACCGCGGCGCGTATCCGCTGCAACTGCTCGAGCCGACAGCGGTCGAGATCGATACGGATCGCTTCGTCCTCGGAGCGGCGCGGGTGCAGTTCGGCGACGGCACGCTCGAGGTGGCGAGCGTGCGCCGCATCGGCGGTGCGCTCGAAACCAGCGGCGCGTTCACCGCCATGCCCGCGGCGTATCTGCTCAAGCTCGCACAAGGTGACAACGCAGTCGACACCACCCTCAAGCTCGGCGGACGCTGGGACCTCCGTGCCGACCAGCATCTCAACTGCACCCTCGAGGTCGCACGCGAGAGCGGTGACGTCCTGCTTCCGACCCGGCCCGCGATCGCGCTCGGCGTAACGAAGCTCGCGCTCGCAGCCCGCTGCGTCGACGACAGTTTGCGCGCGGTGTTCGACGCGGCGGGCAGCGAAATCGGCACGGTGACGGCCGAGGTCGACACCCGTGTCACCCGGCGCGGAGGTGCGTGGGGTATCTCCGGTACGGCGCCGCTGCAGCTCACGGCACGGGCGAGCATGCCTTCGCTCGGCTGGCTCGAAGCGCTTACGGACAACGCGGTCACCGTCGCCGGCAAGCTCGACATGGTCGTCACCGCGGACGGCACCGTCGCGGCGCCCGGTCTGCAGGGAACGGTGAGCGGCAGCGGCCTCGCGCTCGGTTTTCCGGAGGCAGGCGTGTTCCTCGACCGCGGGACCCTGCGCGGCACCTTCGAGGCGAACCGTTTCGTGCTGGAGGACCTCACGCTGCGCGGCGGCGACGGCACGCTGACCGCGACCGGGGAATACGACTTCGGGACGAGCGGCGGACTCAGGCTGGCGGTCGTCGCAGACCAGCTCGCGCTGCTCTCGCGTCCGGCCCAGAAGCTCGTGGTGAGCGGAAACGTCGATGGGTCGGTAGTCGAGGGTGCGGTCAAGGCGACCGGCAAGATCACCGCGGACAGCGCGCGCATCGAGGTCGTGCCGAGCCGGGCCCCGAAGCTTTCGTCCGACGTCGTCGTCAAGGGACAGGAGACGGAAACGCAGAGAAGCGCCGGCCGCACCTTCGCCGATGTCGACCTCGAGTTCGACCTGGGCAAGCAGTTCTACGTCGATGCATTCGGGCTCGACGGGCGCCTGGCGGGGTCGATCAGGTTGCGCGCCCGGGACCGCGAACTGCCCACGGCCACCGGCAGCATCCGCGTCGTGCAGGGCTACTTCACCGCGTTCGGGCAGCGGCTTGCGGTGGAGCGCGGAATTCTGACCTTCTCGGGTCCGATCGACAATCCGGGGATCAATGCCCTCGCCCTGCGAAGGAACCAGGCGGTGGAGGCGGGTGTGGCCGTGACCGGCACGCTGCGGACGCCGATCGTGAAGCTCGTGTCGGTCCCCGAAGTGCCGGACACCGAGAAGCTCTCGTGGCTCATGCTGGGGCGCGCGCCGGACCCGAACGCGCGCGACAACGAGGCGCTGACGGCCGCTGCCGCGAGTCTCATCGCCGCGGGTGGAACGTCGCTGCTCGGCATCGGCACCAAGGGTCTCGGGCTCGATTCCGTGGGCATGCGAAGCGAGGGTGCGACCGCAGAGCAGGTGGTATCGTTCGGCAAACGCATCTCGGACAACGTCTACATCACCTACGAGCGCAGCGTGAGCGGCGCCGTCAACATCACCCGGGTGCGCTACCTGTTGTCACGGCGGTGGTCGGTGGAGGCGGCAACGGGAACGTCGGATGCGATCGACGTCTTCTTTACGCTTTTCTTCAATTAGTAGCGGGCGGGGGGCGGCGCTAGGGACAGGAACTGATCCAGGCACGAGAACGACTCCACTTTCCATTCGCCCGCATAGCGGCTGACGATTCGCCGAAGGTGTGCAGCGGCAGATGCTCCATGACCTGCGCAAACACCAGCTTGCCCGCGTACATTCGTTGCTCCCGCGATGGATCCCCTCGCAGGGTCGCAGACCTTGCTTCCGCGGTTCAAGTCGGTGACAGGCAAAATCATGAAAAAGCGCTCTCAGTCCTATTGCTTACGATCCGTCCCGTAGAAAACGTTGGGACGCTACTGTGTATGGGGCTCGGCCAAATAGTTGATCACGTATAGATACTTTCTTACATAGCCAGGTGTTTCAGTGTTGGCACTTTCTATCACCTGCATGACCTTGCGTGTAATGACCGTTCGTTTCCCGTCTTTGCCGCGCAAGCTCGTTTTGATCATGCGGCAAGGACATGATTCTTTCCTTTTCACCAACGCCCTCGGCATTTCCACATCAGCGTTCTCAAGATCGATGTTCTTGCTCTTGACCCAACGATAGAGATTCTTGGCCCAGCCATGACCGCCGTTATATGCCGCAACAGGGTAGATGCCGCCCAAGAGCGGATCGTCGCGAAACAGCTTCGCAACATCGGTTGCGTTGGAGAAGTTCTTCACCTCATAGTCGATGAGACAGATGCTAGCCCGCAGCGCATTGTCGAGATCGCGGGCACCTCTCGCAAACTCGGGATCCAACCCAGCAGAGACGTATATCTCATTCGCGATGTTGAGATACGTATTTTTCGTGAATTGCATCGCGCCTAACGCATTGGCGCCAGACTGCGCCCACTTGAACGCGTCACGGCCGTTGAGCGCGTATTCAATGAAGACCGCCTCGATCGTGCCCTTCGGATCTTCGGCGAACTTCTTGTCGTCGCTTTGTTCGATGATCGCGACCGCAACAGGGGTCTCTTCCGGCACAACAGCCGCGACGTACTCATCAGGGTATGCCTGCGACGGTACGGCTTTCTCGCGGATCGCCCGCAGCGCATGACGAGCTCTCAAGTGAAGAAAAGCGCGTCCGCTCCCGACTAGGGTTCGGTCGAGGAAATCGGGATGATAGGGCGTGTAATTGATCGCCCGCGCCGTCGATATGATCCGTGCGGGATCGGCCGATTGAAGCGCGTCATCGTCGAACCACACATGCCGAGTGCGATAGACGACGAGATGTTCACCCCCTTGCGAGACATTGAAGATCATCCGCGAAATCCCGTAACCGGCCAAGTGCTCGACGTGATAGTCCTTTGTCAGCACGCGGTACGGAAGCGAACAATCGCGCCGCGACGCAACATCGGGGGCACTTGCGACGCACCGCTTATATTCATCGGGCACGGGCTGGGCGATTGCGAGTCGGATCACGTGCCATGAACGATCGCTCTCCTTGTATGCGCACAGGGCGACGGGGCGAGCGGTGATCCGTGTGCCGTCGGTCTCGACAAAGTTGGTCATCGGGACTTTGTTGCATTCCTCGTCCCCTTCGTTGACACGATCGACGAGGATGTCCGCGCGTGAGTGTGAGGTGGGGACCCCGGCGACAAATCGAGCTGGGTAGTCGGCAAGCGGAAAAGTTGTTCCCTCCTCTTCCGCATGCGCGAAAGAGGTGCTGCAGAGCAACATACACAACGCAAGCCGCATCATGGCACCAACTCCTCTGCACAGAATGTAGTGTGCCGTTCCACTGATTTCGCCACAACGTCTTTCAGCACGGAGAAGATCGAAGCGCCCGTGGCGGTCCATATGAAATGAATGGTTCGCGGTCAACTTTGGGATGGTCACCACAAAGTGATCGATGTGCTGGGTTAGGTTGTTCAGCAGGACCGAGAGATACCGACCGGGTCTTCCATTGCTGATCAGGCACTATGCTGCTGCGGCGGCCTCCGCCTTGGCCATCCCTCTCCGGCTGCGAAGGCTCGGAACAGAAGATATCGCTGCAAGTCCCCGCGCCGCGGCTCGGGCATCATCTCGGCGGCTCGTGCCAGCCAGTCTTCGAGCATGCCGGCGAGACCCCAATAACCGATAAGGTGGTGCTCGACGTGCTCGAAGTCGTCACACGCACCAGCGCGCGACACCATCATCACACCCGCCCCCAGCGCTGCATAACCGGCGGCGTAGCAGAGAACCATGGGCTCCGCCTCCTCTCTGGACCAGACATGTTGATGCCCTCCGCGAGCGAATGACCCAGGTTGCCCGTGTCGCGATTCGGCACGATCGAAACCTCCGGCGAATCGACCCAGGCCGTGCAGGAAAGCACGTCCTTGGAGGGTCCGTCAGAATCATCACGAATGCATCGGCTGGTGCTGAGCAATCGATATACCACGAGCCCAGCTCTATCGCCTCGCGTGTTGTGTGTGGGCCCAACGCCACTGCAAGGTCCAACTGTCACGACCGATAACGGCGACTTGGCGGGGCGCAATGGGCCGCGAGGCACAAGGCTACGAGCAGCTGCGCCACCGGGGCGATGAACGCCGAGGCGCCGCTCGAACTGTTCCATCAAGGCGCGGAGTATAGACTCGCGATGCCTACACCCAAGAGCTCGGCGGAGATCATCTATCTTCCGTACTGGCGCCCTCACTACACGATCTGGGTAGTGCTGAGTCACGAGCCGCCACCATTCGGAACCTACTCGCCACCAGCGGAGTACAAGGTGCGCGCTTCGCCGGAGCCATCCATTAATAAACCGGCACGACTAGAGTAGACCGGAGCGCATCCGGTCGGGCCTGAATGCAGCTTCGAACTCGCCTAGCCTGCACAAGAGGGCAAGGGCGGTTTATAGCGCGCGCGTTGGATGCGCGTCACCGTTCCCTTCCACGACCCGGTCACCAGAGCGCCGTACGAGCCCCCTCGTCGGCAGAACGGCAAGCTCGACCGGCAAGAAACGACCCAAAGCGGAAGTAGCGGTTTCCCGATAGCGGCCAGTCAGCCAAACCCAGGTTCAGCGAACTGGAATTCTCCGAAGCGGCCGTTGGCGACCTCAACCTACCGGCCATCAGTTGACCTTGGAAGGTGACAGCCGAATACCTCCTTCAGACTGGAAGCCGACGTTCCGCAAAAAGTCGCTTTGAGGTTACTCAGTACGGGTACTCACATGCCCCCATGCACCGACAAGATCATGATGTTCGCCTCATCGGCTGCAGCCATCTTGCCACTTGATCCAAGAAGGTCACCAGGCAATATCGCCGTCTAGGTCATCAAACGTCACCACCCGCCGCTTTGGCTCGGCCAGCACAGCGGAGACATCTGGAAGATCCTTTGACGTGAGCACCGGAAGCCCCAAGTCCTTCGCCTTGAGCGAGGACAAGACATCCGGCTTTGACAAGAGGTGCTGGCAAGCATCTACGGCCATCTCCATCGCGAACAGTTGCGCGCTGTCATCCTTGTCACCATCAGCCCAATCACATATCGCCTTTACGAGGATGATCTCTACCCCACCGGACTGGGCGGCAGCGTACGTCGCGTGCCCTTCCATTTCGCCGCCCACTGGCTTCACATCCTTAAACCTGTCGAGCAGCCGATCTCTGAATGGCTTGCTATTGACGAGCTTTGCGCCCGAAAGGACGACACCCTGGTGGAGCGCAACACGAGTGATTGCGCGGTTACGCTCCCAGTCGCCCATTCGGCTCCTAAAACGCTCTGAAAGCACGGTCCCGCACTGCATAGGCGCGCCTCGGCTCTTTACCGTCTCGGTGTCGCCCTCCACTTTCGTGTGTTCATAGGGCTGCACTTGCTCAGCGATCAAGACGTCACCTAACCGTTGAGTCTTACGGTCGAAACCAAAGGCAATGCCAATTACAAGGCAGGCTTTGAATTTCATGCCGTCGAGCGCTTGCGCAACCGTCAAGGTCGCGCCGTGCCTGCCATCTGGGCCCTGCGTTGTATGCACATGGGCTGCGGCGTAGCGACCGAACTGGCCGCAGCGGTAGGTGACGTTCTTGTGGCTGCCTACCAGAATGGTGCGTTCGTCCTTGAGCGGGGCGAACCGAGCAAGCAGCGCCCGCCGTTCGATCTCTGCGCTGGTCACAATCAAGACGTCGGTGTGCCTCAAGACCTTGCTTAGCTTCTTGTCGTCAACGTCCGACTCAGCTTGTGACCCCACAGTGACGTCTGGGAGCTTTTCAAAGAGGCACTGACCGTCCTCAAGCAAGATCTCGAGAACATCGGTGGCACCCCCGTTGCCATCTAGCTTGCCGGCTTTGGCGTCGTTGAGGAGCCGCGCCAAGTCGACGCCGCTGAGCGTGATGGATTTGCTTCCAGTCGATTTGACGCTTCCGCCATACAACAAATCAGGCAACGAGTCCGGGTGGGGAGTAACAGACAGATTCAGCGTCACATCCAGTTTGCCTGCGGCGCGAAGAACTTCTGGCGCGAGCAGCGCCCCTGCGGCGAAACCCTTGGTTGGGTTTGCGGTCGCCTCAAGCAGCCACGTTGGGCCAAGGATTCCCTTAGCCTTGGCCTTGAGGGCTCGACGATCGGTGTCGTTCAGGCACTTTGACGCCTCCACAAGGGCTCGCATCAGCCATGGATCGGCTGTGTCGGCCTTCGCCACCAGGTTCTTGAGCCATGGGCGACGGGCAAGCTTGCCTGCCAGCAGCACGATCTCTCGCTGGGCAGAGGGCAACATATGCCCGTAGAGCGAAGAGATCTTCTTGAAGTCGGCGTGTTGCGGGAACTGGACGCAGATCGCGAGGAGGAGGGTCTGCATATGTTCAGACCTATCCACGATCGGCAACGTGAGCGCCTTCACCAAGGCGTCCACAATGGGTTCTGGAAGTCCTTGATAGTGAGGCAACGCGCTATGAAGATACTCGATCGCTTGGGGCAACGCAGGCAGCATCTTAGGCATGTTCGCCACCACCCAGTCCACTGCCCCCGGTGCATGCAAATGCGTCAACCCCCGCAGATAATTCCGCAGTTTGATTTGCACGTCACCGTCTAGCAGCTCTTCGAGGATCGCGTTGATGTTCTCAGCGCTCAGGTATTCCCGAGATTCCTCGTCAAGATCGGAAAAGTCGACTTCCTCATCGTCTCCCGCCGACGTGTGCTCTTCGACAATCTCATCAACTCTCATCCGGCGATCGTCGCGGGTGGTCGCTTCTGTCGTCCCGAGAGCAGTGCGCGCATAGGCACGCAACTGCTCCCCATCGAGCAAATGGGTCTTGTGCCGCGAAAGGGAAAGCTGAAGGTGGCGGTGCATGTAGTCGGCGATCTCATACAAGGCCTCTCGCGCCTCGTCTTCAGACTTGCAAGCGACATGAACGTCATCGACGAAGCGAAGGAACCTCGGATCGCGGTCGAGCATGTGCTCGTCAAATGGCACCAGTACCAGCTCCGCTAGCAGGTGGGCCGAGTGCGGGCCTGCCGGAATTCCGACCTCGCTACTTCCTTGCACTGCTCGAAGCGCGTTCATCAACGCTCCAGAGTGTTCTTCTGACACGGTTGCGTCTAACTCGCTCTTTAGGGAGGCGTGCCGAATCTGGTTGTAGAAGTCTGTGATGTCAGTCGTTAGAAGCCAGGCGTTCTTGTCCTTGCAGGCGTCCACGGTGTGAGTCCAGAACGCTTGCTTAGCCTTGACTGGAACAAACAACTGTCCGGTTGATGAGGCCTCGAATCTGTAGCTGAAGACGGCGTTCTTTGCACGAGCAGGGCGGCGAGCTTCAATATCTGGGGCGACGGTCCAGATCAGCGCCGCGAACAAGATTGAGTCCACGGGGTCGAACTGTGTGGCGCGACGGAAAGAGACCTGATCCTTCATGAACAGCAGGGAGCGCCCCGTGCGCCAGTTGTGTGTCGTGAGGTCCAGGGCGGCCAGCTTCTTGCGGAACTCCGGCCAACGCGCCTCGATAACCTCGAACTCGAATGCGCGCGGAAACAGGTCCGTGTCGCCATACCGACGGTGATGACGCAGGCTCCACTCCAATGCCTCGATCGACAGATTCGTCGTCATCTTCTCCCCTAGTCCCGTGCAAGCCGAGGCTGTGATTTTGCGTGCAACTTCCGGGCGATGAGCGTCGTGCGCTCGCTACGGCATCCGTACCCACGGGCTGGCCTCTTCAAGCCTGTCTCACTGCTGGACCCAATGATGCTCGGGTGGGGGCACGCGTAGGGCTCGGTCGATCTTGTGAGCGGCGGCTTTCGCTGCATTGCGGCCGCTCACCCCGGCACGGTGTCAGCGATCGGCATATTGGAGCCACTCCGTGATCGGCATATTGGAGCCAGGTGAGGCAAAGACGGGCATCTCGAACTGAGCGCGTTACCGCTACCCTTTCGGACTTTTGTCCAGAGGGAGAACCGCGGTGGGGCGTAGGAGAATCGAGATGTTCCAGTATCGAGCGGTCCTGGTGCGCTTGCGCCAGGGCGATTCCGACCGCGATATTGCCCGGGCGCGGTTGATGGGCCGGCCGAAGGTGGCAGCGCTGCGGGCGCTGGCCACGCAGCAGGGCTGGCTCGCCCCCGACACGCCGCTGCCCGAGGACGGCGAGATCGCGGTGGTGATCGGCCAGGCGCGCCGGGCGCGCAGCACGATTTCCACGGTCGAGCCGTTTCGCGATGTGGTGGCGCGCTGGGCCGAGCAGGGTGTGGGTGGTGTCGCGATCCACGCTGCGCTGTGTCGCGAGCATGGGTACAGCGGCAGCTACTCGGCGGTGCGGCGCATGCTCGCCGCGCTCAACGCGGCGCGGCCGCCGCAGGCCACGGTGCGGCTGGCAGTTCGCGCCCGGCGAAGCAGCGCAGGTCGATTTCGGTGCCGGGCCGCTGCTGCTCGATCCCGCTCGTAGCGAGCTGCGCCGTACCTGGGCGTTCGTGATGACGCTGTGCTTCTCGCGCCATCAGTACGTCGAGTTCGTGTGGGAGCAGACGGTGGCTACCTGGCTCGGCTGTCACCGCCGCGCCTTCGAATGGTTCGCCGCCGTTCCGGCGCGGGTCATTATCGACAACCCCAAGTGCGCTATCACTCGCGCCTGTGCCCGCGATCCGCTGGTGCAGCGCGCCTACGCCGAGTGCGCGGAAGGGTACGGTTTCAAGATCGACCCGTGTCCGCCCGCCGATCCGGCGAAGAAGGGCGTCGTCGAGCGCGGGGTCGGCTATGTCAAGGGTAACTTCCTGCCGACCCGCAGCTTTCGCGATCTCGCCGATCTCAATGCCCAAGTCCGGCAATGGGTGATGACGGAAGCGGGGGTGCGTATCCACGGCACTACCCGCACGCAGCCACTCGCGCTGTTCGCCGTCGAGAAACGGCTGCTGCGCGCCTTGCCGGCGATCGCGCCCGATCTTGGCACCTGGAGTGGCGTGCGCGTGCATCGCGATTGCCACGTCCAGTTCGACCGCTGCTTCTACTCGGTACCGTTCACCTTGATCGGCCAGGCGCTGTGGCTGCGGGCCACCGACACCGCCGTGGCGATCTATCAGGACTATCGGCAGGTCGCGGTGCATCCGCGGGGCCGCAAACCCGGGCAACGCTTCACCGTCCGCGATCACCTGCCGCCGCAGGCGCAAGCCTACTTCGCCCACGACCGCCACTGGTGCCTGCAGCAAGCCACGGCAGTGGGTCCCGCCTGCGCGCAATTGGTCGACCAACTGCTCGCCGATCGCATCGTCGAGAGGCTACGCGCCGCGCAAGGTGTGCTGCGCTTGGCCGAACGCTACGGCAACGCCCGGCTGGAAGCCGCGTGCGCCCGGGCGCTCGCTCACGACAGCCCGTTCTACCGCACCGTCAAGACCATTCTCGCCGGCGGCTTCGATCAACAACCGCTGCTGCATGTCCCCGCATCGGCGCGCGCGTACGGTACCAGCGCACGCTTTGTCCGCGACGCCGAGACCCTGTTCGGCGTCGATCCCACCCTGCTGCACTGAATCCCACCCCGGAGGCATCACCGATGAACCCCGTTCCCGAGCTCGTTCCCTATCTCAAACAACTGCGCCTGTCTGGCATCCTCGATTCGCTCGAGGCACGTAATCGCCAAGCCCTCGACGGCAAGCTCGCCTACACCGAGTTCCTGGCGCTGTTGATCGAGGATGAGGTTGCCCGGCGCGAACAAAAGAAGTTCGCCCTGCGTTTGCGCCGTGCCGCCTTCCGCGCCAGCAAGACCCTCGATCAGTTCGACTTCGAACGCCTGCCGCAACTCAATCGCGCCCTGGTGCACGAGCTCGCCACCGGCCGTTACCTCGACGAGCGCGTCCCCGTGCTCATCGTCGGACCGTGTGGCACCGGGAAGTCGCACCTCGCGCAGGCCCTCGGCCACTGCGCCATCCGCCAGGGCGTCGACGTGCTGTTCACCACCTGCGCGCAACTGGTCGCCGCCATGAACGCCGCCCGCGCCACCGGTACCTACGAGCGCAAACTCGCCAGCCTCGCCCGCATTGCGCTACTCGTGATCGACGACTTCGGCCTCAAGCCGCTGCGTCCACCCGCCGATGAAGATCTGCACGATCTGATCGCCGAACGTTACGAAACCACTGCCACGATCGTTACCAGCAACCTCGACTTCACCGAGTGGGATCAAGCCTTCCCTGCCAACCGACTGCTGGCCTCGGCGACCCTGGATCGGCTACGCCACAACGCCTACTGCCTGGTACTCGACGGGCAGTCGTATCGGGCGCCGAAACTCGCCCCTACGGCCAACAAAATCAAGGTTGCCAATACGTCCAAAACCACCCATTCTTAACCACGCCGGGATGCCCGTCTTACCCCTCCGAAACTGGCTCCATTATGCCGATCATCCCCGGCTCCTTTATGCCGATCCGCGACACACGGCGAAGGGCAGCATAGGGTCGCGACGCGACCGTCCTCTCTTCGTTGCCGCATAGTCGGCTATCCCTGGAAAAGGAACGCGGCTGCCGAGCCCAGAGCCGATGGAGATGATGCGCCCATCCTCTTCGAGCAGCGGCGCTGCGGCGCGGATCGCCGCAACCACGCCGTGCAGGTTCACGGCATACTGGCGCGCTATCGCATCCCAGTTGGTCGATGGGTCGAACGGGCTTCCCTGTACGTAGATGCCGGCATTGTTGACGAGAATGTCGAGCCGCCCGAAAGCGGCATGGACGCCCTTGACCAGTTCTGCGGCCTGGACGGCATCGGCCTGGTCCGCCCGGAAGGCGCGGGCCGTACCACCTGCCGCCTCGATCTCGCTGACGACCGCGCTGGCCCGGTCGGCGGAGGCCGCGTAAGAGATGGCGACGGTTGCGCCTCCGCGGCGAGCGCCTTGGCGGTCGCCGCGCCAATGCCGCGCGAGCCGCCGGTGACGAGTGCGACCTTGCCGGTCAATGCCGTAGCCATGATCTGATCCTTTCATGCCATTGAGGTTGCTCAGATAGGGTGCCCAAGCCACCAGTAGTATAGGAGGGATAGAGATCCAACGCGACTTCCGCAAGTACGAGCGCCCCCGCCGAGCGAGATCGGATCCTCGTCAAGCTGTCCTTACCACGCGATGCGCTCATCAAATTCGCAATCCGGTGCCGGTTGGGCCTGGGGAGTCGAATCGGTCCTTCCCGGCATCGGGCATCCCCCAGAGTGGTGAGCCGCGAGCCGTGGCCAGGCGCGGCGATGTCGCCTCGCCCAGATGCGCGAGGATCTCGCGCCGTGGCGTCGTTGATGAAAGCGATGATTCGCATCTCGGCGCCACATCGCAGCAGATGGCTGCTATGGAGTCTGAACCTGCCGCTCGGAAGCGCGGTCTTGCATTACCCGCAATGACAGCACCTGGCCGAGTCGAGGCAGTGTCCGTGTCACTTTGCTCGCTCGCCGAAAACCGGACACTCGGCGGGGTCAGAGGACCCGTTAGCTATTGAAATTGAGTGGCCACCTCGACCGGCCGCTCATGGCCGATTGCAGCCGCGCGGCTTGCTGCTTCAATGTAGTGTGGGGTTGCGCGCCCCACAGCACTTCTTGTACTTCTTCCCGCTGCCGCACGGGCAGGGTTCGTTGCGACCTACCTTCGGCGCGTTGCGCACGACCTGCTGGTGCGGACCCCTGCCGAACGAGAAGCTGCTCGACGTGAAACCTTCCGGCTGTGCAGCGCGCCTTTCCAACAGAGCGGCTCGAAGCCTGAGGGGTCGGCCATGAACTGGCGAACCACGGTGTTGTAGTGCTGCATTAACAGGCTCAACACGCGGTTCGCCTCGTCCATGCTCTCGAATTCCCGCGTAGCCTCGCCCGCGTCCATGTCCCAGATCCACGGCATCCACTCCGAGGGGATGACGGTGCGCGGGGCCCGATCGCCAGCGCAGTGAGAAAGCCCTCCAGCGCGGAGACATCCATCGCGGTATCTTCGAGCGCCGGGGACGCGAGGAAGTCGTCGAGCGTGTCCAGTTCCTCGTCTGTCAGGTCGACGTTGAGTTTCGTCGGCGCTGTCTCGGTCACATCAATGCCTCATCTGGCACGGGATGAACAAAGCGAGGCACGTCAGTAGATCTTGCCGAGATAGTCCTGCTTGCCCAGCTCGACTCCATTGTGCCGCAAGATCGCGTACGCGGTCGTCACGTGAAAGTAGAAGTTGGGCAGCACGAAGTTGAGCAGGTAGGCCGTGCCCCGAAACGTAACCGTAGTGTCCCGGAGCTTCAGTGTGATCACGCGCTCTTCCGAGCCGTCGATGGCCTCCGCCGGGAGCGACTCCAGATAGGCGATCGTTTTCCGAACCCGTGCCGAGAGCTCTCGGAAACTCGCTTCCGTGTCTTCGTACTTGGGCGGTTCCTGCCCCGCGAGGCGCGCGCCGCAGCCCTTCGCCGTGTCGGTTGCGATTTGAACCTGGCGCGCGAGCGGGAACATGTCGGGATAGAGACGGCCGTTGACCAAGACCGACGGATCGATCCGCTTTGCTTCCGCGTGGGCCGTCGCCTTGGCAAGGATGGCGTCGAGATTCTCGAGCATGTGGACGAGAGAGGGAATCGACGCTTGGTACATGGAAATGCTCATCTTCATCACTCCATCGAGAGTCATTCGAGCGCGGTCATTATGCTGGAAGAGCACGACCCCGTGGCACCGAACTTGCGCCTCGGTCGCGTCCGCCTCGCGCACGCCTTCGCCGTGTTCCTCCGCCTGCTCATCCTCGTGGTCGCCGCCATGCTGGCGTACCATTTCACGCACCTGGCCCCGCAGGTTCGGGTTCAGCCCGCGGTCGCGGGCACCACACTGGAGAGAAACGGCTACCGCATCGTGCCGCTGGAGCCGTTCGCGATCGAGGCGACAGTGCTCTCGGCAAAGCGCTATCGGTTCGACCGTGAGTCGGATCTCGCCCCGGTCGATCTCGCGCTCGGATGGGGACCGATGGCGAATCCCGCGGTGAGCCGGAAGATCACCGTCAGCCAGCGCGATCGGTGGTATTACTGGCGGGTGTCCGAGCTGCCGATTCCGCAACGGGAGATCGAGACGCACAGCGCGAACATGCACATAATTCCCGCGACGCCGGACATTGAAAACCGCCTCGAGGCATTACGCAGTGGCGCTGTAGTGCGGCTGAAAGGCTACCTGGTCGAAGCACGGGGCCCGGACGGGTGGCGCTGGCGCAGTTCCCTCTCACGCGAGGACACGGGGGCAGGGGCGTGCGAAGTGATGTGGGTGGAGCAGATAGACGTCCGGTGAACGCGGGCGCTCGTCGCTCGACTTCGCCAGTCGCTACCTACGTCGCCAATCCCTGCTGCGCGAGAACCGTGGTGAGCAGCCGCAAGCGCGATATCGCGTCGGGCATCTCGAGCAGGTGCTGCCGCATCGTGTTCTCCAGGGGCAGCACCTCGGCGAGACGATAACCGACCCACACCGCGTCGTCATAGCGCAAGGGCGGGGGGAAGCTCGATTCACCCGCGCGGCTTGCGACCGCGCGCAGGATGTCGGCGCAGGCGGCGTGCTCGTCCGGCAACGGCTGATTGTCCTCCTCGGGAAGAAGGGCAACGTCGGCCATCCGCAGCCGATCGGGCTGCGTCCATTGCTCGAGGATGCGCAACCGCTGCTGGCCCCGGGTGACGAGGATGAAGATCCCGAGCTGCGGCATGTCCCAGGAGACGATGCTGGCGAGGCAGCCGGTCTCGTAGGGCCGCGCCGGTTCGCCCACCTCCGGCCCCTCGCGAATGAGGCAGACCCCGAACGGGGTCGAATCGCGAATGCAGCGCTTGGTCATCTCGAGATAGCGCTGCTCGAAGATCCTGAGCGGCAGCAGTCCGCCCGGGAACACGACGGTGTTCAAGGGGAAGATCGGAATCTGGATCACGTCCTCACGCATCGCGCTTCCCCCGTGTCGGGGCCACCGGTCAACCGTCACGCGCGGGGTTCGTCTCCCCACCGCGGCATCAGGTCGTGAGCGATGCCGAGATGGTCGAGGACTCTGGCGACGATGAAATCCACCACCTGCGCGACGCTCTCCGGCCGATGATAGAACCCCGGATTGGCTGGCAATATGACTGCACCTGCGCGCGCCAGTTTCAGCATGTTTTCCAGGTGGACCTGCGAGAACGGCGTCTCGCGCGGCACGAGCACGAGGGTGCGTCGCTCCTTCAGCACCACGTCCGCCGCGCGCTCGATGAGATTGTCCGCGAACCCCGCCGCGACCGCGGCGAGCGTACCCATCGTGCACGGGCAGATCACCATCGCATCGGGCGGGTTCGAGCCGGAGGCGACCGGTGCGAACCACTCTTCGCGTCCGAACACGCGCAACTGCTCGGTGTGCGCGGCGAAGCGCTCGCGCAGGCAGACCTCCAGCTCCTTCGGTCGCGAGGGCAGTGCAAGGTCCATCTCCTGCCTAGCGACGATCTGAGCGACCTGCGAATAGAGCAGCCATACGTTGGTGCCGCTCGCGAGCAGGCACTCGAGCAGCCGGATGCCGTAGGGCATCCCCGACGCGCCGGTCAATGCAAGCGTGACGGTCTTGTTCACGCTCGCGGCGAGACGCTCAAGCGAGCTCTCGATGCCGCACCAGCACCTGAGCGCGGCTGCGGAAGTATTGGGCTAGGGACTCCGCGAAAAATACCGAGCGGTGACGGCCGCCGGTGCAGCCGATCGCCACCGTGAGGTAACTGCGGCTGTCCGCCTGGTAGGCGGGCAACCAGCGCTCGACGAAGGCGCGGATGTCCTCGAGCAGCCGGGTCGCTTGGCTCTCCGCTGCGAGGAAGTCGATCACGGGCTGGTCCCTGCCGGTCAGAGGTTTCAGGTCGGGGTTGTAATTCGGATTCGGCAGGCAGCGCACGTCGAACACCAGGTCGGCGTCGAGGGGAATGCCGTTCTTGAAGCCGAAGGACTGGAAAAGCAGCGTGATCCGCGATCGGTCGAGGCGCACGAAGTCCATGATCCACGTGCGAAGCGAGGTCGGGCTGAGACCGCTCGTGTCGATGCGATGTGCGCCCTCGGCCACCTCGGCGAGGAGCTCGCGCTCGCGCTCGATGCACTCGGTCACGGTGAGGGAACCGTCGCTCAAGGGATGCCGCCGCCTGGTCTCGGAGAAGCGCTTGACCAAGGTGTCGGTCTTGGCCTCGAGGAATAACACCCGCGTATCCACACCCATCTTGCGGACCGCGGCGAGGTAGTCCCGCAGCTTGTGCAAGGTCGCTCCGCTGCGAACGTCGATGCTGACGGCTACGTTTGCATAGCCGGCCTGGTCCAGGAAGGAGACGACCTCGGGCAGCAGCACGGCCGGAAGGTTGTCCACGCAATAAAAAACGCTGTCTTCGAGCATGTGCAGCGCGATGCTCTTGCCGGAACCGGACAGGCCACTGACCAGGATAAGCTGCATGGGGAGAGGGTGCGGCCGCGGTTACCTGTTGCCGTCCAGGTGTTCTTCGTGGCGGCGTATGAACTCCTTCGTGCTGTCGATAGCCGCGCAGCTGCAGCACCGTGTTTCGCACCGCCGCCTCGACCAGCACTGCGAGGTTGCGTCCCGCGGCCACCGGGAGCTGCACCTTGCGGATCTCGTTGCGCGAGGATAATCTCCGAGCTCGCGTTGAGCGGCAGGCGCTCGAGACCGGGAATGATGCCGGCCACCGGCTTTTCGAGCTGGACGATGAGCTTCAGGTTCTTGCGGACGCGCACCGCGGTCTCGCCGAAGATGGTACGGATATTCAGCATGCCGAGACCGCGCACCTCGAGGAAATCGCGCAAGAGAGGCGGACAACGGCCCTCCAGGGTATCCGGACCCATGCGGTAGAGCTCGACCACGTCGTCGGCCACCAGTCCGCTGCCGCGACTGATGAGCTCGAGAGCGAGCTCGCTCTTGCCGACGCCGCTCTCCCCGGTGATCAGCACGCCCATGCCGAGCACATCGAGGAACACACCGTGGCGGGTGACGAACTCCGATAGCAGGCGGGCGAGGTAGGGACGCAGCAGCCACATGAGCTGGATGCTGGGAATCGGGCTCAAGAAGAGCGGGATCCGATGTGCATCCGCCATGGCGCATAGATCGGGGTCGGCCGCGCGGCCGTCCGAAACGAGCAGGCATAATGGCCCGCTGGCGGCCAGCTCCTGCAGCGATTCACGCGCCACCACCGGATCGAGGCGCGCCAGGTACTCGGTTTCCTTCGCCCCCAGCACCGGAATCCAGTTCGGGTGAATGACGTTCAGATGATCGATCAGGCCCTTGGTCGATGCGTTCAGGAGCTCGCTCGAGAGTTCGTTGGCGGCGCCGTCCCTGCCCGCAGCCCAGGTGAGCTTCAGGCGCTCGCGGTTATCCTCAAAGAGCTGAGCTGCGGTGACCCGGGGCATTGGGCTCCCACTCAACGATGAGCCGGTGCGCGGCCTCTGCGCTTGGCGCCAGCAGCAGTTCTTCGCGCATGACACGGTCGCTGAAGAGCTGCGCGAGCTCGGAGAGGATCTGCAGGTGCAGGTCGGTGGCGCGTTCCGGCACCAGCAGTACGAACACCAGGTTGACCGGTTTCCCATCCGGGGCGTCGAACGGGACGGGTGTCGCGAGCCGCAGAAACGCCCCGACGGCTTCGCGTATCCCCTTGATCCGGCCGTGCGGAATCGCGACGCCCTGGCCGAGACCGGTCGAGCCCAGCTTTTCCCGCGCGAACAGGCTGTCGAACACCTCGCCGCTCGGAATGTGCTGGTTGTTCTCGAAGGCGAGGCCCACCTGCTCGAACACGCGCTTCTTGCTCGTGGCGTCGAGGTCGAGCGCGACGTTCGACAGCGGCAGCAACTTGGAGAGGAGGGTAAGCGCGTTGCTCTTCATGACCGTGGCCGGAAGGGAGCCCGCGGATGGAGCGGGTTGGGCAGGCGAACCGATCAGGCCTGGTGCTTGAGCGCCGGCCCGTTGCGGCGCACGACGTTCCGGCTCTTGTGCTTGAGGATCTGGCGATCGAGCTTGTCGACGAGCGCGTCGATGGCTGCGTACATGTCCTCGTGGTCGGTCTCACAGAAAATGTCCCTGCCGCTCACGTGCACGTTCGCCTCCGCCTTGCGCTTCAACTTTTCCACCGACAGGATCACGTTGACGTCGATCACCTGATCGAAGTGGCGGGTGATGCGTTCGAGCTTGCCCGTGACGTAGTCTCGGATGGCGGGCGTGATGTCGACGTGATGACCGGTCAGGTTGAGGTTCATGCTCTCTCCTTGTTATAGCCCTAGATGGACTTGCGCAGATTCACCGGCAGGATCTGCAGCGACTCCCGATACTTGGCGACGGTGCGCCGCGCCACGACGATGCCCTGCTGGCCCAGAATATCCGAGATCTGACTGTCGGACAGCGGCTTCTTGGAGTCCTCGGCGCCGACGAGCTGCTTGATCAGGGCGCGAATCGCGGTGGCGGAGCAGGCGCCGCCGGTTTCCGTCGAGACATGGCTGCCGAAGAAGTACTTCAGCTCGAAAATGCCGCGCGGCGTGAACATGAATTTCTGTGTCGTCACACGCGACACCGTCGACTCGTGCAGACCGAGCGTCTCGGCGATCTCGCGCAGCACCAGCGGGCGCATGGCGACCTCGCCATGCTCGAAGAAATGACGCTGCCGATCGACGATGGCCTGGGACACGCGCAGGATGGTGTCGAATCGCTGCTGCACGTTCTTGATGAGCCATTTGGCTTCCTGCAGCTGCCCCGCGAGTTGCTGGAAACTCGAGTCCCGGTTACGGGAGAGGATATCCGCATACATGCGGTTGATGCGAAGCTTGGGCATCGCATCCGGATTGAGCGAGACGAGCCAGGTGCCCTTGACCTTTTTTGCGATCACGTCCGGCACGACGTAGCGGGTCTCGGAGTTGCCATAACCTGAGCCCGGCCGAGGATTCAGGCTCACGATCAGGCTCTGGATTCCGCGCAGCACGTTGTCGTCGCAGTGGAGGAGTTTTTTCAGCTTCCCGTAGTCTTTGGCGGCCAGGATCTCGAGATAGTTCTTGGCAGTATGGATCGCCTCCCTGCGCAACGGGGTATCCTCCGGCAGCGCCACGAGCTGGAGGACCAGGCTTTCGCCCAGGCTCCGTGCGCCGATACCGGCCGGCTCCATGTTCTGCAAGTGCTTGAGCGCGATCTGCAGTTCCTCGATATCGATCTCGAGTTCGGCCGGCAGGAGCTCCGCGAGTTCCTCGAGATTGCCGCCGAGGTAACCGTCGTCATCGACCATGTCGATGAGCATGGCGACGATGCGCTTGTCGCGGTGAGGCAGATTGGTGACGTTCAACTGCCACAGGAGATGCTCGCGCAGGGACGAGGAGACGGCGGGAAGCTGCGGGTAGTCGGGCTCTTCCCCGTCATCGCGCGAGCCGTAGGAGCCGCCATCGTCTTCCATCCAGTCCCGGTCGGCCCGCGCCTCGGCGTCGTACTCGGGTGTCTCGGGCACATGGGGCGCTTCCGGCTCCTCGCGTGCGGGGGTCTCCGCGCTCGCGAAGTCGGTCGGCGCGAAGCTCGCCTCCTCTGGGCTCGGCGGTTCCGGCTCGGCGTCGTCCTCACGTTCCAGCAGTGGATTTTCCTGCAGGAAGCGCTCCAACTCCTGGTTGAGCTCGAGAGTGGAGAGCTGGAGCAGACGGATCGACTGTTGGAGTTGGGGAGTGAGGGTGAGGTGCTGGGATAGCCTGAGTTGGAGCGTATGTTTCATGGTGTTTGGAGACGACAGCGCCCGCTCTTGGCTTTCTCGATAAGCTGTCCGGAGGGTCACCGGCAGCGCGTTTGGCTTAAATTTTGCGGAGACTCTTCAAGTCCTTGAATTATAGCCTGAAATTTTCGCCGAGATAGACTTTTCGAACGCTTTCATTATAAACGATTTCTTTCGGCGTGCCGAAAGCGAGGACCGTGCCCTCGTTGATGATGTAGGCGCGGTCGCAGATGCCCAGTGTTTCGCGTACGTTGTGGTCGGTGATGAGCACGCCGATGTCGCGCTCCCGCAGGAACTGGATGATCTTCTGGATATCCAGTACCGCAATGGGGTCGATGCCGGCGAAGGGCTCGTCCAGCAGAATGAAGCGCGGCCGGGTCGCGAGCGCCCGCGCGATCTCCGCTCGCCGCCGCTCGCCGCCGGACAGGCTGATTGCAGCGCTGTCGCGCAGGTGACCGATGTGCAGATCGTGCAACAGGTCCTCCGCCTGCGACTTCACCTCTTCGCGATCGAGATCCTGCAGTTCGAGCACCGCCTCCACGTTCTCCGCCACGGTGAGCTTGCGGAAGATCGAAGCCTCCTGCGGCAGATAGGAGAGCCCGAGGCGGGCGCGCTTGTGCATGGGCATGTGCGTCAAGCGGCTGCCATCCAGGTGCAGCTCGCCGCCGTCGAGGGGTACGAGCCCCACCATCATGTAGAAGCAGGTCGTCTTGCCCGCTCCGTTGGGGCCAAGCAGACCGACCACCTCGCCGCTGCGCACGTCGAGGGATACGTCTTGCACCACCGTGCGTGACTTGTAGCGTTTGCGCAGTCCTTCGGCGCGAAGCTCGCTCATCGGTCGCACGCGGACGACCGGATCGCTCGGCCTGCAGGCCGTGACCCCGAACGGGACATCGAGACTACCGTTCCGGCGGCCGTGTGAGGCCGGTGGCGGGCCGTAGTGGAACGGCGTTGGGCGGAGGAGAGGGCGCGGTCGACTGGCCGGGTTCGGGCTTTTTCTTGGGCACGATCACCGCGCGAACACGTCCCGCGGTGTCCTTGCCTGTGCTGTCCTTCCCGCCGCCGAACGCCTGATAGAACTCGGTGCGGGAGTTGTAGGAGATGTAGTTGCCGCGTACCTCCTCCGCCCCCTTCTTCACGACCGCCTTGTCGAAGAGCTCCAGCATTTCGTTGCGACCGTCGTACTCCATGCGCAGTGCCTGCCCGTCGATGTACTCGTCGAATCCCTCGCGCTTCTGCCGGAAGGTGGCCGGATTGCCGTAAGCCACTCCCTTGCTGAAGCCGCCGGTATCCTGCGTGATGACCATCCGATCGGACTTGATGGTGAGCGTGCCCTGGGACACGACAACGTTGCCGGTGAGGGTCGCCACCTTCTTGGTGTCGTCGATTTCCATTCGGTCGGCTTCGAGGTTGATCGGCTTCTCGCGGTCGGCGATATCCGCAGCACCGGGCAACGGCGTCATCCCGACGAGGAGGGCGAGCGCGCCGGCCAGGAATCGTCTACTTGGAAGGGGGGGAACGGGCGGGCGGGCCGGAGCCTTTCGGCGGAAAGTAACGCCCTTTGACCTGCGACAAGAGGGTGACGATGCGATCTTCATCGCGTAATTCTAAGCCAACGGCCGTGACCGTTGTACTCGCGTCGCGAATAGTGACCGGCCGATCGGTGCGCGCGAGCCCGAGCTCGGGTGTCACCTGCAGGTAGCTCGTGTCCAGCGTGAGCTCGCTGCGGTCCTTGTAGGCACTTCGCACCACCTTCACGTCGTCCATGAAATGGACGTTGTCGCCCTGGCCCGAGACGGTGCCGTACTTCGCGGTGATCGAGGTGGTGATTCCGCTCGCGCCAATCTGCTCGAACCTCGGTTCGTCGAGCCGGACCGTCTGGTCGTCGGGAAAGCGCAGCAGTCTTTTCGCGGCGAGCGAGTAGGCCGGTGCGCCCGTGGGCCCCAGTTTATCGGCGTCGAACGACTGCAGGATCAAGTCGGGATCATGGCGCGCGCGGGCATCGCGTACGGGTTCGCCAGACCGCACGAGTTGATCCAGCCAGAAGGACAGTCCCGCGAGCACCGCCAGCAGGAGCAGTGGGAACCACGCGGTCGCGCGCGCGGCAAGCCGGGTCTTCACCGGAGGTACGGGGCCATCTGCGCGTCGAAGGTGCCTTGCGCGTGCATGATGATCTCGCACAGCTCCCGCACGGCACCGCGCCCGCCGGGCTGTCGCGTCACGTAGTGCGCGCCGCTTCTCACGAGCGGCGGCGCCCCGGGCACCGCGACCGCCAGGCCGCAGCGGCGCATCACCGGCAGGTCGACTACGTCGTCGCCCATGTAGGCGCAGGCGGCCTGCTCGAGACCGAACGATGCGAGGATTTCCTCGAAGACCGCCAGCTTGTCCTCCGCCCCCTGGTAAAGAATGCCCACCCCCAGGTTCTCCGCGCGCAACGCCACGCTGCGGGAGGTGCGCCCGGTGACGATCGCGAGCTGGATGCCGGTTGCCTGCAGCATCTTCATGCCGTGACCGTCCTGCGCATGAAACGCCTTGAACTCCTCTCCGGTGTCGGTGATGAAGAGGCTGCCGTCGGTGAGGACGCCGTCCACGTCGAAGATGACGAGCCGGATGCGGCGCGCCCGGTCGTAGAGCTCGCTCAGCGACACTAGATCACCTTCGCGCGGAAGAGGTCGTGCATGTTGAGGGCACCCACCGGGCGATTGTCATCGTCCACCACGATGAGCTGGCTGATGCGGTGATCCTCCATGATCTGCACCGCTTCGGCGGCGAGGCGTTCCGCCTTCACCGTGCGCGGATTGCGGGTCATCACCTCCGAGATGCGCGTAGTGCGGAAGTCGACGAGCTTCTCCAGCGAGCGGCGCAGGTCGCCATCGGTGTAGACCCCAGCGAGGCGCCCGTCCGGGCCGAGGACGCTCGTGATTCCCATGCCCTTGCGGGAGATCTCGAGCACGGCTGCGGCGAGGGTGGCCGAGGCGGGCACCGCGGGCAGCGCTGCGTCGCTGCGCATGACGTCCCCCACTCGCGTGAGCAGCCGGATGCCGAGCTTGCCCCCCGGGTGGGAACGGGCAAAGTCATCCGCCCCGAAGCCTCGTGCATCGAGCAGCGCCACCGCCAGCGCGTCGCCCAGGGCAAGCGTCGCGGTAGTGCTCGCCGTCGGTGCGAGGCCCAATGGACATGCCTCCTCGGCAACACCGGCGTAGAGGTGTACGTCGGCCTCCCGCGCGAGAGACGAGTCCGCATTGCCGGTGAGCGCGATCAGCTTCGCGCCCTGGCGCTTGATCAAGGGAATGATGGTGAGCAGCTCCTCGCTCTCGCCGGAGTTGGAGAGCGCGATGAACACGTCGTCGCGCGTGACCATGCCGAGATCACCGTGGCTCGCCTCGGCCGGGTGAACGAAAAAAGCCGGGGTACCGGTGCTCGCGAGCGTTGAGGCGATCTTGCGAGCGATGTGACCGGACTTGCCGATGCCGCTCACCACCACGCGCCCGCGACAATTCAGGACGAGGCCGAGGGCTGCAAGAAACCGCTCGTCGATGCGCGGGATCAGGCTTGCCACCGCTGCTGCTTCGATGCGCAGCACCTGGCGGGCAAGGTCCAGCGCGTGCGGGGTCAGAGTGAGTTCGGACACTGCGTGGGCCACGGGAGGGTTACAAAGTTTATGGTAAATTGGCAAATGTTATCAGTTCTCTAATCGCCGCCACCAGCGATGCCTGCGCCATTCGCGTGAGTGGTGCAGCAGCGGGGCGATATCGCTTCCCTGAATGCACGATTCCCTGCAGGTGGTGCTCGTTCTTCTCGCCGTGGCTGTGCCGATGGTCATGGCGTTCCGCCACTTCGGCCTGCCGCCGCTGCTCGGCTATCTCCTGGTCGGCACGCTGATCGGCCCGCGCGCGCTCGGCTGGATTCCCGATTCCGCGGATACGCGTTACCTCGCTGAGTTCGGCGTGGTATTCCTGATGTTCACGATCGGGCTGGAGTTCAGCCTGCCGAAGTTGATGACCCTGCGCCGCATGGTGTTCGGGCTCGGGGCGGCACAGGTGGTCGCCTGCATGTTGCTCGTAATCGCCCTTGCGGTGGCGCTCGGACTCGACTGGCGGGCAGGGGCCGTCCTCGGCGGCGCGCTCGCGATGTCGTCCACGGCAATTCTCGCGAAGTCGCTGGCGGAGCGACAAGAGCTCGCCACACCGCATGGCCGCCAGATCATCAGCGTGCTGCTGTTTCAGGATCTCGCCGTGGTCCCTCTGCTGATTGTGGCGCCGGCATTGGCTGTGCCCGGAGACGAGCTCGCGCGCGAGCTCGGGATCGCCCTCTTCAAGGGCGCCCTCGTCCTCGTCCTGCTGCTGTTGTTCGGGCAGCGCGTGATGCGCGCGTGGTTCCATCTGGTCGGTCGGCAGAAGTCGCCGGAGCTCTTCGTGCTCAACGTCCTCCTGATCACCATCGGTCTTGCAGCGCTCACCGAGCTTGCAGGGCTCTCGCTCGCGCTCGGTGCGTTTCTCGCCGGCATGCTGATCTCCGAGACCGAATACCGCGTTCAGGTCGAAGAAGACATCAAGCCGTTTCGCGATGTCCTGCTGGGCTTGTTCTTCGTCACGATCGGGATGGCGATCGACTTAAGCGTGGTGTGGGGCCACCTGCCGGCGATCATGGTGTTCCTCGCCGCGTATCTGCTCGCAAAAGGCAGTGTGATCGCCGCCGTTGCGCGCCTCTTCGGAAGCGATTCCGGGGTGGCGCTCCGGGTCGGAACCGCCCTCGCCGCGGCGGGTGAGTTCGGCTTCGTGCTGTTGCGGCCCGGGACTACCAGCGCAGCCTTTGGCGATGACACGCTGCAGATCATACTTGCCGTAATGTTGCTCTCCATGACGGTCGCCCCGCTGGCGATCGATCGGGGCGCATGGCTCGCGCGCCGATTCAGCGGTTCCGAGTGGATGAGCCGGGCGATGCAAGTCCACAATATCGCGGTGCAGTCGATGGGCCGGGACGCGCACGTGGTCATCTGCGGCTATGGACGCAGCGGCCAGAATCTGGCGCGGCTGCTTGATCAGGAAGGCGTCCCGTTCATCGCTCTCGACTTCGACTCGACGCGTGTGCGCGAGGCTGCCGCTGCCGGAGAGAGCGTCGTGTTCGGCGATGCCGCGCGCCGCGAGGTGTTGATCGCAGCGGGTCTGATGCGCGCGCAAGCCTTGGTGGTGAGCTATGCGGACACTGGGTCGGCCCTGAAGATTCTCAATTACGTGCACGAGCTGCGGCCGGACCTGCCCGTGATCGTGCGCACGTGGGATGCGACGGACATCGTGCGGCTGAAGGATGCCGGTGCGTCGGAGGTGGTGCCGGAGATCCTCGAAGGCAGCCTGATGCTCGCAGCACAGACGCTGATGCACATCGGGTTGCCCTTCAGTCGCGTCATGCGCCGCATTCGCAACACTCGCTCGCAGCGCTATGGCCTCTTCCGCGGTTTCTTTCGCGGCGCAAGCGACGACGCCGAAGCCGGGTCCAGCCTGGCGCTGCCGCAGTTGCGATCCTTCGTTATTCCGCAGGGCGCCCACGCCATCGGCCGCCGGCTCGCGGACCTCGATCTGCCAAGTCTGGGGGTCGAAGTGACCTCGGTGCGCAACCGCCACGTGCGCAGCTGCTCGCCGTCGCCCGATACCCTGCTCGAAGAAGGCGACGTGATCGTTGTGCTCGGGACCGAGCCGGAGCTTGCAGCCTCCGAGATCAGGCTGCTGCAGGGGTAACGGCTAAAGGAGGCTGGCGCCGCCGCAGTCCTCGGCGGACGGCGAGGTTGCCGCGTTCCACGCCCCGCGGTTTGCGGCGCTGTTGCTCACACACGCGGGGCCGTCGCCCAGTGCAACGGGTGGCGCTCCGCTCGCCGCGAAGTTAGAGAACAGGAACTTGCCGGTCAACGCGTTGTTATCGTCGATCTTGAGATCGACCTCGGCGAGTATCTCCGCCGGAATTCCGTTGCCGGTCTTGATATTGTGAATCTTCGGCACTGTCTCCGCGGGGGAGCCGTACCAGCTGTCGAAAGCGATATCGACGTGGGGCCCGAAAGGATTCCGCGGGATGGCCTCGTCGTAGGGCGCACTCGCGGAGTATGTGTAGCGATCGCCGATGAATCGGCCACGTGATAGATGCTCCCAGGCGAGGATGTTCTCGGTGCCCCCCTCACGCGCGCCCTCGATGCGACCATCGCCGTCCCCGTTGCGGGTAGCGCCGATGTTCCGGATCGCGTCGCTGTAGTCGCCCGGCGGAAACTGGAAGCGGTCCTGAAAGCTGAAGAAGGCCATGCGAAGCTCTTCCTGCTGATTGATCAAGCTTCTAGCCCTCGCCGAAACGATGAGCTCGCGTCCGGTCACGATGCCACCAAACATCAGGCCGATCACGAGCAGCACCAGCGCAAGCTCGAGTATCGAGAAGCCTCTTTCGGCTCTGTGCGTATTCTGGTAACGCAGTGTCGGGACCAAGGGTTGCACCCGCTCTTCATTGTGAGCGTCGTCTCACACGGTCGCCCGTGCGGGCCTCGCGAGCAACAGGCGAAAAAAGAGCCCGCACGATTGCGGGCTCGGTGAGCAAAAGGGGGGACCGGTGGTGACTCTGTCAGAGGAGGCTCGCGCCACCGCAGTCGGGTTGGCCGCTGGTAGTCAACCAAGCGCCAGCAGCACTCCAGCAGTTCCCGGGCGTTACGCCATTGTATGCAGAACCCCGGAACCCGCCTGTATTCGCATTTCCGTCGTCGACCTTCCGATCAACCTCGGCAATGATCTCCACAGGGATCTGGTTACCTGTCTTGACGTTGTGGCGAGCGACAGGGGCGCCAGTATCTGCATAGACATTGTCGTAAGCAAGCTGGATGATCACGTTATAAGGATTACTTGGGTTGGTCGGGGGATTGGCCGCGGGGTTGGCGGCACCGGGGGCGGCGGTGTAAGTGCCGGTGATGAAGCCAGCGTGAGAGAGGTGGTCCCAGACCAAAACGTCTTCTTGAAATCCACTACCGTTTGTGTCCACGATCCGCCCGTTGCCGTTGCCATTTCCGTTGGCAACGACACCAGTGATGTTGACCGTTGCTTGGGTGTAATCCCCCGGATACGCGCGGTAACGGTCCTGGAAGCCGAAGAAAGCCGCTTTCACGCCGTCGACTTGGGAGATCAGATTGCGAACTTTCGCACCGGTGATGAGCTCCTGCCCTTTCAGGATGCCGCCCAGAAGAAGGCCGATGATGACCAGCACGATCGCGATCTCGATCAGCGTGAAGCCCGCCTGTTTCCGCATGTTCCTGTCCCTAGGTCCGAAGTTCGTCGAGCTTCCTTAGCAAGGCCCATGCCGAACTATTCGAAGAGATTGCACGCAGTGTCTTCTCATCCCCGAGGTGCGCCCTATCGAAATGGTCCTCGGCCCTATCCATGAATGGCTAACCAGCAGACCGGGGATAGACAGTGTCAGTTCTTCGGCTGAATCGGCGATTTTTCGGCTCTGTCGAGTGCGTCCAGCCGCTCCATGAGAAACGCGATCTCGTGCGGGTCCTGAACCGTCCCACTGGCGAGAAGGCCGCCGAGCAAAATCTTGGCAGCTTCGTGCTCTCCCATGTCTTCCCGCAAGAATATATGCATCTGTCGCGCCCAGGAGGGTACGGAGGGATCGCTGGAATGATCGGCCAGTGCCTGCGCGAATTTGAGGGCGAGAGGCAAGTCGTCGAGTCGATGCCTTGCCATGACGGAGGCGTGGGCAAGCCATGGCCAGCGGTGCGTCGGATCGTCGAAGAAGCGGCGAAAGACGAAGTCGAGCATGGCTCTTCGCTTCTGGTCATCCGGCACCTGGGCGTAGACGGTGGCAGCGAGCAGAAGCGGATATTGACTTGCTGGATCGAGGTCGAGCGAGGCATCCAGCCAATCGATCACCTTGGAGTAATCGAGATCCCTGAAGGGAATGCTCAATCCCGGCTGATTGTCGAACGCCTGTAGCCTCAGCAAGAGCGCATAGCTCATGAATACGGGGTCTCCCAGGCTTGACGCTCGCAGCACGAGTTGCGGCGGTGGAGCCGACAGGTCTTCGGCCACGGCTACCGGGGGAGGTTGCAGCGCGTGCCAGCCGATCTGCAGTGCGAGGGCAACGCCCATCGCGGCCAGCACACCTTTGGGTACGACCTTCCATGAGCGCTCTCGATTCCCGCGCATGCCGCGGTCAGAAGTTGCGTCGGTGAAAGTCGATCAGCGCCGCACTGACGAGCAGTGGGACATACGCGAGCGTCTGTCCCACGGCGCCCCAGAGGCTGGCCACGCCAGCGCTTCCTTCGACGAGCCACCCGGTCTGACTGAAGCGATCGAGCGCGGGGAGCACGTAGGCGATGGCGTTCAGCAGCCAGTCCGCGAAACGGTGCGCGAGACTCTGGTCAGCGAGCAGCGGTGACGCGCTGATCAGCCGAATGGCGCTGATCGACCGGGCGAGCAGGTAGAAGGCCAGAACGAAGCTCGCTGCCGGCATGACCTGGTTGAAGGTGATGATGCAAAATACGCTCAATGCGACGACGATCCAGAGTTCCAGCATCAGGGTCGATGTCCACACGAAGAGCCCGGGAGCCTGCGTGAAGGGCATGAGCAGCAGGCCCGCGGCAACCGCGATGGCGATCGTGACGACTGCGTAACCGACGCACTTGCCGAGAATATAGGATGCTCTCCGCAATTCGAGCGCCAGGGTGAGATCGACGACGCGGTCGTTGAACTCCCGCGCCATCGTGCTGACGATGTGGAGCGAGGTGATGAATACCGCCGCAAGGCGAGTGAGCGCTGCCAGGAAAGCAATCTGGACCCTGTTGCTTTCGGTGATGGCGAGCTCCTTGACGAAGAGACTCAGGCCGAGTGCGAGCGCCAACGCGATCGCGATGATCCAGGGGAGGCGCGTTCGCCAGGCCTCGAGCACGACGAAACGCCCGATCGTCATGATTTGACGGAACATCTGGAATGCCGATTGCAGACCGAGATGCCGCAGTATAGCCAATCGACCCCTCGGCACGGTCAGATACCTGAGCGACTCCACGTCGCCCCGACACATTGACCACGCACGACCGCCTCCCGCCGGCACCTTTCGCGCGCCGCCGCGCCCCGCTCCTTTTGGGGCTCATGCTGCTCGCACTGCACGCCTCACTCGCCTTCGGCGTCCACGAGTGGTGGTCCCGCGCATTCCTTCTCGCCCATTTCGGATTCTTCCTGATCTGGCAGCCGGTATGGCTGGGCGACCGGAAGCTGGACGCCTTCCAGGGCTTCGTCGTCGTCGGCGTCGGCCTGCTCTTCGTGGTCTGGAGCAGCTGGTGGTTGATGGCGTTATGGATCGCCCTGCTGTTCGCCCTCATCGGCGGCAACGTCGCGGGTGGACGGCGCGGCGCGCAGCGGGCGGTCGGCTTCATCGCTGCGCTCTATCTCCTTGCTCTGCTGCTCGTGTGGGTGGTCCCACATCTCTTCGAGGGCGAGGGTCTGCCGCAAGTGGTGGCGTTCGTCGTCCGTTTCCTGCTGCCGCTCCTGCTGCTCGCGCTGCTGCCGATGAAGGTCGATTCCGACCGGGCATCGGAACCGGTCGCGGTGGACCTGCTCTACAGCGTCCTGCTTTTCCTCCTCGTCACCGCGTTGGTGCTGGGCAGCTTCGTGCTGAAGGTCATCAGCCGCGGCGATTATCCGAGCGCACTCGCCCAGACGCTCTTCGTGATCGCGCTGGTGCTGCTGGTGCTGAGCTGGCTCTGGAATCCCCACGGCGGTTTCAGCGGCGTCAAGTACCTCGTCTCTCGCTACTTTCTGACGATCGGGCTGCCGTTCGAGGTCTGGATGCGCAACCTCGCCGAGCATGCCGAACGGGAGCCGCAGCCCGCCCGGTTTCTCGGCCTCGCGCTGGAAGACATGGCAGAGCTGCCCTGGGTGGCCGGCGTCGGCTGGCGGACCGCTCAGGGCGAGGGTCAGGTCGGAACGCGATCAAAGTTTCACGCCGAGTTCGCCTTGAAGGAGCTCGAGCTCGACATCTACACGCATTGGTCCTTGAGCCCCGCGCTGATGGTTCATCTCAAGCTATTGGCGCAGCTCCTGGGGTATTTCTACGAGGCAAAGCGGCGCGAGCAGCAGCAGCGCCAGAACGCATACCATCAGGCCATCTTCGAGACTGGCGCGCGTCTGACGCACGACGTGAAGAACCTGCTCCAGTCGCTCAAATCGCTGTGCTCTGCGGTCGAGCACAGCGAAGGACACGAGGCGGAGAAGCTGCAAGCGCTGATGCAGCGGCAGCTCCCGCAGATCGCGCAGCGGTTGCAGGCAACGCTGGACAAGCTCCAGGCGCCGAGCCAGGCACCGATCGACATGGTCGACGCTGCCGCGTGGTGGGAACAGCTCAAGCAGCGCTATGCCCATCGCAACATCGAATTCACGTTGGGTTCCGCAACTCTGGACGGTGCACTGCCCGGCGATCTCTTCAACAGCGTGGCCGAGAACCTGATCGAGAACGCCTTGAACAAGGCCAAGAACGAGCCCGGTCTGCGGATCTCGGCGACACTCGCGAGCAGTGGGCGGACGCACTCCCTTCAGGTGTGCGACGACGGAACCGCTATGCGATCGTCCGTAGTAGAAGCGCTCTTCAGCGGGCCGGTGAAGTCCCAGACCGGGCTCGGCATCGGTCTTTATCAGGCTGCCAGGCAGGCGGAGAGGCTGGGATATCGTCTGGCGATCGCAGGCAACGCGCGCGGCAAGGTCTGTTTCGAGCTCGCGTCGAGAAGTCAGGGAAGCTGACCCGCCGCGATCATTCTCTGGAAGAGAAGCGGGGGTGTGATCCACACCATCTGGTCATCGAACTCGGGCCCCGCACCGGCGCCCCGGGGGCGGCTGACATAAATCCGATCGACGCCTCCTGCCCCGTTCGGATTCGGGTTCTCGAGCTCGTCGGCGCTGACCCCGCCGGTTGCCGCATTCGGACCCACTGCCCAGATCACCGCCACCGCTTCGCTGGTCAGCGTGAACGCAGAAGCACCGCAGCCAGCGGCGCTCACGCCTGACCCGGCACCGCAGACGAACAACAGACCGTTCGCGTCCGCGAAGGCGCTGATGGCCGGCATGCCGGCATTCCTGATGCCGCCGGTCTTGGTGAATACTTCGCTTACCGAGTTGATGGTCGCGCTACGGACGGCGTATCGAATCCGGTTTTGCTCCATGCCCCAGCCGTCAAGCGCGTATCCTGCGGCATCGAGAGGACTCAATCCCAACGTTGCGGCCGGCAGAAATCCGGGATTGAAGGCACACGCGCCTGTTGCCATCGTGACCTTTTCCTGCCCACCCGTGGCATCGGCCGGGCATGGCAGGCGGCCCCGGGCGGCAGCGAAAGCCAGCAAGGCAGCACGGGCCTGATCCAGTATCTGCTCGGTGCTCTCGATCCTTCGCTGCTCGACCTGACTCGCCAACGGCACCAGCAGGCTTCCCAGCAACAACGAAACGACGACGAGGACCACCGCCATCTCGATCAGTGTGAAGCCGCGGGCGGCAACGGCCTCGCGACGAAGGGCGGCAGAGCAAGGCGCCACGGCGGTTGGCGGGGTGTTCGGGCTGCGCTCTGCGCAGTCGATTAAGGGCGTCACGGGAGGCATGGCGCAGCAATCGGGATGCCCGGAGTCGGTAGATTGCTCAGCTTTACGCACCAGAGCGAATCGTTGAACGTAAAGGTTGCCGGGTCGATCTGCTCGTAGTTGCTGTTGCCGCTCGCGTTGGGGTGATTGGTCAGATTGCGACCTTCGAGATAATTTCCGAGACTGCCCTTCGCCGCATCGGTGGAACGTGTCTGCCCCGCAAGGCGCTTGCCGGCGAACATCACCACCGCGACCTGCCCGCCGGTGCCGTTAACCTGCAGGCACCCGGCGCCGCAGGCCACAGGAGACGGTGTCGGGGAGGTCGGCCTGAACTCTGTACCCAGCGCGTAGAACAGGTGATCCTTCCAGTTCTTCCACCAGTTCTCGTCGACTTCGCCCGTGCGGAAGGGACAGCTATCAGCAGCGAGAGTCGACGAGCTCATGTTCGCGACGAGCGTCGTGGTCGTGTCGACCTGAAAGGGGAATCGACCGGAGAGGCTGTCGGCGGCATCGTCCCAGTAGCTGTCGGCGGTGTACGCCGAAAGAGCGATCGGGGCTGTCCAGGGGAAACGACGGTCGCCCCCGGCATAGTTGGTGTTCGACTTCACGTACCCGGTCAAACAGAGCGCCGCGCTCTGCGCCAGACTCGCCAGTTTCGGCAGGAAGTCCGAGCGCCTTTCGATCGCGGCGAAGATCTCATCGGGCGTCACGAACAGGAGCCGGTCGTTGAAGGCATCGCTCTTGTGTCCCGCAATCACCTTGGTAATGGCAGCGGCGGTGCCATTCGGAACAGCATTGTTGATCGTGCCGACTGCTTCCAGAAAGCGCGCGGGGGCGTAGTCTTCGCTGCAGACCGGTCTTTGCGGCGTTCCCGGATCGTCGTCCTGGCGATCCTGACCGAGTGCCGCGCCGGGCGCAAAGATCACCGCTGCGGCGCGATTCTCCGGCTGCGACCCCGCCAGCAGGGTTGCGCCGTCCGACCCATACACCTCGATCTGGCCCGACGTGTCCCAATTCATGAGACTGGTCTTGGGATTGTTCTTGAAGGTGCCCGACACTGCGTACCAGAGGCACTCGCCCGAGCCATCGCGCGGAGGCTCGATGCCGAGTGTTCTCCACGGCAGTCGGCCGATCACCGTGACGTCTTTGGAGCCACACGAGATCGGATCAGCGACGCCCTCTGCGTTACCGTTCGGTTGATCAGGACAGGGCAGGAACCCAGGCACTTCGTTGGGATGGGTGCTGTCGTAAGTCGCTGCGTAGGCGATCAGCGACTCCTTGGCCATTGCCAATGCCTTGATCGTGAGTTCCTCGCGCCTGAGCTCCGATGCCTTAGGATTCGCCATGGCAATCAGTGCGAGTGCCGCGCCCAACGCGACCACGGCGAGCAGCGTCAACAGGGCAACGCCCTGCTCCCGTCCGCCGGTCGTGCAAGTGTTCAGGGATTCCCCGCTCTAAGGCGCCGGCTTCTTGAGCAAAGTCGGGCTCTTCGGCGCCGGCGAAGCAGATGTTGGCATGGCCCCGCCGGCGGACGAAGTACCGGCGCTGCCGCGCGGCGTTGGCTGCGCTACTGCCGGCGTACCAGCCGGAGTCGCCGTGTCCTGCGTTTCAGCCAGTGCCCGCTTCATCTCGGCTGCTTTCGGGCTGTAGGGCTCGACCACCTGACCGGTCGTCACGTCGAGGTTCTGGCCGACGCGCAGGGTGACCACCCGTTCTATCTGCGGAATGGTGAAGAGCACCGGATCCGACGCCGTGCCCTGCGGATGAATCGTGACACCGCCCGCGCTCTTGCGATCACTCACGGCCCGGTTGTTGAGCCAGACCGTGGTCTGGCCGTCGTCGCGTTTGACCACGCCGTTCAGGCTCACGATCTCTGGTGCCGGCTCTGCGGCTTGCTCTTCGACCTCGATCTTCACTTTCTGGCCTCTGGCATTGTCGAGGAGGAGCCGCTGCTCCGGCGTGAAGAAAAGACGCCCCATGTTTTCCGCCTGCGCCGTCGCGGCGAGCGCAAGGATCATCGCGAGACCGATGCGTTTCACGTGTTGTTGTCCTTGCCGCTGTCCTCGACCACGGTAATCCAGGTGAGGCTGCATTCCGCGACGAGATTCGGTTGGTAGCGGGGCGCCCCGCCGGCTTGATTGGCGCGGTCCAGCGCGCATTTGCCGACGGTGAAGAGCCCCACGTGCTGGCGGTCGAGCGTCTCGAGGAACCGCAGAAGATCGCCTTCATGCAGCAGCGGGAGACGAATCTTCATTTCGGACTGCCGCAGCTCCATCCCCCCCGGGCTCGCGCCGCCACCGGCAAAGGGCTGCTGTACGCCGATCTGATAGTCGACGCCGAAGAGCTCGGAGTGGATGTTCGCGGTGCGCAGGCCATCGATCCAGTTGATGCGCCGCTCCTCTCCGACCACCCCTTCGCGCTGCAGCTTCTCGTAGTCATCGAGGTAACGGACGATGGTGTCCTTCTCGTCCCCGGAGCGCTGGTAGCGCAGACGTGCTTCCTGCAGCGCGGACTTCTGCGTCATCATCTCCCGCTCCGCCTGCTCGACGAGGCGCGCAGTGAAGACGACGGCGGCAGCGCCCAAGGCAGCGATCGTGGCGAGCACGATGAGGGCACCGCGGAGCGCAGCAAGGTCGCGCAGGTTCATCAGCATCCCCGCGACGGTGAGCCGGGTTCGATGGGCAGCATGCAGCGCATCATTCGTCGGGTTTGAGAGAGAGCTCCAGCTGGAACTGTGCGGTGGCGGTCTGCACTTGCGTCTCCTTCGCCGTGTTTCCGCTCAGGACCGATGTCTGGCTCACGTTGATCGGTAATTGCAGGATACGTACTGCGGCCACCCCCTTCTCTTTCGAAAGCCTCTCGACGAAGTTGTCGATCGCTGCGATGGCCGATCGGTAGTCACCCTTGAACGGGCGGATCTCGGCGTCGATGACGGCATGCTCCTGGCGCGCGGCGCTCGATACCGGGCTGGGGGCAGAACCGTCGGACACATCGGGCGCCCCGGATTTCCACAGAATAGTGCGCAGGAATATTCCGGGACTGTCGTCCAGCGCCCTGCTGACCCGTACGAGCGCACGCTCCGGTGTGCGCGATTCTGCACGGATTCTCTCGGCAAGCTCGACCGTCTTCTTGAGATTTGCCGCGCTCGTCGGCGCCTTCGGGAACTGCTGGGTGACGGACTCGTACTTCTGCTGCTCGATGATGGTCGCCGTGCGCAGTCGTTCGGACTCCAGATTGAGCTCGCTGCGCTGCCAGAGATTCGAGCCCCCCCAGAACATCGCGGCGAGGGCCACGGCTGCGCTCGCAGCGTGGATCGCCCGGCGCGCTTGGTAGCGATGGTAGTGTGCGAGCAGGCCACCCGGCGCCAGGTTGCAGCCGGGTACTCGCTGGCCGAGGACATGCAGGTAGATGGCATCGCGGCCGTGGACCAGCACCTCGGGGGCGATACCGAGCCGGTCGACGATATCGTGCCGGGTCAGGCGCTCGACGTGGGTGTTCACGAAGCGCTTTCGGAGGAGCTCGCCGAGATCGCGCAGCGAGTCGTCCTGGTCCAGCAAGGCAACTGTCATGTGCTCGTCGAGCGTCATGACCTTCAGCGCGTGCAGATAGAGGCGGGTGTTCTGGATCTCCTCCGCGTAAGCACTCACGCGGGACTCGCCGCTCGCCGCCTCGAGTCGGGTCAACCGGGAAAGGCGCAGCTTGCCCTCGCGGAGAACGGTCTGGCGCAGCCCGGAAGCATGCTGGGAGACGAGCAGGAGATTCTGTGCCTTGAGCTTGAGGCGTTCTGCCAGTGCGACACTCACCACCGGCAACGTGTAGATGCCAACCAACGGGGTCTGGCGGCGGGCCAGCGCTTGCACCCAGCCGAAGAGCATGTCGGGGTTGGTAAGCGCGGCGAAGAGGTAGATATCGTCCTTGCGCTTGCCTACGTCCCGGCCCTGCATCCAGGCCGAGCAGTATGGCGTGTTGCGGTAGAGCTGCTTGAGCTTGCGCGTGACGAGTTGCTGCCGGTCGCGCCCTCGTGCATGCGGAAGGGTCTCGAAGCGGTAATCCTCCTCGACGGCATCGACCATGATGTAGGCTGGGATGCCCTTGACGGACTTCAGATACGATTCGAACGCCGCCCAACCGGCCTCGTCGTTGCCGAAGCTCTGGCAGGCACCGAGCCGGCCGTTGCGCCAGCGCGCGACCGTTCCCTGCTCGGCGGCGATGGAGATGAGTATCTTGTCTGCCATGGCGTGGACGCGGCTTCGGCCTGCCTAGATCTTCACCTTGCCGATCACTTCGTAGATCGGGGTCAGCACGGCGAACATGATGAAGGCGAGGATGCCGCCAAGCACCAGGGTGAGGGTCGGTTCCAGAAGCTTCAACGCATTATCCACCGACTCGCGCACGTCCCGGGTGTAGAAGTAGCTCACGTTCAGCAGCGCCGAGTCGAGCGCGCCGGTGCTCTCGCCCGTCCGCAGCATGCGGATCACCAGGGGCGGGAAGAGCCCCAGCCTGCTGGAACGCTTCGGTCAGGCTCTCGCCCGCGCTGATCTGCTGTCCTGCGCGCGCGAGGCCCGTCGGCGATCACCTGGTTGCCGACGATGTCCTCGCAGGTCTTGATGGAGTCGAGCACCGTGATGCCGGACCGGTACATGAGCGCAAAGAAATTCGCGAAACGCGCCAGGATGATCTTCTGCAGGATCTGTCCGATCAAGGGGATGCGAAGCTTGAGGTCGTCCCAGAGGAATCTGGCCCTGGCGTTGCGTCTGGACGGCCGCGACACGACACATCGCCGCGATCACCGGCAACCCGAGCAGCACGTACCAGTACTTGACCGTGAAGCCCGAGACGGCGATGAGCACGCGGGTCTGAATGCGGCATGGCGACGCCCATCGTCTTCAGCAGACCGACGACCTGGGGCACGAGATAGACCAGCAGGAACACCAGGACACCACAAACGACCACGAGAACGAGCAGGGGATATGCCAAGAGCCGCTTCGTCTGCGACGCGAGCTCGTCCTGCCAGCGGAGCGCGGAACCGAGGTTCTCGAATACCTCGGTCAACCGTCCGGTCTGCTCACCCGCCTTGACCAGGCTCACGAAGACCGCGCCGAACACGGAGGGATGCGCCGCGAGGCACTGCGAGAGGAGCCTGCCGCCTTCCATATCCTCGAGCATCGCGGTCAGAATCTCGCGGAAGCGCGCCGTTCTCGACCGAGTCGCGCAGGTCGCGCAAGCCGTCGATGAGCGGAATGCCGGAGCGCGTGATCTGCTCCATGTCGAAGCAGAAGGCGATCAGGTCGCGCCGGGAGACCCTGCCGCGACTGCCCGTCCCGCCCGCCGCGGCCAGTTGCCGGCAGGTGATGAGATCGAGTCCCATGCGCCGCAGCCGCAGCTCGAGATCGACCTCGTTGGCCGCGTCGAGCGTCCCGCGCGCCGCGCGCCCGGATCTTGTCGATGGACTTGTATTGATAGGCTGGCATGGATTAGCGGCAGTGGCTGGACGATGACCCGCAGCGCCTCGTTCGGTTGGCCAGAGATCCTAGCCCCAGCGGATGCGGCCGGTGAGGTCGACCGCGCGAGAGACTTCCATCAGGCTGGTCGTTCCGTCGAGCACGCGGTCGACGGCGTCGTCGACGAGTGGACGGAATCCCTTCTCCACCGCGAGCGTCCGCAGTTCTCTGGCCGTGGCCCGGCGTGCCACCAGTTCGTCCAGGTCGGCGTCCATGTGCAGGAGCTCCATGATGGCGATGCGGCCGCGATAGCCCTTGTCGCCGCAGAGCTTGCAGCCGACCGGGCGGAAGATCCGTACCGGGCGATCATCCGTCAGGCCGAGCACGCTGCGCTCCTCGGCCGAGGGCGCGTAGCCCTCCTTGCAGGCCGGGCACAGCACGCGCACCAGACGCTGCGCGATGACCCCGATGATGTTGCCGGCGAGGATGGCGGGGTCGATGCCGATGTCGAGCAACCGCGGGAAAGCGCCCAGCGCGGAGTTCGTGTGCAGCGTCGTGAACACCTGATGGCCGGTCATGGCGGCCCGAAACGCCATCTCCGCCGTATCCTGATCGCGCATCTCGCCGACCAGGATGATGTCCGG
The DNA here is from genome assembly GCA_963734295.1 of uncultured beta proteobacterium. Taxonomy (GTDB): domain Bacteria; phylum Pseudomonadota; class Gammaproteobacteria; order Burkholderiales; family JAEUMW01; genus JAEUMW01. The sequence continues at coordinate 102,371 of CAVTGS010000014.1, read as the reverse complement.
GTCCTGGCGCATGATGGAGCGGATGCCGTTGGCGAAGTCCATCCTGGCCGCTTCGTTCACGGACGTCTGGCGCATCATGGTGACCGGGTATTCGACCGGGTCCTCGAGCGTCATGATGTTGACCGACTCGACGTTGAGCTGCGACAGCAGCGAATAGAGCGTGGTGGTCTTGCCGCTTCCGGTCGGCCCGGTGAGGATGAGCACGCCCTCCGGCCGCGCGAGCATCGAGCTGCAGCTTGCCGAGGGTCTCGGTGGTGAGACCCATCCGGTCGAGGCTGATGATGGACTTCTCGCGGTCGAGCACCCGCAGCACGATGTTCTCGCCGTAGATGGTCGGCTGACTGGAGACGCGAAAGTCGACCGGCCGGCCGTTCAGGTTGAGCGACAGCCGCCCGTCCTGCGGCGCGCGGGTCTCCGCGATGTTCATGCCGCTGATGACCTTGATGCGAACGGCGATCCCGGCCCAGTACATCTTGTGCAGGCTGCGGATCTGCTCGAGCACGCCGTCGATGCGATAGCGCACGCGCAGGAACGCATACTCCGGCTCGAAGTGGATGTCGGAGGCACCGCGCTTGACCGCGTCCACCAGCAGCGCGCCGACCAGTCGCACGATCGGCTGGGTGTACTCGTCGCCGCCCGGCCTGCAGACTCGGTGTAGTCGATCTCCCCGGTCTCGATCTCCTGCAGGATACCGTCGACGGAGAGCTCGTAGCCGTAGAACTGGTCGATGTAGTCCTCGAGCTGGGCCTCGCCGGCGAGTTGCGTCTTGATCTCGACCTGCGGTCCGAGGAGTCCGCGCAACTGATCGAGGGCCACCACGTTGAAGATCTCGGTGGTGGCGACCGTGAGCACCTGGGACTGGGCGTCGTAGGCGATCGGCAGCAGGCGGTGACGTCGTGCGAAGTCCTGGGGAACGAGCTTCAGCGCCTCGGCGTCGACCACGATCTTGCGTGAGATCGATGCTTTCCTGGCCGATGGTGCGGGCCATGATGTCCCGGATCGCACCCTCGGTGACGAATCCGAGGCGCACCAGCAGGCGGCCCAGCGGAACGTTGTTCTGTTTCTGCTCCGTCAGCGCGATTCGCAGCTGATCGGGCGTGATGAGGCCGGCTGAACCAGCAGCTCGCCGAGCCGGAGCTTCTTCCTTTGCTCGGCCATGGCTAGTCGACGCCGGCGGCAAGCCTGGCGATGCGTTCCTGGACTGTTACGGAATCGAAGTTGCCGCGTCCCGAGGTCCGGGCGAGCTCCAAAGCCTGCTGGTAGAAGTTGCGCGCGAGCTTTGGCTGGCTCAGGTGCTCCAAGCTCACAGCGAGGTTGAAGGCGTAGTCGGGGTTGGTCCGTTCGAGATGATAGGCCTGGAAATAGGCGGACTGCGCCGCCGGCCAGTTCCCCTGATCCGCGTGCACGTTGCCGAGGGAGAAATAAAGGAACGCCGAGGGATCCTTGGCGATGAGTGACTTCAGTTTCGATTCGGCACTTTGCGGATCGGCGCGTCCGATCAGGTTGATGAGACCGCCCTGTGCGAGGGTATTCGACGGATCGACCTGAAGGACCTGAAAAAAATAGCGTGTGGCGAGATCCGGGTTGCCCTGCTGCTGCGCGACCAGCGCGCGGCCGAGCAAGGCGTCGACATTTTGAGGCTCCGACTTGAGCAGCGAATCGTACAGGCGTCCGGCCTCCTCGGTGCGTCCCGCTCGCAAGGCGTCGTAGGCATCGGCAAGTTGCGGGTTGAGGCGGGGGGCCTCGCCGCCCGGCTTCACGGCGATCGAATCGCGCGCCTGGCGGCGCACCGCCGGTTCGGGGGCCACAGCCGGCTTGGCGACGGGGTTGGACGCGGGCGGAGACTGCGGGCTCTCCGTCTGGCGAGCCGTGGCTTTCCTGGAGGTCTGCCCACCCGGCGCCGATGCTGTCTCGCTGCGGGGCGCGACCGAGCTCACCTGCGCCGTCACCGCAGCAGCTTCGGCTTGCCCCGCGGCCGTCGGCGGGGATAGCGGGACAACCTGGGCGGGCGAAGGATTCGGCGCGACGGCCGGCACCGGAGACGAGAAGGGTCGGCGCAACAGCGCAGGATGATAGACGGAAAGGTAAAAATAGACGGCGTAGCCGACGACGGCCAGACCGATCGAGATTCCGTAGGCGTGCTTGCGATGATCACGAAGCCAGTCGGTCCAATCCGGTCCCGCACCCGTGGCTTGCAGGACGGTCGCGGCTTGGGCCGGGGTCGGCCCGACCGAGGGTCCGGAGGACGCCGAGCCGGCAACAGCCGAACCCTGCCGGGACTCGACGTCGAGCGGCTCGAGCGCCAGATCGCCAGCCAGAACGCCCCCTCGGGACTGGGGTTGCACGGCGCCCTCCCGCTCCTTGGCAGCCTTTTGCAAGGCCTGCATCAAGAGGCTCATGGGTTGTTGCGGGGTGGAGGCAGCGTCTCGGGGTGGTTCCGGACCGGCAGGAAGCGCTGGAAGAACTTCAAGTCGTCGGCCTCCAGCGAAGCGTGCGTGATGACGGTCGGTTTGAGGAAGATAACAAGCTCGGTTTTCTTAGTCTTGTTGTCTCGCGTGCTGAAAGCCGTGCCCGCGACGCCGGGCAAGGTGGACAGGTAGGGCAGACCTCTGCGGTCCCGTGTCACTTCGTCCTGCATCAGACCGCCCAGGATCACGGTCTGCCCGGTTCCGACCTGCAGCACGGATTCGATCTCGCGCACCTGCAGCTGCGGGACGGGGTTCCTGATGCACTTCTGCTCTTCGAATGGGGGAACGAGCGTCCGGACGGTGGTGCACAGCGACGGGTTGGGGTCATCGACGAAACCGATGACACGGGTAATCGTGGGACGGATCGTCAGCGTCACCTGACCCGTCTCGTGAACCTGCGGCGTCACCGCCAGGATCACCCCCACGGCGACCGTCTGGGGTGTCGTCGTGAAAGTATTGGGCTGGATCACGCCGCCGCCCGTCGACACACCCTGCTGCGCCTGGATGGTGAAGTAAACGACGTTGTCCACCACCTTGAGCAGTGCGGTCTGGTTGTTGATGACCATCAGCTTCGGGCTCGACAGCACCTGGGTGTTGCCGAATTGTTCCAATGCCCGGATCAAGCCCTGGAAATCACCGCTGGCGTAGGCGATGGAAAAAGCTGGCGGTGCTGCCAACGTTCCAACCAGCAGATTCTGAGTGATGTTGAGCCCGCCGCTCGTAATCACGCTCCAATCCACGCCGGCCTGGAACTCGTCGCGCAACGTCACCTCTGCAATCGTCGCTTCGATCAGCACTTCGCGCTGGGACGCGGTCTGCACGCTGTCGAGATAGTGTTGAATGAGACGATGCTCGCGCTCGGTCGCGAGCGCCGTGACGGTGCCGGTGAACGTATTGATGACGATCTCGTCTTTGATGTCTCCGGGCAGCGCGACCGGTTGACTGAAAGCGGTCGAAAAGAGCTCGGCCGCGTTTTGGCCGGCCTTGCTCGCCGCCTCGGCCTGGGCGACGCGTTCCTCGCGCGCGGCCCGCAGTGCTTCCGCCCTGGCCGCGCGATCGTCGGCGGACTGCGCGAGCTGGCGATTCGAGGCAATGATCGCCCGCAGGTTCTCGCGCAGTTGTTCCCAGAAGTCGCCCTTCGCCGTCGTGCGGACCGTCGTTGCCGAGGCATTGCCACCGGCTCCTCCGACGGCGCCGGCGACCCCGGCTCCGGCGACACCGCCGCCCGCGCCGGAAGCCTGTCCCGAACCGCTCGGTCCCGTGATCTGGACCGTAGCGCCGACGGTCGACGTGGTGTCCCGCGTCATGTTCACGTAGTTCACCCGGTACGTTCTCGAGAAGGGGGCATCGGGCTGGACGATGATCGTGTTGCCTTCGACGCGATAGCGCAGATTCACCTGTTTCGCGAGGCGGTCGAGGATCGCTGGCAGTGTTTCGTTTACCGCATTCAGCGTCACGAGTCCGCTGATGCCCGGATGGATGTCGATGTTCTGTTTCGTATCCCGGGCGAGCGCGAAGAGCAGCTCCCGGACCGGAACCTCGTTCACGACCACGCTGTAGGTGGCGGGCTTGGGTGTCGCCTTCGGCGGTGGCAGAAAATCGCCGGTGGCGCGGACGGGGGGTGGCGCGTCGCCAGCCGGCGAGAGCACGCGGCTCTTGGTGAGGTGGGCATCGGACTGCGGAATGACGGGCTTGTACGCGCACCCACCCAGCGCAGTGGCAGCACCGACCACCAACGCGGCCGCGATACGGGGGAAGGCAATTCGGCCACGGGGAGCCGAATGTGGAGAGCTCGTCATGCGGTCTTGGGGGCCGGACTAGCGGTGGGAGATTCCCGAAGATTGCTGCTTTTTCGATCGCGGAGGGCGAAAAAGCAAGTATGGTACCCGACGCTTGGCACCCACCCGAGCTTACGGTGATCGCTCGGTCTCGCGCCGAATCCCCGACGCCGAACGCACGTAAGGGCGGTCACTCCGAATCGCTTCCGGCAGACTGGCGAGCGCCGCGCGCGCGGCTTGGCGGGTCGGAAAATTCCCATAGGCGACGCCGAGATAGGGCGTGTCCTTGACTCGCGTACGGTACACAAACACCTCCTCGGTTTCAATGAACTTCCCGAGGTGGTTAAGGTAGCGCCGCAGCTCATCGGGATCGTCCGCGGCCAGGGCGAGCTGGATGGTGAAACCGCGTTCACCCATCTTCGCGAGCCAGTGGTCGGTCGCGGCCAATCGCGCTTGCGACGCGTCGGTAGCAGTATCCGGGGCCGCGGGAGCCGTGCGCGTCGCAGGCATGGCAGCTGTCGGAGCGGGTTCGAGAACCGGTGACGGGTCGGGGGCGGGCAGTGGGCTTGTCGTGCCCCTTGCCGCCGCGGCGGGGGGGGACGTCGTCCGGCCTCCCAGCCACCAGAAGCCGCCGACGCCGATGGCAGCGCCCGCCACCAGCAGGGCGACGGCGCCCATCCAGCGCGGCGCTCTCGGTCCGCTCCTGGCGCTGAACTCGCTGTCGCGCACCGCCGCCTGGACATGGGCAAGCTTCACCGTATGGGTATTGTCCGCGAACGCGGCGAGCAACGCCTTGTCGGCGACCAGGTTCACGCGCCGGCTCAAGCCCGCCGTTGCATCCGCGATATGGCGCACGAGCTTCGGCGCGAACAGGTCGGGGCCGCGATAGCCGGCGGCGCGCAGGCGAAACGTCAGGTACTCGCTGACCTCCTCGGTGCGCAGTGGCTGTAGCGAAAAGCTGTGGGCGATGCGCTCGCGCAGCTGGCGGATGCTGGGCTGCGCGAGGATCGCATCGAGCTCCGGCTGGCCGAAGAGGACGATCTGCAAGAGCTTGTGCTGGCGGGTCTCCAGGTTCGAGAGCAGCCGGATCTCTTCCAGCGTCGCTACCGGCATGCTCTGCGACTCTTCGACGAATACCACGACCTGGCGGCCCTCGGCATGGCGCTTCACGAGGTGGTCGTGCAAGGCGTGCATGAGCTCGATGCGGCTCGCGTCGCGCGCTATGTCGAGGCCGAGCTCGAAGGCGATCGCGCGCAGGATCTCCTCCGGCGAGACACTGGGGTTGGCGAGGTATACCTGCTCGATCTCAGGCGGCAGGCGCGATTGCAGCATGCGGCAGAGCATGGTCTTCCCGCTGCCGACTTCGCCCGTGACCTTGACGATGCCTTCGCCCTGCATCACCGCGTACAGCAGCGCTTCGAGCACGGCACCGCGATTGCCGCCGGAGAAGAAGAAATCCGTGTCGGGGGTGATCCTGAACGGCGGTCGGTCGAGCCCGAAGTGCTGGTAATACATGGAGTGTTCGGGAGTTTCGAAGCGGCGCGCGAGCGCGGTCTGCGCCCAGCCGGGGCGGCTACTTTTCTTCCACCCGCTCGTAGTTTTGCATACGGCTGTAGAGCGTCGTGCGGTGGATGCCGAGGAGCTTCGATGCCTGGGACAGGTTGCCGTGGGTGATCTGGAGCGCGGCCTCGACGTAGCTTTGCTCCCACATCCGCAAGTGCACGTCGAGGTTGAAATTCTTCTGCGACTGCAAATGGCGCTTGGCGTTTTCGAGCAGGCTCTTCGCGTCCGGTGCGCCGCCGAGTTCGCCGGTCGCATCACCGTAGAAGCTCTCCATGTCGAACTCCGACTGGAGCTCGTCGCGGTCGACCTTCCGGCCCGGATATTTCGTGGTGAGGCGGATACAGATGTTGCGCAGCTCGCGGATGTTGCCCGGGAACCCATACTGCAGCCACAGCTCGGCGGCCGCCGCATCGAGCTCGAAGCGCGGCGTCTTTGCCTGCCGCGCGTAGAAATCGGCGAAGTGGTCGAGCAGCAGCCGCTTGTCCTCGCCCAGATCGCGCAGCGGCGGTGCGTAGATGGTGAAAACGGAGAGCCGGTGATACAGGTCGGGGCGGAAGCGCCCGGCCTTCATCTCCGCGCGCAGGTCCTTGTTCGCGGCGGCGACCACGCGGGCGTTGCTGACCCGAGTGTGGGTCTCGCCCACGCGCTGGAACTCGCCGTTCTCCAGCACCCGCAGGAGCTTCGCCTGCAACTCGAGCGGCAGATCGCCGATTTCGTCCAGAAACAGCGTGCTGTCGGCAGCGTCCTCGAAATAGCCGGAGCGCGCCGCCTGGGCGCCGGTGAAAGCGCCCTTGGTGTAACCGAACAGAGTCGGTTCCATGAGGGTCGGCGAGATGGCGGCGCAGTTCAGCGCGAAAAACGGCTTGGCGGCACGGCCGGACAAGAGGTGGAGCGAATTGGCGACGAGCTCCTTCCCGCTGCCGGACTCGCCTTCGATCAGGACCGGGAACGGTGCGTTCGCGTACTGGGCGATCTGCTGCTTGAGCTTCTGGATGAGCAGGCTCTGACCGACGATCTTGATATCACCCGGCCCCGCTCGCTGCTCCGCATCGCGTGCGACCAGCGCCTTGGTCAGCATGTCCTTCAACCGTTCCGGCTCGCAGGGCTTGGCGATGAATTCGATCGCGCCCAAGGTGCGGGCGTGACGGGCGTTCGCCTCGTCGTTCTGCCCCGACAGCACCAGAATCTTGATGGTGCGTGAATAGGCGAGGAGCTCCGTGATGAGCTTGAAGCCTTCGTCCGGGCGATGCGGTGTCGGCGGCAGCCCGAGATCGATCAGCGCGAGCTCCGGCGGTTCGTCCAGTTGCCGCATGATGCTCTTCGCCTCCGTGCGCGACTGGGCGACCATCACCTCGAAGTCGCGCGAAAGGACGAAATCCAGAGTGTCGGTGATGAGGGGGTCGTCGTCGACGATGACGAGGGTGGGCTTGGTACGGCGGGTCGTTTCCACGGGTAGATCCTTCGTCCTGACCGAACTTCGAAAAATGCCCTCAGGAACCACTGATTAATCCTGCGCGGAGCGCGTATGTCGCAAATTGCGGATGATGGCTGGGCGGGCGACGAAGGTCGTAGCTCGGACTACGATGCCGAGGAGCCCAACACCGCCAGCGAATCAGTGGTTCCCTTAACGATTGTGCCAGATCGACGGGAATCCGTCACAAGGACGCGTGCTGACTCGGCGAGGCAGTGACCTCGGCATCGATGCAGCGCAGATACGCTTCTTCGAGGCTCGCGCTGTGATGGCGGGCCTTGAGCGCCGCCGGCTCGCCCACGAAACGGATCTCGCCCAGATGCAGGACGGCGAGACGGTCGCCGATCTCCTCCACGTCCGCAAGGGAGTGCGACGTGAAGAAGACCGTCCTGCCGCTTTCGCGCAGACCCTTCAGCCGCATCTTGAGCAGCGCCCGTGCTTTTGGATCGAGGCCGCTGGTGGGCTCGTCGAGGACGTACAGATCCTTGCGCGACAAGAGACAGGCCGCGAGCCCGAGCTTCTGCGTCATGCCCTTCGAGTAGGCGCGCACCGGGAGGTCGAGGGCGGCCCGGTCGAGGTCCAGCGAATCGAGGGTGGAGCAGGCGTCCGCTTCGCGAAAGGCCACGCTTTGCAGCTCGAGCATGTAGCGCAGGAAGTCGCGTCCGGTGAGGAAGTACGGCGGCGTGAAGCGCTCGGGAAGGAACGACAGGCGGGCGCGCGACCGCGTCTCGCGATGGCCGACACCGAAGATCGAGATCTGCCCCGCATCAGGCTCGCAGAAGTCGAGCAGGCACTTGAGCAGGGTCGTCTTGCCGGCGCCATTCATGCCCACCAGAGCGAACGACTCGCCCGGCAGCACCTCGAGCGTGAGCGCCGTCAGCGCGATCTTGCTGCCGAAGCGTTTGGTCACTTGATTGAAGGCGAGCGCGGCCGAGTCCATGACGTGCTCCGAGGCGTTCCAGGCTGGAAGAGACCCCCGCGAACGGCTAGCGGACGATACGCGCCGTGCCCGAGGCATGCAACCTCGATCCGTTTGCAGTCCGTGTGCGCCCGCACCGCGGTTTGGTCAATGGGAGCCTATTGGCCTACAATTCAGCGCTTTTCGCCTCGCTTTCCAGATGAAATCCGAAAACCTCGTCGAGCTCAAGGACGTCTCGTTCAGCTTCGGCGGCCGGCCGATTTTCAGCGGCTTGAACCTGACCATTCCTCAGGGTCAGGTGGTGGCCATCATGGGAGGCAGCGGCAGCGGCAAGACTACGCTACTGCGGCTCATCTCCGGGCAGTTGCAGCCGCAGGCTGGCAAGGTCAAGGTGCGGGGTCGGCTGGTGCCCGACATGAACCAGCGCGAGCTCTATGCGTTGCGGCGCCGCATGGGGTTTCTCTTCCAGTTCGGCGCGCTCTTTACCGACATGACCGTCTTCGAAAATGTCGCCTTCCCGTTGCGGGAGCACACCGACCTGCCCGAGTCGATGATTCGGGATCTGGTGCTGATGAAGCTGCATGCGGTTGGTCTGCGCAATGCCGCAGCCAAGATGCCCGGAGAGCTCTCCGGGGGGCAGGCGCGCCGCGTGGCGCTGGCACGGGCGACGGTCATGGATCCGATGCTGCTCATGTACGACGAGCCTTTTGCCGGGCTCGACCCGATCTCCCTGTCGGTGATCGGCAATCTCGTCCGCAAGCTGAACGATGCGCTCGGTGCGACCAGCATCCTCGTCACCCACGACGTCCACGAGTCGCTTCTGATCGTGGACTACGTTTACCTTCTGTCCGACGGGGGGGTCGTCGCGAAGGGCACGCCGGACGAGATCCGATCCACCGAGACCCCGTTCGTCCACCAGTTCGTCCACGGCGATATCGACGGTCCCGTGCCGTTTCATTATCCGGGACCGAGCATTCGCGAAGACCTCGCTCTGGAGATGCCCCGTGCTTGAGGCCGCGGCGTCCGGGCTGCGTCTGCTCGGCGAGCGCGTCATCAACGGCATAGCCCGGCTGGGTTACGGCAGCCGGTTCTTCCTGCTCGTGCTCATGCGCTCTGCGACGAGCTTCCAGCGCTTCCATCTCACCCTGCGCGAAGTCTACTTCGCTGGCGTCCTGTCGCTCGTGATCATCGTCGTGTCCGGGCTGTTTGTCGGCATGGTGCTGGGCCTGCAAGGCTACGACACCCTGCAGAAATACGGCTCTTCGGAATCGGCCGGTTCGCTCGTGGCGCTCTCCCTGGTGCGGGAACTCGGGCCGGTGGTCGCCGCTCTCTTGTTTGCGGGCCGGGCGGGCTCTGCCATGACGGCCGAGATCGGCCTCATGCGGGCGACCGAGCAGTTGCAGGCCATGGAGATGATGGCCGTCGACCCCATTGCCCGGGTGGTGGGGCCGAGATTCTGGGGCGGGGTCTTTTCGATGCCGTTGCTCGCTGCGCTCTTCAGCATCGTCGGCATTTTCGGCGGTTATCTGGTCGTGGTGGTGACGATCGGGGTCGACAGCGGTGCTTGGTGGTCACAGATGCAAAACGCTGTCGACTTCAGGGACGATATCCTCAATGGTGTCGTGAAGAGCTTCGTGTTCGGCGTTGCCGTGACGGCCATCGCCGTGTTCGAGGGATACGACGCTCCGCCGACCGCCGAGGGCGTGTCCCACGCCACCACGCGCACGGTGGTCACATCGTCCCTTGCCATCCTCGGCCTCGACTTTGTGCTCACGGCTTTCATGTTCATGGGAGATTGAGAATGAGCCGGACGACCCTCGACCTCTGGGTCGGCATCTTCGTCGCTGCGGGGATCGTTGCGCTCGTGTTGCTCGCCTTGAAGGTCAGCAATGCGAGCACATCGTTCAGGGCCGACAAGGAATACACCGTTTCCGCAGAGTTTCAAAACATCGGCAGTCTCAAGGTGGGCGCGCCGGTCCGAAGCTCCGGGGTGATGGTCGGGCGCGTAGAGTCCGTACGCTTCGACACGGCGAAATACGTTGCGCGGATCGTCCTCAAGATCGACGAGCGGTACCCCTTCCCGAAAGACACCACGGCCGCCGTGCTGACCTCGGGTCTGCTGGGCGAGCAGTACGTCGGGCTCGAAGCGGGCGGCGACGACACGAGGCTCGAGGACGGCGACATGATCAGGCTTACCCAGTCCGCCGTCGTCCTGGAAAAGCTCATCGGGCAGGTGCTCTTCGACAAGGCCCAGGATACGGGCTCCGGCAACAAGCAGTGAGTTTCAACGCCATCAAGTGGAGTGAACCCATGAAGAACGCGATCCTCTCGCTCGCCTTTCTCGGCTTCGTCGCCGGTACCGCCGCGAATGCCGTGGCCGACATCTCCCCCGACGTTCTCGCGAAGACCACCACCGAGGAGGTGCTGGAGATCCTGCGCAACAACAAGGACATCCGGACCGACCCGAAGAAGGTGACGGAGCTCGTGGAGGAGAAGAGTCCTGCCCAACTTCGATTTCACGAAGATGACCCGTCTGGCGGTGGGCAAGGGCTGGCGCCACGCCTCGCCCGAGCAACGTGAGACGCTGGTCACGGAGTTCAAGAACCTGCTCGTGCGCACCTACGGCAGTTCCCTCACCCAGTACAAGAACGAGACCGTCGAGTTCAAGCCGTTCAAGATGGAACCCAATGCGACCGATGTCACCGTGAAAAGTCAGATCAACCGGGCCGGGGGCGGGCAGCCGATCGCGGTGGACTACAGCATGGAAAAGACTGCCAACGGCTGGAAGGTCTACGACGTCACCGTCGAGGCGGTGAGCCTCGTGACCACCTACCGCGGATCGTTCGCCGACGAAGTCCAGCGCTCCGGTATCGACGGGCTGATCGCCAGCCTGCAGCAGAAGAACCGGGACGCGAACGCCGCCGGCGCGACATCCGGGAAATGATCGTTCGCGACGGCGACCGGTTTCGGGTGCAGGGACCGCTCACGCTGCGCTCGGCCGGGGCGCTGTTGGCGCGCGGGCAGCAGCTTTTCGTGGAGCCCGTATCGCGCGTCGATCTCGCCGCCGTCACCGAGGTCGACTCGGCCGCGCTCGGCTTGTTGCTCGAGTGGCTCCGCGAGGCGCGGGCCCAAGACCGCGAGGTCGTGTATCTCAATCTTCCTGACAACCTGACCAGCCTCGGCACGCTCTATGGCGTGCTCGATCTGCTGCCCCGGGCGGTCGAGGCGTGAGCCTCGCCGCACGCGGAGCAGCCGCAGCTCTACCGATCCGGCTTCCGTGATGTCCGCCATCGCAGTGCGCGACGTGCGCAAGCGCTTCCGCACTGTGCAGGCGCTGGACGGCGTCGACCTCGACATCTTCGAGGGCGAGTTCTTCGCCCTGCTCGGTCCGAACGGGGCGGGCAAGACGACCCTCATCAATACCCTGGCAGGGCTCTGCCTGGCCGACAGTGGCACGCTCCGGGTGAACGGTTTCGACGTGGTCGCCGAGTACCGCAAGTCGCGCCGGGCGCTGGGCGTGGTGCCGCAGGAGCTCGTGTTCGATCCGTTCTTCGGCGTGCGCGAGGCGCTCGTGATCCAGTCGGGGTATTTCGGGCTGCGCCGTAATGACGACTGGATCGACGAGATCATTGCTCGTCTCGGGCTCACGGCGAAAGCCCGGACCAACATGCGTGCGCTCTCCGGCGGGATGAAGCGGCGCGTGCTGGTCGCCCTGGCACTGGTGCACAAGCCGCCGGTGATCGTCCTCGACGAACCGACCGCGGGGGTGGACGTGGAGCTGCGGCAGGGGCTCTGGGCGTTCATGCGCGAGTTGAACGGCGAAGGCCATACCATCGTGCTCACCACGCACTACCTCGAGGAGGCGGAGACGCTATGCTCCCGTATCGCGATGATGAAGGAAGGCCGCATCGTCGCCCTCGACACGACCGCGAATCTGCTGCGCAGCGTGCCGGGGCGCTTTCTGCGGCTGCGCCTCGTCCCGGACCGTCTGCCGCCGGCGCTCGCAGACCTGCACGCGGGGCGCGAGGGCGCGATGCACAGCCTGGAGCTCAAGGACTTCGGGCAGGTCGGACCGATCATGGACGCCCTGCGGGCGGCGGGCATCACGGTGCAGGACATGGAGATCGCCGTGCCCGACCTCGAGGACGTGTTCGTGCGCATCATGCACCGATAGTCGCCAAGCGCCATGGGATCCGGCTTCATCACCCTGCTCTACAAGGAGCTGCTGCGGTTCTGGAAGGTGAGCTTCCAGACCATCCTTGCCCCCGTCGTGACGGCGCTCCTCTATCTCCTCATCTTCTCGCACGTGCTCGAGGGGCGCGTGGAAGCGTTCCCCGGCGTGAGCTACACCGCGTTCCTGATTCCCGGCCTCGCCATGATGTCGATGCTCCAGAACGCGTTCGCGAACAGCTCGTCGAGCCTGATCCAGTCCAAGATCACGGGCAACATCCTGTTCGTGCTGCTGCCCCCGATTTCGCCGGGCGAGTTCTTTCTGGCTTACGTCGTCGCGGCGATCGTGCGCGGGCTCGCCGTCGGTGTCGGCATCTTCGCCGCGACCCTGTGGTTCGTCGAGCTGCGGCTCGACCACCCCATCTGGACGCTCGCGTTCGCGTTCTGCGGCAGCGCGGTGCTGGGCTGCCTCGGGGTCATTGCCGGGATCTGGGCGGAGAAGTTCGATCAGCTCGCCTCGTTCCAGAGCTTCCTCATCATGCCCCTCACTTTCCTCTCCGGCGTGTTCTACTCGATCCACTCACTGCCCGCGTTCTGGCAGACGGTGTCCCACCTGAATCCGTTCTTCTACATGATCGACGGGTTCCGCTACGGCTTCTTCGGCGCGTCGGACACCCCGCCGCACTTGAGCCTCGCGGTTGTGTTGGCGAGTCTCGCCGCCTTATCATTCCTGACCCTGCGCCTGCTTGCGCGCGGGTACAAGCTGCGGTACTAGGAAAATCCATGGTCACCCCCGACAGCATCAAGCACAACATCGAGGCCAAGCTCCCCTGCGAGCGCGTCGAAGTGGACGGCGACGGCCATCATTTCGAGGCCCTCATCGTGAGCGCGGCATTTCAGGGCAAGACGCCGGTGCAGCGCCATCAGCTCGTGTATGCCGCCCTCGGGGACCGCATGCGGGAAGAGATCCACGCCCTGTCGATGCGCACCCTCACGCCGGAGCAGTGGCAGGCAAACCGCTGACCGTCTTCTCGCATCCCACCACCCCAGGTCCATAAGCTTGGACAAGCTCGTCATCGAGGGCGGCGTCGCCCTGCACGGAGAGGCTCGTGTCTCGGGCGCGAAGAACGCGGCGCTGCCGATCCTGTGCGCAGCGCTGCTGACCCGCGAGCCGCTCACGCTGACCAACGTGCCGCGGCTAAAGGACGTCGGGACCATGCTCACGCTGCTCCAGCAGATGGGCGTACGGGTGAGGCAGGAGGCCGACGCGCTCACGCTCGATGCGTCCGAGCTCACCCACTTGGTGGCCGGGTACGAGCTCGTGAAGACCATGCGCGCGTCGATTCTCGTGCTCGGCCCGCTCGCGGCGCGCGCGGGCGAAGCCAAGGTGAGCCTGCCGGGCGGATGCGCGATCGGCGCGCGGCCGGTGGATCAGCACATCAAGGGCTTGCAGGCGATGGGTGCCGAGATCACGGTGGAGCATGGCTACGTGCACGCGGTAACGCCAAGGCTCAAGGGCGCGCGCCTGTTCACCGACATGGTGACCGTCACCGGCACCGAGAACCTCATGATGGCAGCGTGCCTGGCGGAAGGCGACACCGTGATCGAAAACGCCGCGCGTGAGCCGGAGGTGGTGGATCTCGCCAACTGCCTCGCGGCCATGGGGGCGCAGATCTCGGGGGCGGGCACCGACGTGATCCGCATCCGCGGCGTGACCCGGCTCCACGGCGCAGAGCACCGCGTCATGCCCGACCGCATCGAAACCGGCACCTACCTGTGCGCGGCGGCGGCCACCGGCGGCGAAGTACGACTGACGGGCGCATCGGCCGGCTACCTCGACGCAGTGGTCGACAAGCTGATGGACGCCGGCTGCGAGATCACATCCGAAAAATCCCCGAGCCTCGATGCGATTCACCTCAAGGCCCCGCGCGAGCTCCGGTCGACCTCGATCCGCACGGCGCCGTATCCCGCCTTCCCCACCGACATGCAGGCGCAGTTCATGGCGCTCAACACGGTGGCGCACGGTACCGCCGTCATCCGCGAGACCGTCTTCGAGAACCGGTTCATGCACGCCGTGGAACTGCAGCGCCTGGGTGCCGACATCCGCATCGACGGCAACACGGCGGTGGTGCAGGGCGTGCCACGGCTGCAGGGCGCGACCGTGATGGCGACCGATCTGCGCGCCTCTGCGGGACTCGTGATCGCGGGGCTGGTGGCGGCCGGGGAAACCACCGTGGACCGGATCTACCATCTCGATCGCGGTTACGAGCGGCTCGAAGAGAAGCTCGCTGCGCTCGGCGCACGGGTGCGGCGGGTGCAGGCCCGTCCCGGCGGCCCTTCCGAAGCGCCGCGCGACGCCGTGAAGTAGAATGGCCCACGCCATGAAGACCATCACGCTCGCCCTGTCGAAGGGTCGCATCTTCGACGAAACCGCACCGCTGCTCGCCGCCATGGGGGTCGTTCCGAGCGAGGATCCGGAGCGCTCGCGCAAGTTGATCCTCGGCACCACGCGGCCCGATCTGCGGCTTCTCATAGTGCGTGCGACCGACGTGCCCACCTACGTCGAGCACGGCGCGGCCGACTTGGGCATCGCCGGCAAGGACGTGCTCTACGAGCACGGCGGGCAGGGGCTCTTTCAGCCGCTCGACCTGCGCATCGCTGCGTGCCGGATGATGGTCGCGGTGGCGGCGGGATTCGACTACGAATCGGCAGTCCGCCACGGCGCGCGGCTGCGGGTCGCCACGAAGTACCTGAACGCCGCGCGCGACCATTTCGCACGGAAGGGTGTCCATGTCGACCTCATCAAGTTGTACGGCTCGATGGAGCTCGCGCCGCTCACCGGTCTCGCCGATGCCATCGTCGATCTGGTCGCAAGCGGGGGGACGCTGCGCGCCAACCAGCTCACGGCGGTGGAGCTGATCGCTCCGATCACCGCGCGGCTCATCGTGAACCAGGCCGCGCTCAAGCTTCGCCGCGATCGTATCCAGCCGCTCGTCGACGCCTTTGCCCGTGCGGTCGCAGAGCCCTCCCCGGATCGCCATGCCGACGCCGCGACGCCTGTCCTCCGCGCAGCCGGACTTTGAGGCGCGCCTCACGGCGCTGCTCGCCTTCGAATCGGCCCAGGACCCGCGGGTCGAGGCGGCGGTTGCCGAGATCCTCGCCGACGTGAAGCGCCGCGGGGATGCTGCCGTGCTCGACTACACGCGTCGCTTCGATCATCTGGAAGCGGCGTCCGTGCGCGCGCTCGAGGTGTCGCCCGAGCGTCTCCAGGGCGCCCTCGAGCGGCTTCCCGCGGCCCAGCGCGGCGCGCTCGAGCAGGCTGCGGAGCGTATCCGCGCCTTTCATCGCCGCCAGCTGCAGGATTCCTGGAGCTACCGCGAAGCGGACGGCACGGAGCTCGGCCAGCGCATCACGCCGCTCGACCGCGTCGGTCTCTACGTGCCCGGCGGGCGTGCGGCCTACCCGTCGTCCGTGCTCATGAACGGCATTCCGGCCAAGGTCGCGGGGGTCGGGGAAGTGATCATGGTGGTGCCGACGCCCGGCGGCGAACAGAACGAGCTGGTGCTGGCAGCGGCCGCGCTCTGCGGCGTCGACCGGGTCTACACCATCGGCGGCGCGCAGGCGATCGGTGCGCTCGCCTACGGTACGCAGAGCGTGCCGCAGGTGGACAAGATCGTCGGCCCCGGCAACGCCTACGTCGCCGCCGCGAAGCGGCGCGTGTTCGGGGTGGTCGGCATCGACATGGTGGCGGGACCCTCGGAGATCGTCGTGATCTGCGACGGCAACACGAACCCGGACTGGGTCGCGATGGACCTCTTCTCCCAGGCCGAGCACGACGAGCTCGCCCAGGCCATCCTGCTCTCCCAGGACGCGGGCTTCATCGACGAGGTCGCGGCGAGCTGCACGCGGCTGCTCCCCGAGCTGCCGCGCGCGGACATCATCCGTGCCTCGCTCGCGGGCCGCGGCGCGCTCATCCACGTGCGCACCCTGGCGGAAGCGTGCGAGATCGCGAACCGCGCGGCGCCCGAGCATCTCGAGCTGTCGGTCGCCGATCCGGATGCGCTGCTGCCCCTGATCCGCCACGCCGGCGCGATCTTTGTCGGTCCGTTCACGTCGGAAGCCCTCGGCGATTACTGCGCGGGACCCAACCACGTGCTGCCGACCTCGCGCACCGCGCGCTTCTCGAGCCCGCTCGGCGTGTACGATTTCCAGAAGCGCTCGAGCGTGATCCGGGTCTCGGCGGCGGGCGCGGGCGCGCTCGGCCGCATTGCGCAGGAGCTCGCCCGCGGCGAGGGCCTCGAAGCGCACGCCCGCTCCGCGGCGTACCGTATCCACTGAACAACTCGTCGGCCCGCCGAGGTCGACGCCGGCACTCTGCCAAACATGCCCCTCACCCCCGCGCACTGGATCCGCGACGAGATTCTGGGGCTTTCGGCCTATCACGTTGCGGAGAGCGCCGGATTCGTGAAGCTGGACGCGATGGAAAACCCGTACCGGCTGCCGGAAGCGCTGCGGGCGGCGCTCGGGGACATCGCGGCGGAGGCGCCCTTGAACCGCTACCCCGACCCCTCTGCCCGCGCCCTCAAGGCGAGGCTGCGCGCCGTGATGGGCGTGCCGGACGAGATGGAGCTGCTGCTGGGCAACGGCTCCGACGAGCTGATCCAGATCGTCGCCATGGCGCTCGCCCGCCCCGGCGCCGTGATGCTGGGCGTGGAACCGTCGTTCGCGATGTACCGCATGATCGCCGCCTGCTGCGGTCTGCGCTACGAGTCGGTGGCACTGCGGCCGAACTTCACCCTCGATGGCGACGCCTGCCTGGATGCGATCGCCCGCCATCGGCCCGCGGTCACGTTCATCGCATACCCGAATAACCCGACCGGCAATCTGTTTGACCGGGAAGGGGTATCGCGTATGATTGAAGCAAGCCCGGGGCTGGTGGTCGTCGACGAAGCTTACTACGCGTTTGCCGACGCGAGCTTTCTGCCGCGGCTCGCCGACTATCCCAATCTGCTGCTCATGCGTACGGTGTCCAAGCTCGGCCTGGCGGGTCTGCGTCTCGGGCTCATCGCCGGGCGCCCCGAGTGGCTCGCGGAGTTGGACAAGGTGCGCCTGCCTTACAACATCAACGTGCTGACGCAAAGGTTCGCCGAGCGTGTACTGGGCGAGCCGCAGGTGCTCGAAGCGCAGGCCGCCGCCATCCGCGCGGAACGCAGTCGTCTCGGGGCCGCTCTGGCGCGATTGCCACGTGTGCAGGTCTTCCCGTCGAGCGCGAACTTCATCCTGTTCCGGATGCCGCGCGCGACCGCGGTCTTTACGGCGTTGCGGGAGCGCCGCGTGCTCGTGAAGAATCTCGATGGTGCGCACCCGCTGCTCGCCGACTGCCTCCGGGTCACGGTCGGCACGCCAGACGAGAACGACCAGTTTCTCCACGCCTTGGGCGCGAGCCTCTGAGTTCCGCCATGCGCGAAGCCCACGTCACTCGCAAGACGCTCGAGACCGACATCGATGTCGCGCTCGCTCTCGACGGCACCGGCACGGCAGAACTCGCCACCGGCATCGCCTTCCTCGATCACATGCTCGATCAGGTGGCGCGCCATGGCATGCTGAACCTCGATATTGCGGCTCGCGGCGATCTTCACGTCGACGCGCATCACACCGTCGAGGATGTCGGGATCACCTTCGGGCAAGCCTTGGCGCAGGCGCTGGGCGACAAGCAGGGCGTGCGCCGCTACGGCCATGCCTACGTGCCGCTCGACGAGGCGCTGTCGCGGGTCGTGGTCGATCTCTCGGGCCGCCCGGGGCTGGAATTCCACGTGGATTTCACGCGGCCTCGCATCGGCGAGTTCGACGTGGACCTGGTGTACGAATTCTTTCAGGGCTTCGTGAACCACGCCCGGATCACCGTGCACGTGGACAACCTGCGCGGGCGCAACGCCCATCACCAGGCCGAGACCGTTTTCAAGGCCTTCGGCCGCGCGCTGCGGATGGCGGTGGAAGCCGATCCGAGAGCGGGCGGCGTCACGCCTTCCACGAAGGGTTCGCTGTAGCGCCCGAGCGCATGGCACCGGATATCGCGATCGTCGATTACGGCATGGGTAACCTGCGCTCGGTGCAGAAGGCCTGTGCCCACGTCGCGCCGGCGGCGCGGATCGTCGTGACCGACGACCCAACGGAAGTGCGTGCGGCCGGCCGCATCGTGTTTCCCGGCCAGGGCGCGATGCCCGATTGCATGCGCGAGCTCGACCGCCGCAGCCTGCGGCCCGCGGTGGTCGAGGCCGCTGCGACGAAGCCGTTCCTCGGCATCTGCATCGGGCTGCAGATGCTCTTCGACTGGAGCGAGGAGGGCGATGTCGCCGGCCTCGGCATCCTACCGGGCAAGGTGTTGCACTTTCCCCGGGAGGCGATGGTGCAAGAAGGCGGGGGCCGGCTCAAGGTACCGCACATGGGCTGGAACCGGGTGCGGCAGACCGTCGCACATCCGCTCTGGACCGGGATCGAGCAGGGCGCACGGTTCTATTTCGTCCACAGCTATTTCGTGCAGCCCGCCGACCCGAGCCTGGTGGCGGGTCTATCCGACTACCCGTTTCCCTTCACCTGCGCAGTCGCCCGCGCCAACCTCTTCGCGCTGCAGTGCCATCCCGAGAAGAGCCAGGCCGCAGGACTGCGGCTGCTTGCCAACTTCGTCGCGTGGCAGCCGGCAGTCGAGGTCGCGGGGGGCAGTGCGGAGAACGCGCCGGGAGGCCCGCGGCGGGCGCGCGCCGGTGGGTAGCCACTTTTCAGGTCGAGAGCATGCTCATCATTCCTGCCATTGATCTCAAGGACGGCCATTGCGTGCGGCTCAAGCAGGGCGACATGGCAGGCGCGACCGTATTTTCCGAGGATCCGGGCGCGATGGCGAAACATTGGCTCGACCAGGGCGCGCGGCGCCTGCACGTGGTCGACCTGAACGGCGCGTTCGCCGGCAAGCCGCGCAACGAAAAAGCGATTCAGGCTATCGTCGGGGCCGTCGGCGACGCGATTCCGATCCAGTTGGGCGGCGGCATCCGCAGCCTCGAGGTGGTCGAGCGTTACCTGGACGACGGTGTGAGCTACATCATCATCGGCACGGCGGCCGTGAAGACGCCGGGGTTTCTGCACGACGCCTGCTACGCCTTTCCCGGTCACATCATGGTGGGGCTCGATGCACGCGACGGGAAGGTGGCGGTGGAGGGCTGGTCGAAGATGACCGGCCACGACGTGCTCGACCTCGCGAAGAAGTTCCAGGACTATGGCGTCGAGGCGATCATCCACACCGACATCGGCCGCGACGGCATGATGGGCGGCCTCAACGTCGACGCCACGGTCGCCCTGGCGCGGGAGCTTGCCGTGCCGGTGATCGCGAGCGGCGGCATCGCGAGCCTCGACGACGTGCGCACGCTCTGCGGCTACGAGGCCGAGGGCATCGTCGGCGCCATCACCGGCCGCGCGCTGTACGAGGGCAGTCTCGATCTCGGCGCCGCCCAGAAGCTCGCGGACGAGCTCGCGGCGACGCGCTGATCCGCCCCCCGCGGGACGACGCCCATGGCCCTCGCAAAGCGCATCATCCCGTGCCTCGACGTGACTGGCGGCCGCGTGGTGAAGGGCGTCAACTTCGTCGCGCTGCGGGACGCGGGCGACCCCGTCGAGATTGCGCGGCGCTACGACGACCAGGGTGCCGACGAGCTCTGCTTCCTCGACATCACCGCAAGCTCCGACGAACGCGACACGATCGTGCAGGTTATCGAGGCAGTGGCGGAGCAGGTGTTCATCCCGCTCACCGTCGGCGGGGGCGTGCGCACCGTGGCCGACGTGCGCAAGCTCTTGAACGCCGGTGCGGACAAGGTCAGCATCAATACTGCTGCGGTGCAAGATCCCGCGCTGGTCGAGAAGGCGGCAGGCCGTTTCGGGTCGCAGTGCATCGTGGTGGCGGTCGACGCCAAACAGGTCGCGAACGGCGGCAGCGCGCGGTGGGAGGTCTTCACGCACGGTGGGCGGCGCGCGACGGGCCTCGACGCCGTGGCTTGGGGAGAACGCATGCAGGCAGCCGGCGCCGGTGAGATACTTCTCACCAGCATGGACCGCGACGGCACCAAGGCAGGCTTCGATCTGGCCCTCACCCGCGCGTTCTCCGACGCGCTCGAGATTCCGATCATCGCGAGCGGCGGGGCCGGGAACCTCGATCACCTGGTCGATGCCATAGCGGCTGGCCGCGCCGATGCGGTCCTTGCCGCGAGCATCTTCCATTACGGCGAGTTTACGATCGACGAGGCCAAACGCCGGCTCGCGGAGTGCGGCATCGAGGTGAGGTTATGACCGATTCCTGGCTCGACAAGGTGAACTGGAGCGACGACGGGCTGGTCCCGGTCGTGACCCAGGACGCCACGAGCGGCCGGGTACTCATGCACGCGTGGATGGACCGGGCGGCGCTGGCGGAGACGGTCAGGACCGGCGACGCGGTGTACTGGTCCCGCTCGCGGCGCAGGCTCTGGCGCAAGGGCGAAGAGTCAGGCCACGTGCAGCGGGTACGCGAGATCCGACTCGACTGCGATCAGGATGCGCTGCTCATCCGCGTCGACCAGGCAGGGGGCGTTGCTTGTCATACCGGTCGCGAGAGCTGCTTCTTTTCGAAGCTCGACGACGGCAAGTGGGTAGACGTCGATCCGGTGCTGAAAGACCCTCGGGAGATCTACCAGAAATGATCGATTCGGCCGTCCTGTTTCGCATCGGAGAAATCCTGGAGGCCCGCAAGTGTTCGGCGGCCGAGTCGTCCTACGCGTCGGGGCTCTTTCACAAAGGTGAAGATGCGATCCTGCGCAAGGTCGCGGAGGAAGCCGTCGAGGTCATGCTGGCCTCGAAGAGCGGTGATAAACTGCATTTGGTGCGTGAGGTCGCGGATCTCTGGTTTCACACGCTCGTCCTGCTCTCGTTCCAGGGTCTCGGCCCGGCGGACGTGATACACGAGTTGCGGCGGCGCGAGGGCATCTCCGGCATCGACGAGAAGGCGGGCCGCAACGCGGCACCTTGATGCGCCGCGGTAGCCGATCATTCAACTAGATCCCGCGAGCCCAAGCCATGGATAACTGCATCTTCTGCAAGATCGCGCGGGGCGAGATCCCCAGCAAAAAGATCTATCAGGACGACGAAGTCATCGCCTTTCACGACATCCGACCGATCGCGCCGGTGCATTTCATGATCGTGCCGACGTTGCACGTCGGCTCCCTGGCCGAGGTCAACGACGACCATCGGGCGCTCCTGGGGAAGATCATGGTGCTTGCGTCGCGGCTGGCGAAGGAGCAGGGTTGCACGGAGGGCTTCCGCACCATCGTCAACACCGGCCGGGTCGGCGGCCAGGAAGTGCACCACCTGCACCTGCACGTGATCGGCGGCGGCGAGCCGCTCGGACCGATGCTTGCCAGGCGCTGACAGCGCGATAGCGCAGCGAGGAGAACGACATGGGTTCATTCAGCATCTGGCACTGGCTCATCGTGTTGCTCGTGGTGCTGCTCATCTTCGGCACCAAGAAGCTGCGCAACATGGGTCAGGATCTGGGCACCGCCGTGAAGGGCTTCAAGGACGGCATGAAGGACGACAACGCGGCGTCGAAGCCGGCCGACACGCCGCACCTCTCCGGCCAGACCATCGAGGGCGAGATCAAGGACAAGACCCAGAACCGCGCCTGATGTCGAGTGCTCCAACCGGGACCTGACGCGCATGTTCGATCTCGGCTTCTCGGAAATGCTGGTGATCGCGCTCGTGGCGCTGGTCGTCATCGGGCCGGAGCGACTGCCCAAGGTCACGCGCACCCTCGGCACCATGCTCGGACGCATGCAGCGCTACGTGAACGACGTCAAGGCCGAGGTCGAGCGCGAGATGCGGCTCGAGGAGCTCAAGAAGCTGCAGGCGGGCGTGGAGAACGAGGCGCGCTCGATCGAGCATTCCTTCAAGACTGAAGTGAGCGAGGCGGAGCAGTCGATGCGGAAGATCGCGGACGATGCCGCCCTCGAGCCGCCCGCGCCGGCTCCCGCGCCGCCCGGCAACGCGCCGGAATCCTCCGGGCAAGGCCAATTGGAGCTTGGTCTCGGCGACGGGGCAACGGCCCCGAAGCAGGCCTGAGCCCACGCGCTTCGTCCGTCCCCATGATGCGGCCCCTCAGTGCCGCATCGAGCCTGCCCTGAGTAGCGATGAGCGAGCAGGAAACCTTCATTTCCCATCTGGTCGAGCTGCGCGACCGCATCCTGCGGGCGCTGATCGCGTTCGCGGTCGTGTTCGTCTGCCTGTTCCCCTTCGCGCAGGATCTCTACACCCTGGTCGCGGGGCCGATGCTCGCGGCGCTGCCGAAGGGCAAGGAGATGCTCGCGACCGGCGTCGCCTCGCCGTTCTTCATTCCGGTGAAGGTGACCATGATGTGTGCACTGGTGGTCGCCCTGCCGTACATCCTCTATCAGGTCTGGGCGTTCGTGGCGCCGGGCCTCTATGCGCACGAGAAGCGGCTGGTTGCACCGCTGGTGGTGTCGAGCACCGGCCTTTTCCTCTGCGGCATGGCCTTCGCCTATTTTCTGGTGCTGCCGACCGTGTTCAAGTTCCTGGCCTCGTTCACGCCGGAAGGCGTTTCGTTCGCCCCGGACATCGCGCAATACCTCGATTTCGTCCTGACGCTGCTGGTCGCGTTCGGGCTGGCGTTCCAGGTGCCGGTGTTCGTCGTGGTGCTCGTGCGCATGGGCGTGATATCGGTCGGGAAGCTGAAGGAGATCCGCCCCTACGTCATCGTCGGTGCGTTCGTGGTCGGCGCGATCTTCACGCCGCCGGACGTGATCTCGCAGCTCATGCTCGCGATTCCAATGTGGCTGCTCTACGAGCTCGGCATCATCGTCGCAGGCTTTCTCGGCCGGCGCGCCACGCAGCAGGAATCGCTCGACGACGCGCCCGGGGCGGGCGGCGGGCCGTGAGGGGTGCTCATTTTCGAGTGGCGGGCTGGCGGAAAGCCGTCCGCGACGGATCAGCGATCCGCCCTGGGACGTTTGGCGACGTTGACCTGCACGGTCACCGGGCTCTGGTTGCGCAGCAGCGAAAGGGTAGCGGTGGAACCCGGCTCGAGGGCTGCCACCATGTTCAGCATTCCGGCCACATCGGCAACCGGCTTGCCCGCCACCTCTTTCAGGATGTCCCCGGGCTTCACGCCCGACTTTTCCGCCGGGCCGCCGCGCAGCACGCCCGCGATCAACGCACCGCTCGATGACTTGAGACCGAAGGAATCCGCCAACTCCTTCGACAGGTCCTGCGCCTCCACGCCGATCCAGCCACGGGTGACGGTGCCGCTGGAGACGATCTGCTGCAGCACCTGCTTGGCGACGCTCTCGGGAATGGCGAAGCCGATGCCCTGGGAACCCCCGGTGCGCGAGTAGATGGCCGTGTTGATGCCGATGAGATTGCCGCTCGCGTCGACCAGCGCGCCGCCGGAGTTGCCCGGATTGATGGCCGCGTCGGTCTGGATGAAGTTCTCGAAGGTGTTGATGCCCAGGTGCGTGCGACCGAGCGCGCTCACGATGCCCATGGTGACGGTCTGGCCGACCCCGAAAGGATTGCCGATCGCGAGCACGACGTCGCCCACCTTCAGGCCGTCCGCGGTACCGAAGGCGATGCTCGGCACATCCCTGAGCTCGGACTTGAGCACGGCAAGATCGGTCTCGGGGTCCGCGCCGACCAGGCGCGCCGGGGCGCGGCGTCCATCGGCGAGCGCGATCTCGATCTCGTCGGCCTGCTCGACCACGTGGTGATTGGTGAGGATGTACCCCTCGGTGCTCACGATGACGCCCGAGCCCAGGCTCGATTCCTTCCGCCGCTCGTTCGGCGATTGCTCACCGAAGAAGCGGCGAAACAGGGGGTCGTCCATGAACGGATGGGAGGACACCCGGGCATCCTTGCTGGTGAAGATGTTCACCACCGCTGGCGTCGCGCGCGCCACGGCGTCGTTGTAGGATGGAGCCTTGGCGCTTTCCGCCCCGTTCGCCGGCGCCTCGCGGATGGTCACCACCTGGCCGCCGCGGCCATTCGCCCACGACATGAGCTCGGGCCGGAGCGTCGAGACCACGAACAGAATCGCGAGGCTGATAGTGGCCGTTTGGGCGAAGATGAGCCAGAGCTTGCGCACGGATGAGAGTAGGGCGGTCGGTGATGCAAACTAGGGATTTGGTCGATTATACCGGACGACTGCTCGAGGTTTCTCGCTTCCGGGACTACTGTCCGAATGGATTGCAGGTGGAGGGCCGCGCCGAGACGCGCAAGCTCGCGACGGGCGTGACGGCGTCGCTCGCCTTTCTCGAACGCGCCATTGCTGCGGGTGCGGATACCGTGCTCGTCCACCATGGATACTTCTGGAAGAATGAGCCGGTCGAGATCACCGGTCCGAGGAAAGCGCGGCTCGCGCTGCTGCTGCGCAACGATATGAATCTCGTCGCCTATCACCTGCCGCTCGATGCGCATCCCGAGTTCGGCAACAACGCAGCGCTCGCCCGCCGGCTCGATCTCGGCGTCCAGGGCTGGTTCGGGGATCAAGGCATCGCTGCCTGGGGTGCGCCGAACGCGCTAGTCACGCTCGGGGCCTTCGCCGCGATAGTGGAAGAGCGGCTGGCGCGCCGGCCGCTCGTCATCGGATCCCCGGAGCGTCCCCTGCGTCGCATCGCCTGGTGCACGGGCGGTGCTCAGGATCTGCTCGCCGACGCGGTCGAACTCGGCGTGGACGCGTTCCTCACCGGCGAAGCGTCCGAGCGGACCGTGCACCTGTCCCGCGAGACCGGGGTGGCCTTTCTCGCTGCCGGTCACCATGCCACTGAACGCTACGGGGTCCAGGCCTTGGGCGTCCATCTCGCCGACCGGTTCGGGTTCGAGCACGTCTTTCTCGACGAAGACAACCCGGTCTGACCGCCCCGCCTCGTTCTCGCGACCCTCGCAGCTGCGTCGTGCCGCGCCGCAATATTAGTAATGTCTGTTGTACTGTCAATCAACCACATGATTTCGTGATGGTTTTTCTTGGACTGTCGAGCCCCGCGTCCAAAAAAAGTGTCCCGGGTGCGTGATTTTCGACAGCCGGATCGGGTAGAATCCAGCGCACGGATTTCAACGGAGTCTCGAGGGCCAGTCTGATGGGCGATGAAGCGGTTCTGAGTGGCCCGGCTTACCGGGGTTCCTCCGAGGTCAACAAGAGCAAGCGGAGGTTCCTGATCGCGGCGACTTCGGCAGCCGGCGGAGTGATCGGTGCGGCGGTGGCAGTCCCGTTCCTGCTGAGCATGGAGCCGAGCGCCCGGGCGCGGGCCGCGGGTGCCCCGATCGAAGTGGACATCGGCCGGATCGAGCCGGGCGCGATGCTCACCGTCGAGTGGCGTGGCAAGCCGGTCTGGGTGCTGAACCGTACCAAGCCCATGCTGGAAAGCCTGACCGAGGACACGAGCCTGCTCGCCGATCCGGGCTCGAACGCGTCGGTCCAGCCCGAGAGCAGCAAGAACGAGACGCGCTCGATCAAGCCGGAATACTTGGTCGTCATCGGCATCTGCACGCACCTCGGCTGTTCGCCCAGCCCGATGTTCACGACCGGGGAAGCGAGCGGTCTCGGTCCCAACTGGCCGGGCGGTTTTCTCTGTCCGTGCCACGGCTCGCGCTTCGATCTCGCGGGTCGCGTCTTCGTCGGCCAGCCGGCGCCGACCAACCTCGACATCCCGCCGTACGTCTACTTGAGCGACACCCGCGTGCTGATCGGCGAAGAGAAGAAAGGAGCCTGATAAATGGCCAACGGCACGACCATGCCCGAGAAGTTGCTGCAATGGGTGGACGACCGCTTCCCGCTCGTCGAGACCTGGAAGTATCACCTCGCGGAGTACTACGCGCCGAAGAACTTCAACTTCTGGTATTACTTCGGCGGCCTCGCCGTGCTGGTGCTCGTCATCCAGATCGCCACCGGCATTTTTCTGACCATGAACTACAAGCCGTCGGCGGACCAGGCGTTCGCCTCGGTCGAGTACATCATGCGCGACGTGTCATGGGGATGGCTGATTCGCTACATGCACTCCACCGGCGCATCGTTCTTCTTCATCGTCGTCTATCTGCACATGTTCCGCGCGCTGCTCTACGGCTCCCACCGCAAGCCGCGCGAACTGCTCTGGATCATCGGCTGCTTCATCTATCTCGCGCTCATGGCCGAGGCCTTCTTCGGCTACCTGCTGCCCTGGGGACAGATGTCGTTCTGGGGTGCGCAGGTGATCGTGAACCTGTTCTCGTCGATCCCCCTCATCGGTCCCGACCTCGCGATCTGGATCCGCGGCGACTTCGTGGTCGGAGACGCCACGCTGAACCGCTTCTTCGCCTTTCACGTGATCGCCGTGCCCCTGGTCCTGCTGGGCCTCGTCTTCGTGCACATCATCGCGCTGCACGAGGTGGGCTCCAACAATCCGGATGGCATCGAGATCAAGAAGAACAAGGACCCCAAGACCGGCGTTCCTCTGGACGGCATTCCGTTTCACCCCTACTACACGGTGAAGGATATTGCGGGAATAGTCGCGTTCCTCATCATCTTCAGCGCGGTTTTGTTCTTCGCGCCGGAGATGGGCGGCTACTTTCTCGAATACAACAACTTCATTCCCGCCGATCCGTTGAAGACACCTCTGCACATTGCGCCGGTTTGGTACTTCACGCCGTTTTACGCCATGCTGCGCGCCGTCCCGGCGATGTTCGGTTCGCAGTTTCCGGGGGTCGCGGTGATGGGCGCTGCGGTCGTCATCCTGTTCTTCCTGCCCTGGCTGGATCGCAGTCCGGTCAAGTCGATCCGCTACCGCGGCCCCATCTACAAGACTGCGCTCGCGCTCTTCGTCGTCTCCTTCGTGGTGCTGGGATGGCTCGGCATCGAGGCGCCTACGCCGCTCTATACCTGGATGGCGCGGGTGCTCACCGTGGTCTACTTCGCTTTCTTCCTGCTGATGCCTTGGTATTCGAGAATGGACAAGGTAAAACCCGAACCGAAACGGGTGACGGGCTGACCATGAGAAGATTCCTGCTGATCCTCTTTCTGCTGCTGCCGGGCTCGGTCTTCGCGTCGAGCGAGGGTCCAGCGCTGGAGCCGGCACCCATCGACACGCGCGATGCGGCCTCACTGCAGCGGGGCGCGCGCCTCTTCGTGAACTACTGCTTGAACTGCCACAGTGCGGAGTTCATGCGCTACCAGGGTCTCGAGGCGTTCGGCCTGACGCCGGAGGATATCCGCGACAACCTCATCTTCACCGACGCCAAGGTCGGCGATCTGATGAAGATCTCCATGACCAGACGGGAAGCGAAGGCGTGGTTCGGCGGCGCACCGCCCGATCTGAGCGTGATCGCGCGCTCGCGCGGCGCGGACTGGCTGTACGGGTACCTGCGCACTTTCTATCGCGACGATTCCACCCTCACGGGCTGGAACAATCTCGTGTTTCCCAACGTCGGCATGCCGCACGTGCTCTGGCAACTGCAAGGCCAGCAGGGCGCAAAGGTGGAAGAGAAGACGGACGGCCACGGACAGAAGGTCGAGCACAAGGAACTCGTGCTATTGGAGCAAGGGAGCATGTCGCCGGTGGAGTACGACCAGGCGGTCGCGGACCTGGTCAACTATCTCGTCTTCATGGGTGAGCCGACGCGCGCGAAGCGCATGCAGGTCGGCATCATCGCGCTCTTCCTGCTTGCCGTGCTGTTCGTCTTCGCCTACTGGTTGAAGAAGGAATACTGGAAGGACGTTCACTAGAGCGTGAACGGTCCGCGCGGTCGCACTTGCCATAAGAACGAGGCGTAAGCCCCATGATGATCCTTTACTCGGGGACCACGTGTCCCTTCAGTCAGCGCTGTCGCATCGTCCTCTTCGAAAAGGGGATGGACTTTCAGATCCACGATGTCGACATCTTCAACAAGCCCGAGGATCTGGCGCTGATGAATCCGTACAACCGGGTCCCGGTCCTGGTCGACCGCGACCTGATCCTGTACGAGTCGAACATCATCAACGAGTACATCGACGACCGCTTTCCGCACCCGCAGCTGATGCCCGCCGATCCGGTGATGCGCGCACGGGCCAGGCTTTTCCTTTATCGTTTCGAGCAGGAACTCTTCAGCCACATCGAGCCGGTAGAGAAGCACCTCAAGAGCGCGGACAAGGCCCGTGCCGTGATCCGCGACAACCTCGTGCAGATCGCTCCCGTGTTCGCGCGACAGAAGTTCATGCTGGGCGAGGAGTTCTCGATGCTCGACGTTGCCATCGCGCCGCTCTTGTGGCGCCTGGATCACTACGACATCGTGCTGCCGAAGCAGGCCGCGCCGCTCATGAAGTACGCCGAACGCATCTTCACCCGCCCTGCGTTCATCGAGGCTCTCACGCCCTCGGAAAAGGTGATGCGCAAGTGAAAGAGTTGTCCACCAAGCCCTACATGATCCGCGCCATCTTCGAATGGTGCGCGGACAGCAGCTTCACGCCGTACATCGTGGTCAAGGTGGACCGTTTCACCAAGGTGCCCATGGAGTACGTGAAGAACGGCGAAATCGTGCTAAACCTGAGCCCCGACGCCACCCACAAGCTCACCCTGGGCAACGACGTCATCCAGTTCTCGGCGCGCTTTGGCGGCGTGTCGCGCGAGATCTCGATTCCGGTCGACACCGTCGGCGGCATCTTCGCGAAGGAGACCGCGCAAGGCCTCTTCTTCGACACGCCGCCCAATACGGTGGTCGACGGTCCCGCCAAGACGGAAGAGAAATCCTCGTCGGTGTCCGAGCCGACGCCGCCCGACAACGGCGGCTCGACGCCGCAGAACGGTGGCCGCCCCAGGCTGCAGGTAGTGAAGTAGCGGTCTCGGGGGTTTCCGCCTCACGCCTTCTTCGCCTTGCCCTTCCCTCTTCCCGCTTCACCCCTCCCACCTCCCCACTTTTCACCTCCCGCCTCCCGCCTCACGTTTCCCCCCTTCCCCTATAATTTCAGCACGTGCCGCTTTAGCTCAGTGGTAGAGCAACCGCCTTGTAAGCGGTAGGTCGTCTGTTCAATCCAGACAAGCGGCACCAAGGGGCTAACGGGCGACATGCGCGAGCTGGTCAACATCGGCGTGACGCCGGAAGGCAAGAAAAGAGCTGGTCACGATCGGCGACGGCCTGCGCGAATCGAAGGAATCCTGGCTTGAGGTGCTGCGCGATCTTGCAGTACGCGGGCTCGCCGCCAGCGCTGCTGGGTGCACTGGATTCATAGATGGTCGCCCCGGTATGTCAAGCATTCAGTCGATGACGGTAGGAAGGTAAAGATTGCAGCCATAGATCCGGACTCTTGCGAGGCATCGCCTCTGTCCCTGATGGAATACGCTGAATGGCGCCTCATCACTTGCACGCACTCTTTAGTGCTGTGAATCCAGCAGGCTAAGCCATTCACGGTCTGACCTATCTTGCCATCACGTCATGATTGCCTGAACAATCGGTGGAGTTCCTTTCTACGAAACCTAGTACGGTTGCGCTGCTACGCCGCAGGGTTTTCCATGGCGCCGCTCGCCGGCGGTGCCTCTCTCACCAGAGGCGAGCGGCGCTGTGGGAAACCCGTGTTCATGCCGCTGCGGGTGCCGGTTCATAGTCGGCCTGGTAGTCCCGACCATGCGCGAGCAGCGCCCAGACGGTGCGGGCGTTCTTGTTCGCCAGCGCCACCGCCGCCACGTTCTTGTTGCGCCGTCCCATCAGCCGCGCCAGCCAACTGTCCGTGTGTCCCGCCTTGCGTTCGGCCACCCGGATCACCGCCCGCGCGCCGTGAATGAGCAGCGTGCGCAGGTACGTGTCGCCACGCTTGCTGATGCCCAACAGCTGCTGCTTGCCGCCACTGGAGTGCTGCCGCGGCACCAATCCGATCCAGGCCGCGAGCTGCCGTCCATTCTCGAAACTCTTCGCATCCCCGATCGAGGCCACCAGGGCGCTGGCGGTGATCGGACCGATACCTGGAATCTGTGCCAGCTTCTTGCTCGCAGCATGCTCCCGGTGCCAGCTCTGGATCTGCACCTCCAACTCGCCCACTTGGCGGTCCAACTCCTTCAGGTGATCGCCGAGTCGATCCAGCAGCTGGCGAAAGGCACCGGGCAGATCGTTCTCGCCGTCCTCCAGGATCTCGGGCAGGCGCTTGGCAATGTGGCCAATGCCCTGTGGGATGACGATCCCGTACTCCGCCAACAATCCCCGAATCTGGTTGGCCTGGGCAGTGCGTGCCTTCACAAAGCCTTGCCGGGCCCGGTGCAGCGACAGCACCGCCTGTTGTTCGCCGTTCTTCACCGGCACGAATCGCATCGTCGGACGGCTCACCGCCTCGCAGATCGCATCTGCATCAGCCACGTCGTTCTTGTTCGTCTTGACGTAGGGCTTGACGAACTGCGGGGCCATCAGCTTCACGGTGTGCCCAAATGACTGTAGCTTCCTCGCCCAGTGGTGCGCGCTGGCGCACGCTTCGATTCCCACCAGGCACGGCGGCAGGTTGGCGAAGAACGCCACCACCTGGTTGCGCTTCAGCTGCTTCTTCAGCACCGCCTTGCCTCGCTCATCGACCCCATGCACCTGGATCACGTTCTTTGCCAGATCGATCCCAATCGTCGTAACCTTCATCTCGGTCGCCTCTCCTGGTTGGTGGAACATTCGCATTTCCACCTTGGCACATCGATGCCGCTTCGGGAAGGGGCGACCATCCCATTACCTGCGAACGACGAATCCCGTGGTCGCCGAACAACCTTCGTTGAAGATGAAACACCTCGACACCGAAGCGCTCCGGGCAGCGAGTTCTTCCACGGAGAGTGGAGAGGGCGGAACCGGCCTCAGTGCGCCGTGGCTTGTGCCTCGTCGGCCTGGTGGCGCGCCTGCTCCTCCATCACGAGCGCGGTGACCTCGCGCTCGACAGCGTTGAACTCCTGGCTCGCCGTGTCGCGCGGCCGCGGCAGCGTCACCGGGATGATGCGCTTCACCGTGCCGGGCCGGTAGGTCATCACCACCACCCGATCGGCGAGGTAGATCGATTCCTCGATACCGTGGGTGACGAAGACGATCGGTCTTCTTCAGCTCGGCCCAGATGCGCAGCAACTCGTCCTGCAGGGAGCGGCGGGTCAGGGCGTCGAGCGCGCCGAACGGCTCGTCCATCAGCAGCATGGGCGAGTCGATGGCCAGGACGCGGGCGATGGCCACCCGCTGGCGCATGCCGCCGGACAGGTCCTTGGGGTAGCGATCGCGGAAGTCGGCGAGACCAAGCTTGGCGAGCAGCGCGTCGACCACCCTGCGCTGGCGGTCGGGCGGCGCGCCGGCGATCTCCAGCCCGAAGGCGATGTTCCGCTCCACCGTCATCCACGGGAAGAGAGCGTACTCCTGGAAGACCATCGCCCGCTCCGGGCCGGGGCCAGTGACCGGCTTGCCGAGCACCGTCAGCTCGCCGGCGGTGGGCAGCGAGAAGCCGGCGATGGCGTTGAGCAGCGTCGACTTCCCGCAGCCGGAGGGGCCGAGCAGGCAGACCAGCTCGCCCGGCGCCACGTCGAGGTCGATGCCGTCGAGTGCCACCACGTCCCGTCCACCGGTGGTGAAGACCTTGCGGACGCCGCGGGCGCGGATAGCGGGCGCGCTCACCCTTCCACGCCGCGGTGCCAGCGCAGCAGCCAGTGGTTGAGCCGGCTCATGCCGAGGTCGATGCGCGAGACCGCACAGCCCGATCGTGATCATGCCGGCGATGACCTTGTCGGACCAGAAGTACTCGCGCGCCTCCAGGATCCGATAGCCCAGCCCCGAGTTCACCGCGATCATCTCGGCCACGATCACCACGATGAAGGCCACGCCGATGCCGACGCGGATGCCGGTGAGGATGTAGGGCATGGCGGCCGGGATCATGACGCGCCAGAAGAGCGTCCACTCGCCGGCGCCGAGGTTGCGCGCGGCGCGCAGGTAGATGGCGTCGACGGCCCGCACCCCGGCGATGGTGTTCATGAGCACCGGGAAGAAGGCGCCCAGCGAGATGAGGAAGAAGGCGGGCGGGTTGCCCAGCCCGAACCAGAGGATGGCGAGCGGGATGTAGGCGATGGGCGGGATGGGGCGCAGCACCTGCAGAAGCGGGTTGAAGAGCTCGTAGATCACCGGCCGCGCGCCCATCAGCAGGCCGAGCGGCAGCGCCAGCCCGGCCCCGATCCCGAAGCCCACGGCGATGCGCGTGAGCGAGGCGAGCACGTCGTGCGGCAACTCGCCGGAGATGGCCCACGCGAGCCAGTTCCCTGCAGCCGGGTCGAACGCCTCCGTAGGCAGGAGGTAGGACCACCAGCGCAGCGCCACCGCCGAGGGCGCCGGCAGGATGAGCGGCGTCACCCAGCCCAGCCGCGAGACCGCCTCCCAGGCGAACAACAGCACGAACGGGACCGCCACCGACCTCGCCAGGTCGGCCACGCGCCCTGCCGCGCTCACTACTTCACGCCCAACTTGGTCTTGGCCTGCTTCAGGAGATCAAGCTTTGACCCAGTCGGTCGCCGTGGGGGGCGTGGTCATCTTGCCCACTCCGTACTTCACCATGAGGTCGGTGGTGATCTGGATGTGGTCGGCCGTGACGTCGTAGGTGTAGGGCGAGTTGGCGATGGCGTCCTGGAAGTCGTCGCTGGTGATCTGCCCCTTGAACATCTGCTCGACCACGTACTTCTCGGCCATCTTGGGGTTCTGGATGAAGAGGCGGGTCGAGTCCACGAAGCATTCCAGAACCTTCTGTGCCACGGCCGGCTTTTCCTTGTAGAGCTTCTCGGTCATGACCAGCACCCGTACCGGCTCGCCGAGCGGCGTGTCGTAGGGCTTCAGCATCTCCACGCCGAAGCCCTTGTTGATGGCCTGCGACGACTGTGGCTCCGATTGGCACATGGCGTCGATCTGCTTCTGCAGGAGCGCCTGGTTCAGGTCGGCGAAGGGCAGGTAGACGATCTGCACGTCCTTGCCCTCCTTGTCGGACCAGGTGAGGCCCGCCTTGGAGAGCTCGGCGAGGAGCAGGAGTTCCTGCGCGCCGCCGCGGGCCACGCCCACCTTCTTGCCCTTGAGTTCGGCCACCGTCTTCAGGGGCTGATCGCTGCGCGAGACGAGGCGCGCACCGCCCTTGGCGAAGCCGGCCACGACGAAGACCTGCCCGCCACCGGCACGATTGGCGATGGCGGCGTCGGCGGCCGAGGCGGCGATGTCGACCTCGCCCTTGACGATGGCGGGGAAGATGTCGATGCCCTTCGGGAAGACGGTCTCCTGCACGTCGAGCCCGAATTTCTTGCAGTGCTCCTTCATGAAGGAGACCGCGCCGTAGTGGGCGAACTTGAGGTTGCCGAGCCGCACCACCTCGTTGGCGTGCGCAGTGCGGGCGAGCAGGGTGAACGCAAAAGCGAAGGAGAGGACGAGGGGCAAGGCTAGGGCGAGGCGATGAACCATGCGAGGCTTCCTGGGTTAAGGGGATGGGAGAGCACAGAAACTGGACGCGGCGATAGTAACCCCCGGTTCCGGTGACGGGCAAGACGGCTGACGGCGCCTTGCCAGCCCGGGCGGACCCCGCCAGTATCCTCGTGTCGCGTTCGTGCGTCAGTCGCAGAGCCCGAGGATGCGCTCCTCTGCGATGCAGCCTTTCTTCGGTTTCGCCGGCACTTTCGTCTTCTGGGCGGCGACACACGCCCGAATCTCACGGGCGGTGGGCGGGTAGTAAATCCAGCCGGCGGCGAGGTCCGGCAAGGTCAGATCGACCTCGCGCCACTTGGGATGCCCCTGCTCGCGCAGCTCGGGGAAGTGCTGGCAGAGCGAACGGGCGAAACGCACCATGTGGTCCATGGTGCCTTGCATGTTGTAGTCGTAGGTCACCAGGAACGCGCCGACCGCAATGGTCGTGAAGTCCTCGGTGAGGAGGTTGGGATAACTGCTCTTCCTGACTGTCGCGTAAGTGTAGGTGGTGAGCGGCAGCTTGCTCGAGGCATGATTCGGATCGAACTTTAGGAACTTGATGAATTTCTGCGCCTCCGGCTTCATGTTGACGACCAGGGGGGCCGGCTGACCCGCGGCGACCACCACTACGTCGACCGACTTGTCGGTGATCAGCTTGGTCAGCGCCTCCTCGTTCGAGAGGAAGCTGGCATTCGCCTCGGGAATCGGCTTGTCGAACATCATCCGGTAGACCGTGTGCGTAATGAAGGCAGCGCCGCTGCCGACTAGCCCGCCGTTGATTTTCGCGTCCTTGATGTCGTGCAGATAGTTCATGGCTGAGTCGGCGCGGACGATGTAGTGGATCTCGGTGTTGTACAGCGGTAGGATTACACGCAGCGGGCGGATTATTCTTCGCGCCTCGGCGTTGGCGCCTTCTCTGTCGAGAAACGCCTGAAAGACGTCGGCCTGGACGACGGCGAACTTGACGCCCGGCTCGAATCGAAGCAGCTTGACGTTCGCCGCCGATCCCGCTGTCGGCATGACTTCGAGTTGAATCCTCGCATCCGGGGCGACGAACTTGGCGAGGTCATTGCCGATGGCGTAGTAGGTCCCCTTCTCCGACGCGGTGGCGATCTTGTAATCGATCTTGTAGTCCGTCGGTGCCGCCGCAGTCGTCCGCTGACCCTCTGCTTTGCGCTGTTGAGTTGCACGATCGTACTCCGTCTCCACGGCTGCGGCCGTCCCCTCAACGCAGATCAGCGCGGCGGCCAGCAGGCCGATGAACTTGTTTCGCATTACGGTTTCCTCCCCTGAGTGTTTTTCTGCGTGCAGAGCCCGAGGGCGGCGACGGCGTCGGTACACGCCCCCGACCCGGGCGGGCGCTGAGCAGAGGCTGCGCCCGCGTTGGTCGATTGTCCACGCGGGGCACTGTCGGTGCCGGCTGCGGCCGCCTTCGTCGTTTCCTGAGCCTGAGGCGGAGCACGCCGTGGGTCCGGCTCGGACTTCACGAAGATG
The DNA here is from genome assembly GCA_963734295.1 of uncultured beta proteobacterium. Taxonomy (GTDB): domain Bacteria; phylum Pseudomonadota; class Gammaproteobacteria; order Burkholderiales; family JAEUMW01; genus JAEUMW01. The sequence goes on along the minus strand of CAVTGS010000014.1, from coordinate 67,058 downwards.
TCGCCTGGCGACTGCGGTCGGGGACCTCCGCTCGCGGGTTCGCTGATCTGGCTGCCCTTGCCGGGCGCGCCCCCGCCACCTTTCGCCTCGCTCGTCGCCGCGAGCCCGCGATCCGGTGCGGGCGCGGCCGGTGGAGGATTGACCGCGGTCGCCGGCGTGCCTGGTTCCGATGGCGCCTTCACCTTGCCGGATACCGGTGGGATCGTCCGGTCCGTTGCTTCGGGCGTCGCTGCCGAGCGCGGAGCCGCATCACTCGGTTGAAAGTGCTGGAAGTAGCGGTAGGCGTAGAAGACGCCGACGGCAAGCAGCATGATGACGAGTGCCGCGACCGACCTGGGAACGCGCCGGCGCCTACCGCCCGCGCCGCCCTCCTGGAACAGCCCGGCGCCGGCGTTCGCGGCGGGCGCAGCCGGTGGCGGCCCGGCGACGCTGGCAGCGTCGAGTTGAGCGGCGTCCCGATCCGCTGTCGTCTCGGAAGCCTCGGCCGCCGAGTCCGGGGTTACCGAGGCTGTCGGCGGCAATGGCGCAAAGGCTTGGTCCGGCGGTCGGTCCGGCGGGGGCGCATCGAGAGGCGCGGCCTCGGAGACGGTCGCAGACCCTGCGTCCGCGGCGGGCGCCGCGCGTGGCAGCCCGACGACGGTGGCGGTGTCGCGCCGCGCGGCGTCCGGCTCCGTTAGGCTCTCGACCGGCTTGAGCACCGACCTCGGATGCACTGGCGCCGCGGGTGGCAAGGGCAGGAAGAACTCGTTCGACTGGCCGTCCGCCAGGGATGCGCCGCACTTCTGGCAGAGGGTCGCCATGACGTCGTTCACGGTCCCGCAGTGGGGACAGGGCGCCGCCGTCAGAGGCGCGCCGCAGCTATTGCAGAACTTCGAGTTCGGCGGATTATCGTGTCCGCAGAAGCCGCACTCGATGGGGTACATGAGGCTTCCAGTCCGCTTTCCAGCGGTTTACTCCCGGGACCCTATGTTAAAACAGTTCGCGATTGTGCTTCGCAAAAAGTTCGCGGCCGCGTGAACCCGGGTGGCTCGGCTGTTCTGCCCGCGTCAGCGGGCGCCGCCTTATACTCGCTGCTCCCACCGCCCGCCCCGGAGACGCCCATGTCCGACAACAACCAAGCGCCGGAGAAGCGCGTGCGGCATTTCCGGCAGATCCTCCTCTGGCCGTTGCAGTTGATGCCGATCCGGAAAGGCGCGCAGGTCCAGAAGCACTGGGAAGTGCTCGAGCAGGAGCGCGAAGACAACCCCTGGCACGAGGTGCTGGACGAGTTCACCGGCGACCCCACGGAGTTCAAGCAGCGGCACTACAACGAGTTCGTCACGTTCTGGACTGTCGCAACACGAGATGGAGGCCGATCCCGCTGCCTGCGGAGCAACTCAGCGCTCGCCTCTCTCAAGTAATTCGAGATTTGGCGCACTTCTGTGAGTGATTATTGTCGATGTCATGGGGAGTGCGCGGGCCAGGGTCGGCCGGCCTAGCTCGACGCGGGGCAGCTGGCCGCATGCCGGATCCAGGCGTCGCTCCCGTAGCGTCATGATTCAAGGAGAGATCGATAAGACAAGACGCCGAGGCGGAGGGCGGCGTGTTCGAGACCACCCACCCTAATAGCGAAGGGTGGCGATCAGGCAGCAGTGAGGTGTAACAACCAGAACAGGAGAAAACCGTGGCACAAATCCCAGGAACAGCCGGTAACGACACGCTTTTCGGCACCGGAGAGAGCGATCAAATCGATGCCGGGGCCGGAAACGACACTATCTACGGTTCCGGAGGCGACATCGATACCATCAATGGTGGAAGCGGTTTCGACGCGATGGTCTATGGCGTAGATCCCATCGTCTACGTAACCGCGGACGATAAGCCCCTTATCACTCTGTTCGACGGTCCGAGGCTCGACGTTCTGGTGGACGTTGAGCAGGTGCAAGTGCCGCTCGTCGCGCCGCCCCTCGGCGTGAACTATTCCTCTTTGGAATACATCGCCTCTTACACCGATCTGATGGACGCTCTCGGGCTCGATCGTGGCGCCGCCATCAATCACTTCGCCTATGCCGGGATCTACGAAGGGCGATGGTTCAACTTCGACGGGCTCCAGTACATCGCATCCTACGGCGACCTGATCGCTGCTTTCGGGGCCAATGCAGACGGCGGAGCCGCCCACTACATCACGGCCGGGCGTTTCGAGGGTCGTTCACCGGATCTCTTCGATGCCGACCAGTACCTTGCCAAATGCGCCGACCTTCAGGCGGCCTTTGGCAGCAGCACCGAGCTCGCTACGGTCCATTACATTCAAGCTGGGTACTTCGAAGGCCGGACTGACGACCTGGTCTGATCGAGAGGTACGGCAAGGTAAGCCACGCAGACTTGGCAACGCCGGGTCTGCGTGGTTTGGTGCGCCCAACTTGGGCGCGAGCGCGTACCGTCGGAGAATGGTCGGCGAGAACACATTCGCAAGTGGGGCGCTCCATATGATCTCCTTCAACAGTGCCGCAGGCAGCAACGAGAGTCCCAGCAAACGCCGTCTGATCCACAACTTCGTCGCTGCAACCGCGCTTCTGGTTGCCGGATCTGTCATGGCGAATCCCGACGCTCCGTTGGTCGTTCCAACCACCTCTGTCGAGGCGCCCACCACCCCGGCAGAGAAGCTGATGGCGCAACGTCCCTTCGCTCCGACCGACCGTAGCTTGTTTGCTTACAAGCTTTACCCCACCAATTTCGACGGGTCACCGATGCCGGAAATGCAGCCTGCTCCGGCTGTCGACCTGACAGAATCGCAGGCACGGCAGAAGCTGCAGGACTACATGAGGATCGATTCTCCGCACAATCCTGAGAGGCAAGCCGCGGCGATGCAGGTTTTTGACAATCCGAAGCTCGTCGGCAAGATCCCGAATCATTCCTTGCGTGCTGCTCTGGCGGCTCTGACCGGTACCTTCGCGGAGCCGGCGATTCAAATGTATCTGAGCTATTCGGTCGCGGAGGTCAAGTTCGACGACAACGAGTCGGTGCTCAAGACGAGCGACAGAAATGTGGCATATACGTGGGTTGAAGATAACGGACAGTTCACTTACTACTTCAACAAGAAATATCGGGGAGAAAATCCTTTTCTGTTTACGCACCTTCTTGCCCATGAGCCACTGCATCAGGATACAACAAGCAACAACATGGAAGAGACTGTTGCCACTCTTTTTGAGACACTGATTACGCTTCAACAACTCAGCAAGCATCCAGAGTTACTTGGAACGACCGAGCTCAGCCGCCGTATGGTGAGTAATGCCTTCATTCGTTTCAATAGTGGAACTGGCTTTCGGTTGGGAGTTTTCGATTCGAACGGAAACGTCCCGATTGCGCCCGGCAGTTCCAGAACCGAAAAAAGCTGGTGGGAGCGCGTGCCCAAGGAGGATGTAAGTAGCACCCCTGGTAATTCCATCCTGGGCCAATACCTCAAAAATATCGGTGTTCAGGGAATGGGCGACTCGCCAAAGTTCTCGATGGATGTACTCAAAGCCATCAGCAGCGCGCCCGGCCCGTTGACATCGGAAGAATTGCTGGCGGCCGCGAGATCCATGAAACTGGATGTGCCTTCGGCACCCGGTTCGCCCAAGCCATAGTTCCCTTCCGACGTAGGCCCGCCATAGCGACGCGCGCGGGCGGCGACTTATACTTGGGACTCCTCACCGCCCGCCCCGGAGACGCCCATGTCCGAGAACAATCGAGCGCCCGAGAAGCGCGTGCGGCATTTCCGGCAGATCCTCCTGTGGCCGCTGCAGCTCATGCCGATCCGCGCCGGCGCGCAGGTCCAGAAGCACTGGGAAGTGCTCGAGCAGGAGCGCGAAGACAACCCCTGGCACGAGGTGCTGGACGAGTTCACCGGCGATCCCACCGAGTTCAAGGAGCGGCACTACAACGAGTTCGTCACGTTTCTGCCGCACGTGCAGCGCTTTCTCTACGGCGAGAGCCGGCGCGCGGGAAACGACGCCGAGCGCGGTGCCTCCCCGATGCGCGTCTTTCGGCGCGAAGACGTGGCGGCTGCACGCCTCACCCCAAAGTGCGGCGACCCGCCCGTTACCTTGAGCGTTGCCCATGTCGATCTGTACTTCTTCTTCGATATCGACGTGGTGCTGCTGGGAGTGGAGGTGTTTGCGGACGATCTTCCCGTCGTTCTCGCCGAGGAAGTCCTGTATCGCTTCGGCCGCGCCTACCCCGCCGGTTGGGACGACGAAGGCGCAGGCGTGCACTGCATGCACAAGGCGGAATGGCTGTCGGTCGAGGGTGCGGTCCTGGCGGTGTCGGACTACGAGAAGCGGGACAAGTATCTCTCGTTCGTCTGCCGCCACCGCGCGCCCTGCCTCGCGGCCCATTGGGCTTTCCTGCTGCGGCCGCTGGTGCTGGACCATGCCGAAGAGCGCGGTGTGATTCGTTACCGGCAGATCGAGTATTACCGCATGCCGGTGATGGGGTACCTCGCCATGGATAACCCCAAGGCCCTGTCGCGCGGCGACTTCATCCGGCTCGGTCTCGTGACCGCCGCGGGCAGCGACGAGGCGCTGCCCTATTCCGATCGTCATGTGGCCGACTTCGAAGAGAACTTCTGCTACGACCGCTACTGGAGCGACCGGGTGGATGGACGAAACACGCGCTATCTGTGCTGCGGTCACGCGCTCGTCGCGGTGGGCGATGCGAACGCGCGGGTGTTTACGGACCGGGAGACCGGCGTCTTCAGCCAGTTCCGCCACCAGTACTTCCTATTGTTCCTGATCGCCCATTTTCACAAGGCGGCGCTCCTCATGATCTCCGACCGCCTGGTCGATGCGTTAAACCGGCTGGAGGTGCACAACGCCGATTCGGTCAAGCGCTTCAAGCGCGCGATCCGGCAGCAGTTCGAGATCTTCCTGCGCTTCATGCACCGCTACTGGTTTCACGAGATATCCGATCAGGCGCAGTCGAAAGCGCTGTATCGGCTGTGCGCCCGCCATCTCGGCACCGACGCGCTGTTCGAGGAGGTGAAGGACGAGATCCAGGAGATGAGCGATTATCTCGACAGCGACAGCCTGCGCCGCCAGGCCAACACCGTCGTGCGGCTCACGGTCGTCACCACCTTCGGATTGATCGGCACGCTGTGCACCGGCTTTCTCGGGATGAACCTGATCGACGCCGCCGAGAACGCCCTGTGGGAGCGAGCGCTGCTGTTCCTGCTCTTCTTCGTGCCGTCGGCCGTGCTGATCCTCTTCTTCATCGTCAAGTCGAAGCCGCTCGCGGATTTCCTCGAGGCACTGTCCGACGATCGACTTTCCAACGATGCGAGACTGCGCACGCTCTCCGATGTCTGGCGCAGCCGGACGCGCCCCTCGTCCTGATGGGGTTGGGGTCCGCGGGTGAGTGGCGCCACCGGGTTGCATCGATTCGCACCGTAAGGTTGACATAAATCAGTGAAGGGCCTGCCGGAACGGCGTCCCTCCCGAATGGGGCGTCCATTTTTTCCTATACTTATAGAAGATGCTGGCTACAGTCGCTCGAGGGGGGTGCCGTCATGTCTACGACCGCAAGTGAACGCACGATCACCAAATCGACCAGCCTGCTGGCGATCGGCCTATCGGTTGCCGTCGTGCTGCTGGCCCAGCAGGAAGCGAGGGCCGATCGGACGGGGAAGGAGGTTGTGACGTCGGTCTGTGCCGCGTGTCACGCCACGGGCGCCCAGGGCGCACCAAAAATAGGTGACGCGCAGGCGTGGAGCAAACGCGCCTCGCAGGGTCTTACCGCCCTCACGCAGCACGCGATTACGGGCATCCGCGAGATGCCGGCGCACGGCGGCAACCCGAATGTCACCGACTTCGAGATCGAGCGCGCCGTGACCTACATGGTCAACCAGTCGGGCGGCTCATGGGCGGAGCCCATCGACAAGTCCTCCACGCGCGCCGAGCGCACCGGAGAACAGGTGGTGCAAGCGCAGTGCGCTCGGTGCCACCGGACGGGCGAGGGTGGCGCACCCAAGATCGGCGACCGGGCCGCCTGGACGCCGCGACTCAAACAAGGCCTCAATGTCGCCGTTCGCTCGGCGATCAGTGGCCACGGGGGTATGCCTGCGCGTGGCGGTCTGGCCGACCTTACAGATGCCGAGATCCAGAGCGCAGTCGTCTATATGTTCAACCCCGCGAGCGGGGCAGGGAAGGGTACGACGACTCCGCTCGCGGCGGTACCTGCGGCTAATCGGAGGACCGTCGGCAGCACGGAGGTGCTCCTGGGGGTCGTCGCGGCGGAATCGTTGCGTGCCCAGCAGGCGAAGCGGGACACAGAGGGCAAGATGCACGGGGGCATCCCGAGCGGCAAGGGCTATTACCACGTCAACATCTCGCTCATCGACAGCAAGACCCACGGCGAGATCACGGATGCGAAAGTGGAGGTGACCGTCGAGGATCCGGCGCTGCGCAGCGAAACGAAGAGCCTCGAGCTCATTGCGATCGACAATAGAATCAGCTACGGGAATTACTTCCAGATGCCCGGGAAAGATCCCTACAAGATCGGAGTGCGGATCCAGCGGCCGGGCACGATTGCGCCGATCAGCGCGAAGTTCGACTTCAAGCCGAGCTCATAGCCTGCGGCGTGCACGGAAACCATGAAGCGAGCGGCCGCGCTGCTACCGGAACGCGAAGCCTGCATCACTGCCGCGACGACGCGCCGGGGAACCGCAATAGGCTTCGGGCAAGCTGCCGTGAATATTCACCTTACGGCGACATGCAAAGATCGCCACACTTGCTCGGTCCCGTTTGGACCGTGAGTCTGCCATGCCCACACAGCCCGATTACGCCGCCGACATCGTCCCGCGCACGAACCCTGCCCATCTCCGCGTCGCCACCTTCAACTGCGAGAATCTCTTCGACCGGCCGCTCGCGATGAATCTCGACGACAACGCGCAGGGCCAGCCCTACCTCGACGCCTTCCACGAGCTCAACGCGATCTTCGAGAAGCCGTCGTATTCGGCCGACGACAAGGACCGCATCCTGGAGTTGATGGGCAAGCATCGGTTGACGGCCACGCGCCCGAAGAACAGGTACCTCGAGTTGCGGAAGATCCGCGGGCAGTTGCTGAAGCGCCAGGGCGACACGGTGACGGTGGCGGCGAACGGACGCGCGGACTGGGTCGGCTGGATCGAGCTCAAGACGAGTGAGATCAGGGACCAGGCCATCCTCAACACGGCACGGGTGATCGCGGCGGTGGACGCCGACATCCAGGTGCTGTGCGAGATCGAGGATCGACCGTCGCTCGCGCAGTTCCACGACGCGCTCCTGGCGCCGATCCTCGCCACGACCGGCCGCCGGGCCTATCCCTACATCCTGCTCATCGACGGCAATGATTCACGCGGCATCGATGTCGCCATCCTGTCGCGGCATCCGATCCTCGACATCAGCACCCATATCTTCGACGTGCCGGGCGCGCCGCCGATCTTCTCGCGCGACTGCGCCGAGTATTTCGTCGAGATCCCCCGTGCGGGGCCACCCCTGGTCGTGATGGCGAACCACTTCACGAGCAAGGGCAGCGACCCGAGCGGACTCAAACGCCGTCTGCCCCAGGCGACACAGGTGAAGAGGATTTTCGATGACCGCACGGCGCAGGGCTTCACCCACATGATCGTGGCGGGCGACCTCAACGACACTCCGGAATCGCGCGGGCTGGCACCCCTTACGACGCATCGCGACCTGACGGACGCGGTGGCGCAATTCGCGGCTGCGATCGACCCTTCCGGCAAGCGCCTGGGCACTTACGAAACCGGCAAGCAGCAGTTCGATTATCTGCTGATGTCGCCGGCGGTCTCGGCGGCCGCCAGGAACGCGGGGATCGAGCGCCGCGGTCACTACGCGCCCCGGACGTGGAAGGCATTCGATACGGTGACGGGCGAGCGCTTTCAGGCGTCCGATCATCACGCGGTGTGGGTGGACCTCGCCTTCTGAGACACCGCGCTCACCGCCGCAGACCGATCGACAGCCATCTCCGCCGTCGCACGGTCCCCAGAACCGCGAGCGACCGCCCATGCAGCTCGTAGGATTGGCCGGCCTCGACGCGCGTGTGCGGCCGCGGGCCATTCTCGAAGTAGGTGTCGACCACCGGTGACCAACCCACACGATCGTGAAAGCGCGGAATCACGAACCGGATCGTTTCGTGATGCGCGTTCACCAGAATCAGGAACCTCTGGTCGGCAGCGGCGCGTCCTGCCGCGCCGCGTTCGACCCCGCCCTGCGCCACTCGCTGAAACCACTTCCAGAGCTTCGCCAATGGCCGGACCCGGCGGCCGTGTGCAGGCTCCGGCGGTCGCTCCCCGACGAGATGGATGCCGACGCAGCGCGCGTGCGAATGGAGCCACGCCTCCGCGCTCATCTCGTGGCCATCCGGCCGGAGCCACGTGATTCCCTTCATCCCGTCGTCGCGCACGGGGTGTCCCTGGAAGTACTCGCCCCGGCGCAGGACGGGATGTTGGCCGCGCAGCCGGATCAAGCGGCGAACGAACTCCGTCAGTTCGCGGTCTTCTGCCCGCAGATTCCAGTTAAGCCAGGAAATCTCGTTGTCCTGGCAATACGCATTGTTGTTGCCGCCCTGCGTGCGCCCCATCTCGTCGCCGGCAAGCAGCATCGGCACGCCCTGCGAGAGCAGGAGCACCGCGAGGAAGTTGCGCTTCTGGCGTCTGCGCAGCGCGTTGATCGCGGGATCGTCGGTCTCGCCCTCCACGCCGCAGTTCCAGCTCAGGTTGTGGTTGGCTCCGTCCCGGTTGTCCTCGAGATTGGCCTCGTTGTGCTTGTCGTTGTAGCTCACGAGGTCGTGCAGGGTGAAGCCGTCGTGCGCGCAGACGAAGTTGATGCTCGCGTGGGGCTTGCGGTCGTTCCACTCGTAGAGGTCGCTCGATCCGGTGAAGCGCGTCGCGAACTCCCCGATGGCTGCGCCGTGGGCCTTCCCGAAGGCACGCACCGTATCGCGGTAGCGGTCGTTCCATTCCGCCCAGCCCTTCGGGAAACCGCCCAACTGATACCCCCCGGGGTTGAGATCCCAGGGCTCGGCGATCAGCTTCACCTGCGAGAGCACGGGGTCGCGGGTGACCGCCTCCATGAACGCGCCTTGCATCTCCACGTCGTGCCTTCCGCGAGCCAGCGCGACCGCGAGATCGAAGCGGAAGCCGTCGACGTGCATCTCCTCCACCCAATAGCGCAGGCTGTCCCGGACCAGCTCGAGCACGCGCGGGTTGACCGTGTCGAGCGTGTTGCCGCAGCCGGTGAAGTCCATGTAGTGGCGGGCATCGCCGGGCACCAGCCGGTAGTAGGTCGCGTTGTCGATGCCGCGCAGGGAGAGCGTCGGGCCGAGGTGGCTGCCTTCGGCCGTGTGGTTGTAGACCACGTCGAGGATGATCTCGATGCCCGCGGCATGCAGCGTCTTCACCATCGTCTTGAACTCGGAGACGTGGCCAGTGGCGGCGTAACGCGGCTCCGGCGCGAAGAAGGCGAGCGTGTTGTAGCCCCAGTAGTTGCGCAGCCCCCGCTCCACCAGATGGCGGTCGTCGGCAAATGCGTGCACCGGCATCAGCTCCACGGCCGTCACGCCGAGGCGCTTCAGGTGGTCGATCGCCGGCGCGGCGGCGAGCCCGAGGTACGTGCCGCGCAGCTCCGGCGGCACGCCCGGGTGATTCATGGTGAAGCCCTTCACGTGCAGCTCGTAGATCACCGTGTCCTGCCACGGGATGCGCAGCGGTGCATCGTCCTCCCAGTTGTACGACGGATCGATCACGCGGCACTTCGGCATGGCATGCGCATCGTCGTGCAGATCGAAGGACAGGTCGGCCTGCTCGTGGCCGATGCGATAACCGAAATGCGCGTCGCTCCACCGGATCTCGCCAACGAGCGCCTTGGCGTAGGGATCGATCAGCAGCTTGTGCGGATTGAAGCGGTGACCTTCGTGCGGGCGGTACGGTCCGTGGACGCGGTACCCGTAGAGCATCCCGGGAGCGGCCTGCGGCAGGTAGCAGTGCCAGACGCCGCCCGTGCACGACTCGATCTCGATGCGCTGCATCTCACGGCGGCCGCTGTAGTCGAAGAGGCACAGCTCCACTTTCTCCGCGTGTGCCGAGAAGAGGGCGAAGTTGACGCCCGCACCGTCCCAGGTCGCGCCGAGCGGGTGGGATTCACCCGGCCAGACGGCCGTGATCGGCGGCTTGTGCGTCGATGACTGACAACTCGGTAACACGCGGCGTGGGTCGAGGAGGTGGGCGCAGGACCTGCGGCGGCGGCAGGCGTGGCAAGGCGAGATGCCTCGGTCAGGAGGCGCGCGTCGCGAGAAGCTTCTTCGGCGACCAGGTCGGCACGTCGGGCGCAAGGATAACGAAGAAAGAGAGGGACGGGCAATCGGAAATCGGTTTGGCGACACTAGCCATGATCGCCGGTGCGCGCCTTGAGCATCTGGATGATCATCGCCGCCGCCTGCTCGATCGATCGATGGGTGACATCGATGATCGGCCAGCCGCGAAGGATGAACAAGCGCCGCGCTTCCAGCACCTCCTTGCGCAGGGCATCGACGTCGGTGTAGTCGGTGCTCGCGTCCTGCTGCAGCGCCTGCAGACGGGCGGCGCGGATCAGCGCCAGTCGCCCTGCGTCGACGATCAGCCCCACGACGAGCGGCGAGTGCGCGTTCATGACCCCCGCCGGGAGGGGTGCGCCCGGCACCAGCGGCACGTTCGCGGCTTTGATTCCGCGCGAGGCCAGATACATGCAGGTCGGCGTCTTGGTTGCGCGCGACACACCCACGAGGATGACATCGGCAGTGTCGAGATCATCGCTGGCGATGCCGTCATCGTGGGCCAGCGCGTATTTCATGGCCTCGACACGGCGGTAGTAGTCCTCGTCGAAGACGTCCCCCGAACTGGTGTGAAACTGCACGTCCGCGCTTGCGTGCACGGCTAGTCTGCTGATCAGGGGTTCGAGCGCGAACTGGCAAGGCAACGCCGAGACGGTGGCAACCCTGTTCGAGGGCCTCGCGGACGTCGGTGTGGCTGATGCTGTGCAGGCAGTAGCCGGGAGAGTTGGCGATTTCGCCCAGAATCTCGGGGACCTGACCGAGTCGGCGGACCATCTTCCACAGTCGCCGCTCGACCCGGACCCCTTCGAGCTGGGCGACGGCGTTACGCGCGAGCATCTCCACCAGCTCGCCCGAGGCATGGGAGACGAGGTGCAGCACCAGCGTCTTGCTCACGGCAGCCCCTTGCGTTCGCGCGCGCGACGTGTCGCCGGCTCAGCGGTGGTGGCCGCCGTCGAGGCGCAGCACGGTGCCGTTGATCATGACATTCTTCAAGACATGCAGGACCAGCATGGCGAACTCGGCGGGATCGCCGAAGCGGTGCGGAAAAGGGATCTGGTGCGCGAGCCGGGAATCGAGGTTTTTTTCCATGGTGAACAGCGTCTGCGTGCCGAACAGCCCGGGCGCGATGCCGACGACGCGAATGCCCAGGGGGCCGAGCTCGCGGGCGGCAGGCAGGATCATGCTGACGACACCTCCCTTGGAGGCGGCATAGGCCGCCTCGCCGCTCTGCCCCTCGTAGGCCGAGACCGAAGCCGTCGACAGGATGACGCCGCGCTCGCCCTCGGCCAGCGGCTGCAATTGCGCCATGTCGGCAGCGGCGAGCCGCATCATGTTGAATGTCGAGATCAGGTTCACCTCGACCAGCTGGCGGAAGTCGTCGAGCGGTATCGGGCCGTTGGCGCCGACGATCGGCTCGGAGTGACCGCGACCCACGCAGTGGACGAGCACTCGCGCCGCCCCATGGGCATCGCGCGCCTTGGCGACGGCATTTTCCGCGGACAGGGAATCCGCGACGTCACAGGGGATGGCGAGACCGCCGATCTCGTCGGCGACTTTCTGCACGCCGGCAGCGTCGATGTCGATCACCGTCACCTTGGCACCCGCCTCGGCGAGATAGCGCGCCGTCTCGGCGCCCAGACCCGATGCTGCCCCGGTGACCACCGCCGGGCATGCCCATAGATCCATCCTCGCCTCCGTGTCCGCCGGCATCTACCGCTGGCACCGGCGCAGATTATCGTGCGTCGCTACGAAGCGTGCGTCGCGATCGCATTCTTTCAGCGATCAGGACCGCACGCCGGGGTAAAGGATACGAAGAAGGAACGCGGCGGGCAATCGGAAAGCGGATCGACTCTGGGAGGAGGGAGGATAAGACCGTAAGAGAAGTGTCTGCAGTCGCTCTATTGTCCGTCGCGGCCGACCACCACAGAAGTGGTTCCGTTTGTTTGAACAGCTTTCCCCGATCAATAAGTGGACTCCGGGCGGAGCAGCGGCCGACTATCGCAGACGTCCTCCAGCCCATCTTGATGTCGGGTCGCCTGATGATGCCGTTGGGGCCCGCGGTTCCGTCCAAGATGACCCCTTCCCAATGCACTCGGGTCCGGCACGGAGGGTGCTGTCCACTGCGGCGGCGGCCGCAAGGGTTACGTCGAGAGGGCGTCCGACTATGCCGACACTGCCCCGACGGCGCAGCGCTCGTGGGCCCGATCGGTCGAGGAACTTCCGGAAGGGGAAAGTGATGACAACGTTGAAGAGCATGCGGCGATTTTGGTGGGTCGTGGCGTTGGCGCTGGGTTTGCCGGTTACGGGCTGCGCGAGCGGACCCACCTGGAAGGAAGAGGTGGTGCTGTACGACGGCAGCAAGGCGGTCGTGGAGCGGCAGCAGGTGCTCGGCAATCCGTTGGATAGAGAGCTATCGGATATCACGTTAGGCGCGCCCGTGAAGGGCAACATCCTGAGGGTGCCTTTGTCTGCGGGTAAGTGGACTTCGCGGTGGGAGGCGATGGGGCTCAATCCCCAAGCGGTCGGGCTGATCGCGGGCATCTGGTACATCTCGGCGACGCCTAAGCTCTGCGACGACTACGACAAGTGGGGCCGACCGATCCCGCCGTACGTCTTCTTCAAGTATGCAGGGAATGCGTGGCAGCGGATCACGGTGGAGGATTTTCCCGCAGAGATTACTCGGCGCAATCTGACCTATCCGGGGTCAGGGAGTCATCGCTCGGCGGTGGCGAGTGGCTACATCTCCGCCGAGCAAGCCAAGCTCCTGAACCCGGGACTTCCCGACTACGTGAGCAACATCTACCGGAGCGGGACGAAAGGGGTCGAGGTTTGCTGGGAGGACTTCAAGCTCCAGGAACGCGCGAGGAGGAAATGATGGATCAAGAAACGGCGACTCAATATGCCCTGATGTCCGCTGCCGCGTACCGATGGGCGCGGAACCCACAGAACAGACTCTTTGCCCCATTCGGGGCGAGGTGGGATGCGATAAGTACAGACCGGGATGCCAACACAGGCTTCGAGTACACCGTCTTCAAACGCGGAGCAAACGAGTTTGTCATCGCCTTTACCGGCACCGACGAATGGCAGGACTGGCTCACGAACGCGAGCGCAGCTCTTGGCTGGATCTCGAATCCGCTCGAGCAGGCCGCGGCGCTGTACGCGCGGATCGTCAAGGACAACCCCGATGCGCAGATAACCTTCACCGGGCACTCCCTCGGCGGCGGGCTGGCTTCGCTGCTGGGCGTGTTCTTCGACCGGCCGGCGGTGACGTTCGATCAGGCGCCGTTCAAGGCGTCTGCCTCCGAAGCGAATCGCAGTGCACTGCTCGACTCGCTCGCAGCCGCCGGCTTCGGCGATGGTGCGGACCCGGCCGTGCAGGCGATCCGCAACACGCTCAGAGGCTTCAATGCGGGCAACTTTGGCACGCGCCAGAGCCGGGTGAGCGACTACAGCGTCGCGGGCGAGATCCTGTCGATCGGACCGTTTCCGTTGGGCCGCATCGGCCCGACCGTCGAAGTGATTCGGCATGGGGCGAGCGGTGCAACCCCAATTGATCTTCACAGCATGTCGCTGCTCGTCGCACTGCGGTCGGAGGCGTTCAAGAGCGCCTCGATGGCGTTGCCCCGGTTGATCTCCTTGATGTCCGATCCTAACCTGTTCCGCTTTGACCTGGACGAGAGCGAACGCAACCTGTTGGACCACCTGCTTCGCCATGAACACGGCGTGCCGGGCAGTACGCAGGCGCCCACCAGGATGCTCGGGCACTTTGCGACGGACATGCAGCGCATTGGCTGCGCCGGATCGTTTGCGACGGGCGACGCTAACCTCAATCAGGCGCTCATCGTCCTCGGCCTGCAGGCCTACTACGTCCAGGCGGATGGTTTCGAGCACGAGCTCTTTACCGAATTGGCGGGTGGACTTGCCTTCGACGGCGGCGCGCTCGCTTCGAACGAGTTCCTGTTCAAGGCGAGCGGTGCAATTGCACAGTACATGGAGGCCGCGCAGCTGAGTGGGCGCTACAGCCAGTTCGAAGCCGAAGCCTTCGCGGCCAGCATGAAGGTGAAGGAGCGATGGTACCTCGCGACTGACAGCGACCGGCCACTCGTGGCCAACGCGGGCAGTGCCAGTGCGCTCATGCTTGGAGCCAGCCTTTCCGATTACCTTGAAGGCGGCGCGAACCACGATTTGCTAATCGGCGGGCGCGGCGACGATGTCCTCCTCGGAGGCGCCGGGCTGGACCGGCTTCTCGGCGGAGACGGGCACGATCTGCTCGCGGGCGGCGCGGATGCAGATGATCTCTTCGGCGGCGCTGGCAACGACACTTACCTCCTCGGTACGGCAGACCCAGGCACTGACAGGATCAAGGACCGCGAAGGCAGCAACCGCATCCTCTATGGCGAGCAGGCGGTTCGGCTGCTTTTCAAGAACGGTTCGGTGTGGGAGTTCGACGGTCTTCGCGCGCAGGTGGGGGACGACCTTACGATCTCGCGGGCCGATGGCGCTGGCGTGGTCGCGGTGATCGAGGGGTGGTGGGCCGGTGATTTCGGCATCCGCCTGAAGGACGCTCCCGTCGTTCCGACGACGACTTATACGTTGACCGGCGACTTGGAGCTACTGGACGACGACCCGTCCACTCCGGGGATCCAGCCGGTGGGTGACGGCTTCGGCAATTATGTACGCGATGCGAACGCGGCTTTCCCGGACCGGGCGGACATCTTCTACGGGCGCGAGAGCGGCGATCTCATCGACCCGCGTGGCGGGGATGACCGGGTGTACGCGAAGGGCGGCGCCGACTGGGTGAAGGCAGGCAGCGGGCGCGACTTCGTGGACGCGGGCGCCGGGGAAGATCTCGTCGAGACCGGGGCGGACTCGGACATCGGCATCGGCGGTGCGGGCAGCGACCAGCTCTTCGCGCAGGAGCGGATCGACATCGCCGCGGCCATCGCCGCGGGGCGCAGCGGCAGCGGCAGCGGGCAGAAGGGCGACTGGCTCACCGGTGGGCGCGGCGACGACATCGTTATCGGCGCGGCGGGCGACGACGTGCTCTTCGGCGGCGGCGAAGAGGACCTCATCGTCGGGGGCGCGGGCGACGACACGATCGATGGCGACGACGACTACATCGCCATGAGCTTCGATTGGTCGGTGACCTCCGTGTCCGGCAACGTCTATGACGCCTTTTACCAGCCGATCAACGTCGTCGACTACTCGCCCGATGTCGGCGGCAGCGACACCATCTACGCGGGTGCCGGAAACGACCGGGTGTTCGGGCTCCAGGGCGACGACATCGTCTATGGCGAGGGCGGCGAGGACACCATCTCCGGGGACGACGGCGACGACATGCTCTTCGGGGGCGAGGATTCGGACCGGATCACCGGCGACTACGGCAGGTACGCTTACGCCGCGAATGGAGCGCGCATTGCTCAGGGCGACGACTACCTCGACGGCGGCGCGGGCAACGATTTCCTCTACGGCGACGGCGGTCGGGACATCCTTTTCGGCGGCGCAGGGATCGACTATCTGGACGGCGATGCCGAGTATCTCGACACGGCGGACCAGGGCGACGACACCCTCGACGGCGGCGCTGATACGGACGTGCTCTTCGGGCGTGGGGGTCGAGACATGCTGTTGGGCGGTGCCGGGGACGACCTGCTATTCGGCGGCGCGCACGGGGACACGATCGACGGTGGCGCCGGCGCGGACTACGCGGAAGGCGGCGAGGGTAACGACACAGTGCTCGGCGGGGCCGACGGCGACACGCTCTACGGCGACGGCGGTGCCGACTCTCTCGACGGTGGCGCGGGCGAGGACCGCCTGTACGGGGGCGAGGGCGAGGACACGCTCGTCGGGGGCGCGGGGGCCGACCAGTTCGTGGGAGGCGCGGGCAAGGACCGCTTCCCCGACGCGCGCATCCTCGACGGCGACGCGATCCTGGATGTCGAGCGCAACGAAGTCGTCGCGCTCGCCGATGTTGGCTCGGCTGCGGGCCTCAACGCCACGAGCGCGATCCGGGACGGCGCGGCGGGCGTGCTCATCAAGGCCGATGCGGCAGATACGACCGGGCTCTTCGTGCAAGGCGGGCTCACGCAGCTCGATGCACTCGACCCGACGTTCGAGCTCGGTGATGGCAACCGGATCTCGCATTCAGCGCTCATGGATCAAGTCTTCACCGCGGACGTGACGCTCGTCGGCACCCCGATCGGCGACCTGCTCAAGGGCTATGCCGGCAACGACACGCTGCAGGGACTGGCCGGCGACGACCGTCTCGTCGGGGGCGCCGGTGCGGATCTGCTCGAGGGCGGCGAGGGCAACGACGAGCTGATCGGTGGCGCCGGCATCGACACTCTGCGCGGCGATGCAGGCGACGACACCTACACCATCGACGCGAGCGACTTCGTCGACGAGGCGCCGGGAGCGGGCTTCGACACGGTGGTTGCGAACTTCTCGGCCACACTCGGTGAAAGCCTCGAGGCGTTGCGGCTCGCGGGCAGCGAGGCGCTCGACGCGACCGGCAATGCAGAGCCGAACACTCTCGTGGGCAACGACGCGGCGAACGTGCTCGCGGGCCTCGGGGGCGACGACACGCTCCTCGGCAACGGCGGCAACGACACGCTCACCGGCGGGATCGGCGACGACTATCTCGCCGGCGGTGCCGGCGACGACACTTACTGCCTCTCCCCTGGCGACGGGTCGGACACCCTCGAGGATGACGCCGGGGTCAACGTCGTCAGCTTCCGCACCGGGATTGGCGTTTCGAGCCTGGCGGCCGACACCTATCTCGGCGACGACGGCGCGACCTACCTTGCCGTGGCGTACGGCGACCGCGGCGACGCGCTCGCGATCCGCGACGGGCTGCTCGGCGCGGTGAGCGAATACCGGTTCGCGGACGGAGCCGTGCTCGCCCACCGCGACCTGCTCGACACGCTCGGGCCGCTCGCGATCGACGGCAGCGCTGCGCACGAGACGATCGCGGGCGCGAATGCTGCCGACACGATCGATGGCCGCGGGGGCGACGACGTTATCTACGGCGGCGGCGCGGGTGACGTGCTCATCGGGGGCGCGGGCGACGACCGTCTGTATGGCGAGGCCGGCGGCGACACGCTCGATGGCGGCCCCGGGAACGATTGGCTCGTTGGCGGCGCGGGCGAGGACAGCTACGTCCTCGCGTGGGGGACGGGTGCCGATCGCATCGAGGAGGACGGCCTCGACGCAAGCCATCTGCGCCTCGGTCCGGCCATCGGCTTCGACGATATCGTGGCAATGCGCGATGGGAACGATCTGACGCTGGCGCTGCGCGGGGTTGCCAGCAGTGCGATCACCCTCGCGGATTACTTCGTTTCGCAGCGAGCGTGGGACCTCACCTCTGCCTCCGGAGCAACGCGGCTACTTGCCGACGTGCTGGCGGCATCACCGTCGGCGCCGGCCGACCCGATCGCGGCCGCGAGCGCCGCCTTCGAGGCGCGAATCAAGGCCGAATACTTCGCGTCACTGGGCGCCGCTGGGTTCGCGGGCGACGGCGCCGACGAGTTCTGCAGCGCCTTCACCGTGGCCTCCGAGACGGGCGTACACACCACCTATTCGCGCTACGCCGTTCGTACCGTGCAACAGGCAAGCGACGCGTCGTTCATCCAACGCATCTCTGCACCGTTCGAGTCCGAGACGCACACGCAATGGAGCGCATCGGAGCTGCGCGTGGTCGCCCCGAGCCCGGGCGCCCGGGGCGTGGCGAATGCGCTCGCGCAGACGGACAGCGGCTGGCGGTTCGTGCCGGCCTCCGCGATCGCTCCGGCGATCACCATGTCGGCCACAGGCATCGCCGTCTCGCGGGCAGCCGGTGACTACTCGACCCTTCAAGCATCGTCGCTCCAAGGCTTCTGGGTGCCCGACGCCTCCGGCCCCATCGAGGTCCCCGCGCTCCCCGTTCCAGTCCAGAACGTCGTCCGGATCACGAGCTCGGTCACCTACGAGTCGGCGCACCTGAACATCGAGGCGATTCGGGGCGGCGCCGAGAGCAACTCGATCCGGACCGGCGACTACAGTGTCGTCGATGGCGGCGCGGGCGCCGATTTCATTTACGTGTACGACGACCCGGGCTACCTGCTCGCCGACACGGGCCGCGGCTACGGGCGCCTGGGCAGCCTGCTCTATGGCAATGAGGGCGATGACCGGCTCGAGGGCGGCGCGGGCAACGACATCCTGATCGGCGGCGCGGGCGACGACACGCTGTCGGGCGGTGCCGGCGCGGACACGTACGCCAGGGTCGGCGAAGGCAGCGATTCGATCACGGACACGGGCGAGGATCTCGACCGCTATCGGCAGAGCTACTTCGACGTCGCGAACTTCAGCGACCTGGAAGTGCGCGAGGCAGGCGGTGGGCGGTTCCTCGATACGGTCGCGTTCGCGGAGTATGGCCTGTCAGGAGAAGTGTGGATGTTCTTCGAGAGCCCGCAAGCGGGTCTCGAATTCGTGCTGCGCGATCTCGAAGAGTCACTGGCTACCGACCGCGACATCTATGCCTCGCTGCTCGCCTGGGACGGGACCGGCGCGGCGCCGACGTACTATGGCCAAACCGCGGAGGAGGTTCGCAGGCGCATCGAACAATGCGAGGCCGAGATCGCGTGGGAGCAGAGCCGTTATCGCGAGCGCTTCGTCTACGTCGAGCCCCTGCCGCCGCTGCCGGTCATCGCCGGCAACGATCACGCCGCGATCGAGCCGTACTACGGTAGCGCCGTGTGGGTCGATCGCGTGGCGCTCGCCGAGAAGTGGCGGCCCGACACGCTGGTGGTGTCGACGAGCGAAGCGGGCGGCGAGCCCGGCTTCCTCCACCTCGACCATCCGGACGGCGACCACGTCACGATCGTGCTCGCGCGCGCCGCCGATCCGATCGGCACCGGCGTCGAGGTGATCGGCTTCGCAGACGGCACCGAGCTCACGATCCGGCAGGTGCTCGCGCGTGCGACCGCGACAGGCAACCTCGTCGGTGCGGACGGCTACGACGAGCTGCTCGGCGGTACCGGCCCAGAAGTGCTCGCCGGGCGCGGCGGCGACGACTATCTCGCCGGCGATGGTGGCAACGACACCCTCTTGGGCGGTCCAGGTGTGGACACGCTGCGAGGGGGCGCAGGGGACGACACCTACTACGTGAGCACCGGCGACACCGTGACCGAGCGGGCGCACGAGGGCATCGACGTGGTCTACGCCGGCGTGAGCTGGACGCTCGGCCGCAACCTCGAGCACCTGACCCTGACCGGCAGCGCCGATATCGACGCCACCGGAAACGGCC
This sequence comes from uncultured beta proteobacterium, assembly GCA_963734295.1. Classification (GTDB taxonomy): domain Bacteria; phylum Pseudomonadota; class Gammaproteobacteria; order Burkholderiales; family JAEUMW01; genus JAEUMW01. The sequence continues at coordinate 47,458 of CAVTGS010000014.1, read as the reverse complement.
TCGCCAACGTGCTCACCGGCAACAGCGGCAACAACTGGCTCGACGGCAAGGGCGGCGCGGACACGATGGCGGGCGGAGCGGGCGACGACACCTACGTGGTCGCGCAGACCGCCGATGTCGTCATCGAGAGCGCTGGCGCAGGCCTCGACACCGTGCGCTCGAGCGTCGGCTACACCCTGGGCGAGCACCTCGAGCACCTCACGCTCACCGGCACGAAAGCGATCCACGGCACCGGCAACGCGCTTGCCAACGTGCTCACCGGCAACAATGCCCACAACAAGCTCACCGGCGGCGCTGGCGACGATCGCCTCGCAGGGCTCGCCGGTGCCGACACGCTGGTGGGCGGCCTCGGCAACGACACCTATGTGCTCGGACTGGGCGACGGCACCGACACCCTCGTCGAGAACGACTCGACACTCGGCAACAGCGACCGCGCGATGTTTCTCGGCGGGGTGGCGAACGATCAGATCTGGTTGCGCCGCACCGGCAACAATCTCGAAGCGAGCATCATCGGAACATCCGATGCATTCGTCCTGCGCGACTGGTACCGCGGCGCGGCCTACCGGGTCGAGCGCTTCCAGACCATCGACGGCGACAAAACGCTGCTCGAAGCCAACGTCCAGGCGCTGGTCGACGCCATGGCCGCCTTCGCACCGCCCGCACCCGGCATCACCACGCTCCCCCTCGACTACCAGACCGCCCTCAACCCCGTCATCGCGGCGAACTGGCTGTAGGGCGTCAGGATCCTCACCCCGACGCTGGCAATCTGATCTTGCGGGGGGCGAGGAGCTCGGCGTCGACGCTCACTTTTTTCGCCATGAAGATCGCTGAGTCGAGCTTGAAGCAGTTGCGCGTGCGGTAGAACTTGAGGGCGCGCTCGTTGTTTTCCGCCACTTCGAGCACGATGTGCGTGCAGCCGCGCAGACGCGCGGCGTGTTCGATCTGCTCGAAGATGAAGGAGCCGACACCCAGTCCGTGGTAGTTGGGGTGAACGGCGAGTTCCTCGACAAAGAGCGGGCGCATGCCGCGCTTGTCGAAGTACCGGTGGTTCATCCAGTTGTCCGAGCCCGTGATCTCGTAGGCAAACTCGGCATATCCGACCAGCTCGTACCGGTCGTCCTTCTTGAGCTCGAAGAGCAGCTGCTCGATGCCTTCCTCTTCGTAGATTTCCTCGAAGTGCTTCTTGAGTCGCGGACGCTGGTACTCGACCGTCTCGCGGTTGACATCGCGGAACACGAGCTTGAGAAACTCCCAGACGCGATTCAAGTCGCGGCGATGAATGCGCCGCACGCGCAGCTCGAGCTCCGCGGCATCGTCCGGCTGCTTTTCGGTTTGGGTTTCGGTGTCTGGCATGGCGAGTGGAACGGAATTATAGCGCCTGCCTCCCGCGGCGGGGGCAGGTCGGAGCAAGCCCTCTACCTTCGATTGCCCAAGCGATCAGTGGCCGATGATCTTGCCGAGAAACTCCCTCGTGCGATCGTTCTGCGGGCTACCGAAAAACTCGCGCGGGCTGTTCTGCTCGACGATCTGGCCCTCGTCCATGAAGATCACGCGATCGGCCACGGCCCTGGCGAAACCCATCTCGTGGGTTACGACCAGCATCGTCATGCCCTGGTCGGCCAGCTCGATCATCACGTCGAGCACCTCCTTGATCATTTCGGGGTCGAGTGCCGAGGTGGGCTCGTCGAACAGTATGATCTTCGGTGTCACGCACAACGCGCGTGCGATCGCAACGCGCTGCTGCTGGCCGCCGGAGAGCTGCAGCGGATACTTGCCCGCCTGCTCGGCGATGCGCACCCGCTCCAGTTGCTGCATGGCCCGCGCCTCGGCTTCCTGCCTCGGAATTTTTCCGACCCACATCGGCGCGAGCGTGAGATTCTCCAGCACCGTAAGGTGCGGGAACAGGTTGAACTGCTGAAAGACCATCCCGACCCGCTTGCGCACCGCGTCGATCGCGCTCACGTCGCTGCCCAGCTCGAAGCCGTCCACGTTGATACGACCCTGCTCGAATGCCTCGAGCGCATTGATGCAGCGGATGAGCGTCGACTTGCCCGACCCCGACGGACCGCAGATGACGATACGCTCGCCGCGCACGACCTCGAGGTCGATGTCGCGCAGCACGTGAAGGTGGCGACCGTACCACTTGTTGACCTTCTCGAAGCGGATGATCGGACCACTCACGAAATTCCGCCTGCGCCGATCCGTCGTTCCACCCACAGGCTGTAGCGCGACATCGCAAAGCAGAAGAAAAAGTAGATGGCGGTGATGAACAGGTACGCCTCGATCTTGAACGGTCGCCACTCGACATCCGAATTGAGGGCAAGGCCGAGCGCTCCGGTGAGCTCGTAGAGCGAGACGATGGTCACGAGCGACGTGTCCTTGAAGATGGCGATGAAGTTGTTCATGAGACCAGGCACCACTATCGCTAGCGCTTGCGGCAGAACGATCCTGCGCTGCGTCTGCCAGTAGGTAAGGCCCAGCGTGGCGGCTGCCTCCAGCTGGCCTCTCGGGATCGCCTGCAGGCCGCCGCGGATGATCTCCGCCATGTAGGCCGCCGCAAACAGCGAGATGCCGATCAGCACGCGCGCCAGCACGTCGATGCTAAAGCCCTGCGGCATGAAGAGCGGGAACATGAACGAGGCCATGAACAGCACCGAGATGAGCGGCACCCCGCGGACGAGCTCGATATACGCCACGCAGGCCGCGCTGATCGCCGGAAGGTCGCTGCGCCGGCCCAGCGCCACGAGGATCGCAAGGGGAAACGCCAGGAAGATCGAGAGCGTCGCGAGCATCACGGTGAGCGGCAGGCCGCCCCATAGATCGGTGCGCACGGGCGCGAGGCCGAGCACGCCGCCGCCCATCAGCGCGAAGAACGCCGCCAGGACCAGCACCCACATCGCGATCAGCCACGGACGCCAGCAATGGCGGATGCAGCTTGCGACCAAGGCGGCGACCATCAGGGCGGTGGCGAGCCCGGGCCGCCATTGCTGATCGAATGGGTACCGGCCGAACAGGATGAGTCGATACTTCTCGGCCACCACACCCCAGCAGGCGCCCGGGCCGCGCGCAGCCTGACAGGCGCCCGCATCCGGCGCGAACACGGCGTCGACGACCGCCCACTGCGCGACGCCGGGCAGCAGATACGATACGAATCCGATCAGCACGACGGTGGTGATGGCGCTGTGCCAATCACCGAGGAGGTTGCGGCGCAGCCAGAGGAGGACGCCGCCCGGGCGCGCTGGTGCCGCGCGCGCTGCGATGGGGCGGAACGTATCGGCCACCGTCAGCGCTCCTTGATCGCCACGCGCCGGTTGTACCAGTTCATGAAGGCCGACGTGGCGAGCGACGTCGTCAGGTATACCGCCATGATGATGGCAATGCACTCGACCGCACGTCCAGTCTGGTTGAGCGTCGTGTTCGCGATCGACACCACGTCGGGGTAGCCGATGGCTACCGCGAGCGACGAGTTCTTGGTCAGGTTGAGGTACTGGTTGGTGAGCGGCGGCACGATCACGCGAAGCGCCTGGGGCAGCACCACCAGCCGCATCTGCTGCCGCGGCGACAAGCCTAGCGCGCGGGCCGCTTCCACCTGGCCGCGGTCCACGGACTGAGTGCCGCTTCGCACCACCTCCGCCACGAACGCGGCGGTGTAGAGGACAAGGCCGAGCAGCAGAGCCAGAAACTCGGGCGTCATGCTCGCGCCGCCATCGACCGCGAAGGCGAGCTGCTCCGGCACGCGCCACTCACCCGGCCCGGCGCCGGTAAACCCGCCGACGAATGCGAACGCGAGCACCGCCAGCACAGGCACCCATACCCGGTCGCGATCCTCGCCGGTGAGCGCGAACCGCCGCTTCGCCGAGCGACGCCACGCCCAGCCGACCGCGAGTCCCGCCAGCACTCCGACGAGCATTCCAACCTGTCCCGCGCCCCACACGGGAACCGGGAATGCCAAACCGCCCTTGCTGAGATAGAGGAGCCCTGCCAGGTTCCACGCCGCCTGCGGGGGCGGCAGCACCTCGACGAACAGCACGTACCACATCAGCAACTGCAGCAGCAGCGGCACGTTGCGAACGAGCTCGACATAGCCGTAACAGAAGGCGCGCACGAGCGCATTGCGCGAGAAGCGGCCGATGCCGATCAGCACGCCGACGACGGTGGTGAAGAGGATGCCCAGCAACGCCACGCGCAGCGTGTTGAGCACGCCGACCCAGATTGCCCGCGCGTACGAATCGGCCGGGCCGAAGGCGATCAGGCTCTCCCCGATGTCGAAGCCGGCGGCCGCGCCGAGGAAGTCGAAGCCGCTCCGAATGCCGCGGACACGCAGGTTCTCCTGCGTGTTGTGCGCCAGGAACCAGATAACGAGACCGATGACGAGCAGGGCGATCGCCTGATACAGCAGGCCTCGGGCGGCGCGGCTGCGCCACGACCATTTGCGGCGCGGCGGCGGTGCGACGGCGTCCAAGGCGACGCGGTCAGCGTATGGGCGGCGCGTACATGAGACCGCCGCTCGACCACAGGTGGTTCAGCCCGCGCGGCAGGCCGATCGGGGTCTTCGGGCCGACGTTGCGCTCGTAGATTTCGCCGTAATTGCCGACGGTCTTGAGCGCGCGGTAGGCCCAGTCCCGGTCCAGACCCAGCGGCTTGCCGCTGTCATCGCTGCCGGAGCCCAGGAGACGCGCCACGGCGGGGTTCGAGCTTTCCTTCTTCTGCCGGTCCACGTCGGCCTGGTTGATGCCGAGCTCTTCGGCTTCGATCAGCGCGAAGGCGACCCACTTCACGATGGCGAAGAAATCGTCGTCGCCGCGCCGTACGGCGGGGCCCAGCGGCTCCCTGGAGATCAGTTCCGGGAGGATCACGTGGTCTTCCGGCTGCGGCGCTTCCTTGGCGCGGACCGATGCCAATGCCGATGCATCGGTGGTGTAGGCTTGACAGCGGCCGCCGAAGTACGCGGCATTGGTCGCCGCGAAGTCCGCGAAGACCACGGGTTTCAGGTTCAGGTTGTTGGCGCGGGAAAAGTCGCTCAGGTTGCGCTCGGTGGTGGTGCCGCTTTGCACGCAGACGGTTGCACCCTTCAAGGCCTTCGCGCTCTTCACGTTGAGGCTCTTCGGCACCAGGAAGCCCTGACCGTCGTAGAAGATGATCGACGTGAAGTGCAGTCCCAGCGACGCGTCGCGCGTGAGCGTCCAGGTGGTGTTACGCGACAGGAGATCGACCTCGCCCGATTGCAGCGCGGTGAAGCGCTGTTGCGAGGTGAGCGGGGCAAAGCGCACCTTGTCGCCGTCCTTGAGTATCGCCGCCGCGAGCGCGCGGCAGAAGTCCACGTCCAGCCCCGACCACCGACCCCGACTGTCGGCCGCCGAGAATCCGGCCACACCGGTACTCACTCCGCAGATCAGCTCCCCACGCTTGCGGATGGCATCGAGGTCCTTGCCCGCCAGGGCCAGTGGCGACGCAAGGCCGGCGACGGAGACGCATGCGCCGATCAGCGCGTGCTGGAAAATCCGTCTCATTGCGGCTCTCGCGTAGCCCGTTCCAGGAGCGCCGCGAAGCCGGGATACGACGCGCCGCGCTGAATGCAGTATTTTCTCGTGGTGTCGCCCCAGGGATCCAGTGTGCTGCACACGCTCATGAAGGTCTCGGGGTCGATCACCTCCGCACCGCCCACCGTCGATACGCCTCGGGCGAACAGCGGATCGGGCACGCAACCCGCGCTCGGACCGACGATCACGAAGGTTTCCGCATGGGCTGCCTGAGCGAGCACGTCGTCGAGCGTGCCATTGAGCAGCACCGTGCTGGTCGAGACGATCTTGTGGCAGCCCGCGAGCCGTTCGGGGTCGAGCGTCACCTCGAGCCCCGCTTCGCGCTGCACCAGCGTTTCGTCGAGCTCGAGCACGGTGAGCGCGACGCCGCTCTCGCGGCACTTGTCCACCAGGGGTCCGAAGAAACCGATCATGCCGAGGCGATCGCCGGGAACGAGGTCCAAGGATCCGAACGAGTTGGTTGCGTAATCCAGCGCGAAGCCCGCACGGCGGAAAAAGTGCTGGCTGATGGCATTGATGGCCGCCAGACCGAGCACGCGGTCGGCCATGCGGGGCGATGCGAAGCGCTGTGCGAGGCGGTCCGGGGCCATGCCGATCAGGCTCGCGTCGTTGCGTGCCCACTGCACCGCGGCGAGTCCGTCTTCGAGCAGCGTATAGGCGATGCCCGTGCTGCCGTCCGCGAGCTGCACCGCGGAGAACTCGCATTCGCGCCCGGGCCGCAGTCGGTACGGCGGCACGTGAATGCGCTTCACGATCGGCAGGCGCACCGCGCTCGCGATGGCATCGGTGATGGCGAGCAGTTCGTCTGCAAAGTTCATCTTCATTCAGCCGTACTTTCGTAAAGGAGCAGCGCGGCGGGGAGGTCGGCGAAGACGTCGGCCATGGGGATGCAAGCGTCGTGGACCTCGACGCTCCGACCCGTCAGCACGTTGAGCAGCCGGGTGCCCTCGGCGAGGAAGCCCGTCTGCACCGCGGTGTCTCCCCACGCGTGGGACGCGAGCGGCAGGTCGCCGGGCTCGGCGACGATCCGTCCGAAGAGGCGTCCGACGACGACGATGAGCGCCGCATCCGCGCGACGCCGCGCGTAGGCCACCAGGTTCTCCGCGCGCTCGCCCACGGCGGAGAGCGGCAGATAGTCGCTCGCGCTGAAGAGCTGCGGATATTCACGGCGCAATTGCAGCGCACGCCAGATCAGGTACAGCTTCGGACCGCCGTCCTCCCAGCTCTGCAGCAAGGTGCCGCCGCGCACTGCCGCCCCCATGCCTTCTGCGGCGAGGCGCTCCTGCATTTCGGCGAGCAGTAGCGAGCGCTCCTCGTAGTCCACCGGCCGGCGGTTGTCCGGGTCCACCAGGCTCAAGTCCCAGAGCTCGTTGCCCTGATAGATGTCGGGGACACCCGGGCTCGTCAGCTTGATCAGTGTCTGCGACAGGCTGTTCAGCATCCCGAGCCACGCGACGCGGCGCTGGAACGGAATGAAATCCTGCCGGAACAGACTGCCTTCCGTCCGCCCGAGCAGGGCTTCGATGAAGCTGGCAAGCGCACCCTCGTACTCCGCATTGGGATTGATCCAGCTGCTTTCGACCTTCGCTTCGCGCACCGCCTTGATCATGTAGGCCTGGATGCGATCGCGGTAGGCGGCGAGTCCATCGTCCGCCAGCGGCGCGAGAGGCCAGGTTCCGACGAGCGTCTGGTAGAACAGGTATTCGTCATTGCGGGACGGCGCGCTCTTGCCCTCGACCGCGCGCTTGCGGCTGCGGTTGAGGCGGCTCCAGCGCCGCAGTCCCAGCCGCCATGCCGTCGGCAACTCCGAGAGCGCGTTGATGCGGGCGCGCACGTCCTCGGAGCGCTTGCTGTCGTGGGTGGACGTGGCGAGCATCGTGTGTGGCCACTTCGTCGCGCGGTCCTGACTCGCGCCGTGAAAGGCGGATACGGTAAAACCGAAGCTGGTCGGGTCGCCGCCGACTTCGTTCAGGGAGACCAGGCGGTTATAGACGTAAGCGGCGGTGTCCTCGACGCCCTTGGCCATGACGGGTGCCGTGAACTGCTGGAACTTCCTGGCGAAGGCAAGCGCCTGGGCGGCCTGCCCGCCGTCGCCTCCGGGGACCTCACCGAGCAATGACGAGAGCACGAAATCGAAGATGGTGGCGTCCGCGGCGCGGCTCCGGCGCCTCGCCCTCGAAACGGCCCACTCGATGTAGCGACGATCGTCCGCTGTCGCCTTGTCCGCGATGTAGGTCCGGTAGACCGGGAAGCACGCGACCACCTCCACCAGCGCCTGGCGCAGCGTGTTCAGCGTGAAATCCCGCGTGCGGCGATTGTCCTGGGCGAGACGTGCGAGCCGGTTGGCAAGCACCGTCAGCTCGCTCGCGAGTGCGGTTCGCATGATCACCCGCCGCGAGTGGTAGGCAATCTCTTCGAACGCCATGGCCTCGGGCACGAAGGTCTGGTAGATGCGATCGAGCAGTGAGCGTGCGGACCCGTCGATGAACAGACCGTTCACCAGGTTCATGAAGCGGTAGCCCGTGGTGCCATGAACGTGCCAGCCTTCCGGAACCCTTTCGTAGGCTGCGGTGATCTTCTCCAGCACGACGTACAGCGGCCGAACGGGTCGGTCGGCCGCTTCGTCGACGAGCAGGCCGCGTGCCGTCGCATAGCGGTCCTGCAGCCGGCGAAAGTACTGCGCGGGGTCGTACAGCCCGTCCGGGTGATCGATGCGCAGCCCGTCGACCTGCGCCGAGGCCGCGAGCTCGAGCACCTTCCGGTGGGTTGCATCGAACACGATCTCGTCTTCCATGCGCAGCGCCGCGAGATCGTTGATATCGAAAAAGCGCCGGTAGTTGATCTCGTCCGACGCGACCCGCCAGTAGGCGAGTCGATAGGCCTGCGCCTCGAGCAGTGCATGCAGGGCATCGAACGCCGCTGGTTCGTCGCGGTTGCCGCTTACGATCCGCACGGCCGCCTCGATGGCCGCGCGCAGGGGCAGGCACTCAGCGGCAAGCTGCGCGAGGCGACGCTTGTGGACCTCCTTGTCTCGATTGCGCTCGGTCCGCCGTCCGGGGTCGACTTCCTCCCGGCCGGGCAGGTTGCGGAACGCGGTGACGAGGCTCGCGAACTCCTCCAGAACGCGCGTGGGGATCGCTTCCCCGAGCGCAGCCTTCGGTACCCGTTCGAGAATGGCGGGATACTCGCGTGGATCCAGCGGGAACCGGTGCTCGTGGTAGCACGCGCTGAGCGACCCCGCTGCGGGGTCGTAGGCAAGCTTGATCTCGCCGCGCTCCAGAAGCGACCCGTAGTGATCGCCGAGGACCGGCACCAGCACTTTTCCCTTGAGCGCCGCGCTCACCGGATCCCAGTCGATGTCGAAGAACCCGGCGTAGTGCGACGCCGGGCCGTTTTCCAGCACATCGAGCCACCAGACATTGTCGGCGCCCATCACGCCCATGTGGTTCGGCACCATGTCCAGGATCTGGCCCATGCCGCTCGACTGGAGCGCGTCGACGAACGCTTCGAAGTCCTCGCGGCTTCCGATCTCCGGGTTGAGCGCGTCGTGGTCGATGATGTCGTAGCCGTGCTGGCTGCCCGGGCGCGCCTTGAGGTACGGCGAGCAGTAGACATGGCTGATGCCCAGGCTGGCGAGGTAGGGCACGAGCTGTGCCGCATGGTTGAAGCCGAAACCGCCGTGCAACTGCAGGCGGTAGGTTGCGCGTGGAACGACCGCGCACACACCCTGCCCCGGGCCCCCTCGCCGCTGCGGCAAGACGGCGCGCCCGCGTGCCTGCGCGAGGGCATCGGTGAGCGTGGTGAAACGCGGGTCCTCGGGCCAGTCTTCGAGCGACATCGTGAGCTTCCGGCACCAGTTCGGATGCTGTTCGGTCGTTCCCGGGAGGTTGATCTGGTCGACGGCGCCGAGCACGTCCTCGAGCTGCACGGTCATCAGCTTCGCCGGTGAGCGGGCGAGATAGACATGCAGCGCGCGCGCGAAGGCGTCCGTCATTCGGGGCAGCGAGAGGGGGGTAACCGTTACACCCGGCGGCAACAGTCCCTCCCGCTCGAGCGCCAACAGGAGCCGGGCGCGGTCCTGCGAGCGAATTACGACCTGGGCCTCGCGCTCATCGTCGGCAGCGAACAAGCCGAGCGCCGTGCGCAAGCTGAGGTCGTGACCTTCCCAGAATCCCGCGAGGGTCGGCAGATCGGGGGTGCTCGCCGCGACCAGGGTCTGCGCGGGGTAATCCGACGGCGGCTTGAAACCGCCCCCCGCGTCGCGCTCGAAGTACAACAGTGTGCGCGAGAGCAGGCCGAGTTCTTTCAGTGCGGTGCGCGCGTCGTCGGGGACCGTGTCGAGGTCTTCCGCGATCACGAGGCACCGATTGCGCTGGCTCTCCAGCGCGACGATTCCGAGCAGGTCGGCGAACGGGTAGCTCACGTACGCACCCTCCGCGGGACTGCATCCCGCGGGTACCCAGAAAAGGCGCATCAATCCCGCCGCGTGGCTGATGCGAAGCGCGCCGGTGTGGCGCATGTTCGCCCGCAGCGCCGCGACGAAAGGTCGATACGCAGAGGCCTGGAGACGCTCCGGGATCGGCGGCGGCAGGCGCCAGTCGCGGCCGCGCGGATGGACCTCGTCGGGCGGCGCGCCCACGCTTGCCTGAAGCGCATAGACGCCGCGCTCGCCCCAGCTCTCGGCGCCGTCCGGCGCCACGAGCAACGCGAGATGTCCCATGAGCCCCACACCCAGCCCCAATTCCTCGCAGCGCCATCCCGCGGCATGCAGCTGCAGATCGGCCTGCCACTGCAGGTATTCGAAGAATTCCACGCGCTCGGAATTCTGCTCGCGCGAAGCGGGCGACCGCGCCCGAGGCCGGGTCGTGAAACCGTTCGGGCCACTTCGGCCAGCCGGCAACGGACGCATTCTCGCGGTGGAAGCGCTCCTGCAGGGCTTCGAACAGCGCGTGTCGCCGCAGGTCCTCGCCCCGGGCACGTTGGAACGCGCGAAAGCCGCCTGCGCGCGCTGTTCCCTGGCTGAGATGGCGGGCGCGAAAGCTGCGGTAGAGCAGCGAGAGCGCCGTCAATTTCGCTTCGGCGACGCCCTCGTAGTCGACCAGATCGGCCGCGCGCAGGCGCGCGAGCCGCGACTGGAACTCTGCGCCGCGCACGCAGCGCCTGCGCTTCCTCGCTATCGCGCAGGTCCTCGACGCGATCGACGTCGATATACAGGACATTGAGGAACAGTCGACTCGACGGACCGTAAGGGCTCGCGCGCTCGGGGGTTGTCCGGGAACAGCGCGTGCAACGGGTTGAGACCGACCGTTCCCGCGCCGCGCGCTGCCCACTGGCCGATCATGGTCCGCAGGTCGGTAAAGTCCCCGATGCCCCAGTTGCGTGACGAGCGCACCGCGTAGAGCTGCGCGGCCGGTCCCCAGACGCGCCCGCTGCCCGAGATGGCCTCCGGCTGGTAGGCCGCGTCGGGACACACGATGAAGACCGACCTCGCCAGTCTTTCTTCGCCGTCGAAGAGCTCGAGATGGTGGTAGCCCGGGGCGGGGTTGACCTCGAGCGCGAGACGACGCGATGTGAAAACGGATTCGCCCGATCGATAGGTCTCGATCGGTTCCAGCTCTTTCGGCGAGAAGCTGCGCTCGTCCTCCGCGCCGTCCTCCTCCTGCACTCGCCACCGGAGGTTTTTCGAGTCGAGCGTTGCGGGCAACCGGATCGCGAGCCTTCCGGGCAGCTGCGAAGCGCGGCGCACCACCACCGGCGGCAGCACATCCCGCCATTGGCGCCGCTCGTGATCGGCGATCGCCTGCGCGATCTCGGCATCGGTCGCGGCGGGGACGCCCAGCGCGGAGAGCACGAGCCGGAGCGTCCGCGCCGATACCGTCTGCGCGCTGCCGCCACGATCGGAAAGGGTGGTCTCTATGCCGTGCAGGCGAGCGAGCGCGATCAGTCGCCCGTCAGCCATGCCGCGTCTCCAGCAGCCAGAGCACGCTCCAGGGCGGCAGCGCGCCGTCGTCCGGCCGGTCGCGAAGGGACGCAGGGTGTGCATGGATGGTCCGCCCGCGCGGCAGCACGACTCCGGAAAGGGCAGTGTCGCCGAGGTTGCACACGAGGTGCAGCCGGCTACCGTCGCCGAGTGTCCAGTCCACCGCGAGACCGTGACGCTGGAATACGCGGTGCTGGCCCGATCCGCTCATGCCCGCGAGCCGGGGCACGATCTCGGTCCGGCGCAGCTCGAGCAGTCGTCGATACCGGGCGAGGAATTGCGCGCCGCGCTCCTGCTCGCATTCGCGCCAGTCGAGCGTCGCCGCCTCGAAGGTCGCCGGCGACGAGGGGTCCGGAATGCGATTGCGCGCCGCTTCGTCGCGAAAGCGCGCGAGGCGGGCGAACTCGGCGCGGCGCCCGGCCGTCACCTGCGGTGCGAGCGCGGGCTCGAAATCGCAGAAGAACAGGAACGGCGTCTCGGTGCCCCATTCCTCGCCCATGAAGAGCAACGGCGGCGCCGGCGCGAGCAGCAGGATGGCGAGGGCCGCGGCGAGGGGTTCGGGGCGCGCGAGCACCGTGAGACGTTCGCCGAAGGCGCGGTTGCCGACCTGGTCGTGATTCTGCAGGAAGCTCACGAACGCGGTGGCGCGCAGATGAGCGCTCGGTTCGCCGCGCCGCCTGCCGTCGCGATAGCGGGAGGGTTCACCCTGGTACGCGAATCCCTCTGCGAGGCAGCGACCCAGGTGCGCGAGCGGCCTCTCCGCGTAGTCGGCGTAGTAGCCGTCGTCCTCGCCGGTGAGCAGGACGTGGAAGGCGTGGTGGACGTCGTCGTTCCACTGTGCGTCGTAGCCCCCGCCCGCCGGCTGCAGGCTAAGATGTCGCGCGTGGTTGTCATCGTTCTCGAGCACGAGGTGCACGTGCCGCTCGGCGCCCGGCCCGGCCCGCACCGCCTGTGCAATCTCCGCGAGGATGCCGGGTCGCGACTCGTCGTGAATCGCGTGCACGGCGTCGAGTCGCAGGCCGTCGAAGTGGAATTCCTCGAGCCAGTAGAGCGCATTGTGAACGTAGAAATCGCGCACCGTCCGGCTGGCGGGCCCGTCGAAGTCGATGGCCACGCCCCAGGGCGTGTGGTGGCGATCGGTAAAGAACTGCGGCGCGTACAGATGCAGGTAGTTGCCCTCGGGTCCGAAGTGGTTGTAGACCACGTCCAGGAACACCATCAGGCCCCGCGCGTGGGCCGCCTGCACCAGACGCTTGAGATCCTCGGGCGTGCCGTACGCGGCGTCCGGCGCGAACATGAGCGCGCCGTCGTAGCCCCAGTCGCGCGCCCCCGGGAAGTCCGCCACCGGCATGAGCTCGATGGCCGTCACGCCGAGGTGGACGAGATGATCCAGGCGGCGCTCCACCCCGGCGAAAGTGCCTTCCGGCGAGAAGGTCCCGACGTGCAGCTCGTAGAGCACGACCTCGTGCCACGGGCGGCCTTTCCAGCCGCCGTCCTGCCAGTCGAAGGCGAGCGGATCGACGACCATGCTCGCGCCATGGACGTCGTCCGGGTTCCAGCGCGAGGCCGGGTCCGGGACCGCCTGACCACCATCTATGACAAAGCTGTATCGACTGCCGGCGTGCGCATCCCGGCGCTCGAGCTCGAACCACCCCGCTGCGCGCGGCGTTGCGGGCACGTCCGGCGCAGCACCGCCGACATCGTGCAGGCGCACCGCGACCTCCCGCGCAGCCGGTGCCCACAGGCGAAAGCGCGCTCCGCCGCCGGACCGGAGCTCGCACCCGAATGGCATGACGTGCCGGCGCTTCACTCGTCTTCCCGGTGCCGCGGCCACCAGCGTTCGAGGATCTCGGCGGCCCAGCGCTGACCGCCGATTCCGAACGCGAGCGCCAGCGCGAGCACCACGCCCGCCGAGGACGATCAGGAAAGTGTGCCGGATGATGTCGCCCCCCACGCTCAGATGATCGAGCGAGATCAGCACGATGAACGCGAGCACCGTGTATTGGGCGAGGCGGCCGAGCAGCTCGCCGTCCCGCACGCCCGACGTTCCTGCAGTAGGTGGTCACGCTCGCCCCGATGAAGCGGGCGAAATACCCGCCGAAGGCGAGGATCAGCACGGCGACGATCACCTTCGGCACGAACAGCATGATGCGCGCGAGCAGGTCGGTCACGTTGGTGAGCCCGAGCCCGCTCGCCGCGATGAAGAGCGCCGCGAGGATCACCAGCCAGTACACGAGCAGGCCGAGAATGTCGACCGTGTCGACCTCGACGCCGCCCTGGCGCAGAAAGCTGTCCAGCCCCGCGCGTTCGGTGAGCACGTTGAAGTTGATGGCGCGCAGACCCTTGCTTACCGCAAACCGAGCAAAGCGCGCCAACAGCCAGCCGGCGATGAGTACGACCACGCCGACGCCCACCTGCGGCAACAAGTTCGCGACCTGCTGCAGGAACACCCGGGCCGGCTCGATCAGCATGTCCACCTGTCGTTCCATAACTCCCTCCTATCGATTCCTGGCCCCGAGCGCCAGCGTCAGAATGCCCCGCAGGGGAATCGGCACCCAGTCCGGCCGGTTGCCGAGCTCGTAGCGAAGTTCGTACAGCGCCTTCTCGAGCTCCGCCAGCTCGAGCAGGTCGCGCGTCTCCGCGAAATCGGCATAGAGTTCCGCGCCCCGCGTCCCCTCTTCGTAGGCGGCAGAGAAACGCACGCCGCACCTCGTGCTCCCACTGCACCGCCAGCCGCTCGATCGCGGCGAGATCCTTGCCGCCCTGGGTGGCGCTGCGAAGCACGGTCGAGCGCGCGTAGTCGAACGAGCGCAGCATGCCGGCCACGTCGCGCAGCGGCGATTGCTTGGTGCGGCGCTCCGAAAGCGGTCGCGCGGGCTCACCCTCGAAGTCGATGATCACGAAGTCGTGATTGGAGAGCAGCACCTGACCGAGGTGATAGTCGCCGTGGAAGCGCGTCTTGATCGTGGCGCCTTCTGGCGCGACGCACTTCTCGATGCGTTGCAATCAGGCGCTCGCGCCCCTGCAGCAGCGAATAAGTCTCCTCACGGACGGACGGCGGGAGCTCGCTTCGACGCTGCTCCAGCGCTGCCAGCGTCGCAGTCACCTCCTCGAGCACGCGCCGCTTCCATTCGACGAGATCGGCGGCAGTGAAAGGCTCTGGATCGAACGCGGCGTCTCCGGTGCGGCGGGCGAGTGCGCAGTGCAGCTCGGCGGTGCGGGTGCCGAGGGTCTGCATGAGCGCGAGGAAGCCGCCGTGCGCGTCGGGCGGCGGATGCTTCCCGGTGCCGTGCTCCTCGAGATAGCGCTCGAGGTAGTCGACGCGTGTAGCTCCAGCCGTCGCCTTCGTTCGGGAGATATGCCTGCAGCAGGGCCAGCGTCGACGGCGTCCCGTCGGAGCCCGATGTACTCCAGGGCGCCGGCCACCGGCACGCAGTTCGGGAAGTGCGCGACTTCGGTGAGGAACCGCCCCATCTCGAGCTCCGGATTCAGGCCGGGACGCACCCGCCGATACCCCTTGAGGAAGAGCCGTTCGCCCAGGGTGACCGCGGTATTGCTGCCCTGCGTCTTGCGGGCGGCCGAGCTCGAGCTTCGACACGTCCGGACCCGCGATCTCCCTGAACGCACGCGTCGGCACGAACCGCAGTTTGCCGTGCGAGGTCGCGAGCTCCGGCCCTGGCCGATCGTCTCCACCATTGCGCGGCAGAAGACTGCATCGGGGAACGCGTCGGTCATCACCCCCACGTTGGCCTGCTGGCGGACTTTGGCCACGGTCGCGGACTTGCAGGCTGCGCACGCGGGCTTCCTCCGTCTCTTCCCACGCGAGCGCGAGCGGGAGGAAGTAGCGGAGGGTCTGTGCGCCGACCTCGACGTCGAACTGGCCGACGAGCCACGACTGGTCTCCACGCTCCCACAGTCCGTGGTCGACCAGGCGTGCGCGCTTCACCGTCTCGCCCTTTTGCGCGAACCAGCGCCGCCCTTCGATGTAACGCGGAAGGATATCCTCCTCGAACTGCTCGCGTACCTTCTGCGCCATGCCGATCCGCCAGGGCACGACCCGGTCGCGGAAGAAGCTCATCCAGCCGTCGAAGAGCACGAGCATCGGAAGCTCTTCGCGCGTGACGAACGCTTCGTGCCAGTCGGGCGCTTCCACGTCCGTGGCGAGTCGAAACCAGTAGAAGCCGTGTGCCGACAGGGTGAGCAGGTATGGCAGCTCGCCGATCGGCGGGAAGGCGATCCGGCCCAACATCTCGACCGGCACGCGGCCCGCGATAGCGCTTGAGATCGAGCTCGACCGGCTGCGCGGAACGCCCGACGTTCGCGACGCAGAGAATCGCCTCGTCGCCCATGCTCGCGCAGGTACGCGAGCACCTTGCCGTTCCCGGGCTTGAGGAAGGTCAGTCGGCCGCGGCCGAACGCATGGCTCTGTTTGCGCACGGCGAGCATGCGCTTCATCCAGTTGAGCAGCGACGATGGCTCGCGCTACTGCGCCTCGACGTTCACCGCCTCGAAGCCGTACACCGGATCCATGATCGGCGGCAGGAACAGGCGTTGCGGATCGGCGCGCGAGAATCCGGCATTGCGGTCCGGGCTCCACTGCATCGGTGTCCGGACGCCGTTGCGGTCGCCGAGGAAGATGTTGTCGCCCATGCCGATCTCGTCGCCGTAGTAGATGATCGGCGAGCCCGGCATCGACAGGAGCAGGCTGTTCATCAGCTTGATGCGATCGATGTCGTTTTCCATCAGCGGCGCGAGCCGCCGGCGGATGCCGAGGTTGATCCGCGCGCGCGGATCGGCCGCGTACATCCGGTACATGTAGTCGCGCTCCTTGCTCGTGACCATCTCGAGCGTGAGCTCGTCGTGGTTGCGCAGGAAGATCGCCCACTGGCAGTTCGCGGGAATGTCCGGCGTCTGCTGCATGATCTCGATGACCGGATGGCGGTCCTCCTGCGCGATCGCCATGTACATGCGCGGCATCAGCGGGAAGTGGTACGCCATGTGACATTCGTCGCCGTCGCCGAAATAGTCGCGCACGTCCTCGGGCCACTGGTTCGCCTCGGCGAGGAGCAGGCGCCCGGCGTACTTGGCATCGATCGCGGCGCGGATCTTCTTGATGACCGCGTGCGTTTCCGGAAGGTTCTCGTTGCTCGTGCCCTCGCGCTCGACGAGATAGGGAATGGCGTCGAGCCGGAAGCCGTCGACGCCCATGTCGAGCCAGAAGCGCATGGCCCGCAGCACGGCCTTCAGCACGCTCGGGTTGTCGAAATTGAGGTCGGGCTGATGGCTGAAGAAGCGGTGCCAGTAGTACGCCTTCGCGACCGGATCCCACGTCCAGTTGGAGGTCTCGGTATCGGTGAAGATGATGCGCGTGCCCGCGATACTTCTGGTCGTCGTCGCTCCACACGTAGAAATTGCGCTTCGACGTGTCCGCGGCGGCGCGCGCCGCGCCGCCTGGAACCAGGGATGCTGATCGGAGGTGTGGTTGACCACCAGCTCCGTGATGACGCGCAGCCCCCGGCGGTGTGCCTCGCGCAGGAAATTGCGGAAGTCCTGCCGCGTCCCGTACTGCGGATGAACGTTCAGGTAGTCGGCGACATCGTAGCCGTCGTCCTTGAGCGGCGACGGATAGAATGGCATGACCCAGATCGCGTTGACCCCGAGCTCCTGGATGTAGTCGAGCTTCGAGGCGAGTCCCTGGAAATCGCCGATGCCGTCGTCGTTCGAGTCGAAGAACGCCTTCACGTGCAGCTGATAGATGACCGCATCCTTGTACCAGAGCGGATCGCCGGCAACGGCGTCCGACCCGGCGGTGCGGGGCTCACGGTCGTCGTCGAATGGCTGCGCGGCTTTGTCCATGGTGCCGATGTTGATCGCCTGAGATAGCTGAAAAAGGTGCGCCGAGCGAGCGGAGAGGCTCGCGAGGAGCGTGTCGGGTTCGGGAGATAGAGTGCCAGATATTGCTAGCTCTTTGCGCCGGACGTCAACCTCGCGCGGTGACCTGACCTCGGCACGGCTATTGCGAGGCTCGCCACCGCTCCCGTCACGAGGTGGGCTCGTCAGGGCCCCGGCGCACGAACCAACCGCTTCCCGTCAGCATGCCATGACCATTCTCCGCTGCAACAAGTGCGGTCATCTCGAAGAGCTGCCGCGAGAGGCCGCTGGAACGACACTGCCCTGTCCCCGCTGCCGCACTCCGGTCCACGCGTACGACACGGTCCTGTTCGTGGGCAAGGTGCTGGAGAAGCTCTTTGCCCTGCAGACCGAGTTGGTGCGGCTGCGCGCAGCAGCGACCCATGGCGAGCGGCCGCCGACTGCAGTGGGCGGGGCGGCAGCCCTCGACACCTTCGATCTCCACAACTCCGGCGTGCTGTCGACCGAGTTGCAGCACGGCCCCATCCAGGAGTGGTTTCAGCGCAGGCAGGTCGAGGTCCGCATCAACCCCAAGGCCGTCGACACGACGGGCTTCTTCGACGAGATCGCGGTCGCCATCGGCAAGCACGGCGGCGTGCTGAAGGAGGTGGTGGACCGCATTCGCTTCGCCCAGATGAAGGGGTTCGCCACCACCACCATCCACCTCGACCGGAAGACGCCGGAGCAGGGCCAGCTCGTGGTCGATTTCTGCCGCCAGCTCTACGACTATTCCTTCGTCGCGAAGTGTTTCCACCTGAAGGACGAGAAGCTGCTGCGGCTCGTGCTGCAGACCGCGCCGGCGATCCGCGAATTCTTCAACGGCGACTGGCTGGAGTGGCTCGTCTTCATGACCATGCTGGAGTCGGTCAGGGAACACCGGCGCCGCTACTCATGCGCGCGCAACCTGGTGATCACGCTGCAGAACGACGAAACCTTCGAGCTCGACGTGTTTTTTCTCATCGACGGCAATCGTCCGATGTGCATCGAATGCAAGAGCGGCGAATTCCGTCAGGATATCGACCGCTGCCTCACCCTGCGCAAGCGGCTGGCGATCGCGCGGGACGATTTCATCATCTGCGCAGCGGGCCTCAACCCCGATCAGGCCAGGGGACTTTCGAGCACGTACGGTCTCAGCTTTTGCAACGAGCAGGACCTGCGCGGCCGGCTTGGGCGGATGTTCTCGGCACAGATCGAATCGGAGCAGCGCGCTCGGACGGCGTAAGTTCTGGGGGGGCTCTCCTCGCGGGGGTTGCAAGGGGACGCGTTTACCAAATGGCGTCCACTGCATTGACCGCACGCAGCGCCGCGTCGGCCGTGACGAGTCGGGCACCATGCTCCGCTTCCCACTGCTCCGGGATGGGACTCACGACATCGCCGATCCTGCACTCAGGTGTGCAAAATTATCGTACAGAAAACGAAACGTGTCGCAAAGCCGCGTATGAGCCTCCCAACTTCTACGACCCCTTCCGCATCGCCACCTGCATCCGCTCCACCCGATCCGCGAGCTTTTCCGTCGAGAGCTTCTCGCGCAGATGCTCGACCAGCAGCGGCAGGGCGAACGGGGTCATGCGCGCCGGTGCGACGACGACGATCTTCCGGTCGCCAATCTCGTGCATCGTCTGTTCGAGCCGCGAGTATTCGAGCTGACGTTCCAGCACCTCCTGCTCCGCCTGTCGCAGCAGCAGGTTCTCCGGGTCGTGCCGGGTGAACACGTCGAACAGCAAACCGCTCGACGCCTGCAGCTGCTTCGCGGTCTTCGGGTCGCCTGGGTACCCTTGAAACACGAGACCGGCCACGCGCGCGATCTCGCGGAACTGCCGCTTCGCGAGCTCCGCCGCATTGAGGCTCGCGCGCAACTGTTCGCGCAGGCGCTCCGGTGAGAGCAGTCCGTCGGCGAGCGCCGCTTCGATGTCGACCGGTGTCGGCGAGAGGAGCTCGAAGCCATAGTCGTTGACTGCCATGCTGAAGCTCGCGGGAGCGCGCTGGGCGAGGCGCCAGGCGAAGAGTGCAGAGAGTCCGGTGTGGACGTGCCGGCCGGCGAACGGGAAAAAGAACAGGTGATGGCCTTCGCGGGTCTCGTGGCGCTCGATCAGCAGCTCGTTGCTGCGGGGGATGCACGAGGCGCGCGCTTGAATCTCCAGTAGCGGCCGCACCGCCTGCAGTTCGGGCGAATCGAAGCGACCCGAGCGCGCGGCCTCGAGCGTCGCCCGCACGGACTGCGACAGCTCGTTGGAGAGCGGCATCCTGCCGCCCATCCAGCGCGGCACGATGCCCCGGCTGGGTGACGCGCGCCGCACCCACGCCGTCATTTCCTTCAGGCGCACGAGCTCGACGATGCGACCGCCGATCACGAAACAGTCGCCGGCGTTCAAGCGCGAGATGAAACCTTCCTCGACGGTGCCGAGGCGCGCGCCGTTCACGAACTGCACGTTGATCGATGCATCGGACACGATCGTCCCGAGCGAGGCGCGGTGACGGCGTGCGATGGCCGCGTCTTCGACCCTGTGAATGTTGCGGGCATCCACGGTCACGCGGCGATACTCGGGGTAGGCGGCAAGCACGCCGCCGCGGGTGACGAAAGAGAGAACCCACCGCCATTGCTCGTCGGTCATTTCGCGATAGGCGCGTGTCTCGCGCACCTCGTCGAGCAGCGCGTCGGGCTCGAAGCCGCCGCCGAGCGCGACCGTTACCACGTGCTGGATCAGCACGTCGAGCGGGGCGGTCACCGGCCGCCGCGACTCGATGCGGCGTGCCTGCGCCGCGGTTCGCGCGGCGGCCGCTTCCACGAGCTCGAGTGCGTGGGTGGGCACGCAGGTGACGCGGCTCACCGCACCGGGGCGATGGCCCGAGCGGCCGGCACGCTGCAGCAGGCGCGCGACGCCCTTCGGACTGCCGACCTGGATGATGCGGTCGACGGGCGAGAAGTCCACGCCGAGATCGAGGCTCGACGTGCAGATCACCGCACGCAGCACCCCGGTCTTGAGACCTTGCTCCACCCAGCGGCGCAAGTCGAGATCGAGCGAGCCGTGGTGGAGCGCGATCACGCCGGCCCATTCGGGGCGATGCGCGAGCAGCGCCTGGTACCACAGCTCGGCCTGCGAGCGCGTGTTGGTGAAGACGAGGGTCGTGGCGCTGCGCTCGATCTCCGTCGCCACTTCCGCCACCATCTTCGTGCCGAGGTATCCGGCCCAGGGAAAATGCTCGATGTCGGCGGGCAGGAGGGCGTCGATCGCAACCGCCTTCGGCACCTCGCCCGCGATTACGGCGCCCGGCCCACCGGCAAGGAGTCGGTCCAGCGCATCGTCGAGGTTGCCCAGCGTCGCGGACAGTCCCCAGATACGAAGTGTCGGCGCGACGCGCTTCAGCCGCGCCAGCGCGAGCTCGACCTGCACGCCGCGCTTGTTGCCCATGAGCTCGTGCCACTCGTCGACGACGACCAGCCGCAGACGTGCGAAGAGCTCGCGGTGATTCGCGCGAGTGAGCAGCAGGGTGAGGCTCTCGGGCGTGGTGACCAGCGCGCTCGGCAGCCGGCGATCCTGCTTCGCCCGCTCGGCAGGCGGTGTGTCGCCAGTGCGCAGGGCGACGGTCCATGGGAGACGGAGCCCTGCCACGACTTGCTCGAGCGACGCACGCGTGTCGTGGGCGAGCGCCCGCATCGGCGTGACCCACAGCACCGTGAGCGGCGGTGCGCGGTGCGCGTCCGAGTCCATCCAATCGACCAGCGGACCGATCCATGCGGCGAGCGTCTTGCCGGTGCCGGTGGCGGCGTGCACGAGACCGCTCTCTCCGGCGAAATAGCGCCGCCAGACCTCGCGCTGGAACGCGAAGGGCTCCATGCCGCGTGCGGCGAACCATGCTTCCACCCGCGCGATGCCATCGCCATTCGAGATGGCCATTGGCACGGGGCGCGCCTCTTCTTGCAACGGATCGGGGTCTGTCCGCGGTCGCGGCGCAACACGGCGCTTGCCCAACTGCGCACGGAGCCGGCGTTCGGCTTGGCGAACCAGTTTGAGCGCGTCGTCCGCCATCTCACGCGCCTCTCGGCAGCAGCGCGCGCACCTGCTCCAGCGTGTCGGCTTCCTGGAACGGCTTGTCGCGGCGCAGCCGCGCGATCCGTGGGAAGCGCACCGCGATGCCGGCCTTGTGCCGCGGGCTCACCTGGATGCCTTCGAACGCGAGCTCGCACACGATCTCCGGGCGCACGGTGCGCACCGGGCCGAACTTCTCGACGCGTGTTGCGGCGGACGAAATCGTCGACCTCGCGGATTTCCGCGTCGGTTAGCCCCGAATAGGCCTTGGCGAAGGGCACCAACGCGGCGCCGTCCCACACGCCGAAGGTGTAGTCCGTGTAGAGGCTCGCCCGCCGCCCGTGGCCGCGCTGGGCGTAGATGAGCACTGCATCGACCGTGTACGGTTCGATCTTCCACTTCCACCAGTCGCCGCGGGTGCGGCCCACACCGTAGACGGAGTCGAGGCGCTTCAGCATGAATCCTTCGACGAGGCGCTCGCGGCTTTCTTCCCGAATTCTGGCGAGCGCAGCCCAGTCGTCCGCGAGGACGACCTCGGAAACGCGCAGCGCGAACTCCGCGGGGAATCCCTGGCCGAGGGTTTCCAGCATTGCTCTGCGTTCCCGCAGCGGCTCGACTCGCACGTCGCGTCCCTGCCATTCGAGCAGATCGAACGCGAGAAACACTGCTGGCGCCTCCTGCAGCGTCTTCTTCCCCGGCGCCTTCCGACCCAGACGCTTCTGCAGCAGATTGAAGGTCGCGACGCGGCCGTCTTTCCAGGCAAGCACCTCGCCATCGAGCACCGTGCCCTCCGGCAAGACCGTCGCCGCCGCGACGATCTCCGGGAAGGTGTCGTTAACCAGCTCGTCGCCGCGCGACCAGAGATAGGCCTGTTCGTCGCGCCGCACGACTTGGCAGCGGATGCCGTCCCATTTCCACTCGGCCTGCCAGTCGCCCACCGCGCCGAGGGAATGCGGACTCTCCTCCAGGGGGTGCGACAGAAAGAACGGATAGGGGCGGCTCGCTGCGACGGCAGCCGTATCGCGCGAGACGAGCGCTTCGTAGAACGACGGCGCTCGGTGCCCACTCGCCGGCGAGGCGATGGGCGACGACATCGGCGTCGACGCCGCTGACCTGCGCGAGCGCACGCATCACGAGCTGCGCCGACACGCCGACGCGAAAGCTGCCGGTGGTGAGCTTGTTCCAGACCAGGCGCCCGGTCCAGTCGAGCTCGTCCCACGCGGCACGAAGGCGAACGAGGCGTTCGTCCTCGGGCAGTCCTGGCAGCGGCAGCAGACGCTCCTCGATCCAGCGGTGGAGAGGGGCGTCGCTCACTTGCGACGGCGGTGGCAGCAGGTGCGCGATCGTCTCCGCGAGATCGCCGACGGCATCGTAGCTCTCCTCGAAGAGCCACATCGGGATGCCCGCAGCATCCGCCGCCAGCGCCCGCAGCTTCGGCGCCGAGATCGCCTGGCGCGGGCGGTTGCCGCTCAGGAAGTAGACCGCCCACGCCGCGTCGGCGGCAGCCGCGCCAGAGAAGTAGTCGCGCAACGCCGCGGTCTTCTCGAGCGTCGAATTCGTGCGGTCGAGGCGACCGTAGAGCTCGGCGAAGGCCTTCACGGCTCCGACTCCGCGACGCTCTCGCCTGCGTTCGTACCGCCGTCCTGCTCGCCCTCGAACTGGGTCTCGAAGGCGCGTGCGTCGTAACCTTGTTCCGCGAGCCAGCGCACCATCACCGGCACCTGTCCGTGGGTCACGAAAATCCGCTGTGCTCCTGTCGCTTCGATGGCTGATAGAAGCCCCGGCCAGTCGGCGTGGTCGGACAGCACGAAGCCGCGGTCGACCGCGCGGCGGCGGCGCGCGCCGCGGATCAACATCCAGCCCGAAGCGAACGCGTCGGAGTAATCGCCGAAGCGCCGCAGCCAGGGCGTGCCCTGCGCCGACGGCGGCGCGACCACGAGCGCGCGGCTCCAGTCGAAGCCCTTCTCGATCTCGGAGACGCGAAGCGTGCGCGGCAGCGGCACACCGCTCTCGCGGTAGGCCGCGTTGAGCGGTTCGACCGCGCCGTGGCAGACGATCGGGCCGATAGTCGCATCGATGCCCGCGAGCAGCCGCTGCGCCTTGCCGAGTGCATACGCAAAGAGCACGCTCGCGCGTCCGGCTTCCTGGTTCGCGCGCCACCATGCGTCGATCTCCGCGAAAAGCTCGGCTTGCGGGCGCCAGCGATACACCGGCAGTCCGAACGTCGATTCGGTGATGAACACGTCGCAGCGCACCGGCTCGAACGCTGCGCACGTCGCGTCCGCCTCGACCCGGTAGTCGCCCGACACGACCCACACCTCGCCGCGGTATTCGATCCGCACCTGCGCCGATCCGAGCACGTGTCCCGCAGGGTGCAGCGACACGCGCACGCCGTTCATGTCGACGCCTTCGCCGTAGGCCAGGGTGTCGATCGTCGCGTCGGGGCCGAGGCGAACCCGCAGCACCTTCTCGCCGTCGCGTGCGGCGAGGTAGGCGGCGTGGCCAGGGCGCGCGTGGTCCGCGTGGGCGTGGGTGATCACGGCCCGCGGGACGGGGCGCCAGGGATCGATGTGGAAGTCGCCGGCCGCGCAATAGAGGCCGGCTTCGGTAAGGGTGACGAGGTCCACTGAATCAGCAGAGACGCGAAGAGATTACTGCAGACATACCGGCAATTCGGGCCAGGGTTCGGGGCGTTGCAGCGTGGGAGCTCGTCGTGCGCGGCGGCGCGTCCTCTACGCTCGCTATTTTGCGCGCTGTGGCTATCGCGGCAGGGCTCTTCCCGAGTTCCACGGCGACGACCTCGGGTTCCGTTCCGGCGTAACACCGCTCGCGCGGTATGAGCCTGCACTGAAACTACGTTTCCGGGTGGTGTTGCGTTCTCCCCTCTTCTTTTTGCTCTGATCTCTGGCGCTCTGCGCTCTTGCACTCCCACTCTGATCGACCAGGCGCTTCAAGCCGATTCCAGCGGCACGATGCGATCGTCCAGATTCGGTGCGGCGAGTTCGAGCGCCTGCCGAACATCCTCTGCGTCCAGCTCCGGATACTTCCGAAAAAGGTCCTGCCGGTCAGGGTAGGTCGCCACTTCCTCCGCGACACGAGGCGCCGCGCGCGACCTTCCGGACCGCCTGAGGGGGTACTGCCACCGGCAGCCGAATAATAGCGAAAAAACCGCGGGCTTCGCGCAGATGGGGAAGATTCCTTGCACCCCCTCCGGAGGCAGCTGCTTTGTTGGGCTTCGGAGACCGACTAGCAGAGGAATGCCGGTTTCCTCCGGCCCGATGCGGTTAGGCTTCTCGCGAGCGAGGGCAACCTGATGCTGGTGATCCTGAACCTGCCGCTGATCGGGCTGTGGATCCAGTTGCTGAAGGTGCCCTACCGGCTGCTCTATCCGGCGATCCTCGCGTTCTGCTGTATCGGCGCGTACTCGATCAACAACACGACCTTCGACGTGTACATGACCGTCGTCTTCGGCGCGCTGGGGTATCTCTTCCACAAGCTGCGCTGCGAGTCCGCACCGCTGATCCTGGGTTTTATCCTCGGCCCGATGATGGAGGAGAACCTGCGGCGGGCGATGCTGTTGTCGCGCGGCGATCCGACCACGTTCGTCACCCGCCCGCTCTCGCTCGGCCTGCTGCTGGCGGCCTTGGCGTTGCTGGTCATCGTGACGCTGCCGGCGATCAGGACCAAACGCCAGAAGGCGTTCCAGGAAGCGGATTGAGCCTCCGAGGCGCCGAGTCGTCACCAGCGAGGCGATCGAGGTCGCGAACGACGTGCCCGACCGGTTCGCGGCCAAGCCGCGGCCGGCGGAGCCTGGCAGCCAGCGGCTCCCCGACCCGCTTATCAGCGCAACCGTTTCATCATCGCCACCGCGGTCTTCGGGCAAAGCGAGCGGTATTGTTCCGTGAGGCGAATGGATTCCGGGAGTTCCCAATGCTCCAGCTCCTCGTAGCCCACAGCGCGAAAGAACGGGGCCGCGGTCGTGGTGAGGAGATACAGGCCGCGCAACCTGGCACCCTCGGCGCGTGCTTCACACGCGGTGACCAGCCGCCGCGCGATGCCTTGTCCGCGCGCCTCCGGACGCACCGCGAGGGACCGCAGCAGCCCGAAGCTTCCGCACGGTTCGACGGCGACCGCGCCGACCACGACATCGCGTGCAACCGCCACGAGGAACCACGAGGCATGGTGCGCGGTGAGGTCCGCGGTGGGCAGGTTCGACGCCTCGAGGAGGGCGCGGACCGCCGTAAGGTCCGCGGCTTCGCCCTCCCTCATGACGACTTCAGCGATCATCGGCCGCGCTCGAGGACGGCCTCTTCGGGGCGCCGCGGGTTGTAATACACGGTGACCTGCGGCACCCGCGGGATAGCGTGCCACCGTCGCCGCGGCGCCCTGGGGCGCCAGGGACCAGAAGACCTCGGCGAAGGCGATACGCTCCGACCGGTAGGCGCGGTCGTGCACGGCGTATTCGTAGGCGATCCGCGGCGCAAACCGGATCGTGGGTCGGTCCCCCGGCAGCGTCTTCGGCTCCACCCGGCTCTCCACGACCCGCCCCGTGGTCGCGGGCCACGACAGCGCCGCGCGGGCCCGACGCCGATCGCGAAAGACGAACCAAGCCGCAAGCGCGCCGAGCGTGAATCCGAACAGGATGCCAAACGCCGTGATCATCTGCTGCGACGGGCACCCAGGGAACGCTGGTTAGCGGTCACCGTATCCCTCTAAAATGGGGGTCCTACCATATTCGATCGGCGCCATGCTCTCCGAGTTCGACCTCATCCGCCGCTATTTCACGCGTCCGGCGCCGCAAACAGTGTTGGGCGTGGGCGACGACTGCGCGCTGATCCGGGTGACGCCGGGCGAGGATCTCGCGGTGTCGACCGACATGCTGATTGCCGGGCGCCACTTCCATCGCGACGTGGACCCCGCGAAGCTCGGCCACAAGGCGCTCGCGGTCAACCTTTCCGACATGGCCGCGATGGGCGCGACGCCGCGCTGGGCCACGCTCGCGCTCGCCCTGCCCGAGGCCAACGAGGCTTGGCTCGAAGCCTTCGCGCGCGGCTTTCTGCAGCTCGCCAAGCGCTACCGCGTCGATCTCATCGGCGGCGACACCACGCGCGGGCCGCTCACCATCTGCGTCCAGATCATGGGCGAGGTGCCCCCGGGCGCGGCGTTGCGGCGCGACGGCGCCACGCCCGGCGACGAGATCTGGGTGTCGGGGCAACTGGGCGACGCCGCGCTCGTGCTCGCCCACCTCGATCATTCGATCGTGCTGGAGCCGCACGAGGTGGCGATGTACGTGTCGCGGCTGCACGAGCCGGCGCCGCGCGTGGCACTCGGCCGCGCCCTGCTCGGGGTCGCGCATAGCTGTATCGACGTCTCCGACGGGCTGGCGGCGGACTTGGGCCACATCCTCGAGTGCTCGCAGGTGGCGGCCGTCGTCGAGCTGGCGCGCGTGCCGCGCTCGCGTCTGATCGACCGCAAGCTGCCGGCCAAGGTCGCGCTGCGGGCACTGCTGGCGGGGGGCGACGACTACGAGCTCTGCTTCACCGCACCCCCCGAGCGTCGCGCCGAGGTGTTGCAGATCGGCAAGCGGGTCGGGATTGCGCTGACCTCGGTCGGGCGGATCGAAGCGGGTAGCGGGTTGACCGTGCTCGACGAGGCCGATCAGGCGGTGGACATCGGCCTCGCGGGTTGGGACCATTTCGGTCCCGCGGCGCCCGAATCCGGCTTCGTGCCGCCGGAGCAGCCATGACGGCGGTGGCCACGGCGCACCACCAACCGAGCTGGCGCTTCGTTCTCGGTCACCCTTCGCACTTCCTCGCCTTCGGCTGCGGCGTCGGCCTCATGCCCTTCGCGCCGGGCACCTTCGGGACGCTGCTTGCCTTTCCGATCTTCGCGTTTCTCGATCCCCGGCTCGATGCGCGGGCCTGGGTGCTGGCGCTGGCGGCGCTCTTCTGGATCGGCGTCTGGGCCACCGGCCGCACCGGCCGCGCGCTGGGCGTGCACGACCACGGCGGCATGGTGTTCGACGAGACGGTGGCGTTTCTCGCGGTGCTCTTCCTCACGCCCCGCACGCTGCTCTGGCAGGCGTTCGCGTTTCTGCTCTTTCGCCTGTTCGACATCCTGAAGCCGCCGCCGATCCGGTACATCGACCGCAGGGTGAAGGGCGGCCTCGGGGTCATGCTGGACGACCTCGTCGCGGCGCTCTTCGCGCTGCTGTGTCTGGCGGCGTGGAAGGTGGTGACGGGATGAGAGCGACGATGCCCTGAGGGTGGGTTCCGCGCGTGCTGCAGGCGACGCTGACCGTCTCAGGAGAAGTCGGCAATCGCGCGGGCGCCTTTCTGCATGAACGCGCGTCGCGCTGAGAGGTGCCAGTGGTGAGGTACCTTGTTTTTTCGGGCTGAATGGCCTAGGTTCGTGATGAAGTGGAGGCAACAGCGGACGATGGACACTCACCTCTACGAGCTCGCCGAACGCGTCGGCCTGGCGTTGAAAGGCGCCGGCCTCGTGCTCGCCACCGCGGAGTCCTGCACCGGCGGCTGGGTCGGGCAGGCAGTGACGATGGTGCCCGGCAGCTCGGACTGGTTCGACCGCGGTTTCATCGTCTATTCGAACCTGGCCAAGCTCGAGGTGCTGGACGTAATGCCGGACACGGTCGAGCGCTTCGGAGCAGTCTCCGAAGAGACCGCGCGCGACATGGCGTTAGGCGCCCTCGAGCGCAGCCGCGCGCAGGTCACGGTCGCCGTTTCCGGCATCGCCGGTCCGGACGGCGGGACGCCGGAGAAGCCGGTGGGAACGGTCTCTCTCGCGTGGGCTTGCCGGGACGGCACGGTTCGCGCGGAAACGCAGCTCTTTCCGGGAGATCGCGACGAAGTCCGCCGGCGCTCGGTCGCGCGCGCCCTGGAGGGCATTCTCGAGATAGTCGGTCCCGCCCCCGTCGCCTGAGGACCGGGCGCGACCGCCGCCCGTCGCCGGCACGTCTCTGGCTCGCGTGGTGAGCCACCTCACCCCCCATGATGGCGCCCATGCCCGCAGCGGAAGTTCGCGCGCGGCCGGTTTCGAACTTTATGGGAGAATGCCGTGTTTATCGAGAAGGACATCGCGAACATCATGGATGAAAACAAGCAAAAAGCCCTCGCCGCCGCGCTGTCGCAGATCGAGCGCCAGTTCGGGAAGGGCTCGATCATGCGGCTGGGCGAGCACGATGTCGCGAAGGACATCCAGGTGGTCTCCACCGGGTCCCTCGGGCTCGACATCGCGCTCGGGGTCGGTGGCTTTCCCCGGGGTCGGGTCGTGGAGATCTACGGGCCGGAGTCTTCCGGCAAGACCACCCTGGCGCTTTCCGTGGTGGCGCAGATGCAGAAGCTGGGCGGCACCGTCGCGTTCGTCGACGCGGAGCACGCGCTCGATCCCAATTACGCGCAGAAGCTCGGGGTGAACGTGTCCGATCTCCTGATCTCGCAGCCCGACAACGGTGAGCAGGCGCTCGAGATCACCGACATGCTGGTGCGCTCGGGGTCGGTGGACGTGGTGGTGGTGGATTCGGTCGCGGCGCTGACACCGAAGGCGGAGATCGAGGGCGAGATGGGCGACCAGCTCCCCGGCCTGCAGGCGCGGCTCATGTCGCAGGCGCTGCGCAAGCTCACCGCCAACATCAAGCGTTCGAACACGCTCGTCATCTTCATCAACCAGATCCGCATGAAGATCGGCGTGATGTTCGGCAATCCGGAGACCACCACGGGCGGCAACGCCCTCAAGTTCTACGCGTCGGTGCGCATCGACATCCGCCGCGTCGGAGCGATCAAGAAGGGCGACGAGGTGATCGGCAACGAGACCCGCGCCAAGGTGGTGAAGAACAAGGTCGCGCCACCGTTCAAGCAGGCGGATTTCGACATCCTGTACGGCGAAGGCATCTCGCGCGAGGGCGAGATCGTCGAGCTCGGCGTGCAGCACAAGCTGATCGACAAGTCGGGTGCTTGGTACGCGTACAAGGGCGACAAGATCGGCCAGGGCAAGGACAACGCACGCGAATTCCTGCGCGAGCATGCGGAGATCGCCGCGGAGATCGAGGCGAGGATCCGGGCGAACGTCGGCGTACCCGCGGCGGTGCCCCCCGCTGCGGCGCCGGAGTGACACGGGAGGCGACGCTGCACGAGCGGGCCGTGCGCCTGCTCGCACGTCGCGAGCATTCCCGCCTCGAGCTCAAGCGCAAGCTCGCGGCGTACGCGGACGATCCCGCAGAGATCGACGCGCTGCTCGACGAGCTCGTCCGCTCCCGTCTGCTCTCGGACGATCGCTATGCCGAGGCGCGTGCGCACAGCCTGTCGCGCCGTTTCGGCAGCCTGCGGGTCGCCCATGATCTCAAGCAGCAGGGCGTGGGTGAAGCGGCGCTCGAGCGGGTGGTGGCCGAGGCTCGCCGCAGCGACCTCGAGCGGG
The DNA here is from genome assembly GCA_963734295.1 of uncultured beta proteobacterium. GTDB lineage: Bacteria > Pseudomonadota > Gammaproteobacteria > Burkholderiales > JAEUMW01 > JAEUMW01. The sequence continues at coordinate 17,570 of CAVTGS010000014.1, read as the reverse complement.
CGCGCGAGGTCTGGCGCAAGCGCTTCGGCGAGGTGCCGCGCAGCGTGCAGGAGCGCGCGAAGCAGATGCGCTTTCTGCAAGCCCGCGGCTTCGGTAGCGATGTGATCCGCAGCGTCCTGCGCGGCGACGATGTGGACGATCTCTCGTAGCGCTGCGCCAAGCTGCGTCGCTCCATTGCGAATCGCGCGCGTTCCGGCGACAATCCTCGGCTGACTTCTATTCAGCTCAAGGCCGGGCCTCCCTTCGCCGATGACATCCGCCGACATCCGCAACGCGTTTCTGAGCTTCTTCGAGGGCCACGGACACACCGTGGTCGCGTCGAGTCCGCTCGTTCCGATCGACGATCCCACGCTGCTCTTCACGAACTCGGGGATGGTGCAGTTCAAGGATGTCTTCCTCGGGCAGGACAAGCGCTCCTACACCCGTGCCGTGAGCTGCCAGCGCAGTCTGCGCGCCGGCGGCAAGCACAACGACCTCGAGAATGTCGGCTACACCGCGCGCCATCACACGTTCTTCGAGATGCTGGGCAACTTCAGCTTCGGCGATTACTTCAAGCGCAACGCGATCAAGTATGCGTGGGAGTTTCTCGTCGACGAGCTGAAGATTCCCGCCGACAAGCTCTGGGTCACGGTGTACGCGGAAGACGACGAGGCGGCGGACATCTGGCTGAACGAGGTCGGCGTGCCGGCCGAGCGCGTCGCGCGCATCCCGACGATGGACAACTTCTGGCAGATGGGCGACACCGGCCCGTGCGGGCCGTGCTCCGAGATCTTCTACGATCACGGACCCGAAGTGGAGGGGGGGCCGCCGGGATCGACGGAAGCCGAGGGCGATCGCTTCGTCGAGATCTGGAATCTCGTCTTCATGCAGTACAACCGCGACGAGCAGGGCAAGCTGCATCCGTTGCCGAAGCCGTCGGTGGACACCGGCATGGGGCTCGAGCGCATCGCCGCGGTGCTGCAGGGCGTGCACTCGAACTACGACATCGATCTCTTTCAGGATCTCATCCGCGCGGCCGCGCGCGAGACCGGGGCTCGCGACCTCGAAAGCAACTCGCTCAAGGTGATTGCGGACCACATCCGCGCGTGCGGTTTCCTCATCACGGACGGCGTCATTCCGGGCAACGAAGGCCGCGGCTACGTGCTCCGGCGCATCGTCCGGCGCGCCATCCGCCACGGCTACAAGCTCGGGAAGAAGGAGCCGTTCTTCCATGCGCTGGTGCCGGACCTGGTGCGCACCATGGGTGAGGCCTATCCCGAACTCGTCGCGGCGCAGGAGCGCGTGATGCAGGTGCTCAGGCAGGAGGAAGAGCGCTTCGCGGAAACCCTGCACCACGGCATGGACGTGCTGGAAGGCGCGCTCAAGCGCGAAGACCGCATGCTCGACGGCGAGACGGTGTTCAAGCTCTACGACACCTTCGGCTTCCCGGTCGACCTCACCGCGGACATCGCCCGCGAGCGCGGCATCACGGTCGATTTCGCCGGCTTCGAGGAGGCGATGCAGCGCCAGCGTGAACGGGCTCGCGCGGCTTCCCGATTCCAGATGCAGACCGGTGTCGACTATGTCGGGCGCGCGACGGAGTTCCATGGCTACGACACGCTCACCCTCGAGGCCCAGGTCGTCGCGCTCTATCGCGAGGGCACCGCGGTGAAGTTCATCGAGGCAGGCGAAGAAGCGGTGGTCGTGCTGGACCAGACGCCGTTCTACGCGGAGTCGGGCGGACAGGTCGGCGACCGGGGCGAGCTGCACTCCGGCAACGGCACGTTCACCGTAGCCGACACGCAGAAGATCCAGGCCGAGGTGTTCGGTCACAAGGGGCTGCTGCGCACTGGCCGGCTCGCGGTCGGCGATCAGGTCATGGCACACGTCGACCCGGTGGCGCGGGCCCGCACGATGTACAACCACTCCGCGACCCATCTGATGCACGCGGCATTGCGCAAGGTGCTCGGGACGCACGTCACGCAGAAGGGTTCGCTCGTCGATCAGTGGAAGACCCGATTCGATTTTTCGCATCCGTCGCCGATGACCCCCGACGAGATCCGCCGCGTGGAAGCGCTGGTGAACGAGGAGATCCGGCGGAACTCGAAGGTTCAGCCGCGCCACATGAAGTACGACGAAGCGATCAAGAGCGGCGCCATGGCGCTCTTCGGCGAGAAGTACGGCGACGAGGTGCGCGTGATCGGGATGGGCGACTTCTCCACCGAGCTTTGCGGCGGCACGCACGTGAAGCGCACTGGCGACATCGGCTTCTTCAAGATCGTCCACGAGACCGGTGTCGCGGCGGGCATCCGGCGCGTCGAAGCGACGACGGCGGACACCGCGCTGGCGTACATCCAGCAGCAGCAGGCGCAGCTCGAGGACATCGCGGCGTCCCTCAAGACTCCGGCGCAGGAAGTCTCCCAGAAGATCGCGCAGATCGTCGACAACGTGAAGCAGTTGGAGAAGGAGCTCGCGCGGCTCAAGTCCAAGCTCGCGTCGAACCAGGGCGACGATCTGGCCAGTCAGGCGGTGGAGGTGAGGAACACCCGAGTGCTCGCCGTTTCGCTGGACGGCGCCGACGCCAAGGCCCTGCGCGAGGCGATGGACAAGCTCAAGGACAAGCTCAAGAGCGCCGCCATCGTGCTGGCCTCCGTCGACGGCCAGAAGGTTTCGCTGGTCGTAGGTGTGACCCCGGATCTCACGGCCAGGGTGAAGGCAGGCGATCTCGCGAACTACGTGGCGGGGCAGGTAGGGGGGAAGGGTGGGGGGAGGCCGGACATGGCGCAGGCGGGCGGCACCGAGCCGGGGCGTCTGCCCGCGGCTCTGTCGTCGGTGAAGGATTGGGTGGAGCAGAGATTGTGATCGGGGTGTCCGGCCTCGCGTCCGCTCCCGCTCTCGACGCTTGATTAGTCATTTGCTTTACGCGGTGTTGCGGCTTCGCTGAAAAACTTCAGAAGAAATTGCTCGTCGAGCGGCGACAGGTCGAAGCGGCGACTGGCTTCTTCGATGGCTTCCACATCGCGCCTCGGCTGTTCGGCCAGCCACGCCACGGCACGGCGCAGTCCTTCGTGCTCGGGCAGAAGAGAGTCGGATCGTTTCATGATTCCTTCCTACAGCGGCGTCGTATTTGACACAAAACGCGTGAGTAATGCTCCCGATGAACAGGACTCCCCATACCACCGCCATCGAGGCTGCCCTGGCCTCGGACTGGACGAGAGCGCACGAGATCGTGCAGGAACTGAATGACCCGCTTGCCTGCTGGATTCACGCGATCCTCCACAAGATGGAGGGCGACGCCGGCAACAGCCGCTACTGGTACGGCAGGGCCGGGGACCGGCGGTACGAGGACTATTCCGACCCGAAGGCCGAGCTGGAGGCCGCTCGCGCAGCAGCGGTGGCCAGTGGGCAGCGCACGTGAGAGCGGGCACCGTCGTGCTTTAGAAGGCGGGCAACTCCTTCGGCTTGTCTGGCACCCGTGACGGTCCTGAGCCGGCTCGCTGGTTGCGCGCTCGCCATCGCCCTCTCGTGGGTCGTCCCCGCGCCGGCCGTCGCCCAAGCAACCATCGAAGTGTCTCTCGCCGGGCGCGAGGTAGCAGTCGACGTGTACCGTCCCGACGGACCGGCGCGCGGCGCGGCGATCCTGTCCCACGGCTTCACCCGCAGCCGCACCACGCTCGGCGGTCATGCGGCGGCACTGGCCGCGAACGGTATCCTCGCCGTCACGCCGGACATGCCCTATACCTTCGACTTCAAACGCAACGCGCAGGGACTCTCGGAGCTGGTGGCCATGCTTCGCGCCGGCGGCAAGTTCGGCGCACCGGTATCGCGCGTGGTGCTGGTTGGCTTCTCTGCCGGCGCATTGTCCAGCCTGCTTGCGGCGGGAACCCCCGGCGTGGTCGGCTACGTGGGTCTCGACCCCTTCGATCGGGTGGCGCCGGACCGAAGCGGCGCGCTTGGGCTCGACTTCGCGCCCCAGCTCAAGACGGAGGCGGTATTAATACGAGCGCCGCCGTCGCGCTGCAATGCGCAGTCGGTCGCCGCCCCCTGGGGGCAAGCACTGCCCGCGCTGCTCTCCGACCGCGTGATCGAGGGGGCGTCGCATTGCGACTTCGAATCGCCGAGCGACTGGATGTGCAAGCTCGCCTGCGGCGCAACCGATCCCGCGCGGCAGGCAGTCGTGCGCGCAACCTTGATCGAGGCGACGGACCGCTGGCTGCCGCCCGCGGCCGATCAGGCGACTGACCGAAACACCCGGTAGTGGCCTACTAGCGGTGGGCACGGGCGACGGACCTGTCCGCAGCCGGCTTTGATTGCTGACCAGTCACGATGCCACACGCACGGGTGAGCATCACCCGAGCTCGAAGCTGGTCACGCCGAACACCCGCTCCAGCTCGCAGGTCGGCGCCGGGCCCGTGTACATGCGTGCGGTCTCGAACACCCCGCGCATGTCGTGGCTCTCGGCGAGTGCCACGGCTTCGGCGTTCGGCAGCGGCACGTCCAGGTACACCGCGTCGCCATCGGGCACGCGCCTGCAAAGCGCCGCATACAGCGAGGTCGCAACGGCCCTGGTGTCGGCCACCAGCGGAGCGATCTTGTGACCTTCACGGCAGCGGCGGATCACCCCCCAGCCCGCGAGCCGCGCACCTTCGACGCACGCCAGAGCCGCGGCATCGGGCATGCCGATCCAGGCGCGCAGAAAGTGCTCGCGCGGCGCCGGAAAGACGCGGCGGTCGTCGGCGCACAGCGCGGCGAAATCGATGTCGGCCAGCGGGACGATCGCTTCTGCGCCGGCGTCGGCGGAGCTCGCTACATGGCGCGCCGTGCCCGCGTAGCGAACGTTGCGCCACGCGAGCACGAAGCCTGACTTGCGATAGTTGTCCTGCTGTTCCGCTACGCCATCGAGCCCGACCAGGTGTCCCGCCAGCCGCTGCATGCCTTGCGTCCACAAGCGCCAGCCGATACCCCGGCCGCGCCATCCAGGCACGACGATGTACAGGCCGATGAAGCCGAAGCGACCGTCGTACGACACGGCGCTCAAGCAACCCGCAAGGCGGCCGTCGACTTCCGCGATCAGGAAACCGCCGGGGTCGGCCTCGGCGAAGCAATGCGCGTCGTGCAGGCCGGGGTTCCAGCCTTCGCGCGCCGCCAGCTCGATCGCCAGATCGACCTCGTCACGGCGCATCGTCCGAATGGTACAGTCGCGCACGCTCATCTCTTACTTCATGGGCCGGTCAAAGGCAAGCGGCGGACGCTGGCAATGCCCTCCGCAGGACGAATACAATCGCCATGAAGAACGAGACCGCGCCCATGGCACAGCACCCCTACGCGCCGTACGAAACAGAGCTGCTCATCGTTGGGGCTGGCCCGTTCGGCCTGTCGCTGGCGGCCTACTGCGCCCAGCACGGGCTCGACTACACGCTGGTGGGCAAGCCGATGGAGTTCTGGCAATCGCACATGCCCCAAGGCATGTACCTGCGTTCTGCGTGCGATTGGCATCTCGATCCGGCCAACGTCGCCACTATCGAACGCTTCGTGGCGCTCCAGGGCCGCACGCCCGCCGACGTCGAACCGCTTTGCCTGCAGTTCTACCTGAATTACGCGAAGTGGTTCCAGGAGCAGCAGCGGATTGCGCCGCTGCCCGTGTACGTCGACCGTCTCGACCACGTCGACGGCGAAACCTATCGCTACCATGCGACGTTGGAAGACGGACGCGTACTGCGAGCGCGCCACGTCGCACTCGCTGTGGGCTTCAAGTACTTCAAGCACCTGCCTGCTGATCTCATGGCAATCCTGCCCGAGGGACGCTTCTCGCATACCTGCGATCTGGTGGCGTTCGACGCACTGGCGCGAAAGTGTTGCCTGATCGTCGGTGGGCGACAAAGCGCATTCGAGTGGGCTGCGCTGCTGCACGAGGCAGGTGCTGCCGCCGTGCATCTTTCGTATCGTCACGGTTCGCCTGCGTTCGCCGCAGCCGACTGGTCATGGGTCGCCCCGATCGTGGATGCGATCGCGCAGGACCCCGGCTGGTTTCGACGCCTGCCCGAACCTGAGCAGGCAGCGGTGGTGCAGCGCCTCTGGGCCGAGGGGCGTCTCAAGCTCGAGCCCTGGCTCGCGGCACGCGTGCAGCAATCTGGCATATCGCTCTGGCCCCGCACGCAGATCGTGGCCTGCGATGTAAAGCCGGGCGGGGAACTTGTTGCGCATCTCGATTCCGGCGAGCGCCTGTTAATCGACCACATCATCCTTGCCACCGGCTATAAGGTGGACCTCCGCAAGATCCCCTTCGTTGCCAAAGGCAACGTGGCCGCGATGCTCTCAACGCACAATGGCTACCCCGTGCTGGACGAGCGATTTCAGACGAACCTGCCGGGCCTCTTTATGACCAGTATGGCGGCCAACCAGGATTTTGGTCCTTTCTTCGGGTTCACCGTCTCGACGCGCACTTCGGCGAAGCTCATTGGCGCTGCCGTCGCGGCAGGCATCGAGTGCAGGTACTATTCCGCGTAGTCCCCTCCCGGTGTTCGAGCGCATGGACCGCACGCAGCGCATCACTCTTGTCGCCACCGGGTTCGGCCTGTTCATGATCTTTCTGGACGCGCTGATCGTCAACGTGGCGCTCCCCTCGATCCAGGCCGGCTTCGCGGTCGGCGAAGCGGGACTGCAATGGGTCGTTGCAGCTTACAGCCTCGGCATGGCGGTATTCATCATGACGGCGGCGACGCTCGCCGACCTGCACGGGAGGCGCCGCTGGTACGTGATCGGCATCGCTGTCTTCACGCTCGCATCGATCGTCTGCGGCCTGGCGCCGTCAGTCGAGGTGCTGAACGTCGCCCGCGGCGTGCAGGGCGTCGCGGCTGCCACGGTGAACGTGACCTCGCTCGCGCTCGTGAGTGCGGCTTTCCCCGACCCGAAACAAAAAGCGCGCGCGATTGGCTTGTGGACCGCGATCGCGAGCGCGGGCACCGCGATTGGTCCCACGCTCGGGGGCGTGCTGGTCGAGCAAGTGGGCTGGCGGAGCATCTTTCTTGTCAACGTGCCGGTGGGCCTTCTGGTGATCTATCTTTCACTCCGTTACGTCGGCGAGTCGCGCGACGAGCGGCCAAGGCAGCTCGACTTGCGGGGGCAGGTGCTCTTCGCGGTGAGCGTGGGCGCGCTCGCCTACGCGCTCATCGACGGGCCCAAGTCCGGCTGGGGGTCGCCGTCGATCCTCGCCTTGTTCGCCACGGCGGCCATTGGCTGCTTTCTATTCGTGCGCGCGGAGCGGCGCTCCGCCGACCCGATGATGGACGTCTCGCTGTTTCGCGATCCCCAATACGCTCTCGCGATTGGAACGATCTGCTCGATGTTCTTCGCGATCTACGGCATGCTGCTGCTCACCACCCAGTACCTGCAGAACGTGCGCGGCTACTCCGCTGAGGACACCGGGCTGATGATCCTGCCGTTCAGCGCGGCGGTGACGTTGGTCTCGCCGCTCGCCGGCCGCCTGGTCGGGCGTTTCGGCGCCCGGCTGCCGATCCTCGTCGGTCTCCTGGTGACGATCTTCGGGTTACTTGCGCTCATTGCAAGCGGTCACGGCAATACCGCTTTCGTGCTGCTGGGCCTCGGGCTGAGCGGCACCGGCGCTGCGCTGTGCCTGACGCCGATCACGACGCTCGCGATGACATCGGTACCACCGCAGCGCGCGGGCATGGCGTCGGGCATCATGAGCGCGCAACGCGCGATCGGCTCGACGGTCGGCTTCGCGGTGATGGGCTCCGTGCTTGCGGCGTGGCTGTCCGCCACGCTGAACCGCGAGCTCGCGCCCCTCGTCCCTGACGCCGCGGAGCGCCAGGCGATCGCAGCCACGATCATATCGAGCGCCAATCCACGCGCGCACGTGGCCGAAATCGTGCCGCGTCGACCGATTGCGCATCCCGATCCTGCGCTGCAAGCGGCGATCACGGCGGCCGCCGAGCGCGATTTCGTGCAGGGTATCCGCGTGGCGCTGCAGCTGGCGGTCGCGCTCTTGATCGTCGTGCTGCTGGTCGGCTGGCGCTGGTTTCCACGTGGCAGCGTCGCGCTCCGTGACGCCGAGCTCGAGGAGGCAAGGCTTGCGACCACCGAGAAATGACGGTCTGCCTGCCGGCGCCTCGGGTGGCACGGGGTACGAGAAGATGACTGTTGCTACTGCGTGGCCTTGTTCTGCCAGAATGCCGACTGTTCGACATCAGTCGGGGAAGTCGAGGGAGGAGCGATGACCATCTATTCGAACACGGACGAAGCAGTCAGCCCCGGGCACATCCTCAAGGTCGGCTTCGGTTTCTGGGACTCGAAGACTCTGCTGAGCGCCGTGGAAATGGAAGTCTTCACCGAGCTAGCGCGGCGACCGGGTACGCTGGATGACCTTCAGGGTCGACTGGGTCTGCACCCACGGTCCGCCCGCGACTTCCTGGACGCGCTCGTCGCGCTCGGCTTCCTGGACCGCATCGACGGCACGTACTGCAACACCCCGGCGACCGAACGCTTTCTCGACAAGCGCAAGCCGTCGTACATCGGCGGCATCCTCGAGATGGCGAACCACCGCCTGTACCGGTTCTGGAATGGACTGACGGAGGGCCTGCGGACGGGTCTGCCGCAGAACGAATTGAAGGGCGGCGGTGAATCCCTGTTCTCGACGCTCTACGCGGATCCGGCACGGCTCAAGGAATTCCTGCGCGCCATGACCGGTGTCAGCCGCGGGGCCAATCTCGCCATCGCCGAGAAGTTTCCCTGGCGCCAGTATCGCAGCTACGTCGACGTGGGGACGGCGCAGGGCGATCTCGCGGTGCAGGTGGCGCTCGCGCATCCGCATCTCGCTGGCCTCGGTTTCGACCTGGCCGAGGTCGGGCCGATCTTCGAGGAGTACACGGCGTCGCTCGGTGTCGACCACCGGCTGAAGTTCGTGGCGGGGAACTTCTTCGCGGATCCCATCCCGAATGCCGACGTCGTGATGATGGGGCACATCCTCCACGACTGGGACCTCGACCAGAAAAAGCAACTCCTGCGCAAGGCGTGGGAGGCGTTGCCGAGCGGCGGGGCGATGATCGTCTACGAGTCCCTCATCGACGACGACCGGCGCGAGAACGCGTTCGGGCTGCTCATGAGCCTCAACATGCTGATCGAGACGCCGGGCGGATTCGACTACACCGGCGCCGACTGCGTGGGATGGATGAAGGAAGCGGGGTTCAAGGAGGCATACGTCCAACACTTGGTCGGACCGGATGCGATGGTGGTGGGGATCAGGCCTCCGCCGGTGCATCGCTAGCGCCGTGTCGCGAGTAGCCCTCCAGCCGGTGCTCACCGGTCCACAGGTCTCACGGCTGTGCCGTGGAACCATGACCTTCGGCCTGCAGTGCGACGAGGCGACCTCGCGCGCCATCCTCGACACCGCGGCTGACGGTCGGCATCACCTTCATCGACACGGCCGACGTCTACCCGCTCGGCGGCACGCTCGATACGGTAGGCCGCACCGAGGAGATCATCGGTCGCTGGACGAAAGCGCACGAAATCGTGCAGGAACCTGAACGACCCGCTCGCCTGCTTGATTCACGCGATTCTTCACGAGATGGAAGGCGACGCCGGCAAGCGAGATGCGCCGTGTTCCCACTGCTTTCTACTTACCTTCGACCATAAAGGTCTCCCATGTTCGACTGGATCGTCGACCCCAACGCCTGGATTGCGCTCGCCACACTGACCGCGCTCGAGATCGTTCTCGGGATCGACAACATCATCTTCATCTCGATTCTGGTTGGTCGCCTGCCCGAGCATCAGCGCAACCTCGGGCGCCGGCTTGGGCTCGGTCTCGCCATGGGTACCCGTATCCTGCTGCTGCTCTCGCTCGCCTGGATCATGCGGCTCACCACGCCGCTTTTCACGGTCGTCCAGGAGATCTCCGGCCGCGACCTGATCCTGATCGGCGGCGGGCTGTTCCTGCTGTGGAAGAGCGTCCACGAGATCCACGCCTCGCTGGAGGGTGGCGAAGAGACGGGCGAGGCCGGCAGCGCTGCCCCCAGCTTCGCCGGGGTACTCGCGCAGATCGCAATTATCGATATTGTCTTCTCGCTCGACTCGGTGATCACGGCTGTCGGCCTCGCCGACCACGTGACGGTGATGGTTCTAGCCATCGTGATATCGGTCGCGGTGATGATGTTCGCGGCGCGCACGATCGGCGAATTCGTCGATCGCCACCCGACCATCAAGATGCTGGCGCTGTCCTTCCTGGTTCTGGTCGGCGTCACACTCATCGCTGAGGGCTTCGAGACGCACGTGCCCAAAGGTTACATCTATTTCGCCATGGCCTTCTCGATGGCAGTGGAGACGTTGAACATCCGGCTGCGCGCGCGGCGGAAGGGTCGCGAGCCGGTTCACCTACGGAAGGAACTGCCTTTGCGCACGCGCTGAGCTCCTCGGACCTGAGCAGGCAGCGTGGTCGTATCGCCTGAGTATAATCGGGCGAACCGCGACGGAATCGTCGACGCCGCTGCCCCGATCTCATGGATCCGCACACGCTGCAGGGCTGGACCGAGTACACGCGTTTCTTCGTGACGCTCTTGGCGGTGCTCGATCCGTTTCTCGCCGTGCCCGTCTACCTCACCGTGACGGCGGGGCGCAGCGCGGCCTATCGCGCCCGACTCTCGCGCGTGATCGTGCTGACGGTGTTCACCGTGCTCGCCGGCTCGGCCTTCTTCGGCGACGCGCTCCTCGAGTTGATGGGCGCGAGCCTGGCCGCCTTCAAGGTCGGTGGCGGCATCGTGCTGATGATGATGGCGTTCGCGATGCTGAATGCGCAGACGGGTGGCGTGCGTCAGAGTCCGCAGGAGGCGAACGAGCTCGAGGCGGCGCAGACCAGCGGGGTCGTGCCGCTCGCCGTGCCGCTGCTCGCCGGGCCCGGCGCGATCAGCACCACCATCATCGCGGTTCAGAAAGGCAGCGGCTCGCTCCACCTCCTTGCCATCGTCGGCTGCGTCGCCGTCGTCTGCGCGCTGCTGTGGGTCACGCTCAGGCTCGCCGGTCCCATCGGCGCGCGGCTCGGCCTCACCGGACTCAACATCGCGACGCGGCTGCTGGGGCTCATCGTCACCGCCATCGCGGTCGAGACCATGGCCCAGGGACTGAAGCAGTTGTTTCCGGTGCTGGCGGGGGCCTGAGCCTCGGAATGCATCGTATACACGTCAAAGTAGCATTATTTAGCCATATTGACTAACATATAAGTCATTGGCAAGATAGGCTCTCGAAAAGCTGGCCAGATGGTCGGTCAGTCCATGCCGAATGGGCATGGCTTACTCCTGAGCATGTCGATGACTCTCGCCGAGCTAGGTTCCGAGGTCGCTCGTGTCCGCAAGGAAAGGCGTCTTTCGCAGACGGACTTGGCGCGTGCCTCGGCTGTGTCGCGCCAATCCATTTCGCTGCTGGAGCGAGGGGCCCTCTCGGACCTCGGCGTGCAAAAGGTCATGCGAGTGCTCGATGCGCTCGATCTCGAGCTCGTCGTCCGGCCGGCCGGCCATCCCGTCACGCTCGACGATCTGCGGCCCAGGTCCGGATGACCGGCTCGCTCCGGCTCGACGTCTACGTGGCGCGGCAGCGGGTCGGGGCGCTCGCGGCCGAACGCCCCGACCGGTACGTCTTCACCTACGACAATGCGGCACCGGTCGACCGGTTCGTTTCGCTCACCATGCCGGTCAGGCTCGAGAGCTATGTCTGGCACGAGCTGCACCCGATTTTCCAGATGAGCCTGCCCGAGGGCGATCTGCTCGCCCGCCTGTCGTCGCGCCTGGCCAAGATTGGCGCCGGTCGGCCGATCGACCTGCTGGCGTTCACCGGAGCGGAGCTCATCGGCCGCGTCAACGTGTACCCGGAGGGCAGCGCCCCCGAGGCGCCGCTCGATACACACGACTTCGCCGATCTGATGACCGCTCCCGACACGCGCCGCCTGTTCGTCGACCTGGTCGAGGCACACCTCGCGCGCGGCGTGTCGGGCGTCATGCCCAAGGCAATCTCGATGAGCAAGGAAAAGGCGGGTGACCGCCTGACGGCTTTCGATGCCGGGGGAATCTACAAGACCGGCAACGACGACTTCCCCGACCTGGCCCTGAACGAGTGGTTTTGCCTCCGTGTCGCGCAGCGTGCCGGCATCGAAGTGCCGACGTTCGAGCTCTCCCAAGACCGCCGCGTGCTAAGACTCGTGCGCTTCGACCGGACGCCTGCGGGACCGCTCGGTTTCGAGGACTTCGCGGTGCTCCAGGGCCTCGGCACGGCGCAGAAATACGAGTCGACCTACGAACGGGTGGTGAAATCGGCCGCCACGTTCGTCCCTGCCGGCGAACGGGTCGGGACGCGGCGCGAGATGTTCCGCCGGATCGTGCTGTGCTGGATGCTGCGAAACGGAGATGCGCATCTCAAGAACTTCGGTCTGCTCTATTCGTCGGCCGCCGACGCTCGCCTCGGTCCGCTCTACGACGTCGTCACCACTACAGCCTATCCGATGCTGCGGCAACGACGTACCGGCCCTCACGCTGGGTGGACGCCGCTCGTGGGCCTTGAAGAAGGGGACCTGGACCCGGTTTGCCCAGGCGCACTGCGCCCTCGAACGGGCCGCCGCCGTGGAGATCGTCGACGCGTTGGCCCGCGCGGTCGATGCGGAATCGGCCGAGGCCGAGCAGTATGCGATCCGCAACCCGGAGGTCTCGGAGCTGATCGGCGCGATGCGCGAGCAATGGCAGGCCGGGGTCGCCGACGTGCGTAACGGACTTTGACTCAGCCCTCAGCGACGAGCAGGAGGATTCGAATGCAACACGTACAGTTAGGCCGCGCCGGTCTCAAAGTTTCGCGGCTTTGCCTCGGCACCATGACCTTCGGCCTGCAATGCGACGAGACGACCTCGCGCGCGATTCTCGACGCCGCGGCCGAGGCCGGCATCACCTTCATCGACACCGCCGATGTCTATCCCCTCGGCGGCACGCTCGAGACCGTCGGCCGCACCGAGGAGATCATCGGTCGCTGGCTGCAGGGCAGGCGCGATCAGTTCATCATCGCGACCAAGTGCGCGAACAAGGTCGGCCCGGCGGAGTGGCAACAGGGCGCGTCGCGCAAGCACATCCTCTGGGCGATCGACCGGTCGCTGAAGCGCCTCGGCACGGACTACGTCGACCTCTATCAGATTCACCACTACGACGCCGCGACGCCGATCGAGGAATCGCTCGAGGCGCTCGACATCGTCGTGCGCAGCGGCAGGGCACGCTACGTCGGCTGCTCCAACTTCCTGGCCTGGCAGGTTGCGCGCGCCCTCGGGAAGAGCGAGGCGCGCGGACTCGCCCGCTTCGCGACGGTGCAGCCGCGCTACAACCTGCTCTTTCGCCAGATCGAGCGCGAGCTGCTGCCGCTATGCCTCGAGGAAGGATTGGGCGTGCATTCCCTACAATCCAATCGCTGGCGGCATGCTGAGCGGCAAGCACGATCGCTCGCGTCCGCCGCCAGAGGGCTCGCGGTTCACGCTTGGGACCGCCACGTCGATCTATCAGGACCGCTATTGGCACGAGCGCGAGTTCGCAGACCGTGAGCGCGCTGGCTGAACTTGCGAAGGACAGCGGGGTATCGCTGGTAACGCTGGCGGTCGCCTGGGTGCTCGCGAATCCTGCTGGTCACATCCCCCATCGTCGGCGCGAGCCGCCCCGAGCAGCTCGCCGCGAGTGTGGCTGCGGTCGACTTCGTGCTCGGCCGGAGCTGAAGCAGCGCCTGGACGAGTTGACGCGGGACTACCGGATGGGGGACGCGGCGCGGTGAGCGCGCGTCCTCGACGGATCTGGGCGGGTACTTGGTTAACGAGCCTGCGCGACTTCTTCTGGACCATGACGCAAGCCCGGCAAGGTGGGTTTGCGGTTTTCATATAGGGTGCCCTAAAATCGAGTCAAGCACTTGAATCGAAAGACAGGGAAGCTCGATGACTAGGCGCATACCCAGCGCTTTGTCGCTTTGTAAGGCGACATTGTTAGGGGCCCTACTTTGAGTTGGGCAGCATAGGTGAGATTGCCGTGACCGAAAGTGAGTGGGTCGAAGTAATGGCAAAGCGGCTTCGGTCGGCTTTGCCGCGTCGCCGTGAGCCCCTTGAGATCAGGACCGGCTTGAGACTCGCATATGGATATGAAATCACCTCATACGGTGAGCATCCTGTGCCGAGGGCAACTGGGTTTCAAACAGACCTCGCGGTCGTTGAGGTTGCTCCTGATAACACTTGGCGTCCGCGAGTCGTCGTGGAAGCGAAGGTCGCTTCAGTCACCACTCACGATGCCATCACTTATAGCGCCAAGGCAGCGGCTCACCGAGCCGTGCATCCCTACCTTCGATACGGCGTGATGCTTGGGAAACGCGCTCGCTCTCCGCTCCCTGGTCGTCTGTACCGCCATGGGGCTCAGTTTGACTTCATGATCTCTTTTCGTGGATTCCTGCCAAGCGAGGCTGAGCTATCCTCATTCGTCAAGGTGTTGCGCGCTGAAGTTCAGGCATCCAGAACTCTGGAGAAAATACTCTACGAGAGTCGAAAGCGTGACCGCGATCGGTACACTGTGCTTCACCGAAAACTTGAGGTGTGGTGACATGCTGCCCAACAAGGCAATCGACCTGAGCGCCCAAGAGCGTTGCTCTTGGGTACCCGTCGCGCTTCGCGCGCCGGCGCCCGGTCATTGCCGGCGTTAGGCCTCACGAACGAATCCATGGCATCCGGCCGCAGCACACAACTCACGCGCCAGATTGGCGAGCACTTCGTAGCGTCCGAGCTTGGACGCAAAGACATCATCGCCACGCCGTTCGCGGGCAACGTGCCCCACTTCGACCTGCTTGCGTCAACTCAAGATGGTCGCGCCTTTCCGGTGCAAGTGAAGGCAATCAACGGCCCGTCATGGCAGTTCAACGCCGCGTCCTTCCTCAGAATCGAGATCGAAGACGACTTGCAAACCGTGCTCGGACCTCGTGAGGATCTGGATCGCACAATTGTTTGTGTTCTGGTTCTTCTCAAAGAGGCTGGCAAGGATGTCATCTACACCCTCCTTCTTTCCGAACTCCAGGAACTGCTCCTCAAACAGTACAAGGGTGGCAAGCGACCCAAGAATCCTCAATCAACGCATTGCGCACTGTGGCCAAAGCACCTCGTTGGCTTTGAGGGCTGGGAAGTTCTTCTCCGCAGGGCGCGCGGTGAGGCCTAACGAATAAGGTTAGATCGTGCGAAGCCACGATCTGAACCGTTTGTTGGACGAGCTCGGTCGGGGAGCCTGGGCGCTGGCGCCACAGAAGATATCTATTTGGCGATTGTCCTGACGCAACGCCGTGTCGGGCGTGCACCGTAAACGGGGTCAGACACGATATGTGCCCAATCCTTTGCACGTTCCTCGCCCTCGATCCTCCGCCATCGCCCGCCTTCCCCGCTCAACTCTCCCCAGCCAACGGCAGCGCATCATCCAGCGGGGTAAAGCTGGCAGGTAATCTTTGGCGCGGACGCGGACTTCGAGTCTTTGCGCGACCCCTTCGTCGATCCGGCCATCGTCTATCAATCACGCTCATGGCTGGATGACCAAGCACTCGCACGTGCTAACCGCGGCGACATCACGTCATGTCGCTTGCGACGTGTGGCATGTGCGTGCCACGGACGTCAGGTCCACAGATCGAAGAAGGACGTACTGGGGCTATCTGGCGAAGGACGTTTCCTGCTGCACTGACGGCCCACCGGATTCAAGCGCATCCGCAACCGAAGAACTGCTTGCCGCGCGCCACCCGCACTGCATCAGAGGCCAGTCCTCGTGGGGTCGCGGCGATCCGACCCCAACGTCGCCTGCCCGATCCGCGGGGACGGCCGTGACGGTTGATGACGCCCCTTTTGTGGCGCATCCACCGGACGGCCCTGCGTTCGCGCCCTCGCTCGTCCCGCGCGATGGCCTCTCCACCTACCGATGCGGCGCTCACCGTCCCGGCGTCGCCGGACTGGCGCGCCGCCACCGTTGACGCGCATCGGAGAGCGTCGCTGCCTCCGTTCGCGCCATGCTATTCGATTGAGTTCGACGTGCGCAGTCTTACAATCCCCATAGCCACCGCCTGCGGGGCGGTTGAGTCCAACCAGGTTTATCCGCCGAATCACACCGCGCGCTCCCCCCACGCTTGCCCGTCGGCGGATAGACGCTATTCGTTCGGTGCCCCGTCTCGCCCCGAGCGATAATGCGCTCGATCGCGCAACGGGAGAGGTGAGTGCCAGAGCTCAGCCGGTTTTTCGGAATCATCGTCGCCATGTACTATAACGACCACGCGCCCCCTCACTTTCATGCGAAGTACGGCGGCGGCCAGGCTTCCATCCGAATCGATAACGGCGAGATCCTTGAGGGCTCGTTGTCGCAGCGCGCCCTGCGCCTCGTCGAAGAGTGGCGCATCCTTCATCAATCCGAACTCTTCGACGACTGGCAGCGCGCGCAGGCCCGCCAGCCACTCAATCGCATCGAACCTCTGGAGTAGCACGCATGATCCCTAGAGTTGTTGAAGTCAAGCCGCTCGACGGCTACCGCCTGTGGCTTCGGTTCCACGACGGAATGGCTGGGACGGTTGACCTTGCCAACGAGCTGTGGGGGCCGATGTTCGAACCGCTGAAGGATGCCGAGTTCTTCGCCCGGGCATCTGTCGATCCGGACCTCGAAACTGTCACTTGGCCAAACGGCGCAGACCTCGCGCCCGAGTTTCTCTACCAAGCCGCCCAACAAGGCGGTCCACCGGAGCGGGCGAACGAGCCGGCTTTGAATTGCTAGGTCATCTCCGCCCGCCCGGTGACCTTGATCGTTGGGCGGCAGCATCGCGAGGGCTCGATATACTTCAGGTTTCCAAGTGCGGAGGGGTCCAAATGCAACTCACCGCCGTATTCAAGCAGGTCCCCGAGGGCTACGTCGGGTTTGTGGAAGAGCTTCCCGGGGCCAACACCCAGGCCCCCACCTTGGAAGAAGCCCGGGCCAGCCTTGCCGAGGCCGTCGAGCTGATCCTCGAGGCCAATCGAGCTCTCTCGGAAGAGTCGATCCTGGGCCAAGATGTCATCCGCGAGCCCCTCGTCCTCGCGGATGAATGAAACGCCTCGATCTTCTTCGGCATCTTGAGCGTCACGGTTGTGCTCTCTTGCGCGAGGGCGGTCGGCACTGCGTTTACGTCAATCGAGCAACCCGCAAGGCTTCTACAGTTCCACGGCATCGCGAGATCAATGACTATCTCGCCCGGAAGATCTGCAAAGACCTCGAGATTCCCGAGGTGTGAGTCGCCCAACCAGTCGTTGCAGCGGACGCGCCGCAAGCGGCGCCGCTGAACTCGGTCGTGTGCGCCGGGCATGGCGCGTTACTTCGTCGGTGAAAGTCCGATAGCCAGGTTGTGCAGAGCCGAAGGGAAGGAGAAGGGCAAGGGCGTCGCCGTGAGGCGGGGTCTGAAGGAAGTCCAATCCAAAGCTGCGGGGCGATGAACAAAAACCGGATGTGAGGCGTGATGCATTCGGGACGAGCGGGCACGTGACCGTGAAGTCCTCCATCTGCGGCATTAGGGTGCATTTTGTAAATCCGGCGTCTATT